>CAWEYF010000015.1:0-441552 GCA_963813235.1 Candidatus Aminicenantota bacterium | reverse complement strand
TTGATTGTAAGTCCGGCGGGGGTCGCTTTTCACCTGCTTTATCGAGAACACCAACCTTGGGCAATCGTGGACGCCCGCCGGGAGGCAGCTTCTCCGCAGGGGTCGGGGGACACTCCAACCGGGCGGGGAGTGTCCCCCCGGGGGGAACTAGCGGGCGGCGGATTTTTTCCCGCCGCTTCGCTCCGCGGGGAACGGGCGGCTCGTCGGGCAGCGCCGCGATCTTGCGGTACTCGTCCCGGACGTAGTCCTTGAACCGCCGGACAGCGAGCTTCGCCGCCCGGGTCCTCGCCGTTCCCCGCCGCGGAGGGGGCGCCGTCGACCGAGGAGCGCAGCGTTCTCGAAGTAGCGGGCAGCCCCCGGCGGTGGCGTAGGAGCGGGAGGGGACGAGCACGGTCGGCGCGTCCCCCTTCTTCGACCGCCAGACGGTGAGCATCCCACCAGCTCCAGGCCGGCGAGGAGCCCCTCCTCGAAGTGGATCTCGACGTCGGCCAGCTTGGACGCCGGCGTCCCACCGTGGTTCAGAACGTAGTGCACCCGCATGGTCTCGCCCTCCTTTGCGCGTTGACCGTCTCGCCGCAGGCCTCCGGATTCTCGCCTCTCACCGAACGGATGAGCCAGGCGGCCAGGGAGGGCGTCAGGGTGACGGCCAGGACGAGGGACGTTAGCAGGGCGACGACCATGGTCAGGGCCAGGGCGCGGAAGAAGACCCCGGTGATCCCTTCCAAGAAGGCGAGGGGGATGAACACGACGATCGGGGTCAGGGTCGAGCCGACAAGGGGCCGGGCGATCTCGCCGATCGCCTCCCGCGTCGCGGTCAGGCGCTCCAGACCGCACATCCGTTTGGTGTGTATGGCCTCGACCACGACGATGGCGTCGTCGATGACGAGGCCGATAGCGGCCGCGATCCCTCCCAGGGTCATCAGGTTGAATGACATCCCGGCGGCCTTGATGGAGACGAGGGTGACGAGCACGGTGACCGGGATGACCAGGATGGCCACGAACGTCGTCCGCCAGTCCTTCAGGAAGAAATAGAGGATGAAGACCGACAGGACGAGGCCGAAAAGGATGGCTTCCCATACGCTCTGGACCGAGGCGCGGACGAGAAGCGATTGGTCGTAGAAGAACGAGAGCTTGAGGTCCGCCGGGAGCTCCTTTTTCAGAGAGGCGAGATCCTTCCTCAGGCCCTTGGCGATGTCCAGCGTGCTTCCGTCCGGCTGGCTGTAAACGTTGAGCAGGACGGCCTCCTGGCCGTCGGCCGTGACGACGTTGAAGACGGGCTCGGGCCCCCGCTCGACCCGGGCGAAATCCCGGACGAGGATGGGATGCCCGGCGGCGATCGTCACCGGGAAGTTCTCGATGTCCCGGAGCGAACGGACGCGGCCGTCGACCACGGCCAGGTAGAGCATCCTGTCCTCCTCGTGCAGGCCCGTGGATGCCACGAAATTGTTCCGGTTCAAGGCCTCCGTGACCTGCGCGAGGGTGAGTCCGGCCGCCCGCAGGCGGACCGGATCGACGACGATATGGTACTCGGGAGTCCGGCCGCCCACCAGGTCCACCCGAGCGATACCGGGGATCTGGAGAAAACGCGGCTTGAGCTCGTAACGGGCGATCTCCCAGAGCTTGGTGAGGTCCCGTTTGGGGCTGATCAAGCTGACGCCGATGATGGGGAAGTTGGAGAAGGTCACGCGGTACACTTCGGCCTCGGCGGTCGCCGGGAGCGTCGCGCGGATCTGGGACAGCCGGCCCAGGACATAGAGCTCCGACCGGACCATGTCGACCTTCCAGTTGAAGAAGACGTTCACCTCCGCCGAGCCGCGCCCCGTTGCCGAGCGGATGGTGGCCACGCCCGGGATGTCCTTCATGCCCTCTTCGACGGGCCGGGTGATGGTCGCCATCATCTCGTCGGCCGGCATGACGCCGTTGTCGATGAGGATGACGACGCGCGGGAAGTTCGTCTGGGGGAAAACGGCCGAAGAGAGGGTCAGGGCCGCGTAGACCCCGGCGAAACAGAGCGCGGCGCAGATGAAGACGACGGACACGGAGTGGCGCGTGGCGAACCGGCCGAGGGCGGAATCCTTGGGCATGCGTGTTACTTGTCCCCGACGACGTGGACCTTCGTCTCCCCCGTGAGGTTGTAGGCGTCCTCGGTGACGACGACGAGCCCTTCCCTCAGTCCTTCTCCTTCGACCTCGGCCAGGCCGCCTTCGCGGAGGCCCGCGGTGACGGGCTTCGGGACGGCCTTATCTCCTACGAGCACCATCAATACGGTCCCTCCGTCGGGGCCCGGGACGATGCTGACTTCGGGGACGGCGAGGCGGTCGCGGCGCTCTTCGCAGACGATGCGGACGCTCAGGAAGCGGCCCGGCTGGAGTCCGGCGTCCTTCGGGACCGAGATCCTAACAAGGACCGTGTCGTTGGCGGGATCGACGTCCTTACCGACGAGCGTCACGGTCCCGCCGGCGGAGATCCCGAACTCCAGCTCGACCGGCTGGCCCGGCTTGAGAAGCGCGGTTTCCCGGCTCGGCACCCGGGCCGAGACGACGAGGCGGTCGAGGGCGACGACCTCAGCCAGGACGGCGCTGGGGTCCACGGTCTGGCCGATGCGGGCGTTGAGCCGGACCAGCGTGCCGGAAAGCGGCGCGGCGATCTCATGCAGGGCCAGGTCGGTCTTCGCGGCGGCCAGGTCGCCCCGGGCGGCGTTGAGCTGCTGCTCGGCTTCCTGATACGTTTTCAGGGACGTGCCGTCGGCCGCCAGGAGCTGCTTCTGGCGCTCGAACGTCGTCTCCGCGAACTGGAGCTGTTTCTCGGCCTTGAGGACGGCGACCTTCGCGACCCGGGTGTCGAGGCGGAACAGGACGGCGCCCTTGGCCACCGAGCGTCCTTCCGGGACCAGGATCTCTGCGAGGATGCCTCCCACGGGGGCGGAGATCAAAGCGCCTGCCGCGGGTCGGCCGTCGCCCGGGGGCTCGGGCTCGACGGTCCCGTAGGCCGTGACGAAGCGATGGAGCGTCGCCCGGACGATCTTGCCCACGTGGACGGCCACGTCCGGAGCCGGATCCTCTCCTCCTCCGGCGCCCTTGGGCCTCAACGCCTTGACGAGGACGACGGCCGATAACGCCGCCGCCAAAATGATGATAGCTGTCACGACCCGGCGTTTACTCATTCTTGCGCTCCTTCGCGGGCTCGGAATCCCTCCGGATCTCCCCCGTGATCCAGTCCTTCACGTCGAGGGGGCTCCGGGCCGCGTTCTCCAGCCGGCCGACGGCCTGTTGTGCCTGGACCAGCGCGTCCAGCCTGGCCATGGCGCCCGCATTGAGCTCGAGCCTGATGGCCAGGTGGTCCAGCTTCGAGATCTCCCCGAGCTCCCGCCGGGGCTTGGCCGCGGCCTCCTGGGCGGAGAGGTGTTCCAGAAGGTCATCCGCCGCCTTCGCCTTGAGGAGGGCCGACCGGCAATCCTCGGCCGCGGCGTCCAACTCCCCGATGACCTGTGCCTGGAGGGCCAGGAAACGTGCGGCGCTTTCGGTGCGCCGGGCCTCGGCCTCGGCGATCGGGCCCTTGTTGCGGCTGAGGATGGGGAGGTCGAGAGCGAGGCCAAGGGTCCATTTGCTGTCCGTCTGATCAAGCTGGTAATTGGGGCCGAGGCGGAAATCGGGATATTGCTTCGCGAGTCTCAAGGCGAAGGGCGGATTGCGTCGATTCGTACTCGGACAGGGCGGATAAGATGTCGGTGCGATTTTCCAGGGCGTGGCGGCGGACCTCGCCCTTCGGGATATCGGGGGAGGGACGCTCGAAGCACTCATAGGAGATCGGAACGCCTTCCAGGGCTTTCCGCGGCACGCCGAGGCATGCGGCAAGCCGGGCCCGGGCATCCTCGGCCGATCTGGCGGCTTCGACGGCGGCCAGGCGGCTGTTGTCGAGCGCGACCCGCGCCTGCGTTGTTTCATAGGCGGAGACTTCGCCGGCCTGCTTCTGGACCTCGAGGAGCCGGACGATCTCCTCCTGGATCTCCTGTTGTTCCGCGAGAAGGGAGGCCGTTCGTTCGGCCGCATACAGGTCGAGCAGGGCGCCGCGCAGGCGGCTCCGGACGTCCCAGGCGACGGACAGGACATTCCAGCGGGCCGACTCGGAAAGCTGTCTGGCGGCGGCGATCCGGAGGCCGCGCTTGCCGGCGGTCTCGATGGTGATCTCCAGGGCCAACTCGGGAACCCAAGGAGTGACCTCGCTGACCGGCGACGTTGCGTTATATCCCAACAGGGGGTTCAGCACCGGATTGATGCGCTCACCGGCCGTGATCCTGCCCGCGCGGGCGATCGCCCCATTGGGCGCGGGCCACGTCCATGTCGGGGCTGTAGTAGAAAGCGGCCAGGGTCAGGGCCTTGAGGTCCCAGATGACCGGGGGCCAGTCCCCGACCTCTTTGTTCGCGAGCAGAAACTCCCGCAGCTCCGGCGCCAGCAGGGAACGCGCTTCGAAACCCGCTGCGGTCCCGGCCGCCGTGACCGGTTTCGGGCGATAGCGGACGCACGACGCCGTGATCAAGCCGGCGAAGGCCAAGGCAGTCGCCTTCCACAGAGAGCTTCTCGGGAACGACATCGACCAAATATAGCACTTGGACCGGGAGTTGACCAGTCCCGAGCCGTCAGGGCCGGATCGACAGGGAGATCTTGAAGACCCCTCGTTCCTCCAGCGGGACGAAACGGCTCGTCGGGTCCCACCGCCGCTCCCAGTTCTTGTTGTAGACCAGATAGATCTCGTTGCCGGGGGAGACCTGCCAGCGCAGGCGGGCGCTCCAGCCGAGCTCGCGGGAGATGTCGTCGTACTGGATATAGTTCATCAGCCCGAGATCGGGCGACAGGAAGATGTCGGCCTTGACCTGGAAGACGTTCTCGCTGAACCGTCCCTGGGGCAGGCGGCCGCGGACGAGGTCGATGTCGACCCCCAGATTCGCGGTCCCGTTGAGCCTGAGCGTCAAGCCGGCCTTGGTCTCGTCGAGGCGGCCGGAATAGAAATCCCCCGTGGTGAAGCTCAAGTTGAGGGCGGCGGGCCGGTGGGTCGCCGTGTTGAGGGAGACCTGGACGTTCGTGTAGTCGTAGGGCCCGGCGGGAAGGACGACGCCCCGGGAGACCTCGAAAGGATAGGGAAGGATGTCCCGGCTGGGGACGACCTCGACCCGGAATTGCTCGCCGCTTTCGGTCCGGAAGCTGAGCGGGACCACGTTGACCTGGCGCGTCTCGAGCCTCCCGGCGAGGTCCCAGTAATAGTCGACGCTCGCCTGGAAGGAGAACTGCCGGACGAGCCCGTCCAGGAACCCGGCCCGCGGCCTCGGCTGGTAGGATGCCCTCACATAGAACGTTTGGATGCTCTTCCGCATCATATAGCCCAGCCCCGGGTCCAGCGCTTCGCCGTAATAGGCGTATGTGATCTCGCCGTTCCAGAGGTCGTTCGGGAACTCCGCCCGGGCGCCGAACCCGTGGTGCCGCCCCGTCTTCTGCTCGTTCCAGTTGTAGGCCGCCCAGACCGCGGCCATGAGGTTCTTGTTCCCCAGGAACCGGGACGTGGAGTAATTCAGGTCGACGCCGGCCAGGGTGTTCCGCTCGCCGGTCGGACTGCCGTTGGTCAGGATCCAGCCGACCTTGCTCTCGGCGAAGATGTTCCGGGTCATCCGGGCGGCGAAGAGATTGCGGCCCGCGAGGCCCTCGAACCGGCCCGTCTGGATGTCGATGGCCGAGAGGTTCCAGTCGCCGATCTTGCCGTAGAGCTTGGTCCCGAAGACGACGGGGACCTGGCGGCCCTCGTACAGCCCGATCGTGCGGCTGATGAAGGGCACGAAGCTGATGCTCGAGCTGAAGCTGAACGTCTCCGAGCCCTCAAGGAAGAACATCCGCTTTCTCCGGGAAGAACAGCGGGAACCGGGTGAGGTTGATGCGGCGCTCGTCGGCCTCGGTCTCGGCGAAGTCCATGTTGTAGCTCACGGCCCCGACCAGGTTGGGCGTGAAATTCTTGTAGATGTCGAACCCGCCGTCGGCCTTCCAGACCCCGGCCTCCGGGCGCTCCTTGGAGGCGCTCACGAGCCCGTAGGGCCGGAAGGTGATGCCCTTGCCCTGTTCGACCCCTTCGATGCCTTCCAGGGCCGCCGCCTCCATCGGGTTCTCGAACTTGCTGTCACGGCTCGTCCCCGAAAGCCGGATGGTCTCCTGCTTGCGGGCGACGACGCGCTCGACATTGATGCCCCAGACCCGAAGGCCCGGCTTGAAGGAGATCGTCTTGAACGGGATCCGGAACTCGGCGCTCCAGCCGTCCTCGAGGACCCGCGCCTTCGCTTCCCAGATGCCGTCCCAGTTCAGGCTGGCCTCGCCCGCATAGGCGAGCCCTTCGCCGCGGGCACCGAGCGGGTTGACGAAAAAGATATATGCGGACCTCTTGTCCTGGAACGGGTCGAGGAGGACCCGGACGAGGTCGTCGCTCGGTCCCTGCGATGAGTGTCCGTAGTGTTGGCCTTCCTGGCCGCCGCCGCCGTCGCGGGCCATGTTGTTGGCCGAGATCCGCTCGGGCTCGCTGTCGCGGCACAGGACCCCGATGTACAGGTTCGCGTGGTCGTAGAGGACCCGGAGTTCCGTCGATTCCGTCGGGTCCTCGCCGGGCCGCGGCTCGGCCTGCCGGAAGCCGGTGAAGGGCTCGGCCGAACGCCATACGGGGTCGGAAAGGAGCCCGTCGATCTTCGGCCCCTGCGGGACGCGGACGGCCTTCAGCCCCTCCGCGCGAAGGCCTGGGACGAGAACGGACGAGAAGAACACGAGCCAAGAGCGCGGCATGGATCGTCTTCCTCATGATGAAAGTCCACCCATCTTAGCTTCGCCGACCCGATTTTGCAACCGCGATTCAAAACACTCCGACTCATTCAGCTTGCCGAGAACCCATCCCTTGAAGCCGATGGCCCGGCATGGGATAATGGACGGGACTGCCCCGGGCTATGGGCGGGGCGGAAACAGAAGAACGGGACCCCATGACATCATGAGAATGAGGGCCGGCCTCAAGGCCGTTTATGTCGCATCCTTTCTGGCCGTCGCCGGCCTGTTCTATTTTGGAAAAGATTATTATCTCGCCCCTCCGGTGGAAAGGATCCGCCTGCCCCTGCACCCGGTCTTGCGCCAGAGCGGGTCCGTGGGCCATTTCCTCGGGATTCTCGGCACGCTCTTCATGGTCGTGCTCCTCGCGTATTCCCTGCGCAAACGCCTGCGTTTCATGCGGGGCTGGGGGAACTTGAACGATTGGCTCGAGGTCCACATCTTTCTCGGGCTTTGCGGCCCGGTCCTCGTCCTGCTTCACACGGTCTTCGAATTCTCCGGGCTCGTGGGCATATCCTTCTGGGCCATGACGCTCGTCGTCGTGAGCGGCATCATCGGCCGGTACATCTACCAGGCCATTCCCCGCTCCATCTCGGGAATGGAGCTCAACCGGATCGAGCTCGAAGCGGAAGAGATCGGCATCACCTACGAGCTCAGGAAGCGGCTTCCCGTCGGGCATCCGCTGTGGGACCGCCTGGCCGATCTTGAAAAAAGCACACGACGGACAGGGCCGGGGGGCGCCCTGTGGACGGGAGGAGAAACGGCCAAACTGCGGGTTACGTTCAACAGGGCCCTGAAGAAGACCAGGGTCCTGAGCTTCAGCGAGCGGAGGAAGTTGCTGGGGCTGGTCATCAAGCGGCAGAAATTGATGCGGAGAAAGGCATTCCTGGACAAGACCCAGAAGATTCTCAACTACTGGCATCTCCTCCACATCCCTTTCGTCGTCCTCATGTTCCTTATATTGATCGTCCACATTTACGTGAGCGTGAGAATGGGGAGCACATGGATTCTTTGATCCCCGAGCACCTCTTTCTGTTCCTGGTCGGGGCGCTCCTGTTCCTTGTCGTCCTCCTCCCCTTCGTCCACAAGGAGATCCGGAACAAGCGGAAATCCCGGCTCCTCGTCAACCGGATCGTCCCGGTCTCGACGCTGACGGAGCAGCAGATCAGCCGGATCGAGATACGTCATCCTTCCGGGAAAAGAATGCACCCCGCCATCAACCGGTCCCTATGCGTGGGGTGCGGGACCTGTGTCCTGACCTGCAAGAGAAAAGAGACCCTGTTCATCATCGAGGGAAAATCGACCCTGGTCAATCCTTTAGCATGCGTCGGGTGCGGAGAGTGCGAGAAAGCCTGTCCCCTGGGGGCCAACCAACTGATCGAATACGGGAAGAGGATGAAGGTCCGGGTCCCCGATGTGGACGAGAACTTCGAAAGCAATATCAAGGGGATTTACGTGATCGGCTCCCTGGCCGGGGCCGGCCTGATCAAGGAGGCGATCAACCAAGGGCGCGCGGTCTTGAACCACATCATGAAGAATGTCTTCCCGGACAAGGTGCCCCAAGTCCTGATCGTCGGATCGGGGCCGGCGGGCCTTTCGGCGCTCCTGAGCTCCCGGAAGTTCGGCCTGCCCGCCGCCTGCCTCGAGATGCAGAACAGTGCCAACACGATCAGGAGTTTCCCCAAGAACAAGATCGTCATGGCCGAGCCCGCCGAAATGCCTCTGTACGGCCCCCTCTGGGTCGGGAACACGACCCGGGAGAAGCTTCTCGAGGTTTGGGACAAGATCCTGAAGACGACCAAGGCCCCGATCACGGTCGGGGCCAAACTCGAGGCGGTCCGGAAGGACGGGGACAGGTTCGTCGTGTCCGCGTCCGGCAAAGATTACGTCTGTGACAAGGTCATCCTGGCTCTGGGAACGCGGGGCGAGCCCCGGAAGCTGGGCGTCCCGGGCGAAGACTCGGCCAAGGTCTTCTATTCCCTCACCGACGCCGCGGAGTTCGCCAAGAGCCGCGTGACGATCGTGGGGGCCGGAGATTCGGCCATCGAATCGGCCTTGGCCCTTTTCAATCAGGGGTGCCGCATCACCCTCGTCGTCCGCGGCGACGGGTTCCCCAAGGCCAAGGGCCGGAACCGGGAGAGGATCCTCGCGGCCATCGAGCAGGGCTACGTCCAGGCCTTTTTCAACGGCTCGGTCAAAGAGATCAAACCGAAGTCCCTGGTTGTTTCCACGCCCGCCGGGGACAGCGAGATCGAGAACGACACCGTGTTCGTCATGGTCGGCGGCGAACTTCCCTTCCCGCTCCTGGAGAAGGTCGGGGTCCGCATCGTCGAAAAAGAGGTCTAGGGACGAGCGGGCCCCGGCTCAAAAACCTTCCACGGCCCAGGACTTCGTGGTATGGCAGGCCTCGCAATTCTCCTGTTTTCCGGGGTGCCTCGTGGAATGACAGTCCTGGCACCCGAATCTCCCCTCCGGAGCGGCCCTCAGCCGTTTGAGATGGGGGGTTTTCGCGTTGTGGCAACGTTCACAGCCCAGGCTCGCATGCCTGCCGGTCAAGGGGTAGGCCGTCCTGGAATGGTCGAATTGTTTATGGCACTCGGCGCACTTCAATCCGGTCGGCTGGTATCTCGGTGAATCGATGATCTTGCCGGACAGCACGGTCTTGACCGGCGGATGGCACTTGTCGCAGGCCACGGATTCATGGAGGCCCTTCAGCGGGAACCGGGTTCTTTCGTGGCTGAAGCCGGGCGCCGGCTTGAACTTGGCGAAGTCATGGCATTTCCGGCAATCCGGCCCCACCTGGCCGCCGTGGATCGCCGGATGGCAGGACACGCACTCCGCGGAGAGGGGCCTGTACCGGACGGCCTCTCCCGTGCCGCCCGGGAAAACCGCGCTCTCCTTTTTGTGGCAGGCTTCGCATTTCAGCGGGGCGTGCGCGCCTTCCAGCTTGTAGGCAGAGTCCTTCTGGTGGTCGAAACCGAGGGTTCCCCTGGTCGAACCCCAGGGTTGAATGGCACTGCTCGCACGCCTTGTTGAACTGTCCGAGATGGATGTCCTTGTGGCAATCCACGCACCCGGTCTTGAGCGGCCTATAGATGACGGGGGCGTTTTCCCTTTGAGGCAAATGGCACTTCGCGCAGGCGACCGGGGCATGCTTCCCCGTCAATGGATACCGGGTCTTCTGGTGATCCACGGTCGCCGGCTTGAAGCCCGAATCATTGTGACAGCGGCCGCAGTCGTCCTGGAACTGGCCTTGATGGGGGTCCTTTCCGTGGCAGTCCCGGCAGGAGGCGGAGGGGATCTTCTCCAACTTGCCGCTCCGATGGCATTGCTCGCACCTGAGCCCCACGTGTTTCCCCCTGAGGGGATACTTCGTCTGATCATGGTTGTAGGAGGTGACCTTCCAGGACGCCTCGGTGTGGCACTTCGTGCAGGTTTTCCCCAAGGAGGGGTTGTGCGGGTCGCGGTGGCAGTCCACGCAGGCCGTGTACGGCAGGCCCTTCCATTTCTTTCCGGGGTGGCATTTGTCGCAGGCGACGTTCCGGTGGGCCCCCTTCAGGGGATAGGCGGCCGCGGCGTGATCGAACTTGATCTCCTTGAGCGGGACTTCGATCGCGTGGCACGCGTCGCAGTCCTTGGCGAACTGTCCCTTGTGGACATCCTCATGACAGAACCCGCAGCGGGTGCTTTGAACGAGGTAGGTCCCTTCCTTCTTTCCCGTCGGGGAATTGCGGGCGTTGTGGCATTTGCCGCAATCGGGGACCTCCGCATGCTTTCCCTTCAGATCGTAGCCGGACTTGGCGTGATCGAACGTGCGCGGATTCCAGTCGATGAGCTGGAAATCCGGCCCTTGATGGTCCGGATGGCAGGTCGGGCAGCCGGTCTTCTTGTCCCGGTGAAAGCCCCGCCCCGCGACGATCCGGGCCGCCAGCTCTTCGTGGCAGGCCAGGCACTTCTGGTCGACCGATTTGTTCCCGGGCGTATGGCACTTCGGGCAGTTGTTCAGGCCGGAAAGCTCGCCGTGAGCCTTGCTGAGCTTGCCGGGAGATACCAGCAGTTCCGATTTCTGGCCCCGAAGGGCCCCCGGAAGCGCCGCGAGGGCCAGGGCCAGGAAAACCGCGCAGGCGCGAACCCGGCGATGCCTTGCGTCGATCATCTTGGTCTGTTCGTCCTTCCGATCCCGCTTGCGGCCCCTGTCCACTCGTCTCCATTGTATCATCCTGATAGGAAAAGTCTCAAACCACGTGCCCGCCGGCCGGGAGGCGGGATCCCCTCGGGCCGGATCTGGATGCGGGTTCATCGTCGGCTCGATCCTTGGGTGATCCTCTGCGTGACCAGGGGCCCCTCGAACGCCCGGTATTCCTCTACGCGGCAGGAAGGGATGAGCCTGTTCCGATAGATCATCATGTTGATGCAGTCGTCGCAGACGTTGGGTTCCCCGTCGACGAGCTCGAGCGGCTGTTCGATGGCGATGGGCTGGATGTAGATCCCCTCGAAAGCTTGCCACGGGCGGGCGAGAAGGACGCGGAGGAACCGGGCGAACGCCTTCCCGACGACAGGATCCAAGGCCGCGAACAGGAATACCTTGCGGCCGACCTTCGTCCTCTTCGTGATCGATACGTACCGTCCTTTGGCGAGATGGAACCCGGCCTGGATGACCTCGAGCGCCCGGGAACCCAGGGATCCGTACAGATGCCGGGGCGAACCGACGACGACGGAGACCAGGTACTTGTTCGTCTCGGGGAACGCGCTTCCGTTGAGGTACCCGCAGGGGGAAATGGCCGGGAACCGCTCGCGGATGACATCGAAGATGCCGTCGGCCGTCAGCGAGACCTCCTCGGGATCATCGACCCGGTTCGGGACGAGCTCGATCGGAAGCGACCTTCCTCCGGCGAAGAAGGCGACATCGTCGGCGACGAAGAGCCCTCTCAGGGCGATCAGCGTCATGTGGTGGACCGTCCGGATGTTCCGGACGGCCCAGTCGACGATCTCAGGGACCGCCTCGAGGTTGGCCCGGGAGACCGTGACGTTGAAGCCGCACCCGACGCCCCTGACGCCGGCGACCATCTCCGCATAGGACTGCCGCAGGGCGTTGAGCTCGACATCGCTCTTCCCGGTCCAGCCGGGCCGGTCCTGGGTGCTGTCGATGTGGAAGTTGAACCGGGCGAGGCCGGCCCGCGCCAGTTCCTGGACGAGGGGCCGGTCGAGCCCGACGCCGTTCGTCATGAGGAACGGCTTCATCCCGTTCCGGGCGACGAACCTCACGACCTCGAGGAGGTGCGGATAGGTCAGCGGCTCCCCTCCCGAGATCTTCATGTCGTCGCAGTTCCTCATCGCCCGGCAGGCGGAGATGTCGGACAGGACGTCCGCGAGAGGCCGGTGACCTTCGAGCCGGCGACGAAAGCAATGGGAACAGCTCAGGTTGCATTCGTCCGTGACGTCCACCCATCCTCCGGGATTGTCGGTGACGGACCAGGGAAAGCGATAGAGCCGGCGACGATCGATGCCCATGAAGGACCTCCTTTGTCCGTCCCCCGCCGTCGAACGGCGCCCGGGACGGCCTTCGCCCTCCGCGTGTCCGGACGGCAAAGACGACTATTTCATCACGAGGCCGTAAAGCAAAGCGATCGCGGCGGCAAACAACAGGCTGTCGTTGACCACGTAGGCGTAGACTCTCCGATACAACGAGCGGGTGCCG
This sequence comes from Candidatus Aminicenantota bacterium, assembly GCA_963813235.1. Lineage (GTDB taxonomy): Bacteria > Acidobacteriota > Aminicenantia > Aminicenantales > Saccharicenantaceae > JALHVH01. Next base: position 429,011 of record CAWEYF010000015.1, on the reverse strand, counting down.
TAATCCTTGAGCGCGTGGTCGGCGATGGCCCGGCCCCCGCAGGCGATCCAATGGGCCGCGAACAGACCGCCGAAGATCAGGCTCGACCAGCCGATGACGCCGGGGAGGGAACGGGCGAAAAACGACATGACGATCGAGATGAGGGCCCAGTAGAAAACGCCGTCCGAGATGCTATCGAGCAACGCCCCGAGGCTGGACGTCTTCCGGCACCGGCGCGCCACCTCGCCGTCCAGGCAATCCAGGAGCTGCCGGAGGAGGATGGCGGCGACAACCGCCCAGGTCCGCCGGTTCAGGTGGAAATAGGGGATCGCCGCCGAGAGCCCCAGGGCCAGTGCCGTGAGAACATTGGGGTGGATGTTCCGATCGCAGCAAAAACGGAGGAACGGGGGGAACAGGGTCGCCACGAACCATTCGTCAAAAAAGTGGGTCAGAACATAGGAACGATCCTCCCCAGGGGCGCGTCCAGCGTCGTCAGGATGACGGGGAACACGGAGCTTTCGTTCGCCGCATTCAAGTGACATCGGTCCCCGCTCCGCCGTTCAGAGATCTTTCCGATAGATACGGTATCTTTTGTAGACGCTCCCGCCGAGCTTTTCCATCTCCCCCCTGACCTTGAAATTGTATTCCAGCTCATGGTGGGTATCGGCGAAGCGGAATCCCGCCTCGGCCGCGGAGACCATCGTCGCGCAGCCGAGGATGGCGTCCACTCCGCGTCCCCGGAAATCCTTCCGGATGCCGCCGACGAGGCTGTCGAGCTGACGCGTCCGTCGGCCGGCCCGCATGATCCAAAGGATCCCGAGGGGGAACAGCCGGCCTCCCGCCTTGCGGAAGCCTTCGGCCAGGTTCGGCATGGCGATGTTGAATCCCACAACCTCGTCGCCGCTCGCGGCGATCTTGACGAATCGGGGGTCGAGGACGGGAAGGAAGCGCTTTGCGAGAGCGTCCATTTCCTTGTCGTCCAGCTCATGGTAGCCGTAAAGCTCCCGGAAGCATTCGTTCATCAGCTCGAGGACCGGCCTGATATACCGTTTGAGCTCCCGCCGGCTTCCGAAGTCCAGGAGGCGGCAGACGTTCCGACGGAGCGCCCGCTCGGCGATCCTGTTGTAGAACTCCGGGACCCCGCCGGTCAGGTCCACGCGGTAGACGACGTAGTCCATGTCCTTCCCGTACCCGGCCCGTTCCAGGAAGGCGTTGATGTTCTCGAAATTGCAGTACGTCCCGATCGACGGTTCATGCTCGAAGCCCTCGGTGATGTAGCCCTGGGGATCCTGGTCGGAGAAGCCCATGGGCCCGATGATCTTGGACATTCCTTTGGCCCTCGCCCAACCCTCCACGTGAACCAACAGCGCCCGCGCGGCTTCCTCGTCGGCGCCGCACTCCAGGAACGCGAACCGGGCGTTCGTCTCGCCGCGGGCCTCGTTGTAGCGGTGGTTGATGATGCCCATGATCCGGCCAACCGGCCTGCCGTCCCTGCGGGCCAGGGCCAGCGTCGCGTCGGAGAAAGAAAAGGCCCGGTTCTTTTCCGGACAAAAGTATTTCCGTTCTTCGGCGGACAAAGGCGGGACCCATCGGGGATGGTTCCGGTGGATGTCGGCCGGCAGCCGGATGAACGTCCTGAAGTCCCTGCGGGTCCGAACGTCTTGAACGTCGAGGGGCATGGCGCTCACTCCTTCCCGGTCCCTTTCGGGACCGCGACGACGGCCGTCCCGTAACTCCTGTATTCTTCCAGGAGGCAGGCCGGGACGAGACGGTCCTGCCAGAGCGTCAGGTTCGGGCACCCGTCGCAATGGTCCTGCTCCCCGTTCGCCAGGATGTCGAACGGCTGTTCGATGTTGATGGTCTGGACGTAGAGACGGCGAACCAGGATTCGGGGGTCCTTGAGAGCGGCGCGGCCGTATCGCCCGAGCGCCCGGCGCACCTCGGGGTCGAAGATCCCGAACAGGAAGAGAAGGCGGGCCCTTCGGTTGAGGCTCGGCCGGCCGAAGGCGAAATAGCGGCCCGTGAACCAATGATGGCCGTTCTGGAGAAGCTCCATGGTCTTCGGACCCAGGTTCCCGAAGGTTTCCCGCGTCGTGGCGATAAGACAGGCGAGGCCCAGCTTCGGGGCGTCGGGCCGCACGGTCCCGCCGAGATAGGCGCACAGCCGGAGACCGGGAATGACCTTGCGGACCTCGGCCCGGACATCCGCCGACATCAGCCTCCGATAGGGGGTCGGCGAAAAATAGACCGTTTCGGAGACATCGATCGCGCGGCCTCCCGCATAGTACTCGAAACCGGCATTCGCCTCGACCAGCCGAAGCATGGTCAGCGTATAGGATTGGACCTTGTCGATGTTCCGGAGGGCCCAGGCCACGATGTCCGGGACATCGCCGAGGGTATCGGGGAAGACGGTGACATTGTATCCGCAGATCATCCCGCCGGCCTCGTCGACCATGTCCGCCAGCTGCTGGCGCAGGACGTTGAGCTCCCGTTCCGTCTTCCCTTTCCAGCCGGGCCGCGCCTGGTGGCTATCGACGTGGAACGTGAATCCGAAGAGCCCGGCCTTCTTGAGATCGGAGAGGAGGGCGGGCGCCAGGCCGACGCCGTTCGTGACGAGAACCGGCTTGATCCCGCGGGCGGCGACCATCCGGACGACGTCGACGATCCGGGGATGGGTGAGAGGCTCGCCGCCCCCGATGAAGATCCCGTCGCAACGCCTGAGCTTCAGGATGGCCTCGAGCTCGCTTTCGATGCGGGAGAGCGGCTTCTCGCTCTGTGGGTCGTTGGTCGCGAAACAGGCGTCGCAGACGATGTTGCACCGCCGCGTCGGCTCGAGCCAGCTCATGGCGTTGTCGGACGAGTTCCACGGCATGCGGAAGAGCGGCAGAGAGTCCTCGTGCTCAGGCATGTTTTGCCTCCTTGCCTCGTCGCGGACGGTCCCGAAGACAGGGATCAGCGGATCGCCCGGGAGCCGTGGTAGCGGAAAGCCGCCGCGCCGTAGTTCCAGCCCGTACCGAAAGCCACGAGCGCGACCAGGTCCCCGTCCGCCAGGCGGCCTTCCTCCTCGGCCCTGGCCAGCGCAATTTGGATCGCCGGCGCCCCGGTGTTCCCGACGTCCTGTAGGCAGAGATAGACCTTCTCCCGCGGGACTCCGGCGAGCTCCATCCCCCGTTCTATGATCTTGATCCCGGCCTGATGCGGGATGACGACGTCGATATCCTCGATCCTCAGGCCCGTCCGGGCCAGGAGCCCCTTCAAGGCAGCCTGGAATCCCCGTGGAGCGAAATCGGCCACGCGTTTCCTGTCGATGAAGAGGGACGCGTATTCGGGGTAACCGCCGGCGGCATACCCCTCGCCGTCCGTCATGCAGTATATATCGATGAACCCCGCGTCGGCCGAGGCCGCGATCAGGCTCGCCGCCGCCCCGTCGCCGAACGTCATCGCGACGTTCTTGTCCGTGTTCTCGAGAAACAGGGAATTGCAGGCGGCCCCGACGAGGAGGACGTTCTTCTTCAGCCCCGACCTGACAAGGCCGAGCGCCATCTGGGCCGCGTGGAGGAACGAAACGCAGCTTCCGGCCATGCCCATGCATTCGCAGGCCAGCTCGACGCCGCTTTCCCTGAGGAGGAATTGAATGTGCGCGGAAACGTCGTAAAAGACCTTTCTGTGGCCGGTGCCCACGGGCATGACCGGAGGCGAGTCGGTGTAGAAGACGAGGCAATCGACAACCGAAGGATCGAGTCCCGATCGGACTAGGACATCCCGGCATGCCCCGACGGCCAGGCTCTGGAGGGATTCGCCCTCTCCGATGTATCCCCGGCGTTCGATGCCGGTCAGGCGTTTGATGATTCCCCGGCCGAGGCCCAGCGAATCCTCCAGTTCGGCGCTGGTCACGACCCGGCTCGGCGTCCTGTAGGCATGCGCGAGGAATCCGACAGGCATCAAGGGGGATTCAGGATCGCGCCCGAACGCGAACAGCCGCGACTTTTCTTCTTCGGATCCCACTTTGTACCCCCCGGTATGAATCCATGGTATTCCCCTCCGTCGATGATTGTCAACGCCTCCTGACGAACCGCATGGCTTCTCTCCGATCGAGCCTCAAGATAGATCTTTCGCGGCGCGGAGTTGTCAAAACCGTGTGAAGATTCCGTGAAGATAAAGAGAACGGGATCCTCAACGCGAAGATCGCGACGGAGCCCCTCGGCGGAGTCCGCTTTTGATGGCCGGGTATTTTGGCATCATCCATCGAAACTTGGTATAGTGTCGAAGGAACAGGGAGAAAGAATGCGGAGTATCCCGCAGAGCGGTCTACGAGCAGCATCGATAACGGCATCTACAGCGAATCGGAGCGACCAGTGGTGGCGGCCGGATTCCGCTCTTTATCAGATCAAGGTTTTCTTGAACCCCGCCCGGGTGGGCTATGTAAAAAGGATATCGATCGAGGAACTCGGGATCGATCCCAGATCCACCGCCGCCCTGGACGTGGGCTGCGGCGGGGGATTCCTGACCGAGGAGATCGCCCGGCTGGGATTCGACACGACCGGCGTCGACCCCTCCGCGCGGTCCGTCCGGGCCGCCGCCGACCACGCGCGGGAGAGCGGACTGGACATCCGTTACGTGACGGGCGCGGGCGAGTCTCTCCCGTTCGAGGACCGGTCCTTCGGCGCCGTTTTCTGTTGTGACGTCCTGGAACATGTCCGCGACCTGCCCAAGGTCATCACCGAGATCTCCCGGGTTCTGAAGCCGGGGGGGGTGTTTTGCTACGATACGTTCAACCGCACGTGGGTGAGCTTCCTTGCCGCCATCAAGGTCGGCCAGGTCTGGAAGCCCTGGGCCTTCATGCCCCCGAACCTCCATGTTTGGAGGATGTTCATCAAACCCGGAGAAATGAAGTCGCTCCTCCGGCAGAACGGCCTGGAGTGGATAGAGCACAGGGGCCTGGTGCCCGGCGTTCCCATCCCTAGGCTCCTCGGCTACCTGCGCAGGAGGGCCAGGGGGGAGTGGACCTACGGTGAACTCGCCGCTAAGGTCGGGATGGTCGAAAGCCGCGTCAAGGCGATCATATACATGGGTTATGCCGTGAAAAAATATCCATCCGGCGCCAATGCCGGTCCGACGAGGCAGGAGGGGAGTGATGGATGATGTCCTGAAGATCGCCAAGAATTGCCGCCACTATGCGATGTGCAAGATCGATTTCCTGGGGAGCGGCGTCTGCGCCTCGGGGCTGCAGAAGCATTACGTGAGCTACTATCCGGAGGGGCGGATGGACCTCTATGCCGCCCTCGCGGAGCACAAGATCCCGGTCACCGAGCAATGTGTCGACATCGCGGCGACTTGCGACCTTTGCGGCAAGTGCGACTACCAGTGCTATTTTGTCACGGAAATGCGGCCTTCCCGCGTCATGGAAGCGTTGAAGGCCCTCGTCGCCGCCCATGTGAGCGGGGGAGAGGCCGTCGAACGGGCCCCGGAAGATCCGCTCCTCCGCGACATCCGCCGGATCGTCGGCGAAGAATGGGCGACGAACGACAGGGGCATCACCGTCACGTATTCCCATGATCCCGGCCCCCTGTCCGTGCCCAAGATGCCGGCCTATGTCGTCCTGCCCAGGACCCGGGAGGAAATATCGGCGCTCCTGAAGCTATTCAATGATCATCACATCCCCTGGGTGGTCCGCGGCAACGGGTCCCAGGGCGCGGGCCTCAGCCTCAGCGAAGGCGCCGTCATCGACCTGAACCGGATGAAAGACATCTCTTTTGACGGAAAGAACTGGGCGGTCCGGGTGGGGGCGGGCGTTCCGGCCTTCGACCTCCAGCGCGAGGCCGCCCGGCGCGGCTACCGCGTCAACGTCGCCGAGCCGGCGGCGCTGGTGTGCTCCAACATGATCTGCTCGGGGATCTTTTCGACATTCCTGACCGCATACGGGACGGCCGCCGACAACTGCATCGACGCCGAGTTCGTGGCCAGGGACGGCTCGTTCTTCTCGCTCAGCGACAAGAATGCCCCCAACCTGTTCGCCTTCCGGCAAGCCGACCAGGAGGCCCCCGGAATTTGTACGGCCGTGAGCATGAAGCTCCATCCCGTGACGGGGGACGAGGCGGGTGTCCTCGTTCCCTTCGATTCGCTGGAAAAGGCCCTCGACTTTTCCAGGGAATGCGCCATCCGGCGGATCGGCCTGGCCATCGGAGTTCTCGGCGGCGGATACATTTCGTCCTTCCTGGCCCCCACGAAGCAACTGGCCGCGGAGGTCAGGCACGTCTTCGAAAAGACTCTGGGCATCGCCTATCTGGTTCTGGTGATCGGCGATCGCTACGCGATCCAGAGTGTCCTGGCCATGGGCGGGCCGGTTTTCGATGAGCGGCTCTTCAAGGCCCTTTGTCTGGGCTTGCCGTCGCTCCGGTCGGCCGAATGGCCGGCCCTGTTGGGCGGGCTTTCCGCCCAAGAACCGTTTTCTTATCTCCGGATCAAGGGATTCGCGGAGATCGCGGAGGCGGCCCTGGCGCCGTCGCCGGCGACCCTGGCGGAGGCGGTCGATCCGGACCTCCGTCCATTCTTCGAGGAGATCTACGGCCGGCCGGAAATGACGGACCTGGTCTGGCTGAACATGTTCCGAATCCTGAGCTCGAGGATGGGACGGGACAAGCAGTTTGCCGTCAACATCATCTATCTCCCCCTCGAGGCGGATCTGATCTGCGAGATCAGCGAAGGGTTTCGGCGGATCGCCGATCGTCACGGGCTCGCGAACGACCTGGGGTTCGTCACGCCCCTCGATGGCGGAAAACGGTGCATCCTCGAGTACGATTACTTTTTCGACCAGACCGATCCCGAGGAGATCTCGCGGGCCCGACGGGCGGCGATGGACGCGGGCGCCCTGATCATGGAGTATTCGGCCAAGCTGGGCACAATCCGCTGGATCCGATACGTCGTGAACCAGGGTTTTAGCCGCATGGAGAATTTGCTTTATACGGGGGGCCTCCCCGGAATAAAAGATCTATAATAAAAGAAAATCCGGCAAAGGAGATTAAGCTATGAAACAGGTTCGGTCATCCATAACGATCATCCTCCTCTTCTTCATCCTCTCCGGTCCGGCGCTCTCTCAAACTCAAGGGCTTGCCGGCGATCCGCGCGTAGCATCGGCCCTGGAGTTTCTGGGCGTCTGGCTCGAAGCCCAGCGGGCCTACGGCCAGATCCCGGGCGTCTCCGCGGCGGTGGTCCATGACCAACAGCTCCTCTGGACCGGAGGTTTTGGATATGCCGACCTCTCGCGTAAGACGCCGGCGACTCCGGGCACGATCTACAGCATCTGTTCGATCTCCAAGCTGTTCACCAGCATCGCCGTAATGCAATTGCGCGACGCCGGAAAATTACGCCTCGATGACCCGGTCGGCAAGCACTTGCCCTGGTTCACCATCCAGAGGACCGCGCCCGAGGGGCCCGAGATCACCATCGAGGGCCTTCTTACCCATGCCTCGGGACTTCCCCGCGAGTCCGATTATCCCTATTGGACCGGCCCGGATTTCCCTTTCCCCACGCACGAACAGATCGTCGAACGGATCTCGAAGCAGCAGACGCTCTATCCTGCCGAAACGTACTTTCAATATTCGAACCTCGGGCTCACGCTGGCGGGTGAGGTCGTCGCCGCGGTCTCCGGACTGCCCTATGACGCGTACGTTCGGCGCAACATCCTGGACCCGCTCGGGCTCGATAGCACGACGCCCGAGATGCCGGAGAACCAGCGCGGAGCGCGGCTCGCGACCGGCTACGGCTGCGTGACGCGCAACGGCGATCGGCCCACGCTCCCGTTCTTCCAGGTGCGGGGCGTCGCCCCGGCGGCCGGGTTCGCTTCGACGGCCGAGGACCTCGCCCGGTTCGCGGAGTGGCAGTTCCGCCTTCTCGACACGGGACGGACGGAGGTGCTCAAGGCGAACACGCTGCGCGAGATGTACCGCGTCCACTGGGTCGACCCCGATTTCGAGACCGTGTGGGGCCTGGGCTTCTCGGTCATGAAGGGCGACGGGAACGCTTTTGTCGGTCACGGAGGGTCCTGCCCGGGCTATCGCACGGGGATCCTTCTCAAACCGGACGAACGGATCTCCACCGTCTTCATGTCCAACGCCCTGGGCGTGGACTCGGAGGGGTTCGCCCGTCGCATCTACGACATCGTCTCGCCGGCCATCAAGGCCGCGGTCAAAGACCCTTCGGGGGCGAAATCCGTCGATCCCGAGCTGAAGAAGTATACGGGCTCCTATTCCGGCGCGTGGGGCGAGATCGCGATGGTCGTCTGGGAAGGCGGTCTCGCCGCAATAGACCTACCGACGTGGGATCCCGTCAAGGAGCTCACGAAGCTGAAAAAAACGGGGGAGAACACGTTCCGGCGCGTCCGGAAGGACGAGGCCCTCGGAGAAGAGATCGTGTTCGAGATGGGCCCGGACGGGCGCCCGACGCGGATCAAATGGCATAGCAACTATTATCCCCGCGTCCGGTAAGCGGCCCCGGGGGCCGATGAAAAAGAAGGCCGGGTCCGCACGCGGTCATTGACAGCGCCGCCCGGCCGACGCTACACTCCGGCATGATCACGTCCTTGGAGATGAGGTCATGACGCCTGACGAAAAATTTGATTTCGAGTTCACCACCCGCGAATTCCGGACGACCGACCTCGCGCAGATGCTCGGCCTCGTCCTTGAGCTCGAGGCCGAGCTCGCCGAAAAGTTCGAAGAGGTTAGGATCGAGTCCGTGGTCGGAGACTATGCGAACCGCTATCTTAAGCCCGGAACGAAGTACAAGACGTTCGTCGCCGAATCCGACGGGAAGCTCATCGGCTATCTGATCGGATATGCGTCCGTCGGCGCCCCGGAAGTCGACAACATGTACGATATCCTGCCCGTGTCCCCGGGACATACGCCGCCGGAGTTCTATCTCCAGATCACGTTCGTATCCAAGCCCTTCCGGAACCACGGCGTGTCCAAAGCTCTTCACAAGCTGATCATCGAATATGCCCGGGCGCAGGGTCACCGGGAGATCTATGCCTGCATCGCCAAGTGGAACATCCCGGAGCTCAAGGTCGTCTCCTCGTTCGCTTTCGTCAAGACCGACCTGGGCTACCGGTGTCGGATGTCGTTGAAGCTCTGATCGAAGCGCGGCGCCGCAACCGCCGCGGCCGTCCCGCCCCCCGGCGGCACAGAAGCGGCATGGTACGGACACGCTCAGGGTCTTGTCGGGCCGTCGCCCGGGTCTTTCAGCCCCTTCCGTGTTTGACGTTGATTGTCGATCGAAGCGAGGATTTGCCTGAACCGGGGAAGATCTCGGACTTTGGCGAGCAGCGGGTCGCGGCGGAACCAAAGGTCACGCTCGTCGCCGTTGCGAACAGCCCGCTCGAGCCAGTCGAGGGATTTCTCCGGTTCTCCGACGACGGCATAGAATTCCGCGACCACGGAGGTCGTCCAGAACGCGAGAGCGCCGTATTTTTGGCTGTCATTATTCATCGTGGTCGTGGCTTCCCGCGTCTTCCCCTCCAAGGCCAGCAGTAAGGCCCAGGTCAATCTGATCTCGTAGTTCTCCCGGTCCCCGGAAGAAAAGCGTTCCAGGATCCGGCGCGCCCCGGCCAGGTCGTTCCCATCCATCATGGCCCGGGCTAACTTCTGAGAGGCGTAGACATTCCGCGGATCCTGCTCCAGTATCTTGCTTTGTTCGCGCACCGCCCCGGCGATGTCCCCCTCCACCCGAAGGATCTCTCCCAAGCTCATGCGGGCCGGGAAAAACAGCGGCTCGCGTTGCAGCAGCCGTTGGAGCAGGCCCTTAGCGGAAGCGTAATCCGCGTTCGAGATATAGTAATTGGCGAGCCAAATGCTTGCGTCCACCTCGTCCGGATCGATCGCGAGAGCCCGCTTGGCCTCTTCGAAAGCCAGCTCCTTCCTGCCTTGATAGAAATAGGCTGCGGAGAGACCTGAATGGGCCCGAGCAGAATTGGGGTCATCCTGCAGCGCCCGACGCAACTCTTGTTCCGCCTTATAAAGCCAATGGGTGTCATTGGCATAGCCGCTGTCGATTTCGAGGACGAAGGTGAACCCGTGCCAAGCTCGGGCCTCCGCGAACCTGGGGTCGAACTCCAATGCCTTTTTCAACATCTCCCTCGCTTTGGGCAAGTCAAACTGGGCTTTGAGGAATAGCATCCCCTTTTCAAAATATTCATTGGCATCGGGATTCAAGGAGGCCCGGGCTCCCGTACTGACGGCCGGCGGACCCTTTTCGACCCCTCGCTTCGGACCGCCCTTGGGGGCGACGATCAAGAACACAATGGCGGCGAGGCAGAGGCCGGCCGCAGCCAGGATCCGGCGTCGCCGCCGGAGCCGGACCGAGGACGGCACGCCCGAAGGCCCCGGGCCTTTGCCTTTGAGACCGGCCATCTTCTCAAGCGCCGTCCGCACTTCGCTCACCGTCTGAAACCTTTTTTCCAATTCTTTCTCGAGACATTTCCGGGTGATGTTCCGAAGATCGGCCGGCGCGTCCGACGGCAGCGGGCCGGGGGTATCCCTCAGTATGGACGTCGTCAGCGCGAAACCTGTTCTCCCTTCAAAGGGGAGTTTTCCCGCGACCATCTGATACAGGATCACCCCGAACGCCCAGATGTCGCTTCGGGCATCGGCGGGATTCCCGTGGAGCAGTTCGGGCGAGAGATATGGCAATGTCCCCGCGATGGATCCTTCCGCCGTCAACGACATTCGGGACAGCGTCACTTGTCCCAGTTCCGGGCCTTCGATCCGCTTGGCCAGCCCGAAGTCCAGGATTTTGGCCCGGCCTTCGGGAGTGATCATGATGTTCGACGTCTTGAGATCCCGGTGGACGATGTTCCGCTCATGGGCATGCCGGACCCCCTCGGCGATCTGGATCGCGGTTCGCCTGACCTCATCGGCCGGCAGTCCCTGAGGCGGAATGAGGGTGTCGAGCGGCCGGCCTTCGACGTATTCCATCGCGATATAGGGATCCCCTCCGGCTTCGCCGACCTCGTAGATCGTACAGATGTTGGGATGGTTCAGGGCGGAAGCCGTCCGGGCCTCCTGGGTGAAACGCTTTCTGTTCGAGGGATCGACGGCGAGGCTGCGCGACATGAACTTCAGGGCGACGGTCCGCTTGAGCTGGGTGTCCTCGGCTTCATAGACGATCCCCATCCCCCCTCTGCCGATTTCTCTCCGGATCGTATATTTCTCCGCGATGGTCGTCCCGGAGGAAAACGAATTCTCCACAGGCATGCGAAAGCTTTTGGTCAAAAAGGCTTGAGCCGGGGCGCAGACCGCGCCGCCGCAATTCCCGCAGACAACCGCGTCATCGGGGACATCATGAAGGCAATGGGGGCATCGGGGCGCCACGCGTTTCCCTTTCGGCGGGCCAAACGATAGCATCGAAATCCGGGCAAGTCAATCGTACCTACGAGGGCGGGGCCGTAAATGAGGAGGGAATATACGAATCCTCCGAATCTTCGCCTGAGGGGTGATGTCAATGACCGGCGGACACGCCCATGACCGGTTGCGCCGAGAGCCCGATGTCCTTGGGGCAGGCGTCCTATTCGGCGAGCGCGCCTCCCTTGATCGGGGCGGTGCTTTACCGGAGCCTCACGGCCGTCAGCTGACGAACCCGTTTTCGGGTTTCTTATCCTTGGCGATCTCGCCCGCGATCTCGAGGAAATGTTGGACGACCTCCGGGTCGAACTGGATCCCGGAAAACTTGATGATCTCCTTGACGGCGAAGCTGTGGGATTCCGCTCCCCGGTAGGGGCGCTCCGAGGTGATGGCGTCGTATGTGTCGGCGACCGCCATGATCCGGGCGGCAAGGGGGATTTCCAGGCCCCTGAGCCTGTCGGGATATCCGGTGCCGTCGTACCGTTCGTGATGGGCCCGGACGATCTTCGAGATCTGGCTGAGCTCGACGACGGGCTTGAGGATGCTTTCGGCATGGGCCGGGTGTTGGCGGATCAGGCCCATCTCCTCCTCGGTCAGCTTGGATTTCTTGTTCAGGACATATTCGGGGACACCGATCTTGCCGACGTCGTGCAGGAGAGCCGCCAGCTCGAGGTCGGCCATCTCCCTGGCGCCGAAGTTCATTTTTCCGGCGATCTTAAGGGTATATTCCGTGACCCGGGTCGAATGATGGCGGGTGTAGATGTCCTTGGCGTCGAGAGCCGAGACCAGGGATTTGACCATGGCGATGAACAGCGTCTTCTGGCGCTCGACGAGGTCGTTCGTTCTCATTTTGAGGTTCCGGTTGGCGAGGGCGAGCTCGGCTTCGACGCTCCGGATGCGGAGAAGGGCCTGGATCCGGGCCTTGAGCTCGGTCGCGCTGAAGGGCTTGGTGACGTAGTCGTCCGCGCCGGACTCGATGCCCTCGGCCATCAGATCGGACCCGGAGCGCGCGGTCACCAGGATAACCGGCGTGTGCTTCAGGACCTCGTCGTCTTTGACGGCCCGGCAGAATTGCTGCCCGTCCATTCCGGGCATCATGAGATCGCAGAGGACGAGGTCGGGGGACTGTTCCCGAAGAAGGGCCAGGCCCTTGGCCGCCGACGTGGAAAACGTCAGGTCGAACTCGTTCTCGAGGAGGAGCTTCATAAGTTTGAGGACCTCGGGGTTGTCGTCGATGATCAGAAGATGAAAGTCGTGCTTGCGTTCCTTCCCGGCGCCTTCGTCCAGGAAGTCGATCTTTTCGAGGTCGGCGAGCTGGAGGTCATGGACGTTCGTGATGATGTCCTGGACCCTCGGCTCCTCCTGATCCGTCGCGCGCTTTCTCAGGCCGACGGGTTGATCTACGATCCGGCGGTCGAGGACATCCTCCCCGAAATGGGCGTCGCCCTTCTTGAGCTCGACGATGAAACGCGATCCCCGGTTGAGATCGCTCTCGGCATGGATGCGGCCGCGATGAAGGAGCACGATTTCCTTGGCCAGGGACAGGCCGATGCCTGTCCCCTCGTGCAACCTTGACAGGGAGCCGTCGACCTGGGAAAACCGGTCGAAGATGCTCACCAGCATATCCTCGGGAATGCCTTTCCCGGTATCCTCGACGGTCAGGATGACCGAGGGCTCCGTTTCCTCGATATAGATGGTGATCCGCCCGCTTTCGGGCGTGAATTTCACGGCGTTGGACAGGAGATTCATGATGACCTTTTCGAACTGGTCCGGATCTATGACTAGATCGACCTTGTGCGGAGGATGCTGGAGGAAGAGCTTGATCCGCTTCCGGTCGGCCAGCGGCTTGATGGTCGCGAGAAACGCCCCCGTGTATTCGATGAAATCCACGGTCTTGACCTTGAGCCGCATCTTTCCTTCTTCGAGCTTGGCCAGGTCGAGGAGATTGTTGATCAGCTTGAGGAGCCTGAGGCCGTTGTGCCGGATCGATTCTAGGGTCTCCTTCTGCTTGGCGGAGAGATGGCCCATCTTCTGGTCCAGCATCGGGGCCAGGGGCACCAGCATCAGGGTCAAGGGCGTTCGGAGCTCGTGACTGACGTTCGAGAAGAATTGCGTCTTGAGCTTGTCCAGACTCTGCAGTTTGAAGTTCGATTCCTTGAGAACCTCCGTCAGTTCCTCGAGACGGATACGGCTTTTGAGCTCCCGGCGGCGGATGTTGTCCGTCATGAAGGACCCGAACGCGCCGATGACGATGATGGACGTCAGGAAGAACAGGTTGTTGACGACGAACCGCCAGGAGCCGGCCTCGTTGGGCATGTTGATGAGGCTGGGGACGGCATAGCTCGCCCAGATCAGGACATAGAGGATGATCGATTCCTTGAAAGCGAGCGGGATCACGACGACCATCCCCATGATGATGATGGTCAATCCCTGGTAGTAGCTTGTCAGGAAGCCGCCTAGGATCTGGATCATGATGGCGATTCCGGCGGCGTCGGAGAGGCACATGATCATGCCGAGGTTGATGTAGCCGCGATTCGACTTGGTCCTGGAGAACGCGATGAGAAGGAGGACGTGGATGGCGACGACCGAAAGGCGGATGATGAGGAACTGCCGTAGCAGCGTCGGGGTATAAATGGCGTCGAGGATCAGGAACGCCGGATAAAGGAACATGCTGATGAGAATGGCGAAACGGGCCCTGGCCCGTAGGTTGTTTTCGTTGTTCAGCCTTTCTTCGAACGCTCGTTGTTTGTCATCCATGGGTCTCTCTCACTTTGGCCGCCACGACGTATCCCTGGGGAGGGTCGCCGAACGACGGGATCGTCCGGACGATCTCCCATCCCGCTTCGTCCAGGAGCCCTTCGAGCTTTTCCGGATCGAAGAAATCGAACGTCCCGGCTTCCTCCAGATCGACCAGGGCCTGGGCGTCGTTCAGGAAGGAACGGAGGGACTTGAGGAGGAGAACCTTGGGCCATTCTTGAGGCAAATTCTCAGGAGCCATGGCTTCGATCTTGGCCATCAGCCGGGTGAACGGGCCTGAGGCGTCCGTGTCGGGACGCATGCTTGACAGAACGAGAAGACCTCCGGGGCTGATGATCCGCCGGATCTCGCGGAGGGTTTCAACGGGGTTGAAGATGTAGGACAGGACCAAGCTCATGAGGATCTTGTTGTAGGATCCGGACTTGAAAGGAATGTGGAACGCCGTGTCGAGACCCCCCGGGAAGGACATTTTCCTGAAGGCAGGCTTCTCGCCCAGGAGGCCCCGGACATGGCGCGTCGCTTGGTTGAAATCGACGATGATCCTGTATTCGGGCAGCTCAAACCGGCTCTTCAGCCAGCGGTCGAGCTCGGGCGAAAGCGCGTCGCCCCGGAGGATCCGGTGGAGACGGGGCGAGTAGGACTCGTCGATCTTCCTGGCGCTGTGAAGCGGAAGGTCCTCGATCCGCTCGGCCAGATCTCCGAACCTTCCGATTTCGCCCTGCAGGAACCGGCGGACGGGGATGAACCGGTTGAGTTCGAGATCCAGGCCGACAAAGTCGGGACGGCCGTTTTCTTCCCGCGCGCCGAAGACGGAGATGAGCTTGGAGCGGGCTTTGAGCATAGCCTCGGGAATAAGGTCCGCGATGGTCATCCGGTTCGGCAGGGGGTGATTCCGCTCAAGGAGATGCTTGATGAAATTCCCCGTTCCCCCCCCTAGGTCCAGGAGGCGGTCCCCGGGGGAAAGCGCCAGAGCTTGAAGCTGATCTTGCATGAGCTGGGCATAATCGTCGCCGAGGCTCATGATGTCAAATCCCAGAAGGTTATCCTCTCCCACCAGATATCTCTGCCAGTAGCTCTTGCGGTTGCCCAGGTTTCTCGCCGGCAGCCTGTCCTTCTCTGCCCGGCGCATCGTATCCATGTCCTTCTTTTCGGGCCTGATCGGGTGGAACATCTCCCCGAATAGGAACCTGTGGATCAGGGAAGCGATGGTTCCGAACAAATGGAGGGCCTCATCGGACGTCCGGGCGTTGTGCCCGATGGGAACCGGGATCACGTCGCGAGGGGCGGGGGCTCGGACGCTCATCACGTCACGGACAAATCCGGCCTCGACCCAATGATCGTATTCGCCATAGATCCAGGTGATGGGGATCTCGATCCGTCGGATATCATCGCGGGCCTGCTCCAGGGTGGCGACTCCGTTGGCGACTCCGTCGGCGACATAATTGTCGACGTTCACAAGATTCCCGAGGATGGGCATGATCCCCAGTTTGATACCGAGCTGGTATTGCTCAAGGAAATCGAGGCCGCAATTGACGCGGATCATGAGGTTCCGAAACTCGGGCGTGCCCATGCAGGAAATCCAATAATCGATCCGCTGGCGATCGGCTTCCTCCTTCAGGACGACTCTTGCCTCCAGGGCGGAAAGCGAAAAAGTGACGAGGACGACCGAGCTGGCCTTCAGCTTCCGTGGGTTAAGATGGATCCAATCCAGGACGGCCCGGATGTCCTCTGCACCCTGGCTGAAGCTCGCATTCAGCATTTCGTAGGGCGGTGCCGAAGCATCGGGGTCCTTGTGGCTTTCTCCCTTCCTCCGAATGCCGTCGAAACGGATGACGGCCAGGGGTTTGCCCAGGAGATGAAAGTTCTCGATGAGGGTCAGGGCCAAGCCGAAAAGGGTTTCTTTCGTCTTGCCGAACGCGGGCGGGATCACGACGACCGGAACCGGCCGGTCGTCCAACGGGAAGGAGGTGTTCAAGAGTCCCGTGATCTCTTCCCCCCTGGTCGTCTCCAACCGGATGACGTCCGGATGGCTTTGGACGATCTCGCTCAGGTCGGCCGCCCTTCTCATCCGGGGCCGGCGCGCATGTTCCTCTGTCCCATCTTGGACGGCATGAGGATCGGATTCCAGCGGCCGGGTGGACTGGAAGTTCATCCGGCCGATCCCGAACTGGACGCCGTACCGGAGCAGGCCGGATGCGGCCCCGTTCAAGCCGACGACGTTCCTGATCTCTCCGATCTCGTTGCGGACGAGATTGTCGCCATCGAAGATCTTGATCGATTCAAGGGGGGTGCCGGCCAGAAGGGCGATGCCGTCGGACTCGGCGATGAAGCTGGCACCGCCTTCGGAGAAGTCCGTGATCCGGCCGAGGAGGCTCTTCTGAAAAGGAGCGGGGAGGTGGATTTCGAGGCGAAGGTCCCCTTCGTTGCCCTTCCTTTTGATGGCCCGCTTTTCGGAATAGAACATGATCCTGGGAAAGAAGCACTCCATCGCGGTGCCGCTCTTCCGGATCCGTCGGACCTTCGTCTCGAAATTGTAGGTCGCGTAGCCGGCCTGGAACGACATGAACACCGAATCCGAGGTCTTGAATTTGATGTCCAGGTCCGTGCCTTTCAGGACGCAGGTCTTGCCGGGCTTCAGATCGGACAAATGGAGGGTCGTCGACGCCCGCGTTTGCGGGGAGATGGCGATGATCTCCATCTGGGATCGGAGGGCGATCATCAGGAAGGATTCGATCCGGTCCTCTTCCCGGAAGGCGATCATCTCGTCCGTTTTGAGAAAAGGATACCGTTCCTTCAGCTCGTCGAGATCCTGGAGGGAGGAATGGTCCCGGAGAAAGTCGAAAATCGCGTCCCGGGCGCCCTTTCCGATGCTCTGGAACTGGATCCCGATCCCTGACCGGGCCGCGTCGCGACGGGCCACGTTCCCGAGGAGGAGGTACGAGTCGGCCCCGGGCATTCTCAGGATGAGGGGGAGTGTTTTTCCCACAGGATAGGGGAATCGCGCCTTGAGGAACATGCCGCTCTCGCCGATGTCTCCGAGCTCGGCCTTGCCTTCGAGGCCGATCTCGACATCGATGGCGCTATCGCAGGGCAAGTTGATCCTCATAGATGCCCGCTTCTCGCGCGAGCGCCTGGAGAGAAGGCGGTTGACCTCGAGGAGGATGGCCGAGGCGCGGAATTCTCCGGGGATGAACGCGTCTATGGAGCCGAGGGCGGGCGGTCCTCCCAGGCTTTCTTGACCCTCCGGGCCCGTAACCAGCACATTGACCGTTTTCTCCAGCCCGCCGAAAAGTTCATGAGCGATGCGCAGGAAGTCCGCTCCCGTCATGGGCTGCATATCCTGCTGAACGAGGAGGACGTTCACGGAGGGGACGTCTCTGAGGAGCTTGAGGGCCTCCGTTCCGTCCGTCGCGCTATGGATGACGAATCTGCCTTCAAAGGCGCTCTTGAGAAGGGCCATTTGGTGCGGGGCGAACCCCGCGATCATGACCTCCCGTGGTCCCTTGGGTTCCGTTCGGTTCGAGTCCTGTTGTATCATTCAGGTTCCGAGATTCTCAACAAGTCCAGCCTTTTTCGTCATATACATCAATATCTATTAATAGACTTATACACACCCCCTATATTTAGTGTCCTTTTGCGGCGTTTGTCAAGGATTTCTGTGTCCCGGCGGGAGGCCTTCCGCTTCCTCTCCGTCCCGGTTCGACGCGGATCGCACATTTCCTTCCCGATGAAGCGCAACACTGTACATTGGCTTTGTCGGAGGTGGAGGCAAAAAATGGAACGCGTCCGGACGCGGGTTCTCGGCGTCACTCAGGGAAGGCGTCCGGTCAGACCAGGTACTTGCCGCTGCTTGACGTCAGCGAAATTCGGATGGGGATTGATTTCTCCGAACCGTTCCGGGGGCCCGCTATTTTTCTTTCCAGACGCTTTTCAACCAGGGGACGGCTTCTCTGAGAGCCGGGACAAAGGTGTCGTATCTGTAATGGCTGAGGCCGGCGACAGGGTGAAACTCGATCGGGAGACCTTGCGCTTCGCAAAATCGAACGAAATTTCTCAGGGATTCAAGGGGGAAGACCTCGTCGCTCAGACTGTGAATGACCCGGAAGCGCGGGCCGGCGGGACCGACGACGATTCCCTGCGGCGGCATGCCGGAGACGGGGATCGCGGCGGAGAACAACCCCGGGTGTTTGATCGCTAGCTTCCAAGTCCCGATGGCTCCGAGGCTGAACCCCGTGATGACGAGACGCCGGGGATCCACGGGGTAGTCCTTTTCGACCCGGCGGATAAGCGCCAGGACGGCCTCCTCGCTCAGAGGGTCCGTCCAACCGTCGCCCGGACAGTCCGGAGCTACCATGATGGCGTCGAGTTCGCCGAGCGCGGGCAGGATGGGATTCGTCATGAACGGCTTCCCGTAGTAGGGCGTGACCCGGCCGCCGTAGTGCAGGGCGACGATGAGCGCATAAAGGTGGTCGGAGGAGAACGAGGGCGGGAGGGCCAGGGTGTAGCGGAGGGTCGTCCCGGAGGCGAGCTCCATCGCCTTTTCCTGGACCGTCGAGCCTCCGGGCGCCGTATTCATGGTTGCGCAGGCCGCGCCGAGGAACACAAAGACGGCCGCCGCCCAGGCGCGAGTCCTTTTCGACGTTCCGCCCCACGGTCGGGACTCATACCTGTCGCGGAACCGCCGTAAAGCTTGTTTACGCTCCGGTACGAATTCGTTCTGTTCCATGATCCCCTCCTTCGTTCACGGAGGCTCGCCGGAAAGGCGGGCGCGGCGTCAGACGTCATCCCGGTACAGGAATCCGTACTTCACGGCCTCCATGTCCTTCTCGACGAACTGCGGCGGCAGCAAGTCCCGAATGTTCAGCAGGAGGATGTTGATCCCGATGTATCGCAGGATGCGGCCCAGGGCGATCATGTTGATGAAGACCTTGCTGCCGAAGAGCGAGATGGCCACATTCTCAAAGCCGTAGTAGGTCCCGTGGACGTCCTTGATGCTGCATTCGACAGCCCCTTCTTCGCAGATGCTCTCGTCGATGACCAGGCTCTTGGCGGGGAACCACTCCCGGGTCCTGGTGAACTTGATCAGGACGTCGGCCTCGTCGATGATGGGGTTTTCGATCTTGAGGTCGGAATAGATCAGGTCGGCCGAGATCGTCCCGCCCCGGACGGAGGCGTCGTATTCCAGGTTGAGCGAGACTTCGTTGCCCAGCCGGGACAGGATCGAGGCCAGGAGGAACGACAGGAGCTTGACGCCCTGGCCGGCTTCGCCCACGATCTTGATCTTCTTCTCCCGGTTGATCCCCTCCAGGCTGCCGATATATTTGTAGATGTTCCGGACCTTGAAGCCGAACATGCTTTTTTCGATGAGGACGCCCTTTTGGAATCCGAACTTGGCGGAGAAATCGAGGAACTTGTTGCGCTCGGCGTAGGCGTACATCTCGATCTTGTAGCAGCCCTCGGCGACGACCTCGGCCTCCGCGTGGTCGAGGAGCATATTAAAGGCGCCCTTTCCCCGGTAGGGCTTCCGGCAATAGATCCAATAGATCGTGAAGACGTGATAAAAGAGCACCCCGTACAGAAAGGCCACGACCCGGCCCCCGTCCTCCACGACAAAGAGCCGGGCGTGCGGCTCCCGGCAGAGCTCCATCAGCGCGTCCTGCGTGAAGTTGGCCTTGAGGACGCGGCGAACCTCGTCCCTCTCGCGGGCGTAGATCTCGTCGATGAGCAGGGTCATCTGCTCGCTGACCTCGTGACAATCCCCGGGCTCAGCCTTGCGGACCAGCATTTTTCACCACTCCGAGCTCATGCTCCTTCAGAAGACCCGCCGGGTTGAGGTTCGTCCTGAAATCCTGTTTGAGCTTCGACAGCATCTCGAAGCCGTTATTGAAGCCGACCCGCCGGCCGAAATTCTCGATGCAGAAGGCCATGACGTCGATGAAGGCGAAACCCGGCCAGTCGATCGCCTCCTGCATGTACTTTTGGAGGTTGTGGACCTGGAAAGCCGAGCCGCGGGCATAAAAATGTTTCGGGTTGGAGGTCACGATGGCCTGGATGTTGAGGGGGAACGGGGTCGAGCCGAAGCGGGAGGTCAGGGTTTTGGTCCCGACGGGCGTCGTCGGTGCCATCTGGCCGCCGGTCATGCCGTAGATGCCGTTGTTGATGCAGACCACGGTCATATCGACGTTCCTCCGGGCCGCATGGAGGAAATGGTTCCCGCCGATACCGACAAGGTCGCCGTCGCCGCTGAAGACGATGACCTTGAGCCTGTCGTTGCTGCGCTTGATCCCCTCGGCCACCGGGATGGCCCGGCCGTGGGTGACGTGGACGCTGTCCAGGTTGAAATAGCCGGCGGCCCGGCCGCTGCAGCCGATGCCGGACACGACCGTGAGAAGCTCGCGGGGGATATCCATCTTGGCCAGGGCGAAGGTCAGGGTCTTGAAGACCGTCCCAATGGCGCATCCCGGACACCAGGACGTCGGGAGACGGTCCCATTTGATGTAGTCTTTATAGTTCATGGAGTCGTTCCGTGATCTCTTTCAGGCTGATCTCGCCCCCGAGCACGGGAATGCCCAGCACCTCGCGGCGCAGGACCCGCTCGACCTCGCCCCGGTACTGGCCGTCGTTCATCTCCACGACGACGACCCGCCTGTGGCCGGCGGCGGCCGCTTTGAGCTCGTCCTCCAACACGGGAAATAGCGTGATCGGTGTGAAAAGGGAGAAGTCCTTCTTCAAGGGCAGGATGACCCGGTACGTGATCCCGTAGGCGATGAGCAGGGTGTCGGCCCCGTCGTTCTTCAGGAACTCGAAGAAACGGTATTTTTGGGCGACCCGCTCCATTTTGTCCTTGACCCGGCTGTACCACTCCCGGTAGTACGGCATGTTCTTGGTCTGCGGGACGCCGTCCTTGGCCAGAAGGCCGGTGAAATGCCGGTTCCCCTGACCCAGGGGCGCCAGGGTCCTCGGGACCGGGACGACCGTCAGCGCTTCGAGGTCCACGGTTTCTGAGAGGTGGGCCAGGAACCCGTCGAGGAGAAGGATGACCGGGCTGCGCGACTCCTCGGCGGCGTTGAAGGCCTCGACCGTGTACCTGTAGCACCCCTCGACCGAGAACGGATGGAGGACGATCGGGTTGTAGTCGCCGTGGCTCCCGTGTCTCGCCTGGAGGACGTCGCCCTGCGAGGGCATCGTGGGCATCCCCGTGCTCGGCCCCACCCTCTGAACGTTGACGACGACCAACGGGACCTCCATCATGTGAGCCAGGCCGATAGCTTCCTGTTTCAGGGACATGCCCGGCCCCGAAGTGCTGGTCATGGCCTTCCGGCCGGCCAGGCTGGCGCCGATGGCCATGTGGATCGAGGCGATCTCGTCCTCGGCATGGACGAAGGCGATCTCCCGCTCCTTGTTCGCCAGAAAATGCATGATCTCGGAGGCGGGGGTGATCGGGTAAGCGGCGTAAAAGGTCATGCCCGCCCGCAGCGCTCCCATGGCCACGGCGTCGTTGCCCATGATCAAGCGTCTCATTTTTTCGGCGGGACCTCGATGGCGAAATCAGGGCAATATTTCATGCACAGCTGGCAGAGGATGCATTTCTGCAGCGAGACCATTTCGTCGTCCTTGAACTCCAGGTTCTTCACGGGGCAGATGTTGATGCAGGTCAGGCAGTGCTTGCAGTGGTCCGGCGTCCAGGTGACCTTATCGTCGAGCTTCTTCCCCTCGTGGGTCATGGGCTTGTCCGGGTCCTCTCGGGGCCCTGATCGGGATGGTAAAAATGGAAAGAGACGATCCGGTCGGCCTCCCTGATCTTCAAGGCCAGCACGTACACCAGGACGGCGATCGTCAGCCACAACCAGGCCAGGAAAACGTAGACGGACGATCTTTCCCTGACGTCTTTCGGGCCCGGATGAATGGTCTCGGACCGGGCTTCAGGCTTGGTTTCGGCCTTGGCTTTCTCCGGTGCGTGCTGAGGCACGGCGGGCGGACGCGCGGCCTTCTGGGCAGGAGCGACCTGAGCAGGAGTCCGGCCCGGGCTTCCGGCCGCAAGCGATGGATGCGCGGCGAACACCAGGATGAAGAAAGCCGCAGCGAGGCCAACGCTCTGTCGCGTCATAACAGGCTCCAGACGGTCAGGGCCGCGGCGTAGGCCAGGAAGACATAGGCCAGCCCGGTGATGACCTTTCCCTTTCGCTCCGCCGGGCGGTCGTCGATCAGTGGCAAGAAGAAGAAAAGCGCGAAGACCAGGAGAATGAGCAGAACGGCCAGGGACTCCCCCGTGAGGAAAAGGACATGAGCGGGGAAAAGCTTTAGAGTCTGAAAAAGAAAGAGAAAATACCATTCGGGCCTGATGCCTTTGGGCGCAGGCGCCATCAGGTCCGCCGCGGGCCCGAGGGAGGGCGCCAGGAAGACCGCCCCCGTCACGACCAGGCCGAACAGGACGAGCCAGACAATGCCCTCCCGGAGGACGAAGTTCGGCCAGAATGGCAGGGTCTGGACGGTTCCCTTGCCGTGTTCAACTTGGAGAGGGAGGCCGATGCCCTGCTTTTGGATGAGGTACAAATGGACGGCCAGGGCGAGGACGATGAGCAGGGGCAGGAGGCAGATATGGAACAGGAAGAAACGGGTCAAGGTGTCTCCCGTGACGTCCTCGCCCCCCCTCAGGAACGAGCTCACCCAGGCCCCGACGACGGGAATGGCCCGGGGGATGTTCGTCCCGACCTTGGTCGCGGACAGGGACAGGGCATCCCAGGGAAGAAGGTACCCCGTGAAGCCGAAGCCCATGGAGATGACGAGCAGGAGGACGCCGCTCATCCAGGTCAGTTCCCGCGGCTTCCGATAGGATTTGGTCAGCATGATGCTGATGAGATGGACCATGACCAGGGCGATCATGCACGAGGCCGACAGGCTGTGAACCGAGCGGATGATCCAGCCCAGGGGAACCTGGGTCATGATCCGGGCGACGCTGGCGTTGGCCCCCTCGAGCGTAGGCCTATAGTAGAGGGCCAGCATCATCCCGGTGACGATTTGGATCCCCAGGAAGAGCAGGATGGAGCTCCCGGTGTAATACCAGATGGTGTGCTTGTGCCGGGGCACCTCTTTCTTGGTCAGGAAGGCGAATACCGCCCCCAGGCCCAGTCTCTCCTCGAACCAGGAGGCCGCTTTGTTCTTCATGCGACCCCCGGCCTCTTGACGGTGAGGTTCGCGCCTTCGACGAGAACATCCAAGCGGCGGAGCGGCCTGGGCGGCGGCCCGGCGATGTTGACCCCGTTTTCGTCATACCAGCCTTCATGACAGGCGCAGTAGAATTTCCTCTTGTCCGGAAGGTAGGTCACGTTGCAGTCTAGGTGGGAGCAGACGCCCACAAATGCCTGGTACGTCCCGTCGTCCTTTACCTTGATGAACCCGGGCTTGCTTCCCCAGGCAAAGTTTTTGGCCGTGTTGGGCGCCAGGGCCTCATAGTCCGCCAGGGGAAGGGTGACCTTGTCCGGCTCCTGGTAGGGAGGGGATACGAACTTCAGGATCGGGCCCAAAACGATGGCGGCAAGGGTCGCCGCCCACCCCCCCAGCAGGCCGTTCAGGAAGATGCGCCGAGTGACGAGGGAGTCGCGGAGCTTCATCGTCTTCCCTTCAGCAGGCGTCCGGTCTTCTTAAGGACGAGTTTTCTCTTCAGGCCTTCGATCCCGTCCGCCGGCCGGACCATCTTGGGACAGACTTCGTTGCAGCGGAAGACCGTGTCGCATCCCCAGACGCCCGCGGGCGAATCGACCCGGGCCAGGGCGTCGTACGGACGCTTGTCCCGGGGGTCCACGACGAACCGGTAGAGCTTGGCCAGGGCGGCCGGGCCCGAGATAGCGCTCGTCACGAGAGACGACAGGACAAGCGCTGTAGCAGCAGCCGCACATGATGCAGGTGATGAACTGAAACACCCCCTTCAGCTTCTCCTCTTCGATCCGGTATCCCTTCTCCGGGACCTCGCCCTCAGGCTGAAGATAAGGCTGGACGAAGCGGTAGGCTTCCCAAAACGGCCGGAGATCGACCACCAGGTCCTTCTGGATCTCCAGGTTGGGAAGGGGTTCGATCAGGACCGGGTCTGTCCGAAGGTCCTCGAATTGCGTCCGGCAGGCCAGGCAGAACCGGCCGTTGATCGTCATGGCGCAGGAGCCGCAGACGGCTTCACGACAGCTGTAGCGGAACGAAAGGGCCGGGTCCTGATGGTCGCGGATGTCCTTGAGCACGTCCAACATGGAATCCCTGGGCTTGGGCGTGTGCTGATAGGCCTGGAAATGTGGTGCGTCCTTGCTCAGGGGATCGAACCGGAGGATCTTGAAGGTGGTGCTCATCGGCGTCCCATCCTCAATACTTCCTTTCCTGAGGTTGATATTTACCGATGTTCACTTCCCGGTAGGAGATCCGGGGGCCTTTGCCGTTCAGGGTCATGATCGTATGCTTCAGCCAGGCAGCGTCGTTTCGCGCGGGAAAGTCCGTGCGGAAGTGCGAGCCGCGCGTCTCCTCCCTGTTCAAGGCGCCGCGGATGATCAGCTCGGAGAGGCCGAGCATGTATTCGAATTCGACCAGGGTCGTGAACTCCTGGCAATACCGGACGCAATTCCCGACGATGATCACCTGTTGATACGCCTGCCGCAGCTCGGCCAGGTCGTCCAGGGCGGAGCGCAGCTTCCCGGCGTCCCGGTAGATCCCGGCCTTGTCGCTCATCATCTTCTTGAGGCGGTTCAGCAGCTGATAGACGTTTTCACCCTTGGCACGGCGTTTGATGCCCAGGGTCATTTCGAAGAGACCCCGGGCCTCGGCGCCGATCTCGCGCGCATCTTTTGGGGTCGGGTCCGAGGCGCCCTCCTTGACGAAGCGGGACGCGGATTCCCCGGCGATCCTGCCGAAAACGATGGCTTCCAGGAGAGAGTTCCCGCCG
This sequence comes from Candidatus Aminicenantota bacterium, assembly GCA_963813235.1. GTDB lineage: Bacteria > Acidobacteriota > Aminicenantia > Aminicenantales > Saccharicenantaceae > JALHVH01. The sequence goes on along the minus strand of CAWEYF010000015.1, from coordinate 403,964 downwards.
AGGCGGTTGGCCCCGTGAATGCTGATACAGGCGCATTCCCCAGCCGCGAAGAACCCCGTCACGGGAGAAGCGCAATCCTTGTCGACGTCGATCCCGCCCATGGAAAAATGTTGGGCCGGCTGGATGGGAATGGGCGTGTCCACGGGGTCCAACCCCCCGAAATAAATGCAGATGTCCCGGATGCCGGGAAGCCGTTTTTCGACCTTGGCCCGCCCCAGATGCCGGAGGTCCAGATGGACATACCGGCCTTCGAACCCGCGGCCCTGATCGATCTCGGTCTGGATGGCGCGAGCGACGATGTCGCGCGGGGCCAGTTCCATGGCCGACGGGGCGTAGTCCGCCATGAAGCGCCGGCCCTGGTTGTTGACCAGGTATCCTCCCTCGCCCCGGGCGGCCTCGCTGATCAGGATGTTCTTGCCGAAGAGGGAGGTGGGATGGAATTGAACGAACTCCATATCCTTGACCGGTACGCCGGCCCTGAAGGCCATGCCGATGCCGCTGCCGAAATTAATGAAGGCGTTGGTCGAGCGCTGGTAGACCCGGCCGTATCCGCCTGTGCCGAAAATGACGGCCTTGGAGGGGAAGGCCACGATCTTTCCCTTGGCCAGGTCGTAAACGACCAGGCCCAGGCATCGCCCGTCCCGGATGACGAGGTTGGTGACCAGCAATTCATCATAAAATGTCACGTTCTTCCGGACAGCCTGTTCATACAGGGTATGGAGCAGGGCTTGCCCTGTCCGGTCGGCGGCATAGCAGGTCCGGGGGAAGCCGGCGCCGCCGAACGGCCTTTGGGCGATCGCGCCCGTCGAAAACCGGCTGAAGGGAACCCCCCAGTGGTCCAGCTCATACATGAGCGGGGCGGCCTTCCTGCACAGAAGCTCGGCGGCGTCCTGGTCGGCCAGATAATCACTGCCCTTGATGGTATCGAAGGCGTGCTTTTCCCAGGTGTCGTCGGGACCGTCCGGGTGGTTCCCCAGGGCGGCGTTGATCCCGCCCTGGGCCGACCCCGAATGGGACCTGAGCGGGTGCACCTTCGAGATGACGGCCACGTCGACTTTGCGGTCGGCGCTCAAGGCCGCGGCCAACCCGGCCAGGCCTCCGCCCACGATGAGGAGGTCGTGGTTCTTCATCGGTCAATAGTTCCTGGTGTAATAGATGATGAGCAGGGCCGCCGTCAAGGCCGTGCCGAGGACCGTGAAGGCCCAAAAGAGAAGATTTTCCTTGCGCAGGCCGAGGTCGATGACGACCGTTCTCAGCCCGTAACAGGCGTGGTAGACGCCGGCGACGATGAGAAAGGAATCGGTCAAAGGATTGGTGTGCAGGACGAGCGCCCAATCGGGTTTCTGGGCCTTGGTCATCAGGAAGAAGGCCGTCACGAACTTCAACCCTAGAAGCAGGATCAGCAACAGGCCGCTGATGCGGTGAACGATCCAAATGAACATTTTGTGCCGATTGTTGGTCAAATTGTACAAGAGCCGTCCGTCGATTACAAGCCTATAACAGCCCGCGATCTTCCTGCCTCCCCTCCGGGTCGCCGTCGGCGCTTCCGCCGATTCTTGACAGGGCTTCCCCCGTGATCTACGATTCCAGGCGATCCTGATCTTCGGAGAGGAGGATTTTATGAACTGGAAACGATTCTGGCCGGCCGCTCTCTTGGTGTACCTGACATTTGGGGCGACGACTTTCATCATCCATAGCCTCATCCTCGGCGGCTATTACATGAGGCCCGATGTCCTGAACGCCTGGCGCCCTGAAGCGCAGATGAGCGCCTATGCCTGGGTCCGGTTCGTGACCATGGCCGTTTTCGCTTTCTTCTTCACCTTCATCTTCGCCAAGGGCCACGAGCGGAAAGGCATCCTGGAAGGGATCCGCTTCGGCATCTACATCGGCCTCTTCACGTTCTTCGTCACGTCCTTCGAGCAGTTCATCATCTACCCGATCCCCTACGCCGTCGTCTGGTATTGGATCATCGCCGGCCTGATCCAGTCCGTCCTGATGGGGATCGTTGCAGCCTTGGTCTACAAGCCAAAAACGACATAGCCAACCGGAGATCCACGGCCGATCGTTCGATCGGCGGACGGCTCGAGAAGACGGACGGGGAGGATTTTTTCGAGCGGCTACGTGATTGACAATGGAGCGGTGGATAAAGGCGGGCGAGACCCAGGCCAATACGCTGATAATTGATGATAGCCCCCGGAGGCCGCTCGTCTTCAAGGCTCTTCGGATTTCGAAGGACTTTGAACCGGATCCCGGTGTCCCTCGATCCAACGCAGCAGTTCGGCATCGAAGAGCTCGGGCTCCTCGAAGGGCGGCGTATGACCGCTCCGTTCGAATACTCGCACGATCAAGCTCCGGAACTTCGCCCTGATCCGGTCCCAGGAGGAAGGCGGCGCAACCGTGAAATCGTATGGCCGCCGTGCGCTTCTTGGACCGTCCCCCCTATTTCTTCGGAGGGACGCGGTCTCCCTTGGACGGGTCGGGCGGGAAGACGTCCTGGACGCAGAAGTCCACCCAGATCAGCGCCTCGGTGTTCGGCGTCGCGGCCAAGATGCGGTCGCCGATCTCCTGGACGGGGTCCTTCATCTGGCTCCACCACGGCTTGTCGGTCCGGTAGCCGTACTGGAAGCCCGACGGGCGCCGGGGCGAAGGTCTTGCCCCACTTCGCGAACTCCTCGATCATCTCGTCCGCCGACTTGAAGATCTGGCTGTCGTCGACGAACATGATGCCTTCGCGGACGGTCGGGGGCATGACGTTCTCGCGGAAGTGCTTCAGGAACATGCGGTAGGAGGGATTATGAGACCGGGCCGCCGCCAGCCAATTCCTGGCCATCTCGTCGGTCACCGGATCGCCAAGGTCGGGGTCATTGGAGCGGTGCCACTCGATATCGACGCCGACCCCGATGACGCACTTATGATGGCCGTAACGGTCGAGCATCACGCGGAAGGCCTCTTCGACGGGCGCCCAGCCCGGCTCGGTCTGGAGCCAGACGCGGAAGCCGAGCTTGTCGAAGAGTTGGAGCACGGGTTCGCTGATGTCTTCGGGCATCCCCGTGATGAGCGGGTCGCCGCCGGGGGGGACCGGGAACGACATCTCGGTGCCGCGGCCCTTCAGCCGGCTCACGATCCAGATGGCTTCCGGTTTCGCGCCGGGGAACTTGGCCGCGATCTCGGCCCCGGTGCGCGCCCAATACCCCGGGCCGGGGTCGTTCGGGCGGCCATAGGTGGAGCTGCGGATGCCCGCCCCCTTGAGATTGTCCGTTCGCGCCGCAAATACGGACCCGCAGATTACCACGGCCAGCAGGACCGTCAGCCCCGCCGCCGTCCTCGGCGACGCCCAGCGCCTGTTCGCCCGCATCATGATCATATGGGTCTCCTCGGAGATTCGGTTCGATGAAATCCGGCCGACGCGACTATATCATGGGAAAAGGGCGGGTTCAAGATTCCGCTCCGTGCTCGCCCCTCTGCGTGCCGTCGGCCCGGACAGGCTCATGGTCAAAACCCCCACCCCCCGGCCCCGCGGCGAGCCGATCAGCGCACCTTCATCGAGTAGAAGCTGGAGGACTTATACCACTTGACGTCGCCCTTCTCGTCGAGCTCGAAGATGACTTCCTCCCCGAGTTCGCCGTCCTCCCGGACCAGCCGGAAGAAATTGTCCTGGATCTGTTTGAGGACTTCGATCGATTCCGCCGGATCGTCCGAAGGCAGAGACAACATGGCCAACGCGCCCTTCCAGGGGAAGACCTCGGTCTCGCCCCAGTGCGTCCGGTAGAGTCCGACGTACTTCTTCAATTCTTCCGGGGCGGCCTTCGCCTCGTCGGGAGACTTCAGGGCTTCGGCGACCGCGGGGGCAATGATGTCATAAGGCTTGTTGGTATGGACCGCGGCGTCCGCGGCGTTGATCATGCAGATGATTGCGATCTTGGACTTCGGTTCGATGGAGATCTGGGTGCGGTAGCCCGGGCAGCTGCCGGAATGGCCGACGAAGGTCACATTCTTATGGCGCCAGTTCATGAAGCCCAGTCCCCACATGTTCTTCCAGTCCCAATCGGCCCAGTTCACCCGGTGCATCTCCTTCAGCGTGTAGCCGCTCAGCACCGAGGAGTCCCTGTTGTCGAGCGCCCGGAATTGCCACGAAGCGAATTTCGCCAGGTCGAGGGACGTCGAGGCCAGGCCGGCCGCCGGCGTGGCGCCCTTGGCCTGGAAGAAGGGCAGTTTCTCCCGATCGCCGGTACGTCCCCAACGGCTGTAGCCGACGGCCAGCCGCCGGCCGTACTCGTCCTCGGGCAGGAAAGGCGTCGTATCGTTCATGCCAATCAGCCTGAGGATATGCTCGGTGATGTAATCGCCGTAGGACTGCCCCGATATCTCGGCGACAACCTCCCCGAGGAGGGACATGCCGAGATTGGAATACTGGAAATACGTATCCGGGGGATAGAGCGTCTCCTGTCCCGGAAGATTCTTGATGATGTCCGCCCGATCCTCCCAAGGCAGGTCCGGCTCCCCGTTGTACGGTTCGGCGGACTCGCGCGGAAGGCCCGAGGAGTGCCGCATGATGCTGCGGATGGTGATCGGCGGCGCCTTGGGATCGACCTTCTTGATGTCGAACCAGGAGAGGTACTTGGATATCGGATCGTCCAGCTGCAGTTTGCCGGCGTCGCGCAACTGCATGATCGCGATGTTGGTGAACAGCTTGGAGATCGAGCAGATGCTGTAGATGGTGTCGGGCCGGGCCGGCAACTTGTCCTTGATGTTCGCGTAACCGTACTGGCTGGTCCATATGACATCCTGGTCGTGGACAACCGCTATGGACAAGCCCGGGAACCTCTTGTAATCCACTTCGGAATCAAGCCACTTATCCAGAAGGTTGAACGCTTCCTTGACGCGGGGGTTGTCCATAAGCGCCTTTTCCTGGGCGATGCCCCGGGCCCCCAAGAGCAGGGCCGCGACGAGGAGCAATGATCCCGCGCGAGCGATCGAATTTCTCAATGTCGCCTCCTCTTGCCTCGTATTCGCGACGATGCGGCGGCATTATATTGCGGGGCGTGCGGGGATGTCAATTTAGAGCACACCTGTGGTTCTGCCGGGCCGCGACACGGTCCTAATAATTATTTTTTTCCCCGGCGACGCTGACGGAAACGAAATATCGTCACCCCTAAAAAGCCCTTTTCGAGGGAGCGTTGAAACCCCGTCCACGCCTCCGTGAAAAGATGATCGCGGCAAAAATCGAGGTCAGCGTAACTCCCGTGCGGGGAGCTCTGCTTCGCCCGTCGGCGGACGGCGCGTTTCAGTAACGCCAACCGATGAGGTTCCAGTAATTCAGGAACCAGAAGAAGGCCAGCGACGCCATGGCGACCAGTGTGTAATGGAGCCGTTGACAGGGCGTCCAGTAACCCTCCTTCCAAGCTTTGAAGACGAAAACGAGGGCTCCCGCGCCCAGGACCGCGGCCAGAATCGGTACGATCTGACATATCTTGAGAATGAGCGGGACGCCCAGGAACAGATCGCCGTATCGACTTAAGGCGCTCGCAATCCCCAGGGCGGTCAGGATCAACAATCCGCTCATCCCTCCGGCCAGCCAGCGTGCGGTGCGGGCAGGGCGAACCCCTTCGACCCTACGCTTACAGATCTTGCGGGACAGGGCTGCGAGCGGCCAGCCCAGAACAGCCGTCAGAGAACAAGAAGAGACAAACGCTCATCAGCGATCGATGGAAAAGGGGCGTCTGATACCATTTCAGCTTGATCAGGAAAACGCTCGGATCCTCTCCCGCGAACGCATAAGCGATCTCGCCCCGTTCGTCTTCTTTGAAGACGATCTTGTCCTGTCCGTCCACCTTTTGAAAGACGAGCGGCTCCACCTCCGCGTATCGCCGGACGTCGCCCCCGCCGAAATCGGGGAGCACGAGCGTCTCGTCCTTCAGCAAGAGCGCGCCGTCCTTCGCGGCCGAGATCTTGGTCGACGCTAAAAGGATGGCGAGTTTTTCATAGGTTCTGTAGCCGCGCCGGGCGGAGCTGTAGGTGCCGACGACCCGGCTCGAGGAGCCTTGCCCTTGCGGAGAAGGCTTGATCTCGGCGAGAGGAGCGCTGGGCGGATAATACCGGTTGAGCAAGGCCTCCAAGAGCTGCTTCCGGGCATTTCCGTTCGGAGTGTTGCAGGAAACGAACCAGCCCATGTTCTTCTCTGGAATTAAGACCATCTGGGAATGAAACAATATCGTGTCCCCCCCATGCTCGATCATGCGCAGACCGTTGAAGTCGGACTCCCAGAAGCCATGGGCGTTTCCCGGGATGCGGGGATCATGGCTGAACAGCCGGGAGTGCATGAGTTCGGACGTTTCCTCTCTGAGGATCCGCCGGTCCTCATAGCGCCCGTTCTGGAGATGGGCGATCATGAACTTAGCCATATCCGTGGCACTGGCGCTCAGCGCTCCGGCCGGCGACCCGCCGCTGGAAAGCTCGAATTCGTGCGTTTTGAACGCGCCGTCTTCGTATGTGTACCCAACGGACATATCGGGGAGGAGATCGGCAGGCAACGGTTCCCGGAAGGTGCTGTTCCGCATGCCGAGGGGCTCGAAGATGTTCCGTTCGATATAAGCAGGGAAGGGGATCCCCGAGACGACCTCGACGATGTATCCGGCCAGCATGGTCCCATAATTCGAGTAAGACGTGAAGATCCCCGGACGGCGGACCCTGGACGGCATATGGGTCGCCAGGAACTTGCCCAACGGCATGAGACTCGCGGCGTCTTTCGCCAGCGCTCCGGCCACCCTTTCTTCGAAGCCGGGAGTGTGAGCCAAGAGGTGCTTCATGGTGATGGGCTGGGGATAGGTCGCGGGAATCTTGAAATCCTTGAGATAGATATTGACGTCGGCGTCGAGGTCGATCCGGCCCTGCTCGTAAAGCTGCATCACGGCCGTCCAGGTCAGGAGCTTCGACACGGACCCGGGGCGGAAGATCGTCCGGTCCGCGATCACCGGCTTCCTGTTCTTGACATCGGCATAACCGTAGCCTTTGGCGAAAAAGAGCTTTCCGTCCTTGACCACGGCGATCACGGCTCCCGCTAGGTGGTTGGCCTCCACCTGGACCGTCATGATCCCGTCGAGGAAGGTCTCCATCTCGGCGGGGTCGGTCGGACCCTGGGGATTGGCCCTCTCCTGGGCTAAAGATGGAAGAGGGAACAAAGCCATAGCGAGGACAAGGAACATTCCCAGAGTCTGTTTCTTCACCCGTTTCTCCTTTCCGGATATCGGCCGGCCAGTGATCGATGATCTCCCGAAAGTATCGTAAGGAACGTACTTATATATTTTGTCAAGTCATTGAAAACGATTTATGAGTTGCCCAAGGAATCTGCCCCCTATCCGACTGACATCCCCGGGGTCGCAAACCACCGGCCAACCCGAAATTGGGCACGGTCTTAGACACGCCCGATCGTTAGAAGCGTTTTGATATTGTTGACATATTTTGGGCACAATTTGGGCGCAGCCTCTTCGCGTCAAGGGAGCCTCGAACTCTCGATCTACAGGTGGTACAATAGGTGAGGGCGGGTCGATTTCGCTTCTTGACTATTAAGAGAGACTTAAGAATGGATCAAAGATCATCCATCGCAAGGCTGTTCTTGATGAGCACAATTTTTGATGAGCCTCATCTGCTTGAATTCCAATTCATTGTCCAACGCACAAGCGAGCCAAGGATCTCCTCGAGAACAAATGAGGATCCCGGAAATTTCAACCCCCAAAATTGAACACATGATCGATGTGGGTGGGCGAAAACTAAACTGTTGTGTATTTGGCAAGGGCTCGCCCACTGTTGTCCTGGTCAGCGGCTTTGAAGCTCCCCAGGAATATTGGAATTCCGTAATCCCGGACCTGGCCGCAATGACTACGGTTGTGACATACGACCGAGCAGGAATTGGCAAAAGTGAGATCGGTGATCTGCCGGCTCACGGCGAGCAATCCTCCAAAGACCTTCGAGTTCTGCTCGATAAATTGGATGTTCCCAGGCCATACATTCTGGTCGGTCATTCTTACGGTGGAAGTGTTGTCCGGCTCTTTGCATCCATGGACCCTGATGACATGGGGGGATTGATCCTGGAGGATACCCAGCATGAGGACGTTCTGATCGAACTACGGAAGATCCTCAAAGGAAAAGACCTCGAAGCATTTGAGCAACTTATGGTCGACAGGTTCAGTGCGCCAGATAATCCCAAAACCGAAGCCGATTATCGGAATATTACCAGGGAACAGGTAAGCAAAAGCAAACCTCTGCCCCGGATCCCGTTCGTGATCCTGACCTCCGCCGGTCGGGCCAAAGCCATGCAGCCAATATTTAGCGATGAGGCGATAGAAGAAATAGCAAAATTGGACTTGGCTTTGAATAATAAATTGGCCGCTTTGATCCCTGGGGGAAGGCAGATCATCGTTGAGGGGACAGGACACGATATTCATGTGGACAAACCTGAGGCTTTGATCGCACCCGTTGTGGAAATGATTAAGGAGATTAGAGAGAAAAAGAAAGATTAATATTTATAGCGCCTGTTGCTAGCGGCTCCCGCATTTCGATGGATTTCGATATTGTTAGATATGTTTTGATATCTCTGACGTATTTTGGGCACAATTTGGGCACAAATGAGGGGTCGCGCTGTGAAGTTGACCAGCCGCTCCAGCGGTGATAATATCCCGGCACCGGGACAGGAGAAGGTGCTATGGAATGCCCGAAATGCCACTCCGAGAATAACGACAGCTCGCGGTTCTGCAGCAGCTGCGCGGCGCCCCTGGGAAAGGCATGGGCTGAGCAGCCCTCCCTGACGAAAACCCTGGCGACACCTCTTCCCGTTGTCTCCAAGGACAACCTCATCGCCGGAAAGTATCGAATCATCGAGCAGATCGGTCAGGGCGGCATGGGAGTTGTCTACAAAACCGAGGACATCAAGCTCAAACGCTACGTCGCCCTGAAGTTCCTGCCTCCGCAGCTGATGGACTCGCCCGGGCTCAAGGAGCGGTTGCTCATCGAAGCCCAGGCGGCCGCGGCGCTCACCCACCCGAACATCTGCGTCATCCATGAGGTCGGGGAAAGCGAGGAACGCCCTTACATCGCTATGGAGTACGTGGAAGGAGAGACTCTCCGCGAGAGGGTCAGGAAGGGACCGCTGAAACCAGAAGAGGCTTTCGATATCGCCGCTCAGGTCGCTGCCGGCCTCGGCGAGGCCCACCGCAAAGGAATCATTCACCGTGATATCAAGAGCGCGAACATTATGGTCACGGACAAGGGTCAGGCCAAGGTCATGGATTTCGGGCTGGCCAGGCTTCAGGGCGGGAGCTCGCTTACCAAGAGCCAGACGACGCTGGGCACGGTGGCCTACATGTCGCCGGAGCAAGCCCGGGGCGAAACCGTGGACGGACGGACCGACCTCTGGTCGCTCGGCGTCGTCCTCTACGAGATGTTCACCGGCGAGCTGCCGTTCAAGGGAGATCACGACCAAACCGTCATCCATGCCATCCTCCACAAGGAGCCGAAGCCCCTGAAGATAATCAGGCCCGGCACTCCCCCGGGGCTGGACGAGATCGTCCTCCCGACCCTGGCCAAGAAACCTCCCGACCGCTACCAGACGATGGAGGAGCTTCGGGAAGATGTCGCCGCCGTCGCTGAAGGGTTCAGGCCGGTCAAAGCCAGGCGAATGGCGAGGAGAAAGATTTTCGGATTGAACGTGACTTATCTTTTCCGCGCCGCCCTGGCTGTCATCCTCATTCTTTTCGGCTTCAACATCGCCGGCGTCCGCGATCGGCTCATCGGGCGGAGATCCCCTCCCGCTCGAGCGATCCGGATGGCCGTGCTGCCATTCGGCAACCTTACCGGAGACCCGGAACAGGAATACCTCAACGACGGCGTCACGCAGGAGATGATCACCCAACTCGGCCGCCTCCACCCGTCGGGCTTGAGCGTTATCGCTCGCACGTCGGTCATGCGCTACAAGAAGGGCGACACGCCGGTCGATCAGATCGGACGCGAGCTGGGCGTCGAATACGTCCTCGAAGGCAGCGTGGCCCAGAGCCAGGCGAACCGCGTCCGCATCACCGCCGAGCTGATCCAGGTGAAGGATCAGACGCAGCTCTGGGGCGACAGCTACGAGCACGACCTCTCGGGCTTCCGTGGGGTGCAGAGCGAAGTGGCCCAGAGCGTGTCCAAGGCGCTGGCACTCAAGCTTCTCCCGGCCGAGCAGGCGCGTCTGGCCTCGGTCAAGACCGTCAATCCCGACGTCTATGACGCCTATCTCAAGGGGATGTTCTACGTGTCGCAGAACACCCCGGAGGGCTTCGAGAAGGGCATGCGATTCCTCCATCAGGCCGTGGAGATCGACCCTGCGGAACCCTTGGCCTATGCCGGCCTGGCCCAGGGGTATATCACGCTCGGCCACGGCGGCTCCGAGGAAGCCGACATCTACCCGCGCGCCAAGGCCGCGGCCGAACAAGCCCTGAAGCTCAACCCCGAGATGGCCGAGGCCGAGGGCGTGCTCGCGGAAGTCGCCCTTTACTACGATTGGGACTGGGCCAAAGCCGAGGAGTTCTTCGAGCGCGCTCTGAAGCTCAATCCCAGTCTGGCCATGACCCACTACCACTACGCGTGGTACCTGTCTCTCTTCGATCGCCTGGACGAGGCCATCGCCGAGCACAAGCTGGCCCGCGACTTCGATCCGCTTCGGGCGCTCGGCACCGGCTGGCTCGGCGATCTTTATAACTATGCCGGCCGGTACGATGAGGCGATCGTCGAAGCCAGGAAAGCGCTCGAGCTGGAACCGGATTTCTGGCCGAGCTATTATATCCTGCGGCGCGCGTATTCCGAGAAGGGAATGCACCAGGAAGCCATCGACGCGGCCCGGCGTCTGACCGAGCTGGATCCCACAGCAGGCAAAACAACGATGATCATGGCCTATGTCGCCGCCGGCCAGCGGGATCAGGCGTTGGCCATCGTGCCTGGGTTAGACAAGGACTATCCCTTCGCCGCGTTGGTGGGCATGGCTTATCTGGCGCTCGGGGACAAGGACACGGCTCTGCAGATCCTGGAGACCGCCTACAAGGTCCATCAGCCGACGTTACCCTGGGTTCGCGTGCGCGGGTTCGGCTGGGACGCCATGTTCGGCGACCCGCGCTTCCAGGACCTTGTGCGTCGGATGAACCTTCCGCCGGCGGGCGGGAAATGAAGGTAACTCGAACAGCGCGGGGTATACCGAAACGCCCCCAAGACTCTAAGCGAGTTTAATAATCCCCCTTTCACCATTAAGGGGGACATAAAAGGACCGCGAAGATTTCCCGCGAGGCTCCCAACTAGGTTTATATCTTATCCCCCAACCCCCTTCCAAGAAGGGGGCCTTTGTCAGCCTCGCGGGCAAGGTGTGGTGGGCGATAGAGGAATTGAACCTCTGACTTTTACCGTGTGCAGGAAGCGGCGGAAAAACATAACGCGCAGATAATAATGTAACTCCACTTAAAAGAGGCCGTTTCTAGGGCATTCTGGATTTAGATAGGGTTCGATATTGTTAGATATGCCTTGATCTTCCTGACAGATTTTGGGCACAATTTGGGCGTAGTTCTTCAGCCTTCCCTTCTCAAAGCCGAGCGTCAATGAAGCGGTCAAACGATAGCTCGACTACGGCAATCCGTACTGCGGGTTCGTCCGCACCCGGTTTCCGGGCCGCAAGGAGGAACGGCTGATGATGTTCTCCCGTCCCACTCGGGGGTTGTGGCCCGTGTGCCACGCCAAGATGTGCGAGTGCTGGAGGAGATCTTCGCTTGTCTTATTTATGATAGAAGGCCCAATTCCCGATCACATCGATTCCCTTCTGAAGGACAGGGTCTGTCCCTTGGAGAAAATCCTTTTGGCTGGGATGCACTTCCACATCCGGTGAAATGCCGATGCCGACGAACTCCCGGCCGTCCGGGAAACGTGTCCCGTTTGGACACCACCATAAACCTTCCTCCGCCGGGCAGAGGGATGTTGATCGGATTTCCCGTGCTTCCGCCCGTCTTTTCACCCACGAGAACGGCCCTCTTGGCATACTGGAGGGGCACTAAGAAATCTTCGGCGGCACTGAATGTTCCTGCCCCAGTCAGGACCACCAGCGGTCCACTAAACCTTTTTCCTTCTCGCGGCTCGATGAGAGAAGGGCCGCCTTCTATCCATCCGATTGGACGGCCCCAAGACCGATAGGCCGGCACGTAGGAAAAGCTTTTCCATTTCGAAGCTTTCATGGGCTCGTCGGTCAAGAAGCTGACGAGGGCGTAAGCATGAGTACTGTCCCCGCCCAAATTGTATCGGACATCGAGGATGATCCCCTGAGTCCTGGTGAGGTCCAGGCTGTCAAAGACCTTTCGGAATTCTTCCACGACCTTATCACTTCCAAAGTTTGAAACTCTGATGTAGCAAATATCCGGTCTGACCATCTTTGTTTCAATCAGAGGATCGAACATGAGCCATCGCACCGATCGCGGGAGAAACGGACGGCCGTTCTTATCCGTTGAATTTCTGGTTAAGGAAATATCGCGCACGGTTCCGTCCGGATCTTTCACCTTGACCGATACCCGACTGTTCATGGGGCCGCTAAGAACGCCCATTAATCCAATCGTCTCGTCTGCCTGCGGTGTGCCCCAGGAGTTGAACCTGAGGACGTTCTCTTCGAGATAGGTCCGAACGGGGACCCGGCCGATTTCCAGGACCTCCAGCCCCGGAAAGATCTTCTGCGTCTGGATTTCCTCGGTGTCGCCTGTCCGGGCCACGAAAAAGTTTCTTTCCACGGCCTGAAGTTCCACGGGCGGATGATCATGCCCGGGCTTCACGAACACCCAGGGCGGGATAACCCGCGTGTGTCCGTCCTTGAGCAGAGCGGCGAACTCCATAAGAACCTCATAATAGCTCTCGAGGCTGTCCGCGCTTAGGACCTTTGGAATATAATCCTGGACTTTCGCATCCCAGTCGATATCCGGGATCCGGTCGAAATAGGGGAAATTGACCTTCGCCTCAGACCAGACGGCCATCAATCCCCAGAGCTTTTGTTCGGCCGATCCCGTCCATTGATACTTGCCGTCCGCCCGGGATTGAGCCTGAGCGATGAGTTCGGGCGTCGGGTTCGTCTGCGGGAGCGATCCAGCGGCCGGCACCGGTAGACTGACCAGCATGAAAATAAGGGGAACCGCAAACAAGAACTTCACGAAATTCACCTTTACCTCTTGTATGGGAACTTCATAAGCAAGTACGAATCCTCCGATTAAGAAGTTTACTTGGGGCCTAGGCTTTTCGAAGGGAGGTTAACGGATCCACGTTGTCGGCCGAACCCCGTTCCGAAGATGGGTACATTTTTTGGCGCACCCGCCGTTTTGCCAGACCGTGGAATCGGGCATGACCAGCTTGTCCCCCTTGACCAATCAAGGGGGGCGACAATTTGGCGTGAGAAGATCGCCCGCGAGACTTCCGGATATGTCCGTATCTTATCCCCAAACTCCCTGCAATAAGGGGATATTTGTCAGTGAAGAATTGCCAGCGACGCCCCCGGATCCAAGTATTCTCTTTATCCCCCCGACCCCCTTGCGAAACAAGGGGGTTCAAGGACGGCGTCACTGGAGAGGTGTGGTGGGCGATAGAGGAATTGAACCTCTGACTTCTACCGTGTGAAGGTAGCACTCTACCTCTGAGTTAATCGCCCACGGCGCACTTATTTTACGGGAATCGGGGTCAATGTCAATCCGGACCGGAGGCCGGGGAACCCTTTTCGGCCCCGCGGGAAAGGACTCCGGAGACAGCCGGCCCGCGCCGGCGCGAAACTCCGGTTGACAAGCGGCAAAATTCTCAATATAAATTAATTAATGGCCATCAAGCGGTGTCCCTATTGCCGGGCGCTCATCGACGAGAAAGAACAGTATTGCAACAACTGCGGGACCCAGCTGCTCTTCCCTGAGGATGGGGCCGTCGAGGAAGAGATCCCGGGCGAAAAGATCCTCGACGCCGACGTCGAGGAGAAAGACTACGAGATTCCCGAGCCCGGGGAAGATAAGCCTGTCGAAGACCCCGCAGACGAGGATGAAGACGGGCTCGAGGACGACGAGGGTGCATCGCCCGTTTCGGACGAAAAGCCGGTCCCTGTGGGCGACGAAGAGGACGAAGAGTCGGACGAAGTGGTCCTTGTCGAGAACACGGAACGCGATGCCGTTCCCGAGTTTCCCTTGAACACGAAGCCCGGGACTTCCGAAACCCCGGTGATAGTCTCCGCTCCACCGAAAGAAGAGCCTGAGGCCGGGGAAGAGCCCAGGCCCGAACGGGAGGAGATTGTCCGGGAGCCGGAGGCCGAAGTGACGCCGCCCGCCCCGAGCAAAAAGCCGCTGACCTTCGACACGAGCGACCTCGACAAGATCGGCCGGACGGCCGAGCTTGGGAAGGAACAGGTCGAGAATTTCCTGGAGGTCCTCAAGGAACGGGAGGAAAAGAACAGGCTAAGCCGGGCCGCGGCCCGGGAGCCGGAGGAAAGCCTGCCGCCTTGGGCGGAGGGGATCAAAGGCGGGGGCGTTGAGCCCGTCCCCGAAGTAAGAGTAGAAATGATGCGCGAGGATGTCATAGAAGACCGGGAGCCCGAAGAGCCGGAGCCCGTCGAAGACGAAGACGCCGGCGGCGGGCTCGAAGATAAGGAGCCGCCGCGTCCGCCCCGGCCCCGCGTCGCGGATTCGGGGATGGGCCTCCCCGAAAAAGTGTCCCAGGCCGCCCTGCCTTTCGAGCGGGATATCTCGCGCGTCGAAGAACCGGCTCGCCCGGCCCCGTCTCCGGCGGCGGGACGCGGGCCCGTCGCCCGCGATGACGAAGAGGCGGAGGAACTGGAAGAGGAGAAAGAAGAGCGGGCGCGGCCGCGCCCGGCCTTCAAGCTCTCCGTCTTCCTCAAGGCGAAATCCTTTGACGTCCTTTTTGTGGCCGTCTTCTGGCTTGTTTCCCTGTGGATCGCGGCGCGGTCGATGGATGTGACCCTTTTCCAGATGCTCGGCGTGGCCTCATCCGGCCTGCTCGCCTACTTCGGGGCGCTCCTCGTCCTGTACTTCTTCCTGTTCTATTTTTTCCTCGGAGAGACGCTCGGGGACAGGCTTTTCCGCGACGAGGACTAGGAGCGGACCTCTTCCCCCAGCTCGAATCCCTTTCCCAGGAATCGCTCGCGCGCCCGTCCGTCCGCCGCGATGACCGCCGGCGGCCCCTCGATCAGGATCTCGCCTTCGTCGACGACATAGGCCCTGTCGACGACCTTGAACGTGTCGCGGACGTTGTGGTCGGTGAGGACGATGCCGATCCCCTTGGCCCGGAGGCGGTTCATGATCCTCTGGAGCTCGAGGATGGTCAGCGGGTCGATGCCGGTGAAAGGCTCGTCGAGGAGGAGAAACTTCGGGTCGAGGACGAGGGCCCGGGCGATCTCGAGCCGACGCCTCTCACCGCCGGAGAGGCTGTCGGCGGACTGGGCGGCCAGGTCGACGAGGCCGAGCTCTTCGAGGAGGGCGCGCCGGGTCTCCTGCCTCTCTTTCTGCGTTCGGGGCTGGAGCTCCAGGACGAGGTTGAGGTTGTCCGCGACCGAGGCCTTGAGGAAGATCGAGCCCTCCTGGGGGAGGTAGGTGATCCCGTTCAGCGCCCGCCGGAAGGTTGTCATTCGGGAGATGTCCGCCGCGTCTAGGAGGATGGTCCCGCTCTCGGGCTTGACGAGGCCGACGATCATCTGGAAGGTCGTCGTCTTGCCGGCGCCGTTCCGCCCCAGCAGGCCGACGATCTCGCCTGACCTGACTTCGAGCGAAAGCTGGCGGACGACGACCCGGTTGTTAAAGCTCTTGGTCAGCCTCTCGGCCCGAAGCAGCGGCATTGCGGAGAGTCATCCTGTCGGTTAGAATACTAAGGGCATTTTCCCGGGGTGTCAACCCCTAGACTCCGCGGCATGAATGCCGGGGCTTGTTCGGGGTTAACCCTGAGCCTTGCTTCGCGTCCCCGCCTTTCATGGCGGGGTAGCGTCGGCGAACGGGTAAAACCCTCGCCACTCCGGCACTGGTGCCAGGACTTGTATGGGATTAACCCTGAGCCGTGTTTCTTAACATTGGCGAAGGGTCAAGGACCGATGAGCATCGTGGTGAGCGTCTCCCGGCGCACGGACCTCCCGGCGTTCTTCCCGGGCGTGCTGGCCGGCTTTCTCCGGGAGGAAAAGGCGTGCGTCCTCGGGCCCTCCGGCCGCTCCTATGAGGTGGACCTTCGGCCGGAGAGCGTCCACACGCTCGTTCTCTGGTCCAAGGATTTTGCGAATTTCCTGGCCGACCGGTCGGGGCTGAAGGGGCTCGTCTCGAAGTACGAACAGGCGTACTTCCACTTTACGATCACCGGGCTCGGCGGGACGCGCATCGAACAAGGGGCTCCGCCTCCCGAAAAGGCCATGGCCCAGATCCCAAAGCTCGTTGCGGCCGCCGGTTCCCCGGCCCGGGTTTCGGTCCGCTTCGACCCCGTCGTGTTCTGGCGGGAAGGGGACAGGGTCCTGTCGAATCTCGGGTTCTTCGATCGCCTGGCGCCGCGGGTCTCCGACGCCGGGGTAAGGGATATCCGAGTCAGTTTTGCCCAATGGTACGGTAAGGCGCAGCGGAGGGCGGCGCGGCGGGGTTTCGTGTTCGTGGATCCGGATGGATCGATAAAGCGGGCCCGGGCGCTGGAATTGGCCGCGACGGCCTCGAAATGGGACCTCACCCTGCACGCCTGCGCCCAGGCCTTTCTGGCGGGGGTTCCCGGCTTCCGGCCCTCTGCATGCATCGACGGCGCGCGGCTCCAGGGACTCCATCCGCGCCGCGCTGTCATCTCAATGAAAAAAGACCCGACCCAGCGGCCTGAATGCCTTTGTACGGCATCCAAGGACATCGGTAGTTACACCCTGTCCTGCCCGCATGGCTGCCTATACTGCTACGCCAACCCGAAATGAAAGGATGACGGGCGCCTGGCGCCTGGCGATCGTTCAGATCCCGAGAGTCAAACGCTCGGCGAGCGCTGACGGCAGGTTCTGTTCGAGGATCTTGCGCTGGGCCTCGGCGATCTCGTATTCGACGCGGTAGAATTTCACCGTCCGGGCGTCGGCGTCGTAGATGGCGAAGGCGGCCATGGGGTTGCGGTCCCGGGGCTGGCCCACCGAGCCCGGGTTGATGAGGTAGCGGACGCCCTTCTCGAGCTTGATCTCGTTCGACCGGCCCTCTAGAAACGTCCCCTCGACGATCTGGTCCTTCTCGGCGTATATGAAGGGAAAGTGGGTGTGGCCGAAGAAGCAGACGGGCGTCTGGAAATAGGAGAAGGCCTCGGCCGCGTCAAATTCCCCGAAGATGTAGTAATCCTCATCGAACGGGGCGCCGTGGCAAAGGGTGATCGTCTCGTGGACGACATCCGGGCTCTTCTTGATCTTGTAGAGGTAGTCGAAATTTTTCTTCGTGATGCGGCTCTTGGTCCAGTATATGGCCGAGGCCGCGATGGGGTTGAACGTCTGGACGGAGTCCAGGCCGCAAACGGCCTTGTCGTGGTTGCCGCGGACGAGGGACATGGGCTTCAGCGCGGCGAGCTTTTGGACGACTTCGTTGGGCGAAGCCCCGTAACCGACGAGATCCCCGAGGAAAAGGTAGTGGTCGATCCGCTTCTTCATGACGAACTTGAGCACGGCCAGGAGGGCTTCCAGGTTGCCGTGGATGTCGGTGAAAACCAGATAACGCATCGCCTCAGGCCCTCTCCCCGGCCGAGAGGAAGAGTTTCTCGGCCCTGTACGAGCTCCGGACCAGAGGCCCGGCGACGACGTCGGCGAACCCGAAGTCCATGGCGATGGCCCCCAGCTGTTCGAATTCCATCGGCGAAAAATATTTATGGACAGGGGGGTTCGCGGGCGTCGGCCTGAGGTATTGGCCGAGGGTCAGGAGGTCGCAATGGGACCACCTGAGGTCGGACAGGGCTTGGAGGATGTCCTCCTGCCGTTCGCCCAGGCCGATCATCAGGCCCGATTTCGTGACGGCCCCCTTCTCTTTAGCCGCCGCCAGGAGCGCGAGGGACCTCCGGTAGTTGGCTTCCGGGCGGTGGATGCGGGGATAGAGGGCCTCGGTCGTCTCGAGGTTGTGGTTGAGGACGTCCGGCCCTGCGGCCAGGACCGTGTCCAAGGCCTCAGGGCTGCCTTGGAAGTCGGGAATGAGGACCTCGATCTTCGTCCGGGGCGATCCCGACCTCACGGCTGCGATCGTCCGGGCAAAGACAGTGGCCCCGCCGTCCGCGAGGTCGTCCCGCGTGACGGAGGTGATGACCACGTATCCCAGGCCCAGGGATATGACGGCTGCGGCGACGCGCTCGGGCTCGTCCGTGTCGGGGAGCGAGGGCTTTCCCTTCTTCACGGCGCAAAAACCGCAAGCCCGTGTGCACGTGTCTCCCAGGATGAGGAACGTCGCCGTCCTCCGGGACCAGCACTCGCCGACGTTGGGACACAGGGCGCTCTGGCAGATCGTGTGGAGGCGGCCCTGCTTCACGATGCCCGAGACGCGGAAATAGTCCGCCCCCGAGGGCAGTCGGACCTTCAGCCAATCGGGCTTTCGTGTGTCCCGGGGGGCGTCGCCGCCCCCACGGGTTTCTGGTTCTCGCGCGGTCGTGTTCACAAGTACGATTCGTTCTTCAAGACTTCCGAAATCAGGAGGTTCCGTCAATACTCCATGTCGCGCTCTCTCTTGATCCGGCGCCTCATCCGCTTCCGGGCCTGAGCTTGCTTCAAGCGGCGCTTCTCGCCGGGTTTGAAGTAGATCGAGTGTTTCTTGATCTCCTTGATGATCGCTTCCTGTTGAACTTTCCTCTTGAACCGGCGGAGTGCGGATTCCAGGCTCTCACCTTCATCGAGCACTACAAATGCCAAAAAATTCACCTCCATTCTTTCGGGAAGTATCTGATTTTATACTTGATTCGGGAGGGAATGTCAAGGACGGCCGGCCGCCCTTCCCGGGGCCGGAAACCTGAGGCGGAACCCCACCCGGAGGATGCAGGCCCGCGCCCCGACGAGCATCGGCTCGACGAAGGGAACGTCGAGGCCCTCAGCGCGGAAGAGGTCCTCGGCGCTGAGGACCAAGGGGATCTCCGTGCATCCGGCCATGATGGCCTGGGCCCCTTCCAGGACAAGGCGCCGGGCGACGCCCAGGACGGCGCGCCTCGGGCTCCCGGTCGTGAACCCCCCCTTGATTCCCTTCGGGCCGTAAATGGCTTCCATGACCCTGGATTGGTCCGGCTCGGAGGGGATCAGGATCTCGATCCCCGCCCGGGCGAACGCGTCGCGGACGATACCGGAGCGTACGGTCCCGGTCGTGGCAACGAGCCCGACCTTCCGGACCCCGGGGTGATCCTTCCGGAGGAACTTCCGGGATTCGTCGAGGATGTTGACGAAGGGGATCTTTACGCGGGCGGCGAGCTCGGGCAGGAAATAATGCGCCGTGACGCAAGGCATGACGACGAGATCGGCCCCGGCCGCCTGCAACGCTCTCGCCCCCTCGATCAGGAAAGGCAACGGGCTCGGGCCTCCTTCGAGGATGGCCTTGGTCCTATGGGGGACACGCGGATCGCTCCAGACGATGACCGGGATGTGTCCCTGGTCCTCGTCCGCGGCCGTGAGCCCGATGATGAGCTCGAAGAAATAAGCCGTGGCCTCCGGCCCCATGCCGCCCAGGATGCCCAAGGTCTTTCGTTTCCCGTCGGTCATCGCCGGCTCTCCTCGCTCCGCATGAGCTCCTTCAGCCGGTCGAGCGGCAGAGCCTCGGCCACGCGGCCGTCCTTGCCCTCCATGCGATCCGACTTGAACATTGAATCGAGGATGGCCTCCTCGGCGGCCTCGGCCGCGGCCAGGAACAGGGGAGACATCGCCTCGTCGCCGAGGACGGTCGTCGTCCGGAGGGGGGACGAAGGCCGGTGCGGCACCCGGACCCCCGGTGCCGTCGAGAAAGCGATGGCGTAATCGCCGCTGCCGTTGGAATAGTACCCGCCCGTCCTGGCGATGCCGAGCAGGGCTCGCCGGGCGAGCCTCTTAAGGCTCCGGGCATCGAGGGGCGCGTCGGTGGCCGTGACGATGATGCAGGAACCCTCGGCCGCGCCGTCGAGCTCGCTTTTCGAGAGGTCCCTCCCGAGGAGGGATCCGACCGGAATGCGCCCGATCCTCAGGACGCCGCCGTGATTGGTCTGGACAAGAACGCCGACCGTGTAGCCGCCTTTATCGCCGGAGAGGCGTCGGGAGGACGTCCCGATACCGCCCTTGAAATCGAAACAGGTCGTCCCGGTGCCGGCCCCGACCGCCCCCTCCGCGACGGGGCCTCCGGCGGCCTTCCGGATGGCTTCGAGGACGTGCTCCTTCCGGACATGCCGTCCGCGGATGTCGTTGAGCCAGCCGTCATTGGTCTCGCCGACGACGGGATTCACCGACTGGACGTCTTCGTTGCCCGGGAGCCCGAGGGTGTATTCGACGAGGGCCTCGGCCGCCGTCGGGACGCTCAGGGTGTTGGTCAGGACTACGGGCGTCTCTAGTGTCCCCAGCTCTTCCACCTGCGTGTACCCGGTCAGCTTTCCGAACCCGTTGGCCACGGCGATGGCCGCGGGAACTTTGTCCCGAAAGACGTTCCCCTCATGCGGGATGATAGCAGTCACGCCGGTCCGAACTGTCGAACCCTCGATGAGCGTGACATGTCCGACCTTGACCCCGGCGACATCCGTGATGGCGTTGAGCGGCCCGGGAGGGAGCACTCCCAGGTCGACGCCGAATTCCCGGGCCCGGGGCCTATCGGTCGACGAGCCCGACGATAGGTGTGCCGCCGCGAGGGCGATCATGATGATCATCGATATCTTCATTCGCGTTTCCTTCAGGGCCCGTCGGCCCGCCCAATTATGGAACAGAGCAAAGGAATTCTCAAGGAATGCCGATTCGATTACCCCCCTTTCCTAAAGGGGGGTTGGGGGGGGATTTATCTAGGGGCCTGGGCAAATCCCCCCATGCCCCCCTTTTTCAAAGGGGGGGAGCCTCGACCTACAAGGGGCGGGCCGC
This sequence comes from Candidatus Aminicenantota bacterium, assembly GCA_963813235.1. Taxonomy (GTDB): domain Bacteria; phylum Acidobacteriota; class Aminicenantia; order Aminicenantales; family Saccharicenantaceae; genus JALHVH01. Next base: position 382,900 of record CAWEYF010000015.1, on the reverse strand, counting down.
GATCTGCAGGGGGACACGACATGTAAGGGGGGGGCACGACCTGCAAAAGCGAGGGCTACAACTTGACCCTGATGGCAGCCTTGGGTATAACGATGGCGATCATGCCTGACGCGTTGAACATGGCCTACCTGACCGAACCGCGCCTCGAGCGCATTCCGTGGCTCATCCACGGGTTCGGGACGGCTGCCTGGACCGAGAGCGATTTCGGCCGGGTGCGGGACTGGGACGGCTTCCGGCCCGTCATCCTCGACCAGGTCCATTCCGACATTATCCATTGCATCAACGTCCCGCCGAACGGGCGGCTCGAGGGCGACGCCCTGATCACGTCGGTCCCCAAGCTGTTCCTCGTCGTCAAGACGGCCGATTGCCTTCCGGTCCTCGTCGCGGACGAAGCCCGTCGCGTCGTCGCGGCGGTCCACTGCGGCTGGCGCGGGACCTGGAAGAGGATCCTGGAACAGGTCGTCGGCGAGCTCCGGGCCCGGTACGGATGCGATCCCAAGGCGCTCCTGGCCGCCCTCGGCCCCTGCATCGGCCCCGAGTGCTACGAGGTCGGGCCGGAGGTCCGGGAACGGTTCGAAGCCGCGGGGTTTCAGGACGGCCTCTTCCGGCCGAATCCGGCCGCCGGCAAATTTTTTCTGGATCTCCGGGCCGCGAACGCCCTCGGGCTCAAGCGGGCCGGCCTCCGGCCGGAGAACATCCTGTCCTTGGACGCCTGCACGCGGTGCCGTCCCGACCTGCTCTCGTACCGCCGGGACGGGACGGCCGAAGGGCGGATGTACGCGTTCATCGGGATGAAGGCCTGACCCTCTGGCATTTGCTTTTTCGCGCTGTTTTCTTTATCCTTAATCATCATGGAAAAAACGATCGGCGACGTCGAGCTCCAGGGTTTCGAGATCTTCAAGAAGGGCAAAGTCCGCAACGTCTTCGACCTCGGAGACAAGCTGCTCATCGTGGCGACGGACCGGATCTCCGCGTTCGACTTCATCCTGCCCTCGCTCATCCCCTACAAGGGAAAGGTCCTCACGCAGATCTCTAAGTTCTGGTTCGATTTCACCTCCCTGGTCTGCCCGAATCACCTCATCAGCGCCGAGATCGCCGACTTCCCGGCCGCGCTCGAGCCTTATGCCGGGACTCTGGACAAGCGATCGATGCTCGTCAGGAAGACGAAGGTCGTTCCGATCGAATGCGTCGTCCGCGGCTACCTGGCCGGCTCGGGATGGAAGGAATACAAGACTTCGGGGAAGATCTGCGGCATCAGGGTCCCCGAGGGCCTCCGAGAGTCCGACCCGCTGGAAGAGCCCCTCTTCACGCCCTCGACCAAGGCCGAGGAAGGGCACGACATCAACATCTCGTTCAAGGAGATGCAGAAGATCGTGGGCGGCGACCTCGCCCGAAAGATCAAGAAAGTATCCCTCGAACTCTACAAGCGGGCGTCCCTGAACGCCCTGTCCAAGGGGATCATCATCGCCGATACGAAGTTCGAGTTCGGCCTCCTCGGCGAGGAGCTCGTCCTCGTCGACGAGATCTTCACCCCCGACTCCTCCCGGTTCTGGCCCCTCCAGACCTACGCCCCCGGCAAGTCCCAGCCGAGCCTGGACAAGCAGTTCGTCCGCGACTACCTGGAAACGACGGGATGGGACAAGCAGACCCCGCCGCCCATTCTGCCCGACGGAGATCGTCCGGAAGACGTCCGAGAAATACCTGGAGATCTACAAGCTCCTGACGGGGAAGAACGACCTTTCATGACCGACCTCGTCGATCTCCACGTCCACTCCAACAGGAGCTGTGACGGCGACTTTTCCCCGAGCGAGCTCCTCGGCTTCGCCGCGGCACGGGGTTCAAGGCTATCTCCATCGCCGACCACGACACGGTCGCGGCCTACCCCGGGGTCCTCGAGGACGGGAAGAAGTCGGGCGTGGAGGTCATCCCCGGGATCGAGGTCACGACGCTCTACGACGGCCGCGAGTTCCACCTCCTCCTGCCGTTCGTCGACTGGGAGTCGGCGGCCGTGGCCGCGATCGTCAGGCGGATGACCGAATCGCGGATGGCCGAGGCCCGGGAACGGGTCGAGCGGCTCCGGGAGCAGGGCCTCGAGATCAGCTGGGACGAGGTTTGGGATCAGTCGCAGTCCTGCCCGCCCCTCGGCGTCAAGATCGCCCAGATCCTCCTCGACAAGCCCGGGAGCGAAAAGATGCCCGGCCTGGGGAAGTACTTCGAAGGGGAGAAGCGCGCCTATGGGCCGTATATGTTCTATCAGGGATTACTTCATGGAAGGCAAGCCCGCGTTCGTGCCCAAGCGGCACATCCCCCTCGAGGAGGTCCTCGCGGCGGCCCCCGCGACGGGCGGGGTCCCGGTCCTTTCACACCCCGGGGCCGATTTCCAGCGGACGACCCGGGCCGATCTCGAGGACCTCAAAGGGCGCGGGCTCGCGGGGATCGAGGTCTATACGTCCTATCATACGGCCGAGCAGACCGCACTCTACCGGGCACTGGCCGACGACCTCGGACTCGTCCCGACGGCCGGCTCGGACTTCCACGGCAAGATCAAGCCCCACGTGAGCTTCGGCGCCATGACCGACGGGCGCTATTGGATGGTGGAAGAGTTGCGCCGGAGGAGGCCGCAGTGAGCCTGAGCACCCTCGACATCATCTTCGCGGTCGTCCTCCTCGTCACGCTGGTCCTCGGCCTCATCAAGGGCCTGGCCCGGCAGGCCGTCGGGCTCGTCGCGGTCATCGCCGGCCTCCTCCTGGCCGCCCGGTGGTATCCTCGGGCGGGCGTGCTCGTCCGCAAGATCGTTTCCAACGGCGTCGTCGCCGATTTCATTGGCTTCCTGGCCCTGTTCGCCGTCGTGATCGCCGCCGGCTGGCTGGTCGGCCTGCTCATCTCAAAGCTCATGAAGGGCCCCCTGAACTTCCTCGACCACGTCTTCGGGCGGGGTATTCGGGCTCTTCAAGGGAGTCCTTATCTGCGGGGTCATCGCGTTCGCCCTCCTCGTTTTCGAGGTGCGGCGGGAAGCGCTGGCGGGATCGACGACTGGCGCCGTTGTGCTTCCACGTGACCAGGGCCATCGTCCGCCTCATTCCCGGGGACCTCAAGGCGAAGTTCAAGGCGGCTTACAGGAGATGCGCGGAAGGGGGCGGTGTCTCATGGACAAGAAATTTAGCGACCTCAACATCCACCAGAAACTCGAAGTGACCATCCAGGAGATGGTCGAGAAGGAGCTGGACCTCAAGGACGTCCTGAAGGAATTCGAAAAGATCTTCTTCGAGATCGCCGCCCGAAAGTACAACGGGAACCAGACGAAAATGGCCAAGGCCTTAGGGATCCACCGCAATACGCTCCACAACAGGACCAGGGTCCTCAAGATTAGAAGAAAATCTTAGCAGTCTATTATCAAGACTGCCAATTTTGGCTATTTTTCTCTTGACAAGTCCTCCCTGAATATCATATATTAGCAGTCTGGACCTAGTCCTGCTAAAATATCAAACAAGGAGGTTTATATGAAGGTTCAACCATTGCATGACCGAGTTCTTCTGAAGAGGCTGGAAGAAAAGGAAGTCAAAAGGGGAGGCATCATCATCCCCGACACAGCCAAGGAGAAGCCCCAAGAGGCCGAGGTCATCGAGGCCGGGAAGGGCCGGACCACGGACGAGGGCAAGGTCATTCCCCTCGAGGTCAAGAAGGGCGACAAGATTCTGATCGGCAAGTACAGCGGCACGGAAGTGACGATCGACGGGATCGAGCACATCATCGTCAGGGAAGAAGAGATCCTGGCCGTCATTACGAAGTAAGGAGGAAACATGGCAAAACAAATCATACTCGGCGACGACGCGAGACAGGGCCTCCTCAGAGGCGTGAACATCCTGAGCAATCTGGTCAAGGCGACGCTCGGCCCCCGCGGCAAGAACATCGTCCTCGACAAGAAGTTCGGCTCCCCCACGAGCACCAAGGACGGTGTCACGGTGGCCAAGGAAGTCGAGCTCAAGGACCCCTGGGAGAACATGGGCGCCCAGCTGGTCAAGGAAGTCGCTTCCAAGACCTCGGACGTTGCGGGCGACGGCACGACCACGGCCACGGTCCTGGCCCAGGCCATCTATCGCGAGGGCATCAAGCACGTGACCGCCGGCCGGAATCCCATCCTCATCAAGAAGGGGATCGACAGGGCCGTTGAAGAGGTCGTCAAGGACATCAAGAAGCTGAGCCGCGAGGTCAGCGGCGAGATGATCGTTCAGGTCGGCGCCATCTCCGCCAACAACGACGAGTCCATCGGCAAGATCATCGCCGAGGCCATGGACAAGGTCGGCAAGGACGGCGTGATCACGGTCGAAGAGGCCAAGGGCCTGGAAACGGTGCTCGACATCGTGGAAGGCATGCAGTTCGACCGCGGCTATCTCTCCCCGTATTTCATCACCGACCCGGACCGCATGGAATGCGTCTTGGAGAATCCGCTGATCCTGCTCCACGAGAAGAAGATCAGCAACCTGCGGGAGCTCCTGCCCCTGCTCGAGAACGTTGCCAAGATGGGAAGGCCGCTCCTCGTCGTGGCCGAAGAGGTCGAGGGCGAGGCGCTGGCGACCCTGGTCGTCAACAAGCTGAAGGGCACGTTCCTGTGCGCGGCCGTCAAGGCCCCGGGCTTCGGCGACCGGCGCAAGGCCATGCTCGATGACATCGCCACCCTAACGGGCGGGAAGGTGATCACCGAGGACATCGGCGTCAAGCTCGAGAACGTCGGGATCGACTGGCTGGGCGAATGCGCCAAGGTCGTCATCGACAAGGACAACACGACCATCGTCGAGGGCAAGGGCAAGGCGAGCGACGTCCAGGCGAGGATCAAGCAGATCCGGACCCAGATCGAGGAGACCACCTCCGATTACGACCGGGAGAAGCTCCAGGAACGGCTGGCCAAGATGGTCGGCGGCGTCGCCCTGATCAAGGTCGGCGCGGCCACCGAGACCGAGCTCAAGGAGAAGAAGGCCCGGGTCGAAGACGCCATGCATGCCACCAAGGCGGCCGTCGAGGAAGGCATCGTTCCCGGCGGCGGCGTGGCCCTGCTCAGGGCTCAGAAGGCCCTGGACAAACTCCAGGTCGAGGGCGACCTCCAGATCGGCGTGAACATCATCCGCAGGGCCCTGGAAGAGCCCATTCGCCAAATCGCCTACAACGCAGGCCACGAAGGTTCGGTCATCGTCGAAAAGGTGAGGGAGCTCAAGCAGGACTTCGGCTTCAACGCCCTGAAGGAAGAATATGAGGACATGATCAAGGCCGGGATCCTGGATCCCACCAAGGTCGTCCGCATCGCCCTGCAGAACGCCGCGAGCATCGCGGGCCTGCTCCTGACCACGGAAGGTCTCGTCAGCGAGCTTCCCGAGGAAGAGAAGGCGCCCAAGTATCCCACGCCTCCCGGCGGGGACATGTACTGAGCGGCGATCCGCAGCGGATCGAATTCCCACAGGCCCCGGGCGAAATCGCCCGGGGCCTTTTTTTTCATTTCTGTGCCCTCTCACTCTCAAACCGCTTCCTCCGGGATATCCCCTCCGCCCTTCGTGCGGCGATCTGGACCGGAGCCGGGAACAAGACTCCTTGCAAAGTACCTTATTGCCGTCACGGCGCGTGTCGTTAGCTTGCGAGTCGGCGGTGTCCGCGGTTCCGGATTTGTGGTATAAAAAGGGGCGGCATGTTCAAGTTCTTCGACCGGTACATCCTGAGGGAGGTCGCCCCGCCCTTCGGCATCGGCCTCCTCCTCTGCACGTTCGTCCTCCTGATGAATCAGATCCTCGTCCTGGCCGAGCTCTTCATCGCCAAGGGCGTGTCGTTCGGGCTGGCCGCCGAGGTCCTCATCTACCTCATCCCGTCGCTCCTGGCCTTCGCTGTCCCGATGGCCGTCCTGATGGGCATCCTGGCCGGGCTGAGCCGCCTTTCGACCGACTCCGAGATCGTGGCGTTTCGGACCCTGGGGATCAGCTCCCGGCGCCTGGCCCGCCCCGTCTTCGTCTTTGCCTTCGCCGGATGGCTCTTGACGTCCTATCTGACTCTCTTCCTGGCCCCCCGGGCCAACTACAAGTGGGTCCAGACCGTTACCGGCTCGGTCCTGGCCAAGGTCCAGGTCCGGATCGTTCCCCGGGAATTCAACGAGACCGTCCCCAAGATGGTCCTCTACATCCAGGAGATCGGCAAGGACAGGACGTGGCGGAACGTGTTCGTCTACCTGACCAAGGACCCCGCCGAGCCGCGGCTGATCATGGCGCGGGAGGGAAGGATGGACCTCTTCCCGGAAACGAAAACGGCGACCCTCGTGCTCACCGACGGCACGGTCCATTCCTACCCCCTGGCCGAGCCGGAGAAGTACAGCATCACCTCGTTCAAGCGGTTCGAGGAGGGGATCGACGTCGAAAGCCTTTTTGCCTCGGTGGCCGGCCGGAAGAGGGTCCGGGAGAAGGATATCCTGGAGCTCCGGGAGGGCGTGCGCGCGCTTCGGGCGGAACTGGCCGCCCTGAAGCCCGGGGCCGCGGCCGCCTCGGAGCCGGCCCTCCGGGACAAGACCAGGGATTACCGGGCCCATTGGATCGAGATCCACAAGAAGTTCGCTCTCCCCTTCGTCTGCTTCATTTTCGTCCTCCTGGGCCTCCCCCTGGGCATGACGACGAAGAAGGGCGGGCGGACGAGCGGCTTCACCATCAGCATCGCCGTCATCCTCCTCTACTATATCCTGATCACCGCCGGAGAGAAGCTGGCCATGGACGGCAAGGTCCCGCCCTTCCTGGGGATGTGGGGCCCGAACATCCTCCTCATCCTGGCCGGCCTCTACCTCTTCGTGAAGTCCATGCGGGAGACCGCCCCTTTTTCCGGGCTGGCGCGGCTCCTGCGGAAGCGCGGGGATTGGGCCGGTCCGGCCCGGACACGGCGCGAAGGCCTCCGTTTCCCGAGGATCTCGGTCCGGTTCCCCAACATCCTCGACCGGTACGTCATCCGGAAATACCTGGCCATTTTCGCCCTGATCTTCGTCGGCCTCATCTCGGTCTCGATCATCGTGACCTTCTTCGAGCGGATCGACAACGTCTACGCCCACGACAAGCCCCTGTCGCTGTTCTTCCAGTACATCTGGGCCCGCGTCCCCGAGTTCGCCTTCTTCATCCTGCCCGTGACCGCCCTGACGACGACCCTGCTCGCCCTCGGGATCCTGACGAAGTTCAACGAGGTCACCGCGATGAAGGCCTGCGGCATCAGCCTATACCGGCTGATCTTCCCGATCATCTTCATGGCCCTCGTCACGAGCCTGTTCGCGTTCTATCTCCAGGAGCGCATCATGCCGCGGGCCAACAACAGGGCTGAGGAGATCTGGAACCGCATCAACGACTACCCGTCGCGCAGTTACAGCTACCTCAACCGGCATTGGGTCCTGGGCCGGGATAAGGACCGCATCTACCATTACGATTTCTTCGACCCCGGGCGGTCCGCCTTCAGCCGGCTCTCGGTCTTCGACATCGACCTCGCGTCCTGGTCCCTGGCCGGGAGGACCTACGCCGAAAAGGCTGTCCTCGTCGGGGAGACCCTCCGGCTGACCGGCGGCTGGTCCCGGCGCTTTTCGGGGGGCCTCGCGGAGGGCTTCCGGACGAGCGGCGAGGCGGAATTGCCGGGGGTCGAAAGGAAGGACTACTTCCTTAAAGAGTGGAAGGAACCCTCCCAGATGACCTATGCCGAGCTCCGGGCCTATACGGCCGACGTCGCGGAAATGGGATTCGATACGACCCGCTTCCGGGTGGACCTCCACGGCAAGATCGCCTTTCCCCTCGTCTGCCTCGTCATGACCCTCCTCGGCGTTCCGTTCGCCTTCTCCATGGGCCGGAGGGGCGCCCTCGTGGGCATCGGGCTCAGCCTCATCATCGCCATGGTCTACTGGGGGGCGATCGGCGTGTTCCGCAGCCTCGGCAACGTCAATTATCTGGCGCCGTTCCTGGCCGCCTGGACGCCGAACCTCGTCTTCGGCCTGGCCGGGATCTACCTTCTTTTCCGCCTACGGACTTGAGCTGTTACGCAGAGGGAGGCCTTTCTTTTCGCGCATCAAGGAATTCCCGGCTCGGGGCGCGCCTTCCGTCGGCCGCGGCCTGTCCCGGCGAGCCAGGCCGCTTTCGCGTCGGGCTCCGCTCTCCTCGACCTGCGGTCGAGGATCCGTGCCCGCTTCGCCCTCCGACGACCTCCTCCAGGCATCGCCCCTGCGCCATTGTCCTGATAGCGTGAAAAGAAAGGCCGACTCGCCGTAGCGCGTCAGGTTACGAATGCAGCCTCAGGTTTCAGCCAGGGCATTTTAGTATGCAGTTCGAACCCGATCACAAAAAAGATGCGAGTTAAGGTTTGCGGCTACAAGCTTGCGCCGGTATCTTCTTGTTCCCCATCTTCGGACCTGAGGATATTCGGTCGTTCCTAAGAATCTGGCGAGGAAGGCCGCGCCCGAGACCCCCGTTGGGAAGGGAAAAATCCCCCCGAAAACCCCCCTTTTGAAAAGGGGGCGACGGGGGGATTTGCGGGGGGCCCTGGGGCGACTTCCGACCCCTACATCTTGTACTTGCCGAAGTCGTCGGGGCCGAGTCCTTCAAGCCACTTCCGGAGCTTTTCCGAGCTCTCGACGTTGTCGTCGAACTTGAGGCCGTGGGCCTTGCGGACGACCTCGTCCTCGACGAAGATGGGCGAGCACATCCGGAGGGCAAGGGCGATGGCGTCGGACGGGCGGGAATCGATGACGATCCGGTGGTCGTCGTGGCGACAGTGGATCAGGGCATAGAACGTGTTGTTACGGACGTCGTTGACGACGATCTTCTCGATGGCGATGTCGAGCTTCTCCAGGAAGTTCCGGAGCAGGTCATGGGTCATCGGCCGGGGGGTAGGGACGTTCTCGATGGTCAAGGCGATGGCGTTGGCTTCGAAGACGCCGATCCAGATCGGCAGGATCCGTTCGTTCCGGATGTCCTCCAGGACGACGATGGGCATCTTGGAGATGGGATCGACCACCAATCCTTTGATCTTCATCTCGATTTCCATGAGTCGTCCTTTTCGGGGATCACGTCTAATATAGGGGGGGCGAGCGGCCTTGTCAACACGGGCTCCCGGGCCCGTGCCCTTTAGAACAGCGACATCTGGGGGCCGTCCTCCGCGGCGTCCGGGCCGTCGTCGAACAAGCGGATAGAGCCGTATTCCCCGTCGTGTCCCGGATCGATCCGGACCCGGCCTTTCCGCATCAGGTCCACTCCCTCGCCGACGCGCTCCGGGGCGACGCGGAGAAGTTCGGGGACCGGGACCTCGGTCAGGACCTTGTACTCGTCCCCGAACTCACGGATGAATCGGAAAGCGGCGTCCCAGACGCTCTGGCACTCCGGTCTCTTCCCCAGGGCCTGGGCGATGATCTCGTTGAGGGGAACGAGGCTCAGGAACGGGGTCCGGAACGGCGCCTCGGCCTCCGAGCGCCGGTCGGCCAGCTCCTCGATCCTGTGCATGACGCCGATGGTCAGTTTCTTGCCGCACTTGGGGCAGATGTCGTTATGGGCCAGGCTTTCGCCCGGGGCGAAGACGACGCCGCACTTCCGGTGCCCGTCGTAGTGGTACTTGCCTTCCTCGGGGAAGAACTCCACGGTGTGGAGGAACTTCGACGGGTCTTTCGACCGGAGGGCCCCGATGAGGCCGGCGTAGCTGAACTCCGTGTCGAAGACGTTGGATTCCCGGCCGATCTTCGAGGGCGAGTGGGCGTCCGAGTTCGAGACCAGGGCGAACCTGTCGAGGGCCGACAGCCTCCGGTTCATCGGCGGGTCGGAGGAGAGGCCCGTCTCCAGGGCGAAGATGAAGGGCGTCATCTCCTCGAAGCATTCCTCGATGGCGTCGAACCCGGAATTGGCGCCGAAGAGCGAGAACCACGGGGTCCAGATGTGCGACGGGATGACCACGCACCGGGGACAGGTGTCGGCGATCATCCTCAGGAAGGGCTTGACGTCCATCCCCAGGATGGGCCGTCCGTCCGACCGCAGGTTCCCGACGCCTGCGAGCTTGGTGTTGATCCTCTCGACCGACTCGAGGTCCGGGGCCAGGAGCAGGAGGTGGACCTTCCGGACCTTTCCCAGCTTGGAGTAGATGAAGCTCAGCTCCGTCGAAAGGACGAAGGCGACGTCGCCGGCGGAGGGAGCGAACGCCTTGAGGTGGGGGTTGTCGGGGGGTTGGACGCCGTTCCGGAAGCGGAGGAACCCGTTCCCGGCCGGCTCGAGCTTCTCCTTCATAAGGAAGAGCCATTCGGGATGCGTGAAATCCCCCGTGGCCAGGAGCCGTACGCCCTTGGCCCGGGCCCAGCAGGCCATCGCGTCGAAGGTCATGTCCTTCGACGTGGCCCGTGAGAATTTCGAATGGACGTGGAGGTCGGCGACGAACTTCATGGGGAATTATAAGGTCTCAGTGTATGCCTTCCCGCGGGGGAATTCAAGCGATGGGGAAGGCCGCGGGCCCTATTTCTTTATCTTGTCGATGGTTTCCAGGATACCCTTGACGACGGCCGCGCGCTCCGAGCCGGGCTCGAGCTCGAGGACCTTGCTCAGGCTCTGGCGGGCCTTCTCGTAGTCCGTCTTGTTCAGGTAGGCGAGCCCGAGCTTGTAGAAGCCTTCGCTCCAGTCGGGCTTGATCTTGACCGCGAGCTCGAAGTAGGTGATCGCCTCGTCGAGCTTCTGGTTCGAGAAGTATATTTCGCCCACGTTGTAGGCGAGCACCTCGTCCTCCGGGAAGGCTTCGATGGATTGCTTAAAGAACCCCTGGGCCGTTGCGAAATCCCCCTTCTTGAGGTGGCATTCGCCGATCCGGGCGAGGGCCTTGGCGGCCATTTCCTTGCCCATCCTGGGGTCGGCCCCGGCCTGTTCGACGACTCCGGCAAAGGTCTTCAGCGCCTGGTCGATCTCGCCCTCTTCCCTGAGGCAGTCACCGATGTTCATGTTGACCTGGTAGATCTCGGGATTCTTGGCCAGGATCTCCCGGAAGATCGTCAGGGCCCCGTCGTAGTTCCCCTGGGCATAGAGCTGATTGGCCTGGTCGATGAGGACCAGGAGGGCGTCGTCCTGGACCAGGAGCCTGTCTCCGGCGCCGGCCTTCTTCAGGGCGATGGCGATGGGCGGGTTCCGCTCGAGCTGTTTGACATGGATGTTCATCGTCGCCGGCAGGAACCCGTCGGCCGCCGCCGTGAGGGTCCATTGCGACGTTCCGAGTCCGATGATGGCCCATTCGCCCTTCTTGTCCGCTATGCCTTCACGCTTGACGGTTTCGTTATTGGCGAGGACGATCGTGACCTTGGCCCCGGGGACGGGTTTCCCGGCCTCGTCCACGACGGTGCCGGCGATGCGGGCCGTGCCCCGTCCGGCCTGGGCGTCGGCGGACCCGGTGATAAGCCCTACTCCAAGGGCGACGAGGGCGAACATCGCGAATGTCCTTGATCTCATGACAACCTCCATTTCTCAGAGCTCGAAATCCAGGTTCCTCTGGACCCGGATCCCGTCCCCCAGGCCGCTGCCGGGAACGCTCCCGGAAGCGGGAGGAAAACGGGCCTCATTTTTTCGCCTTCAGGGATTCGACGAGCTTCCTGATCTTTTCCTGGTTGGGGCTGAGCTGGAGGGACTTCTCCAGGATCGCCAGGGCTTCCGCGTTCCGGCCGAGCTTGAGATGGCATTCGCCGATGGAGTTCATGACGTTGATGTTCGTTCCGAAGCGGGCCAGATACTCCTGGTAATAGACGATGGCCGTCTCGGGATCCCCGGCGGCTTGGGAGGCCTGGCCAAGGAGTCCGGCGAATTCGGCCCTCCGTGGCCCCTTCATGAAGGGCTCCCCGACCCTCAAGACGGCCGCGGGGTCGCCCGACGCGAAAAGCCACTTGCAATAATCGAGAGCGTAGCGGGTCGAGGCTGGATCGGCCTTGTACGCCCTTTCGAGCAGGGGCCCGGCTTCCGGCAACTCTTTCTTGTTCAGGAACTGGTTCCCGAGGATGTTGGCGAAGACCGGATCGCCGGACGCAGGAAGGGGCTGGGACATGATAAAAGGCCTGGGCAGCGTCTCCGCCAGAGAGACGAGAAACTGGGCCTCCCGGGCGCCGATCTCCCGGCCGTCCGCGTCGAGCAAGGCGACCCGGAGCTTGTAGATGGACGGCGCCAGCGAGGCGAGGGGGATCGCCTCGAAGATGTCGGGGACCTTGGGATAAGCGGTGAGCGCCCTCTTCGCCGTATACGCCGTCTTGACGTCGTCGGCGATGGTGAACTCGAGGCTCCCGCCCGCCTTCAGGGACTCGTTCAGGCCCGTGACCTGGCAAAATACGTGGAGCGTGTCGGCCCTGCCGAAATCGTTCCGCGGGGAAGGCACGAGCTGGACGTCCCGGACGAGGTAAGGCTTGTTCATCCCCTTGTAAGCGGAATTCTCGATGAGGCGGTTGGCCAGGACGAGGGGCTCGATCCCTGGCCCCGGGGCGGCGGGAACAGTGATCCGCGTCTCGGCCGAGGTGAATTCCTTCGAAACCATGTTCTTGACGAGGATGTTCACCCGGTAGGTCCCCGCGACCAGGGGGAAGAGATCCTGGAAGCTGAACAGCCGGCCCTTGATCTTCTCGACCTGGTCTCCGGTGAGCTCGACGGGGATGGCCTTCTCGTCCTGAAAGACGGGGGAGCCCTTCGGGTCGGATACGAGGATGTTGACCTGCAGGGTCGTGTAGTACCTGTTCCCCTCCCGCTCCAGCGAGAACCTCCGGGGCTCGACGAGGTAATGGACGAAGGACATCCCCGACGCGTCCCGGATGGCGCTGGCGGAAAAATCGTTGTCGATGTAATTGGCCGTGTATTCGACGCCGACGCTGTCCTTGTACTTGTAGAAATTCTCGGCATAGGCGTCCTTGACCTTCTCCCGGGGTGCCGAGGGGATCTTGGATTGGATGAGGATCTCCGAGGCGATCGACGGCGAGGGGATCCCCACGGAGGATTCCCCCGGGATCAGGGACAGGGAAATGCTCGCGATGGCCGGCTCTATCCCCATGAGCTCCCGGTAGGCCGCGAAGTAGTCCGTTTGGTCGCCCGCGTATTGGTTGAGCAGGGCCTGGGGGCCGTACTTGATCGGACTATACAGCGTCCACTCCGGCATCCCGTCCCGTTTGAAGAAAACGACGTTGAAGGCGTTCGGGAGCCCGTATTCGAGCTTCCCCTCGTAGAACCAAATGATCGTCGGGAAGACTTGTGTGAGGTTCTCGAACTTTTCGATCTGGTTGGGCTCTCCCAGCATGATATAGATCCGGCCCATCGTGCTGCGCCAGCCGGGTGCGGGCGAGTCCCGGCCGAACCACTGGTTGGCGTAGGCGATCCGGCGGAAATGCTCCTTCTTGAACTCGTTCTCGGGGGTGTTGGGGTTCGGGTCCCGCTGCTTCCAGAACGCCTCGATGAAGAGCTCCCGCTCCCGATCGTTCTCCAGCCGGAGGAACACCTCCTTCTCCTTGGGGGTGATGATGTAGACGACTTCCTCTCCGAGCCATTTCCTGTAGTTGTCGGGGAGGTCCTTGATCGACCTCTGGGGAGGGGCGGAAAGACCGAGGGAAGGGAAGAACAGGACGACGAGCATCGCGACCAGAAGGGTGGATTTTTTCACGTAGGCATTATAGGCCAGGCCCGGGGGCATTTCAAGCAAAGGCGGAGCCGGTCAAGTCGTTGGTTGAACCTTCCCCGGGGCCTCCGATTGAATCCTGCTTGACCCTGTGCTATTTTAGAATCCAGGATGATAAGCATGAAAAGAACGCCGGCCTTCGCCGGCCTCCTGCTGTCCGGATTCCTGGCCGCCGCCGGCCCGGCGGAGCAGGCCCTGTCCCTTGCCCACCGTACGTGGCTCGAGGACGTCACTCCCATCATCACGGAGACGGAGAGGGACATCTTCCTCAAGCTCCGAACCGACGCCGAGCGGGACAAGTTCGTCCGGTTCTTCTGGCGCCAGCGCGACCCTCTTCCGGACACGCCGGAGAACGAGTATTACAGGGAGTACATGGAGAGGGTCCGCTTCGCCGACCGGTATTTCGGGATCGGCTCCTCCCGGCGGGGCTGCCTGACGGAGCGGGGCTTCTACTACCTCGTCCTGGGGAAGCCGCTCGAGCGGAACGTCTTTGCGACATACTCGGAGTTCTGGCCGCTCGAGCTGTGGTTCTACAAGGGCGAGGAGGCCTACGGCCTGCCCCCGTACTTCTACCTCATCTTCTACCAGCCCCAGGGGATCGGGGAATACCGCCTTTATTACCCGGGGATCGAGGGGCCTGAAAAGCTGGTCATCCCCAACGTCGGGACCCGGACGATCACCCGGGCGTCCGCGAAGGAGATCCTTCGGAAAACGAACACCGAGCTTGCCGGGGCCGCCATGAGCTACCTCCCCGGCGAGGGTTCCATCGGCTCCGGGTCCTTTTCGTCGGACAACATCATCGCAGCGGCCAAGGCCCTGCCCGGGAAGAAGTTCAACGACGCTTATGCCCGCGGCTATATGAACTACAAGGACCATGTGGAGACCGACTACGCGGACAATTACATGGGTGCGGGCGTCAAGGTTCGGCTGTTCCGGACGGCCGGACAGCCCTTCCTCCATTGGTCCATCGAGCCCGACCGGATGAGCTTCGCCCAGCGCGGCGACGTTTTCTACGCCGGGTTCGAGCTCGTCATCCGGATGGAGGGTCCCAAGGGGAACCTCCTCCTGGAGAGGACCGAGGACATTCCCGTCAGCCTCACGGAGGCCCAATACAAGGCCAACGAGCACCGGCGGTTCGCCTTTCAGGACCTCCTGCCGCTCGTCCCTGGCGACCACAAGCTGTTCTTCCTCTTCAAGAACAAGACTTCCAAGGAATTCACGTCCTTTGAAACAACGGTCGCCGTCCCGCTCCCGGAGAAGGGCCCCGCGCTCAGCAGCCTCCTCCTCTTCCACGGGCGGGAGCGGATGTCCGAGGGCCAGGGGACGAACCTCAAGCCCTTCGCGTTCGACGGGTTCCAGTGCGTCGTCAGCGCCAAGAACGAATTCCTGCCCGGGGAGAAGCTGGAAGCATATGTCCAGGTCTTCCCGACGAAAGAGATCGCCGCGGACCCTGGGACCTCGCTCGTGTTGACGATCGCCGCGCTCGACGGCGGGAACGTCGTCCGCGAGAAGAGAATCTCCCTGGCCGAGGCCGCACCCGGGCCCGGCGGGGGAGTCTATTTCGGGCCGTTCGCCCTGGCGGACGTCATTCCCGGGTATTACCGGGCCGATGTCTCCCTCGTCGTCGGGGACAAAACCGTCCTGGCCGAGAGGGAAAATTTCATTGTCCTCGCCAAGCCCTACCCGGTCCTGCCCTGGGTCTATGCCAAGGTCCACAATCCCTTCCCGTCCGCCGAGCACCTGGGCGTCCTGGGTTCGCAACACTTCATGGCCGGGGAATACGCCGATGCCCTGGACCTCTTCGAGCGCTCCGCCAGAATGAAGGACGACCCCGTGACCGGACTTTACATCGGCAAGTCCCTGTTTGCCTTGGGCCGGTTCCGCGAATCCCTTGCGGAGCTCGTCCCGCGCTACGAAGCCGCGCGGGACCGGGAGACGGCCAAGGTCATCGCCCTGGACCATGCCGGCCTCAAGGATTGGGTGTCCGCCCTCATCTATCTCGACACGCTCATGGCCGAGGCCACGGAGGTATCCGTGCTCAACCTCGCGGCGGAATGCCATATGAACCTTGGGCAACCGGGGAAAGCCCTGCCTCTCATCGAGAAATCCCTGTCCCTCGATCCGTCCCAGCCCCTGATCAGGGAGATGGGGGAACGGGCAAAGAAGGATCCCGGTCGGGGGCCCCGATGACTTGATAGGGGGACCGCCGGAGAGCGGGCCGAAAGGAGAAATCCATGCTCAAGAAGCCGTTCCTGGCCGCCGCGATCGCCCTGGCCTTTTCGGTGACGGCCTGGTCACAGGTCCAGGGAAAGCTGATGGGCGTCGTCAGGGACGCCCGTGGGAATCCCGTGGAAAAAGCCTCGGTCCACGTCGTCTCGACGAGGACGACTTCGGTGTCCTACGAGCTCACGACCAATAAGGAGGGTCGGTTCCTCCAGGTCGGTATCCAGCCGGGCTATTTCCAGGTCACCGTCAAAAAGGACGGCTTCATGCCGCGGACGGCCGAGGCCCGGGTGAGCCTGGCCGGCGAGACGAACCTGGAGTTCAAGCTGGATACGGCGGACGAGGTCGCCCTGAGGAGCGTCTCGGCGGCCGACAAGCTCTTTCTTGAGGGAAACAAGCTCTACGGGGAGCAAAGATATGCCGAGGCCGCGGCGGCCTATGAAGCGGCCGCCGGGATGAGCCAGGCCGACTGGGGCTATTTCCTGAACCTCGGCCTGGCCTACAAGAAACTGGACAAGAGGGACGAGTCGGTGGCCGCCTTCCGCAAGGCCGTCGAGCTCAGCCCCGAGAGCTACAGCGCCAACAAGGAACTGGGCGAAGCCCTGGCCAAGGGCTCTGCGTTCGACGAGGCGAAGAAATATTACCAGAAGGCGGTCGATCTCAGCCCGGACGATCCCGACGCCCGATATAACCTGGGCGCCTGCCTGACCAATACCGGTGAGCAGGATGCCGCCCTGGAAAATTTCCGGAAGACGGCTGAACTCAAGGCCGATTACGCCGATGCCTATTATCAAATGGGGACGATCTACATCGGCCGGAACATGGTCCCCGAAGCCGTCCAAAGCCTGGAGAAGTTCCTCGAGCTCGCCCCGGCCCACGAAAAGGCGCCCCTCGCGAAACAGCTTCTTCAGTACCTGAAGAAATAGCCGCCCAGGCGGCTTCATCCCGTTTTCGCGCGGTATCTCCGGACCGCGGCGAGGTGTTCGCGGTAGCTCCGGCTGAACGTATGGCGGCCGTCGGCATCGGCGACGAAATAGAGGTATTCCCCGGCGGCGGGACGCAGGGCGGCCCTGAGCGATCCTTCCCCGGGACTGCAGATGGGGCCGGGGGGAAGCCCGGGCGAGACGTACGTATTGTAGGGGGAGGGATATTTGAGGTCTTTGAGGAGGAGTCGGCCCCGCCAGAGGCCGTCCTTCTTGAGGGCGTAGATGACCGTCGGGTCGCAGTCGAGCTTCATCCCGATCCGGAGGCGGTTGTGGAAGACGGCCGAAACGAGCGGCCGCTCTTCCGGGACCGCGGTCTCCTTTTCGATCAGGGAGGCCAGCGTCACGACCTCCCGGACGGTCATCCGGAGCTCGGCGGCGCGCCGGGCCTCCGCTCCGCCGAAGGCCTTCCCGAACCGCGCGGCCATCGTCGCGGCCACGACGGAAGCCGGCGTGGCCTTCGCGAATCGGTAGGTGTCCGGGAAAAGGTAACCCTCCAAGTCCGGGGCCCGGGCATCCCAGGACGCGACGGGGCCGGGGTCCCGCACCGCTTCGGCGAAGGACCCTGCCATCGGGAAAGCGCCGGCACGGAAGACGTCGTCGATCTCGGCGGCCGTGAGCCCCTCGGGGACCGTAATCGGGTGGAGGAAGACCTTTCCCTCGAGGAGCTTGTTCAGGAGGTCGCGGGCCGCGATCGGGACGGCGATCTCGTACTCCCCCGCCTTTAGGGTCCGCCCGGCGTGGAACAGGCGGTAGCCGGCGAGGAAGGCCCACGAACGGCGGACGACCCCCTCCGCTCGGAGATTTCGGGCGACCGCCCGGACGGTCTGGCCGGGCTCGATCTCAAAGCGGACCTTGCCGGAGGGGCCGCCGGGCGCGGCGTCGTAAGCGCGGACGAAGAGCAGGGTCGCCGCGGCCGTGAGGACGACGGCGAGGAACAGGGCGGCGTTAAGGATTCTTCGGGCCATCGGCGTCGGCGCGGAGCTTCTCCAGGTAGGTCGAAAGGATGATGACGGCGGCGATCTGGTCCTCGCAGTCCTTCTTCCGTTTTCCCTTGACCTTCCGGCCCTGGAGGAAGTGGAGGGCCTGTTGGGTCGTCAGGCGCTCGTCCTGGAAAATGATGGGTCTTTGGACGGCCGCCTCGAGCCAGGAGGCGAATTCCCGGGTCCTCTGGGTCCGGGTTCCCGGGCTTCCGTCCATCCGCAGGGGGTTGCCGATGACGATCTCCCCGATCTCCAACCTGGCGACGAGGTCCCGGAAGAAGGTTTTGTTCTCCTTGTCGGACGCCCGAAGGTCGTAGGTCTCCAGGGGCTGGGCCGTCAGTCGCAGGAGATCGCTGACCGCGAGGCCGATGTGCCGGTCCCCGTAATCGATCCCAAGGGTCCTCATCGGGCATCCCGGTCCGTCCGGCGGCGCTTCCGGGTGTGGCGTTCGAGCGCCAGCCCGATGAGCTCGTCCAGGAGGCGGGGGAAGGGAAGGCCGCTCGCGTCCCAGAGCTTGGGATACATGCTGATCTCCGTGAAGCCCGGGATGGTGTTGATCTCGTTGAGGTAGAGCGTATCCGTCCCCTCAGCGTAAAGGAAATCGACCCGGGCCATTCCGGCCCCGTCGACGGCCCTGAACGCGGCGACCGCGTCGCCCCGGATCCTTTCGACGAGGGCGGGAGGGAGGCGGGCGGGGATGACGAACGCGGTCCGGCCGTCGACGTACTTATCGGCGTAATCGTAGAACTCCCTGGCGGGGATGACCTCTCCCGGGAGGGAGGCCTTCGGATCGTCATTGCCGAGGATGCTGCACTCGAATTCGCGGCACCGGACGCCCTCCTCGACGACGACCTTCCTGTCGTAGCGGAAGGCCAGCTCGAGGGCTGCTTCGAGGCTCTGCGGATCCTTGACTTTGGTGATGCCAACGGACGAGCCGAGGTTGGACGGCTTGACGAACATGGGATATGGGAGGGCCCCTGTGAGGTCCCGGACGGCCGCCTTCCTGTCGCGGGCCCAATCCTGTTCCAGGAGGACCCGGAAGCGGACCTGGGTCAAGCCCCTGTCCTTGAAGACGGATTTCGAAAGGGCCTTGTCCATGCCGACGGCCGAAGCCGTGACGCCGCAGCCGACATAGGGGACGTCCGCCATTTCCAGAAGGCCCTGGATGGTCCCGTCCTCTCCGTTCGGGCCGTGGAGAACCGGGAAATAGACGTCGGCCTCCAGGACGCCGCCCCGGCCCGCTCCTCCCCAGGGCAGAAACGAGGAGCCTGCCCCCCGGGCGAGCTCGCCCGCGGGGGCCAGCGGGGACGCGACGGCCCGCCAGAGGCCTTCCTTGTCGATGAGAAGGCAGAGGACGGAGTGCTTGTCGGGATCGAGGTTCTTATAGACGGATGCCGCGGAGGCGAGCGAAACCTCGTATTCGGCCGAGCGCCCGCCGAATATGAGCCCGACCCGGATCTTTCGTGTCATATCTTGCCCTCGTTCGTTAGGTCATTCTATATAATCCCAGCGGGAAAAGCCAGTCCGGCGGGAAGCCGCTTCCGGCCCGGAACGGCGCCCGCGGAGCCGTCTGCCTTCGGGCCGAGGGTCGCTGTTGACCCGTTCGCCGACGCTAGGCCCCGCCTTTAAAGGCGGGGCCGCGAAGCGCGAAGCGCGAAGCGAGGCTCAGGGTTAACCCCGAACAAGCCCCCCCGGCACTCATGCCGGGGAGTCGAGGGGTTGACAGTCGGGGAAAAGCGCGAATATAATGACCCTAAGCGGAATCCAATCGGCTAAGAGGTGAGCGCATGAGAAGATCCTTCTTTTTACTCATTCTGGGCCTGGGTGCAATGTTCCTGGGGACGGGGCTGGCCCAGGATCAGATCGAGAGGGCCAAGATATTCCAGGAGAACTATCCCCTGAGCACCGAATCCGACCTCTACTGCACCATCTTCGTCCTGGACGGCGAGCTTCCCGGCATCAAGATCGTCGGAGCCGAGAGGCAGGACGAGAAGATCCTTCTCAACGACGCGGACAAGTTCTACGTCGACAAGGGGAGGGCGGACGGCCTGGAGATCGGCCAGGTGTTCCTTGTCGTTTCGGTCGGGGGCAAGATCGGGGATCACGGCCTCCTGGCCCAGCGGACGGGACGGGCCCGTGTCGTCGGACTCGAGGAGACGCGTGGCGTCGTCCTGATCGACAAGACCTGCGGCGAGATCGCCCTTGGAGGGTACCTCGTGCCGTTCGAGGAACGGGAAGGCCTGGTCGGGAAGGACGAAGGGTACGCCGCCGCGCTGGACGAGAACCAGGGGCTCAAGGGGACGGTGATCCATATCGAGACGGAGTTCCATATCGTCGGCACGGGAGGTTGGGCCCTCATCGACCTGGGGAAGGATCAGGGCATCCGGGAAGGGCAGCAGCTGACCGTTTTCAAGCGTGTCAAAAGCGGTCTCCCCAGGGAGGCCATCGGCAACGTCGTCGTGATCGACGTCCAGAAGAACACGTCCACGGTCAAGGTCCTTTCCTGCCGCGACAGCGTCGAAGTCGGGTTCCAGGTCCAGACGAAATAGGATCGGGCCCGGCGCGTCGAGCGAGACGGGCGGAGACCCGCCTTCTGTTGACAGACCCCTGCTATTTTGTTAGTTTAGTCCGAGAAAGAACACGCTCGAGCGGGCGTAGTTCAGTGGTAGAACGTCTGCTTGCCATGCAGAAGGTCGTGGGTTCAAGTCCCATCGCCCGCTCCATGGAAAGAACGCATAGTCCCCTGATGAACGGCAAGGCGCGGTACCCAAGTGGCTAAGGGAGAGGTCTGCAAAACCTTTATTCGTCGGTTCGAGTCCGACCCGCGCCTCTCACGTATCCCTCTTTTCTCGCCCATCTGATTTGATACGTTCGACGCCACCCACGCCGTATTGTTAAGTGGGTGGTGCTCCGGATCAACCCTGAGCATACCCCCGGGCTTCAGACCGGGGAGTCGAATAGGTTGATTTTTCGCCCGGATTATGATTAGAATACGGCATCTGAGAGGAAAAGGAGAAGATCATGCCAGAAGGACAGACGCAATTCAAGGTTGACAAGACGAATTTGATTAAGGCCGGGACGATCCCGGTCATCGCCGCGGCCATCGGCGGTGCGCTGTGGCTGTTGGGTTTCTTCGGCGCCCTCCTGGGGATCATCTTCTGGGTCGTTGCCGCATTCGCCGGTTATTGGTACGTGAATCTGGTCCTGAAATCGGGCGCCAAGCCGTCGCTCCTCGAAGTCGCCATCAACGGCGCGATATTGGGCGCGGTCGTCGGTGTCGTCTATGCCGTCGTCTCCTGGATCGCCATCGGCATCCGCTTCCCCGGCCTGCTCGGTCTTGGGTATAACTGGGGCTTCGGCGCCGTGATCCGCAATCTCGTGCAGGGCGGCATCGGCGGGGCGATCGGCGCGGCCGGCTGGTTCGCCTACAAGTCCGGCATGATCAAGACCAAGTAATTCCAACGACATCGGATAGCACCCGACAGCCGGCCCTCTTTTGGACCCGCGATTGTTTGGAAGGGAAGGCTCCGGGAATTCAAGATGAAGAATAAGGGTTTGGTCGAAATTCTCCGGATCTTTGTTCATCCCCAGGCGGAATGGGAACGAATAAAAGAAACCACGTCGTTCTCTTCCGGCCGCTTCCTGAAAGGCGTCCTGATATTTTGCGCGATATCCCCGATATCCAAGTTCGTCGGTGACCTTCTCTTCGGCAACATCCGGAGGCCGTATTATGGGATCACGTGGAAGGTTCTGGCGGATTACGCTCTTCACTCCGTCGTTTCGTACGGCTTGTCCATCTTATTGGCGTTCCTGGCCGCGGCGACCATCGGCATGGCGGCCCAGTTGTTTTCCTCGGAAAAGAACGCCCGGAGCTCGAGGGTTCTCGTTTACTACAGCTTCATTCCCTATTGGGTCAGCGGGATATTTTACCTGATCCCGAGGATCGGGGGCCTTCTCAAGATCCTCCTGAGTCTGTACACGTTCTATGTGCTCTTCCTGGGCTTCGAAAGCAACTTGTTGAACGTCCCCCGGAACAAGATCCTCAGGTATTTTCTATTCTTCTCTTCGGTGTTGATCGTCCTCATCGCGATCCTGGAGCTCTTGAAACTCACGTTCCTATTCCTGTGACCTCGTGAGACCGTCGATCTCTTCGACGATCCTTCGGAACGCGTCCGCCGGTGATGGGGCTCCGGTGATGGGCCGGCCGATCACGAGGTAATCCGCCGCCCAGGGCGACGGCTTCGGCCGGCGTCATGATCCTCTTCTGGTCCTGGGCGTCCGCCCAGGCGGGCCGGATCCCCGGCGTCACGACGAGGAGTTCCCGGCCGAATTCCTTCCGGACGATCGCGATCTCCTGCGGGGAGCAGACCACCCCGTCCATCCCGGAGGCCTTCGCCAGCCCGGCCAGCCGGAGGACCTGGGAGGCGACATCCGCATGCATCCCGACCTCGTCGAGTTCGGCGGACTTCAGGCTCGTCAGGACGGTCACCCCGAGGAGGAGCGGCTTCGGGAGCTTCTCCGCTTCGGCCGTCTCGCGGACGGCCGCCGCGGCCCGGGCCATCATCTCCCTCCCCCCGGACGCGTGGATGGTCATCATCCGGACGCCGTGCCGGACGGCCGAACGGACGGCGCCGGCCACGGTGTTGGGGATGTCGTGCAGCTTGAGGTCGAGGAAAATATCCTTCCGGAGGACCTTGAGCTTCTGGAAGAGCGCCGGCCCCTCGGCCGTGAACAGCTCGAGACCGACCTTGAAGGTCCGGGCGTCCTTGAGCCCGGAGACGACCTTCGCCGCCTCTTCCTTGTCCTTGACGTCCAGGGCGATGATGATCTCTGTCCTTGGGGCCGTTCGTCATGACGGGTCCTTTCTAGCCGAGATCGAGCGTTCCGACGACGTCTTCGATCCGGGAGACGCCCCGGCGCTCGCAGAAGTCTTCCAGCTCCCGGACGATCCGGAGGGGGGCGTCGGGGTCGACGAAGTTCGCCGTCCCGACCTCGACGGCCCTGGCCCCGGCGATGAGGAACTCCAGGGCATCGGCGCCGGTCATGATCCCGCCCACGCCGATGACGGGGATCTTGACCCGGGACGCGACCTGGTAGACCATGCCGCAGGGCGATCGGCCTGATGGCCGGCCCGCTCAGGCCGCCGAAGACGTTGGCGAGCTTCGGGCGCCGCGTCTCGATATCGATGGCCATCGCCAGGAAGGTGTTGACGAGCGTGAGGGCGTCGGCGCCCGCCTCTTCCGCGGCGGCCGCGATCTCGGTGATGCTCGTCACGTTGGGCGAGAGCTTGACGATGACCGGGAGCCGGGAGGCCCGCTTGACCGTCCTGACGAGGTCCCGGGTCGTCCCGGGGGCGAGGGCCGGGCAGGCCCCGCCCTGCCGGACGTTGGGGCAGGAGATGTTGAGCTCGAAGGCGGCGATCCCTTCCCGCCGTCCGAGGTATTCCACGACGCGGACGTACTCGTCCTCCGTTTCGCCGCAGACGTTCACGATGACGGCGGTCTTCAGGCGCGCGAGCCGGGGAAGGATCTTTTCGGCGAAGGCCTCGACGCCGATCCCCTGGAGGCCGATGGCGTTGATGAGCCCGCTCGGCGTTTCCACGAGCCGCGGCGGGGGATTTCCCTCGCGCGGGCCATAGTAGAGGCCCTTGACGACCAAGCCGCCGAGCGCCTCGAGGTCGAGGAAGGGCTCGAACTCGAGACCGTAGCCGAACGTGCCGCTGGCGGTAAGAACCGGGTTGCGGAGCTTCAGGAACCCCAGGTCGATGGTCAGGTCGGTCATCGGTCGCCCCCCTCCCAGACGATCCGCTCCCGGGGAAAGACCGGGCCGTCCTCGCAGATCTTGACCCAGCCCTCCCCATCCTCGCCTCGGATGCGTTTGACGCAGCCCCAACAGGCCCCGATGCCGCAGCCCATCAGGGATTCCAGGGAGAATTCGGCCGGGATGCCGTGCGCGGCGGCCAGGCCGGAGGCGGCCTTCATCATAGCGTCCGGGCCGCAGGCGAAGAGGAATTCCGGCCGGCCGCGCCCGATCTCTTGCTCCGCCAGCGCCGTGACCAGGCCGGGGAAGCCGAACGAGCCGTCGTCGGTGGCGCAGAGGAGGGCGAGGCCCGCCCCTTCGAACCTCGGGCGGAGCGGGATGTCCGCAGCGGTCCTCCCGCCGTAAAGGACGACGGGATCGGCGCCGAGGGCCCTGAGCTCTTCGGCCAGGAAGTAGACGGGGGCGATGCCGCGCCCGCCGCCGATGCAGAGGGCACGCTTGCCTTTGAGCCGGGCATCCAGCGTGAACCCTTTGCCCAGAGGGCCGATGACGTCCAGAGTGTCGCCCTCTTCCCGCGCGGCCAGGAGCTCCGTCCCCTTCCCTGCGATCTGGAAGAAGATCCCGAGGCGGTTCCCGTCCCGGGCGTGGATGCTGATCGGCCGGCGGAGGAGGGGGGCGGACTGTCCGGAGATCTTGATCATCAGGAACTGCCCCGGCCGGGCTTCGCGCGCGACCGCCGGAGTTTCGATCGCGAACCTGCTGTATTCTCCCCAGCGCTCGACGCCGGCGATCCGCGCTCCGGGGTCCTTGGTCATCGCGCTCCTCGGGAATTCCAGCCTTTTCCCGGAATAGATATCAGAATCGGAGAGGTTTGGCAAGTTGGCAATCCCCCTGCGGTTAAACTATAATGAGCGGACCGGGAGGAATCATACATGCATATCTCTCGCAGGGCCCATGATATCCAGGAGTCTCCCATCCGGAAGCTCAAGCCGTTTGCCGACCGGGCAAAGGAGCGGGGGACCCATGTCTATCATCTGAACATCGGCGATCCCGACGTCCCGACACCCCGGCCGGTCCTCGACGCCTTCCATGCCTACAACGAGGCCGTCATCGGCTATGGCCCGTCCCAGGGATTCGTCGAGCTGCGCCAGGCCGTTGCCCGGTACTTCGGGGCCTATGGCATCCCCCTCCAGGCGGACGACATCATCGTGACGACGGGCGGCTCCGAGGCCATCCAATTCGCCTTCTCCGTCGTCGGAGACCCGGGCGACGAGATCCTCATCCCCGAGCCCTATTACACGAACTACAACGGCTTCGCCACCCTCGCCTCCGTCGGCATCGTCCCCCTTCCGCTCAACGTGGAAGATGGGTTCCGCCTTCCGCCCGAGAAGGACATCGAGGCCCGGATCACGCCGAAGACGAAGGCCGTCGTCCTCTGTTCGCCCAACAATCCCACCGGAACGGTATACTCCCCTGAGGAGCTGGCCCGCGTCGTCCGGCTGGCCGTGAAGCACGACCTGTTCCTCATCGGGGACGAGGTGTACAAGGAGTTCATCTACGACGGGCTGGCTCACAAGAGCCTGCTCGAGTTCGAGGAGGCCCGGGACCGGGTCATGGTCGTCGACAGCGTCTCCAAACGGTTCAGCCTCTGCGGGGGCCGGATCGGGGCCATCATCTCGCGAAATAGGGACGTCATGCAGGCCGTCCTGAAGTTCGGCCAGGCCCGGTTGTGCTCTCCTTCGCTCGAGCAGATCGGGGCCCTGGCGGCCTATAACATGGGGATGGGATATTTCGAGCCCATCCGCGAGGAATACCAGAAGCGCCGCGACATTCTCTACGAGGGCTTGAAGGATGTCCCCGGCGTCGTCATCCGGAGGCCGCAGGGGGCCTTTTACATCATCGCCCGCCTGCCCGTGAAAGACGCCGAGCATTTCACGATCTGGATGCTCTCGGAATTCGTTCTGGACGGCAAGACCGTCATGTTCGCGCCGGCCGAGGGCTTCTACGGTACGCCGGGACGGGGCCGGGACGAAGTTCGGATGGCCTACGTCCTCAACGAGCACGACCTCAGGGACTCGGTCCGCATTTTCAAGGCCGGACTGGAAAAGTATCGTCAGTTGTTCCCTTGACTGCGGGAGCTTTTTCCCGTCCAGGCCACCGCATCATGTCCTGAAATCCGACGATTCCCGGGATTCCGGGGATCGCGGGGGGATGAAGGTCGTCCTGAAGCCCCCCGTAGCGGAGGGGGGACCAGCCGCTTACGGCGGGGGGAAGCGCCGGGACTAGTTCCCGGGGGTCGGGGGGAGAAGGGCGACCTTCATCTCCCCCGCCCGCAACCAGCTTGGCGATAAGCACTGAGAGCGTCGGACAACCTTGAATTTTGGCCCCCGGGAGAGTATATTTCCGAGGATATTCTATCAAGGAGTTGAACGGTAATGACACGCAAGTACGTCTACTTTTTCGGCGCCGGCGCCGCTGAGGGCAACAAAGGCATGAAGGACCTGCTCGGCGGCAAGGGCGCCAACCTGGCCGAGATGGCCGGGCTCGGGCTCCCGGTTCCTCCGGGCTTCACGATCTCGACCGAGGTCTGCGCCCTTTACTACAAGAACAAGAAACGGATCCCCGACGAGGTCCGCAAGGAGGTCGACACGAACCTGGTCCGGCTTGAAAAAGCCCTCGGGCAAAAGCTCGGCGACCCCGCGAACCCTCTCCTCGTCTCCATCCGCTCCGGCGCCCGCGCCTCCATGCCGGGCATGATGGACACCATTCTCAACCTCGGGCTGAACGAGAAGACCGCCGCGGCCCTCGTCTCGAAGACGGGGAATCCCCGGTTCGTCTATGATTCGTACCGCCGCTTCGTTCAGATGTACGGCGACGTCGTCCTCGGCCTCAAGCCGGTCGAAAAGGACGACATCGATCCGTTCGAAGCCATCATCGAGGCCAAGAAGCGCGAGCGCGGCGTCCGGCAGGACACCGACCTCACGGCCGACGACCTCAAGGACCTCGTGGCCCGCTTCAAGGCCGCCATCAAGGCTGAGACCGGGCACGATTTCCCCGAGGACCCGATGAAGCAGCTCTGGGGGGCCATCGGGGCCGTCTTCGGCTCGTGGAACAACGACCGGGCCATCGCCTATCGCAAGATGTACGATATCCCCGAATCCTGGGGAACGGCGGTCAACGTCCAGACGATGGTCTTCGGCAACATGGGGCAGGACTCCGGGACCGGCGTCGCCTTCACCCGCGACGCGGCCACCGGCAGGAACGTCTTCTACGGCGAGTACTTGATGAACGCCCAAGGCGAGGACGTCGTGGCCGGCATCCGCACGCCCCTCCCCATTTCCGACCTCCGGAAGGACGATCCCAAGGCCCACGCCCGGCTCGAGAAGATCCGTCACATCCTCGAGAGACACTATGCGGACATGATGGACATCGAGTTCACCATCCAGCAGGGCAAGCTCTACATGCTCCAGTGCCGCGTCGGCAAGCGCACCGCCTTTGCCGCCATCAAGATCGCCGTCGACATGGTCGGCGAGAAGCTCATCAGCGAGAAGGAAGCCCTGGCCCGCATCGAGCCCGACCAGCTCAACCAGCTCCTCAGGCCCATTTTCGACCCCGCCGAGAAGGATGCCGCCGTTAAGAGCGGCCG
Organism: Candidatus Aminicenantota bacterium; assembly: GCA_963813235.1. Classification (GTDB taxonomy): domain Bacteria; phylum Acidobacteriota; class Aminicenantia; order Aminicenantales; family Saccharicenantaceae; genus JALHVH01. The sequence goes on along the minus strand of CAWEYF010000015.1, from coordinate 355,658 downwards.
GCTCCTGGCCAAGGGCCTGAACGCGGGCCCCGGCGCCGCCACCGGCCGCATCGTCTTCAATTCCGTTGATGCCGAGGCCTGGGCCAAGAGGGGTGAAAAGGTCGTCCTGACGCGCATAGAAACCTCGCCCGAGGACATCAGGGGCATGAACGCCGCCGAGGGCATCCTGACGGCCCGCGGCGGGATGACCTCCCATGCGGCCCTGGTCGCCCGGCAGATGGGCAAGGTCTGCGTCGCCGGCTGCGGCGAGCTCGTCATCGACTATGGAAAAAGGACGATGGCCGTCAAGGGCCGGACGCTCGCCGAGGGCGACTGGATCTCCATCGATGGGACGACCGGCCAGGTTCTCGAGGGCAAGGTCAACACCCGGCCCTCCGAGGTCCTCCAGGTCCTCATCGAGAAGACCCTCGAGCCGGCCAAGGCGCCCGTCTACCAGACCTTCGCCAAGGTCATGGCCTGGGCCGACAAGTACCGGAGCCTCAAGATCCGGACCAACGCCGACCAACCCGACCAGTCGGCCAACGCCATCGCGTTCGGGGCCGAGGGCATCGGCCTCTGCCGGACCGAGCACATGTTCTTCGGCGAGGGCAAGATCGGCCCGATGCGTGAGATGATCCTGGCCGACACGACGGAACAGAGGCGGGCCGCCCTGGCCAAGCTCCTGCCCCTCCAGCGGAAGGATTTCGCCGGCATCTTCGAGGTCATGGCCGGTCGGCCGGTGACCATCCGGACGATCGACCCGCCGCTCCACGAGTTCCTTCCCCACGAGGAGAAGGGCCAGCGCGAGATCGCGGCCGATATGGGCATCTCCTACGAGAAGGTCAAGGCGCGCGTCGAATCGCTCCACGAGTTCAACCCGATGCTCGGCTTCCGCGGCTGCCGGCTGGGCATCATCTATCCCGAAATTACCGAGATGCAGGCCCGGGCCATCTTCGAGGCCGCCGCAGACACGAAGAAGAAAGGCATCGATGTCGAGCCCGAGGTCATGATCCCGCTTGTCGGCAACGTCAAGGAGCTCACCAACCAGGAGAAGCTCGTCCGTGAGACGGCCGCGGCCGTCATGAAGGAACGGGGCGTGAAGTTCAAGTACCTGGTCGGGACGATGATCGAGATCCCGCGCGGGGCCCTCACGGCCGACGAGATCGCGACCGTCGCCGAGTTCTTCAGCTTCGGCACGAACGACCTGACCCAGACGACGCTCGGCGTCAGCCGGGACGATGCCGCCCGCTTCCTCGTCCCCTACGTCGAGAAGGAGATCTATGCCAAGGACCCGTTCGAGGTCGTGGATCGGGACGGGGTGGGCCAGCTCATGCGGATGGCCGTCGAGAAGGGGCGCAAGACGCGGCCCGGGATCAAGCTCGGCATCTGCGGCGAGCACGGCGGGGACCCGTCGAGCATCGAGTTCTGCCACCTCATCGGGCTGAACTACGTCAGCTGTTCGCCGTTCCGTGTGCCCATCGCGCGCCTGGCGGCGGCCCGCGCGGCCCTGCTCAACACGCCCAAGGCCCAACCAAAGAAGGCCGCTAAGCCCAAGGCCAAAGCCGCGGCGAAGAAGCCGTCCCGCAAGCGCTGAGCGGGTCGCCGGGCTATTCCGTATCCAGCCCGCGCTTGCGCAGGAGCGGCTCGATCCCCGGCTCCTTTCCGCGAAAACGTACGTATTGCGTCATGGGGTCTTCGGTTCCGAACGGCTCCAGGATGTTCTTCCGGAAGGACAGGGCCGTCTCACGGTCGAAGATCCCTTTTTCTTTGAAGGCCTCGAAGGCGTCGCAGTCGAGAACTTCCGCCCAGATGTAGACGTAGTAGCCGGCGGAATAGCCGCCGCTGAAGATGTGGCTGAAATAGGTGCTCCGGTAGCGCGGCACGATCTCCGGGATGAGCCCGATCGCGCCCATCGTATCGCTTTCGAACTTCCGGACGTCGACCCCGGCCGGGTCCGGGAGGGTGTGCCAGGCCATGTCCAGGATGGAAGCCGCTAGGTACTCCGCCGTGACGAACCCCTGGTTGAACAGGCTGCTCTTTGCGAGCTTTTCCACGAGCACCGCGGGGATGACCTCGCCGGTCTTGTAGTGCCTGGCGTAGATGGCCAGGAGCTTCGGCGTGAACGCCCAATGCTCCATGATCTGCGAGGGGAGCTCCACCGAATCGCGGGCCACGGTCCGGTCACGGAAGCGCCCGCGGGAGAACAGCGTCGCGAGGGAATGGCCGAATTCGTGGAAGAACGTATCGACCTCGTCGGCGGACAGCAAGGAAGGCGCGTCGGCCGTGGGGCGGGTGAAGTTGCAGACGATCGTGGACACGGGCGGGACCCTTTGGCCGTTCTCGACGAAGGAGCGCCGGAACGCGCCCGACCAGGCGCCGCCCCGCTTGCTCTCGCGGGGATGGAAGTCCAAATAAAGTATGCCGAGATGGCTCCCGTCGGCCTCCTTGACCTCGAAGGCCTGGACCTCGGGGTTGTAGCGGGGAAGGTCGGTCCGCTCCGTGAATGTCAGGCCGTAGAGCTTGCCGCACAGGGCGAAGATGCCCCCGCGGACGTTGTCCAGCTTGAAGTAGGGCCGGAGAGAGGAATCGTCGAGGGCATACTTTTCCTGCCGGAGCTTTTCGGCGGCGTACCACCAGTCCCAGGAGGCGAGCTTGAACCCGCCGCCCGTGCGGTCGATAAGGCCCTGGAGCTCGGCGGCTTCCTTTTTCGATTTGAGAAGCGTCGGCTCCCAGAGGCGCTTCAGGAAGGCGTTCACTCTCTCCGGGGTCTTGGCCATGTTCTCTTCGAGGATGAACGCGGCGTGGTTGGCATAGCCGAGGAGCCGGGCCTTCTCCTGCCGCAGGGCGACGATCTGCCGGACGTTCCCTTTGTTGTCGTGTTCGTCGTCGTTGTCGCCCTTCATGAAATAGGCCCTGTGGAGCTTTTCCCGCAGGTCTCTTTTCTCCGAGGATTGGAGGAAGGGGGTCATGCTGGGGACCTGGATGGTGAAGACCCATTTTCCCTCGAGGCCGGCTTGTTTGGCCGTTTCGGCGGCCATGGCGATGACGGAGGGCGGGAGCCCGGCCAGGTCGGCGGAGCTCTCGATCACGAGCTTGAAGCCGTTGGTCTCGGCCAGGACGTTGTCCCCGAACTTCACGCTCAGAAGGGAGAGCTCCTGGTTGATCTCCCGGAGTCGGGCCTTGCTCTTCGCGTCGAGCAGGGCGCCGCCGCGAACGAACCCACGATAGGCGTTCTCCAGGAGGAAGAGCTCCTCCCGGTCGAGCTTGAGAGCGGCGCGGCCGTCGAAAACGGCCTTGACCCGGAGGAAGAGCTTCTCGTTGAGGCCGATGTCGTCCCTATGGGCGGCCATCATCGGCGCCGTCTTTCGAGCCAGGGCCTGAAGTTCCTTGTTCGTGTCCGCGCCTTGGAGGGCGCCGAGGACGGCGCCTACCTGGGATAAGAGGATCCCGGCGTGGTCGAGCGCGGCGATCGTGTTCGCGAACGTGGGCGGCTCGGGATTGTCCACGATAGCCGCGATTTCGGCCTGCTCGCGCCGGATGCCTTCCTCGATGCCCGGCAGGAAATGCTCGTTCCGGATGCGGTCGAAGGGCGGGACGTCGAAAGGTGTCCCATAAGGCTTGAGGAACGGGTTGTCGGATTCCTCGGGCGGGGCCGCCGGAAGGGGAGAAATGGATGCGAGGCCTGAGCAGAGGATTAAAAGGACGATAAGGGATCGGTTCATGACTCTTTATACCTCCTGATAATGTCGGGGAAGGCTCATTATACACAAGGAACGCCTGGGAAACATAGCCCCGGCGGCGGCCTGCTCCGGGGGCGCCGCGGGCGGCGCCGGAGACATCCGAAAAAAACACTTGACAAATAATACTAATCGTATTATATCAATATCACTATGACGAAACGTAACATAGAGTCCGACCTGAGGCTGGCCATCTTAGGGCTCCTATCGATCCAGCCGCTTTCGGGGTACGGCCTTCGCAAGGTCTTCCTGACCACGGCCATGGGGAATTTCAGCGCGAGCCCTGGCGCCATCTACCCGGCCCTCCGAAACCTCGAGGCCGCGGGCCTCGTCAAGGGGACCGTTGAAAACGCGAACACCCTCCGGCCCCGTATGGCCTATGCCTTGACCCCGGCCGGCAGGGCCGCTCTGAAGGGCGCGTTGTCGCGTCCGATCACCCGGGAAGACGTTACCCGGCGGATGGATACCCTCATCCTGCGCTTCTCATTCATGGACGGACTGTTGTCGAAAGATCGGATCCTCGAATTCCTTCGGTCGCTCTGGTCCGGGATCGAGGCCTACCTTGAGATCCTTGATGCCGAGATTCAGCGGGACGCGCCCCGGTATTCCTTCTGCGCCCGGGCCGCGCTCGAGCAGGGACAGGAAACCTTTCGGATGATCGCCCGGTGGGCTAAAAGAACGCATGACCGGCTCAAAGAGGAACATGCCGGAAAAGGAGAAACGAAATGAAAAACGGAAAGAGAATTCGTCTCGGGATCATGGCCATCGTCCTGCTCTGCGCCGCCGGCTCGGCCTTCGCGGCGGGCGTGACGAAGGACCTGCCGAAGAATCTCGCAGGGCCGTTCGACCTGGCCGGGCCGCGGAAAGCCGAGGTCCGGGAATTCGTCCAGGAAACGCGTCTCATCCGCATGAACTTGAAGGGCCAGCGGACCGGGACGGAGACCCTTACCCTCAAGCTCCGCTGTGTCCCGTCGTCGCTCCGCGGCAAGCCCGGCGATGAGTACACTTGCCTCGCGTTCAGCATCCGGACCAACGACGGGGAACCTGTGACCATCCCGGCGCTGGCCGGGTGGACCCACGTTTTCCTGCAGACGCCCACGGGCACGGATGAGAAGGGGCAGGTTTTCGGCATTCCGCACGACAAGTTCGAAGATCTCGTGGACAGCCGGGGCGCCAAGCTCGACGTCGAGCACGGGTATTTTGTCTACAACAGCTTCATCGATTTCCACGGCTTCGACGACGTCTTTGCCCGCCCGAGCTCCGGGGGCGCCGGGATCCAGGACCTGAAGGTTCCGGGCCAGGCGATCGTTCATGCCGCGGCGTTCACTGAGCCGCCCGTCAACCTCGGGAAGGGGATCAAGACCGGCTCGTACTTCCGCAACGGCGAGGTCAAGCTGGCCTTCAAGGGGTTGGGCCTCGTGGACGACCGGGCCTGCGCCGTCATCGGGTTCGACTCCGGCGAGAGCACGTTCAAGATGATCATGCCTATGGGCGCGAATATGGACATCGTGACCGATGGCGGGTCGGAATACATCGGCGACATTTACATCGACCTCGAGACCCGTTGGGTCCGCAAGATCACGCTCGACGAATTCGTCGTCTCGGAAACTCTCGTGCCCATGGGCGGAGAGGCGGGCGCCGCTTCGGCTCAAGGGATGAAGATCCAGGGCTACACCATCCGCCACCTCCTGACACGGCTGGTCGGGAAAGAGGGCTGAAATGCCGTCCGAGATCGTCACCGAAATCGTCCACCATGGCGGAATGCGATTTGAGGGGAGGTCGCGGAGCGGACGGACCGTCGAGCTCGATTTCGCCCCCCCGGGCGATACGGCCGCCGGCTACACGCCCCTCGAGCTCCTGCTCGCGAGCCTGGCGGCCTGCAGCGGGCAGGTCGTTGTCGGGCTCCTGAAGCGCATGGGCCAGGAGGTCGCGGGTTTCCGGGTCGTCGCGCGGGGCGTGAAGAAGGACATCCACCCGGCCGTTTTTACGTCGGTTGCCCTCGAGTTCGAGTTCAGCGGCGGGCGTCTCGAGCCCGCCTCGGTTGAGAAGGCCCTGGCCCTGTCCGAGGAGCGCTATTGCCCCGTTTGGGCCATGCTCAAGGCGTCCGTTCCCATCAAGGCTGAATACCGGCTCCTCGCCGGCTGATCCCCGCTGCGCGCGAAATGTCCCATCTGGAGCGATTAGCTCCGGATGGGGCCTGCGGTTTACCCCGTCCGCGATTTTTGATATGGTTATGGTCCGATGACCGAGATCCTGGACATCTTCAGGCTATTCCTGAAGAGGAAGTTCAGATTCAAGTTCGTTTACAGCAGCTCCTACTGGATGCTGAACATCGGAACGCACATCTTCCCGGTCAGGAAATACCGGATCCTTTACGAGCGCCTGCTCGAGCTCGGGGCACGGAAAGGAAGCTTCCTCCTTCCCCAGCCGGCCTCCGACGAGGACGTCCTCCGCGTCCACACGGCGAAGTACCTCAGGAAGCTGAAGACCGGGACCCTCTCGACGCTCGAGATCCAGGCGTTGGAACTCCCCTTTTCCCCCGAGCTCGTCAAGTTCGCCCTGCTCACGACGGGCGGGACCGTCCTGGCGGCCTCGGAGGCGCTGAAGAACGGCCTCGCCGTCCACCTCGGGGGGGGCTTTCATCATGCCTTTCCCGACCACGGCGAGGGGTTCTGCGTCCTGAACGATGTCGCCGTGGCCGTAGCCAAACTGCTCGCTGAAGGCCGCATCCGCAAGGCGATGATCGTGGACTGCGACCTCCACCAGGGGAACGGGACGGCCGCCGCGTTCTCCGGGGAGACCCGCGTGTTCACGTTCTCCATTCACCAAATGGATGTCTACCCCTCCGAGAAGGTCGCAAGCTGCCTGGACGTCGGCCTTTGGTCGGGGGACGGGGACGCGGCCTATCTGGCCGCTCTGAAGGCGCACTTCCCCAGGCTCTATAAGGAATTCCGGCCGGACCTCGTGATCTATGTCGCCGGAGCCGACCCTTACCGGGGCGATCAACTGGGCGGGCTCGACTTGACGATCGAAGGTCTGAGGCAACGGGACGCGATCGTCATCGGGGAGGCCCGGAAGCTCAAGATGCCGGTGGCCGTCGTCCTGGCCGGGGGGTATGCCTCGGAGGTCGAGGACACCATCGCCATCCACCTCAACACGATAAAAGCGGCTCAAAAGGCATGCTAGGATAGCTGCAGCAGTTTCACAAAATCCCCCCAAAACCCCCCTTTAGAAAAGGGGGGAAGGGGGGATTTCTTCGCTCGTCCTGCTATTCCTGCAGGAACACGTGGGCATAGACCTTGGCATCGCCGACCATGTTGTCGATGACGCAGTACTCGTTCGGCTGGTGGGCCGTCTCGTCGACCTTCGACCAGCAGGCGGCCTCGAACCCCCGGCGGCGGAAGAGGGCGGCCACGGTGCCGCCGCCGATCCCGGAGGCCACGGCTTCCTTGTGGTAAACCTCTTTGACGGCGGCCCGCAGGGCCGTGATCACGGCGGCCGTCGGCGGGGTCGGCGGGGCGGCGGGCGCGTTCTGCTCTTCCGTGATCGTGATCTTCACGCCGTGCTTCCGCTCGATCCCGTCCGCGATCTCGCGGATCTTCCGCAGGACCACGGCGATGTCGTAGCCGGGGAGGACGCGCGCGTCCACGTGGAAGACGTCCTCCCCCGGGATGGTGTTGATATTGGGGACGTTGGGATCCTTCTTGGTGGGCTCGAACGTGGAGATGGGCGGGTCGAAGAGGGGGTCCCTCCGGTCGAACATCCCGTAGAGCTTGTCGAGCTCGGTGATGAGGTAGCTCGCCGCCTTGAAGCTGTTGATCCCTTTCTCCGGGGTGGACCCGTGGGCCTGTTTCCCGAGCGTCTTGATCTTCAGCCAGAGGATGCTCTTCTCGGCGACCTCGATGAGCGTCCCGGCCTCGTTGCCCGCGTCGGGCACGATGATCAGGTCCTGCTTCCGGAAGGCGTCGCTGTGTTCGAGGACGTGGTCGATCCCCTTCTTGGACCCCGTCTCCTCGTCGGCGACCAGGGCGATCCCGATGTCGCAGGCCGGGAGCAGGCCCTCGGCCCGGAAGGCCTTGACCGCGAAGAGGGAGGCCACGAGGTCCTGCTGGTTGTCCTCGACGCCCCGGCCGTAGATGCGGCCCTCCTCGATCCAGGCCTTGAACGGGTCTCCCTTCCACAGGGAGATCTCTCCCGGGGGGACGATGTCCGTATGGGTCATGATCCACACGGTCCTCGCCGCGCTCTTCCCCTTGTAGCGGGCCAGGATGTTCGGACGGAAGCCGTCCGGCGCGTCCAGGTCGGGGGCGTTGAGGCGCTGGACGTCGACGAACCCGTTCTCTTCGAGGAATCGCGCCAGGAACGCGGCCCGCTTCCCCTCGCCCTCCCCGCCGCTCGCCGGGGCGATCGCGGGCAGGGCGGTCAGGCGGACCTGCATGTCGATCATTTCGTCGCGGAAGGAATCTATGCGGCGGGCGATCCTGGCGAAAGTTTCGGCGTTGACCATGAGGGCTCTCCTCGGAAAATTCGACGTTTGGAAATCATAATCCGTTCGAGCGCGGAATGCAAGGGCTTCGATCCCGCCCGGGAAGGGCGCGTTCCTTGACTTTTGGGGGGTCGGACGATACATTGAGGCCAAATGCGCATCGGTGTGGACGTCCGGCCTTTCCTCAGCCGCGAGACCGGGGTCGGCACATATCTCCGCCACCTCCTTTTCGAGCTCGCCCGCATCGATACGCGCAACGAGTATTGCCTGTTCAGCTCCTCCTGGAAGGAGCGTTTCCCGCCCGGGAAGGTCCCGCCGTTCGCGAGGTCCCGGTTCCGGGACCTCCGGGTCCCGGTCCGGGTCGTGAACTTCCTCTGGTACCGCCTGTCCTGGCCCCCGTTCGAACGGTACTTCGGTGGGCGGCTCGACCTGACCCATTCCCCGACGCCCGTGCCCCTGCCGGGCCGCTCGCGGAAGATCGTCACGGTCTATGACCTGTTCTTCCTCGACGACCCCGCGACGGTCCGTCCGGGAGGCCCGGCGCGTTTTCGCGGGGACCGCAGGCGCTTCCCTCGCCGCGGCCGACGGCATCCTTGCCATCTCCGAATTCACCCGCACGTCCATCCTCGACCGGTTTCCTGTGCCCGAGGAGAAGATCTCGGTCGCGCCGCTCGGCCTGGACCCCCTGTTCGCCGAAGAGGTCCCGGCCGCGGTCTTGGAAGAGACGCGGCGCAAGCACCGCCTCCCGGAACGCTTCGTCCTTTTCGTCGGGGCCGTGGAAAGGCGGAAGAACCTCGTGAATCTCCTCGAGGCCTTGGCCCGTGTCCGGCGGGCCGGAGAACCGGTCGACCTCGTCCTGGCCGGGAGGGAAGGGGAGGCTTCAGCCGGGGTTGCCGCGGCCGCGGAGAGGCTCGGCCTCAGGCCCGCGGTCCGAAACCTTGGCTATCTCCCGGACACGGAGGTGCGCGATCTCTACCGGCTCGCCCGGCTCCTCGTCTTCCCTTCGCTGTGCGAGGGGTTCGGCCTGCCCCTCCTCGAAGCCATGGCCTCGGGCCTCCCGGCCGCGGTATCCAGGGCCGGCGCTCTTCCCGAGGTCGGAGGCGACGCGGCGGCCTATTTCGAGCCCGAAGATCCCGCGGACATGGCCCGGGTCATGCTGGAGCTCCTGGGAGACGAACAGCGGCGGCGCGACCTCGCGGAGCGGGGGAAGCGGCGGGCTTCCGGGTTCAGCTGGGCCGAGACCGCCCGACGGACGCTTGCTTTCTATGAACGGACGGCGGGGGTAGGATGACGAACGTCCTGTTCGTGTCCCATTCATCCGAGCTCAACGGGGCCGAGAGGATGCTCCTGGACACGGTCCGGGGGCTCGACCGCCGGAAGTTCTCTCCGCTCCTCGTCGTCCCGCGTCCCGGGCCGCTGGCAGAGGCCGCGGCCGCAGCCGGGATCGAATGCCTGCTCCTGCCCATGAAGTGGACCCTGACGGAAGGCCGCAAGGTCTGGAAGCAGCTGTTCTCCTGGGCCTGGAACATCCGAATCGTGCGGGCGGCGGCGCGGCTCATTCGCCGCCGGGGGATCGGTCTCGTTGTCACGAATACGGCGGCGATCTGGACGGGCGCTTTAGCCGCCCGGCGGGCGAGCGTTCCCCACGTCTGGTTCGTCCACGAGATCCTCGACGGGGAAAGGCCACTCCTCAGGTGCCTCTGGGGGCGCAAGGCCTTCGTCCGGCGCATGACCCGGCTCTCGGACCGCATCGTCGCCAACTCCGAGGCTTCGGCCCGGGCCTTCGCGGGGTCCGGCAAGGCCGTCGTCATCGGGAACGGCATCGCCACGCGCAACGGCCCGGTGCCCGACACGTCCGCCCTCAGGATTTCCCTGGGCATCGAGCCGGGCGCTCCGGCCATCGGCATCGTCGGCAAGATCTACCCCGGCAAGGGGCAGATGGAGGCCGTGCTGGCGACGGATATCCTCCGGCGCGCCCGCCCGGATCTCCGGCTCCTCGTGATCGGTGCGGTAGGTGACGCGCGGTATGACGAAAGGATCTACGAGACCGTCGGCAGACTCGGGCTGGAGCGGAACGTCCTGTCCCTCGGCTATCGCGATGATTTTGACGTGATCACCGGCTTGCTCGATGTCCTCGTCGTCGCGTCGTCGGTAGATTCCTTGGGTCGTGTCGCGCTCGAAGCCATGGCCGCCGGGACGCCCGTCGTCGCCGTTGCGGCAGGAGGGCTCCCGGAGGTGGTCCGTGACGGCGAAACCGGGTTGCTCGTGGAGTCGCCGGAGCCCGCGCTCCTGGCGGCCGCGATCGCCCGCCTTCTCGACGACCCGGCGCTCGCCCGAAGGCTCGGCGAAGGCGGGCGGAGGTTCGTCGCCGCGGACTATTCCCTCGAAGGCCAACTCCGGAAGATCGAGCGCGTGTTGGAGGAATGCCTTGAAGGCTGAGACCGGTCCCGCGCCCGTCCTTTCGATCATCCTGGTGAATTTCAACGACGGGGCCCATCTTCCGGAATGCCTGTCCTCGATCGATGAGAAGGCCGGAGGCTTCGACCGCGAGATCATCGTCGTCGACAACGCCTCGTCCGACGGGAGCGCTTCTCTCGTCGCCGAGCGATTTCCCCGGGTCAGGCTCATCCGAAACGCAAAGAACGAGGGTTTCGGCCGGGCGAATAACCGGGCCGCCCGGGAAAGCCGGGGCGAGTTCATCCTCTTCATGAACACCGACGTCATCCTCCACCCGGGCACGCTCGAGCTCCTCATGGAAGAAATGCGGGCCCATCCGGACACGGGCGTCGTCGGCCCTGCCCTCCTCACGCCTGCGGGATCGTTCCAGGCCTCGTTCGGCGGCCGGACAAGCTTCTTCGCGGAATTCGCGAAGAAGGGCCTGCTGAACCGTCTGCGGACTCGGGCCCTCCGAAAGGACCGGCTCCGGCGCGAGGTCCGCTGGGTGAGCGGGGCGTTCCTGCTGGCCCGGCGGAAGGCGTTCCTGGAGTCCGGAGGATTCGACGAGGGGTTCTTCCTCTACTTCGAGGACATCGATCTCTGCGAGCGGATCCTCGATAAGGGATTCCGGGTGATATTCCTTCCCGCCGCCATTTCCTTGCATCACGGCGGCGCCGTGACCTCGGCCCGTCCGCTCCGGAGCCGCGTGGAATACCGGAAAAGCCAACTGCGATTCTATCGGAAGTATGGCTCGACGGCCTCGCTCCGACTCCTCAAGGCCTACCTGAGGCTCTCCCTGGCCGGGCTGTCGTTGAGAGGCGCGTTCGGACGGGACCCGGACGGAGCGGCGCTCCGGAGCGAGTTCCGGGAAGCCCTCCGGGGGGCGAAGGGTGGGCGGCCGTGACACGCGTCAGGATCCTCGAAATGATCGACAGGCCGTTCCTCGGCGGGGGGCAGATCACCGTCCTGACGCTGGCTCGGGGCCTGGACAAAGAGAAGTTCGAGGTCCTCGTTGCGTCCGAGGAGGGTGGCCCGCTGGTCGACGAGCTCGAAAAGATCGGGATTCGTCACATTCCTATCAGGCTCGGAAAATTCTCCGGCCTCTCGGCGGCCGGAGCCATCGCCTCGGTCCTTCAGGAAAACGCCGTCGACATCCTCCATACCCACGGCGGCATCGCCGGGCTCTACGGGCGCCTGGCGGCCCGGAGAGCCGGGACCCCGGCCGTCGTCCATACGATCCACGGCATCCACTATCTCCACTACCGGAATCCCGCGGCCAAACGGGCCTCGATCCTCCTCGAGCGCCGGCTTTCCCGGTCCACGGACGCGGTCGTCTTCGTTTCGTTAGCGGACATGGAGCGAGCCGCGCGCCTGAGGCTCGCTTTACCGCCAAAGGCCCGGCTCATAAGAAACGGAGTCGCTCCGATCCCGCCCGAGCGCCTCCGCGATCCCGCCGCGGTGCGGGCCGAGCTCGGGGCCGTGGGGAGACCGCTGGTCGTCGCGGTATCCCGTCTCCATCGGCAGAAGGGCGTGACTTATCTCCTAAGGGCCGTTCCTCTCGTCCGCGCCGAGATCCCGGCCGTGCGGGTCGTGGTCGCAGGAGGCGGACCGCTTGCCGACCGGCTGGGGGCCGAGCTCAAAGCGATGCGGCTGGGGGATCATGCCGCGCTCCTCGGGGAGAGAAAGGACGCGCGGATATTCTGGCCGCCGCGGATTTGTTCGTCCTGCCGTCTCTCTGGGAAGGCCTGCCCTACGTGCTCGTCGAGGCCGCCGCCCTGGGGAAGCCCATCATCGCCGCCGATATCGACGGCGTCCGCGAGGTCATCCGGAGCGGGGCGACCGGGATGCTCGTACGGCCCCGCGACCCGGGTGCGCTGGCCGCGTCGATCCTCTTTCTTCTCAAGGACAAGGCGTTCGCCGCTCGTCTCGGCGAGGCTGCCCGGAACGAGATCCCGCCCCGATTCTCCGTCGAGCGCATGATCGGCGAAACGGAAACGCTTTATCTCGAGGTCATATCCGCCAAGTCCCGGAGTTAACAACCCCGGGCAGCCAGGATATTGATCAAGAGGGAGGATTGAACACGAAGAAGGTCCTGCTCATAGCGGCCGGTCTGTCCCTTGTTTTCTGCACAGGGGGAAGACCCTCCGCCTCCGACCTGATCTTTAGCGTGGGGACGCATCGCCTTCAGATGCGCCTGGAGGGGGAGGGCTCTCCCGTCGTCGTCATCGACGCGGGAATCACCGACGGCATCGATAGGCTGAAGCCTCTGCAGGACCGCCTCGCCAAAGCCATCCTGGTCTGTACCTACGATCGCGCGGGATACGGGCGAAGCGAGACGGGACCGCTCCCGCGGCACAGCGGTCGCGAGGCGGAGGAACTCAAGGCGCTCCTCGACGCGGCCTCGATCCCCGGACCGTACGTGATCGTCGGCCATTCGCTGGGCGCGCTCAACGCCCAGGTCTTCGCCACGAAGTACCCGAAAGACGTGGCCGGGATCGTCCTGCTCGACCCTCCGCCCATTTCCTTCCTGCTCAAGAAGGAGTATGCGGAGCTCGGGGCGATGGCCGAGAGAATGACCGCGGAATGGCAGGCCATCGCTGACTCGGGCGCCGGTTCGCCGGACGCGATGGAGAGGGCCCGGGCGGGGTTCTTCCGGATGATCGCATCGGAACATCGCGAGATGTTCGGGGAGAGTGCGAGACTGGCCGCGGAGATCCCGTCCTTCGGCAAAACGGCCCTCGTGGTGATGGCCGCCGGGGCGCCCAATCCCCGGTTCGGAGCCGTCGCCGAGGAATATCAAGATTTCTGGATTGAACAGAGCCTCGCCCTGAGCCGGAAGTCCTCGAACGGCCGGTTTGTCCTGGCCGAGCGCAGTTCTCACTACCTCTACCTGGACGCTCCCGACCTCGTGGTCGAGAGCATCCTCTCCGTGGTCGATCGGGCTCGCTCCCGCGGCGATGGGCCTGATCAGCTTCATCGAAGGGATCCTTTACTTGACGAAACCGGACGAGGATTTTGCCCAGACCTATGTCCGGAATAAAAAGGGCTGGTTCTAGGGGTCGAAGGGCATTCCGCCGGGGTCTCAGGCCTCTCGTGAATCCCCGTCTTGAGAGGGAGGGATGGCTTCTCCCTCCGGGCGAGCCGTGTCGCTTTAAACTAGCCTCCTCTTGAGATATAATTACCGACGATGGAAAACTTGAAGGTCGCCCTCGTCCACGACTGGCTGACCGGCCAGAGGGGGGGCGAAAAGGTCCTGGAGGTCCTGGCCGAGATCTTCCCCAAGGCCCCGATCTACACGCTCTTCCACTTCAAGGGCAGCCAGCACCCGGACATCGAGAAGCGCGACATCCGGACGAGTTTCCTCCAGGGCATGCCGTTCCTCGAGAAAAAGTATCGCTCCTACCTGCCGCTCTTCCCCTGGCCGTCGAGATGTTCGACCTCCAGGAATACGACCTCGTCGTCTCGACCTCCCATTGCGTGGCCAAGGGCGTCATCCCGCGCGCCCGACGCCCTCCATGTCTCCTACATCCATTCCCCGATGCGCTACGCCTGGAACCTGTATTTCTCCTATTTCGCGCCGGACCGGCTGTCCCCGTTCTCCCGGTGGCTCATCCCGCCCGTCATCCACGGCCTGCGGATCTGGGACGTGACCTCGGCCGCGCGGGTGGACCACTTCGTCGCCAACTCGGCCAACGTCGCCCGCCGGATCGAGAAGTACTACCGGCGTGAGGCCGACGTCATCCCGCCGCCCGTGGACACGGAGTTCTTCCCGCCGGACGAGTCCGGCGTCCGCGGAGATCTACTACCTCATCGTCTCGGCCCTCGTCCCCTACAAAAGGATCGACCTGGCCGATCGACGCCTTCAACCGGACGGGCGCCCCGCTGAAGATCGTCGGCACCGGGCCCGAATACCGGGCGCTCCGGAGGTGCGCCCGGTCGAACGTCGAGTTCCTGGGAGCGTCGAGCGCCGACGACCTCCGGCGGCTCTATCGGGGAGCGACCGCGCTTTCATCCTGCCCGGCGAGGAGGATTTCGGCATCGCCACCCTCGAAGCCCAGGCCTGCGGGACGCCCGTCATCGCCTACGGCCGGGGAGGCTCCCTGGAGACCGTCGTCGCCGGGGAGACCGGGCTTCTCTTCGCTGAGCCGACGGTCCCCGGCCTCCTGGGCGCGCTTGACAAATTCCGGACCTTCGCATGTAATAAGGAAACCGATCAGGTCGAACGCCATGAGATTCTCCCGGGAAAGTGTTCAAGGAGAGAGATCTCCGCCTACCTCGGAAGGCCTGGGCCGAGCGCGGAGCCCGGGCATGATCAGGGAAAAACGCGCTCCGGCTGATCGGGCTGTTCGTCCTCAGCGACAGCCTGGCCATCCTCGTCTCCTACTTCTATTCCTACCTCTTCCGCTTCTACGCCTATATCATCCCGGTCGACCCGGCCCGGGGCATCCCTCCGCTCCGGTCGTACGTCATGGTCTTCCCCCTGTTCCTGGCCGTCCATCTCGGCGATCTTCTACCTGCAGGGCTTCTACAGGAGCAAGCTCCGGCGCGCCCGGATCGACGACTTCCTGTACGTCTCCATCAACGGCATCCTGACCATCCTCGTCGTCTTCTCCGTTCTGAACTATCTCTACAACTACAGCCAGGGGCAGGCCCCCATCTACCGGATGACCTTCAAGCTCTCCCACGGCTTTCTGGCCGTCTATTTCGTGACCGTCATCTTCGTGATCCTCATCTTCCGGAACCAGATCTACTTCTTCATGAAGCGCCGCTACGCCCGCGGGCTGAACCTGACCAACGTCCTCATCGTGGGTGCGGGCGACATGGGGAAGACCGTCGCCCAGAAGCTCTTCGGACTTCCGGGACCTCGGGTTCCGGGTCCTGGGCTTCCTGGACGACGAGCTCGCGAAGGGACGGAGATCGGGATCGACGGCGGGATCGCCGTCCTCGGGCCCGCTCGCCGACCTCGGGCCCGTCATCGAGGGATACGGGATTTCCGAGGTCTATGTCGCCCTGGACCTCCACAACTACGCCAAGATCATCGAGACGTTCCAGATCATCGACAAGTATCCCGTCCACGTCCGGCTCATCCCCGACCTCTTCCAGCTCCTGACCCTCAAGGCGAACATCCAGGACCTCGACGGATTCCCGGTCATCTCCGTCGACGACGTCCCGCTCCAGGGGGCGCCCGACTCGTCAAGCGGGCGACCGACATCGCTCGTCTCGGCCCTGCTCCTCGTCCTCCTCGCGCCGTTCATCCTGATCGTCGCCGTCCTGATCAAGCTGACCTCCCGCGGGCCGGTCTTCTACCACCAGGAGCGCGTGAGCCTGGACGGCCGCCGCTTCGTCATCCACAAGTTCCGGACGATGGTCTGCGACGCCGAGAAGGCGACCGGCCCGGTCATGTGCGGACCGCCGATCCGCGCATCACCCGGCTCGGGCGGTTCCTCCGCAAGTACAGCGTCGACGAGTTCCCCCAGCTCGTCAACGTCCTCAAGGGGGAGATGAGCCTCATCGGGCCGCGGCCCGAGCGGCCGGAGTTCGTCCAGGAGTTCCCGGAGAAGATCCCCAAGTACATGCTCCGCCACAAGGTCAAGTCCGGCATCACGGGCTGGGCCCAGGTCCACGACCTGCGGCAGGACACCTCGATCGAGAAGCGGCTGGAGTACGACTTCTATTACATCCAGAACTGGTCCTTCGCCCTGGACATCAAGATCCTCTGGATGACCCTCCGGAAGGGGTTCATCGACAGGAACATGTGAGATAGAAGCTCAATCTTATAGGACCCGCTCGAACTTCAAGCCACGGATCTCTCCCGGCATCCCTCTCCGGCCACCACCCCCGTTCGAGGTGACGAAACACCGCCTAAAAATCGAAATCCAGAAGGAGCGTGAACAAGTTTTCCTTCAGAACGAGAATGGACCCGCTCGTCCGATGGGTGTACTCGGCGTGCAGGGCGATGTTGACCGCCGACCAGCTCCCGAGATAGTAGCGCGCGAGGGCGGAATAGCTGTCCACCGGACCGATGTCATGATAGCTCGGCGGGCGGACCCAGTTGTACATCACCGACGCCACCAGGCGGTTGTTGGCCAGGGCGGCGCAGTCGAGCTGGACGGCCCCGCCCCAGAAGGCGTAGCCCTTGGTCGGGTCGACCTCGTTGAAGGCCCTGTTGTCCCGGCCACGGAAGGCCATGGCCTGGAGATTGAGCGTCTTCCAGTTCAGGCTCATGTCGCCGCCGATTCGGGTGAAGCTCCTGTTGCCGCGGCCGTTGGTGTCTCCCAACGGCGACACCGCTTGACGGTTGAGATCGGTCGGCTGCCAGCCGAGATATCCGAAGACGCCGAAGCGCTGTCCGGCCGATTGGCCCTCGCCCGGGCCGAAGGTCTTCGAAGCGGCGAAATAGAGGTCGTTGAACTTATTGTTATCGGGGTTCCCGCCGGTGCCATTGATGTATCCCAGGGCGTACTTGAGGCCCGGCTTGAACCGGCCCGTGGCTTCGATCCCGATGTGGTTGGCCGAGAAATCAAAGCTGTTCCGGGAGCCGGCGAAGTTGTATATCTCGTAAGGCTGAAGGAGGTAGTACAAGCGCTTGGAGCTGAGGAGCTGGAAGCCCGGCTCGAAGCGGCCGACGCGGATGTTGAGCTTGTCCCGCACGATGTTGCTGAAAACGACGTTGGCCGATTCGATGGCCGCGAGCTGGGCGGGATTGTTCCCGTAGCCCGGGCCGGAGAAATCCGCGGCCGGCTCATCGATGCGCGGGGTGTAAACGAAAAAGAACGAGATGTTCTTGTGGAGGACGCCAGCGGCCAGCAGGTCCAGGCCGTAGAGGTGGAAGCCGGCCGCCGTCCCGTCCCCTCCGTCGTAGCTGCTGTATCCGGCGCTGGTCCGCACGGCAAGGGGGATGCCGGTTTCGAAGACGGTCTTTTCGAGGCCGGCCTGCCCGGGGACTTGATAGCCGTTGTCGCGGAAGCGCTGGCCCCAGTCGTTGAGCTTGGGGAACGCGACGTGGCACATGTTGCAGTTGAAGCCGTACTTCCGGGCGAACGCCGGGATCGCCAGCGCCGTCTGGCTGAGGACGAGAAGGGCGAAAACGGCGGCCAAGGAAGAGATCAGTGTTTTTCTCATGGCTCCCTCCTCACTTATGCAATTTGGCCGGCGCGATCGGCTTGACGTCCGCGACTTCCGGGTTGAGGCTGTCCAGGGCCTTGATGAAGGCCACCAGCGCCGTTTTCTCGAGCTTGCTCAGGCCCAGGGGGACCATCAGCGGGTCGAGGTTGGGGTCCTTGCCGCCGCCGAGGTCGTAGAAATCGATCAGCGACTCGAGCGTCTTTTCCGACCCGTCGTGGAGGTACGGCGCGCGCCGGGCCGCGTCGCGGACCGTGGGGGTCTTGAAGGCTCCCATGTCAAGGGGGTTCTTGGTCACGGCGAACCGCCCGAGGTCGGGATTCTTGGGGTCCTTGGCTGGTAGGCCGATGTTGTGGAAGCGGCCGTCGCTGAAGTAAGGGCCCCAGTGGCATGAGGTGCAATGCCCCTTGCCGTTGAAGATCTCGAGCCCCTGCTTTTCGAGGGGGGTCATGGCCTGATGGTCGCCCCGGGCGTAGCGGTCGAAACGCGAATCGGTCGTGACGACCGTCCGCTCGAAGGCGGCGATGGCGTCGGCGACCTGATCGACGGTGATCGGGCCCTCCCCGAACACGGCTCTTGAACTCATCGACGTAGCCCGAAATCCGGCCCACGGTCTGGATCATCGCCTGATGGGTGTTGCCCATTTCGATCGGGTTCTGGATCGGCCCCTTGGCCTGATCTTCAAGCGACGGAGAACGTCCGTCCCAGAACTGCAGCGGGCTGTAAGCAGCGTTGGAAACGGGGGGCGCCCGGCGGCCGCCGAGCTGGCCGCGGATGCCCTTGCTCGTCGGGCCCTGGTCGGACCAGCCCAGGGCCGGATCATGGCAGGAGGCGCAGCTGACCGTGCCGTCGGCCGAGAGACGCGGGTCGAAATAGAGCTCTTTTCCCAGGTGGATCTTCAGGCTCGACGGCGGGTTTCCCGGCGGGGCGATGACGGGGGGCAAAGGGCCGAGCCGCTGGGGGCCGAGCACCTGCACGTTGACCTGGGTGATGGGCTGTGTCTTATCGTCGGCCGAGGCGGAGCCTGCGTTCGAGCCGGCCCGGAATAGACAAACTGTCAGGACCAGCAGAAAGATTTTTCGTCCCATTCGGATCCCTCCTCAAAGAATTGGAATGAAAATATACCGCGGCCGGGGGGGCGCTGTCAACCGCCCGAAATCGGGACTCGAACGGCCGGATTCGAGCGCCGATCTTTGGGGCTTTTCGTGGTTATTGATCGAGCCGCCCGGCGCGAGGCCACGGGATTGACAGCCTGCGAAAAAGCGCCTAAAGTATCTCTCGATATGGATCTCTTATGGAGGATTACATGAGGAACGCTCTATCTCGTCCGGCGAAGCTCATCGGGATCGCCGTGCTGGCCCTGATGATCGTCGGATCTCTGGCAGCCTGCAAGGGGAAGAAGAGTGAAGCACTGAAACCCGTCGATGAGCAGGAAGTGTACACTCTCGACGTCCTAAGACCCGTCCTCGGCGAGGCGCGGGAGGACACTTCCGGGATCCTGGACGTGACCGGCGACGCGAACGAGCTGATCATTTCCTACCGCTATTACGACGACGACATGAAGAATTATGACGATGACATGGTCAGGGAATTGGGCCCCAAGATCGAGGCGCTTTACGGGAAGTTCAAGGCCTTGGACCGTGTCGTCTTCCAGCTGACGACCAATGATCCCCAGGTTCCGGGGGAATGGAAGCCCTACGTGAATTTTGCCCTGAACCGCAAGATGGTCGATGAGCTCGAGTGGAGCGGGATCCTGACGGGGAATTTCTTCAAGAACGTCATCGAGCTCAAGCGGTTCGATTAAGCCGCCTCGATCTTCCCTCGACGGCGAGTCCGGACGGGGGATGGGCCTGTCTCATATTACAGGCCGCGCGGCGTCGTCAACAGCCGGGAATCGGCGCCTGAAGAGCTGAGGTGCCGCCGGGAGAGAATGCGCTCGGCCCCTTCCGGGTTCAGCAGCTCCTCGCGGACAGGCATCGCCAGGTCCCGGGGATTTCTTGGAACGATCAGTCTGCAAACCGGGTTAGCTGTGTGCCGCGGGTATCCTCACCTCGACCGAGTGTTCCCGGCGGTCGTCAACAAGGAAAATCGCCCGGTCGGGTCGCTCGACGCCATCCACGGTCACGCTCATTTCGCCGTTTCCGGCACGCGTTTGGAGAACGACGATGTGGTAGACCGTCTCGCGATACCGGTAATGCACCTTGAATCCCGGCCAATCCGCCGGGAGGCACGAGGCAAAACGCAGTTTGTCCACTTCCAGCCTCAGCCCCAGGAGCGATTCCACGATCAGGCGGTACATCCAACCGGCCGAAGCCGTGTACCATGTCCATCCCCCGCGGCCCGTGTGCGGCGGGAGCGCATAGACGTCAGCCGCGGCGACGTACGGTTCTACTTTGTAGGTCGCAATCTCCTCCGGAGATCTCGCATGGTTCACCGGGTTGATCATGGCCAACAGTTCCCAGGCGCGCCGACTGTCGCCCAAGGCAGCGAAGGCCATCGCCGCCCAGACCGCACCCTGAGTGTATTGACCGCCATTTTCTCTCACGCCCGGGACGTACCCTTTTATATAGCCGGGATTCAAGTTCGACTTGTCGAACGGGGGGTCTAAAAGTTGGATCAACCCATGGTCCCGATGAACGAGGCGCTGATCCACCGCTTCCATGGCCAGACGCGAACGCTCGGCATCGCCCGCTCCGGATAGAACCGACCAGCTCTGGGCAATCGAATCGATCTGGCATTCGGGATTACTCGCCGACCCAAGGGGTGAGCCGTCGTCGAAGTAAGCCCGGCGGTACCACTTGCCGTCCCAGCCATTCTGCTCGATATTCCGGCGCACTTGAGCCGCTTCCTTCTGGCAACGTTCGACGAAAGGCAGGTCACCCCGGGTACGGGCAAGCTCCGTGAACCGCATGAGCACTTCGTATAGGAAGAACCCCAACCAGACGCTTTCGCCCTTGCCGCGTTCGCCCACAATATTCATGCCGTCGTTCCAGTCTCCGGAGCCGATGAGCGGAAGGCCGTGCTCCCCGAATCTGAGTCCCCTCAGGATGGCTCGCCGACAGTGTTCGTAGAGAGGGACGGCTTCTTGCGACCGGCTCGGCAGATCGTAATACGAGTCCTCCTCCGGGTTTACCGGGCGGCCTTCGATAAAGTGGATGGGCTCATCCAACACTCCGGTGTCCCCCGTGCTGAGAACGTAGCGACTTGTCGCCAGCGGCAACCATAGGTAATCATCGGAACAGCGAGTCCGCACGCCCCGGCCCGAGGGGGGATGCCACCAGTGCTGGACGTCTCCCTCCGGGAACTGACGGGCGGCGCAGCGGAGCAAATGCTCGCGCAAAAGGTATGGCGCCGCGTGGACGAGCGCCATCCCGTCCTGCAACTGGTCGCGGAAACCGAAGGCCCCCCCCGGCTGGTAGTATCCGATCCGCCCCCAAAGACGGCCCGCCAGAGTCTGGTATAGAAGCCAGCCGTTGGTCAGCACGTTGAGGGACAGGTCCGGTGTTTCCACCTGCACGGCGCCGAGGGTGTGGTTCCAGTGCTGCCACACCGCTTCGAGCGCGCCCCGCGCGGCAGCCGATCCCCGGAAGCGACGGACCAGATTGCCGGCGTCCTTGGCGTCTCGCCCTACGCCGAGGGTGAAGATGAACTCACGCTCCTGTCCGTCCGCCAGCTCGAAGGAGACTTGGATCGCGGCGCAGGGATCCAAAGCGGCCCCCACTTTGCCGGAAAGGCGCGACCGAGTCATGGCAGCCGGGCTCCGAATCGTGCCGTTACGCCCGAGAAACTCCGTCCGGTCGCCGCTCACGGTCCGATTCGCATCGTTCACGTCGAAAAAGGCCACCCGGTCGGCGAACTCCGTGTTGTAGGGGTTCCGCGCAAAAAGCGCTCCGCTCTTGGGATCGACCTCGGTGACCACGTGCATGGCCGATTTCGGCCGCAGATCTCCCAGCACCCATTCCACATAGCCCGTAGCCGAGAGCCGGCGGGATTGGCCGCACTCATTGCGCACTTTCAAAACTGTGAACTTGATCCTCGCGTCCAAGGCCACGTAAACCCACATCTCGGAGCGGATGCCGCGCTCGGTGTGCTCGAAGACGCTGTATCCGAATCCGTGCCTGCTGATGTAAGGCATCCATCCGCGGCTGGGCAGCGGTGTGGGGGACCAGAAGTGGCCCCTCTCTTCGTCACGGATGTAAAAGGCTTCTCCGCTCGAGTCGCCCACGGGGTCGTTCCCCCAGGGGGTGAGGCGGAACTCGTGGGCATTCTCGCTCCAGGTGCAGGCCAGGCCACTCTCCGAGATGAGGGTTCCGAAGTCCGGGTTGGCCAGCACATTCGCCCACGGGGCCGGCGTCGCTTGCCCGTGCGCGGTCGAGATGACGTACTCGCGTCCATCCGGGGTGAATCCTCCCAGGCCATTGAAGAAGAGCAGATCGGGACGAGGCAGGGCGGCGGCCGCCGGGGGCTCGGTGCGGCGGGTTCGGGCGAAAGTCAGGCGCGGCACGGACTCCTCCACAAGGCCGCGACAGTCGATCTGGTCCGCCAGGGTCCCCCGACTGTCGGTAAGGATGGCCCGGGCGACCGATTGGAGAAGAATGCGGTCCTCGTTCGATATCTGGTCCCCCGGTCTTACGAAGATGCCGCCGGGTCGATCGGTCACGTTGGCTTCGAGCCCCGCGGCAATGA
Organism: Candidatus Aminicenantota bacterium; assembly: GCA_963813235.1. Lineage (GTDB taxonomy): Bacteria > Acidobacteriota > Aminicenantia > Aminicenantales > Saccharicenantaceae > JALHVH01. The sequence continues at coordinate 333,212 of CAWEYF010000015.1, read as the reverse complement.
GCCCCATGATTTGTTCGTGGAGGAGCTGTCGGTAGCCGGCATGATCTTCATTCCAGATGACCAGGTCCACCGCCAGTCCTTTCAGGCGCCAGTAAGCGTGGGCCTGCACGAGTTGACGCACGAGATCGATATTGGCCGGGTCGCCGATCTGCAGCAGGACGATGGGCAAATCGCCGGAGATGGAGTAGCCCCAGAGACCGGATTGCCCGCGGCGGTTCTTGATGAGAAGGCTCGCATCGGCGCGCAGCGAGGAATTGGCGTAGATGACGGAGCTGGCCAGGTGTCCGCAAAGTTGCGCGTCAGCCTCGGTGGCATTCAGCTGCCGCAGGACCACCTGGCTGTGTGACCACGCCAGATCGAAGACGCGGTCCGCCAGACGCCGATCCTGGTATTTCCCGACGAAGCTCAGGCAGGCGCTTCGCGTCTCGCCGATGCCGGAAACAATATTGATGGTCACCGATGCTTCCGGATCTAACGTGATCCGATACCGGATCGCCACGATCGGGTCGAGCACAGAGCCCTGGCTGCCCGAGAGCGCTGCGGACCCGTCCATCGCCTGCGGATCGGCGACCGTGTGCTCGCGGCCGATGAACTGCATGCGGTCGGTCTCATAGGAAATTTCTCCGATGTCGGCCCCGTGCACGGCCATCAGATGGAACATCCATGGCGCCCGCTCACCCTCCGAGCGGGGCCGGCGACTGCAGAGAATCGCCCCCTGCGGGCGGAGGATCTCGGTCTGAACGAAGAGATTGCTGAACGCCGGATGCAGGGCGTCCGCGGCAGGCGAGGCGAGAACGACTTCTGCGTAACTCGTGACGTCGATCGTCCGGTGCGTGTGAGAGTGGTTGGTGATTGTGATGCGACGCAGTTCGATATCATCCTCGGGCGAAACGGCGATCTCCGTATGGGTGTCGAAATCGTGATCGCGACGGCGGAACTCCGCTTTCGCCTCCGAGAAGATCGCTTCGTAATGGTCCGAAGGCTTGAGTGTCGGCTGATAGGCGGTCGACCAGAACTCCCCACTGGCCAGGTCGCGGAGGTAACAAAATGTGCCCCAGTTGTCACATGTGCTGTCTTCGCGCCAGCGGGTGACGGCCATGTTCTTCCAGCGGCTGTACCCGCCGCCGGCGTTCGTGATCATCACGTGGTATCTGCCGTTCGACAACAACTGCACTTCCGGTATCGACGTGTTCGGACTGCTGAAAATACGCACCGGCGTTTCTACGCCATTGGGAGTCGTACGTGAGTCTGAGGACTCGGCCGCGTGCGAATAGGTGGCCGTGGCCTTGGGAACTCGTTCCTGGAGCAATAGCGTGGTCGCCTGGACTAACGGGTCCGACTGAAATCGTTTCTGCATCGGACGGTCCAGGAGTACGTAGGCCAAAGAGAGCAAGCTCATGCCTTCGTGATGGGCCATGAAGGAACGGACCACGGCGTTGGATTTTCCGCGGGGCAGCCGCGAAGGAGTATAGTCGATCGCTTCATAAAAGCCGTATTTTCCTTCAAACCCTTCGGCGGCCAGTCGCTCGAGATTCAGGCACGCCTCCTCGGGCGCCACCATCAGGGCGAGCACCGAGGCATACGGGGCAATGACCAAATCATCGGCGAGGCCGCGTTTGAGGCCCAGGCCGGGCACGCCGAACGCCCGGTACTGGTAATTGAGATGAACGTCGATCGCATTGAAGCCGGACTCCGAACTCCCCCACGGGACCCCGCGGTGCCTTCCATATGCGATCTGGCTTTCTACCGCCGCCCGGTAGGTCTGGTCGAGCAGGGTGTCTTCGTAGGTCGGCATCACGAGAAGCGGCATAAGATACTCAAACAACGAACCGCTCCACGAAAGGAGGATCGGTTTTCCGCCGGCGATGGTGAGCAGGCGCCCCAAGGCAAACCAGCTCTCCTGGGGCAGTTTTCCCTGCGCGATCGCTACGAAAGTGGACAATCTTGCTTCGGAAGCCAGCAGATCGTAGTAACTCGAGTCCCGACGTCGCTCACCGACGTTGTAACCGATCGCCAGCAGATGACGCGCCTTGTCAAACAGGAAGTCATACTCCATATCGGCCATTTCGCCGGATTGCCGCGCCAAGCGTTCGATGGCCGCGATTCTTTCTTTAGCGCGGCGACTCGCTTGGGTGATGAGCCGGCGAAGCTCGCTGGATCGCTCGTTTTCCTCGGGAATCGGCTCCGTGCCGAGGCGATCCTCAATGGCCGGCAGCAACTTCCCCTCGAATCCGGCCAGTTCGCGCAGCGTGGGAATCTCATCGAGGCCGCGAAAGTTGTTTAATCCATTCGGAGAAATCGGCAGCAGGGCCCAAGGCGTGAGGAAGGTCAGCTCATCGACGGCGTCTTGGCATTGCCGGGCGAAGGCGTGGGCCCACCAGCTCGCCTGGCTTGCGGGGTCCGCATCGAGGCTGCGAGCCACCTCCGCGGCGGCGGATGCCGCCAGCTGGCTAATGGTTCGCTGTGCCGCTGCGAGCGTCGTTGGCCGGGAGGCGGACGCCGACGCCAGTTGCTTCTGGAGTTGACCGAGCTGGGCTGGAGCGGCTTCACCCGCAGCATCCACAAGAATCCGCAGGGTGTCGCTGAGTCCGTCAAACCATCGTGCTTCCAGGATGGGGCGATCGGGAAGGGCGAGCAGACCCGGGCGCAAAGTCAGCAGATGGCCCGCGAGGTTCCCGCTGTCCACCGTCGAAATATAGGTCGGTTGCAGCGGTTTCAGAGATTGGGTGTCATACCAGTTATAGAAGTGGCCCCGGTGCCGTTCCAAGGCTTCCATCGAGCGAAAGGCATTCTCCGTGCGCCCGATGAGTTGTCCGGCCGAAATATAGCCAAAGTCGTACGCGGACAAGTTTGCCAGGAGAGCGAGTCCCATATTGGTGGGCGACGTTCTATGCCCCACCGCGGGATTCGGATGCTCTTGATAGTTATCCGGCGGCAGTCCGTGATCTTCCGGGCCGACGAAAGTCTCGAAGAACGCCCAGGTCTTTCGGGCCAGCTTCCTGAGAAAGAGGGCCTGATCGGCCGTCAGCTTTGTCCCCCGGCGAGCGAGAGGCCGGCTGATCCACCAGGCGATGGCTGGAGAGGCAAACCAGAGGCCCAGGATGGGCCCGGCCACACCGAGCGCGGCCGGCCTCGAAAAAGCCAGATAAACCGCCGCGGCAATGGCCAGGGCGGGAGCGATCCACATCGTCCGCCAGGAGGCGGCGAGGTTCGTGCGGCTTTGGCGATCCGCGCTGCCCGACGGATTCCATTCCAGAAGTCGCCGGTGGGTCAGCAGGATCCGTGCGACCGTGCGTCCGATCGCTCCCAGACTGAAGAAAGCCTCGTAGGGAAGGCACGCGAACGTAAAGGCCGCCTGAGCGGAGCGCCGACCCGCCGCTCGCACCGTCGCGGCGAAATGCTGACGTAACAGCACGTCGCCCGGCTTCTGAAACAGATCCAGAATAGAGGCCATCCAGGGAGGGATCAGGACGGTTCCGATGACGGCCAGGGTCCATAACCAGTGCGGCGTCAAGACGGTCCAGCCGAGGAGCAACAGCAGGGTCAACGCCGCCGATACGAGGCTCCGACGAAGATTGTCGAGAATCTTCCATCGGGACAGCCCGGAGAGCGGATTCTTCAGGCGACTTCCCCCGGGGCCGGGAACGCCCGGAAGCATCCAGCGGGCAATTTGCCAATCCCCGCGAATCCAGCGGCGCCGCCGGCTCACGTCCGCGCTGTAGCGGGATGGATATTCCTCGTACAACAGCACGTCGCTCAACAGCCCCGCCCGCGCGTAGCATCCTTCCACCAGGTCGTGGCTGAGGATCCGGTTCTCGGGAAAGCGCCCCTTGAGGACCCGCTCGAACGCATCGACGTCATAGATCCCCTTACCGATGAACGAGCCTTCACCGAACGCGTCCTGGTAGACATCGGAGACAACCCGGGTGTACGGGTCGATGCCCGGCTCGCTGCCGCACAATCGCGCGTAGCGCGACCGGTTCATTCCCGGCAGGCTCACGGCCACGCGCGGCTGGAGGATGCCGTACCCTTCATCGATCCGCTGCTTGTCCTCATCGTACCGCGCCCGATTCAGCGGATGGGCCATGGCTCCCGCAAACTGCCAGGCCGAATCGCGGGGGAGCTGCGTATCCGTGTCCAGGGTGATCACGTACTTCACGTTCGACAAGACGGCAATATCCCCGACGATGAGGGAGAAACCGTCTTTTGAACCGCCGCGCAGGAGCGCATTCAATTCCGCAAGCTTCCCCCGTTTGCGCTCGTAGCCCATCCAAATCCGCTCCCGGGGGTTCCAGCGTCGCGGGCGATGAAAGAGGAAGAACGTGTCGCCCTTGACGCTCCTGTACTTTTCATTCAATTCTTCGATTCCCTTCCGGGCCAGCCGCAACAGCGGCTCGTCGTCCGGGATCGTTTCCTCCCGGGCGTCCCGATAATCCGTCAGAAGGCCGAATTGCAGGTTTTCGTCCCGATTGGCCAGAAACCGGACCTCCAGAGCCTCGACCAGATCCTCGATGTTTTGAGCGCTCGTGAGCATGGTCGGGATCACCACGAGAGAGCGCGATTCCGGCGGAATTCCTCCGGAAAAGTCCATCCGCGGCAGCAATCGCGGCGTCGCCGCCAGGGTGGCCAGCCAATTCGCCAACGCCACCGCAAGATGACTGGCCCCGAGCAGCAAGGGGAGCCCGATCAGCGCGAGGCGCCAACCCCGGAGCCCGCCGGCATGCGCCTTGGCCAACAAACTCCCGGTGAAGATCGCCGTGATCAGCGCGATCGTGCCCAGATAAAGGAGCAAAGGAAACCGGTCGCTCACTCGCCGGAGAACCTCAGGAATGGAGCGACGCACCTCCGCCGTTCGCTCGAGCCGTCGCCATCCCTTGTCGATCAGGTAGTACCCGACATGTGCCGTTCGTTCGTCGCTGCCTTTCTGGGCCGCCCCTTCGCGGGCCAATTGGACCGCTTTGCGGGCCACCTCGCTCTCGGACAGTGGGCTGCTCCTCGCGATCTTCTCGACGATATGACGGTAGCGATCCCGGGTGCCAAAATCCATCTTGCCGTAGACTCCTCCGGGATCCTCCCGCAGGACCTGCTCGACAACGCTCATCGTCTCGACGAACTCGCGCCAGTCCATCGCCCCCAGAAAGCGGAGGCTGCCGATGCTGTTGCTTATGGAAACCTGGTCGGCGGCCTGTTGTTGGTTCTCCGACTGCACCAACTGCTTGATCGTCAGGCCGGACTCGGAGAGCCGCTGTTCGATCCAGGTGAGGGGCGATGCCAAAGCGGGGCTCTGTCCCTGCAACCGCCGGGCCAATTCCGCGACAAACGAACTCACCATGGGCGGGCTCGAACGCGCCATGTCCGCGATCACGAGAACGAGACTCTTCGGGTCTTTCTCGGCGGTCTCCGTCATCTGGTCCGCCCAGTAGTCGGCGCGGTTGCGGTCGATCCTATCGGCCGCGATCCGGGCTGCGACGCGTCGGAGATTCTCGATGAGGGCCAGGCGCAGCATGATCGGAATGGCCCATATTTCGCCCAACTTCAAAACGGTCACCGTTTGGTAGGCAGCTACGAAACTGCTGAGACTTTCCAGGTCGATCCGTCCGTCGCCGTGCGAAATCGTCTCCAGCGCGATGTCATACACGCGGGGAAGGCCGGCCGATGGGCCGTTCAGCAAGCGTGGCAGTTCCCGGCTGTAACCCCTGGGCAAGTGGCGCTTGGCCGTGCGAATCTGTTCTTCGATCAGATAGAAGTTGTCGAGCAGCCATTCCCCGGCCGGCGCGATCCGCCGATGGGTCTGGACCGCCTCCGTAAGCAGCTGGCAGGTTCCAATCAGGACGGCTTCGTTCTCCGCGAGCCGCGCCAGCAACTGGTCCGGAGCGCTTCCCGAACTCAGCGCATGCGATTCCGCCAGGGCCTTGCCATGCTGCATCATCTGGTCGCTGCTGAACAGTTCCGATCGCAGCGGTGGCGCGGTACTGGCGAGTTTTTGGGCCAAGCCGCTTCTGCGGAGACGCGCCCACAAATGGAGCAAGGTCCTGCGAATGGCCCTCCTGCTCACCTGCATGTGTGAGGTCTCCTTTTGATGTTAGGGGACATTCTTTGAACGCGAAAAAGAATTCTGATGACTAAGTGTAGCAGATACCGTAGCCGATTACGATCTCTTTATCGCCACGCGGCGCGAACCCGTACCATGACGGACGGACGACGGCTCAGAGCTTGAGCCAGGTACGGCCGATGACGGTGCTCAGGAGCGATACGACCCCGCCCAGGACCGTTCCCCAAACGAGGTCGACCACGGTCACGATCAGCGGCCAATTCTTGAGCGTCGCCATATTGCTCAGATCGTACGTCGCGTAGCAGATCAGCCCGAACAGAGCCCCGAAGACCAGCGCTTCGAGCGGCGCGCCACGCAGCAGAGCGGGGCGGACGACGAAGACGAGCAGGCCGACGATATAGAGCAGGTAAAAGAGGAATGCCGCGCCCCAGCGGACATTGGGGCTGAGGAAGCCGCCCAAGTGCCGCCGGTAGAAGCCCTTGGCCACCAGGCCAAGCCAGATCATATCGATCAGGAAAAAGACCGCGAGGGTGACCCCGTACAGGATCAACGTTTCTTTGAACGTCATGATGTCCTCCTTTGTCAGGTGCGAAAGACCGAAGCGGGCTCGATCTTGGCGATGCGGCGCATGGCGAAGGCCGCGCCGGCCAGGGCGATCAGGATCGTGATGACGAAAAACCCGATCTTGATCTCCGGGCTGTAATCGAAAAGGATCCCGGACTTGGCGATCCCGCTCCGGAATCCCTGGATGAAAAAGACGGCGATCCCGTAGCCGACGAGTCCGAAGATGAGCGCTTGGGCCATGATCAGCTTCCGGATATACCGGTTGTCGGCCCCGATAGCTTTGAGCGTTCCGTAATCCCGGAGCCGGTCGACGGCCGCCGAGTACATGGTCAGGCCGATGATGATCATCCCGGCGATGACCGCGAAGATGATCAGGGTCCCGATGGACAGCGCGATGCCGCTCGTCGCTAAGATGGTGGACACCGTGGCCCGCGAAAAATCCTTCTTGGTCCAGGCCCGAACCCCGAAGATCGAGGCGTTGATGTGGTCCCGGATGGCTCGAAGATCGGCCTCCGCCTGGGTTTCGACAAGGAAGGCGCTGACCTTATTAGTGGGGATGCCGCCGAATTCCCGGGCCCGGGACACCGTCGTGAACATGAAGATTCCTCCGAATCCCCGGACGCCGCGGCTCACCACGGCGACATGCGCCCGCCGGCCGTTGATCTCGAACGACGTTCCCATCCCGGCGTTGTTCAGGTTCTTCCGCTCGAAGACGTCGACGGAAACCGCCCCCTCTTCGAGAAGATCGGTCAGGGCGCCGCTGACGATCCGCCACGGGCCGCCGCGGAAGCTCGGCGGCTGGACGCCGATGATCTGGACGGGCGCGGACTGCCCCGCCTCGAACTTGGCCGTCCCTCCGGCCACGATGAACGGATAGGCTTTCCGGACGCCCGGCACGGACTCGAGCTGACGTCCGATCCGTACGTCGATCGGGCCGAGGGCGTTGACGTTGGTCGTCTTGTTGTCGACGATCCAGAGATCGGTCCGGGTGTTGTCCACGAGCGAGGCCATGGCCCCTGTCAGGAACAGGAATATCCCGGTTTGCTGGCCCACGAGGAACGTGGAAATGACGATGCCCAAGACGACGCCGATGGATTTGGCCTTGTCGTAGGTGATGAAACGGAAGGCGAATCGCAGCATGGCGGGCCGTCAGGACTCCTTGAGCAGGATGACGCCCTCCACCCGGGTCCCGAACAGGATGCGGGATCCGGGATCCAGGGTGATCCGGATCTCCCGGACGCGCCGGTCTTCCAGAGACCCGACGTCGTCGGAGAACAGAGATTTCTTTCTCAGGGAAGGGCCGGCGAATGTGACCTTGCCCCGGGCCAGCGCCTCCGTCATCCCCGGCGCCCGGACGTAGGCTTTCTGTCCCGGCTGGATGAGGCCGGCGAACAGCTCGTCGATCTCGACCCGGGCGATGAGCGGGCTGTTCGGGGCGAATGTCCCGAAGGGCATCTCAGGCGAGATGAGCGAGCCGACCGTGATCTCCAGGGACAGGATCTGCCCATCGGATGGAGCCTTGATGAACCGCCGGTCGTATTCCGCCTGCGCCAGCCTTTGATCGGCCTGATACTGCTTCAGGAGGTCTTCGGCCGCTAGTACGCCCGCCTCGAGCCGTTTGATGTCCTCGAGCAGCGAATCATAGTCGGCCCTGGCCGCGTCGAGCATGGACAGGGCCTGGGCGCCCTGTTCGGTGAGGGTCTTGGCCCGGATGAAGGAAAGCCGGGCATTTTCCGCCCTGGCGCGCGACGACCCCAGGGAGGCCTTGGCCGCGTCGATCTGGGAACGCTGGGATTGGACCTGCGCCGCTTTCAGCTCGAGCCCGGCCTTTTCGATTGCGCTTGAAACCTCCACGAGGGTCTGGCCCTTAGCCGCGATGTCGCCGGCGCGGAAGAAGATCCCCGTCACGGTCCCGGATACCTCGCTCTGGAGATCGAGGATCTTGAGCTCCGGTTCGATCCGGCCGAGCCCCACGACCTGAGCGGGGGACATGTCCATCTTCGGCTTGTCCTCCGGCGGGGAGGCCGTCTCCGATCGGCACCCCGCCGTGAACCCGACCGCCAGGGTTGCCAGGGCCCAGCCGAGAAATTTCATCCGTGGTCTTTTCATGGCGTTCCATCCCTGCCCTTTTTTTCGACGACGTTCCCGTTTTCCATGTAGATGATCTTATCCGCGTATTTTTCGAGTCGGGGGTCGTGCGTGACGACCGCCACGGATTTACCAAGATCGGCCAGATGGCGGAGCTCCTTCATGATCGTCTCGAGGGAACCGGAGTCCAACGCCGCCGTTGGCTCGTCGCAGAGGATGATGGCGGGGTCGGAGACCAGGGCCCGGGCGATGGCCACCCTCTGCTGCTCGCCGCCGGACAGCTGTCTGGGGAGGGACCTTCTTCGATGGGTCAGCCCGACCATTTCCTGAGCGCGCCGGACTTTATCCCGGACGGCGTCTTTGGGAAATTTGTTCAGGAGGAGGGGCACCATGATGTTCTCTTCGGAATTGAGAGGTGAGATCAGGTTGAAGTTCTGAAACACGAACCCGATGAGGGTCCGGCGGAGCTTGGCCAGCTGTCGATCGTTGAGGTCCTTGGTGTTGACGCCCTGGATGCAGACGTAACCTTCCGTAGGATAGAGGACACAGCCGAGGAGCGAGAGCAAGGTCGTCTTTCCGGAACCCGAGGGTCCGATGATCAGGAGAAGCTGGTTTTTTTTCAAGAGCAGGTCGGTTCTTTGGAGGGCGACGATCTCCTGCCCGCCGGTCTTGAAGACCTTCGACGCCCCGATCAATTCGGCGACGACCGAGGGATCGTTCTGAGGGCAGCGGTCCGGGGACTTCAGTTCGGCCATGGAGACCATAGTATAGCCAAAGGAGGGCGAAAAATCAGCAGGGACATGCCTTCCCCCCCCTTGTTTTTCACCCCTGAAGGCTATTGACTTATCCGCATCGTACCGCTAAGGTAATGGAGCCTAATTCCCCATGAAGACGTTTTGAGGGAGATTTATGCCGCGAATCGCCCTGTACACACATGACACGTTGGGGCTCGGACACACCCAGCGCGTGGCCAAATTGGCCAGAGGGCTGACCCAGGCCTTTTCGGACGCGCGGTGTCTGATCTTGACCGGACTGGAAAAGCCCGGGATCATTCCACCCTCAAGAAGGATCGATTTCGTCCGCGTGCCGGGAGTGACCAAGATAGGGCCCGAGAAATACAAGGCGCGCCGCCTCGGCGTTCCCATGAGCATGCTGACCTCGATCCGCTCGAACGTCCTCGGCGCCGCCGTCGAGAGCTTCCGGCCGGACCTATTCATCGTGGACAACGTCCCTCGGGGCATGAACGGCGAGCTTCTGCCTCTTCTCGAACGGATCAGGGCGGAAGGAAGGCCTATCAAGACCGTGCTCCTGCTAAGGGATGTTCTGGATTCACCCCGGCACATCAGGTCCACTTGGGCTAAGCGGGGAGACTATGAGGCCCTTTGCCGGCTCTACGACCGGATTCTTGTCTTCAGCCGGCCTGAGCTATTCAACCCCGTGGAGGCCTATGGCTTCCCGCCGGCAGCCGCTCGAAAAACTCGTTTCTGCGGATTCCTGGGCACCCTCTCGTTCCGGCACCCGACCCCGTCCGATCCGAAATCCTTTCCCCATGCCGGGACGCCGATGGTTACGGTGACCGCCGGGGGAGGCGAAGACGGATTCGCCTTGATCCAGACCTACCTCAAGGGCGTTGTCGATTGTCCGGGGCTTAAAGATACCCAGCACTTCATCCTTTTGGGCCCGTTCTTCCCCTTTGCCAAGAGAAACAAGATCGTGGCCTCCTTCGGCGGCGCCCCGAATGTCTTTATTCACTACTATGTTTTCGATTTTGCGGATTGGCTCCGGGCCTCCGACCTTGTCGTAGCCATGGGAGGCTACAACACCGTGTATGAAGCCCTTTCGCTGAAAAAGAAGCTTCTCGTCATACCCCGCGCTTTTCCGCGGCGGGAGCAGCTCATCAGGGCAAAAGTTCTCGCCGGCCGCGGCCTGATCGAAATGATCCATCCGAACCATCTGACACCGGAGCTGATTAGTCGGAAGGTCATGAAGATCCTTTCCACGCCCCCGCCGGGATCGCCCGTTCCCGGTTTGACGTTCGACGGGGTCACGAACGCCGTTCGCCATTTGGGAGAGCTTCTGGGAGAGCCTCGATCCGATGATGCCGGAGTCGAACCATGACTCAGAAGGCCAAGGGGATTCGCATCGGATATGTCCTGAAGATGTTTCCCCGCTTCTCGGAGACCTTTGTCCTTAATGAGATCCTGGAGCTTGAACGGCAAGGCCTGGAAGTCGAAATCTTCTCGATCCGCCCCCCTACGGAAGGCCGCTTCCACCCCCATTTGTCCAAACTGCGCGCGGGCATCCGTTACCTCCCGAGCCCCGGCTACTCCGATTTTTGGAGCCACCTGCGGCAGATCCGGGCGCGCGTCCAGGAGCATCGGAAAGGGTACGGCCGAGCCCTTCGGCATGCCTTGGCCTGCCCGACGGACTCCGGCCTCAAGTATTTCATGCGGGCGGCCTTCATCGCCGAAACAGCCCTTGACCTCCAGCTGCATCACCTCCATGCTCATTTTGCCGATGAACCGGCCCTGGTGACGATGTATGCCTCGATGATGACGGGCATTCCCTACAGTTTTACCGCGCACGCAAAGGACATTTATCATAAGGACGTGCATTGGAGGCTTCTCCGGGACATCGCGATGAACTCGGCTTTCCTGGTGACCGTCTCCCGCTCCAACCGGGACTATCTCCGCAAGAATCTCCCGCCGGCCTGCCGGCCAAAGATCGTCCGTCTCTACAATGGCGTCAACCTCGATATCTTTCTGCCGCCGAAATCCCCGCGAAGCGACGCGGTCGTCCTTTCCGTGGGACGGCTGGTGGAGAAAAAGGGCTTTCGGTATCTCATCGAGGCTATCGATATCCTTCAAAGACAGGGCGTTAAGCTGGATTGCCGGATCATCGGCGACGGTGAGGAGAAGATTGCCCTGAAGTCGCTCATTTTAAAACTCAACCTCGGCCGAACGGTCAAACTGCTGGGCGGGCTGCCCCAGGACGTGGTTCTAAGAAGCATGCAGGAAGCCGCCGTTTTTGTCCTCCCCGCCATCATCGCCGACGACGGGAATCGCGATGCTTTGCCCACCGTCCTGCTGGAAGCCATGGCTACAGGCCTCCCGGTGATCTCCACCGATGTCGTCGGCATCCCGGAGATCCTCGACAAAGGAAAATGCGGCCTTATCGTTGCGCAGAAGGACTCGGAAGGCCTGGCCAAGGCCATGGCGGGCCTGCTCCGGCATCCCCGGCAGCGCCGACGCCTTTCTCGGCGCGGCCGCGAAAAGGCCGAGAGAGACTTCGACATCCGTCGGAATGTCTTCCGCCTGCGTCGCCTCCTGGCCTCATCCGCCCGAAATTATAAAGGATCACGGCCTCCCGGACCCCGGAGGAAGGCATGACCCCTCGGCGTCACATCGTCTACATCTGCGCCGACCGGGGGATCCCGGTCGATGGCCACATGGGATCCTCGGTTCATTTGCGTCAGCTGGCGGCGGCCTTGGTCCGAGTCGGCATCGATACAACGCTCCTAGCTGCCCGGACCCGGGAGGATGATAGTGTTCCCGGGGTATCCATCGAGCCGCTTCCCAAGGAATCCCTTTCTCAGAGGATAAGCCAGGTCATCCAGGCCAAGGCCGGGCTGGAAAAGGGACGCGTTTTCCTGGACCTGGCCCGGAACATCGAACTGAGCCGGAAGCTGGAGCGTCTCCATAAGGAAGCCCCCATCGACGCCGTCCTCGAGAGGATGAGTCTGTTCAGCTTCGCCGGGCTTCAGTTCGCCCGCCGGAAAAAGATTCCTTACCTTCTCGAAGTCAACGCCCCCCTGACCGATGAGCACAAACAGCATCGTCAGATGGAGCTCGAAGATTTTGCCTCCGCCATAGAGTCGACCCTGTTGGCCGAAGCCGACCGGGTCATTGCCGTCTCGGGCGCGATCCGGAATTTCGCCGTTTCGTGCGGCACGAAGCCCGAGCACGTTGCCGTCCTGCCCAATGCCGCCGACGAAATGTTCCACGCGATCTCCGTGGATTCCCCCCCCGCGGCCCAGCCCTTCGTCGTCGGCTTCGTGGGAAGCCTCAAGCCGTGGCATGGCCTTCTCGACCTGCTGGAAGCTTTTCGGCTCCTGCTCAAGCACGTCCCGGATGCCCGGCTCCTCATTGTGGGGGACGGCCCCGAAAGGCCGGCTCTCGAGTCCAAGGCGCGTCGTTTGGGCTTCGAAGATAACATCAATTGGGCGGGAATGATCAAGCATGAGGACGTTCCGGCCTGGCTCTCCAAGATGCACGTTGCCGTCGCTCCCTACCCCACCTCGGCCGAGTTCTATTTTTCTCCGCTCAAGATCGCGGAATATATGGCCTCGGGCCGGGCGATCGTCGCCAGCCGGGTCGGCCAGATCGCCGAGGTCCTCAAGAACAGGACGACGGCTCTCCTCTACCCGCCGGGAGACGTCGCGGCGCTGGCCCGGCGTTTCCGGCTGCTGCGTTCCGACTCGCGTCTGCGCCAAGAGCTGGGGGAAAGGGCTCGGGAATCCTCGAAAAGCTTGACGTGGGATCATAACGCCCGAGCCATCCTTGAGCTTGTCCGGTCCGCGATGGAGGAACCGTCCCGGTGAGGGTCCAGCTCAACCAGATGCTCCGGGAGGTCAAGAAACACCGCCCGGGAAGCGTATTCCACTATTTCAAACCTTATCTCAAGAGCCAGAAGAGCCTTCTCATCCTGGGGCTGTTGAGCGCCATGATCCAGTCCGCTTTCATCCTGGCCCAGCCATGGCCGCTGAAGATCATTTTTGACTACGTGTTGATCCGGCGCCCCCTGCCCAAGACCGGACTCCTGGCGAACTTGTTCGGCTCGGCCTCGCCCGAAACCATTCTGGGCGCGTCGATCGCCGCGTACATCGCCGTCATCATTCTTGACGGCGTCTTCAGCTACCGATACACCGTCCTTGTCGCCACGGCCGGTCATCGCATCGTCTACAGCATCCGCCGGAAGCTTTTCGCCCATATCCAGCGCCTTTCCCTTCAGTTCCACGATAAGAAGCCGATCGGCGAGCTCGTCACGAACATCACCAACGACATCAACATGCTCCGGGAGATGCTCGTGGAATCCATGATGACTTCGGTCAGCGAAGTCCTGATCCTGATCGGCATGCCCGTTGTCATGCTGGCCGTGGACCCCCTCCTCACACTTGTTTCTTTGATCGTCCTCCCGGCGTTGGCCCTGGTTTCCTTCCACTTCAGCGGCAATATCCGTCAGGCGTCCAGGAAGAGCCGAGCCCACGAGGGCCGGATAGCCGCTACGGCCTCCGAAGCTCTTCGCGCCATACGCGTCATCCAGGCCTACGCGAGGGCTGAATATCATGACAACCGATTCGCGGACCAGAACAGCAAAAATATGAAATTCAGCCTCCGGACAAAAAGGCTGGAGGCCAACATGACCCGGTCGGTCGACCTCATCACGGCCGTGGGGATCTGCGGGGTTCTCGGCCTCGGAGCTTATCGGGCCAAGCTCGGGATCCTCAGCCCCGGCGACCTGCTGGTCTTCATGACCTACCTCCGTGGGTTCTATCGTCCGCTGCGGCGGTTGGCCCGGGTCACGGCACGACTGTCCAGGGTCGCGGCCTGCAGCGAACGCGTGATGGAGGTTCTTTCCGTCAAGGAAGCGATCCAAAACAGGCCGAACGCGTCCGTCCCCGACCGGCTCCGGGGCGAGATCCAATTCTCCGATGTCAGTTTTAGATATAGTGAAGGTCGGCCGGCCATCAAAGACCTCAGCTTCGAGGTGGATTCCGGCAAGCTGATCGGCATCGTCGGGCCGAGCGGGGCCGGGAAATCTACGCTGCTCAACCTCCTCCTGCGCATCTATGACCCGACGAAAGGGAAGATCCTGGTCGATGGCCGCGATATCAGGGACTATGATGTCGAAGCCTATCGCGAGCGGTTCGCCGTCGTCCTCCCCGAGCCCATCCTTTTTAAGACGACCGTGGCCGAAAACATCGCCTATGGCAGGCCCGGGGCCACACCCGCGGAGATCGAAGAAGCGGCCGGGAGCGCCCATGCCCATGAGTTCATCATGGGCTTGCCGAAGGGTTATCAGACCGAGGTCAGCGAAACAGGCACGACGCTTTCCTCCGGCCAGCAGCAAAGGATCGCCATGGCCAGGGCGTTCGTCAAGGATTTTGATATCCTGCTCGTGGATGAGCTTTTTGCCAGGCTGGATGCGGTCAGCGTCGAAGACATCAAGCAGGCCCTGTCCCGGCTGCGGCGCAGGTGCACGACCTTTTTCGTCACCCATGACCTCCATGATCTCGCTGAAGCCGACAGGATATTCGTCCTCAATAAAGGAGGCCTGATCGCTCAGGGGACGCACCCCCAACTCCTGGAATCCTGCGCCTGGTTCCGGAAGGTCTATAATCTCCAGAAAGGCCGCAAGCGCGCCGCCGTTCCGACGCTTGAACCCGATGTTTGACCATGTCCCTGGCTCACCGCTCGCTCGGGCCTTCCGACAGGCGGCTGATCCGGAAGCGGCGCGCGACATCCTCGGCCGGCATCTTTTCCAGGGCCGCGAGATCCGCTCTGCGAAGATCCTAAAAGCCTGGCCCAAGCCAGGCAACATGTTCATCTTCCTCTATGAGATCACGGATGGAACGGGAACGGCCTGGGCTGTGGCCTTTCTCTTTCCGCCCGGGCGCCCTCGGCGGCCGTCCTGCCCATCCCGGGCCAGCTATGTCCCTGAATGGAACGCCTATGTCCAACGTTTCCCCAGCGATTATCGAATGCCCTACCTGAGGATCGCAGCCTCCCCCTTTAAAGCCCGAAACATCATTGGGCCCGTGCTCGACGACGCCGAGACAGGATGGCGAGGCTTTCATCTGCGAGCCGTCCAGCCTCTCAGCTACTGGCCGGGCCGCAAATGTCTGCTCAGGTACAAAGGAAGCCTCGGGGAAAACGCGTCCGCGCATTTTTATGTTAAGGTCTTCCTGGAAAACGCCGCCACGAGCCTCCTGGATATCCACAGGGCTCTTCGGGCCGCCGGGCTTGACGGGCGTCGCGGCCTTGAAGTCCCCGCTCCTATCGGCTATTGCGGAGAGCTTCGGGCCGCCCTGATAGCTCCGGCTGCCGGCAAAACGGTTTTCGAGCTGCTGGATTCGCCGAAGGCAACGCGGTCCTCCGCCGAAGCGGGACGGCTTCTTTGCGCTTATCACAGGGCCTCGATCGGGCTTCCCCTTCCCGTCCAGGGTCCGGACGAAGAATTCGGCATCCTGCAAAGCTGGGCCTCGGCGCTTGAGTTGATCGAATTCCAGGAGATGTCGGCGGTCCGCCGCCTTCTCGGCAGGCTGGCCGCGAAGATGGACGTGGCCCGCCGACCCCATTATCCGGGCCACGGCGATTTTTATGATAAGCAGCTCCTCTTCGACAAAAGGATCATGACCGTCCTGGACCTGGACATGGCCTGCGTGGCGCCCGCCGAGCGCGACGCCGGCAATTTCTTGGCCCATCTCGAACTCAGGGGATTGGAGAGCATCGGGAGGGCGGATCGGCATGTTCGATTGGGCGGATTCTTCAAGGATGCCTATGAGAGCGGCGGAGGTGTCCTGGCCGACCCGGCCCTCGCCTGGTATCGAGCTTCGGCCTTTTTGCGGCTGGCCTGCCGCGCCACGATCCAGCCCGGGGAGGCCGCGCATTTTGAAACCTTGATCAGCCTGGCTGAGCGGGATATCGATCTTGTTTGAAAGGAGCGTGACATGAGACGAGACTCGGCAAAAATGAGATTCTTCGCGGCCGCGCTCATCGGCCTGGCCGTTCTATCCATGCCCTTGGAGGGCGCCTCGTTCCGTTTTCGGGAATTCCGCTTGAGCGCGGGGCTGGCCCGCGAGAGCAATATCTTCCAGGAATTGGGCGTATCCAAGCCGGACTGGATCACAGGGTTGGGTGGACAGGTCCAAGGCGATCTTCGGCTCGGCAAAAAGATAACCCTGATCCCCTTCCTCAGTTTGCGATTGAATCGCTACCAAAATTACACGGTCGCCACCTACGTACAGGCCCTGGGCGGGCTGGAACTCCGCTCCGGCATACATCGGCTCGGGGTCGAATGGTCCTCCGCCCCGGGCCGCCTGCTTTATGTGAGCCAGTCATCCGGTGATATCCTCTACGACAGCCGGGTTTTGAGCGCCTTCTACAGGGTGAGCCTCTCGAAGTCGCTCGCGTTGAGGCTCGAGGTCGAACGCGAGCGGCAGGATTATGGGCTGACCGCTCCGGGCCGCAATATGACCAGGAATACGTGGGCTACAGAAGTGCACTACAAGATCAGTCCCTCGCTGACGCCGCGGATCGGATTCTCCTGGGGCCGCGAAAACGCCCGTGAGATCAATTATTCGTACAAAAAGCCCGAGGTCATGGCCGCGGCCAGCTATGCCAGGCCCAACGGCCTCAACCTGTTCGTCCGCTACCGGCTGGCCTGGAGACGCTACGTCACCGATATCGCGACCAACCGGAACTTCGGACGGCACGACCGCCACCACAACTTTCTTCTAGAGATCAGGATCCCGCTCCAGAAACAGCTCTTCCTGGTATTCCGAGAGAATTACAAGAAAAAGATCTCCACCCGGCCCGACATGAACTTTTCGGATAACGTGATCGCTTCCGAGATCATGTTCGTCTTCTGAAGTCCGAACCATTGCGGCTTGACGGGGCGAAGAGGCGGCCCTATCATTCGAAACGGCGGGGGATGATGACACGCATTCTCGGCGGCCAGGAATCTTATCCTACTCGCGGCACTATGCGCCGTCGCTCTCCAGCCGAACGCTCAAGAGCGGACCGACCAGTCGAGGCTGGCTGCAATCTTGAAGAAATCGGCGGAATATTGCCGGCGATTGGAGCAGGCCGCGATTGATTTTGTCTGTTTCGAGGAAGTGACGGAAGAGACGGTCCATTTTACCCGGGATACCAAGGTCTATCTCTACGATTATCAGCTCATCAGGAAGAACAAAAAGACGCAAGAGAAGCGCAACCTTATCGCGGTCGACGGTCGAAAGACCAAGATCCGGGAGTCCCCCCTGCAGACGGTCATGTTCCTCTATGAGAACGTTCTCTTCGGGCCGGTCGGACTGCTGAGCGAATCCTGGCAGTTGGCTCATGATTACAAACTCATCGGAGAGGATAAGATCGGTAAAGAAAAGACCGTGGTCATCGAAGCGACGCCCAGGCCGGAGCTCGTCGAAACGCACCCTTACGGGAGGATCTGGATCAAAGAGGACGACGGCAGCGTCTTAAAGATCGTCTGGGACCAAAGATCCCTCCGGAACTTCAAGATGATCGAAGAGTTCGCCAAGAGCCAGGGCGCCGAGCCGCAGATCACGGCCTTTTCGGAATACGGACGCGAGAAGAACGGGCTCCGGTTCCCCAGCCGCAACTATTCGGAGCAAGGCTACATCCTCCCGGGCGATCATAAGATCGCGAATGCCCGGATTTCCGTCGTCTATAAGAAATACAGGTTCTTCACGGTCGAGACGGCCGTCGATATCAAGTGACACTCCCTGAAGCGATCGGGCCAGGGCCCAAAACCTTGACATCTTTACGGTCACAGTGATAACCTCGTTCGACCCGATCAGACAGAGAAAGGCAAAGATGACCATCCATAGCCGATACCGTCTTCTGCTGCGCGTAAGCGCCGTGGTTGTTGGAGTTGTATGCGCAAAACTCGTCGTCCACTTCCTGGGGTGGGAAGTGATCTCGATCAATCCGTTATTCTCCGGGATCGTAGCCGCCAACGTCTTCCTGATGGGGTTTCTTCTGAGCGGCGTCCTATCGGATTTCAAGGAAAGCGAGCGTCTTCCGGGCGAATTGAGCGCGTGCCTGGAGAACCTGGCGCAGGAAGTTTCCGGCATCAGGATGGCTAGACCCGAAGCCGACGTCGGCCCGTGCCTGATCCTTCTATCGCAACTTAGCAACGATATTCTGGGGTGGTTCCATAAGAAGCACCGCACGGCAGAATTGCTGGAGCACGTGAACGCTCTGACCCCCCAGTTCGCCGTGATGGAAAAATGGACTCAAGGGACATTGTTGGCCCGACTGAAGCAGGAGCAGAGCAATCTCCGGCGCACCCTCATCCGCATTCATACCATTCGGGAAACGTCCTTCGTTTCCGCGGGCTACTTGCTGGCCGACATCATCACCGGCCTTCTCTGCCTAGGGCTCATATTGGTCAGGATCGAGCCTTTTTATGAGTCGCTGTTCTTCGTGGGCGTCATCTCCTATCTGATGATCTTTCTCCTGATGCTCATCAGGGATCTCGACAATCCTTTCGGCTACTATGAGCGCTTCTCCGGCGCGGATGTCTCCCTCAAGCCGCTCGAGGACTCGACGTGTCGGCTCGCCCAGATCGCCGGCACCGAACAATAGCGCGACAGGTCATCGTGTTCACCGTCCTAATTATTCTGATGCCGGCGGCGTTCTTCTCCTCAAGCAGAACACCCTCATGCGGGCGAACATGAGGTGATGAGCGTGCTGGTCCGCTGCTGGCTACGATCTCTTCCGATCTGCGAGCAGCGGCAGAGACATGAGGAAGTACTGGACGCCTGAGGCGACGGTGGCGATGATCGTCGCGTCGTAAGCCCAGCTCAGGAGAGGGGACGCCGTCCCCCGGGCGTTCAGGGCGAGCACCGCGAGGACCGTCAGGACCTGGGCGACGGTGCTGACCTTTCCCAGGAGGGTCGGGAAGAAGGCCTTTTGCCCCCTCAGCCAAAAGAGGATGAGGGCGCCCAACGCGATCAGGACATCCCTCCCGATCACGATGGCGACCACCGTGAAGGGGATGGCGTTGGGGCGGCTGACACCGGACGAGGCCGAGGAGGACGAAGGCCGACGTCAGGAGGAGCTTGTCGGCGACCGGATCGAGCCATAGCCCGAGCCTCGATTTCTGGTGCCAGAGCCTGGCCGCGAGGCCGTCGAGGACGTCGGTGAGGCCGGCAAGGAGGAAGACCAGGAACGCGTCTCTCGCCCGGCCGGCAACCATCATCCAGACGAACACGGGGATGAGCAGGACCCGGGACAGGGTCAGGAGGTTGGGCGGAAGGCAGAGGTCTTTCCAGAATTTCGCGCTCATGTCTATCGCTGTCGCTACATCCTATTTCATCAGCCCCAGAATGACGTCCAGGGCCCCGACGGCCTCCCGGCCCTCGACGACCGCGTCCGGCCGGAAGGTCCTCTGCGGCGTCAGATCCATGATCTGATAGGCGACGATCTGGGTGATCGGCGCATGGTAATAGTTGTCCGGCGGGACGTCGGAGATCTGGACCCTGTCCGCGGCCATCTGGGGCGCGAACCGGTACCCCTTGTTCTTCAGGAAATTGACCAGCCGGACCAGCGTCTCGGCCAGCTCGGCCCGGTTGATGATCTTCCTCGGCTGGAACGTGTGGTTCTCGTAGGATTCCATGACGCCCAAGGCCGTGACCTTCAGGATGAATCGAGAGGCCCAGGACGTCGGCGATATCGACGAGGATGGGCGGCTTCGCCTCTCCTCCGCCGAGGACGGCCTTGAACTTCACGGCGATCAAGGCGGCCAGATCCTCCCTGGAGATCGCCCCCGAGGCCGGGATGTCGTTGTACAGGCTCGGAAGCTCATAGATCCCGAGCCTGTTCTTCAGGCCCTCGATGCGCTCCCGGACGTCCTTGTCCTTCGGGTCCAGCTTCGGCCAGCCGTTCGTAGACGTCCAGGCTCCTGCCGTACTGTTCGGCCTCGTACAGGGCCTCGGCGTATTCCTTCAGGATGGCCTTATTCTTCGGGTGCGCCGGCGCTCGCGGCCTTGTAATGGAGGACGGCGCTCTGGGACGTTCTTCTCCTTCCTGTAGATCCTGGCGAGGTTGAGGTTGGCCTCGACGGATTCCGGAGAATAGAAGAGGGCCTTGAGATAGGCCTTCTTTTCCGGCCTCAGTGTCCCCGGCCTCGAAGGCCCGTCTTGGCCTCGGCCGCGAATTCCTCGGTCCTCTTTTCCCGCAGGGCTTCGAACCGGGGCTTTGCCCAGGCGTGGTCCGGCTCCCAGCTTCAGGATCTCCCGGTATTGGGAATAGGCCTGATCC
This sequence comes from Candidatus Aminicenantota bacterium, assembly GCA_963813235.1. Classification (GTDB taxonomy): domain Bacteria; phylum Acidobacteriota; class Aminicenantia; order Aminicenantales; family Saccharicenantaceae; genus JALHVH01. Next base: position 312,446 of record CAWEYF010000015.1, on the reverse strand, counting down.
TCGTCGTCCCGGGCCAGGGCGACCTGGGCCAACCCTACGTGGGCCAGGACGAGGCCGGGATTGCGCCCCAGCGCCTCCTTGAAGCCTTGCTCCGCGGCCGGGAGGTCCTGCGGCCTGCAGGGCGAAGAATCCCCGGCCGAGATGGGAGACCGGGCTCCCGGGGCCGAGCTTCGCGAACGCCTTCGCCGCCCTGTCGTTATTCCCGGTCCGCAGGTCCTGCCAGGCCTCTTCGGCGGCGATCCGTTGTTCGAGCGTCATCGCCGTCGTGAGGGACTGGGGGAGGTCGTCGACGTAGAACGAAGCGGGGCTGGGGCTTGAACGTGGCGCAGGACCAGGCCAGGGCGGCGAAGCCGGCGATGAGGAGGATCTTCTTCACCATGGGTCTTCTCCTTTGCCGGAGGTAGGGGAGATAGCTCGACAATGACCGCCGGGTCGGCCATGACCTTGAACTCCAGGGCGCCTTCCTGCTCCCGCCGCTTCAGGATCAGGAGCGCTGGGGCAGGGAACGTGCCAGGTCCTCGCGGTCCGCCGGGATGCGGAACGTGAAGGGGCGGTGGTCGCGGAAGAGGATCTCCCGGAGCCTTCCCATCAGGTCCCCGATCCCTTCCCCGTCAGGGCCGAGAGGTAGAGGGTCCGGGCCTCCGGGGCCCCGTTCCGCCGCAGGAGGTCCGCCCGCTCGGCCTCCGGCCAGGAGGTCGATCTTGTTGAAGACCCTGAGCACCGGGACGTCCCTGACGCCGATCCGGGCCAGGACGGCCGTCGACGGCCGCGGCCTGTTCCCGGGCGCGAGGGCTCGTCGCGTCGATGATGTGGCAGACGGCGTCGGCCTCGCGGACCTCGTCCAGGGTGGCCTGGAACGATGTCACCAGCTCGACCGGGAGCTTCCGGATGAAGCCGACCGTGTCCGAGAGGAAGAAATGGAGGCCGTCCGGGTAGGAGACACGGCGCAGGAGCGGGTCGAGGGTCGCGAAGAGGTTGGGCGACGTGTACCGCCTCTCCCGGGTCAGCGTGTTGAACAGAGTGGATTTCCCGGCGCTCGTATACCCGACCAGCGAGACCGTGGGCACGGGGCTCTTCCGGCGGCTCTCCCGCTGGCCGGCCCGCCTTTTCTGGATGGCCAGGATGTCCTTCCGGACTTCGCGATCCGGTCGTTGATCCTCCGGCGTTCTTCCTCGAGCTTCTGTTCGCCCGGGCCCCCTCGTCCGGATGCCGGCCCCGAGACGGGACATGGCGGCGCCCTTGCCCGTGAGGCGGGGGAGGAGATAGGAGAGCTGGGCCATCTCGACCTGGAGCTTGCCTTCGTTCGATCCGTGCCCGCTGGGCCGAAGATGTCCAGGATGAGCTGGGTCCTGTCGATGACCCGACCCCGATCTCGTCCTCGAGGTTCCGCTGCTGGATGGGCGTCAGGTCGTGGTCGAAGATGACGAGATCGGCCCCGAGCTCTTTCCTCAGTTCGTGGACCTCCTCGACCTTGCCCTTGCCGAGAAAGGCGCCGGACGCTCGCCCGGGGACGGTTCTGGAAGACGGTCCCGACGACCTCGGGCCCCGGCGGCCGACGGCCAGCCCGGCGAGCTCGTCCATGGAGTCCGCGGCCTCTTCCTTTTCCTTCTTGGTCGTGGCCAGGTTGACGAGGATCGCTTTTTCCATGGTCCTCTATTGTATGTTTTTTCCCACGTGGTCCTCAAGGCCCGATTGCTCCTCGGGAGCGAACCAGGCGATCCCGGCCATCTTCCGGAACCAGGTCATCTGGCGTTTGGCGTAACGCCGCGTCTCGAGCTTGGTCCAGGTCCCGGGCTTCGTCCAGGCCGATCTCGTTCCGGAGGAAGTTCAGGACCTACTTGTATCCGAGCGCCCGGAACGGCCGGCGCGTCCGTCCGGGACGCCCCTGCGCGAGGAGGCTTTCGACCTCCTCGACGAGCCCGCCGTGCGAACATCCGGTCGACCCGTTCTTCGATCCGCCGGACCAGCTCGGGCCGGTCGAGCTCAGGCCGATCCGGACTTGACGGCAAGCCTTTGACGAAGGATTCCGTGCCGCGGAAATGCTCCGAGATGGGTTTTCCCGTCGTTTCGAAGACCTCGAGGGCTCGGACGATCCGGACCCGGTCGCGGCTCCCGGACCTTGAGGGCGTAGGCGGGATCGACCGTCTCCAGCCTGCCGATACAGGGCGTCGAGCCCGTCTCGCGCCGCCTCGGCCTCGAGCCGGCGCCCTGACCTCAGGGTCCCGCCCCGGGCCGGGGAACAGGCCGTCCAGGAGGGCCTTGAGGTAGAGCCCCGTGCCTCCGACGATGAACGGGAATGCCGCCTCTCGCGTGGATGCCGGCCATGGCCTCGAGCGGCGCCGGCGACGAAATCGGCGGCCGTGAACTGGTCCCGCGGGTTCGGCGACGTCGAGGAGATGGTGGGGGACCGCCCTCCGGTCGGCCGGCGAGGGCTTGTCCGTGCCGATGTCGAAGCCCCGGTAGACCTGCATGGAGTCGCAGTTGATGATCTCCCCGCGGAACTTCGCGGCCAGGCTGAGAGCGATCCCGCTCTTCCCGACGCCCGTGGGCCCCAGGATGACGACGAGCGTCCCGGGCTTCAGAGTCCAATTTTCCCCAGAAGCCAGAGCGCGAAGGCCGAGACGAAGAGGAGCAGGCCGGCGAGCTGCTTCCTGTTCACGGCAGGTCCCCCATCCGTTCCAGCCCCTTGACAAGGGCGGATTCGTGCCCGTTCCCGAGGGTCCGCTTGACCGCCAGGACCTCCGCGGCCAGGATCTCGTCGAAGCTCCGGAGCAGGCTTCGCTTGCCGTCGTCGCTCGAGACGCCCATGTTCTTCCGGAGGAGGGTCCGGAGCTCGAGCCGCCCGTCCGGCTTCACTTCGCAGGCCTGGAAGGCCGGGTCGATCCGGCCCCGGATCTCGTCCAGGGATTTTTCGATGACGTTGAGGGCCACCGGGCCGATCTCCTTCGAGATGTACTTGAAGATGAAGGAGCACCGGTCGTTGAAGGCCTCGAAGAGGCGGTCCACGTCGCCGAGGGAGTATTCGGCCGACGGCCGGTCCTCCCGTTCCGTGTCCCAGGATCCCCAGGACGAGGAGCGCGAAGAGAGCCCTCTTCGTCTCCTTCTCGCCCAGCGCGCTGGCGCGGCACGATCTCGCCGAGGCTCTCGGACCCGTCGGCCGCGGCACGAGAACGTACCGTTCGTGCGGCGCGAGCGCGATGGAAGTTCTCCACCTTGGGGACGAGAAGCCTGGAGGTTCTCGTCGCGGCCGGGGCAGATGCGGCTTCGATGACCGTGATGTTGGCCATCCGGCGGATGCCTTCCAGGATGAGGCCGGGCAGAGTGGATGCCGCGGACCAGGACGGTTCCGCGGGCCGCGGCGCCGGGCCGAAGTCGTAAGTCGCCCTCGGCCAGTCGAAAACCTGCGGATGGTTTCCCCGATGCGAGAAAGTCTCGACGAGCTCCCAGAGCCGGGCGGCCGGGAATACGCCCGATCCTCGACGAGAGCACCGCAGCAGGCCCGTCCGCGTCCCCGGTTGGCGACGGCCTCGCCCCGGGCGAGGTCGGCGGGCCGGACCAGTCCCAGCGCGCCAGGCGATCCCCTCAGGAAGCCGGTCTCGTCGAAGGAGTTCCGATCGACGGCCACGTCCCCTCTCTCGAACGTGAAAGCCCTCTCCGCCGTGCCCCTCCGGACCGAAGGAAGCCGGACCTCTCCTCCCGCCAGATCAGGCCAAGGACCTGTGGAAAACGGGTTCTCGGCGAGTTCGCCCGCGAACGGATGTCGTTCTGATCCACGTGATGTCATGCTCCTACTTCAGTGTACTAGACAGCCCGATGATGCCGAGGGCGATGTAGATGAGGCTCTTCAAGAGCCAGAAGCCGTAGGAGATGAACAGCGGCCTTCTTGAGATCGATCTTGAAGATCGCCGACAGCGCCGAGGGCCAGGACGCCGAACATCCAGATCTGGAAGAAATCGATCTGGCCCGAGGACGATGTAGGCGGGCGCGTGATCTCCATCTTCGGAAAGAGCAGGGCCAGGCTGGTCGAGGTCTGCATGACCGACTTCCGCGTCGGCGATGAGGAACAGCGCGCACGGCGTTGCCCAGCGAGCTTGTCGATGAAATTGGCGTGGATGACGGCCGCCAGGACCTGGACGTACTTCCCCTGGGTGGAGACGAATCGGCCCGAGGATCATGAGGATCGAGGCTCGAGAAGAGGAGCCCGATGACGCTCATGGCCGGGCCCAGGACGACGACCTTCGGTGATGACGCCCGACGGGGAGGCGCTCTCGAGCCGGGCGATCATCTCCGTGTACCGGGTCTCGCCCATCCGCTCCTTGAGCTTGGCGTTGTCCTTCATCATCCGGAGCTGGTCGCTTCTGGGAGTAGGGGGCGACGACCACGGAGAAAACGGCCAGGAGGACGAGGAGGACGACGAGGGCGTCGACCCAGACCGGCTTCTCGGCCAGGGCCGGAACATGGGCCCGGGCCCGAAGAAGACCCCTTCTATGCGCTTGAAGAACGACATGTCAGGCTCCTTTCCGTTCTTCCCGTTCGATCACCGCCGTCCCGGAGGTGGATGATCCGCTGGGTCTGGTCGGCGACGTCGCGGTCGTGGGTGACGATGACGATGGTGTTGCCCTGGGCGTGGATCTTGTGGAACAGGTTCAGGATCTCCTGCCCGGTCTTGGAATCGAGGTTCCCGGTCGGCTCGTCGGCCAGGAGGAGCGACGGCTCGTTGACCAGGGCCCGGGCGATGGCGACCCGCTGGCGCTCGCCGCCCGACAGCTCGGGCGGGCTGTGGTGCATGCGGTCCTTCATCTCCACCATCTCGAGGGCCCGGCGGGCCTGGTCCTCGCGTTCCTTTTTCCGTGAGCCCCGCGTAGATCATCGGGCAGCTCGACGTTCCGGAAGGCGGTCGCCCGGGCCAGGAGGTTGAAGACCTGGAAGACGAAACCGATCTCCTTGTTCCGGACGTGGGCCAGCTCGTCCTCGCTCATGGCGCTGACCAGCTTCCCGTTGAGGTGGTAGGTCCCTTCGGTCGGCGTGTCCAGGCAGCCGATGAGGTTCATGAGGGTCGATTTCCCGGACCCGGACGGCCCCATGATGGCCACGAACTCGTTGCGCTCGATGGTGAAGGTGACGCCGTGGAGGGCCCGAACCTCCTGCCGTTCGAGCTGGTAGATCTTCGAGAGGTCCTCGACCCGGATCACCACGTCGTTCTCCGGGGCCATGTCACTTCGCCTTCTTCTCGTCGGCCTTGATCAGCGTCCCGTCCTTGAGTTCCCGGAGGGCGTTGTACGGCCCGGTCACGATCTCCTGGCCTTCCTTGAGCCCGGAGACGATCTCGATGTTCATGCCGCCGGTGATGCCCTTGACGACCGGCTGGAACTTGACCCGGCCGTTCTCGATCGACGTAGACGCCTTCCTCTTCCCCGGCCGTCTCGCTTGTCCTTGCCCGCTCGACCGGCCTTGTCCCTCAGGACGAGCGCGGAGATGGGGACGGCCAGGACCCCCTTTTTTTCGGCGGTGATGATGTCCGCCGAGGCGGACAGGCCGGGCTTGAGCTTGCGGGACGGGTCGTCCAGGGTGACGACGACCTTGAAGTCCTTGGATTCCTGGGTCGTCGCGGCAGCGTCTTCTGCAGGGCCGAGCTCCCGATCTCGGTCACCTTGCCCTTGAAGACCGTTTCCGGGATAGGCGTCGACCCGGACGTTGGCCGTCTGGCCGAGCTCGACGCCGACGACGTCGGTCTCGTCCACCTCGACCTCGACCTCCATGACGGACAGGTCGGCGATGGTCAGGAGGACCGTGCCGGGGTTGTTCATCGTGCCGATGATGGCCACCTCGCCCTCCTCGACCCGGAGGCTGGTGATCATGCCGTCGATCGGCGAGACGAAGGTGGTCTTGTTGAGGTTGTCCATGGTGCTCTTGAGCGAGGCCTCGGCCTGCTGGATCTGGGAGTGGATGGCCCGGACCTGGGCGGTCGAGACGTCGAACTGGGGCTTGGCCGTCTCGAGCTGGTCCTTGGAGATGAGCTGTTCGTCGAAGAGCTTCTTCTGCCGCTCGTAGGCGTTCTTGTCCTTCTGGAGCCGCGCCTCGGCCTGGATGAGCTGGGCCCTGAAGGACCGGATGGCGGCCCGGTTCCCCTCGGCGTTGGCCTCGTACTGGGTCGAGTCGAGCTTCAGGAGGAAATCCCCGGCCTTGACCTCGTCGCCCTCCTCGACCCCGATCTTGATGATCCGGCCGGGGACGTGGGCGCTGATGTTGACGTTCTTCTTGGGCTTGACCTCGCCCGAGGCCGAGATGATCGAGGTCAGGTCGGCCGCTTTGACCTTCTCGATCGTCACCTTGACCGTCTTTTCCCGTTGGGACCTCAGGTTGAAGACGATGACGAGGGCGATGACGAGGACGACGCCCAGGATGATGATCGTCCGTTTCCGTCTCCTCCGAAGAAGCTCTTCTTCTCGGCCATGGTCGGGGTCCTTCCTATCCGAAATCGCATACATAAGAACTATTGTATATTACGGACCGGCCAGGAAAAAAGTTTTTCGGCGTTCCGGGTTGGCCGCCGGGGCGAAGCTGGTAAGATGAGGCCCCGTATGGATCTCCGCAGACCGCCTATCTCGAGACCGGCGCAAGCCGGCCGCCCGCGAGGCCGGCGCGCTCCTCGGGGATAACGCTCGGAGCGCGGCGAGATCATGTACAAGGGCGCCGTCGACCTCGTCACCGACTTCGACCGGCCGTCCCAGGACATGATCTTCCGGCGGCTTTCGGCCGCCTTCCCGGACCACGGTTTCCTGGCCGAGGAGGGCCTGTCCGCGCGCGGGGAGCTCCGATTTCCGCTGGATCATCGACCCCCTGGACGGGACCACGAATTTCGCCCACACCTTCCCCGTCTTCTGCGTCTCCATCGCCCTCGAGCGGCGCGGCGAGTCTCGTCCTCGGCGTCGTCTACGACCCGACCCGGGACGAGATGTTCGAGGCCGTCCGGGGACGCGGGGCCCGGCTCGACGGGCGGCCGATCCGGGTCTCGGCGGTCCCCGACCTCGGGAAGGCGCTCCTGGCCACGGGATTTCCCTACGACGTCCGGACGAGCCGGAACAACAATGTCCGGGAATTCGGCGATTTCGTCGTCCGCGCCCAGGCCATCCGCCGCTGCGGCTCGGCCGCCCTCGACCTCTGCTATGTCGCCTGCGGCCGGTTCGACGGCTTCTGGGAGCTCAAGCTCAAGCCCTGGGACGTCGCCGCCGGGGCCCTCATCGTCGAGGAGGCCGGCGGCCGGGTGTCGGATTTCGAAGGGCGGGCCGGTCGATCCCTTCAGCCGGGAGGTCCCTCGCCTCGAACGGCCTGCTCCACGAGGACATGCTGGCCGTCCTCGCGGGAACGTCAGGCGAGAGCCCGTGAAGCCGACTGCGTCGGCAGGCCCGGGGCTTGAGCCGCAGGCTTCGCCTATACTTGCCGCGGATCCGGCGGCACGGCCTCGTTCTCTTACTCCCGGCCTGCCGCGGCATTGCGCCGGCCGGCCGGACTGCCGCCCCAGGACTCGAGCCGGTCAAGGAGCTCGTTGTCCCGGGGACGCCGGCTGGGTGGACTCGGGCTCGACGTCAAGAAGGCGAGGAGCTCCAGTTCCAGGGCGAGGGCGAGATCTCCCTCCAGAAGGGCAATCCCGACGCCGCCTGCGGGCCGGAGGGCTATGATATCCAGGGGATGCAGCAGCCCGTGCCCGAGCGGAACCTGGGCGCGCCTGGCCGGGAAAGGTCGCCCAGGTCGCCGTCCGGAGACGAGAAGACCGGCGAGGAGATCCGGGACGAGATCGTCGGTAGTTCTATCATCGGGCGGGAGCGGCCGTGGCCATGCCCGTCCGGGCCGGCTCTACCTCGGGGTCAACGAGAACGTCGTCAAGGACAACGACGGGGAATTCCGGTGTTACGATCTATCAAGAACGCGCCGGCCTGAGCGCCGCTTCAGGTGCGGCGGTCTTCTTGCTGGCCAGGAACCGCTCCATGAACTGGGTGTCGTATGTTCGCCCTTGAGGAACTCCGCGTTGGCCAGGATCTGGAGGTGGAGGGGGATGTTGGTCTTGATCCCGACGATCGTCGTCATCTCCAGGGCGGTCTGCATCTTCCTGATGGCCAGGGCACGCGTCGGGGCGAAGGCGATGATCTTGGCGACGAGCGAGTCGTAATCGGGCGGGATCTGCCAGCCGCCGTAGGCCGCCGAATCCACCCGGATGCCCTCGCCGCCGGGCAGGACCAGGAAGTCGATCTTCCCGGCGAGGGGACGAAGGTCACGGGGTCCTCGGCGTTGATCCGGCACTCGATGGCGTGGCCCCGCAGCTCGAGATCGAAGGGGAAGTTGACCTTCTCCCCGGCCGCCACCCGGATCTGGGCCTTGACCAGGTTGATCCCGTAGACGATCTCGGTGATCGGATGCTCGACCTGGACCCGGGCGTTGGCTTCCATGAAGTAGAAGCGCTTCTTCTCGTCGACCAGGAACTCGAACGTTCCCAGGCTCTGGTAGCCGATCTCGTTGGCCGCGTCCTCGACCGCGTTCATCATCCTCTTGCGGAGCTTCTCGTCCACGAAGGGGGAGGGCGTCTCCTCGATGAGCTTCTGGTACTTCCGCTGGACGGAGCATTCCCGCTCGCCGAAGGCGAGGACCTTGCCCTTCTTGTCCCCGATGATCTGGATCTCGATGTGGTGGGCACCGGCGAGGTACTTCTCGACGTAGAGGGACGGGTCGCCGAAGGCCGATCTGGCCTCGTTCTGGGCGATGGGGAACTGCTCCTCGAGATGTGGCGGCGTTGCGGCAGATCCGCATGCCCTTGCCGCCGCCGCCGGCGGCGGCCTTGATGATGACCGGGATAGCCGATCTTCTGGGCGACCTTCTTGGCCTCGGCGACGTCCTCGAGGATCTTGTCGCTGCCGGGGATGACCGGCAGGCCGGCCTTTTTCATGGCCTGGCGGGCCTTGTTCTTGTCGCCCATGAGCCGGATGATGGAGGCCGGGGGGCCGATGAAGGTGATCCCGGAGGTCTCGCAGATCTCGGCGAAGCGGGGGTTCTCGGCCAGGAAGCCGTAGCCGGGATGGATGGCGTCGGCCTTGGTGATCTCGGCCGCGCTCAGGATGTTCGGGATGTTGAGGTAGCTCTCCGAGGCCTTGGCCGGCCCGATGCAGACCCTCTCGTCGGCGAGGAGGGTGTGGAGGGAGTTGCGGTCGGCCTCGGAATAGACGGCGACCGTCTTGATGCCCAGCTCCCGGGCCGAGCGGATGACGCGGAGGGCGATCTCCCCGCGGTTGGCGATCAGGATCTTGGAGATCATGGCGCCTCAGGCGGATATCTGGATGGTGAACAGCCGCTGGCCGTACTCGACGGGCTTGCCGTTCTCGACGAGGATCTCCGTGACGACGCCGTCGGCGTCGGATTCGATCTCGTTCATGAGCTTCATGGCCTCGATGATGCAGAGGGTCTGGCCCTTCTTCACGACGTCGCCGATCTCGACGAAGGGGGCGGCGTTCGGGGCCGGGGCGCGGTAGAAGGTCCCGACCATGGGGGACGTGATGTCCCGGATATCCTTATCCGCGGCCGGCATGGGGGATGGCCCCGGGCTGATGCGCGCGCCGGGGGCGGCCGGGTGGGCCGGCGCCGGGGCGGCATGTTGGTAGGCCGTCGCTCCGGGGACGTTCCGGCCGATCTTGACCTTGAAGCCCTCGACCTCGAGCTCGAAGAGGGCGAGGTCCTTCTCCTCGAGGAGCGCGATGAGCTTCCGGATCTCCTCATAGTCGATCTTCGAGCCCGTCGAGCCCTCTCCGGCCGACTCCGGCGGTTTGATTAACTTATTCATATGGCTGTGCCGCTCCTCGAAAAAGTAGCTCTACCTTAAACTGATGGGGGGGAAAAGTCAAGCCGTCCAGGGGGGCGAGGTCCCCTACTTCGGGCCGCGGACGACGGCGGCCGGGCTTTCCCGGCCGGATTCGTCCACCGAGGTGATCCGGTAGGTGAATCCCGTGCCGCTCTTCAGCCCCCGGTCGTCGTACCCGGTCGAGGAGGCATCGACCTCGGCCAGGAGGTCGATGGTCGAGTCGGGGGCGCCGGTCACCTTTCGGTAGATCTTGTACCGGAGAATGCGGGAGAGATTGTCGGGGTTGGGCGCCCAGGACAGGCGGTTGATGTATTCCTTGAAGAAGATCAGGTCGTTGACCAGGCGCTCGAGCGCGACGTTGGACGGCGGGAACACCCCGTAGGCAAGGGCGATCGTATGGACCGTGACGACCCCCCAGGGAACCCCGTCCGCCGCAGGCTTGAATTCGTACCAGTGAAGCTCCGTGTCCCATCCGGTGTAGGCGCCGTAGTAGTCGACGCCCGCCTCCGAATTGACCCCGGCGACAGCGACAAACCGGTCCTCCGTGCCGTCGGCGTCGGTGTCCACCGCGAAGACTGGGGGACGGCCGCTCGCGAGCTCGTTCCGGACCGTCGTCAGGGTGATTATCGATGCAGGGAAGGCCTCGGTGATGACGATATAGCGGCCGCCGGCGCGGACGAACGCTTCGATGCCGGGCCCCAGGTCGGCGTCCTTCGTCCAACCGTAGTAATTGCCGTAAAGGCTTCGGGAGGTTAGACAATAGTCGGCCAGGCAGTTGTCGGAATGCCGTTCCTCGGGCGGGAGTTCCGACTTATCGGGGAGGAGGTCGGGCGGGGCATCCAGGGGAAGGGCATAGTCGTTATAATGCTCTTCGGAAGCGATGGCCAGGTTGACCAGGTCGGTCTGGATCGAGGCGTCCCCGGGGAGCAGATAGGGGAAGCCTCGGCCGTCATGATAGGCGAATACCATCGCTGCGGCCGTCGGCCCGCTGCCGTGCCTCTCAAGATAAGCGGGGAGCCCGACGACCGTCGCTTCAAGAAGTCGAAGGGCATCGAAAACCCGGCCCTTGCGGTCGATCCCTTCCGGCGGCCGAGGCCCGCGGATCGTCCCCCCGGCCTGGCCGGCGGCCGTGGATGACGCGACGGAAACGGTGCTGACGATCGCAGCGATCAGGGCGGCCTTCGCGATGCTTTTCATCGCCGGTATTATACAACGAATGAGCGAAACTGGCGAGGCCGGCAAGGTTGGAGAGACTCGCAAAACACACAGGATACCCGAATCGCCCGGTTGTCTTGCTTGGCTCGCCGGTCTCGTCCGCTCTGCGGGCATTTGACGGCTCCCGGGTATTGCCCTAAGATGTTGAGGATGAACACGAAAGCGAGGGCCTTCTAACATGTTCGACCAGCTTTCCGGCCGCCTCGAGAAGATGATGAAGTTCCTCCGGGGGAAGGGAAGGTCACCGAAAAGAACATGGCCGAGGCCCTGAAGATGATCCGACTGGCCTTCCTCGAGGCGGACGTCAACTACAAGGTCGTCCGGGACTTCGAGGCCAGGATCAGGGAGAAGGCCCTGGGGGAGGAGGTTCTCTCGAGCCTGAGCCCCGCCCAGCAGGTCATCAAGATCGTTCGGGACGAGCTCGCCGCCATCCTGGGAGGGACCGACAAGCCCCTGACCTTTGCGTCGGCGCCCCCGTCCATATTCATGCTCGTCGGGCTCCAGGGAAGCGGCAAGACGACGACCTGCGGCAAGCTGGCCCGATGGGTCCGGGGCATCGGCAGGAACCCGTTGCTGGTCTCCTTCGACCTCAAGCGGCCGGCCGCACAGGAACAGCTCAAGACAATCGCGTTGTCGCTCGACCTGCCTTTCTACGAGATGACGGCGGACCAGATGGCCGTCCCCGAAAAGGCCCTCAAGGACCTCGTTCTCCACGCCCGGAACAGGGCGTTCGACCCGCTGATCGTCGACACGGCCGGCCGGCTCCACGTGGACGACGAGCTCATGGACGAGCTAAAGGTCGTCCGGGACATCCTTGACCCCGTCGAGGTCATCTATGTCGGAGACGCGATGACAGGCCAGGATGCCGTCAAGAGCGCCAAGGCGTTCGGGGAGAGGATCGGCATCACCTCGGTCATCCTGACCAAGCTCGACGGCGACGCCAGGGGCGGGGCGGCCCTGTCCATCGTCTCCGTCACCGGGAAGCCGGTCAAGTTCGCCGGCGTCGGCGAGAAGTTCGACAAGCTCGAGGTCTTCCACCCCGACCGGATGGCCTCCCGCATCCTGGGCATGGGCGACATCCTCAGCCTCATAGAGAAAGCCGAGGAGAAGGCCGATCTCGAAGAGGCCGAGGAGACGGCCCGCAAACTGCGGCGCCAGGAGTTCACCCTGGAGGACTTCCGGAAACAGCTCGGTCAGATGAAGAAGATGGGGTCCCTATCCAATATCCTCGGCATGCTCCCCAAGGCGGGGATGCTCAAGGGGCTTTCCAAGGTCCAGGTCGACGACCGCAAGGTCCTCCATTTCGAGGCCATCCTCAGCTCCATGACCCCCGCGGAACGGGAGGACCCGAAGATCCTCAACGGGAGCCGGCGCCTGCGCATCGCCAAGGGGCAGCGGCCGTCCGGTCCACGAGGTCAACCAGCTCCTCAAGCAGTACGCGGAAATGCGGAAGATGATGAAGGGCTCCATGTTCCGGGACATGCTCTCCCGAATGCGTTGACGGTGGGCCCAATGGGAAGACCTGATCGAAGGAAGTCCAGGCGGGAAAAATCCCCCCGACCCCCCTTTTTCAAAGGGGGGAGGACAAGCGTCGTGCTCATCATGCTCCTCCTAATCCCTTCCTTCGCCGGGGCGGGGGGCCGGAAGCCGAAGGGCACTTTCGTCCTTTACGTCGAGAACGACGTCTTTGCCCTCTCCGACGGCGGCTATACGAACGGTGTCGAGATCGACTGGCTGTCCCCAGCCCTCGGTCCCGGCGGCGGGCGGGCTCCCCGCTGGCTGGACGCACTGAGCCGGAGGCTGTCTTCATCCCGGGCCCCGGGCGCTCGCAGGTTCGTTTCCGTCGGGGCCGGCCTGAGCATATATACTCCCGAGGACATCACCCGGAAGGACCTCGTCGCCGCCGACCGGCCCTATGCGGGCGTCTTCATGGTGGGATTGGGCTTCCATCTCCGTCGCGGGAGCTCCATGGAAAGCTTCCGGTTCGAGGCCGGCATCGTCGGCCCTCATTCCTTTGCCGGGGACATCCAAAAGCTCCTTCACAGGGCCTTCGGGTGGACCTACCCCGAAGGCTGGACGCACCAACTCAAGGACGAGCCTTTCCTCGGCGTCGGCTACGATCGCCGGTGGAAGGTGCGGGCCGCGGCTGCCTCGAACGCCTTTGACTGGGAGCTTATCGGCCACGCGGGAGGGGCCCTTTCCAGTCTTTTCACGGGGCTGGGCGGCGGGCTCGAGGTCAGGGCGGGGTGGAACCTGCCTTCGGACTTCGGGACGTCCATGCTCGGCCCCGCGAGCGGCGCCGGGATCCTCTTAGAGGACCGGGAATGGCCGAGGTCCGGGCCCGGCCATGCCGGTTTTCACGTTTTCGCGGGGCTGGAGGTTCACGCCGTCGCTCACGACCTCCTGCTCGACGGGAACAGCTTCCGGAGCAGCCATAGGGTTGACAAGATACCGCTCACTGCCGACGTCACGGCCGGTCTGGCCTTCCGGCACAAGCGCTTCAAGGCCAGCATGCTTTACGCCTACCAGACCCGGCGGTTCAGCGGGCAGAGCCTCAAACCCATGATCGGCTCCCTCAACCTCGCCCTCATCTTTTAGGGGACACAATACCAATTTCCGAATTGTCTGAATTTCCAGGGGGGAAACCCCCGTGGCTACGATATCGGGAAATTGGTATTGTGTCCCCCAATGTTTGCGATGCGCGCCGCCGCGCGGGCATATAGCGTTACGTCCGTGCCGACGCAGACGAACGAAAAGCCTTCCCCGAGGGCGGTCCGGGCCGCCTCCTCGTCCGGGGCGAATATGCCGGCCGGGATGCCGCGGGCCGCGCACGCTTTCCTGACGATGCCGATAGCCTCCCGGACGTCCACGTCGCCCGTCCGTCCGGGCTTACCCATGCTGGCGGACAGGTCGAAGGGGCCGACGAACACAGCGTCCACTCCAGTCGCCTCCAGAATCCCATCGATGTTCCGGACGCCTTCGATATGTTCGACCTGGGCGACCATGGTCGAACCCCGGTTCGCCGATGCGACATATTCCGCGAACCGCGCCCCGTAGCCGTGGGCCCGTCCGATACCGACGCTCCGAACGCCTTCCGGCGGATATTTTGCCTCGCGAATCCCACATTCAGCCTCCTCCCCGCTCTTCACGTTGGGGAATATGAGCCCCGCCGCGCCGATATCCATGGCCTTCTTGATCCAGACGGGCCCATTCGCGGGGATGCGGATGAGACAGGGGCAAGTTCCGGCAGCCTGGGCCAATCGCTGGGCGGCGGCGATGTCCAGCAGACCGTGTTCCATATCGAGGAAGAGCCAGTCGAACCCAGCTCCGGCCGCGATCTCCGCGAGCTCGGGCGCCGGGAGCGTCAGGATGGTGCCCAGGAGCCGCTCGCCGCCACAGAGCCTTGCTTTGAATCGCGCGTTCATGTCTCCTCCTTGCACCCGACGCGCCCATTATAGCGCAATCGCCGGGATTGCATAATTTTGGGTGGTTGTTATCATAGGGGCGGAGTTCAAATGAAGGAGGGAAATAGGCATCCCGAGATGAGCGACAAGCCCAGGTCCCTCCGCAGGCTCTGCGTTTTTTGCGGCTCGAGCCCCGGGGCGAAGCCGGACTACCCGGAGGCGGCGCGGGAGCTCGGCCGGGAACTGCTCCGCCGCGGCGTCGGCCTCGTCTACGGAGGAGGGCGCGTCGGCCTGATGTACGAGGTCGCCCGCGTCATGCACAAGGGCGGCGGCGAGGTCATCGGCGTCATCCCGCGGGACATGGTCGAGAAAGAGCTGGCCTTTACCGATATCCGGGACCTGCGCGTCGTCGAGACCATGCACGAGCGCAAGTCCCAGATGGCCGGGCTCGCCGACGGCTTCGTAGCCCTTCCCGGAGGGCTGGGGACCATCGAAGAGATCTTCGAGGTTCTGACCTGGGCACAGCTCGGGATGCACCGGAAGCCCTGCGGCTTCCTGAATACGGCCGGATATTTCGACAGGCTCCTGGAATTCCTGGACCAAGCCGTGAGCGAGCGGTTCATCCAGTCCGAACACCGGGCCATGATCCTTGTCGACGCAGACCCCGCGGCGCTCGTGGCGAAATTCGAAGCCTACGAGCCGCCCTTGGCGGACATGGCTCGTTGGGCGCTGGATATGACCAAGACCTGAACCTAACGACGCCCTCGCCGATTCGCACGAGCCGTGACCCGGCTCAGGTCTTGGGCAGGTACTTCTTCGGGAAGCGGGCGAGGACCGTATAATTGGGGTCGACGGCTTGGGAGACCTGGGCTTTCCCGACCTGGGAAAGCAGCTGATAGGCGTCCATCATGTCGAAGCCGTAGTCCGCGACGAGCCAGTCCACCATCCCCTTGTGCGCGATCCGATAGGCGTCCTCGAGGGGCCGGTAACTGCCCATGGTCATGATCTCCGTATCGCTCTCGATGCGCGGCCAGGAGATCGTCCGGCCCTTGATGACGTCGACCTGCAGCCGGACGTCGAGCGCCGCCTCGACGGCGGTGCTGATGATCTCGCCGTCGCCCTGAACGAGGTGTCCATCGCCGAAATAAAGGAGGGCGCCCTTGACGCTGACAGGCAGGTAGATCGTATTGCCTTCGCAAACCTCCGGGCAGTCCATGTTCCCTCCATAGGCCTCCGGCGTCACACTCCAACGGACCTCGCCTCTCGCCGGCGCCACGCCCAGACAGCCCAGGAACGGGCGCATCGGGATGTCCACGGCTTGGGTCCCCTTCAGGGCCCTGAACCTCACGGTCCCCTTGGCCTTGTCCACGTCATACCACCAGACCCTTTCCGGCAGGGCCTCGTGGAGCATGGCCGTGTAGTCCGTGGCGGTCAGGGCGCCGAAGAATGGGAACGAACTGCTGATGCCGTAGGGGAGCGCCGGTTCGAGCTTCAGGATGCGGACGGCGAGGACGTCGCCCGGCTCCGCGCCCTCGATGAAGAACGGCCCCGTCTGCGGATTATCGTGGTTCGCCGGAATGATCTTCGAAGGGACGTCCGTCGGGCTCTTGACCAGGCCGTCGTAGCAGTCCTCGGTCCACGACTCTATGACGGTCCCCGGTTTGATGGTCATGACCGGTGCGTGACCTCCGAACGTATACTTCAACTCGTCATGCTTTGGGATATATCGGACAGTCTGCGCTCCGAGCTGAACGGCGGCAAGCGCTGCCATGAACGCGATGGCCAGAGAGATGTATCGAACCCGTTCGCTTCGCATGTTGCCCTCCTTCTCGGATGCGAGTATAGACGAATCCTTAGCTTATCACAATTGGGATCGCCTTCTCAGCGCTCGGCGTGCGGCGATGGAGGCCAGCCCAAGCTCGTTGGAGAGGGGATGTCTCCAAGTCTTTCGAAGACGATCCCTAACGGGGGGCTATCCCCGAATCCTTCTTGCGCTTGGCGCCCGCCTTTTCGGCGATGACGTAGAACGCCGGGACGACGACCAGGCTAAGGGCCGTCGACAGGACCAGCCCGCCGATAACCGCGATGGCCATCGGGGTCCGGATCTCCGATCCCGAGCCGAGCCCCAGGGCCGGCGGGATGGCCGCCATCAGTGTCGCCGTGGCCGTCATGAGGATGGGCCTCAGCCGGATGGGCCCGGCCTTCTCCATCGATTCCCGGGGACTGAACCCCTGAGCCTTGAAGGCGTTGGCGTAGTCGACGAGGATGATGGAGTTCTTCTTGACGATCCCCATCAGGAGCAGGAGGCCGATCATGCTGAAGATGTTCAGGCTCTGCCCGGTCATGACCAGGGCGAACGCGGCCCCGGCGACCGAGAGCGGCAGGATGGTGATGATCGTGATGGGGTCCTTGAAGGAGTTGAACTGCGAGGCCAGGATCATGTAGGCGATGGCGATCCCCAGGAACATGGCGAAGAGAAGGCTCGCACATGGACTCCTGGAAAGCGACGCTAGCCCCGCCGAGGACGATGCGGTTGCCGACCGCGATGTCCCGACCCAGGCCCTCGACGTACTTGATGGCCTCGTTCTGGGAACGCCCGGGGGCGACGTTCGCAAAGATCGTGATGGCCCGCTCCCGGTCCCGGCGGGTGATGGCCTGGAGGGCCGGCTGCTCTTTCGACGTCACGAGGGAGGACAACGGCACGAGATCGCCTCCGCGCGTCCGTACCTGGAGCCGACTGATGTCCTCGGGCCTCGACCGCTGGGAGGCCATGAGCTTCAGCCGGACGTCGATGCGGCGTCCCCCCGAGCTGTACTTCCCGACCCGGATGCCGCCGACAAGCGCGTTGATCGTCGTGGCCACGTCGTCGATCGAAACGCCGATGTCCGCGGCCATGGCCCGGTCGGGTTCGATCCGGAGCTCGGGCATTCCGAGCTGATAATCGGTGTCGAGGTCGACGACGAGGCCGCTCTCACGGAGCTTCGTCCATGACCCGCTGGCTCTCCGCGACGAGTTGGTCCCAGTTCGAGCCGCGGACCGAGAACTCGATCGGGAACCCGCGCTGGGCCGTGAAGCCCTGCTGGGAGAGGTCCTGGAGGACGGCCCGCAGCCCCGGGGATGGCGTTGAGCTCGCGCCGGAGAACGGCCGACAGCTCGGCCTGGCTGAGCTTCCTTTCCTTGGGTGGGACGATCGTCACGAACAGGTTGCCTTGGTTGACGCCGCCGCTGAACCCGCCGATGAAGCCGTAGAGCTGGGTGACCTCGGGCCGCTTGACGACGATGTCCTCGGCCTTCTGGATGAGCTTATCGGTCTCCGTCAGATCGGAGCCGACGGCCGTCTGCATCCGGATCGATAAGCCGGCTCAGGTCCTGGGACGGGACGAACTCGGCGCGCATCGTCATAAAGACGGCCAAGGCGGCCGCGAACAGAAGGAGCGCCCCGACGAGGATGAGACCTGGCCGCTTGAGGCTCCGGCGGAGGACGACGGCGTACTTCCGCTCGAGCCAGCGGAAGCTGTCGTCGACGACGCGCCCGAGGCGGGTCCGGCCTTCTCTCGTCGTCTTCAGGAACTGGGAACAGCGGGCCGGGGCCAGCGTGACCGCCTCGACGTAGGAGAGAAGCACGGCGAGGCAGAGGGTGATGCCGAATTGGAGGAAGAACTGGCCGATGATGCCCTTGATGAAAACGACCGGGACGAAGATGGCGACGACGGCCAGCGTCGCGGCCAGGGCCGCGAAGGCGATCTCGCGCGTTCCCTCCAGGGCGGCCGCGACGAGGCCCTTGCCGCCCTCCCGGTGGCGGAAGATGTTTTCCATGACCATGATGGCGTCGTCGACGACGATGCCCACGGCCAGGGCCAGGCCGAGCAGGGTGAAGGTGTTGAAGGTGAACCCGAGGAAATAGATGATGGCGATCGTCCCCATCAGGGACATCGGGATGGCCAGGATGACGTTCAGCGTGCTCGAGAAGCGATCCCAGGAACATCCAGCAGACGAGGGCCGTCAGGATGACCGACAGGAAGAGCTCGAGCTGGATCTCCTGGACCGAATCCTCGATGAACGTCGTCGAGTCGAAGATCGATGCTGACGTCCATGCCTTCGGGCAGGGTCTTCTGGTATTCGGCCATGGCCGCCTTGGCCGCCTTGGCCACGGCGACGGCGTTGGCGCCGCGCTGTTTCTTGATGCCGATGCCCTGGGCGGGCGTGCCGTTGATGCGGGCCATCCGCCGGACGTCCTCGAACCCGTCCTCGACGAGGGCCACGTCGCTGAGATAGATGGGACTCCCGCCGATCTCCCGGATGACGATGTGGCGGAGCGTTTCGAGGTCCACGGCCTCGCCGAGGACCCGGACATTGACTTCCCGGCCGGGGGTCTCGAGGCGGCCGGCGGGGAGTTCGACGTGCTCGCGCTGGAGGGCCAGGATGACGTCGTTGACGGTCAGGCCCTTCTCGTCGAGCTGGGCGGCGTCAAGCCAGACCCGGATGTTGCGGTTCTGGACGCCCATCATCGAGATCTCGCCGACGCCCGGGATGGTCTGGAGCTTCTCCTTCAGACCGTACTGGACGTAATCGCTGACGACGCGGGGCGGGAATGGGCCGCCCATCGAGACCATCAGGATGGGCTGGTCCTCGGGGTTGGACTTGGAGATGACGGGAGGATCGATGTCCCGGGGCAGGTGGCGGGCGGCCTGGGAGACTTTCGTCTGGACGTCCTGGAGGGCGAGGTCGACGTTCCGGGAGAGGTCGAGCTCGATGGTGATGTTGGCCGAGCCCATGCGCGAGCTCGAGGTGATCGTCCGGAGGCCTTCGATCTGGACCAGGGCCTCTTCGAGCGTCTCGACGATGTCGTTCTCGATGACCTCGGGAGCCGCCCCCTCCCAGACCACGGAGACCGAGATCGTCGGGAAGTCGACGTCGGGGAACTGGCTGATGCCGATGCGCGTAGCCGCCACGAGTCCGAAGACGATGGTGGCCGCCATGAGCATCCAGGCCAGGACCGGCTTCTTGACGCAGACTTCTGTCAGGTTCATGGCTCGTCTCCCGGGCTCTCCGGTCTAGTCCTTCCCCGGAACCGGCCGGTCGGGGGAGGGCGCGGCCTCCGAGGCGGTCTCTTTGACGGGCGCGCCGTTGCGGAGGGCCTCGGCCCCGCGGATGACAAGCCGTTCGCCGGGCTTGAGCCCCGAGAGGACCTCGACCTGGCCGTCGGCGGTCCGCATCCCGAGCTGGAGGATCCGTTCCGCCGCCGCGTCGTTCTCGACGACGAAAGCGATGAACCCGCGGTCGGACGGCCGGATGGCCGTCTGCGGGATGATCGGGGCCGTCCGCTCGCTGCTCACCGGGACAACGATCTCGGCGAACGTGCCGGGACGGAGGGCCTCGTCCCGGGTGTCTTCGACCTCGGCGGTGACCGCCACCAGCCGCGTGCTGTCGTCGGCGGATTCGGCGACGTGAACGATCTTCGACGCGAACTGCGCCTCCGAGTTCCGGACCCTGAAATCGGCCTTCATACCGGCCCGGAGCCGGACGGCGTCGCGTTCGGGGACCTTGAACCGGAGGAGCAGGGGGTCGCGCCGGACGAGCGTGGCCAGGACGGTCCCGGTCTCGACGTACGCGCCGGTCTGGACCGTCCGGGTCTGGAGAATCCCGGAGAACGGGGCCCGGACGTACGCGTCGTGGAGGTTGAGCTTGGCCTGGTTGAGGGCGGCCTTCGCCTGGGCCACGTCGGACTTGGCCACGGCCACCCGGGTCCGCCACGTCTCCACCTCCTCGCCCGGGATCAGGCCCGGATTCTGGTCGGTGACGGCCACGCGGCGCTTGAGGCCGGCCTCGGCGTCGGCCAGCGAGGCGACGGCCTTCTCGGTGGAGGCTTGGGCCGCCTCGACGGCCAGGCTGTAGCGTTCCGGCTCGATCTCGACGAGGACCTGGTCCACCCGGGCGAGGTTCCCTTCCGAGAAAAGGACGCGGTCGACGACGCCGGCCACGCGGGCCGTGACCTGGACCTTTTCGAAGGCATCGACCGAGCCGACGGCGTTGACGGTGTACACGAGCGACCGGAGCGAGACGGGCTGGGTCTCGACGGGGAACGTGATCTTGGACCTGTCGAAGGCTGCTTTCTTCCCGGTCCCTTCCCCTTTGCCCCCCCCGGGCCCTTCTTACACGATGCGGCGAAAAAGACGAGAGCGACCGCGACGATGACGGGCATGATGATCTTCTTCGTTTTCACAGCGTTGGCTCCTTGCCGAACGGATCGAGTCCCAGTGCGGCTTCAAAATTCAGAAAGGCGATCCCCAGGCCGTAACGTTCACGGACGAGCTCGACCTCGGCCTCGAACAGCCGGACGTTGGCATCGGCAGCCTGGAGGGCGGTGCCGAGACCCTGCCGGTAGAGTTCGGCCGTCTCCGTGGCATTCTTCCGGGCGACATCCCGGGCGACCAACGCCTGCTTCAGTGTGGCCCTCTGGTTGTCCAGGGAAACCAGGGCGTCCCGGACGTCGAGCTCGACCTTGCGCATGGCCGTCTTGACGTCGAGGTCGGCCAGCACGGCCAGAGCCTTGCGCTCTTTGTAGTCGGCGTTGCGGCTGAACCCGTCGAAGATGGCCCAGGTCAGGGTCAGGCCCAAGTTCCAGTTCGTCGGGCGTCCGGTCAGCCCCGATTCGTTCGTGTACCGGTATTGTCCGTTGAAGCTCAGCGCGGGCAGCCAGCGGAGCGTGGGTTCGATCATCAGGGCGCGCTGGGCCTTTGCGAGATAGCGCAGGGACCCCAGGTCGAGCCGGCGGTCCTGGGCCTCGGCAATCATCCGCTCGACGGCCGGCGGCCCGTCCTCGGCCTCCCGGAGCAGGAACTCGGGAATGACGAGCTTTTTCCTGGCCGTTTCCGGGTCGTCGAGGAGAAAACCAAGCTCGAGATAGGTCGTCTCGACCTGCCCCTTGACCTGGATGACCCCCATCTCCGCCGTGGCGTACTCGAGCTCGGCCCGGGTCACGTCGTTGACCGAGACCAGGCCGGCGACGTAGCGGGCCTTGGCGGCCTCCATCGCTTGCCGGGCATATTCGAAGCGGTTCCGGGACGCCTCGAGGACCTGGTCTGTGCCAAGACTGGCTAGGAACGCGTTGCTGACCTCGAAGGACAGCTGGCGGAGGCTCTCGGCCGAGGCGAAACGTTGGGCGTTCCGCTCGGAATTGGCCTGGAGGAGGGCCGGAAGGCTTCGGGCGTCGAACAGGGTCATATTGACCTGGGCCACCGCACCGAATGCGTTGTAGCTTTGGATGACGATATCGGTGTCCCCGACCGTCCTCTTGACCTCGAACGGCCTGCGGGTATATGTGCCGGTAGTGGTCAACGTCGGCATGAAATACGACCGCGCCCGCGTAACGCGGGCCTCGGCCGCCTTGATCTGGGCATCGGCGGCCAGCGCTCGTTCGTTCCGGGTCAGGGCCAGCCGGACGGCGGTCTCGAGGGTCAGGCCGGCGTCCTCGGCGCGGGCAATCGAGGGGGCGAGGGACAGGAGGGCCCCGATGACGGCCGTGGCCGGCCGGACGCGCATGCGTGAACGGCTTTTTTTGCTCATGTTAGAGGCTCGTTTCGGTCCGGATATAGTTATCCATAATATTTGAGACGTTATTTTTTGTCAAAACTTCCGGGAGGGAAAAAAGTTCTTCGGGTATGTTTTGGCGCCATCCGTAGTGAGAAGGCCGATCACCTGGCGCATGGGGCCCTCGGGTCACTCCTATTCCAGTCTGGCAAAAAGGCGGGCCTTCGACCCGTCCGGCAGGCGGAACGTCTTCCAGGGACGGAAAGGGAACCCCTTCCGGGCCTCTCTCTTCAGGGAAACGTCGAATCGTTCCCGGAAGGCCGCCCTCTCCTTCAGCGTGTGCCGAACAGCGAGAGGCCCGGACTTCGATATCAGGACGTCGTACCCGCCGAGCGTTTCGAGCGTCTGGGGTCCGGTCCCGACGGGATCGATGACGAAAGGCAGGTTCGCGAGATGAGCGGTGAACCTGAATGTGCTGAAGTTGAAATAGGGGAGGTCGGGAAGGAACGCGACGCGGAGCGAACGGCCCGGCCGGCGGTCGGCGAGAAACCTCAGGATCTCCCCGGCCCTCCAATCCTCATGCCGGGGCGGACGGGCATAGCCGTTCTTCAGGCCGGGAGGGATCCCGAACGAGAAAGCGAAGAACTGGACGGTCCCGGAAAGGACGAGGAGGCACCAGGCGGCCCGTTTCAAGAATGCCGGTCGCAGGGTGTCGAGCCCGGCCGCGGCGCAGAGGGCCAGGGCCGGGAGGAGGGGGACGATATTCCTTCCGTCCTTGTTCGGGACCAGGACGAAGACGAGAAAGGCCGGAAGGGCCCAGGCGGCGAGGAAGGCCGCGGCCTTTCCCTTCCGGACGCCGAAGCCGAACGCCGCCATCCCGAGGAGCGTGAAGATCGCGAGGAGAGGCGAGACCAGCGCTTTCCAAAGAGCTTTCCCATACCAGGCGACCGAGGCCGCGAAACGGGTCGGGTCGCCCTGAAGAGCGGAATCCACGTAAAGGGCCGAGGAAGAGATCTTTGCGAATTCCACGCGGTTCGCCAGGAACCAGGGAAGGACAATGGCCAGGAAGACGCCCAGGGCGATCGCCAGGGAGGCCAGGAGCTTCTTGCGGGAAAGCCCGTTCCCCTTAACGAACTCTTCCCCGTAGACCACGAGGAACGTTCCGGCCAGGAAAGCCACGGCGGTCCATTTGGTCATGACCGAGAGCCCGATGACGAGACCCAGGAGGGCGCCCCTCTTGAGGCTCGTGCCGGCCTTGCCGGCAAGGATGACATATTGGGACAAACCCACCATGGCCAATACCGGGACGTCCAAAAGGAGCTCCCGAGACAGCCCGAAAACAGCCGGGTACAGCGCGACGAGAACCGCGGCGCCGGTCCCCGCAGCAGGACCGAAGAGGCGTTCGCCGACCTTGAATACGGCGAATCCCAGGACCAGGAGGAAGCCGACGTTCGTCGCGGCGATGACGTCGCATGAGAAACCGAACAGGGCGCTCATCTGGGACCGTTATGAGATAAAAGAATGGCGGGTAATAGGACGAGACCGTCAGGAGCTTGGTCAGCGAAAGCGCCGCCGGCGCCCCGAGAAGCCTGAGATAGGAGAGGCAATGATCGGCGTGGGCGGCCTGGTCCCAGGCGGGGGGAGGGTGTCGCGGGCGAGCCAGACGAGGTTGACGACGAGACAAAAAGCCCCGATGCCCCCGACGATGACGGCCGCCCGCCGCCTTCCATAGAAAGCGCCCGCCCTGTCGAATATGGTCATGAGATCCTGGGTTTTTCCGCCCCTAGAGGCTCCTGAAGATGACCATAAGGGCGAGGCTCAGGGCCAGGGCGAGCGACGGCGCCAGAACCCTGGATTCGAATATCCGCGCTCTCTCTCCGAACCTCATGCCGAGCGGCACGGTGAGAAGCGACAGCGCGATCGCGATCGGGCTGTAGTACCAGACCATGGGGATCGTAGTCCCCGCAGCCAGGCAGGCGGCGTTTCCGGTGAAGAAGCCGACGAGGGGGAAGGCTGCGACGGCGAGGAAAGCCCCCGCGCCGCCCATCAGGGCCCGCCCGGACGTCCTTTCGCCACGGGACCTTCCGACGAGGGCCGCCGCCGCGAGGAACCCCGCCCCTCCCAGGACGAACGCGAACACCGGGTTCGCGATCGCCCCGGACCCGAGGGGAAGACCGAGGAGCAGGGCGTCGAACGTCTTGAACAGGACAACGATCCCGACCAGGAGGGCCACGTTGAGCGCTTTCCTCGAGACCGCCCAGGCCGCGGCGACGAAGAACAGCGCCACCCCGGTCATCAAGGACCCGGAGATCGACTTCGCGCACGCCTGCAGTCCCGCCCCCAGGGCGCACTCGGCGAGGCCCCAGACCGCCCCCAGGGCGATGACCGTCCCCGTGCTCTTCGCGATCGTTCTTTTGTTCATGCCCAATTCCTTTCGGTTCATTTCACCGCCGCTCCGGCAAGCGCCGCCTTCACCCTTGCCGGCGTCATCGGAAGCCGGAAGAGCCGAGCCCCCGTCGCGTCGAACACGGCGTTGGCCAGGACGGCGCCCATGTTGATGATGGCGGGCTCCCCTCCGCCAGAGGCCGGAAGGGCGTCGTTCTCCACGATGACGGTTTCGATCTCCGGGAGCCACGAGAAACGCGGGATCTCGTATGTGTCGAAATTCAGGTCGAGGACCTCGCCGCCCTTGAAACGGACCTCCTCGGTCAGGGCGTAGCCGAGGCCCATCGTGATACAGCCTTCGATCTGGATACGCGCCCCCTCGGGATTGACGCACTGGCCCATGTCTTGGGCGCAGACGACCCTCTTGACCTTGATGTGCCCGGTCTCCCTGTCGACGCCGACCTCGGCGGCGGTGGCGACGTAAGTCCCCAGGTAATCCGAGCAAACGATGGCCAGGCCCCGGCCGCTCGGGGCGGCCGCCGGCTTCCAGCCGAACCTGTCCGCGGCCGCGCCGAGGACTCGCTTCATCCGCTCGTCGGCCAGGTTCTTCAGCCGGAACTCGAACGGGTCCGCTCCCGATTTCGCCGCCATGACATCGATCTGGCCCTCACGGGCGAAGACGTTGGTATTGGAGCCCGGCGCCCGCCACGCCCCGACCGCGAACGGGTGCGCGCTCGGCCCGCCGCCCCATTCCCCGCGCGAGACGGTCCGGTGGTGGGGGATGTCGTAGAACTGGGCCGAGCTCCGTTCCCCGGCGAAGAGGACCTCGTAATCCCAGAGGACGATTCTCCCGGTAGCGTCGGTCCCCGACTTGATGCGAACGACGGCCGCAGGGCGGAAGGAGTCGTAGAAGAATTCGTCGGCCCGGCTCCAGGCGACCTGGACGGGCTTCCCCGCGAGCTTCGACAGGCGCACGGCCTGAACGGCCTGGATGTTGCGGGTTTTTCCGCCGAACCCTCCGCCGACGAACGGCGTGATGATCCGGACGTTCGCCGGCGGGACGCCCAGCGCCTGGGCGACCTCGTCCTTGAGCCGGAACGGCGCCTGGGTCGACGCCCAGACCGTCGCCCGGTCCCCTTCGACGCTCGCCAGGGCCGTATGCGGTTCCATCGGGGTGTGGGCGACGTAGCCGTTCAGATAGGTCTCGTCGAACACGGATGTCGCGAGGGTCTCGCCCTTGCCGAGGTCGCCTCCATGGGCCACGACATCGCCCTCCGGCGCGACGGCGCGCAGGTGGTCGAAGATGTTTTCGCCGTCGAGCTTCGCCTCCGGCACCTCGTACTCCGCCTTGACGAGGACCAAGGCTGCCGACGCCGCATCCGGAAGCTCGTGAAGGACGGCGACAAGGTCGACGTCCCGAAGGATCCTGGCCCCCGCGACCGTTTCCGCCGCGGCCGTGTCCAAGGCCTTCAGTTTCGCGCCGTGGGCCGGCGGCCTGAGGACCTTCGCGTAAAGCATGCCCGGCAGGCGGATATCCCCGGCGTACAGGGCCTTCCCCGTGACCTTATCGCGGGCGTCCCTATGGAGGAAAGGCCTCCCCATGACCTTCCACTCTCCGACCGGCTTGGGGGAGGGCTTAGGCGTGATATGCCGTTCGATGCGCTTGCCCGCGGCGAGCTCCGCGTAAGAGACCTTCACGGAAGGGCGGGCTGTGTCGTAGACGACTCCGTCGCAGACCGCGAGGCGCTCTTTCGGGACCTTGAGCTTCTCGGACGCGAGCTCTATCAGGACGCCACGGGCCTCCGCCGCCGCCGCTCGCAGGGCCGGCCCGAAATACCGTGTGGTCTGCGATCCGAACGTCCCCATGTCCCACGGACAGGTGTCCGTATCGCCCATGACCATGTTCACGGATTCGACCGGGACGTCCAGCTCGTCGGCGATCATCTGGGGCAGGGACGTGATCGCGCCCTGCCCCATCTCGATCTTGCCCGTATACCCGGTCACCCGGCCGTCCTCCCCGACGCGGAGATAGGCGTTGAAGTCCTCCGGGTAACCCGGACCCCTCCGTCGCGCCTCCTGTTGGAGGGCCGGGAGGTCCCCGAGCGAGACGGCGACGACTACGCCGCCGCCGGCGATCTTCAGGAAGTCCCGACGGGCCAACCCTCCGGGGCGGGAGTATTCGTCGAGCTCATCCTTTTTCACGGGAGGCTCCTTTCCGGGCCGCGGACGCGTCCGCGACCGCCATGACGATGCGTCGATGGGCGCCGCAGCGGCAGAGGTTGCCTTCGAGCGCGGCCAGAATGTCGCTTTCCGTAGGCTTCGGGCTTTTCAGGAGAAAAGCGTGCGCGGTGACGAGCATTCCCGGCGTACAATAGCCGCACTGGAGGGCGTCATGCTTCGCAAAGGCTTCCTGCAGGGGATGAAGCGTCCCCTCCTTGGCCAATCCCTCGATCGTCGTCACCCGCTTGCCCTCGATGTCCTTGACCGGGTACTGGCAGGACCGGACGGGTTCGACGCCGACGAGGACCGTGCAGGCCCCGCAATGACCTTCGCCGCAACCGTATTTCGTCCCGGTAAGCCCCAGTTCGGTCCTCAGGACCCATAGGAGCATGCGGTCCCCGTCGACCGATAGGCTCACGGGCTCACCGTTCAGGGTGAAACGGATGGTTCGTTTCATTACGGGCCTCCCTTGCTAAAGGGAAATTACCACGTTCCCCGGGGGTTGTCAAAACCGTCGCCGGGACGCTTCCCATCGTCTTCCCGATATGCTAACAATAAGTGAAGAACCCGCGGAGGACGAGGGGCATGAAGAGCTTTCACGTTCGACTGTCCGACAGGTTGGAGAGAGGGGAGAGGATCGCGCTGGCGGTGATCCTGGAAGCAAAAGGCTCCGCGCCGCAGAAGGCCGGGGCCGCGGCGCTCTTCTCCGCGCGCAAGCTCATCGACGGCACGGTCGGTGGCGGGGCGCTCGAGGCCGCCGCCCGAAAAGCCGCGTCCCGGGGCTTGAGGACGGGCGGCCCGCTCGTCTTCGATCGGGCTCTTGGGGGCAAGGATCTCGCGGAGGACGAGGAGGTCTGCGGGGGAGAGGTCAAAGTCCTCGTCGACCCCCGGCCCGACAGGCATAAGAGCGTTTTCGCCGCGCTCGCGCGTTCGCTCGCGCGGGGCCGGCGGGGCGTCCTGGCGACGCTGATCTCGACGGCTCCCGGCGGGCGGACCGCCGTGAAGAGGGATTGGATCGAGGCGTCGTCGCGCTCTCCTATCGACAGGAAGGTCGTTGCGGCGTTCGCCGATGGGACGCCCAGGCTGGCGACGGTCCGGGTCCCGGGCCGCGGGGGGACCGTGACCGAGAACCTCCTCTTCATCGAACCGGCCTTCCCGCCCTGCCGGCTGGTCGTCGCCGGCGCAGGCCACATCGGCCGGGCGATCGCGCGGCTTGGGGATCTTCTCGAATTCGAGGTATCGGTCATCGATGACCGGCGCGCGTTCGCGAACCGGGCGAATCTCCCGGAGGCCGACCAGATCGTCTGCGGCGACATCAGCGCGGCGCTCCGGGCCATTCGCATCTCCGGCGACACCTACATCGTCATCGTCACCCGAGGCCACCGGCATGATACAGAAGCCTTGAGGGCGTGCATCCGTTCGGGGGCGGGCTACATCGGCATGATCGGGAGCCGGAGCAAGATCGCCCTCCAGCGGGAGGAGTTCATCCGGCGGCGTTGGGCGACGGCCGAGGCCTTCGACCGCGTCCACGCGCCGGTGGGCCTGCCCATCCGCTCCCGGACGGTTCCGGAGATCGCCGTCAGCATCGCCGCCGAGCTCGTCCTGGCGCGCCGGGAGAACATGGAGAAGGGCGGTTGCCCGGCATGATTACGGCCGTCGTCCTCGCCGCCGGAAGGTCCGAGAGGATGGGCCGCCCCAAGATGCTGCTTCCGTTCGGCCGGAAGACTCTCATCGAGACGGTCCTCGCCGGGGTCCTGAGGTCGCGCGTCGACGACGTCGTGGTCGTCCTGGGCGCCCATCGGGAGGCGATCGAGCCCGTCGTTTCGAAATTCGCGTTCCGCGCCGTCTTTAATGAAGATTTCGGCGCCGGGATGCTCTCTTCGGTCCTCCGGGGGCTTCGCGAAGTCCCTGACGCCGCACGGGCCTTCCTCGTCGTTCTCGGCGACCATCCGTCTCCCCCGGCGTCCGTCATCGACCGGCTCATCGCCGCCCATGAAAGGACCGGGAAAGGCGTCGTTCTGCCCGTTTATCGCGGACGACGCGGCCATCCGGTCCTCATCGATAAACGCTACCGGGACGATGTGACGGCCCTGGACCCTTCGGTCGGGCTGAGACAGCTCTTGCGCGACCACCCGGACGACGTTCTCGAGGTCTCGGTCAGGACGCCGGCGGTCCTAGCGGACATGGACCGTCCGGACGATTACCGGAAGGCTTTGGCCTCAAGGCGCCGGCGATAGGGTTCCGGGCCGATTTCCCGAAAGGCGGAACTCTCCGGCGTCCGTCACGACGTCGAGCGGCTTGGACGTCATCGGATCGCGCGAGGCATCCCATTTCCATTCGCGCTCCCCGCCGGGAGTCCTGAACCTGGCCGTGCCCCTGAGGGAATGGTCGGCGGCCTTCCCTTCGAAGACGACGGAGGTCCCCGGCCCCGCCGGCCCGTCCGCCGTGACGCGAACGACCTCGCCGCGGACCTCCACCTCCTTGACGGCGAGCGGCGTCCCGTTGAAGGTCACGGCCCCGACGGCGAATTGGAAGCTCTGGTCGAGGGTCATCTCCCAGGCGGCCGCGGGCTTTCCCATGGTCCATGTCCATTTCCCCCCGACGTTGGCCGGGACGGTCCACAGGTAGACCGTATGGGTCCGCCCGTCGACTTTGATCTCGGACGCGGCATCGGGCTTCCACGCGTCCATGGCGAAATTGTGGGAGACGATCCTGGTCCCCGGCGCGAGCTCGGAAAGGAGCCGCGGCCTCAGCTTGAGGTTGACGCTCGTCAGGAGGTAGAGAGATACGACCGTGGCTTCGCGAAAGTCGGCTTTGAATAGGTCCCCCTCGATGAAACGGACCTTGTCTTCGACCCCGGCCTCGGCCGCCTTCCCGCGGCACTCCGCGATGCGGTCCGGGTCGATGTCGACACCGACGGCCCGGGCGCCATACTTCTGGGCGGCCGCGATGACGATCCGGCCGTCCCCGCAACCGAGGTCGTAGAGAACATCATCCCTGGTGAGCGCCGCCATCCGGAGCATCTCATCGACGACGGGGTACCGGGTCGGCACGTAGGGGACGTCGAGACGCTTTTCCTGGGCGGCGCCCTGAAGGCCGGGTCCCGATGCCGACGAGAACGCCAGGACGATGGCCCCGATCAGGGCCGCTCTTTTGTTCATGATATCCTCCCCTCGACCCGATTCTATGACGCGACGGGATCCGAATCAAGCCGGCCGGCGCGGGCATTGACCCGTTCGCCGACGCTACCCCGCCTTTCAAGGCGGGGACGCGAAGCGCGAAGCGAGGCTCAGGATTAGCCCCGAACAAGCCCCGCCTTTATACCGGGGAATCGAGGGGTTGACAGGGACGCCTCCCGGCGCTATATTCGCGCCATCCCGAGGAAAGGAGCCGCCATGGCCTTGAAGGATAAGCGCGTCGCTCCCGGCGGCAAGCCTGATGAGAGACTTGTCGCGGAGATCCGGGGCAGGGTCCTGGACGGCACGCTCTCGTGCGCCGAGGCTTTCGCGGTTTCGGACCGCGCCGGCGTCCCCTCGCTCGACGTCGGGAGGACGGCGGACGTCCTCAAGGTCAAGCTGAGCCATTGCCAGCTCGGCCTGTTCGGTTATCCCGGCCGGGGCAAGGGCTGGGATAGGTCCGGCTCGGGCCTGGGGCCGGTCCCCGTCGGTCTTGAGGCCGCCATCAAGCGCCGCGCCGGCCGCGAGAAACGGGTGACCTGTTCGGACCTGTGGGAGTTGGCCGAGCTTTACGGCTCTCCCAGAATCCTCGCCGGCGATGCCGCCGACCGCCTGGGCATCCGTATCACCGAATGCCAGCTCGGCGCGTTTTGAAAATTTAGGATCGCCGCGCGAAGGACGGACGGAATCCCCGGTCTTCATCACTGAGCGTGAATTTTAAGCGGCGATGAGGACCGCCCTGAAGCCCCCCGTAGCGGAGGGGGGACCCGCCGTTCACGGCGGGGGGAACCGTCGGGACCGGTTCCAGGGGGTCGGGGGGAGAGGGGTGGCCCTCGTCGCCTGCTCACTCCCAACGGAAGGTCAGCGCTGAGACGACGGCTCCGACGATCAGCAATCCGCCGAGGACGACGATCTCGGTCAGGTGCTTTCCGAGGGGATCGCCGAACCAGAGGCCCTGGAGCAGCCTGACGATGTACGTCATCGGGATGAACTTCCCGATCGCTTTGACGGTCGGCGGGAACATCTCCGTGGGAAACGTCGACCCGGACAGGAACAGGTTCGGGAAATAGAGGACCATGCCGACGACGTAGGCGACCCGCGCGTTCGGGGCCAGGCTGGCGACGAGGAACCCGACGGCGAAGAAGCTCAGCGTGCTCAGGACGAGCGCCAGGAAGACGAGAACTGCGTTCCCGCCGAAGCGCAGCCCATAGACAAGCCCGCGCCGCCGCCACGAGAAGCCCCGCCCCGATCAGCGTCATCATCAGGTGGACGGAGATCTCGGCGCCGAGGACGGCCACGGGCCGGAGGGGCGTCGCCCGGAACCGGCGCAGGATGCCCCGCTCCCGGTAGGTGGAGATCCCGATGGGGATGGACATCAGGGCCGTCGAGCCGATGATGATGGCCATGTAGGCGGGCGTGCTGACGTCCACCGTTCCCCGGCCGCCGAAGAAGGGGTTGGGCTTGTTGCCGTAGATGCTCCCGAAGAGGAAGAGCAGGAGGAGCGGGAAGATCAGGGTGAAGAACGAGGCCATGGGCTCCCTCAAGTAAAGCAGGGCTTCCATCCGGGTCAGATTCCAGAAGCCTTTCATGCCGGGCCTCCTTTCCCTTCCCGCGTCAACGCCAGGAAGACGTCCTCCAGGTCGGGCCGTTCGGTCCTGAGGTCCCGGAACCTGGCGCCCGTCGCGTCCAGGGCGTTGACGACGAGGACGACGAGACGGTCGCCCGTCC
Source organism: Candidatus Aminicenantota bacterium (assembly GCA_963813235.1). GTDB lineage: Bacteria > Acidobacteriota > Aminicenantia > Aminicenantales > Saccharicenantaceae > JALHVH01. The sequence continues at coordinate 280,944 of CAWEYF010000015.1, read as the reverse complement.
CGGTGACGACGACCCGCGCGCCGTCCCGTTCGACCTTGATGACGCCGGGGACCGTTCCGAGCGGAGCCGGGTCGTACCCTTCGTCGGCCGTGAAGACGATGCGCGTCCCCTCTCCCAGGCGGCGGATGAGCTCGTCCGGCGTGTCCAGGGCCACGATCCGGCCCCGGTCGATGACCAGGACCCGGTCGCAGAGCGCCTCGGCCTCCTCCATATAGTGGGTCGTGAGGAAGACGGTCTTGCCCCGGTCCCGGATCGACCGGACGAGGTCCCACATCGCCCGCCGGGCGTGGGGGTCGAGGCCCGTCGTCAGCTCGTCGAGGAAGACGAGCTCGGGATCGTTGACCAGGGCCAGGGCGATGAACAGCCGTCTGTTTCTGGCCTCCGGACAGCTTGGCGAAGGCGGCGTCGCGCTTGTCGGCCAGGCCGAGGGCGTCGAGGAGCGGCCGCCAGTCGGCCGGCTTCCTGTAGAACGAGGCGAAGAGCGCGAGGGCCTCGCGGACCTTGATGTCGTCGGGCAGGGCGCTCTGCTGGAGCTGGACCCCGATCCGCTCCCGGAGCTCCCGCCCCTCCCGCCGCGGGTCCAGCCCCAGGATGGAGAGCCGGCCGCCGTCGGGGCTCCTCAATCCTTCGAGACACTCGATGGTCGTGGTCTTGCCGGCGCCGTTCGGGCCGACGACGCCGAAGATCTCGTTCTCCCGGACGTCGAAGCTGATCCCGTCCACGGCCACCAGGCTTGCCGTAGGTCTTGCGGAGGCCTTCCGCGATGATGGCCATACCGCTCATGGGCGGCATTATAAGGAATTTCCGTCTCGACGAAGCCGCAATCGCTTTTATTGGCCCCCGCAGGTCGTCCTTCCTTGACGTCCGTCGGGGCCGGATGATATCTTCCGGGCATGTCCCGCCGTATGGAGAATCCCATGAAAACCAGAGCCGTCCGCGGTCGGTACTCCCTCATCCTGGCCGTGTGTTGCCTCGCGGCGCTTCCTTCGTCCGCGGTCGACCGCACCGCCCCCGACAAGCCCGAGCCGGGCTCTGTCGAGGCCATCGCGAAATTCGTCACGGAGACACGCTTCAACAATCCGTGGGTGTCTTATGTTCCTGAATCTAAATCTGTCATGTCTCCGTCGAAGTACCTCGGTCATATCGTCGGGGCGGCCGGGGAGCTGTCCGACGTCGCCAGGATCCAGGGGTACTTTCGCGAGCTGGCCCGGACATCGCCGCGGGTGCGCGTCGAGACCATCGGCCGGTCGGACGAGGGCCGGGACATCATTCTTGTCGCGGTCTCCGACGAGGCTTCGATCCGCGACCTCGGCGCGGCTGAAGGCCGCTTCCGCGTCGCTCGCCGACCCGCGGACGACGAATCCGGACCGGGCGGAGTCCATCATCGCGAAGGCGAAGCCGTTCTATTTCTTCAATGCGGGACTGCACTCGCAGGAAACCGGGAGCCCGGAGACGATGATGGAGCTGGCCTACCGCCTGGCCGTTTCCGATCAGCCGTTCATCCGCGACATCCGGAAGCAACGTCGTCGTCCTCATCAACCCCGTCTCCGAGCCGGACGGCAGGGACCGGTTCGTGGAATGGTTCTACCGGCACCTCAAGGGGAAGACCGAGTTCGAGAAGCTCCCGCCCGTCTCGCCGCCGTACTGGGGCAAGTATGTTTTTCACGACAACAACCGGGACACGCACCAGGCGGCCCTCGAAACGACTCGGGCGGTCCGCCGGGCCTTCTTCGAGTACCACCCGGTCGTCGTCCACGACCTCCACGAGTCCATCCCGCTTCTCCTCACCTGGAACGGCACGGGCCCCTTCAACCCGAACCTCGAGCCCATCGCCATCAGCGAAATGTTCGATATCGCCTTCGCCGAGGTCCGCGCCCTGACGGCCATGGGGATGCCCGGCGTCTGGACCTGGGATTTCGGCGAGGGCTTCGGCCAGCATTATATGGAGGCCGTGGGCACCAACCATAACGCCATCGGGCGCGGTTACGAGACCTTCGGCAACGCGACGGCCGAGACCGTCGAGCGCGACCTCTCCGGCCGGCGCGGCGGACGATCCGCGACGAGCCGGGAATGGTTCCGGCCCCTGCCGGCTCCCAAGCGCTTCAAGTGGTCCCTCCGGGACAACGTGAATTACACGCAGACGGGATGCCTGGCCGCCCTCGAATACACGGCCCTCCGCTCCAAGGAGATGATGCGCGACCTCTACCGCAAGTGCCGGGCGTCGTGGCAGAAGGGGCTGACGGAGAAGCCCCGGGCGTTCGTCATCCCGGCCGACCAGGGCGATCGGCGCCGAGTTGATGGGATGGTCGGCCTGCTTATCGGCCAGCGCATCGAGGTCGGCCGCGCGACCCGGGACTTCGAGGTCAAAGAGGGCAAGTTCCCGGCGGGCACTTATGTCGTGCGGATGGATCAGCCCTATCGCAACTATGCGCTCGACCTCCTGGCGCCCCAGAAGTACCCGAAGGAGGGCACCCAGCAGACCTACGACGACATCTCGTGGGCTTTGCCGGTCCATTACGGGCTGACGGCCTCTCCCGTGGAGGATGAAGGCATCATGTCCGTACCTCTCGAACCCCTGAAGGAAGCGCCCGCGACGCCCGGCAGGGTGACCGGGAACGGCCCCGTCTATCTCCTCAGGGATTCCGGCCAGGAATCGCTTGCTCGAAGCCCGCGCGAAGCTGGCCGATCTCAAGGTCGAGATCGCCGAGAAGAGCCTTCAAGGTCGGAGAGATCGAATATCCCGCGGGCTCGTGGGTCCTGGCCCCGGCCCTGGAAGGGCCGGGACTGGGAAGCCCGGCCCCGGCCGAGGGCCTGGCCGCGAAGCTCGAAAAGGTCGCCTCCGAGCTCGGGCTCGATTTCGAGAGCGTCGCGGGGCTTCCCGATGTCGCCCGGCACGATGCGCGCCTGCCCCGTCTCGCCCTCTGGCATCCCTGGGCGGACACCCAAATGATCGGCTGGGTCCGTCTTGTCCTCGACCGCCAGGGCGTCCCCTACGCCATCCTCCGCGACGACGACATCCGGGCGGGCGGATTGAAGGAGAAATACGACGTCGATCATCCACGGCGACACCGAAGAGGACGTCAAGGGCCAGATCAACGGCCTCGACCGGCAGATTTTCCCCGCTGGCCTATACGAAGACTCCCGAATTTCCGAACCTCGGGGTTCCCCGTCGCCTCCGAGGACATCACGGGCGGCATCGGCTGGTCGGGCATGGCCGAGCTCCAGGAGTTTATCGAGGGCGGCGGCACGCTCATCACCCTGGGCAACGGCTCCGCCCTCCCTCTGGACGGCGGCATCGTCTCCGGGGTCGAGAGGGTCCGTGGGGAGGGGAACGTCTGGACGCCCGGCGTCGAGCTCGTCGCGCGATTCGCGCGGCCGACCCATTTCCTTGCCTATGGCTACGGCGAACAGACATCCCTCTTCCGCGGCAGTTTCCCCGTCTATGCCCTTCGCAAGGTCGATCGCGGGCTGGCCGTGCTTCGGTGGGGGACGCGCCCGCCGGTCGACGAGCGCGACGCGGAGGAAGCCGAAGGGAAGCCCTTCGCCCGAGAGCGCAGATAAGCCTGTTCCCATGCTCGTGAGCGGCGGCATCAAGGGCGAGGAAGTCCTCGAAGGCCGTCCGGCCATCCTCGATATCCCGGCCGGCAACGGCCGGGTCCTGGCCTACAACTTCAATCCGATCCACCGGACGCTGAACCGCTCGGACCACAGGCTCCTATGGAACGCTCTGTTGAACTGGCAGGTTCCTCCCGAGCGCAATTGACCTATAGGGCTTAAAAGGGATCGCCGCGTGAAGGACGAGGGGGAAAACGGCGTTGAAGGCCACCCCTTTCCCCCGACCCCCGGAACCAGTCCCGGCGGTTCCCCCCACCGTAAACGTCGGGGCCCCCCTCCGCTACGGGGGGTTTCAGGGCGGCCTTCAACGCCGTTTTCCCCGGGATATTTCCGTCCCTTTCAGGAAGCCCGCTTAGCCCATCGCTTCGATCTCTTTGATCTTCAGCGCCAGGCGCTTGGGGGAGATGGGGAAGGCGGTCTTGACCTCGGGCGCGAACAGGGAGACGCGGAACTCCTCGATCATGCCGCGCAGTTCCTCGACGGCGGCCTTCTTTTCCGGCGACGTATCCTTGTCGAACCGTTTGATGATGCGTTCCAGCGCGAGCGCATAGGGTTCGACCTGTTCTTCTTTCTTCCGGTCCTTTTCGGGATCGTACTTGGCCCGCTCGGCGCGGATCCTGCAGCGCGTCGAGGCGCCGGGGCAGATGGCGCAATCGCGTCCATCGTCCGGGTCTCGAGGAAATTCGCCGGGACCAGGCGGTCGAGCTCGGCCTTGATGGATCCCGATGCGCCGCCCGTCGCCGAGGCTCGTCCCAGAGCCGGCGAACGACGAGGTCGAAGTCGGAGCCTTTCGGCAGGACCTCCGCGGACCTTTCCTGTCGGCCTCGAGGATCCTGACGACGAGGTCCTTGAGCTCCGTCCCCTTGGCGAAAAGGTCCCGGACCACGCCCGCGGCCAGGGCGTCGAATTCCTCTTTGGTCCGGACGTTCTTCCGGAAGACCTCGCGCCTGAGGGCCTCGGCCATGGCCTTCATGACGGCGGCCTTCCCGCCGAAGAATAGCGCGGCGGCGTCGCATTCCTCCGGCAGGGCCAGATATCGCTTCACGAACTCCAGGTCCTTGGCGAAGCGCGGCAGGAGGAGGGCCGCGACGCCCGCGGGATGGGCGGCGGCCGCTTCCTCCCGCGACCGGAAGAGCCGGAGGTTCACGCCCTTCTCGCCGGCCTCGAGCCCGGGGAACGCGGCCGTATACGGCCCGGCGGCGACGGTCTCCGGCAGGGGCCCGAAATCCCATCCCGGGATGCCCGTCCTTTCCCATCGCTCCTTGGCGCTCTTCCAGGCCGGCGAGTCCTCCGGGACGCCGGTCGCGACGGCGGACTTGCGGAGGATATCCAGGTTCCGGGCGGCGGCGATCTCGCGGCCCTCGTGGTCGGTGACGGCCACGCGCGTCCGGAGATGGAGCGGGATCTCGGCCTTCGCCCATTCCGAAGCGGGAATGTCCACCTGGAACCGCTGTTTGACGAACCGGGCCAGGGTCCTGAACAGGGAAACGTCCGTCGGCTGCATCTCGCGCACGATGATCTCGGCCTTCTCGGCCAGGGGCATCAGGAGCTTCCGGTATCTTTTCGGGAGGCCCTTGAGCAGGGCGGCGATCTTGTCCGCGTACTGCCCGGGCACCCCCCACTCGAGCGGCTCGGCCGGCAGGCCCTTGACGAGCGAGGCGGGGACCTTGAGCGTCACGCCGTCCGACTCCTCTCCCGGCGCGAACCTGTAGACGGCCCGGAACGGGCGGCCGTCCACGTCCACGACGTCCGGAAAGGCCGCGACCCTCTCTTCGTCCGGGTTGACGCGCATCAGGTCCTTTTCGGTCATCCTCAGGAAGCGCGTCCCCGCCCCTTTTCCGGACCTCGCGCTCGAGCGTCCGGAGGTCGTGGATCCCGGCCAGGCGGGCGGAATAGAAACGGGCGATGTCGTCCTCGGCGACGCAGATGTCCCGCCGCCGGAGCTTTTCTTCGAGCTCCGCGACCTTCGCCGCGAGCTCGAGGTTATGCTTGAGGAAAGGCGGCGGGTCCTCGACGTCGCCCTCGACGAGCGCCGACCGGACGAAGATCTCGTGCGCCTCGTCCGGAGCGATCCGGGCGTATGAGACGTTCCTCCCGGAGACGATCTCGAGCCCGAAGAGAGTGACCTTTTCCTTGGCCGTGACCTCGCCCCGCTCCTTGTCCCAGTGCGGGTCGGAATAGGAGTAGCGGCAGAGGCTTCCGCCGAGCTCCTCGAGCCACTCCGGATCGATCTTCGCCGCCGTGCGCGCGTAGAGGCGCGACGTCTGGACCATGTCGGCCGCGACGATCCAGGGCCGCGCCTTTCCGAAGACGGTCGAGCCCGGAAAGGCCATGACCTCCCGGCCCTTGGCCGCCGTGTAGATGCTTTTCTCCTTGCGCACGGCGATATTGGACAGGAACCCGCTCAGGATGGACCGGTGGATGGCCGCGTAGAGCCCCTCGGACATCTCGAGCTTTTCCCGGCGGCCCGGCGGGACCTTCTGTTCCTCGAGGATGGCGAGGATCTGGTCGTGGACGAAGCCCCACTCCCGCATCCTCGGGAAGGACAGGAAGTTCTCCGCGCAGAACTTCTTGAGCTTGTTCTGCGAGCCGGTCTCCTTGTGGACCTGCCGGTAGGCGTCCCAGACGTTGAGGAGCGACAGAAAGTCCGAGTCGGGGTGCTTGAAGAGGGCGTGCTTCGCGTCGGCCGCCGCGGTCTGGTCGGGCGGGCGCTCGCGCGGGTCCCGGATGCTCAGGGCCGAGGCGATGACCGCGACCTCCCGCAGACAGCCCTCCTCCGCGGCCTTGAGGAGCATGCGCGAGATCCGGGGGTCGAGCGGCATCGGCGCCATGCGCCGGCCGAGCGGGGTCAGCGCGAAATCGCGTCCCTTGCCCGTGATGGCCCCCAGCTCGAAGAGCGTGTCGAACCCGTCCTTGACGGCCCGGGGGTGGGGCATGTCCACGAACGGAAAGTCCGGAGGGATAGCCGAGCCTGAGGTCGATCATCCGCAGGATGACCTCGGCCAGGTTCGAGCGCAGGATCTCCGGCGGCGTGAACTCCGGCCGGGATTCGTAATCCTCCTTCGTGTACAGCCTGACGCAGAGGCCTTCCTGGACGCGGCCGCAGCGGCCCTTCCGCTGGTCGGCGCTCGCCCGGGAGATATCGCTCACCGGCAGGCTGTTGATGCGCGTCCCCGGCTGGTACTGGGAGATGCGGGCGAGGCCGGTATCGACGACGAAGCGGATGCCGGGGATGGTCAGCGAGGTCTCGGCGACGTTCGTGGCCACGACGATCTTGGCCCCGTGGACGGAATAGACGCGGCCCTGCTGGGCGGCCGGAAGGCGGGCGTAGAGGGGGAGGATCGTCGTCCCGACGTAATGCTTGCCCGCGAGCTTTTCGCAGGTCTCGAGGATGTCCTGTTCGGTCGGCATGAAGACGAGGATGTCCCCGGCGCCGTGGCGGGCCTTGAGCCTGTCCACGGCCTTGACGGCCTGCTCGACGTAATCCGTGTCCTCGGCCCGCCGGGCCGCGGCGTCGTCGGGCTCGTACTCGACCTCGACCGGGAACATGCGCCCGCCGACGTGGATGACGGGCGCGCGCCCGAACGCCTTGCTGAACTTTTCCGTGTCGAGGGTCGCCGAGGTGATGACGAGCTTGAGGTCGGGGCGGGCGTCGAGGAGCGTCCGGGCGATCCCGAGCAGGAAATCGATGTTGAGGCTCCGCTCGTGGGCCTCGTCGACGATGAGCGTGTCGTATTCGTAGAGGCGGGGGTCGGCCTGCGTCTCGGCGAGGAGCATGCCGTCGGTCATGATCTTGATATAGGCGTCATGCGAGGTCCGGTCCTGGAACCGGATCTTGTAGCCGACCGACCGGCCCAGGGGCTCGCCGAGCTCCTGGGCGATGCGGTGGGCGATGGTGATGGCGGCGATGCGGCGGGGCTGGGTGCAGCCGATCTTGCCGATCGCGCCGCGCCCCGCCTCGAGGCACATCTTCGGGATCTGGGTGCTCTTGCCGCAGCCGGTCTCGCCCGAGATGATGACGACCTGGTGGTCCCGGATGGCCCGGACGATGTCCTGCCGCCGGGCGACGATGGGCAGCTCGCGCGGATAGTGCAGGGCGGGACGGCGCGCGATCCGGGCCTCTTTTTCGCGGATGGAAGCCTCGAGCCGTTTTTCGAGGCCGTCCAATGCCTCGAGGGCGGTCTTCGGGTCGCGGGCACGGGGGCTCTTGTCGACGAGCGCTTGGAGCTTCCGGCCGGCGAAGGCCCGGTCCCGGAGCATGGCCTGTTGGAGGAGGCCCCGCACTCTTCGGACCGCGGCCCCGATGTCCTGCCCGGCGACCCGCTCCTTCTCCATGCCCGGATTGTACCAGATTACCGCGCATGGGCGCGAGGCGCGCTCCCGTGACGGCGCTGTAAATTATCGAGGGGCGGTGATGAGGGCCGCCCCTCTCCCCCGACCCCCCGGAACCAGTCCCGGCGGTTCCCCCCGCCGTGAACGGCGGGGTCCCCCCTCCGCTACGGGGGGCTTTGGGGCGGCCTTCATCGCTGTGTCCTCCGGAGCATCCCCGAATCCATCGTGCGTCGATTCAACTCGCCAGGCTAAGGCTCGCGGGCTGGGGGCACGGACGGGACGGACCGAGCGGACGTGGAGGGTTTAGCCCGACCGAAGCCGATTTCGAGGAGATTCGGGCTCGTATGTCTGAGCGTAAGAAGATCTTGACGCTATGCCACGTAGGGCATGATCATGAAATCGAAGCACACGGCAACTTCGCGAGTTACGAGGCCGCCGAAGAAATCGGGGAGGGCGCGGCGCTAAAAACCCGACCGGGAGTGAGGCCGTCCCGTCTGGGCCAATAAACCAGCCCACAACAGGAGGGCTTAGCTCGTTCCCGAGTCCTGAGAAGTCGATCCCTCTGCAGAAACTGAGATGGCTTCCGTTAATACACCCGGGCGAGGTGTTCGCCGGGCTTCGGCTGATAGACCAGCTTCCCGTCCATGAATACGGCCTCGGGGACGGACAGTCGTCCCGAGGGGCTGTCCCCTCAGGATGAGGATATCCGCGTCCTTCCCGGGCTCCAGGCTTCCGACCCTGTCGGCGATCCCGGCGATCCGGGCGGCGTCGATGGTCACGGCTCGGAGAGCCGCGTCCTCGGGCATTCCGTAACGGCAGGCGAACGCCGCGATCTCCAGGGGATCGCCCCCCGTCAGGCCGGCGGCGGGCCACTGCCAGAGCCCTTCCTTGGAGCGGAACGCCAGGAGGATCCCGGCCCGGGCGAGAACGGCCGGGTTGGACGTTGCTGAAACCGGCGTCCTCGACGTTGCCCACGCCGCGCATGATATTCTCGAGAATGACGGGGACGCTTCGTTTCCTGATCTCGTCGACGACCTTATAGGCGTCCGTCGCGCCGTCCAGGATGATCTTCAGCTTGAACTCGTCGGCCAGCCGGAGGGCGGTCAGGATGTCGTCCTTCCGCTCGGCGTGGACGATGACGGGCATCTCCCCGTTGACGACGGGAACGAGGGCTTCGAGGGACAGGTCCCTCTGGGGCGCCGTTCCTCTTCTTCTTCTTATCGTAAGCGGCCCAGCGAATCCCGGTATTCCAGGGCCTTGGTCAGCGTCTCCCTGAGGACGGCGGCGATGCCCATCCGCGTCGAGGGCATCTGGCCCTTTCTCCTGGCCTGGGCCCCGAGGCCGAAGACCATCGCGGCGTGATCCTTGATGATCATCCGGTCCACGACGTCCCCTCGCGTCTTGAGCGCGAGGCCCTGGCCGCCGATGACGTTCAGGTCTCCCGGCGTGACCAGGGCCGACGTGATCCCGAGCTGGTGCGGCCAGGAAGAAATGCGTGTCCTGGGGCTCGACGCCGTGCTTGGCCTCGATCTCGGGGGTCACGGGCCTGGAGTTCTCGTCGATCGTCGACTGCATCCTCCAGTTCGAGCCCAGGCCGATGTGCGTCCGGGCTTGGACGAGCCCGGGCATGACGACAAAATTCCCGGCGTCGATGACCGGACAGCCGTCGGGGATGGACACGTCCTTGCCGACCTTTTCGATCTTCCCGTCCTTGACCAGGACGACGCCGCCCTCGATCGGGGCGCCGGCCATCGTGTAGACGGTCCCGCCCTTCAGGGCGAATCGGGCGGCGCCCATCGCCGCCGGCGGGACTTCCAGAGGGCCGGGGGCCGGGGACGGCAGACACCCTGACGGCGCTGGGCGCCGAGGGATTCTGGTATTCGACCTTGCCGTCGATGAGCACGGCGCGCACGGACGTCAGGAACTCGAAGGGCGCGCCGTCGAGGAGGACGAGGTCCGCGTCCTTCCCCGGCTCGATGCTCCCGATCCTGCCGGCCAGGTCGACGGCTTGGGCCGCCCAGATCGTTATGGACCGGAGGGCGTCCTGCTCGGTCATCCCGTACCGGACACACAGGGAGGCGAACTGGCGCAGGTTCTGCTGTTCGGGCCCGGCATCGGTCTGCAGGGAGACCTTGATGCCGGCCGCGGCCAGGATCGCCGGGACATTGGCGAACACCATGGAGTTCTGGTTGTAGATGTCGAAGACCGCCGGCCCGACGTTGACATAGATGTCCTTCCGCTTGGCGAGCTCGTCCACGATGAGGTAGGCCTTGTCGGAGTGCCCCAGGCTGAGCCGGAACCCGAACTCGTCGGCCAGCCGGATGGAGCTCATGATCTGCGAGGGCGTGTAGCAATGGATGTGGACGGGGATCTCCCTTTTCAAGGCCCTGACGAGGGTCTCCTTGCCGAAGTCCCGCTTCGGCGGGAGAACGTCCTTGCCGGCCTTCCTGTCGCTCTCGTAGGTTTCCCAGCTCTTTTGGTATTCCCGGGCCTCGGTGAAGGCCTTCCGGGCGACGAAGTAGACGGCCATGACCGTGGAGGGCATCTGCTTGAGATTGGCGTAATAACCCGACGGGTTGCCTTCGATGGCCATCTTGAGATCGCAATCCTCCTTGAGGACCATCTCGGCCGGCGAGGCTTTCTTCATCTTGACGGCGACGCTCGTCCCGCAGATGACGTTCAGACTGCCCGGGCGCGAGACGACGGTGGTCACGCCGCCCGCCAGGGCCGCCGGGATGGCCGGGTCGTCGAAATCGAAGGAATCCAGGGCCCGGACCTGGGGCGTGACCGGGTTCGTCGCCTCGTTCCCGTCCAGGTTCTCTTCGACGACCGGGACGGGGTAGACGCCCAGATGGCCGTGGATGTCGATCATCCCCGGGATGACGGTCTCGGCCTCGATCACCCGGGCGCCCGCGGGGACGGGCACGTCGCGTCCCACCTTCACGATCTTCCCGTTTTCGATGACGATCGTTCCGTTCTCGATGGTCCCGTTGACGACCGTGTGGATCTTCTTGGCGCGGATGACCAGGGTCTCCTGGGCCGACGAGAAGCGGGAGGGCGGCGGCCAATCCCGAGACATGCCGCCAGCCGGGCGATCGTGCGAAGGGTACGGATGAACATGGTGCCTCCTTATCGGGCGAGCCCGCGGCGGCCGGAGTCGGCGCGGCTATGGAAGATATCGTACGATATCGAACCGCGGAGCGGAAGGGGCCCGTCTTGCGACGAGCCCCTTCCCCTGCGGTTCAGGAACAGGAAAAAGAGGTTAGAACGTGAACTTCACGCCGAGCCGGAAGACTCGGGGATCGACGACCATATAGGGGAGGCCCATATCGGGGCCATAGAACACGTTGTTGTAGGTGCCGTATTGGCCCCACGGGATGGCCTGGTTCAACACGTTGAACATGTCGAGCATGACCGAGAAGCGCATCGTCCGATAGGCGAAGGATTTCTCCAGCCGGAAGTCGAGGTTGTTACTGGCATCCATCCTGCTGGATCCCGAGGGCTCGAGCAGCAGATAGGGCTTCGTGGCCTGATCGAGCTGGGTGAGCGTGGTCGTCTTGGTCCAGGTCCGGCCCGAGTTGTACATGTAGACGGCGCTGACGTTGATGTCCCACGGGAGGATGTAGGAGGCCATGATCTTGAAGACGTGCGGGGGGCTGATGGATGACCGGCCGTAGAGGTTGATCTGGAGGTTCGGGTCCCAGTAGTTCCCGGTCCCGCCTGTGCCGTAGGACCCGGTCGCCGTATGGGCGTTGGAATAGCTGCCCTCCTCCTTGCTGTAGGTGTAGGAGGCGGACATTTGCCACCCGTCGGCGAACCGCTTGTTGAGGGTGAATTGGATCCCGCTGTACTTCCGGGACGGGTCGACCATGACGATGTTCGGGTCGGCGGCGCCGATGTCCTTGCCGACCTTGGGGTTGGTGATCAAATAGTGGGGCGTCGTCCCGACGTTGGTCTGATTATAGACCGTCATGGTCTCGCCCGTGACCGGGTTGGTGTAGGGCACCGGTTCGAAGGTCGCGTTGAGATCGACCGAGTCGACGAAATCGAGCCACTTCTTGTAGATCAGGGACACGCTCGCCGACAGGTTCCTGCCGAGGACCTGCTCGAGGCCGAGGACGGCCTGGTTCATCGAGGGGTTCTTGACGTTGGGATCGACCTAGTAGAGGTTGGCCCCGTACTGGGTGTACCAGAAGTCATAGGTCGAGGTTCGCGGGGTTCCAAAGGTAGTTACTCCGTGTCCGTCTGGGGCGTCAGGTTCCAGAAATTGTAGGACCGCGTCCCTTCGTAGTACTTGCCGACGTGGGCCTTGAGGACGGTCGTCTGGCTTCCCGGTGATGTCCCAGACGAGCCCGAGCCTGGGCTCGAGGCCCATATGGGGCTTCCAGACGGTCTCCGTGATGCCGGGCACCTTGCCGCGGGCGACGTTGTAGCGGAGGCCGGGGTTGATGACGAGGGAGTCCGCTGATCTGCCAGTCGTCCTGGATGTAGCCGGAGAACAGCCAATTGTTGAAGCCCTGGATAGCCGTGCGTCTTGATGCCCAAGTACGGCTGGTTGTTCAGCGTGAGAAAGTACATGCCGCCGGGAATGGTCATATCCCAGTAGCCGCCGCTCCGTTCGGCCTCGATGCCGACCTTGAAGTCGTGCGAGCCGGCGAGATTGTCGGCCCTCTGGGTGAAGGCCCCGCGAAGGTGAACTTGTGGTCGGGCTGATAGGACCACCAGTAGCAGGCGTGCGTGCCGTTGACCAGGTCCCAGAACCCGGACTTGTTACGATCCTTGTGGGAGGGGTAGCGGGCCCAGCTCCCCCAGTTGCCCCCGAACTTGAGCTCGAAAATGGAATCGGTCGAGAAGGTGTGGAGGTAGGATGCGTTGACGAGATTCGAATCCCACTTGTCGTCCCAGTTGCCGTCGGCGGTGACGAGGGAGTCCATCTGGGTCCTGAGGGCCGTGTAGGTGTGGGTCTCGAAGGACGCCTGGATGCGGTCGTTCTGTGTGAGCTGGAAGGTCAGCTTCCCATAGACCTTCGGAAGCGTCCTCGGGCTGTTCTTGCCGGTGGACTCCAGCTTGATCGTCGTCTTGTAATATTCGAAGCCGCCGAAGAACCAGAGCTTGTCCTTGATGATGGGGCCGCCCAAGTGGGCGCTGCCGCTGAAGTACTCGGTGGCCGGCGTCTCCCCCAGGAGTTTCCACTTCGCGTCGCCTTTCTTGATATTCGAGCTCTGCCACGAGCCGCCTCGATAGAGGAACTGGGCGTCGCCGTGGAACTCGTTGCCGCCCGATTTTGTGATGACGTTGATGGCCGCGCCCGTGAACCCGCCGTATTCGGCCGGGGCGCCAAGGGCGATGACCTGCTCCTCCTCGACGACGTTGTAGTCGACGGGCACCGAATACTGGCCGCCGCCGAACCAGGAACTGCTGACCTCGGCGCCGTCGATGGTCCAGGAGTTGCCGGACTGGTCGCCGCCGCCGTAGGCGCTGAGCTGGGTGACGCCGGGGGCCAGGTTGAGGATGGCGTGCGTGTTCTGCGCGGTGGGCAGGGCGGCCAGCAGGTCCTTGGAGATGTAGGTTCTGGCCAGCGAGGAGTTCGTGACGTCGACGACCGGGGCTGCCCCGACGACGTTGACCTCCGTTTCGAGCTTGGCCTGCGGACAGCGTGAGGTCGATCGTGGCCGTCATCCCGGCGTGGATGGAGATGCCGGTGATCTTGGCCGGAGCGAACCCGCTGAGCTCGGCGTTGACCTCGTAGGTCCCGACGGAAAGCGCCAGGATCCTGTAGCTCCCGTCAGTTGCCGTGACGGCCGTGGGTTTTCCCATCATGTTCGGGGACGATACCCAGACGGTGACCCCGGGGAGCGGGCCGCCCGAAGATTCCTTGACCGTGCCTTGGATGACCGCGGTCTCCCTCGTCTGTGCCGTGAGGAAACCGGCGGCCAGGACCAGGAGCATGAGGCTCAAGGTCCATAACCGTTTGCTGTTCGACATATTCTTCCCTCCTGATGGAAATTGAATATCGTGACCGAATCCTCGCCGGGCACGCCGGGAAACGGCTCCTGGAGAGGTCGGCTCTTTCACCTGACGACCGCCGATATGTCCTTGGCCAGTTTGAGGAGGATATCGAGGTACCCGGCCTCGACGCTCTCGAGCGAATTCTGGATGGTCGAAAAATCGAAGGATACGGCGCCCGCCGGCCGCCCCGTCTCCAGATTGAAGAAAGGGGCCCCGATCACGATCTGGCCGACGATGTATTCTTCGTTGTTGACCGCGAACCCCTGCCTCCGGACCTTCTCCAGCTCGGCCAGGAACTCGGCCCTGCCGGTGATGGAACGGTCCGTCTTCTTGATGAAATCCAGCCTCCCGAGAATGTCCAGGCATTCCTTTTCCGGGAGGTTCGCCAGGATGGCCTTGCCGATGGACGAGCAGTGGATCGCCGCGTTGACGATCGGCAGGGCATAGGTCAGTGCGTCCTTGGCCGCCCGATAATAGACCTGGACGAGGATATCGCCTTCGAGGATCCCCACGTCGATCGTGATCCCGTGCCGTTCGTAGACCTCGTCGACGATCGGCGCTATGACCTGCCTGAGGCTGAAGCTCTTGACGAGATTCAGGCCGAGGGCATATGCCCTCGGGCCGGGCGAGAGGAGCTTGGTCCTGGGATCCTTGTTCAGATAGTTGAGCTCAACGAGCGTGTTGCAGAACCGGAATCCCGAGCTCGGATCGATTGCGAGCGTCTGGGCGATCTCTTTGAGGCTAAGGCTGCTGTGTTCGGGCCGGAACAGGCTGAGGATCCGCAGGCCTTTGGAGAATGGGTTGGAAAAATACAGGGATGGCCGCTTGGGTTCGGTTTTTTTCACCGGGCACGACCGATTATTAAATACATAATCTTATTACGATATTAATAATATGAAAACCCTGGATGAAAAGTCAAGTTTTTTTTTGATTTCCCGCGATATAATGAGCGGGGCGCCGGATGGAGTTTGAAGAGAAGATCAGGGAACGCATCAGGGCCATCCCCCGGGGAAAAGTGGCCTCCTATGGCCAGATCGCCGCGCTCGCCGGGAATCCCCGGGGAGCGCGACAGGTCGCACGGGTCCTCCATTCCTGTTCGGCCGCGGCCGGGCTCCCGTGGCACCGCGTCATCAACAGCCGCGGCGGCATATCTCTCGAGCGCGGGCGTGGTTTCGAGGAACAGAAACGTCTCCTTTTGGGCGAGGGCGTCAGGGTCGGGTGCGGCGGGCGCATCGGCCTCGATGAATTCCAATGGCAGCCGGGCTCCGGTCCCTCCAAAGGCGCCAAAGAATTTTTGAAGGCGCTCGAGTCATCGCGTCGATAGCTTTATTACCGGGACACGGGACGCGGCGATGAAGGCCGCCCCTTTCCCTCCGACCCAACCTCTGCCGGCGACACGGACGATCTCAAAGCCCCCCTCCGATTCATCGGAGGGGGTAGGGGGAGACAAGAAATAGGAACAGAGTCTTGGGCGTGTCGCCGTACAGAACGGCGGTTCCCCGGAGTCAGGGCGGCCTTCATCACCGGCGAAGAATCACCCCCGTTCGGAGCCGACATTTGTTCTTCTGTAGCCAATGACGACCTGCGCGGAGGTGCCGCGCTTAGTTGACATCTCTCTGGTTGCGATGTTAGAAAGATACCTGCTATGGCGATCAAGGACATCATCGAACATTCCCCGCGGCGGCGATCATTCATCAAGGACGTGGCCGCGGGAACGGCGGCCCTGTTCGCGGTCCGGGACCTGCCGGCGGTCGGGCAGGAACGCCCGGCGCCAGCCCCGCCCGCCGCTCAGGGAAAGATCCTTAAGGATGGCATGGTCTACCGCCGCCTCGGCCGCACCGGCCTGCATATCTCGGAGATCTCCCTGGGCGGGAGCCCGCTCCCCGATGAAAGGCTCCTCTTCCGGCTCATCGAGCGCGGCATCAACTTTCTCGACACGTCGGAGAGCTACGAGAACGGGAACGTCGAGCGTCTGGCCGGGAGGGCCTTTAAAACCTTCGGCCGGGAGCGGATCATGGTCCACTCCCGGTTCCATCTCAGGGACCGCTCGACGGAAGCGGGCATCATCGCCTCCGTCGAGGCGAGCCTGCGCCGTCTCGGGACCGACCGGGTCGAGGTCCTGGGCATTCACGGCGTCGAGGACCCGAGGGACCTCACTGACGAGCGCGTCCTCGGGGCGTTCGAAAAGCTCAAGGCGCAGGGCAAGTTCCTCTTCCGGGGCGTGACCTGTCACGCCAACCAACATACCGTCGTCCCCGAAGCCGTGCGTTGCGGGCTCTACGACATGGTCCAGATCGGCTACAACGTCTTCGACATCCAGGAGACCGAAAAGGACGTCAGGACATACGGCGATTATCTTGGAGAGAGCGGCGTCCGCAAGCTCATCGATCTCGCGGCCGCTAAGGACGTCGGCGTCACGGCGATGAAGGTCCTCAAGGTCGGAGGCCGCCGCCAGGACCTCGCCGGATACGCGACCGGCGGCGCGACGCTCTTCCAGGCCATGCTGAAATGGGCCTTGGCCGACGACCGGATCGCCGCCGTCGTGACCGAGATCCTCAACGAGGCCCAGCTGGAGGAGGACCTGTCCGTCGTCGGGCGCCCCTTGACGGCCGCCGACCGCCGCGTCCTCCACGATCATGTCGCCGCGAACGCGCGGGGATACTGCCATTTCTGCGGCCTGTGCCAGGCCGCCTGTCCCGCCGGCATCCGGACAGCCGACATTTCGCGGTGCCTGGCCTACGCGGAAAGCTACGGGAAGACGGAGCGCGCCCGCTCGGAGTTCCGGCGGATCCCCGACGAGCGTGGCACGTATGCCTGCGCGGATTGCGGCGCCTGCGAGCGGGCCTGCCCCTACGGCTTGGCCGTGCGGGACAGGATGCGCCGCGCCTCCGGGCTTTTCGCCTGATCTTGGCCGCGGTCGTCAACAGGGGCGCCGCCCCGAGAACAAAGATCCCTATCGTTCCGGGATCTTCAGGGAATCGGAGGCCCGGAAGGCAACCGGAAAACATTTGACTTGGGGGCCGAATTCCGATATCATTTCCAATCATTTTACCGGAAAGAATGGAATTGACATGATCACAATGAGATTGATGCGATTTGGCGCGAAAAAAAGACCTTCTTACCGTATCGTCGTGATGGATTCCGAGCGCGCCCGCCAGAGCCAGGCCCTGGATACGATCGGGACCTACAATCCCATGACGGAGCCCGCGGAGATCAAGATCGACCGGGAAAGGGCGAAGTACTGGATCGGGAAAGGGGTTCAGCCTTCCAAGACCGTCGAATCCCTCTTGCATAGAATCTCCAGGAGCGTGAAGGCCGCTCAAGATTCGAAATCCTAAAGGAGGGCACCGTGAAGGAACTCGTAGAGTTGATCGCTAAAGCGCTCGTTGACAGCCCGGACAGGGTGCAGGTTTCCCTACTCGAAGGCGAACAGACCACCATCCTTGAGCTCAAAGTCGCCCCGGAGGACCTGGGCAAGGTCATCGGCAAGCAGGGACGGACGGCCCGCGCGATCCGCATCATTCTCGGCGCCGCCGGGATGAAGCTCAAGAGGAGATTCAATCTCGAGATCATCGAAAAAGGCTGATTTGATCAGAGTCGCGAGGATCCTCAGGAGCCAGGGCAGGGACGGCGAGCTCAAGCTGAAACTGTACCTGGGCGGCCCCCGGGGATCTTTTTTTTTTCGAAGATATACGTCGATAGACGAGGGGCTTACGAACCGTACGAGGTCGATTCCCTGAGGATCGACCGGAATTCCCCCTTCCTGAAGCTTCGGGGCGTCGACTCCCTGGCCGCGGCGGACGGCCTCGCCGGATCGGACGTTTGCGTCCCGGAGGAAGCCCTGGACCCGCCCGGGGAGGGGAGCTTTTACGATTTCCAGATCATCGGGAGTGAGGTCGTCGCGAAGGATGGGGGATCGATCGGGACGGTGAAAGGCCTGCTCCCGGTCGGGGACCGGAATCTCCTGGTCGTCGACCGCGGCGGCCGCGAGGTCCTCATCCCCTTCGTCGAGCCCTTGTGCTTCGAGGTGGACGCCGGTGCGAAGCGGATCCGGGTGGACCTTCCCGACGGTCTTTTGGACTTGAATGATATTTGATATAATCACTATCTTCCCTGAAATGTTCGCGAGCGTCTTTTCAGGGGGCGTGGTCCGCAGGGCCGTCGCGAAGGGCCTGATGGAGGTGCGCGTTCATGACCTGCGGGACTACACGCACGACAGGCACCGGCAGGTCGACGACAGGCCTTTCGGAGGCCTGGAAGGGATGGTCTTCAAGCCCGAGCCGGTCTTCCGGGCGGTGGAGGCCGTCCGGGGCTCGTCCCCGGCGCGGGTCATTCTGCTCTCGCCGCAGGGACGAAAGCTCGATTCCCGGCTGGCCGGGGAGATCGCTGGGCATCCCCGGGCGATCCTCATCTGCGGCCGGTACGAGGGCGTCGACGAGCGGATCGTCGCGTCCCTGGTCGACGAGGAGGTCTCGATCGGCGACTACGTCCTGACGGGCGGGGAGCCCGCGGCCGTCGTCGTCGTCGACGCCGTCTCCCGGTTCCTGCCCGGTGTCGTGGGCCGGGAGGAATCCGTCCGGCACGATTCGTTCGCCGAGGGGCGGCTGGATTTCCCGCAGTACACGCGGCCGCGGGACTTCCGGGGGATGAAGGTCCCCCAGGTCCTCTTCTCCGGCGACCACGCGAGGATCGGGCGATGGCGGATGAAGAAGGCCCTGGAAAAGACGTTGGCCGGGAGACCCGATCTCCTGGACAGGATACTCTCTCCGGAGGAGCAAGAGATCCTCGAAGAAATACGGAAAGAAAGGAAAGAGAAATGAGCCTGATCGACACGGTCGAGGACAAGCAGCTGAAAAAGGGGCAGGAGCCCTTCAACGTCGGGGATACGGTCAAGGTCCACGTCATCATCAAGGAAGGGGACAAGGAGCGCATCCAGGTCTTCCGCGGGGACGTCATCGGAAAGAAGGGCTCGGGCGCCCGGGAAGCCTTCATCGTCCGCAAGGTCTCCTTCGGCGTCGGCGTCGAGAGGTCCTTCCCCCTTCATTCGCGGATGATCAAGGCGATCGAGGTCGTCCGGAAGGGCCGGGTCAAGAGGGCCAAGCTGTACTACCTCAGGGACCTCAAGGGCAAGGCCGCCCGGCTCAAGGAAGAGCGGCGCCCCTGACCCTCCCGCCGTGGCGGACTTCCGGATCGAGAAGGCGTGCCTCGCAAGGGGCTTCCGATCGGTCGCCGGCGTGGACGAGGTCGGCCGGGGGGCCCTGTTCGGCCCCGTGGTGGCCGTCGCCCTGAGCTTCCCGCCCCGGTTCTTTGCCCCTCGGCGGCCCGCCTGGACAAAAGAAATTAACGACTCCAAGCTCCTTTCTCCGACTAAAAGGATGGGCCTGGTCAGGGATATCCTTGCGGAGACCCTGGCGCTGGGCGTCGGGACGGCGTCCAACGCCGAGATCGACGCCCTGAACATCCTCCGGGCCTCGGAAATGGCGATGAAGAGAGCGGTCGCGGACATGACGAGAAAACCCGGCATTGTGCTTGTTGACGGCTTCCCCCTGAAAGATGTAGATTATCCCCAGATGGGCGTCCGCGGGGGCGACCGGAAGAGCGTCTCGATCGCCGCGGCCTCCATCGTGGCCAAGGTCCTGAGGGACGGTCTGATGGAATTCTATGACACGATCTTCAGGGGGTACGGGCTGGCCGGACACAAAGGCTACGGGACGGCGGGGCATTATCGGGCGCTCCGCGCCCTCGGCCCGACCGGCCTCCACCGACGGAGCTTCGACCTGAAGAGCGGGGAGGGCCTGAGGACATGAACGGCAGGGTCGACCGGATCCGTGTCATCGAATCGGCGGAGAAGTACGTCAAGGCCGGAAAGCTCAAGGAAGCGATCGCCGAGTACGAGAGGCTCCTCGGCGGGGCCCCCCAGGATTTCGGCATCAGCAACATCATCGGCGACCTCCATATCAGGCTCGGCCAGAACGACAGGGCCGCCGATGCCTTCAGGGACGTGGCGACAGAATATGAGAAGCGGGGCCTTTATTCCCAGGCCTTGGCGGTCTTCAAGAAGGTCGTCAAGATCAAGCCCAACGATCCCGAGAACTCCATAAAGCTCGCGGATCTTTACAGCCTCCAGGGGTTCACGGCCGAGGCGAAAAAGGAGTATGCCCGAACCGCCGCTCACTTGGCGAAGGCCGGCCAACCCATGGACGCCATCCGGGTCTACGAAAAGATCGTCCGCTTGGACAAGGACGACCTCGAATCCCGCCGGAAACTGGCCGCCCTGTACCGGGACCAGGGATTCAAGGACGCCGGTGCCGAACAAATGGACGAGATCGCCGATGCGATGCTCGCCCAGGACGATCCCGAGGCGGCCGAGAAGTGCCTCTTCGAGGCCCTGGACCTCAGCCCTTCCCACCCGAGAACCCTCCTGGGACTGGTCGAGGTCTTCAAACGCAAGGGCCAGAAGCAGGATGCCGTCGACCTGTTGGAGGACGCCCTCAAACAGGATCCCGAGAACCCCCACCTCCTCAACCTGCTCGGGAATTTCGCCTTCGAGGGCGGCAACACCGCGCGGGCCGAAGAGGTCTTTACCAAGATCGTCCGGATCCACCCGATGAACGTCAACGCCCGGATCAAGCTGGGCCGCATCCACCTCGGGAAGGATGAGCTCGACAGGGCCTTCGAGCTTTACGAGCCCATCATCAACAATCTCATCAAGAAGCAGAAGGAGGAGAAGGCGATCGGGCTCCTGGGCCTCATCCTGGCGGCCCGGAAGAGCCACCTGCCCTCCCTGGACAAGCTCTCCACGATCTACAGGTCCAGCAAGGACTTCGCCAAGCTCGAGGTCGTCGATCGAGTCATCCTGGAAGAGCACCGGCGGCTGAAGCAGGCGGACAAGGCCTTGGTCGTCCTGTCGGAACTGACCAAGATCCGTCCGGATGACCTGGAGCTCTTCAAGGAGTATCGGCAATCCCGGAAGGACCTCGGTCTCCCGGAGGAGGAAGAGGAGGAACACGCCGAAGCGGGCTGGGCCGTCTCGGACAAGGACCGGGAGGTCATCCAGCAAACCCTGGACCAGGCGGACCTTTACATCCAGCAGGGGCTCGTCCGCAACGCCCGGAGGATCCTCGAGAACCTGAGGATGAAGTATTCCGACGATCCGCTGATCATGCAGAAGATCGCGGTGCTCGACGAGATCCGGAGCCAGATGAGCGAGGAGGAGATCCGGCTCCGCGTGGAGAAGGCCCAGGCCCTGGAAACCCAGGCCCGGGAGAAGGGAGTGCGGGCCGCCCGGGAGGCGGAAGCGAAAGGGGCCGCGAGGAAGGAAGAGTCGAGGCCGTCCCGGAAGGAGGAGCCCAAGGCTCAGCGGCCGCCCTTCCCGGAGCAGATCCTCGACGAGGAGAAGTTCAGCACGGCGGACATCTTCGCGGAGACGGATATCATCCCTTTCCTCAGCCCCGACGTGGGAGAGAAGAAGTATTACGACCTCGCGGCCCGGGCCGAGGAGGAGGTCCGCTTAATCGCGGCCATCTACTCCCGGCAGGCCGGGGGAGGGGCCACGCAGTTCGAGAAGGAGCTCTCGGTCATCGTTGCCGACTTCAAGAAGGGGCTCAAGGAAAAGGTCTTCGCCGACGACGTCGAGATCCACTACCAGCTCGGGATCGCCTTCCTGGAGCAAGGCCTCACGAACGAAGCGATCGACGAGCTCACCCTGGCCAGCAAGGACAAGGCCCGGGCGCTGGAATGCTACAACATCATCAGCGATTGCTACAAGGCCCGGAAGGATTTTCCGGAGGCCGAGCGATGGCTGAACAAGGCCATCCTGATGACGAAGGAAGGCTCGGAACCCTACTTCGCCCTGGTCTACGACCGGGCCCTCCTCTCCGAGGAGGCCCAGGAGACCGAGAAGGCCCTCTCCCTTTACCGGGAGATCCAGAATTGGAACCCCGTTTACCGCGGCATCGCGGACAAGGTCAGCACTCTCGAAAAGCCGGTCGCTTGAACGGCCGTCCCGCCTTGTAGAGCGCCATGAAGTGGCCGGCGTCTTTCCTGTTGATACGTTCGACACCACCCACGCCGTATTGTTAAGCGGGTGGGGCTCAGTATCAACCCTGAGCATACCCCGGGCTTCAAACCACCCTCATTCGCTTCGCGAATGAGGACTGCAAAGCCCGGGGAGTCGATGGGTTGATTTTCGCCCGGCTTTGCGATAAAGGATTAGTGAGCCCCGAGGGAAAGGAGGTGCCCGGTGGATCGCAGGAATTTCCTAAGGCAAGGAGCGGTGACGGCGGCCGGGCTCGCGGCCGGAGGGTCGGGCCTCGCGGCCGCCTCCCAAAAGGAGCCCCCCGCCGGCGCCTCGAAGTTCAAGCTCAAGTACGCCCCCTCGATAGGCCAGTTCAAGGCCCACGCCGGGGACGACCCCCTGGCCCAGATCCGTTTCGCGGCCGCGGAAGGGTTCGCCGCCATGTTCGACAACGGGCTGATGGGGCGCCCTCCCGCCCAGCAGGAGTCCATCGCCAAGGAGCTTCGCGACCGCGGCATGACCTTGGGCCCGTTCGTCCTGTACGCCGACTTCGGGAAAGAAAGCTTCGTCGTCCGGGATTGGGATGTCCGCGACATGCTCCTCAAGAGGATGCGGCAGGGCGTCGAATCAGCCCGCCGGACGGGCGCCAAGTGGGCGCTTGTCGTTCCCGGCCGTTACGACGAGAGCCTGGCCTGGGAATATCAGACGGCCAACGTCGTTGAGAACCTCAGGTTCTGCATGGATGTCTGCGAGGAGGCGGGGCTCGTCGTGGTCCTGGAGCCGCTCAATCCCAGG
Organism: Candidatus Aminicenantota bacterium; assembly: GCA_963813235.1. Taxonomy (GTDB): domain Bacteria; phylum Acidobacteriota; class Aminicenantia; order Aminicenantales; family Saccharicenantaceae; genus JALHVH01. Next base: position 258,176 of record CAWEYF010000015.1, on the reverse strand, counting down.
GACCATCCCGGGCTTTTCCTGACGCGCATCCCCCAGGCCTGCCAGATCGTCCGGTCGGTCGCCAGCCCGTCCTGCCGGGTCATCGACGACATCTACCACCAGCAGATCACCGAGGGCGACCTCATCCCGAACATCGACGCCGCCGGGGAGGACATCGCCGCCTTCCACATCGGGGACAATCCCGGGCGCAAGGAGCCCGGGACCGGCGAGATCAACTACCGGAACATTTTCAAGCACCTTTACCAGCGGGGGTTCGCGGGCGTTCTGGGGATGGAGCACGGGCAGAGCGTCCCCGGGAAGGCGGGAGAACGGGCCGTCATCGATGCCTATCGGGCCTGCGACGGCTTTTGACGGACGACCGGGATCCTACGACGGAAGATCCGCGATTTATGACGGTTTGAGGAGGACCAAATGGAGATCACAAGACGCGATTTCATCAAGACCTCCCTGGCGGCGTCGTTGGCGACGGCCATTCCCGGGAACCTCGGGCTCCACGCCGGGGGCACGGACGCCATCCGGATCGGCATGATCGGCTGCGGGGGCGGGCGACGGGGGCGGCCGTCGATTGCCTGGAGGCGGCGGCGGGTGTCGAGGTCGTGGCCATGTTCGACCTCTTCACGGACCGCCTCGAAGGCTCCCTCAAGGAGCTCGAAGAGAAACACCCGGGCAGGATCAAGGTCCCGGCGGACCGCCGGTACACCGGATTCGACGGCTACAAGACGCTCTGCGCCCTGCCCGAGGTCAACCTCATCGTGACGGCCACACCCCCGGGCTTTCGGCCCATCCATTTCAGCGCCGCGGTCGAGGCGGGCAAGCACGTTTTCATGGAGAAGCCCGTGGCCGTCGACCCGGCCGGTGTCCGCTCGATCATCGCGACCTCGGAACTGGCCCGGAAGAAGGGCCTGGCCGTCGTCGCGGGAACCCAGCGCCGTCACCAGTCGCGCTATCTCGAGATGATGAGGCGGGTCCACGACGGGGCCGTCGGCGAGCTCGTCGGCGGCGAATGCTACTGGAACCAAGGGGACCTCTGGGTGGTCCGGAAGACGCCGGAGATGTCGGACATGGAGTGGCAATGCCGCAACTGGCTCTACTTCACCTGGCTTTCGGGCGACCACATCGTCGAACAGCACGTCCACAACATCGACGTCGTCAACTGGGCCTTCGGGACGCCGCCCGTCAAGGCTATGGGCATGGGCGGCCGCCAGGTGCGCACGGGCCCCGAATACGGGAATATCTATGACCACTTCGCCGTCGAGTTCGAGTACCCGAACGGCGCCCGCGTCTTGAGCATGTGCCGCCAAACGCCGGGCTGCGCCGACAGGGTCGAGGAAAGGCTGGTCGGGACCCGAGGTTCGGCCTTCGGCTACGGCGAGATCAGGGGCGCCGCCCCCTGGAAATTCGAGGGCGAGGAGACGAACCCTTACGTCCAGGAACAGGCCGACCTCATCGCGAGCATCCGCCGGGGCGAACCCCTCAACGAAGGACGCCGGATCGCCGAGAGCACGCTCTGTGCGATCATGGGCCGCATGAGCGCGTACACCGGGCGGGCGATCTCCTGGGACTGGGCGATGAACAGCTCGAAGCTCGACCTCACGCCGCCTCGCTACGAGCTCGGCGACCTTCCCGTGGAGCCCGTGGCGGTCCCCGGCGTGACCCCGCTCGTCTAGGGGGAGCCCGGGGCATGAGGCGACGCGATTTTCTGAAGGCGGCGCCGATCGCCGCGGCCGGCGCGGCCTCTTTCCCGACGATCGTCCGGGCCTCGGCCCTCGGCCGGGCGGGGCGTCCCGCCCCGAGCGACAGGATCGCCATGGCCGGGATCGGATTCGGCATGCAGGGCATCCCCAACATGCGGAATTTTCTGGAGAACGGGGACGTCCAGTGGGCGGCCGTTTGCGACGTCGACCGCGGCCATCTCGATGAGGCTCGGAGGACCGTTGACGACCATTACGGGAACCGGGCCTGCGCCGTTTATCGTGATTTCCGCGAGCTCTTCGCTCGCCGGGACCTCGATGCCGTCTCGATCGCCGTCCCCGACCACTGGCATGCCATCATCGCCGTTTCCGCCGTCCGGGCGGGGCTGGACGTCTATGGGGAGAAACCGCTGACCCACGGCCTGCGCGAGGGGCGTGTCCTCTGCGACGCCGTCAGGAGATACGGCCGCGTCTGGCAGACCGGCTCCTGGCAGCGATCGGTCGCAAATTTCCATCGCGCCGCCGAGCTCGTCCGGAACGGCCGACTCGGCAGGATCCTCCGGGTCGAGGTCGGCCTGCCCGAGGGCCATTGGGATTTTGCCGGAACCTTCGGCCGGGAGGCCGTGAGCCCTGTGCCCGAAGGTCTGGACTACGACATGTGGCTCGGGCCCGCGCCCCGGCTCCCCTACCGGGAGGCCGCCGTTCATATGAACTGGCGTTGGAACATGGCCTTCGGCGGAGGCCAGCTCATGGACTGGGTGGGCCACCACGTGGACATCGCCCATTGGGGACTCGGATTCGACACGACAGGGCCGGTCTCTGTCGAAGCCCGAGGGGAGTATGCAAAAAGCGGCATCTACGACAGCCCCGTCCGCTACCGGGTGGACGCGGCCTACGCCGACGGCACGCCCCTCGTCGTTGCCGGAGGATACCCGGAGATCTGGGGAGGGTCCAAGTGGATCGGGGAGCGCGGGTGGATCTGGGTCGACCGGGGAGAGTTCCGGACGGAGCCCGCCGGCCTCCGGAGCGAGGTGATCGGGCCGGGGGAGGTCCGTCTGACGAGGAGCCGCGACCATTTCCGGGACTTCCTGGACCGCGTTCGGGACCGGGCGTCGACGATCGCTCCCTGCGAGATCGCCCACCGCTCGGCGAGCGTCGGACACTTGGGGGTTGCCGCCATGGCCGTCGGGCGAAAGATCCGCTGGAACCCGGCGACGGAGACCGTCATTGGAGATCCAGAGGCGGAGAGATCATTGGCCCGATCCTACCGGGCCCCCTGGCAGCTGCCTTCCTGAGATAACAGAAGAATGCGCATGATGAGAGAGAGCGGATCGGCACGGCGACGGAATATGGCCTTCGGCGTCGTTGTCTTGTTCTTTGCTCTGGCCGTCCCCGCCGGCGCGCTTCTGCAGGAATCGAAAGAGGGAAGCCCGGCCTCGCTCAACGCGCTCCTCATGGAGCTGGCGTCCTTCGAATACGGCACGGATGACGGCGCGCTCTTCGAGCTGAAATCCTATGTCCGGTCCCATAGGAACGACCCCGGGGCCATGGAAGAATGTGAGACGACCTTCCTGACCTTCCTTGAAGGAGAGGCGACGCCGGCCGGGAAACAGGCCGTCTGCCGGGAGCTCGGGCTCATCGGTACAGACAGGTCCGTGCCCGTCCTCGAACGGATGCTCGGCGTCGGGGAGACATCGGATATGGCCCGTTACGGGCTGGAGGGGATCCCGGGGACGGCTGCCGATGGGGCCCTTCTACGAGCCTTAGGCCCCCTTCGCGGCGATTCGCGACTCGGGGTCGTCTCCTCCTTGGGCAACAGAAGGTGCGCCGCGGCGGTCCCGGCCCTCGAGAGTCTTCTCCGATCCTCCGCAGGGACGGAAGCCGGCGCGGCCGCCGACGCCCTCGGAAGGATCGTGGGACCGGAAGCGGCGCGCGCATTGGCCGCCGTCGTCTCGAAGACCCGGGCGGGCATTCGCGAACGGGCGGCCTCCGCCCTCATCGTGTGCGCGGAAGGCCTCCTGGCCCGAGGCGACGCCGCCGGAGCGTCTGCCGCCTTCGACACGGTCCTGGCCGCGGGGCCGACTCCGTCCCTGCGCCAAGCGGCCTTCAGAGGAATGGTCGCGGCGGCCGGGCCGAAAGGAAAGGGACTCATCCTGAGCGCCCTCGGAGGCAAATCACCGGACATGGTCCAGCCGGCGATCGATATGATCCCGGGGGTGCTCGATGCGACGACGATCTCCGTTGCCGCCGATCTTCTGCCCCGGCTTCCCGAAGAGGGCCAGGTCCAGCTCCTCGCCGCCCTGGCGTCATTTCCGAGGGAGTCCGTCCTCGGGGCCTTGGCGAAAGCTTCGGATAGCCCCTTTGCCGCCGTCAGGGTCGAAGCCCTCAGGGCCCTCGGAACGACCGGGGACGGTTCCGTCGTCCTTCTCCTCGCGGCCCGGGCCTCGAATGCCGCGGGCCGTGAGCAGGGAACTGCCCGCGAGAGCCTTTGGCGCCTCGGGACGGCGGGTGTCGATAAGGCCGTTCTCGACGGGCTTGCCGGAGCCGGCCCGGAGGCCGTCCGGCTCGAGCTCGTCCGTGCGATCGGCGAACGCGGCATCCCCGGAGGCAAAGACATTCTCATGCGGCTTGCCCATTCCGAAACGCCCGCGATGAGATCGCAGGCGATCCTGGCGCTCGGGCGTTTGGCCGGGGCCGAAGACCTGACATCCCTTCTCGACCTGCTTTTGGCGGCCGAGGACGGATCGGAACAGGAGGAGATCGGAAACGTCATCGGTGCGACGGCCCTCGAGCACGCCCGGCCGGATGAGAGGGCCCGCGTCGTCGAAACGCGGCTTGCCGCGACGAAGGGCCCGAAGGAACGGGCGGCGCTCCTGCGCGTTCTGGGAAGAATCGGCGAGGACAGGACTCTGCCGGTCGTCCGCGAAGCCCTTGCCGACGCCGACCCCATTGTCGCCGATGCCGCCGCGAGGGCGATCGCCGGATGGCCGACGGCCGTCGCCCGGGACGACGCGCTCCGGATCGCCCGGGGCTCCGGGAGCCTTGTCCACCGGGTACTGGCCCTCGAAGGGTTCGTCAGGATGGTCGGCCTCGAGCGATACCGCGCCCCGGAAGGCGCGGTCGCGTCGCTCCGGGAAGCCCTCGCGCTTGCCGAGCGGCCCGAAGAGCGGCGCCTCGTCCTCGGGACGCTCCCTCTGTTCGCTTGCCCGGAGGCCCTGGCGCTGGCGGAAGACCTCGTGGGCTCTCCCGATATCGGGAACGAGGCCCGCGTCGCGGCCGAATCCATCAGAAAAGAGCTCGCCTCCCGGCAGCGCTGAAGAAGGGACCTCCCCGGGGGATCAGACCCGGGAGTCGTAGTTGGGGAGTCTGAAGCTCAACGTGAAGGCCGTCCTCGTCACCCTCTTGACTAAGAAAGACGGGGCTTCTGCCGCAGGCAGCGATTCTCCATGTTCTTGAACTCCTTCCCGTCCAGCCGGGGGTCGGGGGGAAAAAGGTGACGTCCATCGCCGCGCTATGACACGAGCCCCAGGACCGGGAGAAAGCCCTTTTTCCCGGCATCCTTTTTGGTGTATCATGACTTTTCATCGACCGAGGCAGGAGCATTTTCATGGCCAAGACCGAATGCGGGCCGGTTAGCCGCCGGGCTCTCTCGCGCAGGGATTTTCTCGTGTCATCGACCACGGCCGGGCTGGGCATGGCCCTGGCGGGCGGGGCCCTGGGCCAGGAAGCGAGACCCGAGAATCCGCTGCCCGCTCCCCGGATCAATGCCGCCGACGAGGTCCGGGTCGGCCTCATTGGCGCGGGCGAGCAGGGCCGGGTGATCCTCGAATCCTGCCTCCGCATTCCCGGGGTGCGGATCGCCGCCCTCTGCGACATCTGGGGATACAGCCGCCAGTACGGCTCCGGCTATCTCGGCAAGTATGGCCAGAAGCCCGTCGTCTACGAGGATTACCGTGACATGCTGGCGAAGGAGAAGAACCTTCAGGCCGCGATCGTCGCTTCTCCCGACTGGGTGCACGCCGAACAAGCCAATGCCTGCATGGAAGCCGGGCTCCATGTCTATTGCGAGAAGGAGATGTCGAACTCCCTCGAAAAAGCACGGTCCATGGTGGCGACCGCCCGGAGCACGGGGAAGCTCCTTCAGATCGGCCACCAGCGCCGCTCGAACCCCCGCTACATCCACGCCATCGACCGCCTCATCCGGGAGAAACGCCTCCTCGGCCGGCTCGGCCTCGCCTACGCCCAGTGGAACCGGTCCAAGGCCGACATGCTCGGCTGGCCCAAGAAATACGCCATGGACCAGGCCACGCTCCAGCGATACGGTTACGACTCGATGGCCGAGTTCCGCAACTGGCGATGGTACAGGAAGTTCGGCGGGGGGCCGATCGTCGACCTGGGCTCGCACCAGATCGACCTTTTCTCCTGGGCGTTCGGCGTGAACCCGTCGACCGTCGTCGCCAGCGGCGGCGTCGATTATTACAGGAACCGCGAATGGTACGACAATGTCATGGCCATCTATGAATTCGAAACGAAGGAAGGCCCGGTCCGCGCATTCTACCAGGTCCAGACCACAACGGCCCACGGCGGGTTCTACGAGACCTTCATGGGGGACGACGGCTCGCTCGTCATCTCCGAGGTCCCCCAGCGCGGGAACTGGGCCCTGCGCGAGGCCCACGCGCCCGAGTGGGACTCCCTCGTCAAGGACGGGCTCCTCCTCACCGAGGCGGCTCCCATCCGGAAGGTCGAAACCCGCAACGTCTTCCTCGATGTCCGGGTCACGGCCGAGACGGGCCGCTGGCCGCTCCCGGTGGATCTGGCCAAGCCCGCCCATCAACCGCATCTCGAGAATTTTTTCGACGCCGTGAGGAACGGGACTCCGCTTACCTGTCCGGCCGACGTCGCCTACGAGAGCGCCGTGGCCGTCCTCAAGGTCAACGAGGCCGTCAAGACGCGGTCCATGATCCGATTCCGGCCGGAGCATTTCAAGGCATGAGATCCCGCCCCGCCGCCATAGCCGCCGTCCTCGCCATGGCCCTCTCCTGCGCCGCAGGGGCCGGGGCCGCCGCGCCCGACGACAAGTCCCCCAAGTGGGACGGGAGCCGGCGTCAGCCCCATCCACAGGATCCCGCTCAAGGACGAGTTCGACCAGGAGGTCGTCCCGTCCGAATCCTATCCTCTGCCGTTCTCGGCCCGGTTCACCTGCGCGCCTTGCCACGACTACGACACGGTCCGGAAGGGGCTCCACTTCAACGCGGGCCGAACGGACGCTCCCCCCGGCCGCCCGGGCGAGCCATGGATCTGGGCGGACGAGGGGACGGGAACGCTGATCCCCCTTTCCTACAGAAAGTGGAAGGGCATGTGGGAACCCGGCGCCGTCGGGCTGACGGACTGGGACTTCACGCGCCTCTTCGGCCGCCACCTCGCCGGGGGCGGGGTTTCCGAGCCTCGCGAGGAGAACGTCACTCCCGATTCCCGCTGGGAAGTTTCCGGCCGGCTCGAGATCAATTGCATGGCCTGTCACAACGCGTCCCCCCGCCAGGACCACAGCGAGTGGGCCCGGCAGGTCATGCGGGAGAACTTCCGCTGGGCCGCCACCGCCGCCGCCGGCTTGGGGGAGGTCGGGGGCATGGCCTCGAGGCTCGCTGCGACCTGGGACCTCTTCGACGGCCCCAACCCGGACGACAAGGAGTGGGTCATCGCCCCTTCGGTCAAGTACGATCGGGCGCTTTTCGACTCCCGGCACAAGGCATTTCTCGACATCGCCTACAAGCCCGACGACGGCCGATGCCTGTCCTGTCATTCCACGGCCCCGGCCGGGGCGGCGAAGCACGAATTCGACGAGGACGTGCACACGGCGTCCGGGCTCAAATGCGTGAACTGCCACCGGAACGGAATCGGGCACGACATGACCCGCGGTTACGAAGGGGAGACGCTGGACAATCCCAGCCTCGCCGGCGAGACCCTCACCTGTGCCGGCTGTCACCTCGGCAAGGAAGCCGAGAAGGGAGGGAAGGGGTTTGCCGGAAGACTGGGCGCTCCTTTCCCGAGGCATAACGGATTCCCCAAGGTCCACTTCGAGAGGCTTAGCTGCACGGTCTGTCATTCGGGCCCCCTGCCGGCGAAGGAACCGGTGCGGGTCCGCACGGCGCGGGCCAATCGGCTGGGGATCTTCGGGGTCGCCCGATGGGCGACCGACCTGCCCGCCGTCTTCGAGCCCGTTTTCGTCCGCGGCGCGGACGGCAAGCTCGCCCCGCACAGGATGACCTGGCCGGCGTTCTGGGCCGAGACGAAGGACGGAAAGGTCGTTCCCATGAAACCGGAGACGGTCCGGGCCGCCGCGGGCGAAATCCTCGATGCCGCGCGGAGTGTCGGCCGGGTCCTCGCCGCCCTATACGACATCCCCGACATAGCCGGAACGCCGCTCCTGATCATGTCCGGGTGGATCTATGAACTGAATGTCGACGCCGGGCTGGACGTATCCGCCTATGCCGGCGAGCCTTTCCGGCGGCACGCTCCTCTGGGCCGTCCGGAAGGAAGGGAATATCCTTCCCCTTGTCCCCGAGATCGATCCCGACGCCGCAGAGCCGGATACGGACGCCGAGGCCCGCCTCCTACAGGTTCTCGTCGCCCTGGGAGACGTGCCGGGCGCCCCCGGGAAACCCGCGCTCGCGGTCAAGAAAGCCCATTATTTCGTCACGGACGGCGTCCTCGAAAAGAAGGACGCCCCTGAGCCTTCGGCGATGCCGGAACTTGTCTGGGTCCGGGACGGCAGGCAATCCCCCCTGGTCCCCGACTTCGCCCGGAGGGCGGTCCTGACCCTCACCGGAACCGATCAGACGCTGACCGAGGAGCAGGCGGCGCTGGTCCTGGAGAAACTGGGGAAGGACCATGCCTACGTATCGAGCGGCCGCATCTTCCGCCTGGACGGAAAGGGTCGGCTGGAGGCCGGGAACGACAATGCCGCTGACCCCGTGTTGTGGCCCCTGGCCCACGAGGTCCGGCCGGCCCGGATGGCTCTCGGCGTGAACGGCTGCACGGATTGCCACACGGCCGGTTCGCTTTTCCTCTTCAACGAGGTCAGGGGTTACGGCCCCCTCAAGACGTCCCGCGTCGAGGTCCGGCCGGCGAGCTCGTTCATGGGGCTAGGGCGGCCGTATCATTTTCTCTTCGGCGCGTCGTTCGCCGTCCGGCCCTGGTTCAAGAGCGTGCTCCTTGGCGCGGCCGCCGTCGTCGGGTCGCTCCTGTTCCTGGCGGCCCTGCTCTGGCTCGGCCGGATCTCGGGGCTCAGCGGGAAGAGGAGATAGCTTCCATGCTGTACATCGCCGTCACGGTCCTTTCGATCGTGGGAACCCTCTTCGGGCTTGCGTTCCTCCGCTTCCGGGCCGGCGCCCCGCCCGTGAAAGAAGGTGATGCGCCGTCCCTCCTCCGGGGTTATGCGGGTTGGCTCGGCGACGGCGCGCGAGCCCTCTTCGACTCCGGGGCTCCGGCCAAGATGCTGGCCCTCTACAAGACATGGGTCCTCCGCCGCTACGCCGGCTGGAGGCAATGGATCTTCGTCGCGCTCGCGACGAGCTTCGGCTTTTGCGCCGCGAGCGGCTTCTTATTCGCGGTCTTTCGTCCCTCGGGGGATGTTCGGGATCCCCCTGCTTTGTCACGTGATGGCCGGCGGGCTCTTCGCCGTCAGCCTGGCCGCCCTCCTTCTCCTGAGGGCCGGGGCCTACAGGCCTGACGACGGGCCCGGCCCCGAGAAGTGCGATCTCTGCCCGTTCCTGAAGAACGTGCCGATGACCTATGTCTTGACCGGGCTCTTCTGGGCCTTCGCGGCCGCGGGTTTCGTCCTCGTCGTCACCGCCCTGCTCTCGATGCTCCCGTATCTCCATTTCCGTGCCCAGATCCCCCTCCTAGAAGCGCACCGATACGGCGCCCTGGCCGCCCTCCTCGCGGCTCTCGTCTTCTTTGACCTCGCCATCCTTCCGCGGAGAAGCTGATGCCCGGGGACGTCCCGGCCGTGTTCCGTTTCACGCACCACGCCATGGCTACCCTTTTCGAGGTTCTCGTCCGGGGCGGCGAAGAGGCCTACGCGGGCCAGGCCGCCCGGGCCGTGTTCCACGAGGTCGACCGCATCGAAAGGCTCTTCAGCCGTTTCGATCCGACGAGCGACATCGCGCGGCTCAACCGCCTCGGGCCGGGGGCGTCGATGGCGGTCGGCGTCGAAACCTACGAGTGCCTGAGCCTGGCCGAAGAGGTCCGGCGGGCCGTGGACGGCGCCTTTGATATCAACGTCAGGGCTCTGATAAAATATGAAGGAGGGGCCGGGACGGTCCCGTTCGAGCTCGCCCGGACGGACGCCGGATTCGAAGTCCGAAGGACGGTCCCGGAGGCGGGCCGACCGGCGTCCCTGGACCTGGACCTCGGAGGCATCGGCAAGGGCTTCGCGCTCGACAGGGCCGTCGAAGTCCTGGCCGACTGGAGCGTCGAGGACGCCCTCGTCCACGGAGGGACGAGCACGGCGGTCGCGGTCGGCGACGCCCCCGGGCGGCGGGGCCGGGAAGGGCTGGCCCGTCGGCGTCGGGGCCGGTTGGCCTTGCGCCGGGGTCCCGGAGAGCTTCCGGTTCCGGGGCCGGGCCCTCAGCGGGTCCGGGACCGAGGTCAAGGGGAGGCATATCCTCGACCCGAGGACGGGGCTTCCGGCGGGAGGGCACCTGGCGGCTTGGGCTTCCCATCCCTCGGCCGCCGTGTCCGACGCCCTGTCGACGGCCTTCATGGTCATGACCACGGGCGAGGTCGAGGCGTATTGCCGCCGGTGCCCGGAGGTCTGGGCCCTGGTCGTTCGCGATTACGGCGATTGCCGGGTGTTCAACCCGGACGTCGCCTTTGCTTTGGAATAGAATGTGAACAAGGAGTCCTCAATGATGAGAAAGATCATCATCTCTGTCGTGCTCGCGGCATCGGTCGCCGCGACGGTCCCTGGGACCCCGGCCCAGACCCAGGACCAGACCAAGGTCGAGCTGAAGCTCAAGCTCCCGAAGCCCATGTTCGTCGGGACGCCGCGGAACATCCGCACCCCGAACCTCGAGGCGGTGACGGGCAAGCCCCGCGCCCCGTTCTTCGTCCCGGCCGGGACCAAGCTCCTGTCGCTCGGGAAGCCGGTCGCGGCGAGCGACATGGCGCCCGTCATCGGGGAGGTCGGCTTCGTCACCGACGGCGAGAAGTCCGGCGAGGACGGCTATTTCGTCGAGTTCGGGCCGGGAAAGCAGTGGGTCCGGATCGACCTCAAGGAATCCGCCGCCCTATCGGCCATCCTTGTCTGGCACTATCACAGCCAAGCCCGCGTCTACCGGGATGTCGTCGTCCAGGTCTCCGACGACAAGGATTTCGTGACCGGCGTCACGACCGTGTTCAACAACGACCATGACAACGCGCTGGGGCTGGGGATCGGGAAGGATAAGGAGTACATTGAGACCAACGAAGGCCGCCTCATCGACCCGAAGGGGATCAAGGCGCGCTATGTCCGTCTCTACAGCAACGGGAACACGTCGAACGACATGAACCATTACGTCGAGGTGGAAGTCTACGGCATCCCGGTCAAATGAAAAAAGCGGCCTGGGGCGGGCTTTTCGTCGTCGTCCTGGCGGGGGCGCTCCTCCTCCGGACCCGGGAGCTCGGCCTCCGGCCCATGCACCACGACGAGGCCAACCAGGCCGTGAAGTTCGGGGCGCTCCTCGAAACCGGAGAATATCATTACGACAAGAACGACCATCACGGGCCCAGCCTGTACTACCTGACGCTTCCCGTGGCGCGGGCCGGCGGGACGCCGCCTGCCGCTTCCCTCGACGAGACCGTCCTGCGTCTCGTCCCGGCGCTGTTCGGGGCCGGTGCCCTGCTCCTCCTCCTTCTCTTTCGTCGAGGCCTGGGCCGGACCGCGCTTTTCTCCGGGCTCCTTGCGGCGATCTCGCCCCTCATCGTCTATTACTCCCGCTTCTATATCCAGGAAACGATCCTCGTCTTCTTCATTGTCGGCCTTCTGGCGTCGCTTTGGCGATATTCCCGGCGGCCGTCGGCCGGCTGGGCGGTGGCCGCGGGATTCTGCGCCGGGATGATGTACGCCACGAAGGAGACCTCGATCATCGTCTTCGCGGCCGTCGCCGCGGCGTTCCTGTTCGCCTCCGCTTCCCGCGGGAGCGGGCGATCCGGGCCGGAAAGCGTGGGAAGTCACAATCCTGGGCCTGGCACGGGCTTCTCGGCATAGCCGTTGCCGTCGCCACCGCCGGCCTGCTCTTCACCTCGTTTCTCCGGAACCCGGGGGGCCTGTGGGACTCCTTTCTTTCCTTCAGGATCTATTTCGCGCGCGGCGCGGAAACGGGATGGCATACCCAACCCCCGTCGTATTATCTCGAACTGCTGGCCTACTCGAAGTTCGGGGCCTCGGCCCCGGCCTGGAGCGAGGCCTTTATCCTTGTCCTTGCCGTCGTCGGGAGCGTCGCCGCCCTTCGGAAAGCAAGGAGGGCGCGCGCTCGTCGTTCCCCAGGATCTGTCTCCGTTTATACGATCGTTTCCTCCGCGGCCTATTCGCTGATCCCCTACAAGACGCCCTGGAACGCCCTTCCTTTCTATTTGGGGGTGATCCTCCTGGCCGGGCACGGCGCGGCTTCCGTCATGGGAGCCTTCCCGAAGGCCGATGCCAAGGCCGCCGTCCTTGCGGTCCTCGCCGCGGGCGCCCTTCATCTCGGGATCCAATGCCATCGGGCGAATTTCGTCCTTTACGCGGACCCGCGCAATCCCTATGTCTACGCCCAGACGGGCACGGACTTCCTCCGGCTCGTCGGGCGCGTCGAAGCCCTCTCGGCTCTCCGTCCGGAAGGGAAGCGAATGCTCGTCAAGGTCGTCGCCGGGCCCTATGAAACGTGGCCCCTTCCGTGGTATCTTCGGAGTTCACGAACGTCGGCTATTGGCCGGACGCGGCTTCGGCCGGCGACGTCGGGTGACGCTCCCGTCGTCGTGACCTCGGCGGACCAGGCGGAAAGGGTCGGGGAGAGCCTCGGGAGCGCATACCGCTCGGAGTTCTACGGGCTTCGCCCAGGGGTTCTCCTTTCCCTCTTCGTCCGGAACGACCTCTGGGAACGATATCTGGACAAGAAGGCCCCGTGATGGACGTTTCGGTCGTTATCCCCGCCTTCAACGAAGCCCGGAAGATCGGCCGCGACGTCGAGGAGGCCGCCCTCTTCTTCGAGAGAAAGGGGCTTTCGGGCGAGGTCATCGTCGCCGACGACGGAAGCACGGACGGGACGGCCGTGGCCGCCCGGGTCGCGAAGGTCCCGCTTTCGGCTCGGGTCGAGACGATCAGCCTGGAACGGAACATGGGCAAGGGCTTCGCCCTGAAGGCCGGCGTTGTTGCGAGCTCGGGAGATATCGTCATCTGCGCCGACGCCGGGATGTGCGTCCCGTACCATGACGCTCTTCCCCCGCTCGCGCGCATCCGGGCAGGGGAGCTCGACGGGGCGCTGGCCTCGCGGCGGCTGAAAGCGAGCGTCATCTGCCGGGACCGGCCCTTCAGCCGGCGGCTTCTGGGGTGGGCCTTCCGTCGGGCCGCCGCGGCCGTCGCGGGTCTGCCGCGCCGGGTCACGGATCCCCAATGCGGGTTCAAGGTCTATGCCGGGGAGGTCGCCCGCGGGCTCTTCGCCGGACTCGAGACTCCCGGGTTCCTCTTCGAGCTCGAGATCATTCTCAAGGCCCTCGGGCGCGGCTACCGTATCGAGGAGTTCCCGGTGACGTGGACGTGCGACCCCGACACGCGCCTGCGCCCGGCTTCGCAGGCGAGGGTGATCTTGAAAGAACTCTTCGCTGTGCGCCGCATCATTCATAATGAGCCGGGGCATGATGACGGACGACGGATGCCGGAAGAGTGACGACTGAAGACGAATGCCTTTTTGGAGGTCTCATGACAAAAAACCATATCCTCAGGTCTCTGACCCTGCTGGCCATCCTCCTCGTCGTGGCAAGCTGCGTTCCGGGCCCGAACCCTGCCGAGAGGACCCCGGACGCGGACGGCAACGTCGCGGGCTTCTTCTCGGGACTCTGGCACGGCTTCATCGCGCCGGTCACGTTCATCATCTCCATCTTCTCGAAGAGCATCCGCTTCTATGAGGTCCACAACACCGGCGGCTGGTACAATTTCGGCTTCGTCCTCGGGGCCGGCCTCTTCCTGAGCGGCGGGATCCTGGGCCGGAAAAAGAAAAGGTAGCCCCTTCCCTGGGCTCGCCTGGCGTGGGCTGGGCAATGGGCCCGGCCGAGACGGCCTCGCTCCCGGTCGGGTTTTTAACGCCGCGCCCTCGCCGATTTCATCGGCGGGCTCGTAACTCGCGAACTTGCTTTGAGCTACGACATCTTGATCTTGCCCTAAGTGGCATGGTTCCGGGATCCCCTTACGCTCAGACATACGAGCCCGAATCTCCTCGAAATCGGCTTCGTGCGGGCTAAACCCTCCACGTCCGCTCGGTCCGTCCCGTCCGTGCCCCCCAGCACACGGACTTGTTCAATTATAGGAAGGATCGCCGCATGAAGGACATAGGGGCTATTCTCTGGAGATTACGACGATGGAGGTCGCCCTGAAGCCCCCCGTAGCGGAGGGGGGACCCCGCCGCTTAGGGCGGGGGGAACCGCCGGGACTGGTTCCAGGGGGTCGGGGGGAGAGGGGCGACCTTCATCGTCGCAGGCCGAGTCTTTAGAAGGCGAACCCTTGATTGGCCGCCCATGTCGGGCTAACCCGCGCACGAAGGTGAAGGGGACAACAAAGGGGCCGGGGCTCCTGTATAATAAGGGGAACAAGGAGCACGAACATGTGGCAGCTGGACGGATTGTGGCGCCGGGGAAAGGACTTTCTCGGCGCGGAGATGCCGATTATTGCCGGGGCCATGACGTGGATATCGGACGCGCCGTTCGTCGCGGCGGTTTCGAACGCCGGCGCGTTCGGATGCCTGGCCGGGGGGAACATGGAGCCGGCCGCCCTTGGGGACGAGATCCGCAGGACGCGCGACCTGACGGACCGTCCCTTCGCGGTGAACCTCATCACCATCGCCCCGAACTACAAGGTCCACCTGGACGTGGCCGTGAAGAGCGGCGTCCCGTTCATCGTTTTCGCCGGGAGCTTCCCCCGGAAACCGGAGGTCCTGAAGGCGAAAGAGAACGGGGCGAAGGTCATGGCGTTCGCTCCCACCGAATCGCTCGCCCGCCATCTCGTCGAGTCGGGCGCCGATGCCCTCATCCTGGAGGGGAGCGAGGCGGGCGGTCACATCGGGTACGTCTCGCTGGGCATCCTCATCCAGCAGGTCCTCCTCAGGGTCGACGAGGTCCCGATCTTTGTCGCCGGCGGGATCGCCGACGGGGCCTACGTCGCCCACCTCCTCCTCATGGGCGCCTCGGGCGTCCAGCTCGGGACCTATTTCGTCCTGACCGAGGAGTGCGGCGTTCACCCGCGTTTCAAGGAGGCGTTCATCAAAGCCCAGGCCCGGGACGCGGTGGCCACGCCCCAGATCGGGTCCGAGCTCAAGGTCGTCGCGGTCCGGGCCCTCAGGAACAAGGGACTCGAGAACTTCCTCGACCTCCAGGTCGACCTCGTCGGGAAGCGGAAGAGGAAGGAGATCTCCCACGAAGAGGCCCAGCACGCGGTCGAGAGCTACTGGGTGGGCGCCCTCCGGCGGGCCGTCAAGGACGGCGACGTCGAGACGGGCTCTCTGATGGCCGGCCAAAGCGTCGGCCTCGTCGACCGGATCCGTCCTTTGCGGGAAGCCCTCGATGTCCTCGTCGCCGAAGCCGACGCCGAGCTCGCCCGCGTCCGGGAACGGCTCGCGACGCGCTGAGCCGCCCCCGCCGTTCCCGTTGCCTGCGGACGCCCCCTGTGATAATTTTTGGGACCCGGTCACTCACGGGAAGGAGGGAAGGGAATGCGCAGCGCCGAACATGATCCCGGTTCCGGCCCGTGGCCCGCGGGGCGGCTTGGGTCGCTTGACGTCTTCAGAGGGTTCACGATGCTCCTTCTCGTCGCGGAGGCGACAGGGCTCTACGAGCTTCTCGTCAGCCCCGCGTTCGGCGGGACGGTCGTTCAGGCGATCGGCGCGCAGTTCCACCACCACCCGTGGAACGGTCTGCGCTTCTGGGACCTCATCCAGCCCTTCTTCATGTTCATCGTCGGCGTGGCCATGCCCTTTTCGTACGGGAGGAGATGGGACGAAGGGGCGACATGGGCGGCGACGTTCCGCCATGCCCTCAAGCGGTCCTTCCTCCTGCTCCTGTTCGGCTGGGCGCTCTACTGCATCGGCCCGGGCCGACTGACCTTCGAGCTTTGGAATGTCCTTGCCCAGCTTGCGTTCACCTGCCTCGTGGCGTTCCTGATGATGCGCCGGTCCGCCCCGGCCCAGATCGCCTTTTCGATCGGGTTGTTAGCCCTGACGGAGATCCTCTACAGGGCGTGGGCCGTGCCGGGATTCGACCAGCCGTTCGTCGCCGACCGCAACTTCGGCTCCTGGGTGGACATGGCCCTCATGGGGAAGCTCTCCGAGGGCCATTGGGTCGCCTTCAACGCGGTGCCGACCGCAGCCCACACGATGTGGGGCGTGCTCGCCGGGCTCCTTCTCAGGGGCCGCCGCTCGCCCGGGCGGAAGATCGGGACGCTGGCCGCGGCCGGGCTTGCCCTGGCCGTCGCCGGATACGCCCTTGACCCGGTGACGCCCATCGTCAAGCGCATCGCCACGAGCACGTTCGTCCTCGCGAGCGGCGGATGGTGCCTGCTGGCCCTGGCCTTCGTCTACGGACTCATCGATATCGTAAAGGTCCGGCGTGGCTGGAAGTTTCTCGCGATCGTGGGCATGAACCCCCTGTTCATCTACCTGTTCACGGAAACGGGGGGCGCCGAATGGCTCCGTCGCATAGCCAAACCCTTCACCGAGGGGATCTTCGGCGGTCTCGGGGACCCGGCCGCCGCGTTCGCCACCAGCCTAGTGGTCCTGGCGATGCTCTGGGGCCTCTGCTACGCTCTCTACAGGAGGAGGATCTTCGTCAGGATCTAACGGCCCGCGGACCCGGTGTTACTTGACGACGACGCGGATGACGCCGATCCCCAGCTTCAGGATGTCTTCGGCGTTCACCTTTCCGGGCGGGGTCATGGCGCCGGGGACTTCGAACAGGATCCGCAGGGTGTCGCCCGCGAGGCCGGCGGGGATGGCCGCCTCGCAGGTCCGCTCCGGGCCGGTCCCTGCGGACCATAGCCCGACGCGTGTTCCATTGACCGAGACGAGGACGTCCCGGTCCTTCGACGCAAGGAGGTTCTCATTCGGGCGGAACGACACCCTTAGGACGAGGCCGGACTTTGGGGGCTCGATCGGAAGGACCATAAGTGCCCGCCGCCCTGCGGTCCAGATCAGGTCCCTGTCCGGCATGCTCCAACCGTACTCGAGATAGGGGAGGGCGCTCCCGTCGATGTTCATGTCGAGAGGGAAGCCGTAGCGGTAGGTCTCCCGGCGCCTCAGGACGGTCCCGCGCCGCGTGAAAACCTTTCCCGAACGCCGCCAAGCCCCGTCCATCCAGCCCGGGCCTGAAACGATGTACTCGTCCATATCCCCGTAATAGGAATAGATGTCCCGGCCCGAGTACATCAGGTACCTGCGCTCGCGGGCCGCGGAGGCGTCGACCGCGAACATGGATTCTCCGGGAGCGTCGACGTCCAGACCAAGGGCCCGGAACGCCGTGGCCGGGATGTCGCCCAGCGAGACCGGGGCGTCAGAGGTCCTCAGGGTTCCGGACGAGGCGAAGGGCTTGACAAGGACGAGAGGAAGGGCGTTGACCCGGGCCGGATCCGTCACGGCGGCGCCGGCCGCCAACATCCCAGGCTGGGGGAGGAATTCCTGCCCCTGGAACCCGGCGCCGTGGTCGCCAACGATGAAGATCAGGGAGTCGTCGTAAGCTCCGAGCGTGCGGAGTCGTTCCAGGAATATAGCCGCCAACTTGAGGCTCGCCGTCGCTGCTTTCCGGTAGCTTTCGCGACTGACGTCCATCGGGACATAGTCGAGGTTCTCGTTCAGGTCGAGGGGGATATGCGGGCCGCCGATATGGTAGAACTTGAACGCGTCCCGCTCGCCGGAGAGGGCGGAATCGTTCAGCATGGCGTCGACGAAACGGATGTCCTGGCTTTTCAGGAAGGCCTTTCGGGAGAAAAGGTCTCTGTTCCGGAGCGTTCGGCGGGGGGCGAGACCGACGACCCGCGGCGCAGCGTCCAGCCCCTTGGGGACCGACTTCCTGGTCGAGAGGTAGATCCGCCTGACGAACCAATCCTGGTCATTGTAGACCGGGCGCTTCAGGAAATGAGGCAGGCTTCGGAAGAGGCCGAGATCGAAAATGTAGGCGACGTCGAGCATCCTCTCGGGTCGGGGCATCCCCCGAACGATGTTCGAGGCGACGTCCTCGGAGTAATAAAGGCTGTAGCTGACCTTGGGGTACAGGTCGACCTCCCAGCCCTTCGCTTTCAGGACGGCGGGGAGGGAACCCGTCCCGAAAGAGTCCTTTTTCCACTGCTCGAACGGCAAGGAGTCGTCGTAGTACCTGCCCGTCAACATGAGCGCGACCGAGAGCTCAGTGAAAGGATATCCGCCGAGCGCGTTCCGGAAATAGGTGAAGCCGTCGAACCCGGCGGCGATCGCCGGGGTTTCCCGGACGATCTCGCCGAAGACGTCCGTCTGGAACGAGTCGAGGATAAGGAGGATGACGTTCCTCCGGGGTGAGAAAGAGAATTTACGTGCTGCATCCACGGAGAATCTCTTGAAGCTCGGGGTCTCAGGCTGGCGGAGGAAAAGGACCGTGCCATAAGCCAGCTGGACGGCGATGAGAGCCAGGCTTACCTTCCCGGTGAACCGAAGGAGAGGACGTGACAATAGGAACGCCGCGCCGACGACCCCGAACCAGACAAGCCCGTCGATGACCCCGAAGCGGGCCATTGCGGACCAGGGGATGGCCCGCCCGTCCAGCGGCCCGTAGTTCCAGAGGAGGAAATTTCCCTGGAACCAGAGAAGGACGCCGAGGGCGAACACGACCGAAAGCCCTTTCTCCAGGAACACGGGGCCCAGGGCTCTCAAGCCGAAGAGGAGGGCGGCAAGCAGGAGAGAGAGAGCCGCCGCGAGGACGGTTCCCGCGAGGAGCAGGTCGCCGAGCGTGTTGGAGAATTCGATCGCGTTGGTCAGGTAGACCGTTCCGGGACCAAACATGAGGAGCGTCGTCGAGAAGAGGGCGACGACGGCCACGACGGTCGCCGGCTTCGGTGCCCCGCCGCTCGAACGGTGCCTCATATCGTTCTTCCGGCCTCAGGCGCCATCCGGGCGAGCCTTCATCAGGTAGAGGGTCCGTTCGGACCCCTTGACGGGAACGGACCTATCGATGACGAAGTGTCGGCCGAACTCCTCCTCGAATGCCTTCTGCGTGTAGCCGGGGAAGATGTCCTCGCGGGTCTGAAGGAGGCGCCGGACCTGTGAATCGCTCTTGGGCACGAACTCGATGATCAGCCGGTCGCAGGCCCGCTTCAAGGTCCGGGCGATCATCGCGAACGGCACATTGTTCGAAATGGCCAGATGGTGAACGAGGGCCAGGGCGAGGACGGTATCCGCCGGGCCCCGGTCGAGCCACGCGCCCCGCTCCGCGTTGGCCCAGCCGATCGCGGGGCTCGGGTTGGCCAGGTCCAGGACGAGGGGCAGGAGATCCGTCTCTTTTCCCTTGACGACCTCCCGGTAGTTGATCTCGACGGCCACGGGGTCGACGTCAAAGGCAATCGTCGGGATGCCCCGCCCGCTCGCCAGCCGACTGAAGATGCCGGTATTGGCGCCGAGGTCCCAGACCGTCCGGGGTTTCGCGAGGCCCAGGAAATCCGAGACGATCCTCTTTTTGCCTTCGAACGCCGCGTCGGTGTAGTTCGTCTCGCGGTAATAGTCGCCCCATTCGGTCTTCGTCAGGCGGAACTCCGTCTTGCGGACGAGCCTTTCCAGGCTGTCCGCCAGTCCTTTCAGGGACACGAGGGAGACGGACCTTTCCTTGACCGCGACCGCCCTCGTCGCGTAATGCTTCTGGCTCGCGGCGTGGAGGTGGATGTGCATGGCGATGCCGGGCCTCAGGCGCGTGGACCGCGGCAGGAGGAGGCTCGCGAGGTCCAGCGGGACGCCGTCGATGTAGATCCGGGAGAGCTGTCCGAGCCTGTGGTCCCTCCGGGCCATAAGGAGGAGCGGGGCCAGGAAGTGCTGGCAGAACTGGCGGTAGGCGACCCAGGGCCTCAACCGGAGCTTCTCGAAGGACAGCGTGTCGATGAGCACGGGCCGGCCGTTGAGGAACTGGATATTATAGGCGCTGGCGTCCTTGAGCGTCAGGCCGCGCTCGAGGGCCATCCTCTGGATGCGAAGGGTGGCCAGGGCGGCGTCCTTGAGCTCTCCAAAGCACCATTCGTAGGGATACGAAATGAAAGGGACGGGCTCGGGCCGGATGGTCCGGTAGGCCGTCACGGGGTCCGCGGGCGGGACGTCGACCTCTTCGTGGCGGACCATGAGGCCGGCGTCCGTCAGGTCCCTGTAAAGCCCTCCCCCGACGAGCTCGTCGAAATGTTCCCGATAGACGGCGTTGACCTGCCGGTAGAGGACACCGGCGCGGCGGAACAGGAATCCGCTCGGGTCCCGGAACGAACCGGGATGCGGTCGGTCCTCAGGGGACGGGGGGCTTGTCATCGGCCTTCGGCTCGTCCGGACCGCCCTTCTTGAAGAGCCGGACGATCTTCTTCCAGAAGATCCTCAGGGAGAACATGACGCCGACGAAGGCCGCGATGGCGAGCTGGATGACATAGCTTCCCGTTCCGGGATCGATGTACGCCAGGGCGGAGACGGGGGTCAGGAACGCCGCGGCCAACGCGATCGCCGATATCCGAATGATGGTTCTCATCGTTCTTGATTCGCGCCCTCTATTATGGCGAAATCCCCTGTCTTGTCAACGAACCCCGGCCGCGCCCAAGAGCGCCCGGACCGCTTCCGTCCGCTCCGGCGACCTGTTCAGGGCATCCCAGGACCAGAAGACGACGCCGGCCGACGGCGGTTTCAAGGCCTCGGCGAGGGCTTGTTTGAACTCATCGAGCGTGTAGGGGGCGTCGATGTAGGCTTTGTCCACCTGGATGCTGGGGAGGACCCGGCCGCGTGTCCGGT
This sequence comes from Candidatus Aminicenantota bacterium, assembly GCA_963813235.1. Taxonomy (GTDB): domain Bacteria; phylum Acidobacteriota; class Aminicenantia; order Aminicenantales; family Saccharicenantaceae; genus JALHVH01. The sequence goes on along the minus strand of CAWEYF010000015.1, from coordinate 237,271 downwards.
CATAGGCGTCCTGGGTCACCGAGTGCACCCACTCCGGCGTCTGCCGGACCATGTGGTGATAGACCATCGGCGAGATGAAGTCCACGAGCGGTGCGAGCCGCTCCAGGTCCTGGCCGGCGATGGCTCGGCCGGCCCCGCCGAAGTCGTCCTTCCGCCAGGGCACCGTGTGGATGTTGACCTTGATCGACGGCTTGATCCTCCGGGCCTCGTCGGCGAGCGCCTTGACCGTGCCGGCGATCAACCGGCACTTCCATTCGGTCCAGCCTGCCGCGTGATTCGCCAGGATCCAATTCGCCTTCGCCGCCGTGTCCGGGAAACCCGGCGGGAGGGTCACCCGCATCTCCTTCTGGAACGCCGCGAGGCAGCTCTCGTCGAAGCAGGTGTTCGGGAGGGAGCCGGGGGCTCGGTCGGGATAGACCTTCTCCCAAAAGACGAAGAATCGCATGAAATCCAGGCTGAGGACGTCCGGGTCGACGTCGCGGACGGCCCGCCGGAGCTCTTCGAACTTCCCGGCGCGGGACTCCTCCCGGGTCGGGCAGGCGAACTTCACCCAGTCGTCCTCCGCCTTCGTCCCGTCCGCCTTGACGGCGTACAGGTCGGGCCGCTTGTCGAGATCCGGGCCGCCGAAGAAGACCGGGAAAATGAGGAAGGTCGTGATGCCATCCTTCTTCGCCAGGGCCTTGAACTCGGGGTTCGCCCCGAGCGCCGCGCTGACGAAGACCGTGTTGACGCCGAGGGAACGCCACTTTTCGAAGAGGTCGGGGAAGCTCCCGGTGTACTCGTAGATCTTCACCCCGACCATCGGGGCCGCCTTCGTTCCCGGCGCGGCCTGCCCGCGGGCCAACGGGACGGGGAGGAAAAGGGAAAGGGCGAGGATGACCCCCGCTCCCATGATCATTTTCGAGTGCGTGTGCATGGCCGCTCCTAATCGACAGGCAGGACGTCCCTCAGCGAGAAATCGACCCAGATGATGCCCAGGTCCTGCTTGACGCCCCCGGCGATGGCGGCGCCGAGGTCCTTCGGAGGCGCGGCGAGCTTGGACCACCAGGGCTTGTCCGCGCGGTAGCCGATCTGGAAGACGACCGGGTTCGGGTAGAACGCGGGGGCCCAACCGGTCGTGAACTCGTTGACCATCTCGTCCATGGTCTTGAAGATCTGGCTGTCGTCGACGAAGACGATGTCGCCCCGGTAGGTCGGGGGCATCCACTTGATGTCCCAGTGCTTGAGGAACAGGCGGTAGGCGGGGTTGTGGGCCTTGACCCGAGCCTCCCACGTCTTCGCCGTGGCGTCGTCCACCGCCGTGCCGGTGCCCGGCTTGTCGGCGACCTTGAACCATTCGACGTCGACGCCGAATCCGATGACGCACGGGTGGTGCTTGTACCGGCCGAGGACGAGGTCGATCAGGGTCTCCATGTCGGCGTCGGCCGATTCGACCTGGAGGAACACCTTGATCCCGGCCTTGTCGAAGGCGTCGAGATAGGCTTCATGGATGTCGGTCGGCTCGAACTCGACGTGCGGGACCTGTTTCCCGTCGGACGGGAAGAACAGGTGCATGTTCGTGTCGATCCTTGGCCATCTGGCCGACGATCCAGATCGCCGCGGGCGACGACCCCGGGAAATAGCCTTCCATCGTCCGCATGGCCTTCAGCCATCCCTCGGCGGCGGGGAACGGCTTGATGCCGTACTGGGACGACCGGACTCCGGCCCAAATGACCTTGCCGCCGCCATCGGCTGGAGCGAGCCCGGCGACCAGGCCGGAGACCAGGGCGGCCATCAGGAAGAATCCCAAAGCGAGTGCGAACGTTCGGCGTTTCATCTATTCTCCTCCTTTTCTTCGATTCATTGCAGGGGCAGGACGTCCTTGGCGGTCCCGGAGGACGCGATCATCAGCAGGCAAAGGATGAGGACGAGGGACCTGAGGCTCATGAGGGCTCCTTCCATTCGATGCGGATGCGGTCATTATCCGTCATCCGCGCGGTGTTTTTCAAGGAAAGATCGGAGCGGGCCGGGAGGCTTCCGGCCGCCGGGATCAGAACTTCGTGTTGCTGACGAAGGCGATCCTCTTTCCGTCGGGCGACCAGGAGGGCACGTTGATGGTTCCCTGCCCGCCGTAGACGTATGCGATCACCCGGGTTTCGCCGCCGCCGGCCCTCATGATCCGGATGTAAACGGGTTTATAGAAGGGATGGTCGTCGGAGGCGACCTCCTTCGGGAACGACAGGAAAACGATCCGATGCCCGTCGGGAGAGACGTGGGGGAACCAATCCTGCAGGTCGCTCCGAAGGTGACCTGTTCCTGGCCGCGCCCGTCGGGCCTCATCCGCCAGATCTGCATCGTCCCCGTCCGGTTCGAGTTGAAATATATGAACCGCCCGTCCGGAGTGTATTCCGGGCCGTCGTCCAGGCCTTCGGCGTCGGTCAGCCTCGTCTCCGGGCCGCCCGCGACGGCGATCCTATAAACATCGAACTTGTCGTTCCTCCCTCCCGTGTAAACGAGGTCCTTTCCATCGGGCGACCAGCCGTGGAGGTAGGAGGGGGCCTTGGCGGTCACCCGGACCGGCGTGCCGCCGGCCGAAGGGAGGACGTAGACGACGGATTCCCCGCCGTCCTCCGCGCTGTGATTGCTGATGCCGAGCCTCTTCCCGTCGAAGGAGAGGACGTGGTCGTTGTTGTTGGACCGGGCGAAATCCGTATCCAGGGCGGCCGGCTTCCCGGTTGCCAGGTCGAACTTATAAAGCAGGCCATCGGCGTTGTAGATCAGGGCCTTTCCGTCCGTCGTCCAGTTCGGCGCCTGGATCGAGCCCGGGGCCGTGTGGACGACCGTGCGGGCCCCGCTGTCGACATCGAGGACCTCCAGGCGGCTCCCGATGTAATCCTGGTAGGGGACGAAGCCCGCGGGGGCGGGAACGGTGACCCGGACGTTCCCGAAGAAGGCTTTTTCGGAGACATCGGCGTTGTGCGAGCAGACAAAGAGGCCGACATAGACCTCGTCACCCAGCGAGAGGTCCGGCACGCTCCCGCTCGTGAAGAGGTCGCCGTGCTGGGCCGCCGACATGATATAGGTCGAACCCCGGCGTTCGAGCCGGATCTCGTCGGGCCCCGTGATGTCCAGCTTGACCTCTTCGGTGTCGGTCCCGGGCGCTTTCCGGTACTGGAGGGAGGTCAGGCCGTCGCCGTGGAGAACGGCGCTTGCGTGGGCCGAGCCGCCGTCCAGGGTCGAACGGACCATCCAGCCGATCTTGCGGTGGGCTTCGACGCCCTTCCCGACGAATTCGACCCTCGCATCGAGGATGAAATCTCCCTTGAGCCGCCTCCATAGGAAATGGCCCTCGTCGGTCTGGAACCACATGTTCGCGCCCGAGCCCTCGATGAGGTATCTCCCGGTTTGCGGGTCGTAAGTCGCGGATCGCCGGGCCCTTTGACGGCGCCGATGTCCGAATGACCTTCGAACTCGCCCAGGGCCCGTCCGGGGCCGGGCCCCGCAGGGCCCAGTCCGAGAACGAGGCGGAGACGGCGAGGGCGAAGGCGACAACGATGACGGCGACAGAACTCGTGACGGTCGGATGTTCATGATGGCCGTATTTTACCCGATCCGTCCCGGGAAGGCCAGGCGCGGTTCCCCGAACACGGCGCTTTTGCTATACTAGGGCATGCGTGTTCGAGCCTTCGAACCGAAGGAGAGACAACCATGACCAACCATGCCCTGGACCGCATGATCGGGACGCTCGCGGGCGCCGTCGTCAACGGACAAGACGACCGCGTGATCGTCAAGGACGAGAAGAAACTGCCCGCGCTCATGGACGCCCTCGTCCGCGAGGCCGTGTTCGGCGAGCCCGCGACGAAGGCCGCCGCCCGCTGGCTCATCTGGGAGACGGCCCAGGCCCTGGGGATCCGGCCGGCCTCCATCCATGAGCTTTACGCGGCCCGGGGAAGGGGCGAGATCGCGAAACCGTTCACCGTCCCCGCCATGAACCTCCGCATGCTGGCCTACGATTCGGCCCGGGCCGTCTTCCGGGCCGCCCGGAAGATCGACGCCGGGGCCTTCATCTTCGAGATCGCCCGGTCCGAGATGAGCTACACCGACCAGCGGCCGTCCGAGTACGTGTCCGCGGTCCTGGCCGCCGCGATCCGCGAGGGGTTCCGCGGTCCCGTCTTCATCCAGGGCGACCACTTCCAGGCCGCGGCCAAGAAATACGCCGCCGACCCCGAGGCCGAGCTCAAGGCCATCCGGGACCTCATCGTCGAGTCCATCGAGGCCGGCTTCTACAACATCGACATCGACACCTCGACCCTGGTCGACATCTCCAAGCCGACGCTCGACGAACAGCAGAAGCTCAATTTCGAGCTGTGCGCCGAGCTGACCCGCTTCATCCGCGCCCACGAACCCAACGGGGTCACCGTCTCCGTGGGCGGGGAGATCGGCGAAGTGGGCCTGAAGAACAGCTCGCCCGAGGACCTCGCCGCCTTCATGAAGGGCTTCGACGCCCGTCGCGGCCCCGTCACCGGCATCAGCAAGATCAGCGTCCAGACCGGGACGAGCCACGGCGGCGTCGTCCTTCCCGACGGAACGCTGGCCCAGGTCGCCATCGACTTCGCCGTCCTCAAGGAGCTCGGCGAGGAGGCCCGGCGCCTGTACGGCATGGGCGGCGCCGTCCAGCACGGGGCGAGCACGCTCCCGGACGCCGCCTTCCACAAGTTCGTCGAGGCCGGGGCCTGCGAGGTCCACCTGGCCACCGCGTTCCAGACGATGGTCATGGACCACGAGGCGACCCCCGAAGCCCTCCGCGCCGAGATGGCCGAATGGCTCAAGGTCAACGCCGCCGGCGAGCGGAAGCCCAAGGACACCGAAGCCCAGTTCCTCTACAAGGCCCGCAAGAAGGCCGTCGGCCCGTTCAAGAAGCGGTTCTGGGACCTTCCCGCCCGCGGCCCTGGACGCCATCGGGGCGAGCCTCGAAAAGCAGTTCGCGTTCCTCTTCGACCAGCTGGCGATCGGCGGGACCGCCGCTCGTCGTCGCGAAGCACATCGAGGCGCCCGAAGCGCACCGGCCTCTTCCCGAAGGCGGCGTGAAGTCCCGCAAGGGCGAATCGACCGAAGGACTGGCGGACTGATCAGGAATAACGGACGAGGTAGAAGATCATCCCGACGAGAATGAGGCCGCAGACGCGGGCCAGCCCTTCCATCCTGCGCGCCCTCGACCCTCTCCCTCCGGTAGATCGCGTTCGCCGCCATGATGACGAGCGGCAGGAAGAGGAGCGCCGTTCCCGCGCCCGCCAGGACATCCCCGAGATAGTGGACGCCCATCAGGACCCGCGTATAGGCGATGGCGGCGGCCGCCGCCACCAGGGCCGCCCGGAGCGCTCTCCTTTTTTTCATGTCCCTCCCCGGCGAAGACCGCGAAGGGCAGGACAAGAGCGAAGCTCTTGGTCGCGTGCCCGGAGGGGAGCGACGACGAGGCCGGCCTGATGACGGAGGACATCTCCGAAGGATGTTCGACGAACGGCCGGGGTCGGTCGAACGCCGCCTTCGACAGGTCGCCCGCCGCCCCGGCCACGGCGAAGGAAAGCACGATCGGAAGGAATATCTTTTGCAGGTCCTTCGGGCCCCGGGAACCCAGGGAGCGCGTCAGGAGGAAAGAGGTAAACGAGGACGCAGGCGGTCATCCCGTATCGGGACACGGCGAGCGCGGCGTCCATGAGGAAGGGGATCTGCCGCAGGGGCTCGTGGGCGATCTGAACGGCCTTGTCGAGGCCGCCCTGAAGCCACAGGAAGAACGCGAGGGCCCAGAGGAGCGCGCCCGCGGCAAGGATGAGCCGGGCCCTTCCGGCCGTGAGCGACAGGCGTTCGGACGACGCTTCGTTCATACCCTCATTTCCCGGTCCGGGCCGCCTTCCGGGCGCGCTTATTCGGCTTTTTGACGGCTGCGCCCTCGGCCGCGGACGGCTCCCGGTCCTTGAGATCACGGGCGGCCCAGAGCAATCCGCGCCCGACCATTTCCCGGGCCTCCGGGACGTCGAAGTCGGCGGCCTTATGGCCGAAGGACGCGTAGAAGACGCGGCCCCTTCCGTAGCGCTTCTTCCACGCGGCGGGCATGACGACGCCCTTCGTCCAGGGCGCGCCCTGTCCCGAGAAGGTCGTCGTCGCGAGGACCTGGACGCCGGGGTCCACCAGCAGATAGTACTGCTCCGAATGCATTTTGAAGCCGGCAAGGCCGCGCGTGACGGCGTCGTTCTTGTCTGCGATGTCGATCACGTAATCGACGATCCCGCCCGGATGGGCCACGAACTGTCCGCCGACCATGAAAGCGTAGTCGACCTTGCCCCGATGGGCGTCGGCGAGGCCGCCATGCCAGCCGGCGAGGCCTGTCCCCCCGCGGACGGCGTCGCAGAGGCCCTTCTCCTGTTCTGGCGTGATGTCGGCCATCGTGACATTGTGGACGATGAGGTCGACGCCCTTGAGCTTGGCCGCGTCGAGGTAGACGTCCAGGGTGTTCGTGATCTCGACGTCGAACCCTTTTTCTTTGAGCCATGCAGCGAATATGTCCGTGCATCTTTTCGGCTCGTGGTCTTCCAAGCCTCCCCAGACGAATAGCGCCTTCTTCTTGCCGGGAGGGTCCTGGGCCGCGAGCCCGGGAATGGTCAGGCAGGCGACGAGCGCGGCGATCGGCAATACTCTTTTCAAGTCTTCAATCCTTCCCTTCGAGGTCACGGACCCAGATGTTCCTGTACCGGACGGGACAGCCGTGGTTCTGAAGGCCGACCGGGAGCCTGTCGGTGTGTGCTTTGTAAGGGGGGCGGACTTTATGGCTCGTCGGGCCCGTGAGGACGGCGTTGTCATGGACGAGGACGCCGTTGTGAAAGACGGTCATCCGGGCGGGCATCTGGAGATCGCCCTTTTCGTCGAACAGGGGCCGGTGGAAGACGATGTCGAAGGTCTGCCATTCTCCCGGCTTCCGGCAGGTGTTGACGAGCGGGGGATACTGGCCGTAGATCGCCGCCGTCGTGCCGTCGGCGTACGTCCGGTTCGCGAACCCGTCCAGGACCTGGACCTCGTAGAGACCCATGAGGAAGACGCCGCTGTTGCCCCGGTCCTGGCCTTCGCCCTTGACGACAGCCGGGGACGCCCATTCGACGTGGAGCTGGCAATCGCCGAAGCCGCGGCGCGTCCGGATGGAGCCGGTCTTGTCCGCGACTTCGACGTATCCGTCCCCGGGCGTCCATCGCGCAGGCTTTCCCGGATCTTCCTCCCAGCCGGAAAGGTCTCCGCCGGCCAGCAGGACGATGGCGTCGGAGGGCGGCGGCACCGGCGCCCCGGCGGGCCCCGGCGTCACGACCGGGGGCAGAGGGCGGTTCATGTCATGGATCGGCCAGTCCGTCGGGGCATCCCCCCGTGCCGTCCGACCCTCGGCGTTCCCCGCCCAAGCGAAGCCCATGACGACGAGCGGCCGCGAGCAGACCTGTGAGCCTCGATGATCTCGTTCATGCGCGTCTCCTCCCGGCTTCAGAGCGACCAGCCGGGCCGGTAATCCATGTGGACGTACTTATCGGCCTCGGGGAGATTCGGGAACTTCATGGCGACCGGGTCCCATTCGAGGACGGTCCGGGCCGCCTGGACCCTGAGGGCCGCGTTGCCGAGGAGCATGACCTCGGTCAGGGGCCCGGCGTACTCGGCGAAATCCGTCGTGGACTTCTTGCCGGCCTTGATGGCCGCGACCCATTCCTCGTGGATGCCGGGGGAGCGCGGGATGGTCTTTTCCGGCCTCTTGTAGTCTTGCATGAGCTTTTCCGGGAGGAGGCGGGGGCTTTCCCCGTAGGTGCTGCACATGAGCATCCCCTTGCTCCCGACGAAGAGGCACCCGCCGCCCTCGTCGCCCATCATCAGCCCGTTGGCGAGCTCCTTCGGCCGCTCCGGCATCAGGCCGGCGTCGTACCAGACGAGCTTGACGGGAGGCATCTTTCCGCGGGCCGGGAAGTTGTAGGTGATCATCTCGGCCAGGGGATAGGAGTCCACCGTGAACGGCGTCGAGGTGGCCTGGACGGTCAGCGGGTGTCCCAGTTTGAGCGCCCAGAAGGGCTGGTCGAGAAGGTGCGCTCCCATGTCCCCGATGACCCCGGTCCCGAAGTCCCACCAGCCGCGCCAGACAAAGGGGTGGAAGGCGGGGTGGTAGGGCCGGAAGGGCGACGGCCCGATCCAGACGTCCCAGTCCAGCGTGGACGGGCAGGACGGAATCTCCTTGGGGGCCTCGATGCCCTGCGGCCAGACCGGGCGGTCCGTCCAGACGTGGACCTCGCGGACGTCGCCGATGGCCCCGTCCCAGATCCATTCGTTGATCAGGCGGGCGCCTTCGCCGGCGTGGCCCTGGTTGCCCATCTGCGTGACGAGGTTCCGCTTCTTCGCCTCCTCGCCCAGGAGGCGTGCCTCCTTGATCGTATGCGTCAACGGCTTCTGGCAGAAGACGTGCTTGCCCATCTTCATGGCGGTCATGGCGATGACCGCGTGATTGTGGTCGGGCGTCGAAATGGTGATGGCGTCGAGGTCCTTCTCCTTCTCGAGCATCCGCCGGAAGTCGCGGTACTTGGCGGCGATCTCGAACATGGGCTTCTTCTCGGCGGGCATCTCCGTCGAGCCCATGAACTTGGCCATCATCAGGTCGTCGACGTCGCACAGGGCGGCGATGTTCTCGGTGCTGACGCTCAGGATGTCCGACTCGCCTTTTCCCATGACGCCGACACAGCCGATGTTCAGCGTGTCGCTCGGCGCCTGGTAGCCCTTGCCGCCGAGGACGCGCCTCGGGACGATGACCATTCCGGCCGCGGCGGCGGCCGTCTTGCCCATGAATTCACGACGGGATAACGACTTCATGCTTCTCCTCCCTTCGACGTTTTCCTTACTATATGCGCCGGCACGGGAACGTGTCAACGGCTCGCGAGCTTCATCTCGACCCGAAGCTTCAGGCCTTCGGTGTTCTTGAACGGGTCTTCCATTCCCTGCCCGAAGCCGCCCGGCCCTTCCATGCCGTCCCCGGGCGGGCCGTTGATGCCGCCCCGCATCCCCCCGCGGGCTGTCCGGTCGCCTCCCGGCCCGTCGGGCCGGCCCCGAGGGCGTTCCGGCTTCGGCGTTTCGAAACTCATGCTGATGGCCGCCCCGGGCCCCGCGCCGACGGCGAACGGGGCCTCCGGCCCACCTTTCAGCGGGACCGCCATTTCGAATACGGCGAGCCCGTTGGACTCCTCGATGGCGGCTTCGATCCCCCCGGCGCCGCCCTCGACGGGGGTCCATTCGTTACGTCCGGGGAGACGGACCATGAGCCGAGCCGGAGGGGCCAAGCCGTCCCGTTCCACCGCTCCCTCGGGGGGTACCGGGGGCTCCCCGGTCCTTTCTTGCGCGCCCCCCGGCGGTCCACCGCGCCGTTCGTCGCCCGGCCCTCCGGTCGGAGCCGACGGGGCCAGGCGGATGCCCAGGGTCTTGCGCTTCCCTCCCTTGGGGTCGATCCAGACGGTGACCCCTCGTCGGAGCATGCCCTCGCGGATGGCGGGAAGGTTCGTGGCCAGACAAACGTAGACCGCGTTGTCGTCGTTGAGAAATCCGAGCATGACCGGCGGGTCGTTCAGATATCCCAAGGCCCCCTGCCAGTCGCCGCTGTTCCCGTCGATGACGAGGTCCCGGTCCTTCCACCCGGTCTTGAAGACGATATCCTTGCCCTCGGCCGTCGAGAACGCGCCCAGAACGGTCAGGCCGAAAAGCAGGGTGAGCGCGATGCCCGCCGCCCGGCGGGAAGTCCGGCAGCAGGGAGGAATGCGTTTCATGGGCGATCTCCTTGTCATGATAACTCCGGGCCGCTTACTCCGCGAGCTCCCTTATGTAAATGTCCCTGAATTCGAGCGGCGTCGTGTGAGCCTGGAGCTCGATCGCGCCGGCCGGGTAGATCGGCTTATCGCGCTCCCAATAATTCTCGAGGGCCACGTCATCGACGACGAGCACGTCGTTCAGATAGACCGTGACGCGCTCGCCCCGCATGACGATATGGAACGTGTTCCATGAGCCGACGGGGTGATCGGCCGGTGCCAGCGGTTTGGCGGGGCCGATCTTGTTGTTGTAAAGCCCTCCCGAGCCTTCCGGGAACTTCGCGGGGTCCCAGATCTGGACCTGCGGCGAGCCCCGGAGATAGACGCCGCTGTCGCCCGCGGGCCCTATCTTCCAGTCCACGAACAGCTCGAAATCCCGGTAGTCTTTCGCGGTGCAAAGGCTTTCGCCCAGCCCGTCGAACATCAGGACGCCGTCGACCGCATTCCAATGCGCCCGGGCGTCCTCGTCGGCCTTCCGCCCCGCCGCGGCCAGCTCGGCCGGCGTCATCTTTGCCCGCTTGACCGGGTCCTCGACGAGGCCACTCCATCCGAGGATGTCCTCCCCGTTGAACAGCGGGACGAAACCTTCGGCGGCGAGGATCTCGGCCGCCCGGCGCTCGACCTGCCCGCGGAACCCGTCGTCCTCGAGGAATGCGGCTGCCCGCTTTAGGAATCGGGCGGTCCCGGTGCCCCCCATGCCTGCGTTCCCGCGGACCGGCATGGCGATCCGCACCGCCGCCTCGGCGGCTCGGCCGTGGAGGGCGGGATCGGAAAGAAATCCGGCAGCGGTCCGGAAGGAATCTGCCGTCCTGACGCCCGCGAGGCCGGCCACGATGAGCCCTTTTTCCTCGGAGCTCCGCGCCGCGGCCAGGGCCTCGACGAGTCCGGAGAGCTTCTTTTCCGGTGGGGCGTCTGACTCGTTGACCAGCCGGACGTACCCTTGAAGAGCAAGATAGGCGTACTTTCGGTCCTCCGATATCCTTATGATGTCGAGGAGCGCGTCGGCGGCGCTCATGTCGAGCCACGAGGCCAGAGTGTGGACAGCGACGGTCTTGAGCCTAGGGTCCTGAACCTTCGTTTCGGCGATGACCGCGCGCAGGGCCGCCTGTCCGCCGATCCTCGCTAAGGGCCTGATGAGGGCGATGCGGGCGTCCCCCGACGTTCCCCCAAGAGCAGTCAGGACGAGTGACGCCCGGTCCGCGGGTTCGGGGATCCGGTTCGCGGCCGCGGCGAGGGAGTTCTGGAGAGCCACGACCTCGAGCGGCGGAGGACCGGCCTGCAGGAGCGCGAGAATTGCGGGAACGTCGTTTCCGCGGGCGACGCTTTCGAGGGCCTTGAGGGCCGCCGCGCGGACACCGGCGTCGCTCCTCGCCTCGGCCAAGATGAGGTCCGTCGCCTCTCGGGCTTCCTTCGCGGCCAGGAGCCTGATGAGGGCTTGCTTGCCTGCAGGCGAGGCATTTGGCAGGGCCGCCGCGGCCAGGGGCGCCGCCTCGTTCGCAGGACAGCTCAAGAGGGCGCGCCCGATGGCTTCGGCCTCGGCCTCGTCGGCGGTCAGGAGGAGCGGCAAAAGGTCCGTGAGCGCCCGGCTCCCTCCGAGGCGCGCCGCTGAGGGGATGGCCGCCAGCCTCACGTCCCTCTCGGGACTCTTGAGCGCTTCCATGACGGCGGGCAGGGCTGCCGGGTCGCCGCGACGCCCGAGCATGGCGATGATATCCGCCCTGGCTTCGGAGAAGGCTTCGGCCATTCGGGAGATCCATCGGGCGGATGCCTCGGGCCCGGGAATCATCGCCGCGAACTCAAGGGCGTGATTCCGGAAAGCGGCGTCGGGCGAGTTCGCGGCTTCCAGGAGGATATTCGGCGCATCTTTGCCGTCAATATCGACGAGAAGCGTCAGTGCTTGGCAACGGACGTGACTCTCAGCGGGTGAAACGAATTTTTCAAAAAAGGCTTTCGCGATGCGGGTCGCATCGGTCTTGTGCCCGGATTCGGCCAGCCGGCGGGCGAAGAGAAGATATCGCGACGCGGCTTCGGACCTCTCTTCGGGGGACGAAACGATGGGAATCGCGGCGAGGAGCTTTTCCGAACCCGGGTCTCCTATGCTCGCCAGCGCCCGGAGGGCCGCCGTCCTGAGGACGGGATTCGGGCTCTCGGCGAAGGGCAGGATTCCCTCCGCGGCCTTCCGGCTCCGATACCCAGCGAGGGCATCGACGACGGCGATCCGGTCTCCCGACGCGGCGAGCCTAAGAGATTTGAGCAGGGCCGCTTCGGCGCCCGGTGTATGCAAGGTTCCCAGGGCCCGTGCGGCCGGGCCGGCGAGACGCTTGTCCCCAAGATATTTTGCGAGCGGCTTGATGGCCTCGGCCCTTCCGGCGACGCGGATCTGCTCGATGAGGAACGCTTTAACCTCGGGGTCGGTCTGCCTTTCGAGGGTCTCGAGAAGAGCCCGGGCGAATACGAAGCGCTCCTTTTCCGGGGCTCCGGGCCGATTGGCATAGATGGTGAGGCTGTCAACCGCGAACCGGACAGCCGTGTCATCCGCTGGTCCCGGCCCGGACAGCCTTCGGAAGGTTTCGGAGAGGCCCTCCTTACCAAGGGCAAGGAGTTCCGCGGCCAGGGCATCCCTCACCGCGGCGTCGCGTGCCGGATATCGGGACAGGATCGCATCGACTCGGCCGGCGAGAGCGGCGGGCTTCCCGGCGGCCGCCGTGGCCGAGAGGAGGACCGCGATGACGCAAGCGACGACCGGAATTCTTTTGCTCTTCATAGCATCCACGGCGCCCGCATGGGCTCGTCGACAAAACGGTTCGCCTCGTCGTCGCCGACGAAGCCTTGATTTACGGGTTCGAACTTCAGGGGGCGGCCGACTCGGATCGCGATCTTGGCCATGTTGACGAGGGTGCAGGAGCGGTGGCCGTTGGCCTCGTTCAAGGCGAATCGGCGGCGCTTGCGGACGGCCTCGGCAAAATCCGTGACTTGGGGCTCGGGGTCGGGAAGGGAGGCGAGCTTCTCCTCGAGGCCCGGGATGTCGGACCTGAGGTCGCGCCAGATCTTCCCTTCCGGACCTTCGAGGAACGGCGCGTCGGCATCGCGGTTGTCGGCGTCCAGGACGATCGTGCATCCATCGGCGTAGGTCATCCGGACCCGGCGCCAGCTCCCGCATGCCTCCGGGTGCTGTTGGGGCGCCTCGGCCTCGATGGAGATCGGGCTCGTATCGTCCTTGTCCATGACGTACTGGACAGGATCGAGGTAGTGCATCCCCATATCGCCGAGCCCCCCGCCGTCGTAGTCCCAATAGCCGCGGAAACTCCTGTGGACCCGGTGGGGGTGGTAAGGCCTCCAGGGCGCCGGCCCGAGCCAGAAGTCGTAGTCGAGCTCCGGCGGCACGGGGCGCGGGGGCAGGTAGGTTTTCCCGTTCCACTGCAGTTTCCAGTTGAAGCCGGTGGATTCGTTCAGCGTCGCCTTGAGAGGCCACCCCAGAAGGCCATTGAATACCGCCTTCTTGAGAGGCGCGACCGTGGAGCCGTACCCATAATATTGGTCCGTGAAGCGGAACCAGGTATTGATGCGGAACATCCGGCCGGTACGCCGGACGGCTTCGACAAGCTTCCGCCCCTCGCCGATCGTCCGGGTCAGGGGCTTCTCGCACCAGACGTCCTTGCCAGCCTCGACCGCCGCGACCGAGATCATGGCGTGCCAGTGCGGAGGCGTCGCGACGTGGATAATGTCGATATCGGGACGGGCGAGGACCTCGCGGAAATCCCGGTAGCCCTTGACCCCCGGCCCGCCCGCCTCCACGCCCTGGGCGAGGTGGTTCGCGTCGACGTCGCAAACGGCAAGGAGCCGGGCGCCTTCGTAGGCGATGTGACCGAGGCCCATGCCGCCCACGCCTATGACCGCCTTGGTCAACTCGTCGGAGGGTGCGACATAACCCTGCCCGCCCAGGACGAAACGCGGGATGATGGTGAACCCGGCCGCCGCGGCCACGGCCTTCTTCAGGAAATCCCGTCGCGGGATATGCGCCATGCCGGCATCATACAACACCCTAATTTGGGGACACAATACCAATTTCCGAATTAGCGCGGGCGACTGGGGGAAACGGGAATTTGGTATTGTGCCCCTGATCTACTGGTTGATGCTGATGGACACGCTGCTGCCGCCGCTGCCGAAGCGCGGGTTGACGATGTTGCTGAAGATCGAGCCGAAGGTGTAGCTGAACCCGGCCATCACATAATAATTATAGGACGTCGCGAGCTGTTTCCGCTGGAGGATGATCTCGTCGAGCGATGCCCCCCGCCTCGGCAGGGATAGCTGGTCGCGGATCCGCGCCCCGCCGCCGTGGATGTTGAAGGAAAAACCCTTAAAGACGCGTATCGAGATCTCGCTGTTGAGCTCCACGCGGTACTTGCTGAAGTCGCGGAGATAATTTTGGGATTCGAGCGAGGTGCTGATCGTCCCCCATCCCCGCTTCACCTCGAAGGTCGCTCCGAGCCCCTGCTGAGGCAGATTCTCCCGGATCTTTTCGTAGATCGTTTCTTCCCTGTACCGGACGAGATTGGTGCCGATCCAATATTGGATCCGGAGCTGCCTCCGGGTGGACTCGGAATAGGGGAATACGTTGTACTCGACGGCTGGGGCGACGGCGACCTTCGTCCTGATGTTGTCGAAGGTCGAAGAGGCCCCCGTGATGAAAACGCCGGCCGACCAGTGTTCGCCGAGGCTCTTGGCGAACAATCCCTCGAATCCCCGGCTCTCGGAGCGGCTGCGGATCTCTTCTCCCTCGTAGTCGAAACGGTCCCTCTGGGTCGAAACGCTCAGGGACATCCGGATCTTCAGGGCGGGCGTCACCCGGTTGGCCGAGAACGAACCGAAGAACGTCCGGCTCGCGTACGTCTTCTCGCCCTGGAACATCCCGTTGGCGGAGGAGCTGAAGACCCAGGAATCCCATCGATCGACGACATCGGTGGGCTTGACCCGGTCCCTCAGGCCGATCCGGACGCGGCGGGCCGCCGGTGTCCCGGCCACGAACCTCATTAGCCCCATCTGGAGAGTCCGGGACAAGCCCGCTTCGACCTGGGACTTGGACTCCCCCTGCCCTGGGGCATATGTCAGAGTTTGTCCCTTCCCGGCGAATTCCCGAAGGCCCGTGAACGTGAGGACGAATGCCGCCCCCGGCGCAGGCCCCTTCGGTTCGATCAGGACCTCGACCTGGGCTTCTTCGCGCGTCGGGACGGGGGTGATAAATGGGATCCCCTTGAGGAGCGCCTCGGCGTCGATGTCCCGGGACACGACAAAGACCTTTGGCCCCTCCGTCCTCGCGGCATCCGCGGAGGCGATCTCCCCGGGGAGGGCCGTAAGGGCTAGGCCGAGGCACGCCAGCGCCGTCAAGCCGACCCGGCGCGCCGCTCCTCCCGCTTTCTTGCGCTTGATCATCGCCTTTTCCCGCGCCGCCTATTCTTCGACCGTGATCTGGACGCCGCTCGCCTCTTCCGACCCGAACCTGGGATTGACGACGTTCGTGAAGATGGACCCGAACGTATAGCCGATCCCGACCGAGAGAAAGTAGCTGTAATTCGTGGCCATCTGCCGGCGGCGCAGGAGGACCTCGTCGAGCGACGCCCCCGCCTTGGGCAGGGACAGCTGGTCGTGGATCCGCGAGCCGCTGCCGACGGCGTAGAAGCTGAAGCCCTTGAAAAGCTTCATCTGGATGATCGTAAGCAGTCCTACCTTGTACTTGCGGAGGTCGTGGAAGTAATGGGACGCTTCGAGCGTCGTATTGATGCTCCCCCATTTCTCCTTGACCTCGAACGTCGATGAGAGGGACTCGGCCAGGCGGGTCTCCCGCATCCTGTCGTAGATCGTCTCCTCTTCATATCGCGCCGCCTTGATCCCGATCTTGTACAGGAACCGGAGCTGTCTCCGGGTGGACTGCGAGTAGGGGAACAGGTCGAACTCGACGGCGGGCGAGACCTGGAGGGCGGCCTCGAGGTTCTCGTATGAGGAGGACCTCGCGGAAACGAAGGCCCCGACCGACCAGTGCTCGCCGAGGCTCTTCACGAACAGGCCCTGGAGATCGACGCCCCGCGACCGGCTCTCAATCCTTTCGCCCTCGTAAGTGAAATGGTCCCGCTGGTCGTTCCCTGCTAGGGAGATCGCGATCTTGGCGGCCGGAGTGACCCGGCTGGCCGAAAAGGCGGCATCCAGCGACCGGGTGGACAAGGATTTCTCGCCGTGGAGATGGGCGTTCCCGCTCAAGCTGAAGACCCAGGACCTCCATTTGTCCGTCTTGGCCGCGGACCGGGCCTCCGCCTCGTAGGAGATCGCGATGCGGCCGGCGATGGGCGTCCGGGCCACGTAGCTCATCAAGCCCATCTTGAGGGCGTTGACCATGCCGTACCGGATCTCGTCCTCGCTGTCGGTCTTGTTGGAATAATAGGCCTGGGTGTCGTCGATCCCGGCGAATTCGTTCTGCCCGAGGAAGGACAACGTGTACTCGCGCCCGCCGCTTCCCGTGCGGAGGGTCGTGATGAGGACGTGAACCTGGGCCTCCTTGCGGTCCCGGACGTAGTTCACGAACGTGATCTCGGTCCGGATGTAATCGAGGTCGCAATCCCCGCAGTCGATGAAGACCTTGGGCGCGGTCTTCTTCAGGTCCTCGATGCCCGCTGATTCGCCTGCCTTCTGGGCTAGGGCCGGGGCGGCCGCGAGGACCGGCAGAGCGAGGCCGACCGCAAGGGCCAGAGCCCTCCGTAGGAAGCGCCTCAAAGCGTTCCGCTCCCGTCAATGCGCATTTTGGCCTTGAGCATAAGAGATATAGTTTATCCGGCGCGGGCGGCGATTTCCAGTCCTTTTTGATTTCCGGGGGCTCCCGGGCGATTGAGAAAAAACCCTCCCCGGCTTCGTCATCTGTTTGGAGGGCGGCCGAACGATGAACGAAGCCTTGTTCTCCAGGGTCCTGGAGATCGTCCTGGCCGAGGTCCGCGCCCGGAGGTCGCTGGTCCTCGTCCCCGGAGCGGACGGGGCCCGGCGGGCGCGCGTTTCCGGAGGCATCGATTGGGAGGCGGGGCCGGACGTTTGCCGCGACGTCGTCGCGAGGGTTCTGGAGTCCGGACAGCCCCTTCTCGTCCGCGATCTCGGCTCCGAGCCGGGATTCCCGGCGCGCGGCGGCGCTCCCGGCCGGATGCCCGTAAGCGCTCTCTGTCTTCCCCTCCTGGCCGGCGGCGCTGGGAGCGGCGCGATCTACCTGGACCGGTGTGCGGGCGACGGCCCCTTTACTCCGGCCGACCTGGAATTTCTCGCGGCCGCCGCGGGGTTGTTGAACCACGTCCTGGCGGACACGGCGGACGGGGATGGCGCCGGCGGAAACAGCCGCGGCAACCCCGCCCCCATCGTCGGCCGGAACGGGGCGTTCCGCAAGGTCCGGGTGCTGATCGACAAGGTGAGGAACACCGACGCCCCGGTCTTCATTACAGGCGAGAGCGGGACGGGTAAGGAGCTCGTCGCCAGAACCATACATGATTCGGGGCCGCGGAGAAACGGGCAGTTCGTCGCGGTCAACTGCGGGGCCATCCCGGACGCCCTTCTCGAGAGCGAGTTCTTCGGCCACGCCCGGGGCGCCTTCACCGGGGCGGCCAGGGACAGGGCGGGCCTTATCGAGGAGGCCGACCGCGGGACGTTCTTCCTCGACGAGATCGGCGACCTCACCCTCCACCTCCAGGTCAAGCTTTTGCGGGCGCTCGAAGAGAGGTCGGTCCGGAGGCTCGGCGAGACGAGGCCCCGGGCCGTGGACGTCCGGTTCGTCAGCGCGACGAACAAGGACCTGGAGAAGGAGATCCGGGAGGGCCGGTTCCGGGAGGATCTCTACTACCGGCTGAAGATCATCGTCATCGAGCTCCCTCCACTCCGGGAGCGGCGCGAGGACCTTGTCCCGCTCATCAACCATTTCGCGGAACGGTATTCGCGGGAGATGAAGCGGCCGAGGCCGTACTTCTCGCCGCCGGCCATGGAAATGCTCCTCCGTTATGCTTGGCCGGGGAACGTCCGGGAGCTCCAGAACGAGGTCCGGCGATGCCTCGTCCTGGCCGGCGGGGGCAACCTCATCCGCGAGGAATTCCTGTCACCGGCGATCAACCCGCGGGGCGAATCCTTCCCGGAATCCTCCCGCCGCTTCGCCGCGGCGAGGTCCGATTTCGAGAAGCGGTTCCTTCTCGAGGCGCTGGCCCGCTGCGAATTTCCGGAGGGCCCGGACCGCCGCCGAGATCGGGATCACAAGACAGGGGCTGTTCAAGCTTATCCGGAAGCACGGGATCGAGACCCCGAAGAAGGCCGAAGCCGGTTGACGCGGCCCGCCGTTCGCCGGTTGTTTTCTTCCGCCGTTTTGCCCATAATCATCCCATGGTCGAAACGAAGCAAAAAGGCGGGGTCTTCAAGGTCCTCTGTCCGTGTTGCGAGGCGACGCTCTGGGTGGATGCTGAGGCCGAGGGCGTCATCCGGTCCGAGAAGGCGGCGAAAAAGAAGAGCTCCCTCGACGACCTCCTCCTCCGGGAGAAGAAGAAGGCCGAGGGCATGGACCACAAGCTCGAAGCGACCTTCGAGCTCCAGAAGAAGAAGCACGACGAGGCCGAGGCCCGCTTCAAGAGCGCCCTCGGCCGCAAGGACGAGGACTAGGACCCGGCCTGGGTCTCATCCTCGCGGAGCCGGGGGGCCATGGTGAACCCCGTGAACCCGTATACCGCCAAAAGGACGACCGAGGCGTAATTCATGAAGGCCCACGGCAGATAGGAGAGTGTCGGGACGCCGATCGTCCCGGTGATGTAGACGCCGGCCATGCTCCAGGGAATGAGGGGGACGATGATGCCGCCGCTCTCCTCGATGATCCGGGAAAGGTTCTTGGCCGCCAGCCCCTTCTTCCGGTAGGCTTCGCCCAGGAGCTCGGCGGGGATGATCATCGAAAGGTAGGAGCTGCCGGTGACCATCGCGGCCAGGATGGAGGTCCCGATGGTCGTTAGGACCAGGCTCCAGACCTTGTCGGCGAACTTCATGACCCGCTCCAGGATGACCGCCAGCATGCCCGTCTTCTGCATGATGCCGCCGAAGCTGAAGGCCGTGAAGGCGACGAGCTGGGTCTCCATCATGCTCATCATCCCCCCCCGCGATATGAGCTTGTCCACGAGGGCGACCCCGGTGTGGGCCGGGTAGCCGGAGTTCATCGCGGCGGCGATCTCCATGACCGGGGCGTGCTGGAAGACGGCCGCGAGCCCGGCGGCGACGGCCGACGACAAGAGCATCCCGGGAATGGTCGGCTTCTTGGCGACGGCGAAGGCGAAGACGATCGCCATGGGGAGCAGGAGAAGGACGTGGAAGCGGAAGCTCCCGCGGAGCGTGTCCGTGATCAGGACCAGGGTGTCGGAACGGAGGGCTTCCCCTCCGTATTTGAGCCCCGCGACGAAATAGATCGCGAGGCCGGCGAGCCAGGCCGGCCCGCCCGACCAGGCCATATGCTTGATATGGTCGAAGAGATTCGTCCCGGCCGTGACCGAAGCGAGGTTCGGGATGTCCGACATCGGCGACATCTTGTCGCCGAAATACGCCCCGGCGACGATGGCCCCGGCCGCGGGACCCAGGGGGACGCCGAGCCCCATGGCGATGCCGATGAAGGCGACTCCCAGGGTTCCGACCGTGCCCCAGGAGGTCCCGGTCGCGAGCGACGTGATGGAACAGACGAGGCAGGCTGTCACCAGGAAGAATTTCGGCGAGATGAGCTTCAGTCCGTAATAGATGACCATCGGGATCGTGCCGCTGGCGATCCACGAGCCGATGAGGACCCCGACGCAGAGCATGATGAGGATGGCCGGCATGGCCTTGTGGATGCTGTCGGTGATGCCGCGCTCCATGTCCTTCCAGGACCAGCCGAGAAGGAATCCCAGGCTCCCGGTCAGGAACGCGGCGGTCACGAGGAGGACCTGGGGTTTGATCTTGTAGATCCCGTAACCGACGCCGAGGAGGAGCCCCATGAGGACGAGGGGGATGAGGGCGATCCCGAAGGCCGGGCGCCGGGGACCGCGGGCCTCCGCGCCGCCGTTCCCTGTTTCGTCGCGGGAGCTCACGCCCGGAACGTCCCGTGGGCCAGGAGCTTCCCGTCCCGCATCATCTTCCGCCCGCCCGCGAAGACCGTGTCGAGCCCGAGGCCTTCGTCGAGGATGAGGAGGTCGGCGTCCTTCCCCTCGGCGATCCGGCCCTTGCGCCCGAGCCGGTAGAAATCGGCGGCGTTCGTCGCGAACGGCCGGATGGCGTCCTCGATGCCGAGGAAGCCCTTCCGGACGAGGTCGCGGAACTTGCGGAACAGGTCATTTTCCGAGGCCACGGTCAGGCGGACGAGCCGCCCCGCGCCATCGAAGACCGGGAAGCTGCCGTTCGCGTCCGAACTGACCGTGAACCGGCCGATCGGGACCTTCCTCTCCTTGAAGATCCGGACGCACTCCTCGATGGGGACGTCCGGGTCGGAGGCGGGGTCCGGGTCGGGCCCGGTCGTGAGATCGACCCACCCGCCGGCCTCGATCCAGCCGATCCCCTCCTCGAACAGGTCCCTGTTGCGGTTGATGTGGGTCGGGATGAGCTGGGTCGGCGGTATCTCGGTCTCGCGGACCAGCCGGAAGAAGTATTCGAGGCGCCGCGGACCGTCCCCCATGTGGCAGTGGAGGACGCCGGCCTTGCCGCCCAGCATCCCGCCCACGCGGCACTCGGCGGCGAGGCGGGCGAACTCCTCGAACGTGGGCTGGGAGGAGCGGTGATCGGATATGGCGATCTCCCCGGCGCCGATGACCTTGTCGATGAGGATGAGGTCGGATCGGACACTTCCGGTGAGCGTCCGGACGGGGATCTCGTAGGAGCCCGCATATATATATGTAGAGACGCCCTCCGCCTCGAGCCCCCGGGCCTTGGCCAGTAGGGATTCCATGTGCCGTGTGGTGCCGTCCGTGCCCAGACACCCGACGACCGTTGTGACCCCGCTCCCGGCGATGTCCTCGACGCCGATCTCGGGCGCCCGCGTCGCCGGTCCCCCTTCGCCGCCCCCGCCGAGGATGTGGACGTGCGTGTCGACGAGGCCCGGAACGACGATCTTGCCCGAGGCGTCGATCGTTTCCGCCCCGGCGCCGTCCACGCGGACGGTGCCCGGTTCCCGGACCGCGACAATGCGGCCGCCGGCCATGAGGATGTCCCGTTCGCCCAGCGCCTCTGGGGCGAAGACCTTTCCGCTTCGGATGAGTGTGATCATGTTATCCTCCGTCGCGCTCATGGAAGGACCTTACGTTATCATGCCCGGGGGGCGGGCCTCAACCTTTTTATGATCCCTTGCCAGTTGAGACGCGGCCCCGATTTGGATACAATGGGGCGGCACGACCATGGCGAGTTTCGAAGAAGAGCTGAAAAGACTCGAGCGGCCCGTCCGGAGGCTGACCAATATCGTCCTGTTCCCCAAGAAGGTCGAGGTCCGGGGCGCGCCGAACTTCGTGGCCGAGGGCCCCAATATCATCGTCGGGAACCACATCGGGAGCCAAAAGGACGTGGGACTGCTGTTGCGGATCGTCCCGCGCCCCATCTTCTTCACCGCCAACAAGATGATCTTCAACCGGGACGACCTCAGCTTCCTCGTCCGTCTCCACCTCCAGCGCCACCTCAAGGGCTTCGGCCCCGTCGTCCATCTCCTCCTGAACCCGTTCTACGCCCTGGCCGTCGATTTTGTCTCCTCGCATATCGCCAACGTCGGCAGCATCCCCGTCGATCTCGACGGGGGAAGGGCCGCGGCCATCCGGAAGTGCGAAGCCTATCTCAAGCAGGGGAGGGCCGTCGTCACCCTTCAGGGTCGGGGCCGGATCGACCCCAAAGACCCCAACCCCTATGTCAAAACGTTCCGCCGGGGCGCCTCGGTCATGGCCTGGCACCTCTTCGAGGAGGACGGGACCGACGTCCCCGTGACGCCGCTCGCCATATTCGGAACGCATCTCCCGTTCCCCATCCCGGGGACCATCCGGGTCCATGTCGGCGAACCCATGTACATCCGGGACCACCGCGCCCCGGACGCGGCCGGGACCATCGAGAGGTTCCGGGCGGCCCTCCAGGGCCGGGTCACGGAGCTCTTCATGGAGATCATAAGGAGGGATCATGAACGCTGATGAATTGCTCATCGCCAAGGGTGAAAAAGAGCTCTTCGTCCTGCCGCGGATGGTCAACCGCCACGGAATGATCGCCGGGGCCACGGGGACGGGGAAGACCGTGTCCCTCCAGGTCCTCGCCGAGAGCCTCAGCCGCGTCGGCGTCCCGACCTTCATGGCCGACGTCAAGGGCGACCTCTCGGGGATCAGCCAGCCGGGAACGGAGACGCCGAGGATCCGGGAGCGCATCGACCTGCTGAAGCTCCCGAATTTCGCATTTGCCGGGAACCCGGTGACCTTCTGGGACGTTTTCGGCGAACAGGGCCATCCCGTCCGGACCACGGTCTCGGACATGGGGCCGCTCCTGCTCTCGCGGCTGCTCAACCTCAACGACGTCCAGTCCGGGGTCCTCTCCCTCGTCTTCCGCGTCGCCGACGACAACGGCCTGCTCCTGCTCGACTTCAAGGACCTCCGGGCCATGGTGCAGTACGCGGGCGACAACGCCGACACGTTCGAAACGGAATACGGGCGCGTGTCCACGGCTTCCGTCGGCGCGATCCAGCGCGGGTTGCTGGCTCTCGAGGAACAGGGCGGCGACAAGCTTTTCGGCGAGCCGGCCCTCAACCTGGACGACCTCATCCAGACCGACGGGGCGGGGCGGGGGATGATCAACATCCTCGCGGCCGACAAGCTCATGTTCAACCCGATGATGTACGCGACCTTCCTGCTCTGGCTCCTGGCCGAGCTCTTCGAAAAGCTTCCCGAGGTGGGGGACCAGGACAAGCCCCGGCTCGTCTTCTTTTTCGACGAGGCCCACCTTCTGTTCACGGACGCCCCTCCCGTCCTCCTCCAGAAGATCGAGCAGGTGGTCCGCCTCATCCGGTCGAAGGGCGTGGGCGTCTTCTTCATCAGCCAGAACCCCCTCGACATCCCCGACGTCACCTTGGGCCAGCTCGGCAACCGCATCCAGCACGGCCTCCGCGCCTTCACCCCCCGGGACCAGAAGGCCGTCCGGGCCGCGGCCACGACCTTCCGGCAGAACCCGAAGGTCGATGTCGCACAGGCCATCCTGGAGCTGGGCGTCGGCGAGGCGCTCGTTTCCTTCCTGGACGAAAAAGGCCAGCCCGCCGTCGTGGAGCGGGCGTTCATCGTGCCGCCCGGGAGCCGGATCGGCCCCATCACCCCGGAGGCGCGCCAGGGGATCATCCGGCAGTCGCTGGTCTACGGGCATTACGAGCGGACGATCGACCGCGATTCGGCCTACGAGATGCTCAAGAACCGGGCGGAGAACGCCGCCCGGCAGGTGGAGGAGGAAGCGGCCCGGAGGCGGATACCCGACGTCCCGCAGCAGCCCTATCCTTCCTATCCGGCTCCCGACCCCTACCGGCAGGCGCCGGCGCCTCGCCGCCCCGTCGGCCGCCGGGACACGCTCCTCGAGGCCATGGCCAAGAGCGCGGCCCGCTCCGTCGGGAGCCAAATGGGCCGGCAGATCCTCCGCGGTGTCCTCGGCTCTATCCTAGGCGGCGGACGGCGATAGGCCCCGGGCCGCCGGTTCGTCGGCCCGAATGGGTGGCCTTCCGATGGGGAGCCCCCGTGGACGGCCCGGACCGCCATTTCCGGGGTCGAGGAGAACAGCGTGAGAGACAAAGCGCGATGATTATTCCGCGGCCGGGCCGTATAATACCGCTTTGAGATGAATTCCCGATAGGGCGGTGCATCATGTTCAAAGGACATCCCAAAGGCCTGTACATCGCGTTCTTCGCCAACATGGGCGAGCGATTCGGCTTCTACACCATGGTCAGCATCTTCATCCTCTTCATGCAGGCGAAATACGGCATGACGGCCGGGCACGTCGAGCATCGTGTACAGCGTCTTCATGTCGAGCGTTTATGCCCTGCCCCTCCTCGGCGGCCTCCTGGCCGACAGGTTCCTCGGCTACGGGAAGACCATCAGCCTGGGCATGATCGTCATGTTCATCGGCTACCTCCTCCTGGCCATCCCCACGGCCATGGGCACCGGCCTGTGGTTCGTCATCCTGGCCCTGGCCACCATCGCCCTGGGTACGGGATTCTTCAAGGGGAACCTCCAGGCCCTGGTCGGGAACCTCTACGACGATCCCAAGTACAGCCCGCTCAGGGACAGGGCCTTCAACATCTTCTATATGGGCATCAATATCGGCGCGATGTTCGCCCCGACCGCCTCCGAGAAGATCAGCAACTGGATCCTCTCCTCCTCCCACTATGTTTATGACGCCAGGATCCCCGCCCTGGCCAATGACTTCCTGAAGGGGACGCTTGCCGACGCCGGGGCCTATCTCTCCATCGCCCGGGGGCAGGACGCATCCGTCACGCTGGAAACCCTCAAACAATTCTCCGAAAGCTACATCAACGCCCTGAGCAAGTCCTACCATTTCGGCTTCGGCGTGGCCTGCATCAGCCTGATCATCTCGATGCTCATCTTCTGGGGGTTCAGGAAGTATTATGCGCACGCGGACCTCACGGAAAAGGAGAAGGCGAAATCCGCCCTGCACAAGGCCGACGTCGTTACCCTCACCCCCCAGGAGACCAAGGAACGCCTCCTCGCCCTGGGATTGGTGTTCTTCGTCGTCATCTTTTTCTGGATGGCCTTCCAGCAGAGCGCCGCGACCATGACCTTTTTCGCCAGGGACTACACGGTGCCCAGCGTCGGGAAGGTCTCCAACCTCTGGCTCGACCTCGGGGGGCTCCTCACGATCTCCCTTGCGGTCCTGGGGTTGATCCTCCTGTTGAGAAGAGGGGCCAGGACGACGGGCCGCCTCGTCGGCGGGTCCATGTTCGCGGTCTTCGCCGCCGCGGCCGTTCTCAGGTACAACGGATATCAGGACGTCAATCCCTTCACGCCCCAGCGTTTCCAGCATTTCAATCCGTTCTTCATCGTCGCGCTGACGCCTCTCGTCGTGGCCCTCTTCGGATATCTCAATAAAAAGGGGAAGGAACCTTCGGCGCCGCGGAAGATCGCCGTCGGCATGCTGTTGACGGCCGTCGCATTCTTCATTCTCGTCATCGGCTCGATCGGCCTGCCCAGCCCCAGATCCCTCGGCGGGCTCGTCGCCCCGCCCGCGGCTCAGATCTCGGTCTATTGGCTGATATCGACCTACTTCCTCGTGACCATCGCGGAGCTCTTCCTGAGCCCCATCGGCATCTCGTTCGTGTCCAAGGTGGCGCCGCCGAAGTACAAAGGCCTCATGCAGGGGGCCTGGTTCGCCGCCACCGCCATCGGCATTAACCTCGTGGGCGTCGTCGGCCTTCTCTGGATGCGGGTCCCCCTGTGGACGCTGTGGCTCATCCTCGTCGCGGCCTGTCTGCTCTCGGCCGGGTTCATGTTCGCCGTGATGAAGCGGCTGGAGAAGGCCTCGGGGATCTGACCCCGTGCGTTTCCGGGCCGTCCTCTTCGACCTCGACGGGACGCTCCTCGACACGCTCGAGGACATCGCTCGGACCATGAATTCCGTGTTCGGCCGGCGCGGCTACTCGCCGTTTTCGCTCGAGGAGTGCCGGCTCATGGTCGGGGAGGGCATGGAGGTCCTCGTCCGCAGGGCCGTCCGCCCGGAGGATAGAGGGTGACGGCACGGTGGCCGCCATTGTCCGCGAATACCGCGAAGAATACGCGAGAGCATGGCGGGCCCACAGCCGGCCTTACCCCGGCGTCCTCGCGCTCCTCGAGGGCCTGAAGGCCCTTGGCGTCCGCGCGGCCGTCCTTTCCAACAAGTCCCACCCGTTCACAGAGGAGATGACCCGGGACCTCCTGCCCTTCGATTTCGATGTCGTCCGGGGGGAGATGCCCGGCGTTCCCTGCAAGCCGGACCCGGCGGCGGCGCTCGCCATCGCCGCGGAGATGGGTTTGCGCCCGGCCGAGTTCGTCCTCGTCGGCGACACGAGGATAGACATGGAAACGGCCCGCGCGGCCGGGATGTTTCCCGCCGGGGTCCTGTGGGGCTTCCGGGACGCGGAGGAGCTGGTCTCTTCGGGCGCGGCCGCGCTTCTTGCGTCGCCGGCCGACCTCCTCGGTCTCCTGGAAGGGAACGGACGCGACCGGCCGAAGATCAGTAATACCGGCCGATGAGCGGGTGTCCGACGATGAATTTCCGCAGGGCGACGGGGTCGAGGTTCCCCTGGTGCCGGAGGACCAGTTTCCCCCGGGTTCCACGACGATCGTGTAGGGAAGGGCCCCCTTCCAATCGGGGTCGATCGCCTCGATGAGGGGGTAGATGGTTGCGCCGCTGAAGATGTAGTTCCTATTTGAAGCCTGGCTCTTCTTCAGGAACGCGAGCGCCTTGTCCCGTTTCTCCATCCGGTCGGCGCTGATGGAGACGAACTCGAAGTCCCGTTCCCGGTACATCCGGTCGGTCCTGACGAGCTCCGGGAACTCGGCCGTGCAAGGCCCGCACCAGGTGGCCCAAACGTTGATCAGGAGGAGCTTCCCTGTCGGGTTCGTCAGGAGGGTCTTCACCCCGGCGACGTCGATCGGCTCGAGGGTCACGGGGAGGGCCGCCCATTCCTTATACAGCTGTTTCGTGTAGTCGTCTTTCCAGGCCCACTTGACCGAGCAACCGAAGACCTTGGTCGAGGCGACGGCCGGCGCTCTTCCGGCCAGCACGGCGTCGAGGGCGTTCCGCAGGTCCTCGGCCCTGCCGCTTCCCGGTTTTTCCTTCTCGTCCACCCGGCCCTCGTATCGCAGGCGGCGGTCCGCGTCGAAGATGAAGACGTGAGGCGTCGCGACCGGGCCGTAGGCCAGCGCCGCCTTCTGCTCGTCCCCGTCATAGAGATAGGGGAACGGAAATTTCTTGTCCTCGGCCCGGACCTTCATCTCGGCCAGCGTATCGCCCACATCCGTATAGCCCATCTCGGCCAGGTTGAGGGCCTTGGGGCTGTTGGGCGAGATCATGACCATCCCCACGCCTTTGGGGGCGTAATCACGAAAGACGTCGATGAGCCGGTCTTCGTAGGCCTGGGCCGTAGGACAATGGTTGGCGCTGAAGACCACGACGAGGCACTTGCGTGACGCGAAATCTTTCAGGCCCCAGACCTTGTCGTCGACACCCGCCAAGCTGAAATCCGGGGCCTTGGCTCCTATGGCCAGAGTCGCGGGCTCGGGGCGCGATGCCTCGATCCCTGAAGCCCGGGGAAGCAGGGTCAGCAAGGCCGACAGGATCATCATCGGGAGGGGTGATCGTTTCATCGGGCTTTCTCCTGTGCGTGTCCGGCGGCCGCCCAGCGTATGGCACCTTCGAGGTGGGCACCGAAGATCGGGTCGGAATAGCTTTCGACGGTATGGCCCAACGCCGTTTGGAAGGCCCGGCCGCCGTCGTATTCATGGCACCAGACGAGGGGGTGGTCGCCCATCCTCTGCTTGACTCCCGGGAACCATTGGTTGTCGTCCACATCGTAGGAGGATTCGTCGATCGAGGCCAGCACCCGGACCTTGCCCCGCGGGTCCCGGTCGAAGGAATACCACTCGTCCTCCCGCGTCCACGGGTTTGGCATCGCCGCCGGGATCGAAGGGTGGTCCCGGTCCTCGATGACGAGCCGCCCCTTCTGGGTGGGCGGGTGGCCGATGAACTTCGCGCCGACGAGGTCGACGAACCAGGGCCATTCCGTCTCCGTGATCGTGGCCGAATGGACGCCGACGAATCCCTTGCCGGAACGGATGAACCGGGCGAAAGCTTCCCGTTGGGCGGCGTCGAGGACTTCCCCGGTGGTCAACAGCCAGACCGTGACGTCGAATCCCGCAAGGGTCGCGTCGGAAAAAAGGGAGGGGTCCTCCGTGCAGGTGACGCCCCAGCCGTTCCTTTCGGCCATCGCCTTGAGGCAGGCGACGCCCGCCGGGATCGAATCGTGCCGGAATCCCGTCGTCCTGGAAAAGACCAGGACGTTCATGGGGAGGGCGGACGAGGCCAGGCCGAGGCCGGTCGACGATCGTCGCGAGGATGCGTTTCATGCCCTTTACGATTAGATGAGGAACTTCCCGTTCCGGGCGATCACCTTCCCCTTGGCGCGGATGGTGACCTTGTCGACCAGGGCGTCGTAGTGATGCTGGCTCTTGTTCGCGCCGATCCCGTAGGAGTCGCCGATGGCGAAGTGGACCGTCCCGAACGCCTTCTCGGCCTCGAGCATGTTGGCCGAGATCCGGGCGCCCCGGTTCGTCCCGACCCCGAATTCGCCGATGATGCGGCCGGTCGGATCGTCGCCGATGTTCTTGAGGACGGCTTCGATCCCCTTGCCGCTCCACTTGACGAGCTTGCCCTTCTTGAACTCCATGACGCCGCGGCCGAGGTACTCGTCGATGAGGCCGATGACGAGCTTCCCGGTGAAGGTCTCTTCGACGGGGCAGGTGTAGCATTCCCCGGCGGGCAGGTTCCCGTGCTTGCCCTTGCGCGAGATGTCGCCGTTGTCGTTGTCCCACCGGCGGCCTTCGACGCTGAACCCGATGCGCGTGCCGGACGCGTTCTCGATGACGATGTCCCCGGCAGTCCTTGAGGGCCCGGATGACCTTCTTCGTGAAGAGGTTCATTTCGCCGAAGTCGATGTTGACGAGGCGCTCCATCATGTCCCGGGTGATCCCCGGCATCATGCAGATCCGGCTGCGCTTCCTGCCTTCGGCGACCATGAAGCTCCGGAAGGGCTTCTCGGCGCTCCGCGCGTCGAGCATGTAGACGAAGACCTGAGCCCGCTTCGCGAGCTCCTTGAAGAGCCTGGTCGGCCGGGTGATCGGCCGCAGGGTCTCGGTCATCAGGTAGGTCGTCGTCTCGGCGCCCGCCTTTTTCGCCCAGTGGGCCAAGGCCTCGGCGATCTCGAGCTTCTGCTTGTCGGTGACAAGCAGGAAGCTCTCGCCGGCCCGGACCCTGAGGGACTGGTTGACCGCCCGCCCGGCGGCCTGATAGAGCTTGATCATAGGCATGGCTTGCTCCCTAAGGGGCTATTCCTTGCCCGCGAACCTGTTCAGGACGTCCGTATTTACCTTGAGGAAGAGGTCGTAGTTGACCTTGACCTTCTTGTCGTCCCGGGTCTTGGCCAGGAACGACTGGAGGAATCTATTCTTTTGCGTCTCGAGGAGGGTGGCTTTCTCGGTGTCCCGGACCTTGTCGAAATCGGCCCGGACGACCTCCTTGCGCTCGAGGACCCGGAACAGGGCATACCCGCCCTCGACCTCGACCGGGCGGCTCGCCTCCCGGAGGGGCAAGCTGAACACCAGGTCGTCGACCTCCCTGTTCTCCCCGACCAGGCTGATGTACTGCTCGCGCTTGTGGGCTTCGACGCTCTTGAGCTGGAGGCCGTTCTTCTGGGCGGCCTCCTCCCAGTTTTCTCGGAGCTCGGCCCGGACGCCGTTGAGCTTCTCCTGGGCCTTCTCCCGCCTCTTGATGTCCAGCATGTCGCCGGCGACCCGGTCCCGGACCTCTTCCAGCTTGGCGGGTCTCTCCGGGTCGATCTTGCGGAGCTGGGCGAGGGCGACGCCGGTGTAGGTGTAGATAGGGGCCGAGACCGCTTTGTCCTTCAGCGTGAAGAGCGCCTGGCTGACGGACCCGGACGGGTCGAAGTCCTCGAGGGCGTCCCCCTGCTTGAGGGGCGCGGAGGTTTTGACCTTGAGCCCCTCCTTCTGGGACGCGATGTCCAGGCTTTTCTGCTTCCGGGCGGACTTCTCGATGCGCGTGGCCTTTTCGGCGGCCAGTTCCCGGGCCTTCTGGTCCTCGAGGCTTCCCTTGATGATGGCCCGGACCTCTTCGAGCGGACGGGTGGCCTCGGCGGTCTTTTCGGTCACCTTGAGGACCGTCGCGCCCCCCTCTATTTCGACGATGCCGGATACGCGTCCGGCTTCGAGCTTCCGGATCTCTTCGGTCTCCCGGGCCGACAACGAGGCCCAATCCGATACCCCCCAGTCCCCGCCCTCCTTGGCCTTGTTGTCCTTGGAATGCTTCCGGGCCAGCTCGGCGAAATCCGCGCCCGCCTCGGCACCCTTCCGGACGTCCGCGGCCTCGGCCAGGACAGCGGCCTTGTCGGTCGCGGAGAACGGCAGCCAAACCCGGCTGACCCTGATCTTTTCGGGGTCCCGGAACTGAGAGATGTTGTCCCGGTAATACGCCTCGATCTCGGCCGGGTCGGTCTTGATCTCTTTCTTGAGGTCGTCGGTCTTAAAGAAGATGTAATCGGCCGTCCGGGTCTCGGGGATCCGGTAGCGGGCCTTGTCCTTCTCGAAGAAGGCCTGGACCGCGGCGGCATCCGGCTTATCGGCGACCTCGATCTTCGCCGTCTCGGCGACGAGGAACTCGATCTTCGCCGACTCGTTCTGCTTCCGGTAATTCGCCCAGACTTCCTCGTCCGCAACCGCGATCCCGGCCGTGAGGACCTGGACGACCTTGGTGACGGCGATCTCCTTTTTCAAGCCGTTCTCGAACTCGGCCAGCGGGATCCGGTTCCAGTCCAGGACCTGCTTGTATTGCTCGAAACCGATGAAACGGCCGTCCTTCTGGAAGACGGGATAGGAGACGATGCGGTCCCGGACCTCCTCGTCGGTGGCCCCGAGGCTCATGTCGCGAGCGACCTGGAGGAGGAGCGTCTGCTCGACGATCTGCTGGAGGACCTGTTGGGGGACATTGAGCTGCTGGATGAGGCCCCGGTCGAGCTGGTTGTATTCCCGCTTCATGGCTTCGAGCCTCTGCCGCAGGGTCTGGAAGTAGGTGTCCGAGGAAATGCGCGCGCTGCCGATCGTCGCGAGCGCGCCGGCCCTGCCGGTCTCGCCGAGCCGCCCGGCGCCTCCCCAGATGGCGAAAATGGCGATGACGAAGGTCGCGATGATGATCCACAGCGTGGGTTTGAGGGCCTTGACGTTCTTCCGCATCGTTTTGAGCATGGTGTCACTTCTCCTTTTCGAACAGGGGCCGCAACCGTTCGTAGGTCGTGTCGAGGTCTTCCGTCATGGTCCTGGTCCCGCTGACCAGGGGCAGGAAGTTGGAATCGCCCGTCCAACGGGGGACGACGTGGAGATGGTAGTGTTCGGTCACGCCGGCCCCGGCGCTCCGGCCGAGGTTCATCCCGGCGTTGAAGCCGTTGGGGCGGTAGCGGGCCCGGAGGACCCGGATGGCCCTCTGCATCAGCCCGGCCAGCTCCGCGGCCTCGGCGGGGGTCGCCCGCTCGAAAGCGGCCGTGTGGCGGTACGGGGCGATCATCAGGTGCCCCGGCGTATACGGGTACTTGTTGAGGATGACGAAATACGCGGCCCCCCGGTGAAGGATGAGCGCCTTCCGGTCCGACCCGAGCTTCAGGCTCGCGCAGAGGACGCAGCCCTTGGCCCGCCCCGCCGTCCGGATGTAGCGCTCCCGCCAGGGGGTCGTGATGTAACGCGTCACTTGTTGATGAGCTCCTTGAGGAGCTTGCTCGGCTTGAAGTAGAGCACTTTCTTCGGCGGGACCTTGACCGGTTCCCCCGTCCGGGGGTTCCGGCCGGAGCGGGACGTCCGCTTCCGGAAGCGGAAGCTCCCGAAGCCCCGGATCTCGATCTCCTCGCCCTTGAGGATGGCCTCCTTGATCATGTCGAAGAACAGGTTCACCCCCTCCTCGGCCTCCTGCTTGGGAATGCTCATTTCCTGCGAGATCTTGTTGATAAGATCTGCTTTGATCATCTCACTCCTCCTTCTTGCTGACTCTCTTAGGAGAATGGATCTTGGCGAGCTGGTCCTTCATCAGGTCTCCCAGCGTCATTCCGTGATCTTGGGATTCCATGTATTTCTGGAAATCGGCCCTCTGCATGTCGAACTGGGCCTGCTTGAAGCTCAGGGAGATCTTCTTGGCCTTGGGATTCATCTTGATGATTTTGGCGTTCCTCTCGTCGCCGACGGCGAAGGAATCCGAGGGCTTCTCGATCTTCTTCTCGTCGAGCTCGGAAGTGAAGACGACGCCCTCGATGCCCGGCATGATCTCGACGAAGGCGCCGAAGTCCGTGAGCCGGACGATCTTGACCTTGAGGATGTCGCCCATCTTCTGGCGGCCGAAGAAGTCCTCCCAGATGTCGCCGTCGAGCTGCTTGATGCCGAGGGAGACCTTCTGCTTCTCGACGTCGATGTTCAGGATGATGGCCTCGGCCTCGTCGCCGGCCTTGAGCTTCTCCGAGGGATGCTTGATTTTCTCCCAGCTGATGTCGGAGATGTGGATGAGGCCTTCGATCCCCTTTTCGACCTCGAGGAAAGCCCCGAAGTCCGTGATGCTCGTCACGGTCCCCTTGACCCGGGTCCCGACGCCGTACTTCTGCTTGAAGACCTCGAGGGGGTGGGGCATGGCCTGCTTGAGGCCGAGCGAGATCCGCTTCGAAGTTGGGTTGATCTCGAGGATCGTGACGACGACCTCCTGGCCCGGGGAGAGGACCTTCTTGGGATGGACGAGCTTGCGGGACCAGCTCAGGTCCGAAATGTGGACGAGCCCCTCGACGCCCTTCTCAAGCTCGACGAAGGCGCCGAAGTCGGTCAGGCTGACGACGCGGCCGGTGATCTTCTGACCGGCCAGGTACCTCTGGTCGAGGTCGACCCAGGGGTCGGGCGTGAGCTGCTTGTACCCAAGGGAGATCCGTTCGTCCTTCTCGCTGAAGTCGAGGATGACGACCTCGACCTCCTGGCCCGCGTGGAACAGCTCCGACGGGTGGGCGACCTTCCCCCAGCTCATGTCGGAGACGTGGAGCAGGCCTTCCACCCCGCCGATGTCCACGAACGCCCCGAAGCTGGTCAGCGACTTGACCTGGCCCTTGACCTTCTGCCCCTGGACGATATGGCTGAAAACGCGCCGGCGCTTCTTCTCCCGCTCGTCCTGGAGGAAAAGCCTCCGGGAGACGACGGCGTTCTCGGTCTTGCGGTCGAACTTCATGACCTTGAACTTGTAGCTCTGCCCGACGAGGGCGTCGGGGTCCCGGACGGCCTTGAAGTCGGCGTGGGACTCGGGCAGGAACGCCTCGATGCCCACGTCGACGAGGAAGCCGCTCTTGGAGCGCTCCTTGACGATGCCGGTGACCCAGCCGTTGTGGGTGAAGGCCTTTTCCAGATTGTCCAGGGCCCGGAGGGCGTCCGCCCTCTTCTTGGAGAGGATCATGTACCCGTCCTTGGGGTCGGTCCTCTCGAGCGTCGCATCGACCTCGTCGCCGGGCTTGAGGTCCTCGATCTCCTGTTCCCTGAAGTCCTCGAGGGGGATCACGCCCTCCGTCTTGAAGCCGATGTCCACGAGGACGTGGGTCGGCGTCTTCTTGATGACCCGGCCCTTGACGAGCTTGCCCTGGGTGATCTCCGTCGTGCTGAATTGGTAGCGGTCCAGCAGGTCCGCATAGTCCTCCTGGGACATCTTTTCGTTGGTCTCGGGGTGCTTGGTTGCGTCTGTCATTGGACTCTCTTCTCCCTTTGGTTTTTATGTTCTATGGTTGTTTCGATCGTCTCCACGGCTTCCCGGAGGACCTCGGGCGGGGTCGACGCCCCCCCGGAGATCCCGATGGTCTTCGCTCCCCGGAGCATCGCCGGCCGGATCCCGGCCGCGTCCTCGACGAAGTAGGTCCGGCGGAGGACCCGCCTAGAGATCCCGAAGAGCTTGGCGGTGTTGGAGCTCACCTTCCCCCCCACTATGAACATGACGTCCACCCGGGTCGCCAGCTCCGCCGTCGCCCGCTGGCGCGTCCTGGCCGAGCGGCAGATGGTGTTGTGGACCGCGAGCTCCCCCGTCCGTTCGACGAGAGCCGCCACGACGCGCCCGAACAGGTCTTCGTCCTGGGTGGACTGGGTGAGCACGGCCCGCGCCTTGCGCCAGGGGAGGGCCCGCGCCCCGGCCTCGTCCTCGACGAGGACGACGCGGCCCCGGCCGTAGCCGAGGAGGCCCCGGACCTCCGGGTGCCCGGCGTTCCCGACGAGAACGACTTCCCGGCCCGACCGGGAGAGGCCTGCGACGAGCTCCTGGATCCCCTTGACGATGGGGCAGGTCGCGTCCACGACCTTGACGTTCTTCCGGAGGAGGCGCCGCCGGTCCTCCGGCGGGATCCCGTGGCTGCGGATGACGACCGTCCCCCCGCGGACTTCCCCCGGCGAAGCGACCGAACGCACGCCCCGGCGTTCGAGGTCGGCGATCACCCGGGGGTTGTGGATGAGGTCCCCGAGCGTCGTGACGGGACCGCCCCCCGCGCCGCGCGTCCGCCGGACGATGTTCAATGCTCTCTGGACCCCGTAACAGAGTCCCGTGTTCTCGGCGATGATGATTTCCATACCTCAGTGAATTTAAGAATAGTGCTTTATACTATACGACACGAGCCTCTTTGTCAACCCTAAGTGTCGGTGATATCTGAACTTAGAGGCTACGGCTCGGACGTTTTGTCTTCCTGGAGGATCCTGGCGATCTCCTCCTCCGACGGGAGCTCCTCTAGGCTGTTGAGGCCGAAATATTGGAGGAACCTGTCCGAGGTCCGGTAGACGAGCGGGTTGCCCGGGGCCTTCTTCCGGCCCACGATTCGGATGAGCTTCTTCTCGAGGAGCGTCTTCAGCGTCCCCGTGGAGTCCACGCCGCGCAGGGCGGATATCTCGGCCTGGGTGATGTCGGGATTGTAAGCGATCGTGCACAAGCTCTCCAAGGCGGCCGACGAGAGCCTGTTCTTGCGCTCGATCTGGAGGAGGCGCCGGACCCAGCGATCGTGGTCCGGCCGGGTGGCGAACACGTACCCGCCCCCGACCTGGATGATCCGGATCCCGCCGGGGCGGGACTCCGCGCCGGCGACGAGCCCGTCGACGGCGGCCTGGATGTCCTCGGCCGAGGCGCCTTCGAGGACGCTCTTCATCCGGTCGACCGTCAATGGGTCCTGGGAGATGAAGATCAAGGCTTCGATGATCCCCCGGAGGTTCTCGATCACGGGGGGGGCGGTTGCGGTTTCATTCATGGGGGTGCGTCCTGCGGGGGGCCTTGCGGAGCTGGACCCGGATGGTCTTGAAGATCCCGTCCTGGACGGCCTGGACGGTCCGCGATTTGATGAGCTCGAGGAGGCCGAAGAACGCCACGAGGGCCTCTTCGACCGAATCCTGCCGCTCGAAGTATTCCAGGAAATCGAGGGGACCCTCGGCCTCGAGGGTCGCCAGGATCTCTTTCATCTTGTCCTCGAGCGAGACGTCCTTGCCCTTGATGACCTGGAAGTCCCGGGCGGCCCGCCTCTTCATGACGACGAAGAAGGATTCCGCGAGGTCGAACAGCGAGACCTCCGCGAAGTCCAGGCCCTCCTCGCCCGGCAGGGGCGGGAGGAAGTTGCGCTTCCACTGTTTGAGCTGGTCGTCCTCCCGCTCCCGGAGGAGCGAGCAGGCGGCCTTGACCTTCTGGAACTCGAGGAGCCGGTTGACGAGCGCCCGCCGGGGGTCCTCCTCCTCGGCCAGGTCCTTCTCGCGGGGCAGGAGCATCTGGGACTTGATGTAGATGAGGAGAGCGGCGACGAACAGGAACTCGGCCTCCCGGTCGAGGTTGATCAGCTCCTTGCGGTCGAGGTATTCCACGTAGTCCCGGGTGATCGCGGCGATGGGGATGTCGTGGATGTCGATCTTCTTCTTCCGGATGAGGAAGAGGAGCAGGTCGCAGCGGGCCCTCGAAGATCTCGAGCCTGACCTGGTAGCCTTCCGACGTCTCGGGCGCGTTCATGGGGATTTCGGGTCCGGGCGGCACGGCTAGAATCCGATGGCGGATCGGACGTCCTCCATGGTCTTCCGAGCTGTCCGTGCGGCCTTGGCGTTGCCTGCTTCGAGGATGTCCCAGACCCAGCCGGGCTCGGCCTCCAGGGCCTTCCGCTTCTCCCAATACGGGGTCAGGAACTCGACAAGGCTGTCGATGACGACCTTCTTGCACTCGAGACATCCGACGGTCGCCGCCCGGCAGCCTGCGGCCATAGCGTCCCTTGCGGCGGAGGCCACGAAGGCCTTGTGCAAAGTGAAGACGGGGCAGTCGTTCGGCTCCCCGGGATCCGTGCGCCGCTTCCGTCGCGTGTCGGTCACCATCGGGGCGATCTTCGCGCGGATGACCTCGGCGGTGTCCTTGAGGTAGATGGCGTTCCCGTAGGATTTGCTCATCTTCCGGCCGTCCGTCCCGGCGAGCTTGGGGACCTCGGTGAGGAGCATCTTCGGCTCGGGGAAGACCGGCCCGTAGAGCCGGTTGAAGCGCCGGGCGATCTCCCGGGCGATCTCCAGGTGGTAGGCCTGGTCCTCGCCGACGGGGACGGCCGCGGCCTTGTAGATGAGGATGTCCGCGGTCTGGAGGAGCGGGTATCCCAGGAAGCCGTAGGTGTTGAGCTCCCGGTCGGCGAGCTCCTGCTGCTGTTCCTTGAACGTCGGGACGCGCTCCAGCCAGGGGAGGGGAGTGATCATCGACAGGATGAGGTGGAGCTCGGCGTGCTCCTTGACCGCCGACTGGACGAAGAGGACGCATCGTTCGGGGTCGAGGCCCAGGCTGAGGAGGTCGCAGGCGACCTCGAAGACGGTGCCCCTGATGCCCTTCGGGTCCGCATATTCCGAGCTCAGGGCGTGCCAGTCGACGATGGAGAAGTAGCAGTCGTGCGTCTCCTGGAGCCGGACCCAGTTCCGAAGGGCGCCGACATAGTTGCCGAGGTGGGCCGCGCCGGTGGGCCGGATGCCGCTGAGGACGGTCTCTCTGGGCTTCGTGTTCATGTTAGAAGAAGATCAGCGTGTAGATGAAGAGCTGGAGGGGCCGGATGATGATCTCCAGGAACCCCAAGTAGATCAGGACGAGGACGATGATGAACCCGAAGGGGCGGATGCGGTCGTACCTCCGGGCGGCCTCGTCCGAGAGGAGCCCCGAGAGCACTCCGCTCCCGTCGAGGGGCGGGATGGGGATGAGGTTGAAGACGGCCAGGTAGGTGTTGACCAGGACGGCGTAGAAGAGGATGAGGGCCAAGCCCTGGACGGGGTAGAAGCCGGGGGCGAATCCCTGCTTGTAAACGAGGAAGCTCCTCAGGAAGCCGGTCAGGCCCGGGCTCAGAAGCTTGAGGAGGAGGATCGAGACCAGGGCGACGGCGGCGGCCGTCATGTTGGCGGCCGGCCCGGCCAGCGAGATCCACAGGTTGTCCCGACGGGGATTCTTCAGGTTGTAGGGGTTGACGATGACGGGCTTGGCCCAGCCGAAGGCCGGGGCGCCGGCCAGAACGAGGAGCAGGGGGAGCAGAACGGTCCCGATGGGGTCGATGTGAGCGATGGGATTGAGCGAAACCCGTCCCATCCCCATGGCCGTGGGGTCGCCCATCCGATTCGCCGCCCAGGCGTGCGACGCCTCGTGGATGGTGATGGCGAAGAGCAGGACGAATAGGCTGATGACGATCGACAAAGCATCCATGGTGAACCGCCGCTATTTATAACATATCGCGGCAGCCCTGTCCATCCGTCCGGACGCGGCAGCCTATCCCTTGAGGATCTTCTGGACCTCGTCCTTGTCGACGTCGGCTATATAAGGAATGCCGCTGATGTCTGCGGCGTCCTTCGTGAGGGCCGCGATGTCGTCCCGGGTGATGTACTGGAGGGAGAATTTGCGGCCGCCGGCCATGAGCTGTCTGAGCCCCTGGTCGAGCCTCTTGAAGTAGGTGTACACGCCCATGGCTCCGGTCGGCAGGTCGTTGAAGCGCTCCTTGTATCGCCGCTTGAGCTCCGGGGCCGTCACGAAAATCTCCTCGGCCGAGCCGCCGAAGCGCTCGACGTAGACCGGGATCTGGCCGTCCTTGATCCGGCTGCCGATCGTCTTGCCGACCATGGCCGCGGCCATGGGGCTGCGGGCCATGCCCACGGCCTTGACGTAAGGCGCGCCGAGGGCGAGGGCCTTGAAGATCTGGTCCTCGAACGTGATGCCGCCGGCGAGGGCGATGTCCGGCACGAACTCACCGGCCTTGGCCAGCTGGTCGGCATACTTCCAGGTCAGGGCCCAGATCTCGACGCTCGGGATGCCCCATTCGTTCATCATCCGCCAGGGGCTCATGCCCGTGCCGCCGCCGGCCCCGTCCACCGTCAGCAGGTCGAGCTTGGCCTTGGAGGCGAACTTGACCGCCCGGGCCAGGTCGGCCGGCCGGTAGGCGCCGGTCTTGAGGAACACGTACTTCGCCCCGGCCTTCCGGAGCGCCGCGACCCGCGCCATGAACGAATCCTCCTCGACCATGCCCAGCCGGGAGTGCCGCTCGAACTCCTTGAAGCTCCCCTTCTCGAAGGCCAGGACGACGT
This sequence comes from Candidatus Aminicenantota bacterium, assembly GCA_963813235.1. Classification (GTDB taxonomy): domain Bacteria; phylum Acidobacteriota; class Aminicenantia; order Aminicenantales; family Saccharicenantaceae; genus JALHVH01. The sequence goes on along the minus strand of CAWEYF010000015.1, from coordinate 199,044 downwards.
TGGGGTCCTCGGGGTCGGGGAGGACGATGTAGCCGCGCTTTTTGAGTTCCCGGGCCTTCTTGAGGTTCTTGATCTTGACCTCGCCGCCGATGTCCTTGGCGCCCTGGCCCCACTTGAGCTCGACGACCTCGATGCCGAGCTTGTTGATGGCGTACTCCTGGACGCCGAGTCTCGTGTCCTCGACGTTGGCCTGGACGATGACGGCGCCGTAGCCCTTGTCCTGCCAATCCGTGTAGCTCTTGACCCTGAACTCCATCTCCGGGGAACGGACGATCCGCCCGTTCTTGATCTCGGCCCCTTCGTCCATGCCGCAGACGTTCTCGCCGATGGTCAGGACGGAGCCGGAGATGGCCGCCCCGCCCGCCAGACCCTCCCAATTCTGCTTGGCGACGTTCGTCGAGCCCATGCCCGAGATGACGAACGGGACCTTCAGCCGGATCCCCTTGTCGCGCCCGATGCGGGTATCGAGGTCGACCTTCTCGAAGGTCGCCTTGTCGCTGTCGGCCTCGACGCCCCAGGCTCCGGCGGCCGTCCCCATGATACTGAAGTGGGACAGGTCGATCGGGTATTCCTTCTCCGACGCCGCGGTGATGATCCCGAACGGCTGGGGGTAGAGGACCTCGGTCCCCCGGTAGGCCGACTTCCCGATCTCGCACATCCCGATGCAGCCGTCGACGCACGTCACGCACATCCCGCTGAAGGGGCTGACGGACCCCTCGGTCCGGTTCTTGGTCAGAGTCGCCGCGCTTCGATTCAACTTCGTGTAAGACATGTTCGTCTCCTCCTTATTGCTTTTTTCCCTGGTTGTCCTTATCCGTGACCGTGACGCACGTCCCGCAGCGGCCGGCGTCGTACATCCAGCACTGGAGCTCGTCGTACTTCTCCAGGCAGGTCGGCTCCATCGTCAGGCAGGCGTTGCAGAGGGCCGTTTCGGCGTTCGGGCCCTGGCAGCGCAGCTGACAGGCGGGGCAGATGTAGATGCAGCCGCCGCACAGCCGGCACTCCTCCGAGCGGATGTCGAACGGGGTCGAGATCTTCCGCTTGGCCCCCCGGCCCTGGAACCCGATGGCCCGACCGTCCATCTGCTCGGCGCACATCCGGACGCACAGCCCGCAGAGGATGCACTCCTCGTTCCGCGTCTTGAACCGGACGCTCGTGACATTGAACTTCGAGGCGAGGTCCTGGACCTGCTTGGAGTTCGGGGCGATCGAGACGAGGAGCTCGATCATCATCCGCCGCGCCCCGATGACCCGCGCCGTGTCCGTCCGGACGACGAGGCCCTCCTCGACCCGGTACGTGCAGGACGAGACGAGCTTCGACGCCGGCGGCTTCCCGATCTCGACCAGGCAGAGCCTGCAGCCCCCGTAAGGGGTCAGGCCCTCGTGCCAGCAGAGCGTCGGGATCTCGAGCCCGTAGAAACGGGCCGCCTCGAGGACGGTCCAGCCCTCCTCGGCGCTGACCTCCAGACCGTTCAGAATGAATGGGATCATGTGGCCCTTCCTACGGCTTTCTTGCCGTCCTCGGTTTCCAGGTCGCATCTCAGGCAGCGCCTGGCCTCCCGGACGGCCATCTCCTCGGTGAGGCCCCGTTCGACCTCCTTGAAGTTCTTGGCCCGCCGGGACACCGGGAGGTGCCGCATCGACGGCCGCTTGGCCTTGGCGATCTCCTCCTCGGTGAGCATCTCCGGCAGGACGTACAGGGAGGGTCGGGTGAGGCGATGCTCCCTTCCGAGAGGCCGGCCGGAGAGATATTTTTCGATGGTCTCGGCCGCCAGCTTTCCGGCGGCGATGGCGTCGACGACCGTGCTCGGGCCGGTGACCGCGTCGCCGCCGGCGAACACGCCCTCCCGGGTGGTCATGGACGTTTCCGGGTCGATGATGATGTTCTCCCGGTCGAGCCGGATGATGTCCCGCTCGCCGATGTAGGACGTGTCGGGGCGTTCGCTGATGGCCAGGATGAGCGTGTCCAGTTCGTGGATGAAGTTCGATCCGTCTATGGGCTCCGGCCGGCGCCGGCCGCTCGCGTCCTTGTCGCCGAGCCTCATCCGGACGCACTCGATGGCCTTGGCCCGGCCGTTCTCGGTCAGGACCTTCACCGGGGCCACGAGGAACTGGACGTCGACGCCCTCGTCGATGGCGGCGTCGACCTCCTCGGCCAGGGCCGGCATCTCGGCTTTCGTTCGCCGGTAGAAGATGGACACTTTTTTACAGCCTTTGTCCCGGAGGGCGGCGCGGGCGGCGTCGATGGCCGAATTCCCTCCGCCCACGACGCAGACCCGTCTTCCGACGGGTTCCTTGTAGCCCAGGTTCACCGCCCGGAGGTACTCGAGCGAGTGACGGACCCCTTGGGCGTCCTCGCCCGGGATGCCCATCGAGAGGGATTTCCCGGCCCCGGTGGCGCAGAAGACCGACCGATAGCCGTCGCGGAAAAGGCTGGCGATGGTGAAATCCTTGCCCAGGACAAGGCCTGTCCGGATCTCCACGCCGGCGTCCTTGATCCGCCCGATCTCAATGTCCAGGACCTCCTGGGGCAGGCGGTGGCCCGGAATCCCCACGGCCAGCATTCCGCCGGGTACGGGGAGGGCCTCGAAGACCGTGGGCCGGAAGCCTTTCCGGGCCAGGCAATAGGCGGCGCTCAATCCGGCCGGCCCGGCGCCGACGATCGCGATCCGCTCCCGGTCCTGCTTGACGGGCTCCGGGGCGTACCGGACGCCGTTCCTGTTCGCCCAGTCCACGACGAACCGCTTGAGGCCGCGGATGGAGATGGGATCGCCCATCTCGCCGGCGCGGCAGACCTTCTCGCAGGGGTGGTGACAGACCCGGCCGCAGACGGAGGGCAGGGGATTGTCTTTCATGATGACCGCGTAGGCCTCCTCGAACTTCCGTTGAGCGAGGAGCGCGATGTAGGTCGAAGCCTCCTGGTCGATGGGGCAGGTGTACATGCACGGGGAGGAGACGATCTCCTTGCAGACCATGGCCGGGCACTTCTTGGCCTTGACGTGTGCCTCGTACTCCTCGCGGAAGTAGCGGAGGGTCGAGATAACAGGGTTGGCGGCCGTTTGCCCGAGGCCGCAGAGGGAGGAGTCCTTGACGGCCATGGCCAGCTCCTCGAGCAGGGCCACGTCCTCCATCCGGGCCTTCCCGCCGGCGACGTCGGCGAGGATCTCCCACATCCTCTGGGTGCCCTCCCGGCAGGACAGGCACTTGCCGCACGACTCGTCGCGGAGGAAGTTGAGGAAGTACTTGGCCAGGTCGACGATGCACGTCTTGTCGTCCATGACGATCATGCCGCCCGAGCCCATCATGGCCCCGGCCTGGACCAGGCTTTCGTAGTCGACCGGGATGTCCAGGAGCGATTGCGGGATGCACCCGCCGGACGGCCCGCCGATCTGGATCGCCTTGAACGCCCGATCGCCGGGGATCCCGCCCCCGATTCCGTAGACGATGTCCCGGAGACGGATGCCCATGGGGACCTCGACCAGGCCCGTGTTGTTGATCTTGCCGACCAGGGAGAAGATCTTCGTCCCCTTGCTCTTCTCCGTGCCGAGGCTCGAGAACCACTTCGCGCCGCGCCGGATGATGTTGGGGACGGTGGCCCAGGTCTCGACGTTGTTGATGGTCGTCGGCTTCCCCCAGAGACCCTTCTGGGCGGGGAAGGGCGGCCTCTGCTGGGGGACCGCGATCCGGCCCTCGACGGACGCGATGAGAGCGGTCTCCTCGCCCGAGACGAAGGCCCCCGCGCCCTGGACGATCTCGAGGTCGAAATCGAAGCCGGAGCCGAGGATGTCCTTGCCGAGCAGGCCGTATTCCCTCGCCTGTCGGATGGCGATGCCGACGCGCTCGAGCGCCAGCGGGTATTCGTGGCGGATGTACACGAAGCCTTTTTCGGCCCCGATGGCCTTGGCCCCGATAACCATCCCTTCGATGACGGCGTGGGGGTCGGCCTCCATGACGGACCGGTCCATGAAGGCTCCCGGGTCGCCCTCGTCTCCGTTGCAGATCAGATACTTGGGCGTCCCCTTGGCCCGCCGGCAGGCGTCCCACTTCTTCCCGGTGAAGAATCCGGCGCCGCCGCGTCCCCGGAGCCCGGAATCGGCGATCTCCGCGACGATCCGCTCGGGCGTCATCTCCGTCAGGGCTTTGGCCAGCCCCTCGTAGCCGTCGAAGGCGATGTATTCATCGATCTTCTCGGGATCGAGCCGGCCCCGGTTGCGGAGGACGATGAGCCGCTGGTGCTTGAAGAACTCGATGTCCTTCATCTTCGGGACCGGCTCCTTCTCCGCCGGCGGGACGTACATCAGCCTCTTGACCGGGCGCCCCTTCAGCAGGTGCTCCGAGACGACGACGGGAACGTCACCGGGCGTGAGTTTCTGGTAGAAGATCCCGTCGGGGTGAACCATGAGGATCGGACCCCGCTCGCAGAATCCGTTGCATCCCGTCGTGACCACGAGGACCTCGTCCTCGAGGCCCTTCTTCAGGATCTCCCGTTCGAGGGCATCCTTGACCTTGAAGGACCCGCAGGAGACGCAGCCGGTGCCCGCGCAAACCAACAGGTGAGTGCGATAGAGTTTCAATGGTCCCCCTCAGTACATGGTTTCGCTTCCGACGGCCAGGGCGAATTCGGTCACCATCCGGCCGCCCACGACGTGCTCGACGAAGATCCGGCGCATCTTCTCCGGCGTGAGGTCGATGTATTTGACGGGCGGCTGGTCCTTCCGTTCGACCGTGGCCATCGGCTCGCGGTTGCAGAGCCCCGCGCACCCGGACGTCGTGACGATCACGTCCGAGATCCGGCTCCTCTTCATCTGATCCAACAGGGCTTCCATGATCCCGCGGGCGCCCGCGGCGATCCCGCACGTACCCATATGGACGGTGACCTTCGCCCGGCCCTCTCCCTCCCGGACGGTCAAGAGGGACCTCGTCCTGTCCCTGATCGCCGCCAGGTCCTGGATGCGGAGCTTCTTGCCCGCGGCCGGCCGGGCCGCCTTCCTTCCAACGCTCTTCTTGGTCGTTTTCGGGTGTTTGCGTGTCGGCATTCCGGCCTCCTCGATCAGGTCGCCGCTCTCCGGGCGGGCTTCGACCGGCGCGCCTTCGGGGCCGGCCGCCGGGCCTTCCGGTATCTCTTCAGGATCGCATGGACGTCGTGGATGGTGACGTGGCCGTGGAAGTCCCCGTCGATCATGACGACGGGTCCAATGGCGCAACAGCCGAGACAGGCGACCGTCTCCAGGGTGAACTGGGCGTCGCGGGTCGTCCCGCCGGTCTCCACGCCGAGCTGGCGCTTGAACTCCTCGAGGATCCTCGGGCCGCCCCGGACGTGGCAGGCCGTGCCCGAGCAGACCAGGCAGATGTGCCTGCCGCGGGGCGTGAGGCTGAAGACGCGGTAGAAGGTCGCGACGCCGACGACATCGATGAGGGGCAGTCCGAGCGCGCACGCGACCTGGCGCAGGGATTCCGGAGGGAGGTAGTTGTATTCTGCCTGGATGTCGAGGAGGATCGCGATCAGGTTTCTTCTAGCACCCTGGTGCGCGTCGATGATGGATTGGATTCTATCTTTCTGGACAACCAAGGAATTCCCTCCAGTCTAAGGCGTTTCGGGACAGGACACTCGATATCGCGGGGGAGTTCGGGGACGTCGTCCGAGAGCGGGGGGCGGACCGAGAAGGGGCGAAGCGGGCGGGAGTCAGGGCCACGGGTTCGCAAGACGGAACAGGCCGTCGTCGGCCGTTCCGAGATGTAAATAGTGCAAACTTTCCAAGCATTATGATAAAGGCTGTTTATATCAGAACGATTTCGGCTTTGTCAAGCCGCGCCGCGCGGGGGCGGCCGCTCATGTCCTTCCGATCCTCCGCAGGCCGCGCTCCAGCTCCTCCCGGACCGAGGCGATGAGGTCCGGCGACGGCGGTGTCGGGCCCGCGCGCCCGGGGAGGACCCGGCGGCTCGAGAACCGGAACGTCCGCTTTCCGCGGCTGTGGCGATAGCGGAACGCGATCTCCGGATGGCCGAGGACGAGGACCTCGAGCGTGCCGGCCATGTTCGTGAGCGGGGGCCGGTCGATATGGCGGTGACGGAAGCGCGCGACAACCTTCGTCCCCTTTCCCCGGGCCGAGGACACGGTCAGACTCCCCCCGCACTGTTCGGCCGCTTGGGCCAGGAGCGGGAGGCCGAGGCCCGTCCGCTTGCCCTTCGTCGTGAAGAAGGGGTCGACGGCGTGCCGGAGGTCCGCCGCAGCCATTCCGGGGCCGTCGTCGTCCACGCGGATCGTCAGGAGGTCCCCGGGCTCGTCCTCCTCGACGATCACGGCGATCCGGGTCGCCCCGGCGGCGATCGCGTTCTCCGCGATGTCGAGGACGTGGAGGGACAGGTCCTCCATCATGGCTCGCAGACCCTCCTTCCATCGGTGCTCCGGAGCGCTTTGCGGATCTCATCGATGCGCGGGGCCGAGAGCCGGAACACGGTCGACGTCCGGCCGACGTCTTCAGGCCTGTGGGCATCGGAAAAACGAACCAGGGGGAAATAAGTCCCGGCCACGAGCCCTGCGCGGGCCTCGGGGACCGTCATGAGGGGGGAGATCTCCAGGGCGTCGAACTCGAGGCCGGATGGAACGAACCCGAGCTGGGAGATGACGCTGAACGCCGGGCGGTCGACGTGCGCCGCGATCGCCAGCCCGCCGCGGCGGTGGATGAGGTCGACGACGCCGCGGACGTCGAGCCGCGTCGCCGCCAGGAGGAAGCGCGGGCTGAAGCCCGTGACGCCGTCCTCCGCGTCGACGATAACCTGGTCCCGGACGAACGGGGCCCCGGCCGGGACGTCCGGAAGACCGCGGAACACCTCGTCCTGGACGGGAAGGATGTCATCCAGGGTCTCGAACAGGCCCAGGACGTGGACCTCCTCGGCGGACGCGATCTCCATGCCCGGAAGGACCGTCAGGCGCGTCCCTTCCGCGGCGCGGACCGTCGCCGCGGCGTTGTCCGCGGTGTTGTGGTCGGTCACGGCGACGACGTCCAGCCCGGCCTCGAGGGCGCGCTCGACGATCCGGCGAGGATAGATATCGAGGCCGGCGCAAGGCGAGAGGCACGAGTGGATGTGGAGGTCGGCCCGGAACCGCCTGAGGGCCATGAAATCAGTCGCCCCGGACCCCGAGCCCGTGGAGCTTCCCGACGATCTCGAACGCGGTGAGTGTCGTTCCGAGGATCGGCACCCGCTCCTTCCGCGCCCGGTCGACGGTCTCGGCGGCAGGCTCGCGGCCGTTGGCGAGGAGGATCGCCCCCAGCTCCTTGAGGACGGCGACGGCGACGATGTTGGGGTGGACCTGGATGGTGACCCAGACGTGGTCCTTCCGCCCATGGGCGATGACGTCGCTTAACAAGTCGCCCGCGCAGCCGCCGCTGACGGCCCGGGCCAGCTCGTCCCGACCCGAGTAGATCCTGAGGTCCAGACGCTCGACAAGTTCCGCCAGGTTCATCGCTTCCCCTCCCTCATGAACGGGCAGTCGGCGAGGGCCGCTTGGCCGCGGACGACATCATCGGCCAGGCTCCGGCAGTCCGGGGCGCCGCAGGCCCCGCAATCCTTGAGCGGGAGCTTCTTGAAGATCCGGGTCCGTCGCCGGGCCTTCTGGATGGCCAGGGCCGGGTCGGCGTCGAGCGGCGGCGCTTCGACCGGCCGGACAGAGTGTCGGAACGACAGGAAATCCTTGTGATAGAGCATGCTGATGTCGGAGGCGTCGACCACCGTTCGTTCCCCCAGCTTGTCGACCAGCCGCAGGATCCGGCTCTTCGCGATGAACCGGTCCACGACGGCCAGCGGGCCGCCGACGCAGCCGTCCGGGCAGACCATGCATTCCAGCAGGTCCACGTCCTTGAGGAGCCCCATCTCGACCTGGTCCAGAACGCGGATCGTGTCCCGGACCCCGGACACGGCGACGGTCCTGTGGTTCCTGAGTCCCCGGGTCTCCCCCCCCGAAAGCGCCGTGCCCATCCCGATCCCCGAGAAGATGGTTTCCGGGAAGAGCTGACTGATGACCGTGTCCTTCCGGCTCTTGCGCATCGCCCGGAGGACCGGCCCATGAATGTCCCGGATGGAGACGGCGCCGTCCAGCCAGGACCGCCCCATCGTCGCGGGGTGGTTGATGGAGACCATCTTGGCCGGGCAGGGGGTGATGTGGATGATCCCGATGTCGGCGGCGGGGATCTTCAGCAGGCGGGGGAGGTTCGCCCTCAGGATCTTGGCCGCGATCTCCCGGGGCGGCTCGATGGGCACGATCAGGTCGCAGAGCGAAGGATAGCGACGCTGGATCAGGCGGACGACGACGGGACAGGTCGAGGCGATGAGCGGCCGGGGCGCGGGATGATCGTCGATGTACCTGGCGATGGCGGCGTTGTTGAGCTCGCAGATCGTGCTGAGCTCGTAGACGTAGTCGAAACCGATCCGGCTCAAGGCGAAGAGGATCGCGTTGGGAAGGGTCGCGTTGTCGAATTGGCCGTAGAGGACCGTCGCCGGGATGGCGACCTTGTAACGGAACGTCCTCAGGTCCGCGAACGAGGTCGTCCGGGCCACGATGGCGTCCCACGGGCAAAAGCGGAAGCACTCCCCGCAGTCGATGCACAGGTCGTCGATGATGCGGGCCTTTCCGTCGGTGACGCGGATGGCCCGGGTCGGGCAGGCGGTCAGGCAGTGGACGCAACCGATGCATTTCGCGGCGTCGATGTTCAGGGCGTGACGGGTCGTCTCGGTCATGACTCCCTCCCGTTCGCGAGGATCGTCATCTCGAGCCGCGTCCCGTGCCCGACCTCGGAGGTGATCCGCAGGCGGTCGGTGTTCTTCTTGATGTTCGGGAGCCCCATGCCGGCGCCGAATCCGAGCTCCTGCATCTCCGGCGTGGCGGTCGAGTAGCCTTCGGTCATGGCCAGCGGGATGTCCGGGATCCCGGGGCCGCGGTCTTCGACGACGATCCGGACCCGGCGGGGAGTGACCGACAGGTCCAGGCGGCCCCGCCGGGCGTACATGATGACGTTCATTTCGGCCTCGTAGGAGGCGACGGCGGTGCGGCGCACGGTCCTGGGGTCGAGGCCGATCTCCTTCAGGAGCTCCTTGATCTCGCAGGACGCCTGCCCGGCCCGGGCGAAATCCCCGCCCCGGACCGTGAATCCCTGACGGAACGCGGCCCTCCCGGTCATCGCTTCCCTTCCGCGAAACAGGAGGAGAGCCTCGAGCACGCCTCGAACATGGAGAGCCCCGTCGTGATGACGGGCAGGTTGTTCGCCCGGGCCTCGTCCACAACCTTTGCCTCGGGCCTCTTCCCGTGAACGATGACGAGGGCCGCGGCGTCGAGAAGGCAGGCGGTCCGGACCGCGTGGGAATTCGCCAGGCCCGTCAGGAGCACGGACTCGGGCTCCATGTAGGCGAGGACGTCGCTCATGAGGTCGGATGCGAAGATCCTCGGGCACTCGGTCTCGAGGCCCAATCCCGGCGTCAGGCACTCTCCCCCGAGGAGGGACGCGATCTCATTCAGGCTGGCCATGGGGCGGCGATGAGAGGGGAGTCCGGCCCCTCGTCGCCGCCGCCATTATAGTGCCGCGTCAGAGGATGGGCAAGTATTTTCTGATCTCGTAGTCGCTGACCCGCTTGTCGAAATCGCCGGAGACGTGGTTGTCGTACTCCTCGATCTCGCGGCGCTTGTTGGCGAGGAACCTCTCGAAGATGTGGCCGCCGAGGGCGCCCTTCATGAGGTCGCTCTTCTCCATGATCCGGACGGCCTCTTGGAGGTTCCGGGGAAGGGTCCGGATCTCGCGTTTTTTCTGCTGGGAGTTGCTCATCTCATAGATGTTCTCCTCGACGGCGTCCGGCAGGGCATAGTTCCCGCCGATCCCCGTCATCCCCGCCGTGAGCATGACGGCCAGCGCGAGATAGATGTTGCACCCGGGGTCCGGGCACCGGAGCTCGACGCGCGTGGCGTGCTCCTTGCCGGGCTGGTACTCGGGGATGCGGATGTAGGCCGAGCGGTTCTTCTGCCCCCAGGCGACGTAGACGGGGGCCTCGTAGCCCTCGATGAGCCGCTTGTAGGAATTCATCCATTGGCTGAAGACGGCCGAGGTTTCCCGGGCATGGGCGAGGAGGCCGGCGACATAGCGGACGGCGGTCTCGGACAGGTGGATCGGGCTCTTCGCGTCGAAGAAGACGTTCTTCCCGCCCTTCCAGAGCGACTGGTGGACGTGCATGCCGTTCCCGTTCTGGCCGTTGATCGGCTTGGGCATGAACGTCGCATAGAGGCCGTGCATCCGGGCCACCTTCTTGACCATGTAGCGGAAGAGCATGGCTTCGTCAGCCATCTCCAGGGCACTCGCGTACTTCAGGTCGACCTCGTGCTGGCCGTTGGCGGCCTCGTGGTGGTCGTACTCGGACTCGATGCCCATCCTCTTCAATAGGAGCTGGATCTCCTTGCGGACCTCCCCGTGGCGGCCGGAGAAGAAGTACCCGCCCTCGTCGGTCGGGACGGCGGTCCGGTCGTCCGGGAAGATGAAGAATTCGAGCTCCGGCCCGCACTTGAAATCGTCGAAGCCGTGCTCGTCCCGGCACTTGGCGAGGGCCCTCTTCAGCCGGGCCCTCGAGTCGCCCTCGTAAGCCGCCCCCTCGGGGGTCAGGATGTCCCCGAAGAGGACCGCTTCCCGCCACCGGACCTGACCCTCGAAGCCCTTGTAGTCCCACGGGAGGAGACGGAACGTCTTCGGATCGGGCTTGATGACAAGGTCGCTCTCCTCGATGCGGACGAACCCCTCGACCGACGACCCGTCGAACCCCTTGCCCTCCTTGAAGGCCCTCCGGAGCTCCGTGCTCGGGAACGAGAAATCCATCTGGCGGCCCAGGATGTCCGGGAACATGACCCGAATGAACTCGATCCCGTTCTCCGGGGCCAGGACAATGTCCAGGACCTCCTTTTCAGACGTGCATCCGAAGGCTTTGACTCCGGCCTTTTCCGTTTCGGGCATTCTCATCCTCCGTTCGAGATATGTTCAATATCGCTAAATATTATAGGCAATAAACGCAATTGTCAATAATAATTAAATAAATAGTTGCAATTGAATTATAAACATTTATAATATCAAACAGAGAAATGCCCGCCGAAAGGAGCCGGACCATGATCGACGAACTCGACAGGAAGATCGTCCGCGCGATGAACCGGAACGCCCGAAAGAGCTTCCGGGAGATCGCCGAGGACGTCGGGATCTCGGCCACGGCGGTCATCAACGCCGTCAAGAGGCTGGAGGCCGCCGGGGCCGTCAAGGGTTATGTCCCGGTCGTCGATCCGGGCTATTTCGGGCTCAATCTGGCGGCGATCATCGCCGTCCGGATTTCGCAGGGGAAGCTCCTCGAAACCCAGCGGAAGATCGCCGAAGACCCGCACATCACGGCCGTCTACGACGTCACGGGCGAATGGGACTCTTTCCTCATCGGCTATTTCGCCGACCGCGAGGACCTCAACGGGTTCATCAAGAAGGTCACTTCGCTCCCCCACGTGGACCGGACGGTCACCCACCTCGTCCTCAACATCGTCAAGGAAGAGAAGCGCCTGCCCGTCTGACCGCCCGCGGGATATGTTCCTTGATCCGTTCGCCGACGCTACCCCGCCATGAAAGGCGGGGACGAAAAGCGAGGCTCAGGGGTCAACCTTGAACAAGCCCCGGGAATCAGGCCGGGGAATCGAGGGATTGACAGGACCGCCGGTTGTGCCATAATCGTTTCCAATCCCGTTCCTGGAGGAAAACATGACCAAGATGATCCATTCGTCGATCGGTCATCACTATATCGTCGAAGCCTCCGGCTGCGACCCCAACGTGATCGGCAGTGTCGAGAAGGTCCAGCAGATCCTGGTCAAGGCCGCCGAGATCGCCGGGGCCCACGTCTGGTCCATCTCCTTCAACCGCTTTCCCCCCAACGGCGTCAGCGGCGTCGTCGTCATCTCCGAATCGCACATCTCCACCCACACCTGGCCCGAGGTCGGTTACGGGGCCCTCGACATCTACACCTGCGGGAACAACATCGACCCGGAAAAGGCCGTCATCTTCGCCGTCGCGGCCTTTGGCGCCTCGACGTCCCACATCACCGAGATCACGCGCGGGATCGACGAGGGAGACTCCATCTTCTATCACAGCTTCGTGACCTGGGAAGAGCATAACAAGAAGGAAGGCATGAAGAAGGAGGAGCCCAAAGCATGATCGCCGAATTCAGCGTCGTTCCCGTCGGTGGGGGCGAAGAGCTGGCCGGCCCGGTCGCCGCGGTCGTCGACATCATCGACCGCAGCGGCCTGCCCTACCAGCTGACGGCCATGGGGACCCTCGTCGAGGGGGAGTGGGACGCCGTGCTCGGGCTGATCAAGGAATGCCATCTCAGGATGCGCCGGGATTTCCCGCGCGTCCTGACCCGAGTCTCCATCGACGACAGGGAAGGGGCGGTGGGCCGCATCTCCGGGAAGGTCCAGGATGTCGAGGAAGCCCTGGGCAGAACGGTCAGGAAATGACCCCGAAAGCGTAAACAATTTTTACGTTTCGTAAACGCCTTGGGGCGCGCATGTCGGCAGGTTCCGGTCGTTCTTCCTGGCACGAAAACTGCAAATCATCTCGGCGGCGAGCCCGATGATGCGGCGAAGATGGACTTATGCTCTTGCGGCGGTCCTCTCGGCCCTGCCTTTTCCGGCCCGGGGCCAGGAGCCGACCGCCGACGAGTTCATCGGCCGGGTTCGCGAGGCCCTCGAATCGAAGGACCTCCCGCGCTATCTCGACGCATTCGCGCCGGCCATCAGGGAACAGGAACGGGAATCCCTCGCCTCCCGTTTCGGGGACCGCGGGATGGAATCCGTCATGTCCCGTCAGGCGGGCCTGCAGACGGACGCGCCGGGCGAGGCGAGGGCCTTCATCCAGGTCCTCTTCCGGAATTCCTATTCGGCGATCATCGAAACCTGGCAGTTGAGGCTCGCGAACTCCGGGGGCCGTTGGCAGATCGACCGGAAGGACGTCACCGGGAGCCTCGACAGGCTCTACAGGATCGAGCTCCCGCCGGACGGGGCCGAGCGGGTTTCCGGCGTCGAGATCGACCATGCCGATATCCGCCTTTCCTTCAGCGACGCAGTGATCTTCCACGATAACGTCCCGGGCCTCGAGACGGCCTTTGTCGTCGTCGGGCGGGGCCATGTCCGTTTCGCCCCCTCCGATCCCGTCGAGCGGCACCAGCTCAGCCTCATCTACAAGGAGACGGTCATCGAGGACCGGATCGATTACGCCTATGTCCGATGCTCCGACGCGTTCTTCAAGAGCCACGTCGATATCCGCCGGGACGGGTCGCGGCCCCGTCTCCCCGTCACCAAGGCCGAAACGGACAAGGCGGAGGCGATCTTCCTCAAGGCCTATCCCCGCTCCTTCACCATCCAGAACTCGCTCTCGGGCGAGGTCCTGTCCTTTCTCCCGCAGGGGGACGAAGCCGTCCTGGAGTTCGATGCCGCCCGGGCGGGCGCGCTGACCTACATCTACTACCCGTTCTCCGAGGAGGAAGTGAACTTCTTCGACAGGGGCAGGGATCGGATCGTCAGCCTCTATTCCCCCCGGAACGAGCAGGAGCCGAAGGCCCGCCGGCTGTTCATCAGCATGGGCGAACGGGTCGACGTCCAGCACTACCGGATCGACGTGGTTTTCGACCCGGCCCAGTCCTATCTTTCGGCCAAAGCCGTGATCCGGGTCGTGCCCCGGTTCGAGGGCGTCGAAGGGATAAAGTTCCGCTTCCACCCTGATCTCGAGATCCTGCGCGTCCTCGACGAAAAGAAGAGGGAACTGTTCTACACGGTGGACAAGGGGCGGAAGTTCCTTTCCGTCTACTTCGCGGAACCCCCGGCCTACGACACGCCCGCCCAGGTCGAGATCCTCTACCGGGGCAAGCTCCTTCCCGCGCCTCCGACGACCGACGTCGTCGCCCAGTCGACGGCCGGGGAGAACCGCTTCATTTTCCAGCCCAGCTACAAGACCTCGTTCTACACCCACTCCTCGTTCTGGTACCCGGGGCCCGCCGACCGACGATTACTTCACATCGGAGCTCAGGGTCATCGTCCCGCCCGAGTACAAGTGCGTTTCGAACGGTGACCTCGTCGCGACGGGGCGGCTGAAGGACACCGGGGAAGTAGCCGGGATTCGGAACCTCGGGAACGTTACCTACACGTTCCGGACGGGCCGGCCGGTGAAATAGCCTGTCCTTCATCGTCGGCAGGTTCAACAAGCTCCAGGAGGGGACCGACCCCGTCCCGCTCCGGTGCTTGGAGCTCGACGGACATCGTACCCCAGAGGCGGGGCCATTTCGACGAGGCCGGGGACATCCTCCGGAGCTTCATCGACTGGTTCGGGCCGTATCCCTACGAGAGGCTGAGCGTCGTCCAGAGGCTCTGGCCCGATGCCGGCGGCCACAGCCCGGCTCGCTTTCGTCGTCCTCAACGAGCTCCCCTGGCTCGCCGGACGGCACTCCGTGGTTTCCAGGGACAGCCCCGTCGACCTCTCGCGGTGGAAGGAATATTTCCTGGCCCACGAGATCGCCCATCAATGGTGGGGGCAGGGCGTCACTCCGGGGACCTACCGGGACCAATGGATCAGCGAGGGCATGGCCCAGTTCGCCGCGGCCCTCTACCTGCGCCGGCGCTACGGCGAGGAGGTCTTCGCCTCCATCCTGAAGAAGTTCTCCCATTGGACGGAGAAGAAGTCCGACAAGGGGCCCGATCATCGCTGGGCTCGCGCCTGAGCTTCTTTGACTTCGGCGCCTACCAGTCGATCGTCTACGACAAGGCGGCCCTGGCCCTGAACATGCTCCGCGAGATGCTCGGGGACGAGGCCTTCTTCCGGGGCCTGAAGGACCTGTTCGAGTCCCACAAGTTCGGCCCCGTCCGGACCGGCCAGTTCCGGGAAGCGCTGGAGAAGGCCTCGGGCCGGGACCTGGAACGCTTTTTCCAGGGCTGGTTCTATTCCTACGAACTGCCCGAGGTCCGGATCTCCTGGACCGTGGAACCGGACGGGCCCGGGAAGCCCTCCGGGTCAACGTCCGCGCAGGTCGAAGGCGTCTTTCGTCTTCCCCCTATGGATCGAATGGCAGAGCCGGGGACACGTCTTCACGGGAGAAGATCATCGTGGACGCCCCGAACGCCGGAGTTCCGCATTGAAGCTCACCGGCAAGCCCTCCCGGGTCCGCGTCAATCCCGACAAGGCCGTCCCCGGCAAGTTCGATTCGGCCCTGCACGACTCCCAAACCTTCAAGGCGATCGTCTGACGTCGATGTCGATCCCGAGCCGCTTGATCATCTCGTTGAGCGTCGTGGGCTTGATCCCGAGCATTGGGCCGCCTTCTTCTGCACGCCCTTGGTCCTTCGGAGCGCCGTCAGGATGATCCTCTTCTGGTAATAGCGGGTCCTTTCCTTGAAGTCGAGCGTCCCCTCCGGCGGATTCCCGGACCTCGTCGGCCGCGGCCTCCGTCCCTGAGGAAGAAGGGCGGCAGATTGTCCCGCGTGATGACCGGGGATTTCGAGAGGACGACCGCCCGCTCGATGAGATTCTCGAGCTCGCGGACGTTGCCCGGCCAAGAGTGGCTGTCGAGGATCTCGAAGACGTCCTCGCTCATCCCCTCGATGTCCTTTCCGTTCTCGCGGCGTAGACATCGATGAAATGCCTGGCCAGGAGGGGGATATCCTCCTTCCGGTCGCGCAGGGGCGGGAGCTCGATCTTGATGACGTTCAGCCGGTAGAAGAGGTCCTTGCGGAAGGCTTTCTGCCGGATGAGCTCTTCGATGTCCGTGTTCGTGGCGGCGATGATCCGGGCGTCGACCTTGATGGTCTTCGTCCCGCCGAGCCTCATGAACTCCTTTTCCTGGAGGACCCGGAGGAGCTTGGCCTGGGTCTCGAGGTTGAGCGAGGAGATCTCGTCGAAGAAGATGCGTTCCCTTGTCCGCGGCCTCGAACAGCCCGGTCTTGAGCGTCACCGCCCCGGTGAAGGCGCCCTTGACGTGGCCGAAGAGGTGGCTCTCGAGGAGGTCGGGCGGGAGGGACCCGCTGTTGACGGTGACGAAGGGGAATTCCGCCCGTTCGCTGTGCTCGTGGACGGCCCGGGCGACGAGCTCCTTCCCGGTGCCGCTCTCCCCCTGGAGCGAGGATCGTGCTGCGGGTGGGCGCGGCGGCGCTTGATGAGCTCGAAGACGCCCTGCATCGGCTTGCTCTTCCCGATGATCTTCTCGAAGCCGAACCTCCGACGGAGCTCGTCCTTGAGCCGGATGTTCTCGCTCCGGAGCCGCCTGTGCTCGAGGGCCCGGCCGACGGTCATGAGGAGGTCGTCGTGCTTGAAGGGCTTCTGGATGTAGTCGAAGGCCCCCTTCTTCATGGCCGCGATGGCCGATTCGACCGAGGCGTAGGCGGTGATGATGATGACCATGGCATCGGGATCGATCCTCTTCAGCCGGTCGAGGACCTCGATGCCGTCCATGCCGGGCATGAGCAGGTCGAGGAGCGATGACGTCGAAGGTCCGGTCGGCCTGCTTGGCGAGGGCCTCTTCGCCCGAGGTCGAGGGCTCGATCTCGTAGCCTTCCGAGGTCAGGAGCTGGCCCAGGACGTCCTGGATGACCGGCTCGTCGTCGATGATGTGGATGACGCCTCTTGAGACCATGGTCATTTCCTTTCGAAGGCGCGGCAGGAGAAACGATGAAGGTCGAACCCTTCCCGGTCTCGCTCCCGACCTGGATCCGGCCCTCGTGTTCCTTGATGATGGCGTAGCTGATGGACAGGCCGAGGCCCGTCCCCTTGCCGACGCCCTTGGTCGTGAAGAAGGGGTCGAAGACGCGGGGCAGGTGCTCGGGCCTGATCCCGGTCCCCGTGTCCGTGACGCTCACCACGGCTTCCCGGTCCGCCCGGGCCAGCTCGATCCGCAGTTTTCCGCCGTCGGGCATGGCGTCCATGGCGTTGAGGATGAGGTTGATGAAGACCTGCTGGAGCCTCTCCCCCTGGGCTTAGACCGGCGGTACGGCGGCCAGGTCGAGCTCGAGCTCGATGTTCATGGTCTTGAGCTTGTAGTCGATGAGCGAGATGATCTCCTCCAGCTCTCCTTGAGGTCGACCCGCTGGAACGAGGCGTCGGCCGGGTTCCGGGCGAAGTTGAGCAGGTTCTTGATGATCCGGCCGACCCGGTCGGTCTGGGCCTCGATCTTTCCCAGGAGCTGGGCGTTTTGGCTGTCCGTGAGCTTCTTCTGGAGCATCTGGACGTAGCTCGAGATCCCCGTCAGCGGCGTGTTGATCTCGTGGGCCACGCCCGCCGAGAGGAGCCCGATCGAGGCCAGCTTCTCCGACGTCAGGAGCTGCTGCTGGAGGCCGATCTTCTCCGTGATGTCCTCGAAGACGATGACGGTCCCGTAGGGGTTCATGCCGTTGTCGAGGAGGGGGGTCCTGGCGATATCGAAGATCCTCTTCTCCCCGCCGGGCAGGTCCAGCCCGATCTCCGACAGCAGGCGGAAGTCCGCCTGGGTGTCGGAGGGGAAGATGGCTGCGAAGTTCCTCGGGCCGAGGACCTCCACGAGCTTCCCGCCGAGGACGGCTCCCTTCTTCAGGCCGAACTGGCCTTCGAGGACCCGGTTCCAGCCGATGACGGCCCCCGCCTGGTCGATGACGGCGACGCCCACCGTCAGGCTTTCGATGATGTTCTCGCTGTAGTCCTTGAGCCTCTGCATCTCCAGGGCCCGGACGCTCTCCCGGCTGTAGAGGTAGGCGTTCTCGAGGGCCAGGGCGACCGACGGGGAGACCGTCGTCAGGAGCTCCCAATCCTCGCTCGTGAGATAGGTGCCGTCCTGCTTCCTTCCCATGGCCAGGCAGCCGATGATCTTCTCCTCCACCTTCAGGGGCAGGACGTGGTAGAACCCGAAGGGGACGAAGCGCTCGACCCTCTTCTGGACCCCCTTCCGGTCCGGGGCGGCATAATAGGACAGGTAGTCGCTCCGCCGCATCTGCTCGAGGAGGGCTTCGTCGAAGACGAGAGCCCGTGGGGCGGCATCGGACCCGCCCCGGCTCCGGAGGAGCTGGAACGACAACGGCGCGGCCTCATCGGCCAGGTACAGCGCGATGGCCCGTAGGGAGAGGGCGTTGGCGATCGAGTCCAGCAGGGAGGTCGAGAGGTTCTGCAGGTTCCTTTCCCGGCTGATCTCCCGGCTGATCAGCAGGAGTGTCTTCCGGTACTCATAGCTCCTTCGGTAGATGGCCCTGTCAAGGAGCGTTTGAACGAGCTTCTTCAGCGGGCCGAACAGGGTGGCGCCCAGGGTGATGGCCAGGACGCCGAGGATGATGGCGTTGAGCCGGTTCTCGGAGAAGATCCGGGTCTGGGAGCTGACCCCGTAATAAACGAGGGAAATGACGAAGAACGAGACGATGAGCGTGACGGCCTTCTTGAGGAGGATCTCGAAATCCATCAGCTTGTAGCGGGAAATGGAATAGGCGAAGGTCAGGGGGATGAGGGCCTGGAGGAGGACGGTCAGCTCCGCGGGGGTCGAGGGCGCCCGGCCGGCCATGAACGGCACGACGTAAAACAGGGTGAAGGGGACGGTCCCGAGCGCGAGCCCCGAGACGATGAATTTGAGCTGTTTCTTGAGGAAGATGCTCGCCGGGTGCCTCGAGCTGTCAACGACGGTGGCCAGGGCGATGAGCGTGAAGACCGCGAAATGGAGGAGGTCCCATCTTTCAAGGCGGGCCTGGAAGCGCAGGGCCTCGGCGTCGTTCCAGGCGGGGGCCAGGACCGTGTGGAAAAGGACCCGGAGCGCGAGGAGGGCGGTCGCCGGGAAATAGACGACGGCGAGGAACCGCGGCCGTTTCTTGAGGAACCGCTTCCGCTGGGGGAAGATCATGAAGAAATGAAGGAGCAAGGGCGGGAAGGCCAGGAACGCGACCCGGTCGATCCAGTAGAAGACGCTGTCCAGGAGATCGAAGCTGCCGGTCGGGGAAAACGTGTAGAAGCAGTAGAACGCCGTCGACAGGAAGTAGAAATAAAGGTAGGGCGCCGACAGCCGTCGGCGGGAATTGAAATAGACGATGAGGCCGATGACGAGCGTCGTCAGGCCGACCAGGGCCAGGTAGAAATAGATCAGGTTCACGCCTTTCTTCTGGAGGAAGAATGAGGGCGTGATGAGCTCGCCTTCCCGGCCGATCTGGTAGCTGACCTTCTGGTCGACGTCTCGGGCGATCCAGAGGGTCTTGACGAGGTCGATCTTCGTCTTTATGGGGATGTTGTTGATGGCGTAAAGGATGTCGCCTTTCTTGATGCTGGCCAGGTAGGCCGGGCTGTTGACCGCGACCTTGAGGGCCGTGAGCCCGTTGGGCCGCTCGCCCCAGGTCACGCCGTCGGTCGGCTCCGACCAGGTCAGGTTCCTATAGATGTTGACGGCGCTCAGCGCGACGAGCGCCAAGACGGGCACGATGGCCAACGAAAATTTCGTCTTCATCCAAAAAATTGAATCCGCATCGCAAAAAAAAGACGCCTAATCCAGAATGTGCCGCGACCCGGCCCGGATCGCCCAGCTGGCCCGGGGCTGTTTGAGCAGCCTTTTCATGATCAGGTCCTCCTTCAGCCCCAGCGGCCTCCTCCCCCTGAGGAAGGTGCTCATGTAGTCAAACTTGGGCTTCTGCTCCGGGAAGTCCTGCGGTGCCGACCCGGGCGCCCCGGCCAGGAGGACGAGGGCCAGCGGGAGCGCCTTGAGGGATCTTTTCCTCATGCCCCCAAAATAAGGCAATCGGCGGGCAATGTCAACCGTTTGACAAAGCCGGGCCGATGCCCTAACATTTCTGGAGATGCCCTATTATACCTGTCGCCTGGCCGCGGAGGACGGGCGCCTCCTTTCCCGTTCGGTGCTGGCCGCGTCGACCGAGGAATGCCGCAAGCTCTTCGAGTCCGACGGCCTCTGCGTCCTCTCGGTCGGCCGCGACTGGAAGAAACTGAGGCTCGGGACGCGGGCCTTCGGCCGGAAGATCAAGGCCAAGGACTTCATCCTCTTCAACCAGGAGCTGATGGCGCTCATCAAAGCGGGTTACCCCATCCTCAGGAGCATCGAGACCCTGGCCGCCCGGGTCCCCGACATCCGCCTCAAGGAGATCCTCCTCAAGGTCGAAAAGGACGTCCGTTCGGGGAAATCCCTCTCGGAGGCGTTCCTCCCGTTCGAGGACCGGTTCTCGAAGGTCTACACGGCATCCCTCATGGCCGGGGAGAAGAGCGGGAACCTTGCCGGGACGATCGGCCGCTACGTCCAATATGCGGGGACCATCGCCCGGACGAAGGCGAAGATCCGCTCGGCCCTGGTCTATCCGACCCTGCTCATCGTGTTTTCCTTCATCCTCCTCTCCATCCTGATCAATTTCATCCTTCCCCGGTTCGCCGAGTTCTACAAGGATTTCCAGAGCGATATGCCGGCGCTGACGACGGCCCTCATCGCCTTTGCCATGGCCGCCCGCCGGAACGCCGTCCTCATCCTCCTCGCCGCGGGCCTCGGCGCCCTGGTCTTCCTGCGCTGGGTGAGAAAGGAGGAGGGGCGCGTCGCCTTCGACAGATTCAAGCTCAAGCTTCCGTATGGCAGGACGCTCTGGCGGGAATCGGCCGCTTCGCTGTTCAGCCGGACCCTGGGGCTTCTCCTCGAGGCCGGGATCTCGCTCCTCACGGCCGTCGGGATCGCCTCCCAGGCTGTCCCCAACCGGGCCCTGGCCCGGGACATGAAGACCCTCCCCGACTCCATCAAGAACGGCCAGAGCCTGACCGACTCGCTTGCGGCGACCGCCGTCTTGCCGGGCCTGGCCCTGGACATGGTCCGCATCGGCGAAACATCGGCCAATCTCCAGGGGATGCTGGCCGATATCGCGGATTTCTACGACGAGCGGGTCCGCGCCAAGATCGATACGCTCGTCTCCTTGATCGAGCCGCTGGTCATCATCGTCATGGGGCTCGTCGTAGCCGGCATGCTCCTTGCGGTCTATCTCCCCATCTTCAACATCATCCGGGTGGCCCGATGAAAAGGGAGGAGCACGACAAGCTGGTCCGGGCGGAAGAGAAAGAGGTCCGGAAGCTCGCCGAGCGCTACCGGGTCCCGTTCATCGAGCTCGAGACCCTCTCCCTCGACCGGGAGCTCATCCGGTCCTTCCCGGTGGACTTCCTGTACCGGCTGAACTTCGTCCCGATCGAGGACGACGGCGCCTCGGTCAAGGTCGCCGTCGCCGACCCCTCCGATATCGCCACGATCGACGCCATCGAATCCTTCCTCGGGAAGAAGGCCCGGGTCTTCGCCGCGTCCCGACGGGCCATCCAGGAAGCCCTCCGCAAGAGCGAGACGGCCCTCCAGGTCCTCAAGGACGCGACCGAGGGATTCATCTGTCAGGTCGTCGAGAAAGAGAGCGGCGAGGAGGAAGACGTCATCTCCATCGAAAAGCTCGCTGACCAAGACGGCTCGATCATCAAGCTCGTCAACACGATCATCTTCACGGCCGTCCAGAAGCGGGCGAGCGACATCCACATCGAGTCCAAGGACGAGTCCGTCAAGATCAAGTACCGCATCGACGGCGTCCTCGGCGAAGCCATGGAGCCCATCGACAAGAAGTTCCAGTCGCCGATCATCTCCCGGATCAAGGTCATGTCCGACCTGGACATCTCCGAGCGCCGGGTGCCGCAGGACGGCCGGTTCCGGCTCAAGATCAAGGACAAGACCATCGACTTCCGGGTCTCGATCATGCCCTGCATCTACGGCGAGGACGCGGTCATCCGCATCCTCGACAAAGAGATGATCACCGAGGCCATCTCCGATCTCCGGCTCGACCTCCTCGGCTTCTCCGACGAGATCCAGAAGAAGTTCCGGAAGTACATCGGCCAGCCGTACGGCATGGTCCTGGTCACCGGGCCGACGGGCTCGGGGAAGACGACGACGCTCTATGCGGCCCTGACCGAGATCTGGAACCCCGAGGACAAGATCATCACGATCGAGGACCCGGTGGAGTACCAGATCGAGGGCATCACCCAGATCCCCGTGAACGAAAAGAAGGGGCTGACGTTCGCCCGCGGCCTGAGGTCCATCCTCCGCCACGACCCCGACAAGATCATGGTCGGGGAGATCCGCGACCCCGAGACCGCCCAGATCGCCATCCAGTCGGCGCTGACCGGCCACCTCGTCTTCACGACCGTCCACGCCAACAACGTCTTCGACGTCATCGGCCGGTTCCTCCACATGCAGGTCGATCCCTACAGCTTCATCTCGGCCCTCAACGTGACCCTGGCCCAGCGCCTGGTCCGGGTCCTCTGCCCGGCCTGCAAGTTCCCGGTGCGCTACGACGACCGGGTGCTCGCCGAGGCGGGGCTGGACCCGGCCGCCCACCGGGACCGCGTTTTCTACGAGCCGAAAGGCTGCCCGGAGTGCGCGGGCACCGGTTACAAGGGCCGGACGGCGATCGCCGAGATCCTCGAGCTATCGGACACTATCAGGGAGATGATCCTCGAGAAGAAGCCCCTCTCGGAGATCCGGAAGAGGGCCAAGGCGGAAGGGATGGTCTTCCTGCGCGAGGTCGGGGTCGACAAGGTCCTGGCCGGGGTGACGAGCCTCAAGGACTTGAACAAGGTGACATTCGTCGAATGAAAACGCCGAAGTTTCTGGACCGGATCGGGGAGCGCTTCCGCGCCGCCCCCCTGCCCGACGCCGTCTTCCAAGTCGCCCCGCGCGTCCTCATCGGCGTCCGCATCCTCGCCCGCGAGAGGAACGTCGTCGGCCGTTTCATCGCCGCTCTCCCGGACGGCGCGGTCCGACCCGCGTTCGAAGGGACCAACATCGCGGACCCGGCCGTCCTCGAATCCGGGATCCGGGAGGGGATGCTGAAGCTCGGACTGGCCCAGGGCACGGCCGCCGTCCTCATCCCCGAGCTGTGCGCCCGTGTCTTCCTCCTCCCGGTAGACTCTTCCCCGGGGTCCGAAAAGGAACGGGACCGGATCGTCCGCTGGCGCGTCGGGAAGATGATGCCCTCCCTGCCCGAGGACGTCCGCTTCGTCCATCAGAGCCTTTCTTCCGGGAACGGGGAACGGATCGTCGCCGCGGTGGCCCGCCCCGAGGTCGTCCGGGAGTATGAAGGCCTGTTCGCCCGCTCCGGACTGGCCCCGGGCAACATCTCCCTGCCCTCCTTGAGCCTCCTCGGCCTCCTGCCCGCCGTGGGCGAGGACGCCCTCGTCGTCAACGTCGAGGATGATTCCCTGAGTCTCACGGCCGTTGTCGGCGCTGAACCCGTTCTCTTCAGACAGAAGCCGTTCGCCCTAGACCGCGAGTCCGGGACACCCCTCGGCCGCAGGATCGGCCCCCTGGTCAAGGAGATCGAGAACACGGCCCTCTTCCTCGAGGACAAGGAGAAGAAGAAGGTCCGCGCCGTCTGGCTCCGGGCGCCCTCCGACAACGGCGACGATCTCGCCGCCGAACTGGGAAGGCAGTTGACTCTGCCGGTCCGCGAGACGGGGAGCCTGGTCCCCGGAGACGCGGGGGGACGGGAAAAGACCCTGCTTTCGACGCTCTACGGACAATGGGCATGAAGACGATGGACGTGATGCGGCTCAACCTGGCCACGCGCCCTCTCCGCAACAGGCGTTTCTACCGGGTCGCGCTCACGGCGTCGGTCCTCGTCCTCGCCGGGCTTACGGCGCTGGCGGTGTTCCTCTCGCTCAAGTACGGCCTCGCGCACCGCAAGGCCCGGGCCGACGTCTCCGGGCTCGAAGCGCGCATCGCCCAAGCCGGCGGCGCGACCGCGAGGTTCAAGTCCCTGGCGGCGGCCGCGGCCAAGTCCGACAAGGAGAAGATCGATCTTGTTAACGCCGTCATCCTGAGGAAGAGCTTTTCCTGGACCGCCCTCCTTTCGGAGCTCGAGGGCGCCCTCCCGGAATCGAGCTTCATCACGTCCCTTGCCCCGACTTTCGCCGGCGAATCCGCCGTGGACCTGAGGATCCGGGTGGTCTCCCGGAACCTCGACGAGCTCCTGGCCCTCATCGACCGTCTCAAGGAGCGGAAGTTCACGAGGATCCGGGTGGACGGCGAGTCGACCGACGAGCGGGGACAGATCGTTTCGGAGATCACGTTCAGCTATGAAAGAGCTCTTTAGGCTTTTGAGCGCAAAGGAGCGGCGAACGCTCGGCGTCCTCGCCGCGGCCTCGGGCCTCGCCCTCCTCGCCCTCGTCTTCGTCGCGGCCGGCGAGATGAGGAGCTTCCGGAGGGCCGACGCGGCGGCCAGGACCCGGACCGTCGAGCTCGCCAAGGCCGAAGCCGAGCGGGACGCGGCGGGCGTCGAAGCGCGGCGGTGGGAGGAGGCGGGGCGGGACCTCGAAAAGCTCCGGGCGGAGAGGTTCTATGACGAGGCACGCGAGGTCCGGGACCTCCGCGTCGATCTCGAACGCGTTTTTAACGCGGCCGGCATCCGCGTCTCCAAGATCGCCTACGGGTACTCCAGCCTTGCAAAGGGGAAGATGAAGAAGGTCGTCGCGGGATTCACTTTCGGGGGGACCTACTCCGAGCTGAAGAGATTCCTGTCGGTCGTCGAGAGGTCGCCGAAGTTCCTGACCCTCGAACGGATCGATTTCCTAGATACCGGCTCTGCAACGGGCGCCCTGCAGCTCAAGATCGAACTGGCGGCTTACTATGCGATGTAGTATCCGGTCCCTCCCGGCCGCGATCCTCGCCTTGGCGATTCTCGCCTCCGGTGCCTCGGCCGGAGAGAGGGTCGGCGGCGAGAACAAGAAGCCGGACCTGGCCCCCCTAGTCCGCGTGGACCTTCTCAAGGCCCTCCCGCCCGAACCCGCGGCCCCGATCAGGGACATCTTCAGGCCGGGGCGGGCTGTCGCCGCGTCCGAACCCGCCGTCGCGCCGGAAGCCCCCGCCGCTCCGGACAGGCAGGAACCCGGCCTCGAGGCGCCGCCGGAGAAAGCCCCGGAAGAGCCTGAGCTGGACCTTGCCTACGTCGGTTACGTGACGTCGGGCCGGAAGGTCGTCGCCCTGGTCATCTCGGCCGGGCAGGCCCTGGCCGTCGCCGAGGGCGAGGAGATCGTCCCTGGGCTGAAGGTGGAAAAGATCGGCCCCGACCGGATCGAGGTGGTCGGCCCCGATGGAAAGAGGACGAGCGTCCCCATTCAAGGAGAACAGCCATGAAAAAGATCTTCGCCCTGACCCTCGTCGCGGGCCTTCTCTGGGGATGCGTCACGCTCAGCCGCACCTATCGGCTGGGGAACCAAGCCGAGATAAACAAGAATTGGGACGAGGCCATCCTGTACTACGAAAAGGCCTCCCTCGAGAACCCGAAGGAGTCCGTTTACCGCCTGGCGCTCCTGCGCGCCCGGACGTCGGCCGGCCTGGCTGCGCTTCAGGAAGCCCGGGCGCTGGCCGGGCAGAATAAGAAGGACGAGGCCGTCGCCGCCTACAAGAAGGCCCTTGCCTACGACCCCATGAACCGGGCCCTCCTGGCCGAGCTCGAAGCCTTCGCAGCCGCGCCGCAGGCCCCCGGGGAGAAGGCCGAGGAGAAACCCGTGGAAGCCCCGATCAGGCTCAAGGTCAGCGCGGAGAAGGTCCGGCTGAAGTTCACGGAGGCGGCCCTCCGGTCGATCTTCCAGGCCCTGGGCAAGCACGCCGGGGTGAACTTCCTTTACGACGAGCAGTTCCGCGACGTCCCCCTGACGATCGACCTCACGGACAGGACCTTCGAGCAGGCCGTGAGCTTCCTCTGCCTCGCCAGCAAGAACTTCCCGCGGACGATCGACGAGCGGACCGTCATCATCGTCCCCGACCAGCCGATGAAGCGCCTCCAGTACGAGCTGAACGCCATCCGGACGTTCTACCTGTCCAACCTCAACGCCCAGGAGGTCCAGAACTCGCTGGCCATGATGATCCGCACCCAGTACAAGGCGCCGAGCATCATCATCGACAAGAACCTGAACTCGATCACGATCCGCGACACGCCGTCCGCCGTGAACCTGGCCGGGAAGCTCCTCCGGACCTGGGACAAGTCCAAGGGCGAGGTCATCATCGACCTCGAGATCATGGAGGTCTCCCGCATCAAGATGCGGAAGTTCGGGATCGACCTCAACCAGAATTCGATCAGCGGCCGCTACAGCGGGGGGGGCACGGTGCCCACGGACGGCTGGTTCGGGCTGAAGGACATCGACCTTTCCAAGGGCGCCAATTTTCAGATCAGCCTGCCGACGGCCTATCTCAACTTCCTCCAGACCGACGCCGACACCAAGATCATCGCCCAACCCCGGCTCCGCGGGGTCGGCTCCGAGGACATTAAATACATGGTCGGCCAAAAAGTTCCGGTCCCCCAGACGACTTTCACCCCCTTCGCGGCCGGCGGCGTCAGCCAACAACCCATCGTCAACTATAACTATCAGGACGTGGGCATCGACGTCAAGATCAAGCCCCGCATCCACGCCGAGCGGGAGGTCACCCTCGAGCTCGAGATTAAGATCACGTCGATCGCCGGGGCGGGCATCGCCGATATCCCGATCATCACCACTCGCGAAGTGAAGAACGTCGTCCGGCTCAAGGACGGCGAGACAAACCTCCTGGCCGGCTTGCTCAAGGACGAGGAGCGCCGTTCCCTCAAGGGGATCGCCGGCCTCAGCGACATCCCTGTCCTCGGGAACCTCTTCACGAGCACGCAGACGAACATCGACCAGACGGATGTCATCCTGACCATCACGCCCTACATCATCCGCACGATCCCCGTGACCGAGGAAGACTCCCGGCCGCTCTGGGTGGACGTGGAGGGGCTTTCGGGCTCGGGAGGCGGCGGCGACCGGCCGGTCGACGAGGAATACGTCGGCGAGGCTGAGCCCGAGCCGGCGCCCGAGGAGGCGCCGGGGCAGAGCTTCATCATCCTCAACCCGGCGAACTTCGAGGTCCCGAAGGGCCGGGAGTTCCGGATCAGCGTCGAGGTCCGGTCGGAGGCCGAGATCGGCAGCATGACCGTGAACCTTGGCTTCAACCCCCTGGTCGCCCGGCTCAAGGACGTCGCCGAGGGCGGATTGGGCCGCCAGCCCGGGCAAAAGGTGCCGTTCCTGAAAAACTTCGACAATGCGTCGGGCGCCTGCACCATCGGGATATCGAGCCCCTCGCCCGGCAAGGGGATCAAGGGCGGGGGCATCCTGGCCGTCCTCGTCTTCGAATCCATCGCCCCCGGGGAGGGGGCGATCACCGTCGCCGGCGTCACGGCGAACGGCCCGACGGGCGAGCCCCTTGCGTTCGAATCCAACGAGTCGCAGGTCACGGTCAGGTAAGGATCCCGGGAATTGCTTTTTGTCCTGACCGGTCCCGTGCATTCGGGCAAGACGACGCTTGTCGCGGCGGCCGCGGCCCGATGGGAGACGGCCGGACTCGACGTCGGGGGATTCCTGAGCGTCGCCCGCTCGAAGGATGCGGGCGAGCCTGGCTACGACCTGGTCGACCTAAGGGACGGAACGGTTGTTCCCTTCCTGACGCGCAAAGGGGAGCCGGATTGGCCGTCCGTCGGTCCCTGGCATTTCATTCCCGCGGTTCTCGAGAAGGCCAACTCCATATTGCGGAGGGATCGCGATGCCGATATTCTCGTCGTCGACGAGATCGGGCCGCTCGAGCTCGACGGAGAAGGCCTGTGGCCGGCTTTCCTTGAGGCGCGCTCGTCCGGCGCCCGATGTCTCTGCGTCGTGAGGGACTCCATCCTCGAGGAGTTCCGCGCGAAAATAAGTCCCCCGGAGCCAATGATATTCCGTCACGACGCGCCTGGGGTCCTCGAATCCCTGACGGGCGCGCTGACGGCCGATTGCGCGGGGCTGAGATCCCTTGGAAGGGGCGCATGACGATCAAGGTCAAGTTCTTTGCGTATTTCCGGGAGATCTTCGAGGCGCGGGAGAAGGACATGAACCTTCCGGAGGGCGCCGCCATCCGGAGCCTCCTCGAAGTCCTGGCCGATTCGCCGCGGCGCCGGGAAGAGCTTTTCGCGGGAGAGTCGCTCAAGCCGCTCATCATCGTGATGAAGAACGGGACCTCCATCAGCTCGCTCCAAGGATTGGAGACCCCGCTCGCGGAGGGGGATACCATCGCCGTCTTCCCGTTCGTAGCAGGGGGGTAGCCCCAAGGGCGCGGCGCCGAAGGCCGTCCCCTGTCGCATCCGGCGTGGGCTCAATAACGGGCCCGGACGAGACGGCCTCGCCGCTTCCGCCGGAGAAGCGGTCCTAATGCCCGCCCCCTGATTCTCAGGGGGAGTTGAGGGGGGCAATATTCGTTGCCGTGAGTCTTGGGCGCGTCTCCGTGCCGCGCCCTCGCCGATTTCTTCGGCGGTCTCGTAACTCGCGAACCTACTCCGAGCCAGGACATCGTTTACGCCCTTAGAGGCATCGCTCCGAGATCTTCTTACCCTCAGACAGACGAGCCCGAATCTCCTCCGACCTCTGCCGGAGACACGATCTTCAAGTCCCCCTTGAATTCCAAGGGGGCAGGGGGATTAAGACTACGATGAAGCCGGGACGTGTCTCCGGAGAAGTCCGCTCGGGCCGTCCCGTCCGGACCCCCGGCGCACGGATTAATGCTTATTCGAACTGAATCAGCCCTTGTGTGCTAAAATGCGCGTGACACCACAATGTCCGGCATGTCCAAGTACGGTTATCACGGCAGGATCCTCGAGGTCGACCTGACGGAAGGGCGCGTCGAGGCGAAGCCGCTCGATCCCGGCCTGGTCCGGGATTATTTAGGTGGTCGCGGGCTTGCCACACGCATCTTCTATGACGAGGTCGACCCCGCCTGCGACCCGCTCGGGCCGGACAACGTCGTCGTCATCGCGACCTCGCCGCTCGTCGGGACCAAGGCCCCGACTTCCTGTCGCGGCCACATGGTCTTCAAGTCGCCGCTCTCCGGGTTCATCGGGAGCTCGAACTCCGGCGGCACCTGGGTCAACGCGTTCAAGGCCACGGGCCACGACGCCCTTGTCATCAAGGGGCGGTCGCCCGAGCCCGTTACCCTCGACATCCGGCCGGGCGGCGCGCGGCTCCTTCCAGCCGGGGACCTCTGGGGCAGGGACATCCATGAAACAACCGCGGCCTTGACCGGAGGCGCGGAACCCAGGAACCCGTACAAGATTCTCTGCATCGGTCCGGCCGGCGAGAACCTCGTCCGCATCGCGGCGGTGGCCAACGACCGCAACCGCGTCTACGGCCGCTGCGGCCCCGGCGCGGTGTTCGGGAGCAAGAGGCTCAAGGCCGTCCGCGTCTCGGGCCGGGAAAAGATCGATATCAGAGACCGCGACCTGTTCCAGTCCGGCCTGGACCAGGCCGTCTATCTCTTGAAGCAGGCCCCGGTCACGAAGCGCCTCCTGAGGGAGCTGGGGACGGCCGGCCTCGTCGAGCTCATCAACCTCATCAGCATGCTTCCCCACCGCAACTTCCAGGATTGCGCGCACCGGGACGAGGACGTCGACCGGGTCTCGGGCGAGACCCTGGCCCGCACGATCCTCGATCGGGCGGGCGGCTGTTACCTCTGCCCCATCGGCTGTCAGCGGCACACGTCGGTCCCCGGGAGGGGCGGCCCGGACGAGAAGGGCGAAGGGCCCGAGTACGAGACGACGGTCCTCATGGGGCCCGTCTGCGACGTCTACGACCTCGAAGCCATCACCCGGGCCAACTATCGGTGCAACGAGCTCGGGATCGATACCATCAGCTACGGCGGGACCGTGGCCTGCGCCATGGAGCTCTTCGAGATGGGGCTCATCACGCCGGACGAGACGGGCGGGATGGACCTGAGCTTCGGGCGGGCCGACGCCCTCGAAAAGCTGGTCCGGATGACGGCCCTCCGCGAGGGGATCGGCGACCGATTGGCCGGGGGGTCTTATAGCCTGGCCGCCTCCTGCGGGAGCCCCGGATACTCCATGACCGTCAAGCGCCTCGAGATCCCGGGCTACGACCCGCGGGCCTCGTTCACCCAAGCCCTAGGCTACATGACGTCCCCGACGGGCGCCTGCCACCTGCGCGGCGGCTACGCCGTGTCGCTGGCGTTCTTCGGCGGGACGAAGGAGATCCCTCGCTACAGCCTCCTCCAGTCGCCCATCGCCATCCGCAACATGCAGAACGTCGGCATCCTTCAGGACAGCCTGGGCGTCTGCCGCTTCACCGGTTACGCCTTCTCGACCGATCCCTGGGCCCGCATGGCGAGCGGGGCGACGGGCGGGGATTTCTCGGTCGCGAAGCTCGAGGAGATCGGGAACCGCGTCGCGACACTCGAACGGCTCTTCAACATCGAGGCCGGGGCCACGGCCGAGGACGACGACCTCCCGGCCCGGTTCAGCGACCTTCCCATCGTCGTCGAAGGCAGGGAACGCCGCGTCTCGGGCGAGGACAAGGACCGGATGCGACGGGACTACTACGGCATCCGTCATTGGGACGCGGACGGCCTCCCGAACCGGGAGGTCCTCGACGCCCTGAATATCCGGAGGAGGGGACGATGAGCGCGGACAAATGGACGGCGGACGCCGGGCTGTTGAACTTGTTCCGGGCCGTGGGCCGGGCCTCCCTCCTCGTGGATATCCAGGACAGCCACAGCGGCAACATGGCCGTCCTCTGGACCGATGCGGCGGGGGAGGAGCGCATCGTCATCACCGCGGCCGGCTCCCAAAAAGGGGATCTCGACCGCTCCCAGATCTGCTTCCTGTCGCCGTCGGCAACCGATTACGGCTATTACAAAGCCTCCTCCGAGACCGACGTCCATGCCAGGATCCTGTCGCTTCCCGGCGTCCGGGCGTCCATGCACGCTCACGTCAAGGAGCTGGTCATCGCCACGCTCGACGACGTGCTTCACACGAAGCCGGCCGCCCTCCCGCCGTTCGTCCCCGTCGATCCCCTCGGGCACTACCATCTCGGCGGGTCCGTGCCGGTGGACTGGTTCGCCGTGCCGAGCGGCTCGCCGGAGATGGCCCGGACGGTTCCCGAGCGCCTCGCCTCGAGCGTCGTGACGCTCGTCTGGGGGCACGGCGCCATCGCCCGCGGCAGGACGCTTCCCGAGGCCTTTTTCCGGCTCTGCGTCGCCAATAACGCCGGCGCCGTCGTCCGGCAAATGGCGGCGCTCGGCGTCGATATCGAAGCCCTGCGCCGGCAGATCCTGGCCGATCCGGGCGCCGTGTTCCCGTATCCGCCCGAGGACTACGGGACCGGGGACGACGCCCGTAACGACTTCCCGGAAGAAGAGGAGATCGTCGCCGAGTTCCGGAAGGCCGGGCACCGCATCTTCGAGTCCCGCCTCTCGCCTTTCCAT
Organism: Candidatus Aminicenantota bacterium; assembly: GCA_963813235.1. Taxonomy (GTDB): domain Bacteria; phylum Acidobacteriota; class Aminicenantia; order Aminicenantales; family Saccharicenantaceae; genus JALHVH01. The sequence continues at coordinate 167,741 of CAWEYF010000015.1, read as the reverse complement.
ACCGGTTCGATGTCCGTCCGGGGCGTCGAGGCCATGCTCTACGCACCCAAGGCGTCCATGCCCCGGGGGATCGGCGGCCCCCTGCTCAAGGTCCCGCTGGCCCCCGGCCCCGCCGCCGACCCCGAGCTCGCCCTGCACAAGGCCATCTATGCCGCGAGCGATTTCCAGACCGTCCTCCATTGCTATGTCCCCGAGGCCGAAGCCCAGGCCCGCTTCGCCTATCCCGGAGAGGCCGCGCCCGCCGACCGCATCGTCCCGGTCGACGCGGAGGGCAGTTTCCAGTATCTCGTCATTCCCGTCATCCCGCCGGGGTTCGACGCCGGGGCGCTTGTCGGCCTCCTCCACCAATACAAGGTCGTCGTCGTCCGCGGCGGAGGGGTCTGGGCCGTCGGCGCCCAATCCCTCTCCGAGGTCCTCTATCACCCCTCGTCGGTCCGCGAGATCTGCCTTTACAGGACGGGCGCCTTCATGCGCGGCCTGGATCTCCGGAAGATGGAGCCCGAAAAGGCCCGCCGCTGGTAAAGGTGAGGTTCGGCTTCATCGCCTTCGAAGGACTCGTGTTTCGTCGACGAAGGTCACCCCTTGACCCCCATACCCCGGGAACCTGTTGACAGGTTCCCCCATCGTCAAGGCCGATGGGCCCCCCTCCCAATGGGGGCTTCGGGGCGGCCTTCGTCGCCGTTATCCCCTTCGTCCTACGTGCGGCGATCCCTCTCGGGAAACTCAATGGCATGGCACAGGCAATCGACGATGATCCGAACCATCGTTAAGTGGGGAAGGTATGGCGGCGGAGGGATTTGAACCCCCGACTCTGCGGATATGAGCCGCATGCTCTGACCAACTGAGCTACGCCGCCAAGAGTGCCCCAGATTTTAGCGAAATCGACACCAAAGGTCAAACGTGGCTGTCCCGTCCGAATTTGCCGATAGAACGTGGCGAGGAATTCCGGGACATGAATGAAATCTCTGGATTTCGTATCGTGTCCCGGGAATTCCTTCGTGCATCTAGAAAACGGGATCTTCTGGGAAATAGAGCGCTCTCGGTAAATTTGGGTTCCCGTCCCGGTTTGCGATACAATGGACATTGCAATGATTTATAAGAAATTCAAGAGCGCAGTGACCCGGCTTAGGCTCATCGAGCCGGGAGACAAGGTCCTGGTGGCCTTTTCGGGGGGGCAGGATTCGATGGCCCTCGTCGATTTGCTCCTCGAACTGCGGCGGGACATGCCCATCGGCATCGTCGTGGCCCATTTCAACCACAGGCTCAGGCCAGGCGCCGGCGGGGACGAGGCGTTCGCGAAGGCCGCGGCAAGGAAGCGCCGCCTGCCCGCCGTCACGGGCTCCCGTAACGTCCGCCTCTACGCGAAGCGCCGCCGGGTCAACCTGGAAGAGGCCGCCCGGGAGCTCCGTTACGAGTTCCTCCGGAAGGCCGCCCGACGGGTGGGGGCGACGAAGATCGCCACCGGCCACACCCTGACGGACCAGGCCGAGACCGTCCTCATGCGCATCGTCCGGGGGACGGGCCTGCAGGGGCTCGGGGGGATCCCGGCGCGTCCGGACGGCCCGCTCATCCGGCCGCTCCTCGAGATCGAGCGTGCGGAGACGGAGGCCTACCTCCGCCGGCGGGGGATCCCGTTCCGGACGGACGAGACGAACCTCGACCGCCGCATCCTTCGTAACCGCATCCGGCTCGAGACGCTCCCGGCCTTCGCGCGCGTCGATCCTTCCGTCGCCCGACACCTCGGGCGCCTGGCCGCGCTCGCCCGGGACGAAGAGGAACTCCTCGGAAAAATGACGGCGACAGCCTGGCGAGAACTTGTTCGTCGCGACGCCGACGTCCTTTCGCTCGACGCCCCCGCCCTCGCCGATCTGCCCCGGGCCCTGGCCCGCCGCCTGGTCCGGAGGTTCCTTTCCGAGCTCCTCGGCAATTTGCGCGGCGTCTCTTTCGATGAGATCGAAGATATCCTCGCCCTAAAGGACGGGAAGGAAAAAACCCTGGGCAAACGGCGCGTTGTCCGCAGGGAAGCGGGCCGTCTTTTCCTGAAACGGCCCGGAGAGCGCGCCCCAGAAGAATGCTTCGAGCGCCGCTGGGACGGGGAGGGGACTCTCGAGCTTGCCGGGGTTCTCGGCAGATTCCGGGGTTCGACCATCGAGCGCAACAAGGTAGAGTTGCCGGCTTATGATGATAAAAAATGGGCGCTTCTCGACGCCGCGTCCGTCGAATTCCCACTGACCGTCCGGAGCCGCCGCCCGGGAGACAAGTATCGCCCCCTGGGGGCTCCCGGCACAAAGAAGCTCAAGGAGATCCTCCGCGCGAAAAAGATCCCCCGCGCCGAGCGGGATGCGTTGCCGGTATTCCTGTCCGGGAAGCATATCGCCTGGGTCCCGGGCCTTCCGATCGCCGAGCGCCACAAGCTCAAGCCCCGCACCCCCACCGTCTTCCTTATACAAAAACTGTAATCGTAAACGCTGTAAACGCAAAAGTGGCATTCGCAAACGCCGCGATCACAAAAGCCGCAATCGCAAACGCTATGATCGCCTAAGGGAGTCTTCCCGACCAAGAAATAGGATCTCCATAAATCCCCCCTTTCCCCCCTTTCCAAAGGGGGGGAGATCCAACTTACCCTCCCTTTTACAAAGAGGGGAGATCCAACCTACCCTCCCTTTTACAAAGAGGGGAAATCCATGGTGCAGCAAGTAAAGAATGACATCAGGACACGGCCCCACACCCCGCTAAGGGGGGGTAACTAAATCCCCCCCCCACCCCCCTTTTACAAAGGGGGGAGATCCAAGGTGCAGCAAGTAAAGCATGACATCAGGACACGGCCCCACACCCCGCTAAGGGGAGGGTAACTAAATCCCCCCCACCCCCCTTTTACAAAGGGGGGAGATCCAAGATTAACCTGATAAAAGAAGGGGGATACGGGGATCCCGGCCCCCCCTTTATTATAAAAGGGGGATCGGGGGGGGACTCTTGAACGCGCCCCCCCTTTATAAGGGGTGCGAGGGGCTTTCAGCCATCCGCCCTTTGTAAAAGGGGGGCGAGGGGCTTTCAGCTATCCCCCCCTTTGTAAAAGGGGGGTCAGGGGGGATTTTTACAGATAATTTTCTTTCCAGATCTGGAACACAAGCAGGGCCCACAGTTGGTGGCTGTAATTCTCGCGCCCTTTAAGATGGGCTTTGATCATGGCCCCGACCGACGCCGGATCGAACAACCCCTCTTCACGGAGACGCTTTTCGTCGAGATAGCCGAGCATCATGTCCTTGAGGTCCGTCCCCAGCCAGTGCTTGATGGGGATGGAGAAGCCTTCCTTCTTCCGGTAGAGCGTCTCCCTGGGCAGGAGCCGCTCCATGGTCTTCTTGAAGATCCACTTGGTCTCGAAGCCGTGAAGCTTGAGCTTGCCGGGAAGCGAAAAGGCGAATTCGACGAGCTTGTGGTCGAGCAGAGGCACGCGGGCCTCGAGGGACGCGGCCATGCTCATCCGGTCCACCTTGACCAGGATGTCGTCGGCGAGATAGGTCTTGAGGTCGAGGTAGAGCTCGCCGTTCGTCCGGCCGAATTCCCCGAGCCTCCTGTAGGTGCGAGATGAAGGGCTTCGACATCCGAAGTCTCGTAAATGCCGCCGAGGTCATCGACCAAACGTCTCGAGTACAGCCTCCTCCGGTCCTCCCGCGAAAGGAACAACATCCAGCGCAGGTGCCTCATCGAAGCCGGGTTGTCGAACGCCTGGACATAGCGCCGGAGCTTGTTCCAGGCGCCCTTCTTCCGCGACGAAGGGGGCAGTCTCCGGACGACCGACCCGACGGCCCGCCCGAGCGGAGCGGCCAGCGGGAAGTCGCGAAAGCCTCTGGGCCTGGTAGGTCTCGTAACCCCCGAAGACCTCGTCGCCCCCGTCGCCGGAGAGGGCGACCGTGACCCTGGCCCGGGCCATCTTGGAGACGAGGTAGGTCGGGAATATCGAAAAGTCCCCGAACGGCTCGTCCAGGTGGCGGACGAGCGTCTCGGTGAGCTCGAGCGCCTTGGGCTCGAGGACGAGCTCCTCGTGCTCGGTCTCGAAGAGGCGCGCGATCCGCCGGGCGTGCTCGAGCTCGTTGTAGGAGGCGTCCTTGAACCCGATGGAGAAGGTCTTGAGGGGAGAGGCGCCGAGCTCGTGCATCAGGCCGACGACGGTCGACGAATCTATGCCCCCGCTCAGGAAGGCGCCGAGGGGCACGTCGCTGATGAGGCGGAGCTTCACGGACTCCTTCAGCAGGGCGTAGAGCTCATCGCAGACGCCCGGCACGTCCTTCGGCCGAACCCGGCGCACCGAATCCTTGCCCGGGATATCCCAATATCTTTCGACGGTGACCTTGCCGTCCTGATAAACGAGTTTGTGCCCGGCCGGAAGCTTTTGGATGTCCTTGAAGATGGACCAGGGCGAGGGGACGTATTCCAGGGTCAGGAAGAGGTCCAATGCCCGGGGCTCGAGCTCGCGCCTGACGCCGGGGTGGGCGACGACGGCCTTGAGCTCCGAGCCAAAGACGAGCGTCCCGTCGCCGAGGAGCGTGTAGTAGAGCGGCTTGATGCCGAGCCGGTCCCGAACGATGACGAGTCTCCTCTTCGGGCGGTCCCAGATGGCCGAGACGAACATCCCCCGCAGGCGCGCGACGAAGCTGTCGCCCCATTCCTCGTAGGCGTGGAGCATGGCCTCGGTGTCGGAGCGCGTCCGGAACTTGTGGCCGTGCTTGTCGAGATCCTGCCGGATCGGCAAAATTGTAGACCTCGCCGTTGTAGCCGCCCACCGCGTCATGTCTTCGTTGAAGATGGGCTGGTGGCCGCCGGCGAGGTCGATGATGCTCAGCCGCCGCGTCCCCAGCCCGGCTCCCGGCTCATGTGGATGCCCTCGTCGTCGGGGCCACGGTGGATGAGCGTCCGGCACATGGCCGCCATGAGCTCGGGCGCGACCGGAGGGCCGTCGGCGCGCGTCGCGACGCCGCAGATTCCGCACATTAATGGCCCCTTTGGCCGGGGCCGCGCTTGAGCTCGTCCCCGGCCAAAGGGGCGAACTCGAGCTCGAAGAAGACGCCGAGGTAGCGCCGGTCGGTCGAGGCCTCCTGCTCGAAATAGGGCAGGGAGCCCTTGGACGCCCCGATCTTCAGGCGATGGAGATAGTTGTCCTCGATCTTGAAGCCCCGCCCGACGTCGAACTCCAGCACGGCCTTCTCCAGCGGCTGGAGGCGGACCTTCCGGGTCTTCCCGTCGACCGTGACCCGGGCGCGGTTGTCCAGGCGGGGGTTATTGGTCAGGCGGACGAGGATGCGACTCACCGGGACCTTGGTCTTGACGACCATCTCAAGCGTCTTGTCCCCCAGCGTCCAGGTCCCGCCGGGCTCGGCGCGCTTGTGGAAGTTGTCGTCGAGGAAATAGGCGACCCCCGTCACGGGTTCCGTCCCGAACGGGACGCGGAATCCGCTGGGGTTCGTGTTCGTCGGGAACTCGTTGTAGAGGGTCATCTCGAGGGGGAGGTACTTGATGGGGAAGCGCTTGGCGTGGGTGGCCGGGCTTCCCGACGACTGGTACGGCGTGACCAGGATCTGGGCGATGAAGACCGAAGCGAAAACCCAGGCCAGGGCGAGCGGCCTCTTGCCGAGCCTGGGCCCCGGCAGGAAGAAGCAGAGGGGGAAGATGTTCATGAAGTAGCGGTTGGCGAGCGAGCCCCCGCCCCCGCCGTAGTTGGTCGGCATCAGGACGACGTAGGCCAGGATCTCGGCGGTCAGGGCGGCGAACAGGAGCCACCGTTCGCGGCTTCTCCGGCCGAGGAAGAACAGGACGAGGAAGAGCAGGGCCGGGAAGAAATACCAGACGAGGCCCGTGAACCGGCCGAAGAAGTAATAAAAGACGTTATATGCGATAAACTTGACCGGGATGAGCATCCGGGCGAAATACCCCTCGGAGGTCATCGGGGACCCGGTCGTGTCGAAGGTCATGCCCTCCTTCTGGAAGGGGAAGCCGAAGTAGAACGTCTTCCGCTCGCCGCCCATGAAGTTCCAGTCCGAGGTCAGGAGGTAGTTCATCCCGAAAAGGAAGACAACGCTCGCCAGGAAGAACACGACGATGAGGAGAGCCTTCCTGTATCTTTTCCCCAGGACGCGCGGAAAGGACGAGCGGCCCCATGAGCACGACATTCGGCGGCTTGGAGAACGTCGCGATCCCGGCCAGGAAGGCCGCCAGGCAGTCCGAGCCGTCTGAGAGCAGGAACCGTCTTGACCCGCCCGGGCCCTTCCTCGCCGGGGTCCTTCGGGACCTCGCGCGCCCGGTGCTTGTAAGCCCAGAGGAAGACGACCGTGAAGACGAGGCACAGGTTGAAGAAATCCGGCGATATCCAGACGAAGTAGACGCAGGCCACCGAGGCGAAAAGGAACGTCAGGACGCCGTAAAGGGACAGGTCCGGCTTTTCGGTCAGGGAAAGATACGCGAACCCCATCAGGAGGACGAGCAGAAGGAGCACCGAATGGAAGACGGGGAATCCGTTCATCCCGAAGACCCGGACGAACGGCGCCGCGAACAGGGAATAGGCCCAGGACTTGGCGAAGAAGATCTTCCCGTCCGGCCCCCTCTTGAGGAAGATCCCCTGGGGCCCGGAGTCGATGTCCTGGTAATAGCGGACGAGGTCCCTCTTCGTGTACTCCAGGTCCCCGTCGAGGGCGATGCTCCGGGTCATGGCGAAATAGACGGCCTGGTCGGCGAAGAGAAAGTTCCGGTACATGGCCGGCAGGTTGACGAACAGGGAGAAGGCCAGGGCGAAAACGAAGAGGAGCGCGATGACGCGGAGGGCGGATCTTCGATCCTGCATGGTCCCCTATGCAATAGCATAATCCAGGCGAAAAATAAAGGCGCCGCGGGGGCCAGCGGGGCGGCCGGACGCCGGCTAGCCTTTAGGGGTGAGATTTCCGGCCCCGGAGGGGTAGTCCGGGGGGGCAAAACTCCCCCCCCCGATTCATCCCAAAGGGGGTTTGAACGCCCGGGCCGGTTCCGGCAGACTATGGGGCAGGAGGAATGATCAGTGTGCCGGGGGCCGAAATTAGGCTTGATTATGGGACCCGTTCCGTGTAAGATTTGGCCAGGCAATGCGTTGGAGCGAGGGCGGTTGGATATGAAACATACCGGAAGAGGCTTTACTCTGCTTGAGGTCCTCGTCGTGATCGGGATCATGGGCATCTTGATGATCGGTGCTATCCCGAGCGTCATGAATTCCCTGGAAACCCGGAACTTGGACAACAGCGCGCGGGACATTCAAACGACGCTCCAGCAGGCCCGCTACAAGTCGGTCGACACCAAGATCAACTCACCGGGTCCGGTTCGCCCAGAACGATGGACGCTGGTGGATCCACCTCGAGCGCGAAACGGGGAACAATGTCTGGGCCTCCTTCCCGGGCTTCCTGGTCAAGAGCATCCCGCCCAAGTTCACGGTGACGATCAGCCTCCCCGGCACGGCCCCGGACCAGGCGGTCGAATTCTCTTCGGTCGGGATCGTGGAGGGGTACGACAGCCTGAAAAACACCGTGACCCTGCAAAGCCTCAAGCTCAAGAACAAGCGGCAGCCGGACCTGAGGATCCTCCAGGTCTACGGAGGCGGGTCCATCCGGTACGTCAGGGGGGCGAGCTGAGGCTCGGCAGCAAATGGGGAGAGACGCCATGATCAAACGCTTCAGAGGCCGATTGCGCCCGAAGAACCGGAAGAAAGGGTTCTCCCTGATCGAGGTCCTGATCGGCATCTTTCTCGTGGCCGTCGCCGTCCTGGGTCTGGCCCAGCTCTTCCTGCTGGGGATGATGAACAACAGCCGGGCCAGCGACATCGCCAACGCCGTGTTCCTCGCCCAGCAGGAGATCGATTATCTCAGGACTTTGACGCGCGACGAATTGACCCTCTTCCCGGGGACGACCGACGAGCTCCTCGACCTCAACGTCGACGGGACCAACGACTTCCGCCGGATCACCGTCGTCGCTTTCCAGGACCCGGCGTTCGCCGTCAAGGTCCTCGTTTTCTCCCAGGCCCAGGCCTCCGTCACCAGGGACGATCTGATCGCCGACCCCGAGGGCAACAGGGTCCGGGCCCGGATGGAGACCCTGATCAGCAGGTGAGGACATGAACACAATGGGCAAAGGGTTTCACCTTGATCGAATTGCTCATCGGCAGCGCCCTGATGCTTTTTGTCATCATCGCCGCCCTGTCCGTCTACAGCAAGAGCAATCAGATCTCCGTGGACCAGCAGCAGTACACCGAAATCCAGCACGACGTCCGGTCCGCGATGTATCTCGTCATGAGAGACGCCCGGATGGCCGGAAGCGGCCTCCCCGATCAGTTCAACATGTACGCGATCGAAGGCGTCGACAACGAGGACCAGGGCGACGGCGGACGGGGTCCGCCCGACCGCCTGGTCCTGATGGGGAACATGGACGACCCTCTCCTCCTCACAGGTCGACACCTATGGTGGACGGGGCGTCCACGGCGCTGACCGCTGGCCAACGGCAGTTTTGAACAATATCCCTATCTCGACTGCGGACTATGTCGACCGCACTCATCCTCATTCTCCCCAACCCGGCCGCCGCCTGCCGGCTGGGCGAGGTCCAGAAGATCTCCGCCGTGACCCATCCGAGCGGCGGCGCGGGTGAAGCCCTGACCCTCGACACGAGATATCCTGCCGACCATCAATCTGCCTTCCTCGAGACGCACGAACCCGTCGGAACGCCTTCTGGGGACCCTCGCGGGGACACGTCCAACTACCATGGCGGGACCGTCGTGTTCGTCGAGGTGAAGGAGTATTGGCTGGACATCACCGGGGACGAATTCGACCTGCGGGGCGTCAACGGCTATATCGGCGGCGGCGTGGGCGGCGTGCTCTACCAGACGAAAAACGGGGTCCACAATCCGATCGCCCAGAACATCGAGAACTTCCAGGTGGAGTATAACGGGGATCTCGACGCCAGCACGGGCAACTGGACGGGTTCGCGCCGTGGAACGATACCTGGACCCTGACCGAAGTGTCCAGCATCCGGCAGGTGCGGGTCCTGATCCTGGGCCGGACCGTCAAGCCTTCGTCAGCGTTTCGGGCCGCCCGACCGACACCATCCATCACTATCGGCGGCCGGACCTCTCCAATTCCCCGGGCGCCGCGACGGACGACCTGCGGCGCCGTTTCCTGCTGGAATCGACGTCCAATATCCGGAACCTGTCCTTGAATCTCTACAATCGAGGCGCGCGGTGAAACAACAAGCCAGAATTGTGAGCGGGGATCCTCCCTCATCATCGTGATCATGATCGTCGCCTTCATGCTGGCCGTGGGCGTCGCCCTTCTGACCATCACGGGGACCGCGCCCAAGGTCTCGGGAAGCGTCCGCAACCAGGAGGAAGCCTTCGACACGGCGGAAGCGGGTTTCGACGCGGCCCGGATCGCCGTCGAGAGCAACTTTTTCGACGGGACGTGGACGAACCTTCCCGACAACTGCCTCCAGACGCCGACGGGGATCGATCTTCCCCTCGACGCCAACTACTTCCGGAAGAAGACCGACGCCGAGCTGGTCGCCGACCCCGCCGCGGGCGGCATTCCGCTCCCGACCGCGACCAACGGGGTCATCTTCAAGGACCAGCCGTTCATCAAGAACGCGACCGGCGGGGACGACCTGACCCGGACCTACACGGTCTTTCTCATCGACGACGAGGCCGACACGGCGCACGGAGCGGTCCCGGACCCCTCCGACGCCCTCCTGGTCTGCATCGGCGTCATAAGGTCGGGCAGCCGGATCCTTTCGACCACCCGGCTCGAAATCCTGATCGGCATCCAGGTCCCGGGGACGAACCCTTGAGCGAGGAGAATAACATGAACAAGATAGCCAAGAAGATCGTCGTCTTCGTTCTTGTCATCTCGGCCGGGGCTATGGGCCCTGAGACTCTTGGCTCAGACCTGCGTGACGGCTCGAAAAACCTTCACGGAGGATTTCTACTCCAAAACGAAGAGTCATCCCCGACCCCACTGATCCCAGCAAGCCACGATCACAGTGCAAGCCTACAGAGACTACGGCGACCTCTGACGACCATCTATGGTTGGCCGTCGGCGCCCATCGAGCTCCCCAGGATGGGGGCCAATTTCATGATGACGAGTCCCGGAGGCCTCGGCGGTACGCATCTATTCCTGCGATTCTGGCGACTTCAACGGCGACGGGTACCCGGACCTCATCGGCCTGGACATCTGGCGCCAGCAGCAGGGACAGAACACCCGCAGTCGGCCCTGGTCTTCATCCAGAACAATTATGCCACACCGCACGCCGCGAATTTCACGATCACCGCCTCCCAGGTCGACGCCCAGCACCGGAAGGGCTTCGAGACGTTCAATACCCATACCGCCCCGGCATCGATCACCGTGGGCGACTTCAACGGCGACGGCAAGCTCGACTTCTTCTTCATGAGGAACAGAGTACGACGAGTTTCGCCTACCAACTTCCTGGCGGCGATGTACATCAACAACGGGACGCTGACGATCCCCAACTTCTCCCCGCGCGCGCACGTCCCCGAGCCTCGATTTCACGGCCAAGTTCCAGACGGCCGGGATCTACGCCAACTGGGCCGCCAACCATCTGTGCTCCGTCGACATCGACAAGGACAACGACATCGACATCCTGGTCGCCAGCAGGACAAGATCTACCTAGTGCGGAACCCGGGCGCCGCGCAGGCGGGGAACCTCGCCAACTGGATCATTACCGAGCTCAACTATAACCAGCGGGACGGTTTCACCGGCGACCGCGGCGGGTCGGCCATCAGCGCCGCCGACTTCGATAAGGACGGCAGCATCGAGATCGTCGTCGGCACGGTCAACCAAGAGTTCTCCTATCTCGCGTATTATGAAAACGACGGCCAGGGGCATTTCACCCGGATGGACCTCGCTATCCCGGCCCGCCTACGCCGCGACGTGCGTCGCCCCGTCGGTCATCTCGACCAAGGACTTCAACAACGACGGCTGGCCGGATATCTTCGCCGCCGGGGACGGCGTCAACCGGGAAACCCCCCGGCCCACATGTGGATGCATGCTCAACAAGGGCCTCGTGGACCGTCGTCGTGGGGGGAGAAACCGTCAAACAGGTTTCTTGGGATTTCAAGTGCCTGAACGCCTGCAACCCCATCATCCCGGGGAGCAACGACGTCGACATGGTGACGCCGCTGGACTTCGACAAGGACGGGGACATGGACGTCATCGTCGCCGACGCCAACGACAGCGGCGACTACTATCTCGTCATCAACATGCTGGCCGACGTCTTCACCCTGAACGGTCAGGCTCACGTCCACGAACATCGGCCTGGACGGAGCGATCCCCCTCGACGAGCGGCTCCACGCGGTCACCCGGATCCGCCTCGCCAACCTGACGCAGACCTGGCGGGGCAAGTCGAGCACCGGGCCTGATCGTCCGCCTCTATTTCTCCTGCGACGGGGGCGATACTGGGAACTGTACATGCCCGACACATCGGAGCATACCGGGGAGTGGTTCGGCAGCGGCATCACGACCCTCACCAACGCCGCCGACGTCGGCTGGTACAGCTTCAAGCACTTCGGCGCCGACCTCCGCTGGCGGCTCGTCCTGAGCGCCCAGGAGGACGCGATGACGGATCCGGAGGGAAATCCGATCACCGGGGCGTCGTACGACACGCCCTCGATCTCCCAGCTCCGGGTGGAATATGAATATGTCCTCCGGCAGGAATATTCGAGGGCTTCGGCGGCGGCGACCATCATCAAGGGCGGCCAGACCAAGAAGCTCGTCATCGGGTCGTCGTTCATCTACCCGGGCTGGGAAGGACAGCTCCGGGCGTACGACGTGACGGCGATGGTTCTCACCGGGGGGGCCTACTCGGCCTTGAGCACCGTGACGACCTCGGACCTCGGCTCGCCCACCGGCCGGACCCTGCAGTCGGGCACGACGATCCTTTGGGACGCCGGCCTTCTCCTCCGGGACCGCAGCGCGGCCGACCGGACGATCTACACGGCCATCCGCGCGGGCAAGGTTCTGGCCAATCCGCTTGACGAGGACCGATTTCGCGAGCACGAACTCCTCCCTGGTCAACCAGGGATTCCTGAGCGACGTCCAGAGCAACGACGCGGGCCTCGTCAACTTTATCCGCGGAGAGGGGCAGGAATGGAAGCTCGGCGACATCAACCATTCCTCGCCGGTCATCGTCGGTCCCCCGTCGGGGACCCGGCCCTGATGGGGGCCGGGTACGAGCTCTTCAAGACGAATCACGCGACCAGAACCAAGGTCCTGTATGTCGGGGCGAACGACGGCATGCTCCATTGCTTCGACATAGAGACCGGCCACGAGCTCTGGGGCTTCATCCCCTACAACCTTCTTCCTAAGCTGACCAACACCTGGAAGGTTGCGACCAACACGACGCGCTACTACCGGCATGACGTCTTCGTGGACGGCTCGCCGTCGGTCGCCGATGTCCAGATCGGGGGCCAATGGAGGACGGTCCTCATCTGCGGCCAGGGCCCCGGCAAGGGAAGCACGATCGACAGCAACTTCACCGGCGGGCAGAACTATTATTGGGCCCTGGACATCACGGACCCGGCGGACCCCCTTCCCCTCTGGGAGATCACCAACAAGAATGCCTCCAACCAGGCCACCATGGGTGAAACCTGGTCCGTCCCCGCCATCGGAAGGGTCAACCAATCCGGAAGCCTCGTCTGGACGGCTTTCATGGGGTCCGGCTACAACAACGTCGGCCAGAGCACGGCCGGGCAGTATTTTTATGCCGTCAGGGTCGACAACGGCCAGGTCGTCCGTGCCGTCAGGGTGAACGATGTCGACACGAACAACAACACGGTCATGACCACGTCGCCCCCCCGGCGCTCGTACAAGTACGCCAATATCCCGGACGCGATCGTGGCCTCCCCCACGGCCCTGGACTCCAACAGCGACGGGAACCTCGAGGCCGTCTATGTCGGCGATCTCGACGGGCGGCTTTATAGAATGAGCTTAGCGGACAACAATCCCGCGAATTGGGGGCTCACCGCCATCTACACGGACTTCCTCTACTACCCGATCATCACCAAGCCGGCGGTTTGGCTGGATCCCTTCGCGACGACTCCGACGCCCAGGATCTACTTCGGCACGGGCGGCGACGAAGGCGCGCCCGCCAACAGGCAATATTCCTTCGTCGGATTGATCGACAACGGGACTTCCGCCGCCACGGTCGAATGGTACATCGGGGATCGGGCCGTCCTCAACCTCCCGGCCGGACCGCAGGTCGGCGACAAGGTCAACGGCCTCGGGGTAGGGTACAAGGTCTGGGCCGACCCCGTCATCTCGGACTACACGATCTACTTCAGCACGTTGCCGGGCAGCATCGAGGCCGTCGACCCGTGCGCCAACCTGGCCGGCGGGGCCGGGCAGCTCTTCGCCCGGATCATCCGCCCGGGCACCGCCGGCAGTCCCGTCGGCGGCACGGCCCTGAAATCCGCGAGCACCGTTCAGCCCGAATACCTGCAGATGGTGAGCAAGGCCCGGCGCGCCGTGACGGTCGGGGACGTGGCCCGCGTGGGCGACCAGAGCAAGCGGGAAGTCTTCATGCAGGAGTACAACTCCACGATCGAAATGCTCGAACAGCCCATCGGGTCGCTCCTCCAGATCAAATCTTGGAGGGAAGTCTATAGGGTCATCCGCTGACCGGCTTGACTTCGGCGGAGTGACATGGGAAGATCGTCGAGGTTGTTTCTTACATGAAGAAATCACTATCCTTCGTGGCGCTGTTCGCCCTGGCGGTTTCCCTGCAGGCCCAAAGCGTCGCCGATCTCTCCCGGAGCGAAAAGGCGAGGCGGGAGAGCCTCAAAGGGATCAAGGTCAAGCTTGTCACTAATGCCGACCTGGCCTTGATCGGCAAAACCCCGGCGGTCGGCGTCATGCCGGAACCCGGCGCCGCGCCGAGTGCCGAGGCGGCGGGCCCGGGGCAATCCCCGGCTCCCGAAGTTCGATACCTGGATACCCCGATTCGTCGAATGGTCCCGAACGTCATCGCCAACGGACCCGGCCTTATCGAACCGACCGACGACGCCGATCAGGCCTCCGGGAGCGTCGGGAATCTCGAGGCGAAATTCAAAGCCGCCCAGGAGCGGGTCGAGCTCCTCACGACCAGGATGAACGCCCTCTGGCAGGAGTTCTACAGCCTGAATACAATGACGCCGCGGGACGTCATCCAGCAACAGATCGATGAAACGTACCAGAAGCTCCTCAAAGCCCGGGAACTGGAAGCCACGCTGAAAGCCCGGTTGGAGGCCGCGGGAGCGAAGCCCCCGTCCGACACGGACCACGCTCCCCGGCCTTAGATCGCTTAGAGCTGGACGGCGACCTCTCCCGAGACTTCGGACTTGTCCTTCCCCGTCACCCGGATGACGATCTTATCGCCCTTTTTGAACCCGGGGTTCTTGAAGTAGCACTTGGTCACGAAGCCGAAGAGGCCGCTCATGGAGCCCCGTTCCGCCTTGATCCGGGAACGGGCGGTCAGAGGGGGGAAGAAATCGCCCTCGTTGGGGAACTTGTAGAACCGGATCCAGGAGGAGGCGATGCCTTCCTTTCCCAGGTGCCGGTACAGGTTGATGTCCCTGATCTCGGCCCCGTAGTTCTTCCGGAGTTCCTTGTACGAAGGCATCTTGTACTCCTGCCCGTTGTAGACCATCGTCACGTCCTGCCTGCCGACGACGACGGTCGGGCCCGTCTTTTTGGACGCCATGTAGACGACGAACATCACGTAGGGGTTGGCCAGCCCCCGACTGGCGACGCCGGCGTCGACGGCCAGCATGATGGGATCGTTGTCGTTGGCGAAGGCTCCCAGGCCCAGGTCCTTCGTCTGGGCGAACGCGGCCACGGAGAAGACGAGAAGCGCGAATACGATCTTGAGGCTTTTCATTTTGCCCTCCTTATTTCGCGAATTCCTTATGCAAAGGACGTGCCAAGTCCGGCCGCGGGGGGAATTCCTCCTATACTTATAGGAAATATAGGAATATGGACGCCGGGTCGTGTCCTTTTTTCCGGACATCGGGCGTACCGCGCGGAGGACGCTTTCCGAATTTCTTCGTGCCGGGCCGCAGGACCGGTCCTCCCGGACGGGACTCTTTTCTTGGGCTGCGCCCTTCTCGCTTCCTATCTCTTGAATAGGCTGAGATAGGCCGTGAGAAGCCTTTTGCCCCAGAGCAGGGCGACGACCGCCGCCGGGGCGAGGAAGGTCCCGAAGGGCAGGGCGAACTGCATGTCCTTTTTCCGGAACACGATGAAAAACACCCCGACCAGCGCCCCCGCGAACGAGGCCAGGACGAGGGTGAGGACGGTCGGGAGCCAGCCCAGGTAGGCCCCGATGACCAGCAGCATGGTCACGTCGCCCATGCCCAGCCCCTCCTTCCGGCGGACCAGGAAGTAGGCCCCGTAGACGAAGAGCAGGAACCCCGACCCGACCGCGGCCCCGATGAGGGCCTGCCGGAAGCCCATGTCCTGCCGGAACAAGCCGTAGCCCAGCGCCAGGACCAGGCCGGGAAGCGTGATCTCGTCCGGAAGGATCTGGTGGTAATAGTCGATGAATCCCAGGGCGATCATCGCGCTGGCGAAGAGGCACGATGCGATGAATGGAACCCCGATCGTCCCGCCGTGATGGACGTAGAGCAGAACGAACACGGCTGGCGTCAGGAGCTCGACGCAGAAAGTAGGAGAGCGGGATGCCGAAGCCGCAGTTTCGGCATTTCCCGCGGAGGATGAGATAGGAGAGCACGGGGATGTTGTCGTACGGCTTGATGCCTTTCCCGCACTTCGGGCAGGTCGACGGCGGTTTGAGCAGGCTCATCTCCCTGGGGATCGCGGTAGATGACGACGTTGAGGAAGCTCCCCCAGGCCAGGCCGAAGAGGATGATCAGAAACGAGGGTCATCGTTTCCACCACATGGTCGGGGCTTTCACGTCCCCCGTCAGCGGGATCGTAAACATAGTCCTGGCCGTCCAGGTCCTTGGGGAGCGAGGGAAGGAAACCCGTCATGACCAGCCCGTCGAGGGCGGAGGGGAGCCTGCCGTACTTCTCCCTGAATTTCCCGACGGCCTCTTTCAAGGCAGTCGACGTCCATCGTCGGCCCTGACCTGGTAAAGGTGGTTCGAGGCGATCTTCTTCACCCGGTCGTCCGTGGCGGTGTCATAGACCTCGTGCCACGTTTCCCAGGACGTCTTGTAGTCCGTGACCTTGAAGCGCCGCGTTGGCGTAGAGCCTCTTCGATGAGGTCGGGCGCTCCCGGCACGACCATGGCCTTGCCCGAAGTATTTCCGGGCCAGGTCGAAGTCCTTGAGCCGCATCTGGGCGATGTGCCCGGCCTCGAACGGGAAGAGCCACATGTCGGGGTTCTTGGCGAAACCCCGGTCGAGGATCTTGAGGGCGAGCGGGACGTCGCGAGCCTCCTGGCTGGCGATCAGGGAGCCGACCTCGTAGGGGTCCGTGTAGCGCGGGTCGAGCTCGGCGATGATGGCGAAGATGTGGTCGAGATAGGTGAACCGGTCGACGATCTCGTAACTGCCGTAGTACTGGATGGCCCAGAGGTAGACCAGGTCGGCGGCCAGCGCCGAATAGCCGAACGTGGCGTACTTCAGGAACTTCCCGGACGGGACGTAGATGATGGACGAGCCCGGGACCTTCTTCCGGAGGACCTTGTCGGTTTCGAGCTTGAGCCCCATGAAGCCCGCGCACGTCGCGAGGAGGAACAGGACGAGCGCGAAGCCCCCGGAGACTCTCCGCGGGGCGAGGCGTCGTGTCGTCGTTTCAGGCATGATCGTTCGTTTGTCGCAAGCGCAGGCTGAAGCCCGCGGCTGCACGTCAAATAAAATCCCGTTTCCGGAACACCCAGACCGCCAGCCCGAGGACGAAGGCCGCGTAGAAGAGGCCGTAGAGCGTCGAATAGAGGTAGATCCGCGGCGGGATGGGCAGGTCATGGACGACTTCGGTCCTTGAAGTTGAAGTTCTCGAGGTCGGGGAGGAATGCGTAGAGGACGCGGGCGAGCGTCCGGCCGGCCCCGGGCTTCATCTTCTTGATGAGCGTCTCCAGGCCCCAGGAGAGGTGGCCGATGAGGTAGAAGGAGAGCGAGAAGATGGAGCTCAGGATGGGCGTCGAGAACGTCGAGAACAGGATGGCCACCGCCGTGACGACGAGGAGCTCGAGGAAGATGAACAGGATGGCCGTGAGCATGGGCCATTCGACCCGGAACGTGTGGAGGAAGAGGACGGCCAGGAAGATGACGGCCATGAGCACCGTCATGATGAAGAGGGTCAGGACCAGGCCCAGGTACTTGCCCAGGATGAACTGGGCCCGGTGGATGGGCTTGGCGAGCAGGGTGAAGATCGTCTTCTTGTCGATCTCCTTGTAGACGAGGCCCGTCCCCATGAGGATGGCCATGAGCACGCCGAAGAGCGAGATCGAGGCCAGCCCGACGTCCTTGATGATCTTGACCCGGTCGCCGACCGTCAGGACGGCCAGGACGCGGGAGAAGACGATGCAGACCGGCGGCGAAGAAGAAGAGGAGGTAGAGGACGCGGTCCCGCTTGGCCTCCCTGAACGTGTTCAGCGCGATCGTCCCGATCTTCATCTGCGTTCCTCACCATGTCCACGAAGATGTCCTCCAGCGTCTCGGTCCGCGGGATGAGGGAGTCGACCGGCCCTTCTTCTCGCGGACGAGCTCGAGGACCCGGCCGACCCTGTCCTCGTCGAAGACCTTGAGGAGGACCTTGCCGCCGTGGACCGAGAGGCTTTCGCCGAGCCCGGCCAGCTCGCCGGGCGCGAGGCCCGAAACCGTCACCTCGGTGAAGAGGACCTTCTCCGAGATGAGGTCGTGGAGCGAGCCCTGGCTGACGATCCGGCCGCCGACGATGATGGCGACGCGGTCGCAGATCATCTCGATGTCCTGGAGGATGTGCGAGGACAGGAAGACCGTCTTGCCCTCCTGCTTGAACCGGACGATGATGTCCCGGATCTCCTTCCGGCCGAGCGGGTCGAGGCCTCCGAGCGGCTCGTCCAGGATGACGAGCGACGGGTCGTTGATGAGGGCCTGGGCCAGCCCGACCCGCTGGAGCATGCCCCGCGAGAACTTCCGGAGCTGGAGCCCGGCCGCCGTCTCCAGGCCGACGAGCCTGAGGAGCGAGGCGATCCGCTCCTCTTTCTCGGCCTTTCTCGAGGAGGAACAGGTCGGCGTAGAAGGCGAGGAACTCGCGGGCCGTCAGGTAATCGTAGAAATAGGGATTCTCGGGAAGGAAGCCCACCCGCTCCCGGGCCTTCGGCGAGAGGTGGGGCTGCCCGAAGATCTCGACGGTCCCCGCGTCCGGGAAGATGAGGCCGAGGACGCACTTGATGGTCGTCGTTTTGCCGGCCCCGTTCGGCCCGAGGTAGCCGAAGATCTCGCCCTCCGCGACCTCGAAGCCGATGCCCTTGAGGATCTCCTTCTTCCTGGGGATGAATCCCGTCCCGAACGACTTGTGGAGGCTCTCGATCCTCAGCGCGTTTCCCATGGCATCCTCACTCGAGCCCGGGGATCCTTCGGGCGTTCTCCAGGAGTTTTTCCTGCGTGAAGAGGTGCTCCTTCTTAGAGGCGAGATGGATCCTCAGCTGGTCCTTGATCTCGCCGTCCGGGACCAGGGTCAGGAGATGCTCGTACCTGGCGATGAGGAGCTCCTCGGCGGGGACCAGCCCTTCGAGGGCGGTCAGGCGGTTTGCACCCGGGTAATCGGCCGGCATGGGGGCGCGGCTCCGTTCGACTCCTGCCCCGTCCGTGACGGCGTTCTCGATCCGGACGACGTCGCCGAGCTTGACCAGGATGCCCGACAGCTTGTCCCAATGCCGCATGTGGTCGATGGAGTTCTTGAACAGGCGCTGGCCGAGGTCCTGGTGGTCGCTGAAGAGGAAGACGTACTTCAGGTAGCGGTGCATGAGCTCGTTCTCGAGGCGGGCGATCTCGTGGATGAGCCCGACCTCCTCCCGGTCGTCGTTCCCCGGCTTGGGCCGGTAGATTTCGGCGGCGCCCGCTCCCGCGGCGTGCATCGCCGCGATCATCGCCCCGAACTGCTTAGAGTGGCGGACCTCGTCGTAAGAGATATTGAGGACCATGTTCTGGACCTTGGGGTAGGCCGCGCTCTTGAACTCGGCGGACTGGTAGAGGTCGGTGACCAGGTCCTCGGTCTTCCGGTCCCGCTCGAGGTTGTCCACGACCTTGGGGAAGCGGACGACCTCGTCGGTCCTGAACGACGGGGTCCCGCCCATCTGGCGGACGAGGAGGCCGAGCTGGAGGGCGTGGTACATCTCGTCGATGCCGATCTGGATCCACTGGGCGCGGACGTCGTTCTTGAGCTTCAGGATGGGGTCCTCGTAGAAGAACCTCCCCTTGGGCGTGGCGTAGGCGTGGAAAAGATATTCGATGCTCACGGCCCACTCGTGCTCCAGGGCGATGGTCAGGTACTTGAGGAGGTCCCCGTGTGTCTCGATCTTCAGGAATCGCTCCATGCTTTCTCCCGTTTTCGCCTCATTATATCTTTTTGAGGGGCGAAAAAAAGGTTCTTTTCCCCGCTTCGCTGCGGGGGGATTCAGGGCGGCGTTCACCGCCTTGGGGAAAAAATGCCTCCCGTGCTTGCCGTAATTCCTGTATAATCAGAAGGTCAAACGAACGAATGTCTGGAGGTTGTTTGATGTCCGACTTCGGCGGAGCCCTCAAAAGTCTCAAAGATAACCCCGACTATAAGATGGCCGTCCTCGGCGTCCCTTTCGACGAGAAATCCTCATATCTCCGGGGGGCGGCGGGGGGCCCGGCCGCCATCCGCAAGGCCTCCACCGGGAAGTGCTACAACGAATACTCCGAGTTCGGCGTCAACCTTGCCGAGGAGACGGTGCTCGTCGACCTCGGCGACGTCGACGTTTCCGGGGACGTGGACAAGACCTTCGCTGCTATCGAAAAGGACGTGGCGGCGATCCTGGCCAAGGGCGCCGTCCCGATCGTCCTCGGCGGGGACCATTCGATCACCTACCCGGTCCTCAAGGCCTTCGGCCCCGTGTATGAGGCTCTCGACATCCTCCATTTCGACGCCCATCCGGACCTCTACGACGACCTTTACGGCGACCGGCTCTCGCACGCCTGCCCGTTCGCGAGGATCATGGAGGACGGCCTGGCCAAGGGCCTGGTCCAGGTCGGGATTCGCGCCGCGACGCCCGACCACAAGGCCCTGGCGATGAAGCACGGCGTCCGGATGATCGAGATGAAGGACATCGCCGACCCGCTCTTCCTCAAGTTCAAGAACCCCCTCTACATCTCCTTCGACCTCGACGTCCTCGATCCCGCGTTCGCGCCGGGCGTGTCCCATCACGAGCCGGGCGGGCTGTCCACGCGCCAGGCCCTCCAGGTCATCCAGGCCCTGAAGGCCCGGATCGTCGGGTTCGACATCGTCGAGCTCAACGCGGCCCGGGACCCGTCCGGGATCACGGCCGCGGCGGCGTTCAAGCTGATGCAGGAGATCATGGGGAAGATCGTCAAGCCCTAGGACGGGCCTATATATTCTGCCCCCCTTTATAAACCCTGGGATGGGGCTATATATTCTGTCCCCCCCTTTGAAAAAGGGGGGCAAGGGGGGATTTAAGGAGGAACCATGAAACGTACGATCGCCGGGGGAGTGTTCATCCTGTCTCTGGCCGCGGGGCTTTCGGCCCAGGCTGTCCGGTTCGACGAATATTTCGTGGACAGGACCATGCGCGTCGATTATGACCACACGGGAGACGCCGCGGGCGAGACGGCCACCCTGGACCGCGTCTACGACCAGGGGATCTGGGCGGGGAGCCGGACCCACCTCATCGATCCCTTCAACCTGGGCCGCTACCTGGTCAAGATATCCGACGCGGCCTCGGGGGAGCTCCTTTTTTCCAAGGGGTTCGACAGCTATTTCGGAGAGTACAAGACCTCCGGCCCCGCGCTCAAGGGCGTCAAGCGGACCTACCATGAATCGGCCCTGGTGCCGTTTCCCAAGCGGAAGGTCCGGTTCACGCTCGAAGCGAAGGACCGGCAGAACGTCCTCCATCCCGTCTTCTCCTGCGAGATCGACCCCGCCGACCCCACCGTCGTCCGGGAGACGGTCGCACCCGGCGTCAAGGTCTTCGAGCTCGTGAAGAGCGGGGACCCGCACGCGAAGGTCGATATCGCTTTTATCGCGGAAGGCTACACGGCCGCCGAAGAGGCCAAGCTCAAGGCCGACCTGGACCGGTTCGTCAAGGTCCTTTTCCGAAAGGAGCCCTACGCGAGCCGTCGCGACGCCTTCAACGTCTATGGCGTCTTCAAGCCTTCGGCCGAGAGCGGGACCGACGAGCCGAGCCACGGCCGCTACCGGGCGACCGCCGTGGGGACGTCGTTCGACGCACTCGGCTCCGAGCGCTACCTGCTGACCGAGGACAACCGGAGCCTGCGCGACATCGCCGCCGCCGTCCCGTACGACACACTCTTCATCATGGTCAATCACAAGCGCTACGGCGGGGGAGGCATCTTTAATCTTTTCTGTACGTTCACCGTGGACAACCAGTGGCACGAGTACCTCTTCCTCCACGAGTTCGGGCACTCGTTCGGCGGGCTGGCCGACGAATACTACACGTCCGACGTGGCCTACAACGAATTCTACCCGCGGGGCGTGGAGCCGGCCGAGTCCAACATCACGGCCCTCCTCGACCCCGGGAACCTGAAATGGAAGGCCCTGGCGACCCCGGGGATCGCCGTTCCCACGCCGTGGGAGAAGACCGCTTTCGACGTCATGGAGGAGGCCTCGCAGAAGATCCGGCGGGAGGCGAACGAGAAGGTCGCGAAGCTGAAACGGGAGAACGCGCCCGCGGCCGATGTCGCCGCGGCCGAGGCGGAGGCCGAACGCCTGTCGAAAGAGGCCGCCCAAAAAGTGGACGCGTTCCTGGCTTCGAGCAGGTTCGCCGGCAAGGTCGGCGCCTTCGAGGGCGCGGGCTACGCCTCCGTGGGCCTCTTCCGCCCCGAGATCGACTGCCTCATGTTCTCCAAGGGGGATAAGCCGCTCTGCCGGGTCTGCGAGGCGGCGGTGATCAAGGTCATCGACCATTACCTCGAATAGGAAGCCCCGAGCGCGCCGCCGCGGCCTCACCGCATGATATATTTTGTTGGCTTTAATGGAAAGGCGGGCTGTTGTCAGCAAAAGGGGGGTTGATGATGGGAACCAAAAAGGTGGGGGCTTTCTCCAGCCCGCTCAAGAAAGCCGATTTCATTATAGCATTTGAAAGCCGAAAGTAAAGAATAAAGTGCGCGAAGTGCAAAAATATTCTCTGTTTTCCGGCGCCTCCGGTTGTTAATTTCTCAATTTCAGAGGAGGAACGATGGACGACAAAAAGATCGATATCAAGGTAGATGAGCACGTCGCTCTCGGGCAGTACTCCAACCTGGCCGCGATCCGCCACACGAGGGAGGAGTTCCTGTTCGACTTCGCCTTCGTCTTTCCCGACGGCCCGGCCGGCAAGCTGGTCTCCCGCATCATCTTCAGCCCGGCCCACGCCAAGCGGTTCATGGAAGCCCTGGAATCGAACATCCGGCGGTACGAGGAGAATTTCGGGCCCATCGTGCCCGCCGATACCCCGCCCTCGGTGGGCTTCATCCAGTGAGCCATAAGGGGGGAACGGCCAGATTTATCTTGACAATCGGCGCCGTTTTTCTATATGAGTTACAACAGATTGTGAATTCATCTTTAAGTTTTATTCCGTCTCAGGCCTTCATAGCGAGTCAGAAGAGAAAACTAAGACTTTAGGAGGTATGTGTGAAAAAACACGTAGGACTCGTAATGGGCCTCGCGTTGTCCCTGGGACTCGCGCCGCTGGCTCATGGTTCGGGATTCCTGATCTACGAGCACGGCGCCGGTGCGATGGGGATGGCCGGGGTTTTCGTGTCCATCGGCAACAACGCCACGACCGTCTTCCACAATCCGGCCGGCATGTCCTGGCTGGAGGGCACCCAGGTCTCCCTGGGCGGAACGTATCATTATTCCCAAGGGCTCGCTGAGCCTTCCCAACTGGCCCGTCTCCGGCCTACAGGAACGTCAAGCAGATCGACCAGACGTTCCTGGCCCCGAATTTCTACCTGACCCACAAGTTCAGCAAGAAATTCGCGGCGGGGATCGGCCTCTTCGCCCCGTACGGACTGGGGACGAAATGGCCCGTGGAATATCCCCTCCGCTATCTCGGCACGTCCAACGAGATGCAGACCATCTTCATCAACCCCTCGATCTCCTACCTGATCAACGACAACCTGTCCATCGGCGGCGGCGTTTCGTATATCACTTCGAAGCTGTCCCTCAACCTCGTCCGCCTGGTCGAAGATTTCAAGCCTTACGGATGGGTCGGGGACGTTCCCGCCTCCCTCGACGGCGCGACCGGCGACGCCATGGCCTTCAACCTGGGGATTCTCTACAAGACCGAAGGCTACTCCCTCGGCGCGACCTGGCGCAGTTCCTTCGACATCAAGTACAAGGGCGATATTGCCCTGGACACGTCCGGCGTCCCGGCCCCGTTCAGGCCTCTCGCCCCCACGAGCGGAACCGTCGAGACGACCTTCAAGTTCCCCGACATCTTCACTTTCGGCGTGTCGTTCAAGCCCATGGAAAAACTGACCGCCGGCGTGGACGTCCAGTATTTCACCTGGAACAGGTACGACAAGTACGTCATTAATATCACCTATCCCTCGGGCCCGGCCGAGCCCGAGACGGTCCTGGAGAACTGGAAGAACACGTGGATCTTCCGCCTCGGGCTCCAGTATCAGCTCAACGACTCCCTTGCCCTGCGGGGCGGCGTCCTTTACGACCAGACGCCCCAGCCGGTCGAGAGCATCGACCCCAACCTCCCCGACGCCAACCGGTACGCCCTGACGGCAGGGATCGGCTACAAGATCGGGCGCATCACGATCGACGCGGCTTACCAGTACGAGAAGTTCTCCGACCGGACGAGCCCCAACCGGGGCATCTATCCGTTCAGCCTCGGCGAAGGGACCTACAAGACGACCGGCCATCTTTTCGGCGTCAGCCTGGGCTACGCGTTCTAGAGGAAATTATTTATCGGAGGTATATCCAATGGCGTATGAGTTCAAAAATTCCAAAGGGACGAGCTACTTCCTGCATTCCAAGGATGTCGAGCTCAAGGGCGGCCGGAAGCAGACGATCTACTTCTTCGCCCGCGACATCCGCCCCGGCGCCCTGAACGAAGTCCCGGCGGCCTACATGGTCATCGAGACGACCAAGACCGGGATGCCGATCCTCAAGAAAAAGTAACTCCGCATTCCTTTCGTTTCGAAAAAGGGGGGGGCCGCCCGTGCTTCGAGAAAGCCGAGGCGGTCCCCTGTCTCTCCGTGGGGGGGGGGCCGGGATATTTTTTTGACGGCCCGATCCCAACCGGGTATACTTCCGGGCATGAAGCCGAGAAATCGCCATTTCCCCTGCCTGTTGCTCGTCGCGGCGCTCGCCGCCGCCCCGGCCTGCGGTAAGCGGGACCGGGACGCGACACCGGGGGGCGAGGCGAAGAAGCTCCGGATCGCCGTCATCCCCAAGGGCATGACCCACGAGTTCTGGAAGTCCATCCACGCCGGCGCCGTCAAGGCCGCCCGCGAGCTCGACGTCGAGATCATCTGGAAGGGCTCGCAGAAAGAAGACGACCGGGCCCAGCAGATCACCGTCGTCGAGGACTTCATCAGCCGCGGCGTGGACGGCATCGTTCTCGCCCCACTCGACGACCGTGCCCTGACGCGCCCCGTCGCGGACGCCGTCCGCGGAGGGATCCCCGTCGTCATCATCGATTCCGCGCTTCAGGGCGGGGACTACACGAGCTTCGTGGCCACCGACAATTACAAGGGCGGGGTCCTCGGCGCCCGCCGGCTCGGCGGGCTCCTGGGCGGGAAGGGGAGGATCTTCCTCATCCGCTACCAGGAAGGCTCGGCCAGCACCGTAGAGCGTGAGCGGGGGTTCCTGGAGACCGTCCGGAAGGAATTCCCCGGGCTGACGCTCCTTGTCCAGGACCAATACGCGGGCGCCACGACGGAAACGGCCTACCAGCTGGCCGAGAACCTCCTCGGCCGGTTCCCGAACGTCGAGGGCATCTTCACTCCCAACGAATCCAGCACGTTCGGGACGCTGAGGGCCGTCCAGGAAGGGGGGATCGCCGGCAAGGTCCGGTTCGTGGGCTTCGACAGCTCCCCCAAGCTCGTCGAGGCGCTCCGGACCGGGGTCATTCAGGGGCTCATCCTCCAGAACCCGATGAAGATGGGGTACCTGGGGGTTACGTACATCGTGGCCCATCTCAAGGGAGAGGCCGTGCCGAAGATCGTGGACACCGGCGTCGACGTGGCCACTCCGGAGAATATGGATACTCCGGCGATCAAGACGCTCCTCGAGCCGGACTTTTCCCGGTATCTCGAGCGATGACGGCCCCGGGCGATCGCGTTCCCGTCCTCAGGATGAGCGGCATCCGCAAGGACTACGGAGCGACGCGCGCCCTCGACGACGTCTCCCTCGAGCTCAGGGCCGGCGAGGTCCACGCCCTGCTCGGCGAGAACGGGGCGGGTAAAAGCACCCTGGTGAAGATCCTGAGCGGCGCCGTCCGTCCCGACTCCGGCCGGATGGAGATCGACGGCGCGCCGTACGCCCCCGCCGACCCCCTCGACGGCCGTAAACGGGGGATCTCGATGATCTACCAGGAGCTCAACCTGGCGCCCCACCTGACCGTCGAGGAGAACATCATGCTTGGGCGGGAGGCCCACACGGCCGGCTTCCTCGACCGGAAATCGATGAAGGCCGCCGCCCGGGAGGCGCTCGCATTCGTCGATCATCCCGAGATCTCGCCCGACGTCCCGGTGCGGAAACTGAGCGTCGGGGCCCGCCAGGTCGTCGAGATCGCCCGGGCGGTCATGCGGCGCGCGAAGATCCTCGTCATGGACGAGCCGACGAGCTCCCTGTCCCAGGAGGACGGCGAGCGGCTCTTCGACATCGTTCGCCGGCTCAAGACCCAGGGGGTGAGCGTCATCTACATCAGCCACTTCCTGGAGGAGGTCCGCCGGGTGGCCGACGCCTACACCGTCCTCCGCGACGGGAAGAACGCCGGGTCGGGGACCATGGAAGGGACGTCGCTCGACGCCCTCATCCAGCTCATGGTCGGGCAGAAGGTCGCCGAAATGTTCCCCAGGACGCCCCACGAGGTTGGCGACGTCGTCCTCTCGCTCGGCGGTCTCAAGGGGCGGACGATGAGCGCCCCCGTCAGTCTGGACCTCCGCCGCGGGGAGATCCTCGGCGTCGCCGGCCTGATCGGGTCGGGGAGGACCGAGATGCTCCGGACCGTGTTCGGCCTCGACCCCGTCGAGTCCGGCCGGGTCGAGATCGGGGGGGCGCCGGCCGCCGGGCGGGCGCCGTGGTCGCGGATCGGCCAGGGCCTGGGGCTCCTCAGCGAGGACAGGGGCGGGGAGGGCCTGGCCCTGAACATGACCGTCGCCGACAACATCTCCCTGAGCGATTTCGGGCCTTACGTCCGGCGGGGCCTGATCGACCTCGACGCCCAGAGGAACGCCGCCCGGGGCTGGATCGATGAGATGAAGATCAGGACCGGGGGGCCGGGACAACGGGTCGCGAGCCTTTCGGGCGGGAACCAGCAGAAGGTGGCCCTGGCCCGGCTCCTCCACCAGAAGGCGGGGGTCCTCCTCCTCGACGAACCGACGCGCGGCGTCGACGTCGTCAGCAAGGTCCAGATCTACGAGTGGATCGGCGGGCTCGCCGCCCGGGGGAAGGCCGTCCTTTTCGTCAGCTCCTACCTTCCCGAGCTCCTGGGGGTCTGCGACCGGATTGCCGTCTTCCACAGGGGAAGCCTCGTCGATGCTCGGCCGGCGGCCGATTGGGACGCGGCGGCCCTGATGGCCGCGGCGACCGTGGGGAGAACGACATGAACGGCAGCGGCAAACGACGGATACGGAACGCGCTCAACGTCCTCGGGCCTTTCATCGGGCTCCTCCTGGTCATCGCCATATTCGCGGCCATGCCCGAGGTCCGGGACCGGTTCCTGCGGGCCGCCAACTTCCGGAGCGTGGCCACCCAGTCGGTCATCGTGGCCCTGGGCGCCCTGGGGATGACGCTGGTGATCATCGGGGGCGGCATCGACCTCTCAGCGGCCTCCAACATCGCCCTGGCGAGCGTGATCTCGGCCCACGCCATCAACCAGGGGGCGCCCCCGCTCGCGGGCCTCGCCCTCGGTGTTCTTGCGGGCGGCCTCGTCGGGTTCGTCAACGGGGGGCTGGTCACCCGGCTCAAGCTGGTCCCGTTCATAGTTACCCTGGGCATGATGGGCATCGCCCGGGGGGCGGCCAAGTGGATCGCCGGGAACCAGAAGATCGATGCCCCGCTGACGTGGGTCAACGAGCTCATGGCCCAGAGCCCCCGGCCGGCCTGGCTCCTCATGGCCCCGGGGATCTGGATCATGATCGTCTTCGCCGTCCTGATGGCCGTCGTCCTGCGGTCCACCGTCTTCGGGCGGCATGTCTTCGCCATCGGCTCGAACGAATCGACGGCCCGGCTCTGCGGGATCCGGACGAACCGGACGAAGGTCCTCGTCTACACGATCGCCGGCCTGTTCTGCGGCCTCTCGGGCGTCATGGCGTTCTCCCGGCTGACCGTGGGCGACCCGACCGTGGCCGTCGGGCTGGAGCTCGACATCATCGCGGCCGTGGTCATCGGCGGCGGGAGCCTCTCGGGCGGAGAGGGCAGCATTCTGGGCACGATGATCGGCGTGTTCATCATGTCGTTCCTGAGGAACGGCTGCACCATGATGGGCTGGCCGAACTACATCCAGGAGATCATCATCGGCGTCATCATCGTCGCGGCGGTGAGCCTCGACCGGGTCCGCCACCGCCGGGCATCCTGACGGCCCCGGAGGGAATGTTGGAAAGACCCGAGCGCGTCCTACGCGCCCGCGCCCCCCTGCGGGCGAACGACATCGGCGGGTGGACCGACACCTGGTTCGCCGGCCGGGGGCGCGTCCTGAACCTGGCCGTCGCCCCGCCCGTCGAAGTCCGGGTCGAGGTTTTCGGGAATCGGGGCGCGGTCCCGGAAAGGGTCCGCATCCGGGCCCTGAACTTCGGCGAGACGTTCTCGTTCGTCCCCGAGGAGCCGGGGCCTGCCTCGGGGCTGCACGCCCTGCTCCGTCATGCCGTCGGAGCTTTCACCATCCCAAAGGAACTCAGGTTTGAAATCTCGCTGTCCTCGCCGGTCCCGCCGGGCTTCGCCACCGGAACGTCGGCCTCCGTCTGCGTCGCCCTGTTGGGCGTGCTCGACCGGCTAACGGGCGGAGACAGGGCCTTAGACGAGATCGCGGCCCTAGCCCACAAGGTCGAAACCCAAAAGCTCGGCCGGCAGGGCGGTATCCAGGACCAGATCGCGGCCGCCCGGGGCGGCGTGAACTTCATCCGGGTGACACATTATCCGGCTTCCGAGGTCGAGACTTTCACCCTTGAGCCGCGGACCCGGGCTGCCCTGGACCGGCGCCTGCGCCTCGTCGGACTGGGCGGGTCCCGCGATTCCTCGGCCCTCCACGAGCGGGTCATCGCGAAATTCGAAAAGGGGGCGCCCTGAGCGTCCGGCTGGACGAAATGAGCCGACTGGCGGAAGAGGCCCGGGACCGCCTCCTCGAAGGAGACCTCGAAGGCTACGGCCGGGCGATGGCCGTAAATAACGAGTGCCAGCGGGGCCTGTCCGCCGGACTCGTATCGCCCGAGGCCGATGCGGTGATCCATATCGCCCGGAAGCACGGCGCTTCCGGATGGAAGGTCAACGGCGCCGGCGGCCGGGGAGGGTCCCTGACGCTCCTGGCCGGGGCCGACGACGATGCCGCCCGGGCCATGGACCGCGAGATCGAATCCCTGGGCGGGGGCATCGGGTCCGTACCCGTTTCGCTCTCGGCGGCTGGACTGCATGTCGACGAGGCATGACCTCTTCTGGACAACTGTCCTCGAACCAGGACAGGTTTTCGCGCCCGTCGATTTCCATCAGGGAGGAATATGAGGGATACAGATGGCACGGTTCTTGCTTTTTTATGGGGCGTGAGGAGAAGGAAGATGAAAAAAGCCCTGATGCTCGGAATCGTTCTTACGGCCCTTGTGGCGCTGGCTCCGCTCGCGGCTTACGCCCAGTCGGGCGAGGCTGACGGCCAGAACTACGCCCGGTTGAACTTCGTCAAGGGCGAAGTCTCCGTCGACAGGGGATCGGACCTCGGGACGGAGGCCGCCGAGGTGAACCTGCCCATCGCCGAGGGCTATAAGCTCGTGACTTCGGACGGCCAGGTCGAGGTCCAGTTCGGCCGGAGCAACTTCCTCCGGCTCGGCATGTCGAGCGAGGCCGAGTTCGCGGCCCTTCCCGGGAGGGGCGGCGCGCCCGTCAAGCTCCACGTCAGGGCCGGCCAGGCCTACCTCCGGGTGACGACCCTCGAAGGGGAGAAGAGCATCGAGGTCCATACGCCCGACGCTTCCTTCTACATCCTCGAAGCGGGGCTCTACCGCTTCGACGTCGGCGCCGGCGATGCCACCGAGATCCTCGTCCACGAAGGCTCGGCCGAAGCCGCCGGCGAGGGGGGCTCCGTGGTCGTCCGGGCGAATGAACGGCTCGTCGCCGCGAACGGGGAGTTGCGGGGCGATCCCGAGTCCTTCAGCGCCGCGATGGACGGCTTCGACCGCTGGAACGGGACGCGCGACGGGCTCCTCGACCGACGGGCGTCGACCTCCTACCTGCCTTCCGCCATCTCCGAGTATGAGGACGAGCTCGACGACAACGGCCGCTGGGTGCGCGAGGCGTCCTACGGCCATGTGTGGGTGCCCTACGTCGATGACCTCGAGTGGAGGCCCTACTTGTATGGCCGGTGGGCCTGGTATCCCATCATCGGTTGGACCTGGGTCTCTTCCGAACCGTGGGGTTGGAGCACGTATCATTACGGGCGCTGGCAGTGGGGGTTGGGCCTGGGTTGGTACTGGATCCCGACGACCCATTGGGGCCCGGCCTGGGTCCACTGGTATAGCGGCCGCGACCACTTCGGCTGGTGCCCCCTCAGCTATTATGATCGGCCCGGCGTCCTCATCGACGGCATGTACCACGACCGCTGGCGCGGGGACGATTATCCCTGGAATTCCCGCGCCCTGACCGTCGTCCGCAGGGACCGCCTGCAGTCGCCCGCAATCTCGCGGCACGCGCTCAGGTCCTCCGAGCTCGGCGCCCTCGGCCGCATCAATCTGAGGGCGGAACAGCCGACTGTCCGGCCGGTCATCGGCCGCACGCGCCTCGCGTCGCCGGTCTCGGGGAGGGCCCTCTCCGGCGCCGGGTCGCGCGCGACGATCACGGAGAGAGGGTCTCTTTCAAAGGGAACCCTGCGAAGTCCGGCGTCGGGAAGCCTTTCGGGCATCAACTCCAGAAACCGAACCTGGGCCTCGACGGGCAAACCGGCTTCGACCGGCGGCCTTTCGGGCTCCGTTTCCGGGTCCGTTACGAGACTCCGGACCTATCCTTCGCGCGGCGCCGCCGCATCCTCGTCGGGCACGGCGCGGTCGTCCATCTTCGGCAGGATCCGTTCGAATGACGTCGTCGAGCGGCCTTCCGGCCTGAGCTCCGGGAGTTCCGCCGGCGGGATCAGGACCTACGTCCCGAGATCGTCGGTCCGGACCTATTCGGGTTCAAGCAAGTCCTCACCGAGCGGAACGGTCAAGGGATATCCTTCGACGATCAGGAACAAGAGCGCGAGCACGTCCCCTATAAGAGGATACGGCGACGTCCGTAAGGACTCGCCGTCCTCGTCGGTCAGGTCCTACGGGGCGCGCTCGTCCTCGTCCGGTTCCCTTTCGCGCCCCTCCGGCTCCTACTCCGGATCGAGCTATTCCCGCGGAGCCAGTGTGGCCCGGCCCTCGACCCGCTCCTACTCTAGTTCAGTGCCCTCCTACTCGAGCCGGTCCCATACTTCCAGCTCGAGCTTCTCCCGCGGCTATAGCGCGCCTCGCTCGTACTCCTATTCGGCGCCTTCGTATTCGGGCCGCTCGTATTCCTCCGGCTCCTTGTCCCGCTCCTCTCGGTCCTACTCAGGCTCGAGCTCGTCCCGGAGCTACAGCGCCCCAAGATCCTCGGGGTCGTCCAAGGGCACCGTCTCGTCGTCCTCGCGCTCTTCGTCCTCTTCCCACTCCTCCTCGTCGTCCCGGTCCCATTCCTCCTCGGGACGGTCCGGGAGCATCCGGAAGAAATAGCCGGGGACCGGGCGCATTTTTCTTCTTTACTTTTATCCGCCCGGGTGGTATAAAATCCTTTAGCTTTCATGTATGCGAAATATCAGAAAAGAGACCATATGGAGGTTAGGACTATGACATCCGGAAGAAAGTTCATCGGGATCCTGGGGTTGGGCCTGTGCGTCGTTCTGGCGCTGGCCGGAGCCGCGTTCTCCCAGGAGAAGGCTGAAGAGATCGCGCCGGCCAAGCCCGCCAACGAGTTCGAGGGGACCGTCAAGGTCGGTCTCGGCAAGTACTTCTATCTCCCGCCCGCCCAGGGCTACGACATCGCCGTCCAGGGCCAGATCGAGGGCGGGGACGCGTCGAAGCTCATCGGAAAGGATGTCAGGGTCAAGGGTGAGCTCCTCTTGGACAAGCCCTCGGTCTTCCGGGCCGACAGCATCGAGGTCAAGGAAGCCGGGTCCTACCGGAACGTGTTCACCCGGACCCAGGACCTTGTCCTCGACGATTTCGTCGACCCCATGACCCGCGACGCGTTCCCCGCGCTGGGGATCACGAGCGCCCTCAATAACGAGGAATGGGAAGGCAAGGGAAAGGCCAAGGTGTACGGCGCCCTCCAGACGGTCGAAGGCGTCAACTATATCCTCCTGGTCGATACCAAGGGCAAGGAGATCGGCAAGATCATCATCGACAAATATTCGGATTACGCCGCTTATTACCTCAAGAAGCTCCGCCTGTTCGACAAGTTCTGGTTCTACCTGAACATCAAGGACACGGTGGACAAGAAGGTCCGCACCAAGAGCCGCGAGCTTTTCCACGCCGACGTGTTCCTCTGCGGCCTGTTCTGACCCGAACGCGACCCGGGGGCTCCCGGGTCGAAGAGCGCATCCAAGGGGAGCGGAAGTCGCCTTCCGCTCCCCATTTTTTTAGATCGAAGGACGGTGTCCATCATATGTCTCCCGTCGCCCGTCGCGACCGGCCATAAGACGTAGGGCCTGAGCTCTTGATGTAGCCGCAAGCTTTAGCTTGCGTCAAGAAGCCCTAAAGCCTGAGGCAGTATCGAAGGCCGGCGCGGACGTTCGCGCCCGGTTCGAACCGGATGACCCGGCGACCGGCCTCTTCGAGGGCCTCGAGGTCTCCCCGGGCCTGGGCCGCGATGAGCGTCCCGAAGGACGGGGCCGGGCGGGCGCCGTCGACCTCGGGGATGGGGAGGTCGGCCTTCTCCCGGCCGACGAACTGGATGAATAACCCCCTGCCGGCGTCGCCTTTATGGAGCTGTCCGGTCGAATGGAGGAACCTCGGCCCGAAGCCCAGCGTTACCGGAAGCCGGGTGGCGTCGCGCAGGGCGTCCTTGAACTCGCGGAAGGACTTGACCGTCGCAGGGGAGGGATCGAGGAAAGCCTGGAGGACGACGTAGGCGCCCTTGCGGGGCCTGGATAAGAATCTTTCCAGCGTCCCGGCATCGGAAGCATTCGGGCCGGACCGCGACAACCCTTCTGTTGCCCCCGCTCCGGCCGCCCGGAGCGCTTCCCTCGTCTTTTTCTTGGTCGCCTCGACATCGGGCTGATCGAATGGATTGACCCCGAGGATGTGGCCGGCCACGGCCGTCGTCATCTCCCAGAGATAGAATTGTCCCGGCAGGGACAGTGCGTCCGGGAACCCTATCGTGATCACCGGGAAGCCTCTCTTCGAGAGAGCCGCGACACCCTTGTCCAAGGCGGCGTCGGTTCCGAACCTGATGTGGACGAAGAGCCGGTCGGGCCCGTAGGCGAGGGGAGCGGCCGGAGCGTCCTCGGGGACCGGCAGGATGCCCTTTCCTTCCTTGCCCGTGCTCTCGGCAATGAGCTGTTCGAGCCAGGCACCCAGCGATCGGATGCGGGCAGAGGCGAATATCGTCGCCTTGTTCGCCCCTTGCCCGGCAAGGACGCCGAGCACCGTCCCCAGCAGGGCCGCGGGGTTATTCCCGGGGTCTTTCGAACGGCAGGCCTGGATGATCTTCCCGCTCCGGATGAGGGCCTTTCGGATATCCACCCCGGCAAGGGCGGCCGGCACGAGCCCGAAGACGCTCAGGGCCGAGAACCTCCCGCCGACTTCCGGGTCGCCGAGAAAGACACGCCTGAACCCATGCCGACCGGCGAGCCCTTCCAGGGGGGACCCGGGGTCCGTGATGGCCGCGAAGTGCGGTCCCGCCCGTTTTTCCCCGAGCGCGTCGCAGGCCAGTCTATAGAAATAGTTGAACAAGGAGGTCGTTTCCGCGGTCGTCCCGGACTTCGACGAGACGATGAACAGCGTTTTGTCGATATCGATGCCTCGGGCGGTCCGAGAAACGGCGTCCGGGGCCGTCGTGTCCAGGATATCGAGCAGAGCATATCCGGGTCGGTCCCGGAAGACGCGGCCGAAGACATCCGGGGCAAGGCTCGAGCCTCCCATGCCGAGGAGCAGAGCCCGCGAAATGCGGTCGCGCCGCACACCGTCCACGAACGCGTCGATCGCGGGGAGCGCCTCGAGCGCCTTCGGGACGGGGTCGAGCCAGCCGAGCCGCTTCGTGATCCCGTGGTCCTCGCCCTTCCAGACCGTGAAATCCTTGGCGAAAATGCGCTCGAGGACCTTGTCCCGGGCGATCGAGGCGAGGACCTTGCGGATAGGCTTATTCCAGGCGTTCAGGCCGGCGGTTTGAATCATTGCTTTTTTATAGCATAGAAGACCGTGCCCGGCAACGTCCGCCCCCCCGGGCGAAGTAGGGCATGCCGGTCCTCCAACCTGGACTTGTCCTCCGGCGAAGCGCCGCCTTTATCGTCCTCGAGTAATAACTAGTTAACCAAATATAACTAATTCTTGACAAAGTTAAATACTGGCTCTATCATTAAAACGCCATGAAAATACAAAAAACCACCCTTGCCGTCAAGGTGAATTACGCTGTCGCCGAGAAGGTCAAGCTCTTCTGCCGGGAGAGGGGATTGAAATACGGATTTTTCGTCGAGAAAGCCGTCCTCGAACAGCTCGCCCGGGAGGAAATTAAGGAAGACCTGGTGGATATAAAGAACCTGCGCGAGCTGGAACGCCAAGCCATTTCCCTGGATGAATATCTCAAGAAGCGCCGTGTATGAGATCTTTATCCTCCCCCCGGCTCAAAAGGACCTTGACGGGCTCGAGGCTTCGGCCTTCGAACGCGTGCTAAAGAAGATGCGTGCTCTGGCTTCAGATGCACGCCCGCACGGCTGTCTCAAGCTGACGACAGAGGAGGGCTATCGTATCCGGGTGGGAGACTATCGCGTTCTCTATCGCATAGATGACGCTTCAAAACGCGTCTATATCTACCGGATCAGGGATCGGAAGGACGTTTATTCATGATCCGCGCCATAATTTCCGACATGGGAAGGGTCGTCCTCTGGTTCGACAACGACGTCTTCATCCGGAAGTTGGCCGCCGCGTCGACGGTTCCCGAAGACAAGATCAAGGAAGCCGCCCACTGGAACCTGGACCTCCTGACGGACTTCGACCGGGGGGCCATCTCGCCGGGAAATTTCTACAGGCGCGTCGCCGGGGCCGTCGGCTCAGGGATCGGCGAGGCCGAGTTCTACGCGATCTACAACGACATCTTCCGGCTGAATCCCCCGGTCCTGGACGTCCTCCGGAAGCAGAAAGCCGCGGGGAAGACCCTGCTCCTGCTCTCGAACACGGACGTCCTGCGGTTCGGGCACATCAGGGAGCGATACCCCGAGATCCTCATCTTCGACGATTACGTCCTTTCCTTCGAGCTGGGGATGGTCAAGCCGGAACCGGGAATCTACATCGAGGCCGCC
This sequence comes from Candidatus Aminicenantota bacterium, assembly GCA_963813235.1. Taxonomy (GTDB): domain Bacteria; phylum Acidobacteriota; class Aminicenantia; order Aminicenantales; family Saccharicenantaceae; genus JALHVH01. The sequence goes on along the minus strand of CAWEYF010000015.1, from coordinate 132,653 downwards.
CGGCGCGCCGGGTGCCGGCTTGAGGACTGCGTCTTCATCGACGACATGCCGGAGAACGTCGAAGCCGCGGTGAAGCTCGGGATGGCGGGCATCGTCTATCGGCCCGAGACCGACCTGGCCGCCGAGCTCGAAAGAACGGACCTGCGCCCGCGGAGGAGAATTTGAAAAAGGCCCCCGCTTATCTCTTCCTTTTGACGGGCCTTGTTCTTTCCTGGTCCTGCGGCGAACGGGTCGAGACGATCGGCCGCCCGTTCCCCCCACTCATTGATGACGGGGTGGCCATGCTGAGGATGAACTCGCTGGCCGATCAACCGTTGTTTTCCGGGGAATGGAGCGTCCCGCGTCTCGGATACGACAGGACCTTCATCCGGACCCTCCGGAAACCCGGCGGGAGCTTCGTTTTCCGGGCCCGACAAAAGGAGGACTATATCCTTCAGGTCCGGAGCCGCGGATGGTCGCGAGGCGCGTTTGTCGGGATCCGGGACGCGCGGTTTCCTCTGGACAAGGATGATTCCGAATTCGTCGTCGGCGAGGAATCGATAGAGCCCGGGACCAACAAGGTCGCTTTTTCCGTCGAAGACGAGCTCGCCGTTTCCTCCGTCCGGGTCTTTCCTCGGAGGATCTCCGGCCTCGTCGGGGCCGATCGGGCTCCCGACCGGGGGGATACCCTATTCATGCCGGGTTCCCTGAGATACTATATCAAACCGCTCCCCGGAGAGCGGCTGCTGTTGTCCATGGCGACAGGCCGCGAGGGCATGACGGACGTCCGCATCGTCATCAGGACCGAATCCAGGGAGATCGAGACAAAAAGCAGGGTCCGGAGCGATAAGGATTTCGTGATCCGCCCCGTTCCCGGCGAATTTCAGGAGATCGAAGTCCTGCCCCGTCCGCCCCGCGCGGGCTTTGTGAAGATAGGGAAGAGCATCCTGGTCCAGGAGCGGCGTTCCGGGACGCTCCGCCGGATCAGGAAGGCGGCCCGCGGCAAAAGCGTCCTGATCATCCTGCTCGACTCGGCCCGGGCGGATCACGTCGGCACCATGGGCTATCCCCGCCGGACGACGCCGTACATCGACCTCCTGGCCCGCGGATCATGGGTTTTCCCGGACACCTTGACCGAAGCCGCCTTTACCCTCGCGTCCGCGACCACCCTTCACACGGGATTGCCTCCGGACTTTCATCGTGTCCTCTCGACGTTCACTTCGTCCCTGGGCCCGAAGCAGACCACCCTGGCCGAGCTCTTTCGGAAGAAGGGCTACTATACGGCCGCGATCTCGGCCAATCCATATTTCGGCAAGGCCTACAATCATGATCGGGGCTTCGCGGAGTTCATAGAGCTCTTCGAGGGCGCGAAACAGGTGCTGGCGGGGGATTTTGTCAAACCTTTTCGGGGGGCCCTCGAAAAGGGCCGGGGGAAGCCGTTCTTTATCTATCTTCATCTTCGGGAGCCGCACCATGACTATCTGATGCCGCCGCCCTACCTCGGCACTTTTCAGCGGGGCTATCTCGCCCAATCAGATGAGCTTTTGGCCAGGACCCAGGAGATTTTGGGCGGTTCGAAAAGATCGGACGAAGACCTTGTCCTCCTGAGAGACCTCTACGACGAGAACCTGCTTTATGCGGATTCCGTCAGCGGCGAGATCCTCTCCGTCCTGAAGGAGTTCAAGCTCGACGAGCAGACGATCAAGATCATCACTTCGGATCATGGCGAAGGACTGGGCGAGCACGGCATGATCGGGCACAACGTGGATCTGCAACGGGAAGGGATCCAGATCCCTCTCATTGTCCGGGTCCCCGGTATCCGTCCGGAGCGCATCTCCCGCCCCGCGATCTCATCCGACGTGACGATCACGCTCGCCGGTCTCTTTGACCTGGAGTTTCCCTACGGCCGGCCGACCTCGGGGTTGAGCCTCTTCGATCTGCCCTCCGAGCGGCGCCGCCTGACCCGCGCCCTCAATTCGAACGACGGATTCCCAGGATTCATGGTGGAGCAATATCCCTTCAGGATGATCCTTTTTTTCCCGGACACCCGTAGGGACGCCGAGCTTTTCGATCTCAGGAGGGACCCCGGACAGATGAACCCGCTTCCCGCCGAAGGCCTCGCGGCCGATACCCTCCGCTTCATCGTCCGCGCGCATCTGAAGAGCTCGGAGACGGACCCGTCGGTCTCTGGGCCGGCGAACTTGAGGGAAAAGGACCTCGAGAACCTTAAGTCCTTGGGCTATATCAATCAATAGACCTTGACCCAGACCTTCCTGGCCCGCGGGCCGTCGAATTCGCAGAACTGGATGCCCTGCCAGGTCCCGAGGCGGAGCCGGCCGCCCTCGACGATGACGGTGACGGACGAGCCGACGAGGCTCGCCTTGACGTGAGCGGGGGAATTGCCTTCGCCGTGGCGGTAGGGGAGGCCGTCGGGAACGGTTCGGCGGAGGGCCGCGAGGAGGTCCTCACGGACATCCGGGTCGGCGTTCTCGTTGATGGTGACGCCGGCCGTCGTGTGGGGGACAAAGACCGTGCAGAGGCCGTTTTCCACCCCGGATGCGGCGACCGCGGCCTGGATCTCGGGCGTCAGGTCGACCATTTCTTCCCGGGCATTTGTCCTGATATCAAGGGCTTTCATGGGCTTTCGGGACTATTTGAAAAAATCGTTCGAAAGGGGCTTGACAAGCCCCTTGAACGGGAGTAGATTCTGGTTCGTTCATACAACATTTTGTGCCTTTTAATAAAGGCATACACAAGATGTGGGAGGGTCCGGCGGAATGTCTTTTCGTCGGCCATGACAAGGAACCTCGACCGATGTTAGCATTTTTCATTGGTCTTGGATAGGCTTGGCTTCGCACGAGCGGGAATCGGGAAAAGGAGACCTTGGATGATGATGGTGAGAGGGATCTCGAGGATCAAGAAGAGGGACGGGACGGTCGTCGATTTCAACCAGGACAAGATTACGAAGGCCATCGCCAAGGCGATGGAGTCGCAGGGGATGACCGACCCCGCGGCGTCGAAGACGACCTCGGACATCGCCGCCTTCATGATCGAAGAGAAGTTCGGCGGCTACACGGTCCCGTCGGTCGAGCAGATCCAGGACATCGTCGAGATGGTCCTGATGAAGCAGGGCTACCTCGAGGTCGCCAAGTCCTACATCCTTTACCGCGAGAAGCACAAGGGCATCCGCGAGGCCAAGAAGACGGGACTCAACCTCGAGCGGCTGATCAAGGACTACATCAACGACGCCGATTGGAAGATCCGGGAGAACAGCAACGAAGGCGTGATGAGCTTCTCGGGGCTCAACGCCCGGGTCTCGGGCGAGGTCCTGTCGACCTTCGCCCTCAATCATATCTATACCGAGAACATCAAGAAGGCCCACGCCGAGGGCGCGTTCCACATCCATGACCTGTCCTATCCGATCGTCGGGTATTGCGCCGGCTGGTCGCTCGAAACCCTTCTCCGGCGGGGTTTCGGCCACGTCCCGAACCAGGTTCACTCCAGCCCGGCCAAGCACCTGGAGACGGCCACCCTCCACATGGTCAACTATATCGGGACCATGCAGGGCGAATTCGCCGGTGCCCAGGCCTTCTCGTCGGTCGACACTCTGCTCGCCCCCTTCATCCGCCGCGACCGCCTGAGCTACGACCAGGTCAAGCAGGACGTCCAGAAGCTTATTTTCGGGCTCAACGTTCCGTCCCGGTGGGGCTGGCAGACGCCGTTCTCCAACCTGACCTTCGATTGGACCGTTCCCGACGACATGAGGAACAAGAAGGTCGTCGTCGGCGGGCAGGAGCTTGAGGCCACCTACGGCGAGCACCAGGTCGAAATGGACATGATCAACAAGGCCTTCCTGGAGCTCATGATCGAAGGCGACCAGAAGGGTCGGGTCTTCACGTTCCCGATCCCGACCTATAACCTGACGAACGATTTCGACTGGGATTCGCCCAACGCGAACCTCCTCTTCGAAGCCACCGCCAAGTACGGCATCCCGTACTTCCAGAACTACATGGGCACGAACATGAACCCCGGCGATATCCGGGCGATGTGCTGTCGCCTCAACCTCGACCAGCGCGAGCTCATGCGGCGGCCGGGGAGCATCTGGGGGCCGGGCGATTCGACGGGCTCGATCGGCGTCGTCACGATCAACCTGAACCGGATCGGCTACGAGGCCGCGAGCAAGGGCGAGTTCTTCGACAAGCTCAAGGAGCTCATGGTCCTGGCCAAGGATGCCCTCGAAACGAAGCGGGAGATCGTCAACAACATGCTGGCCCGGGGGATCATGCCCTACACCCAGGTCTACCTCGGCCACTTCGACAACCACTTCTCGACCGTCGGCGTCTGCGGGATGCACGAGGCCAGCCTGAACTTCCTCAAGAAGGGGATCGGCACCCCCGAAGGCAAGGAATTCGCCATCGAAACCCTGAACTTCATGAGGGGCGCCCTCCGGGAGTTCCAGGAACAGACGGGGCATCTCTATAATCTGGAGGCCACGCCGGCCGAGTCCACGTCGTACCGGTTGGCCCGAAAGGACAGGGAAAAGTATCCCCGGATCCTCACTTCGGGCACGGACAAACACCCGTTCCTGACCAATTCCACCCAGCTCAACGTGGACGCGACGCGGGATGTCTTCGACGCCCTCACCCATCAGTCCGACATCCAGCCCCTGTACACCGGCGGGACCATCTTCCACACGTTCCTCCCCGAGGCGATCGACGCCGGGACCTGCAAGAAGCTCGTCCGGAGGATCGCCGCGACGAAGCTCCCCTATTTTTCCATCACGCCGACGTTCAGCGTCTGCCTCGACCACGGCTACCTCAAGGGCGAGCACCACTCCTGCCCGGAGTGCGGCGCCTCAACGGAAGTCTATTCCCGGATCGTGGGCTACCTGAGGCCCATCCGGACGTGGAACGACGGAAAACAGCAGGAATTCAAGGAGAGGACCCCGTACACGAAGCTCGCCTGAGCGGAACGGATACCGGACAAGGACGAAACCATGGATTATCTCCTGTTCACCTACCCCAACTGCGAGAAATGCGACAAGCTCAAGAAGCTTCTCGCCGCCCGCGACATCTATTTCCAGGAATACAGCCTCACCCAGCCCGAGGGCAAGACCAGGATCAGGGACTTCGTCAAGATGCTCAAGCGCGACGACAAGGGCGGCATCATCCTCCCGACTCTGATCCTCAACGACCAGGGGATCGTCCGGGCCGTCCTGAACAGCGCGGAGGAGCTCGAGGGATGGTCGAGATCAGGGGCCTAGAGAAGTTCTCGAGCAAGGACTTCCCGGGCCATATCTCCTCGACCGTATTCCTTGGCGGTTGCACGTTCCGCTGTCCGTTCTGCCACAACGCCGACCTCGTGCTGAGGCCGGAGTCGTTCCCCGTCCTGCCGATAGACCTCTTCCTGTCCTACCTCGATTCGCGGAAGGGCTGGCTCGAAGGGGTGTGCGTGACAGGCGGCGAGCCCCTGCTCAGCGAGGACCTCGAGGATCTGGTCCGGGTCGTCAAGGAGCGGGGTCTCCTGGTCAAGATCGACACGAACGGCTCGCTCCCGGCGAGGCTCGAGAAGATTGTCGCGGACGGGCTCGTCGATTGGATCGCCATGGACATCAAGGCCCCGCTCGAGCGCTACAGCGAGATCGCGGGGGTGGCCGTCAGGACCGAGGACATCGCGAGGAGCGCGGAGATCGTCCGGGGCTCGGGCCTGAAATACCTCTTCCGGACGACGGTCGTGCCGGGACTGCTGGGGCGCGAGGACATCCGGAAGATCAGTGTCTGGCTCCAGGGGGCTGAGGTTTACCAGCTCCAGCAGTTCGTGCCGCACGATACCATCGACCCCGCGTACCTCGAGGTCCGGCCGTATCCGAAGGAAGAATTCATCATGCTGCAGGAGATCGCCCGCCCGTTCTTCGATGAAGTTCGCGTCGAGGGCGCCTGAAAGGAGACCGGCATGGAGATCAAGATAAAGCGAATGGTCCCGGGGGCGAAGGCCCCGGCCTATGCCCACCCCGGTGACGCGGGCATGGACCTGTTCTCGTGCGTCGATGTGATCCTCGCGCCCGGCGAAACCAAGGCCGTCCCTACCGGCATCCAGATGTCCATCCCGCAGGGATATGTCGGCCTTGTCTGGGATAAAAGCGGCATATCGATCAAGGGCGTCCACCGGCTGGCCGGGGTCGTGGATGCGGGGTATAGAGGCGAGGTCCGGGTGGTCATGGCCAACCTTGGGGCCGAGCCGTTCGAGATCAAGGCTGGCATGAAGATAGCCCAGATGCTCATCCAACCTGTCGAAGCCCCGACGATCGTCGAATCGGACACGCTCGACGACACTTCGCGCGGCGCCGGCGGCTTCGGTTCTACCGGGCTCTTTTAGGGACACAAGACCAATTTCCGAATTCTGCATTATTGCCCAGGAGTTGTAGCTGTTTTAGAGAATTGGGCAGCTGGTATTGTGTCCCCGAATCTTGCGCCGAAGAACTCGGGTCCGCGCGGAAGATAGAAGAGAAACACGGCCAGCGTCAGGGCGCCCGTCAGGATGAAGGGGAATTGGATGCCGACGGCGTCGGACAGGACGCCGGCCACCAGCGAAACGATCGCGCCCGAGAGGAGCTGGATGTTCGAGACCCAGCTGAACGCCTGCGTCTGCCCGCTTTTGTGGACCGTGGACCCGACAAACGTGTGCAGGGACGGGTAGGTCATCAGCAGGAAGCCGCCGAAGGCGACGAGCCCCGCGACGGCCAGGGCCTGGTGCCGGGCGAATCCGATGAGGAACAGGCTGACGGTCGCCCCGCCCAGGCTCGTGAGGAAGACCCTCTTTCGGCCGAACCTCCGGCTCCAGACCCCGTAGCCGTATCCCGTGATCGTCCCCATTCCGATCCAGAGAGCCAGGAAGAGTCCCGTGCGTCCCATCGGCACGCCGAACCTGTGGTTGAGGAGGGACGGGGCATAATAGACCGTGACCGACCAGCCCATGCCGCCGAAGAAGAAACCCGGGATGTACCGCTTGATCCCCCGGAGCGACCGGGCCCAGGAAGACGGGCTCAGGGACGGCCGCTCGTTGGACCGCGAGGAGACCCCCCGCAGGATGACGATCCCGATGGCGCCGAGGACGAGGCCGAAGAGGCTCCAGGCGAAGAGCGGCGTCTTCCATGTCCACCGCTGGGCCATGAAGCCCACCGTCAGGTAGGCGAGGATGACGCCGACGTTCCCCGAGCCGCTCTGGATGCCCATGGCGTCGTCGAGCTCCTTGCCGGAGCCCGCCCGCGTCTTGGAGATCCAGGCGATGACGACGGGGTGATAGAAGCTCGTGGAAATGCGGAGGAGGAGGAAGAGGAGGAGCAGGACGGCGAACGTCCGGGCGAACGGGACGAGGGCCATCGTTGCGCAAATGCCCAGCCCGCTCGCGAGGAGGAGGGTCCTGTATTCGTGCTTGTACGAGATCCGGACGACGAGGAACTGGATGAGGACCGTCGCGATGAGCCCGAGGTTGGATAGGAGACCGATCTGGGAGTAACTCGTGATGAGGAATTTCCGGCTGTACAAGATGGGGAAGATCGTCGGCGTGATGACCGACGCCGCGTCCGTCAGGGCGTGGAAGAACGAGGCGGAGATCAGGATCTTTCTTTTCATGTTCGAAGCGCGTAACTTAGCATATCCGGGGACACAATGCCAATTTCCCGATTCTTTGGAAAAGCGCGAAATCCAGGGGAGAATTTCATAATTCGGACATTGGTATTGTGTCCGTAAATTTGCTAGTCTGTGACCTATGGGTGATAGCGTCTTCGACGTGGCGGTGATCGGAGGCGGGGTCGTCGGATGCGCCGTCCTCCGGGAGCTCGCGCGCTACCGCCTCCGGCTCCTTCTCCTCGAGAAGGAGGCCGATGTCGCCGAGGGCATCAGCAAGGCCAATAGCGGCGTCATCCACTCCGGGTTCAACGTCCCGCCCGGGACGCTCAAGGCCAGGACCAACATCGCCGGCTTGAAGCGGATCTATGCTCTTGCCGAAGAGCTCGGTGTTCCGCACCGGAAGACGGGGAAGCTTGTCGTAGCGCTCGACCGGGCCGACTTTCCCCGCCTCGAAGAGCTCAAGGAACAGGGGGACAGGAACGGCACGCCCGGGCTGACCGTCGTCGACGCGGACGCCATCCGGTCCATCGAACCCGGAGTCCGCGGGCTTCGCGCGCTCTATTCGCCCGAAACGGGGATCATCTCGCCCTACGAGCTTACGATCGCCCTGGCCGAGTCAGCCCGGCGGAACGGGGCCGCCGTCGTGCTCGAGGCCGGCGTCACGGACGTCGCCGATCCGCGGGGACGTCTTCGTCCTGGCCACGCCGAAAGGGGACATCGCCGCGCGCTGGGTCGTCAACAGCGCCGGCCTGTTCGCCGAGGACGTCGCCGCCCTCGCGGGCGTCCCCACGCCCCGGGTGCGCCCTTATCGCGGGGAATACCTCGTCTCCGACAAGGAGGCCGGTTCGGTCCTCCGGATGCCGATCTATCCGGTGCCGACGCGGGACGATTCCTTCCTCGGCGTCCACCTCACGCCGACCATAGAAGGCAATATCCTGCTCGGCCCAAGCAGCGAGCCCGTCGGCGACAGGCGGGACACGGCCTCGACAGCCGCCGTCGCGAACCGGCTCAAATCCGAGGCCTTTGCTCTCGTCCCGGACCTGGCCCGGTTCCCGTTCATCCATGCCTATGCGGGGATCCGGCCCAAGCTCGACGATTTCGTCATCGAGGAAAGTCCCGCCCGCCCGCGTTGGATCGATATCTTCGGCATAGAGTCTCCCGGCCTCACGGCGGCCCCGGCCATCGCGGAGATGGTCGCGGACATGATCGGGGCGCAGGAAGAGCTCGAGCTCCGGAAAGACTTCGAGCCCGGCCTTCCCGCATTCGGGCGTTTCGCCCGTGTCGACGACGACGGCCGCGCGCTCCGCGTCTCCGGGGACCCCGCCTGGGGCGAGATGGTCTGCCGGTGCGAGCATGTGACCCGGGCCGAGGTCCTCGCCGCGCTCCTGTCCCCGCTCGGTTCCCGGACTTTCGACGCGATCAAGCGGCGGACCAGGTGCGGCATGGGCCGGTGCCAGGGCGGGTTCTGCACTCCTCGCCTCGTCGATATCCTCGAAGCGAAAGGCCTGTCTCCGGAACAGATGACGAAACGCGGAGCCGGATCCGGGCTCTTCTTCGGGCGCGCCAAACCCCCCATTAAATCCCCCCCGGCCCCCCTTTTACAAAGGGGGGAACATATCCCCCCGACCCCCCTTTTACAAAGGGGGGACATAGATCCCCCCATGCTCCTTTTTACAGGGCGGGGAGCATACCCATCCCGACGCCCCCCTTTTCAAAAGGGGGGTTGGAGGGGATTTAACCGGAGAACTTGCGCAGGATGACAGCAACGTCGAGCGTCATGAAACCGGTGACGCTGGGCGCTCAGAAGCCGACAATATCGAGGAGCATGAACTCGCCGGTGTCGAGCGTCACGATGTCATTAACGTCGATCTCCATGAAGCCGACAACGTTGTAGGTCACGGGGCCGGCAGGGTAGTTTCCAACAAAGCCGGCTGCCTCGCCGGTGTTGAGCGTTACAATGTCAACGGCGTCGAGCGTAATGATATTGGCAGCGACCTGCGGCATGGTGTCATCAGCATCGAGCGCCACGACGTCGTCATCATCGGCGGCGGACCGGCCGGCTTGGCGGCCGCCATCGGGGCCCGGCGGGCGGGTGCGTCCGATGTCATCGTCATCGAACGGGACCGTGCCCCCGGCGGGATCCTCAACCAGTGCATTCACGACGGGTTCGGGCTCTTCCTTTATAACGAAACCATCAGCGGCCCGGAATACGCCGACCGGTTGACCGAGGATGCCGCCCGAGAGGGAGTCCGGTTCCGGACCGGGGCCATGGTCCTCGATCTCGCCCCGGACCGGCGCCTCCGCGTGAATTCCCCCGACGGCTACCGGACCGTCGAGGCCGGGGCCGTCGTCCTCGCCATGGGCTGCAGGGAACGGACGAGGGAGATGATCGGCATCCCGGGCACGCGGCCGGCCGGCGTCTTCACGGCCGGCGCGGCCCAGAACCTCGTCAATCTCCATAACCTCAGGATAGGGAACGACGTCGTGATCCTCGGCTCGGGGGATGTCGGCTTGATCATGGCCCGCCGCCTCATCTTCGAGAGGATGCGCGTCCGGAGCGTTTTCGAGATCCTGCCTTGGCCGAGCGGCCTCGAACGGAACGTCCGCCAGTGCCTGATGGACTTCGCCATCCCGCTCGAGCTTGGCACGACCGTCGTCGAGATCCGGGGGCGCGAGCGGGTCTCGTCCGTCGTCGTCGCGCGTGTCGGCCCGGACCTACGCCCGCTCGCCGGGACCGAACGCGAGATCCCGTGCGACACGCTTCTCCTCTCGGTCGGGCTCATCCCCGAGAACGAGCTTTCGAAAAAGGCCGGGGTCACGCTCTCGCCCCTCACGGGCGGGGCCGAGGTCGATGAGACCCTGATGACCTCCGTGCCCGGCATCTTTTCCTGCGGCAACGTCCTCCACATCCACGACGTCGCCGACTGGGCCTCGTTCGAAGGCCTGGCGGCGGGCAAGGCGGCCGCCGAATTCGCCGCGGGTCGCCTGAAGCCGGGCGAGAAGTTCCGCACGATTCCGGGCGAGAACGTCCGGTACGTCCTGCCCCAATCCGTCCGGGCCGGCGCGGAGCGCTTTGAGGTCGCGTTCCGTGTCGCCGCGCCGTGCCGCGACCGCTGGATCGAAGTCCGGGGCCTAACGACGGGGAAGAGCCTCTTTCAAAAGAGGGCCCCGCGCCTCGTCCCCTCCGAGCTCCAGAAGATCACGGTCCCTGGACCGGCCGCCGAGGACCTGGAGGTCTCCTGCCATGAGTGATAGGCTGACCTGCGTCCTCTGCCCCATCGGCTGTGAGCTCGAGGTCGGGCGCCCGGCCGGCGACGGGCTCGACGTGCGCGGCAACCAATGCGACAAGGGCTTGGATTTTGCGGCCGAGGAGATCCTCCGCCCTAAACGCAACCTCGCGACCTCCGTGCCGCTCAAGGGGACGACATCGCGGATGGTTTCGGTTCGCCTCAGCACGCCCGTTTCCCGGGATATGATATTCCCGATCCTGGCCGAGATCGCCGAACTGCGGCCGGAGCCGCCGGTCCGGCGCGGCCAGGTCCTCCTGGCCAATGTTCTCGGCACGGGTGCCGACGTTATCGCGACCAGAGGTCAGAGTTGAACTCTCGGCTATCGACGCCGGCCTAAGGCGGAAACCTGACAAATCCCCCTGCCGTTACCCGTTCCCCTGGAACGCCGAGTGCATAATTGCTAGAATTGGCTCATGGATCACCTTGCCATCGGGGTCGATCTCGGCGGGACCAAGGTCGAGGCGTGCCTTGTCGATGCCCGGAGAACCGTTCTGGCCCGGAAGCGCATGCCTTCGGAGCCCCGGCGCGGCAGGGAGGGCGTCGTCGAGAACATCGTGAAGCTCGTCGTCGAGACGGCGGAGGGACACACCTTCGGGGCCGTCGGCATGGGGACTCCCGGGACCTACCACCCGGTCGACGACATTATGTACGGGGCGCCGCACACACCGCTCTACGAAGAGCCCGGCCTTGTCAGCCTGCTCCGGGCGAAGCTTCCGGCGCCGCTCGTCGTCGAGAACGACGCGAACTGCCTGGCCCTGGCCGAGTTCTTCGAATCCTACCGGGGAAAGTACGCCTCCGTGATGGCCGTCATCCTGGGGACGGGCATGGGTTCCGGGCTTATCCTCGACAACAGGCTCTTTCGAGGCGCCCGGGGGAACGCCGGGGAGATCGGTCACGCGACGATCGACATCGGCGGGCGCCCGTGCGAGTGCGGCCGCCGCGGCTGTGCCGAAGCCTATCTCTCGGGCCCAAGCCTCAGCCGGCGCTACGCCGAGCTCACCGGCGAGAAGCTCTCCCCGAACGACATTTACCTTCGCTACAAAAAGGGGGACCCCCGCGCCCGGGAATTCTTCGAGGAGAGCTTCCGCATCATGGGTGAGGTCTTCGCGAACGCGGTCAACCTCCTGGATATCGAGGCGATCGTCCTCGGCGGCGGCGTCTCCAACATTCCCCTGTGGTATGAGCACGTCCCGCCCTATCTCCGGAAAGGACTGTTCGGCGTCCCGGGCCGCGACATCTCCATCCTCAAGGCCGGGCTCGGCGACTCCGCCGGCGTCATCGGTGCGGCCTATCTGGCCCTCCGGGAAATGAAGTTGATGGAATTCTAGCGGGCTGGTATAAAGGCCCGGACGCGACGGCCTGCGCTCCCCAACTCTGCCGGAGACGCGGTCCTCATGCTCTCCCCCTGATTATTAGGGGGAGTTGTGGGGTCAATATTTGTTGCAGTGAGTCTTGGGCGCGTCTCCGTGCCGCGCCCTCGCCGATTTCTTCGGCGGTCTCGTAACTCGCGAACTTGCATAAGGCCTTACTTCTTGATCATGCCCAAGTGTGGCGTGGGCCCAAGTTCTCCGTACGCTCGGACATACGAGCCCGAATCTCCTCCGACCTATGCCGGAGACACGAGCCGCGAGTCCTCCTTGAATTCCAGGGGGAAGGGGGATTAAAACTACGATGAGGCCGGGACGTGTCTCCGTAGACGTCCGCTCGGTCCGTCCCGTCCGTGCCCCCAGCCCACGGACCTTAGTCTGCCGTGATTGATCGCTGCGCGAAGGACGCAGGGGATATACCGGGAGACACGGCGGTGAAGGCCACCCTGATACTGTGGAACCGCCGTCTCATGAAGGCTATCGCTACGGCAACACGCCCAAAATTATATTTTTATTTCTTGTCTCCCCCAACCCCCTCCGATGAATCGGAGGGGGGCATTGAGATCGTCCGTGTCGCCGATGGAGGTGAGGTCGGAGGGAGAGGGGCGGCATTCACCGCCGTGCTCCCTGACTCAAGGATATCCCCGAGCCCTTCGCAGGCGATCCTTGAGCGCGCTTGTAATGGTCCCAAGTTCCCGGTAAAATGCGGGTGATCCTGAGATTCCGCGGAGAAGGGGAATACGAACATGCCAAAAAAAACTCTCGTCATCGGTTGCCTGGGAGTCCTGATCCTGGCGGCGATCCTGGTCTTCTCGGTGGGCACCGGGACCTATAACTCCCTCGTCAGGCTGGACCAGGCCGTGAGGGCCCAGTGGGCCCAGGTCGAGAACGTCTACCAGAGAAGGTCCGACCTCGTCCCGAACCTCGTCGAGACGGTCAAGGGCGCGGCCAACTTCGAGAAGTCAACCTACACGGCCGTGACCGAGGCCCGGGCCAAGGTCGGCCAGATGAAGATCGACGAGAGCGTCGTCAACAACCCCGAGAGCCTGGCCAAGTTCCAGCAGGCCCAGGACGAGCTCGGCGGCGCCATCGCCCGGCTCCTCGTGGCCGTCGAGAATTATCCCGACCTCAAAGCCACCCAGAATTTCCGTGACCTTCAGACCCAGCTCGAGGGGACGGAGAACCGCATCACTGTCGAACGCCAGCGCTTCAACGAAACGTCGCAGGCGTTCAACACCAAGCGGCAGAGCTTCCCGACGGTCCTCATCGCCGGGTTCTTCGGGTCGAAGTTCGCCGAGAAGGCCTATTTCAAGGCCGTGGCCGGCGCCGAGACCGCTCCGAAGGTCCAGTTCTAAGCGTTGTCCAAGAATCGCTCTTTCGCCGCGGCCCTCGGGCTCTTCCTTTTCGCCGGCCTCGCGGCGGCGGGCCTCGCCCAGGGCCCGGGGATCCCGAGGTCTCCCGACCGCTGGGTCACGGACAAGACCGGATTCCTGTCCGCCCCGGCCGTCGCGGCCCTCGATTCCGCCCTCGAGGATTTCGAGCGACGGACCGGGCATCAGGTCCTGATCTACGTCGACGCGACCACCGGGGGCATCCCTCTCGAGGACTGGGCCGCCAGGGCCTTCCAGGCATGGAAGGTCGGCCGGAAAGGCCTCGACGACGGCCTGGCCGTGTTCATCATGGCCGCGGACCGGAAGATCCGGATAGAGGTCGGCTACGGCCTCGAGGGGCTTGTCCCCGACATCACGGCGGGCCGGGTCGTCAACGATATCATGGTCCCGGCCATCCGGAATGGAGAGAACGACAGGGCCGTCCGGGACGGTGTTTCCGCCCTCCTTGGGGTGATCTCGGGGGAGCCCGGCGCCGCCGGATCGGGAGAAACGGGCGCCCGGGCTACCCGGCGCCTTTCGGCCGGAGAGAAGATTCTCGCCGGCGCCGCCATCCTGTTCTTCCTCATCCTTTTCATTACCCACCCGTCCCTGGCCCTTTGGCTGCTGTTCAACCTTCTTTCGGGTGCCCGGGGCGGCGGTGGAGGCGGTGGAGGATCGTTCAGCGGCGGCGGGGGCCGGTCCGGGGGCGGTGGGGCCTCGGGATCATGGTAAGATACGGGAGGGCCGGATGTTGAGGTCGGGAAGCCGCAGACTGCTCAGGACGATCGAACGCGAACGCGTGCTCGAGGCCATCCGGGCCGCCGAACGCCGGACATCGGGCGAGATCCGCGTCTCCGTCGCCCCGTTATTCTGGGGGAACGTCCGCAAGGTCGCCGAAAGGGCCTTCGCCCGGCTGAAGATGGCCGAGACCCGGGACCGGAACAGCATCCTGTTCTTTATCGTCCCCGGTCGACGCCGGTTCGCGGTCCTCGGCGATTCCGGGATCCACGCCAAGGTCGGGCAGGAATTCTGGGACCTGGTCGCCGGATTGCTCTCGGAGAGCTTCCGCAAGAACGAATACACCGACGGGCTCGTCCGGGCGATCGGCGCCGCCGGGGAAAAGCTCGCCGAGCATTTCCCATACGACGCCGCCTCGGACATCAATGAGCTTCCCGACGACATCGACTTCGGGAAGCCTCGAAAGAGCTGACTCCGCGCCCTTTCTTCCGTACCCAGTAAAATCGCCGCGGCTCTTGCCAAGGCCTTCCTGCCATAGGATTGATCTGCGGGCTGGAGGCTCGGGTGGAACGAGCCGAGCGGACGTGGAAGGTTTAGCCTTCCCGAAGCCGGATTCAAGGAGATTCGGGCTCGTATGTCTGAGCGTGCCCGGGGCCTTCAAGAAGCCTACGATGTTGGCATCATCTTGAAGAAACCCTGCGTGTAATATCGCGAGTTACGAGACCGCCGAAGAAGACGGCGAGGGAACGGCGTTAAAAACCTGACCGGAAGAGAGGCCTTTCCACCCGAGCCTATTGACCAACCCGCCCCCTATCTGGCGGACTCGAAAAGCGGCAGGCTTATTGGTACTTCCCCATGATATAGTTTTCGAGCTGTTGGATGGTCACCTTCTGGGTGGACATGACCGCCTTGACCACGTCGCCGATGGAGACGATGCCGGACAGCTTGTCCTTTTCGAGGACCGGCAGGTGGCGGATGTGCCGGTCCGTCATCAGTGCAAGGCATTCCTCGGCCGTCGCGCTGGGATGGACGCCGTAAACCTGCGTCGTCATGATGTCCAGAACGGGCGTGTCCTTGGAGAACCGGCCCTTCAGGATGATCTTGCGGGCGTAATCGCGCTCGGAGACGATGCCGACGATCCGGGCGTTCTCGACGACGACCAGGGCGCCGATGCCCTTCTCGGCCATGAGCTTCAAGGCGTCGAAGACCGTGGTTTCCGGCACGACGGTCCAGGCCTCTCGCCCCTTCTCGTCCAGGATCTGTTTCACTGTGATCATGGCTGGGCCTCCTCTTTTCCTTTTAAGTGTCCCATTAATATCCCAAACCGGACCTGCTGTCAATTCCGGGGCGCCCGGCTTGAGGAGCGTTTCCCCGGCCTCTAGCCCCCCGCCTCCCATTTGTCCTGCTCGAAATACCCCGTCAGGTCATCGCGGTTGAGCTTCTGCTCGACGGCCGTCCGGGCGACCGCCAGGGCGACCCGGCGGTGAAGGGCCTTGTCCAGCGGGTTGGGGACGATGTCGCCCGGAGGCGCGGACTCGGCGATGGCCCGGGCCGCGGCGATGAGCATCTCCCGGGTGATCCGGGGGACGTCGGCGTCCACGGCGCCGCGGAAGATGCCGGGGAAGCCGAGGACGTTGTTGACCGATTTGCCGTCGGCGGCGAACGCCGCGCCCGCCTTCCTTGCGGCTTCCGGCTCGATCTCGGGTTTGGGGTTGGAGAGGGCCAGGATGATCTGCCCCTTCCGGACCATCCCGGGCTTGATGAGCCCCGGGACGCCCGTCGTCGCCACGACGACGTCGGCGGAGGCCATGATCTCATCCAAGGTCGAGGGCAGGCCCCCGGCCTTTTTCAGCCGCTCGAGGGCGGCCGGTGCGATGTCGGCGCCGAGCACGGGGTTTCCCAGGAAATACATCAGCATCCGGGCCAGGGCGAACCCGGCCGCTCCGAGGCCGATGACGCCGATCCGGCATTCTATGAGCTCGATGCGGGCGATCCGGGACGCGTTCATCAGGGCGGCCGTCACGACGCAGGCCGTCCCGTGCTGGTCGTCGTGCATCACGGGGATGTCCACCGCCTCCTGGATGCGGGACTCGATCTCGAAACAGCGCGGGGCGGAGATGTCCTCGAGCTGGATGGCGCTGAACGTCGGGGCGATGTTCACGACCGTCCGGATGATCTCCTCGGGGTCCTTGGTGTCGAGGAGGATGGGGATGCCCGAGAGCCCGGTCAGGCTCTCCATCAGGCAGGCCTTGCCCTCCATGACGGGCATCGCCGCCCGCGGCCCGATGTCCCCGAGGCCGAGGACGGCTGTCCCGTCGGTGACGACGGCCACGAAATGGCGGATGGCCGTGAACCGGCGGGCGAGGGTCGGGTTTTCCCTGATCTTGAGGCAGACCTCGGCTACGCCGGGCGTGTAGACCCGCCGGAGCGTCGCGATGGTGTCGATCTCGTAGCGGGAGCGGATGGCGATCTTCCCGCCCTGGTGCATCTCGAGCACTTCGTCCCGGACTTCGAGGAGCTCGGCATCGGGGCAACCTCGGACGACCGCGATCAGCTTGTCGATATGGGCGGAGCTGTCCGCGAAGACCGTGACGTCCCGGACCACGGATTCGCTCCCCATGTGGATGGTCCGGATCTCTCCGATATTCCCGTCCTCGTCGCCGATAGCGGCGAGCAGGCGGCCCAGCACGCCGGGCGATTGCACCAGGCGGACCCGGAAGGTCCGCATGATCTTGTCATCCCACCACATGTCGGTCCTCCTATAACACCGGAGCTCCCGTCCCGTTCCTATTCGACGAGCAGGAAGGCGTACCGGTTCATCTTCTGCTTGTAATCCGAAAGGACCTGGATCGGATACCCGGCGGCGCGGACGGTCGAAAAAACGTCCACGGCCAAGGCTTCGGGCGTCGGCCGGGCCAACCCCGGCTTCTTGCAGGATGCCCGTCGGCCCGTGCACTTCTCACACAGCGCGCAGCTGTCGAGAAGAAGGATGAAAGCCTTGTGGTGTCCGGACACGAACACGTCCCGCTCGAGGTCGAGGAGCCTCCGGCCGATCTCCTCGGTCCAGGCGTGGCGATCCTCGGGCTTGGCGAGCTTCTTCGCGAAATGAAAGACCACGGCCTCCGAATACTCCCGGAAGAAGCGCCCGCATTCCGGAACCGGCGGGACGTTGGGAGGGCAGGTGCCGTTACGGCCGTATCCCCCGCAGCCGAACACGCATTTCATCCGGACCCATTCGGCGACGACGACCGACGCCGGGTCGATCCAACGGAAATCCACGAAGCCGCGGTCACGGAACATGTTTTCGAGAGCCCGTTTCGGAAGCATGATCTTCCCCCTACGGAAAACTTATATCATCGGTGCGAGGGCGAGTCAACGCGCCCGGGCCGGGGCCTGTTTGACCCGTTCGCCATCCCTGAGTCCCGCCTTTCAAGGCGGGGACGCGAAGCGAGGCTCAGGGTTAACCCGGAACAAGCCCCGGCCCCGGCCTTGCCAGGACCGGGGAGTTGACGTGTTGACATCCTTTCTTCCGATGCGATAAGTTGAATCCCGGAGCGAGCATGAACAAAAGAAGTTATGTTGCCCGGGACCATCATCTATTTTCTCTCCGCCGTCCTCTCGGCCGGAGCCGCTCCCGTCTATAAGCGGAGCGAGGCCATGGTCGCCATGCGCGACGGCGTCCGTCTGCATACGGTGATCTACGCGCCCGAGGCCGCGGAAGGGCCCCTGCCGTTCATCCTCAACCGGACGCCCTACGGGGCCGGAGGCGATGAAAAAGGGCATCCCAAGCTCGCGACGAGCTATAAGGAGCTCGCCGACGAAGGATACATCTTTGTTTTCCAGGATATCCGCGGTCGGTACGGGTCCGGGGGAAAATTCGTCATGATGCGCCCGCCCCGCGACACGAAAGCCCCCAAGGCCTTCGACGAGGGGACGGACGCCTACGACACGATCGACTGGCTTGTCCGCAACGTCCCCGGCAACAACGGGCGCGCGGGCATGCTCGGCGTCTCCTATGACGGTTGGCTCACGGTCCAGGCGCTGATCGACCCGCATCCGGCCCTCAAGGCCGTCTCTCCCCAGGCCTCGCCGGCGGACATGTACATGGGGGACGATTTCTTCCACGACGGCGCCTTCCGGCTGAGCTACGGGTTCGAGTACGCGGCCATGATGGAGACCTCCAACGTCGACTATCATTTCCGCTTCGACACATACGATACGTTCGAGTGGTACCTGAAGCTCGGCCCCCTGGCGAACGTCAACGCGAGATACCTGCTCGGGAAGATCCCGACGTGGAACGATTTCGTCTCCCACCCGAATTACGACGCCTTCTGGCAAAGGCTGGCGGTGACGCCCCACCTCGAGCGGGTTGCCGTCCCGACGCTCAACGTCGCGGGTTGGTGGGACCAGGAGGACTTCTCCGGGCCGCTCAAGATCTACGCGGCTCTCGAGAAATACGACGCGGCGGGCCTCAACTATTTCGTCGCCGGTCCCTGGAACCACGGCGGCTGGGCGCGCGACGGGAGCGCCCTGGGCAGGATATCGTTCGGCGACGACACCGCGAAGTACTTCCGGGAGAAGGTGCAGGCGCCGTGGTTCGCCCGCTACCTCAAGGATAAGGGCCCGTTCGAACAGCCCGAGGCCCTGACCTTCCAGACGGGGGCGAACCGATGGGAATCCTACGATGAGTGGCCGCCTCGCCGGTCCTCCCGCGAGCTTCGGCTTTACCTCCGCCCGGGCGGGGCCCTCTCTTTCGACCCGCCTCGGGAGGACGACGACCTGAAGTGCGACGCTTTCGTTTCGGACCCGTCCCGCCCGGTGCCGTACCGGATGCGTCCGGTCGAGCCGACCTATGACCCCCGCGGTTCCGGCTGGCCGACCTGGCAGGTCCAGGACCAGCGCTTCGCCCACCTCCGCCCGGACGTCCTGAGCTGGGAGACGGGCCCGCTCGCCGAGGACGTCGTCCTCACGGGCGACGTTTCCGCCCGCCTCTTCGCCTCGACCACCGGGACGGACGCCGATTGGGTCGTCAAGCTCATCGACGTCTATCCGGAGGATATCCCGTCAGACCCCGGGATGGGAGGGTACCAGCTCATGATCGCCGGGGAGGTCGTCCGCGGCCGGTTCCGGAAGGACCGCGGGAGGCCGGAGCCCGTCCCGGCCGGCAGGGTGGAAGAGTACGCAATAGACCTGCGCCAGCACGACCATCGATTCCTCAAAGGGCACAGGATCATGGTCCAGGTCCAGAGCACGTGGTTCCCGCTCATCGATCGCAACCCCCAGACGTACGTCGGGAACATCTTCCTGGCCGGCGAGGCGGACTATCGCCCGGCGACCCACCGCGTCTTCGGCTCGAAGCCGTTCCCGTCGCATATTCGGCTGATGACCCCCGCCCGATAGGGGACGGTCACGGCCGTGGACACCGACCCGAATCCGTGGGTATAATGAGCCCATGCGGCTCCCGCACGGGGAAAGGGACCAGGACGCCCTCGGCCGGAAGCGGTTCGCCGTCATCCTCTCCCGCCCCGAGAACCATGAGAACATCGGGCTCGTCGCCCGGGCCATGAAGAATACCGGCTTCGTCGACCTGCGGCTCGTCGGCGTCGATGCGCTCCGGCCGGGAGCGTTCCGGACGGCCGTCCATTCCGAGACGATCCTGAAAAAGGCCCGCTATTTCCCGGACCTCGCCGCCGCGACGGCGTCCCTGCACCTCGTCTTCGCCGCGACGGCCCGGGTCCGGAACACGTTCGCGGTGCAGACGTTCGCCGACGCCGTCGAAACGCTCCGGAGGTCCCCCCGGGGGTCGCGGATCGGCCTCCTCTTCGGCAACGAGCGCACCGGCCTGATGTCGGAGGAGCTCGGGGCCGCCAATTTCGTCTTCACCCTGCCCCAGGCGTCGCGCCAGCCTTCCTACAACCTGGCATCGGCGGTTCTCCTGACGCTCTTTGCCCTCTTCAGCCTGCCCGGGCCCGCCCCCGCGTCGCCGGACCCCCTATCGGCGACCCGGGCCGCCCAGGACGATTGCATCCGGGTCGTGCTGATGAAGCTCGAGCGGAGCGGGTTCATCCATGGCGAGAACAGGGCCCACGTCTCCGAGATGGTCCGGGGCCTTTTCGGGCGCCTCGCCCTGACGGACAGGGACCGGAAATTCCTCATGGCCGTCTTCAATCAAAGCGTTGAGCCGGAAAGGAAATAAGGGAGGTAAGGTCATGACGATGAACGAGATCAAGGTCGTCTTCAGCGGCGGCTTGAGGGTCGATGCCGAATACCACGGCCACATGATCAGGACCGACCAGCCCGTGCGTGACGGCGGGGAGGGGACGGCGCCTTCGCCTTTCGACCTCTTTCTGGCCTCCCTCGCGACCTGCGCCGGCTATTACGCCCTGGCCTTCTGCATCGGCCGCGGCATCGCAACCGGGGGCCTGTCCGTCTCCCTCGTGACCGAGAAGGAGTCGGGCGCAAAAACGATCGGCCGGATGAAGATCCGGATCGGCCTGCCTGCGGGCTTCCCCGAAAAATATCGGGAGGCCATCGTCAAGGCGGTGGACGCCTGCGCGGTCAAGGCCCATATCAACAATCCACCGGTTTTTGAGGTCGTCGTCGGCCCGGCGGAATGACCCGGGCCGGGAGGGGGATCCATGGACTTCCGCAAGCTGAAAGACGCCGTCGCCGCCCACCACGAGGGCTTCATCCTGGGGGTGGCCCTCGCGGGCATCCTCGCCATCTCGTTCCTCGTCCGCTACCAGATCTCGTTCCTCAACTTCTTTTTCCTCCCCGTCATCCTGGCCGGATATTATTTGGGGAAGCGCAAGGGCGTGCTCCTGGCCGTCATGTGCGTCCTCCTCGTCATCCTGGACTTCGTGTTCCAGGAGAAGGTCTTCGGCGGCCGGAACCGCCTGTCGTTCGACGAACTCATCAACGTCGCCACGTGGGGGGGATTCCTCGTCGTGACCGGCGGCCTCCTGGGGTCGGTCGCGGAACAGCGGGCGAACAAGCTCCGCGGCATGAGACAGGCCTACATCGGGGTCCTGTCGGTCCTCCTGAAATACCTGGAGGTCGCCGACGAGAAAGAGACCCGGTCGGTCCGCATCGCCCGGCTCGCGGGGACGATGGCCGAACGCGCGGGGCTGTCCACGCGGGACGTCGAGAACGTCAAGTCGGCGGCCCTTCTTTGCGACGCCCGAGAGCTCGGCTCCAGCTTGCACCTTTTCGAGGACGTCGTCGGTTTCATGGAGCTCGACAGAAAAGCGGGACCCGGGATTTCCGACAGGGAGCGGGTCCTCCTCAAGACCACGGCCTCCCTGCTCAAGGAGATCGGTCCGCTCCTCGAGGGGTACTTTCGGTATTATGTAAAGGAGGCCGGCAACGCGGACAAGGACCTCGAGGCCGTCCCCTTCGGATCCTCGCTCATCGCCTTGGCCGGCATATGCGACGGGATCAAGGCCCAGGGCGTGGCCCACATCGGCCCGATGGAGGTCCGATCGCTCCGGGAACTCGACGCCCTGAAAGGCCGGGCCTTTTCCGCCCGGGCCCTCCGAACCCTCTCCGAGGGGACGGATTGAACCTCGTCGTCGGGCTGGATCTGGCCGGTTCGCCGAAGAGGCCGACGGGCGCCTGCCGGCTCTCCGGGAACCGGGCGGAGACGCAGGTCCTTCTGTCCGACGACGAGATCATGGCGTATATCCGGGCCGCGCCGGCAGGCATCGTCGCCATCGACGCCCCCCTGACGCTCCCTCCCGGCCGCAAGTCCATTCACGACAGGAACGATGCGCATTACCGTCCCTGCGACATCGAGCTCCGGAAGAGGAAGATCCCCTTTTTCCCCATAACCCTGGGGCCGATGAGGGGGCTGACCGAGCGGGGAATGGCCCTCAGGACGGCGATCGAGCGTCTGGGCGCCCGGGTCATCGAGATCTACCCCGGCGGAGCCCAGGACGTCTGGGGCATCCCCCGCGCCGCGCGGGACTTCGACGGCCTCCTGCGGGGGCTCCGGAGGCTCGGGCTTCGCGGGTTGAGGAAGAGCGCCACCGACCACGAGCTGGACGCCGCCTCGGGGGCGCTCGTCGGGAGGCTGTTGCTGGAAGGTTCGGCGGAGATCTACGGCGACTTCGAAAGCGGGGCGATCGTCATGCCGAAGCGGCCGCCGGCCGCCCGCCGATGATCATTTATTGACGGCGATCCTGAGCGCCTTGGGAAGCACCCGAAAGATGACCTCGTCGAGCTCGCCCAGGACTTCGCCGTTGTACTGGACGGGAAGGGCTTTGCCCCGGATGACGACCTTTCTGGCCTTGAAGTGGCGCTGGGTCCTCTGATAAAGGCCCAGGTAAAGGAGCGGGAAGGCGAGGAGGAAGCCGATGGGCCCCATCTCCCAAAGGGTGACGTCAAGGTAGCCGTCCCCGGCGTCGGCGAGCGGCGCGACCCGCCAGCTGTAGCCGAAGAAATTGGTCTTGGCCACGATGCAGTCGAAGAAACGCGTCCGGACCGTCTTCCGGGCGAAGGCGTGGCCCCGGTCGTCCAGGCCGTCAAAGAGCTCGACGACCTTTTCCTCGACCGGGGTCCGGAAGATCCTCCAGGTGGCGAGGAGGTGGCCGAGCAAACCCTGGATGGGATGCTGGAGCTTCTCCAGGGTGACTCCGGCCGTCGCCCCGACGCTGGCGAAGCCCGCGTAGCGACCCCCGACCTCGATGATGTCCGACCTGACGACGGCCCGTCTGGCCAGGACCTTGGCCGCTCTCCCAAGGCTCTTGGGGATGCCGTAGGTCTTGCGGAACGCGTTGCCGGAGCCGAAGGGG
Source organism: Candidatus Aminicenantota bacterium (assembly GCA_963813235.1). Lineage (GTDB taxonomy): Bacteria > Acidobacteriota > Aminicenantia > Aminicenantales > Saccharicenantaceae > JALHVH01. Next base: position 109,489 of record CAWEYF010000015.1, on the reverse strand, counting down.
ATGATGCCGAAGACGACCTGGTCGGCGCGCCCGGATTCGAAGATGCCCTGGAGGACGTCCGCGACGGTCCCGTCCCCGCCGACGGCCACGATCATCCGGGAATCCTCACAGGACCGCCGGGCTAGGTCCACAGTGTTCGTCCGGTCGCCGTAGAGGTCGTAACAGCGCCCGGAGAGCTTCTTCTGGAGGGCCCGCCTCAGGATCTTGTTGCGGACCCAGCGGCCGTTGGCCGCCCTGGGATTTACCAGGAACGTGGTGCCGGGGTCGATGCGATGGCGGTTCATGATCGGTTGAAGATGTCCATTATGTCATCCCCAACTCGGCCTGTCAAAGTGACGGGCCGGCCCCGGCGGAGGGCTGCCGTCGCTTGAAGAGCTTCCTCAGGATGGGGACGTTGGCGGCGACGATGAGGACTCCCGTGATGATGAGGATCACATAGTCCGGGAACCGGATGGCCCGGGCGGCGAGGGCGATGAGATACATCCGGGGCGCCCGGGACGTGACGACGGCCAGGATGTACTTTGCGAGGGGATAGTGGGCGATGACGACGAGGAAGCGGAACGGGTAGAAGGGGATGGGCGTGAAGCCGGCAACCCACAGGGCCGCAAAGGGGGCCCGGTTGAATAAATGAACGGTCTTCTGGACGGCCCGGCTCGCGAGCATCTTCCTGAAGACCTTGAGATCGGCCACGTACTTGAAGACCGTATAGTTCAGAACCTCCGTCAGGACCGTCCCGGCCACGGACACGAGGGCCACCGTAAGGGGGGAATAGAACTTGGCGAAATACAGGAGCACCGGCTCGTGGGGGACCGTGGCGATGATGAACTCGGCTGGGAAACAGTACAGGAAGAGAACCCAGAGGCTTTTGCTGTCGCGGACGGAGGCCGAAGACAGCCACCAGATGAGAAGGCCGGCGACGAACACCACCTCAAAGGCGAAGATAAGGGCCCTCACCCAGGGGGGCATGGGCCGTGTCTTGAGCTCGGGAAGGGCCTCGAGGTCGGGGACGGGGTTCGGGGCTTCGGCCATCGTGCGTCTCAATTCCGGAGGGACCTCAGATTGTCGAGGATGGCGTAGCGGAGGGGTTTCTCGGTGTTGGCCCGGATGCTCGTGTAGCACTCGGCGCAGACGTTCGTCCTCAGGAAGTCCTTGCGGAGCTCGGCCGGACTGCCGTACTTCCGGATGATGAGGCCGCAGGGCGAGAGCGTCCCGTCGGGATTGACGACGAAGAACCTCTTCCCGGCCCGGCAGTCCTCGACGCCGCCGTCCCGGAAATAGTCGGGGATACGGTCCAGCACGAAATCCGATGTGAAGACCGTGCCGTGGCGCTTCTTGAATTCCCTGACCCTCCCGAGGACCTCTTCGAGCTCGCCGAGCTCTTCGGCCGGGATCATGTAGTCCTTCCGGCGGGTCCGGAGGTGGGTGAAGGAGCTGAAGTTCATCCGGAGGCCCCAGCCGCGAGCGAGCTCGGCCAGCTTCACGAGCTCCCGGAAATTGTCCCGCTGGATGACGCAGGACAGCGTGATCCCCGAGTCCCCGTTCCCCCCGAGGGCCGAGGCCAGGTCCCGGATCTTTCCGAAGAGCCCGGGGACCCCTCTGAACTGGTCGTGCCGTTCGTCGGGATAATCCAGGGACAGGGAGAACTCCTCGACGCCGGCGTCGCGGAGCCGGGCGTGCTTGTCCTTCGTGAGAAGAGCCCCGTTGGTGGTCAGGACGATGAACGGCGCCAGGCCGGGCCGCCTGATAGCCCGGACGATGTCCTCGACGTCCTTCCTGAGGAGGGGCTCGCCGCCTGAGATCTGGGCCACGACGGGCCGGAGCCTCAGGGCGATCCTGCCGAACTCCTCGGGAGAGGCCCGTTCCTCCCGCTCCCGGACCGGGCCGCCCAGATGGCAGTGCCGGCACCGGGCGTTACAGCTGTATGTGATCTCGAACGACACGCAGAGAGGCCCGCGTCCCATGTAATTGGCGGCCCCCCGGGCCGCGAGGGAGAGAGTGCGCGACACGAGCTTCATCCGGTCTCCGCCTTTCCCGGCCTGATCCGGGCCAGCCGGCGGATGGAATAGGCCTTGACGGCGATGAGCCCCCCGGCCAGAACAGCGGCGGCCGCCTGCCAGGCGGGCAGGAAGATAAGGAGCAGGGTCACGACCGTCGAGTTCACGAACTTGCCGCCGGGGCTGAAGTTCAGAAGATAAACCCTCCGGTCGACGCGGCCGAAATAGTTCGGGGAGATCAGGTCGAACTTCAGAAACTGATAGCTCAGGTAAAAATCGACGAAGGCGAAGTCCAGGACATAGACCGCCGCCGCGACGGCGACCTCGGGATGGAAGTGGAGGAAATTAACGTAGAAGAAAAGAACCTCGACGCGGTCGGCGATGATGTCGATCTCGGCGCCGAGGATGGTCTCCTGGCGGGCCTTCCGGGCCAGGGCTCCGTCCAGGACATCCCCCAGCCAGTGGATTCCCAGGCCGATGAAATTCGCCGTCGGGTCCCCGCGGACGGCCGCAAGGACGAAGAAGACGAGCGACCCTCCGAGCCTCAGGAGCGTGACGAGGTTGGCCTCGCTGATGGCGCTCCGGGGATCCCTGGGCCCGAACGGACGTCCCGTCACTGCCCCTGGGCCTCTCCGCCCGCCCCGATCCCGCCCGGTCCCGCGCGCCTCACTGCATGGAAGAGCATGATTAGTTGGAGGTAACATATAACAAACGGCGCCGCTTCGTCAAAGCCGGAGCCGGACGAGGATATTTATTTGAAACGCCGGCGGGCTTCGGATAGAATGCTCTCTCGGGCGACCCGCCGCCGGAGAGAAAGGGTGCGCGCTTGAGAGAAATGGAGAAGGTCGTCACGGCCGGGGGAGAGCGATTTCTCCTGAGGGTCGAGTCCTCGGCCGACGACGGCGATTACGAGAAGTACGAGGACCTGCGGAACGAGATCTGGGGCTTTCCCGGGGATCATCTGGCGGGCAATAGAAACCTCTCTTGCGAGAACTTTCTTCATCACGGGACCAGCCTCTTCATTGGTGTCTTCGTCGAGAACGGGGGCCGCTTCCCCCTGGACCTGGCCCGCATGGCCGGATTCAGCTACGGCTTCGTCGGCATCCGGGATAAGGAGGCCGGCTTCGGGGACGCGGCGAACCTCCGCTTCTATTCCCAGTACGTCGGCGTCCGGAAGGACCGTCAATCCTTCGGTCTCGGCATCCTGATCAAAGAATTCCAGAAGGAGATCCTTCTCGACGTCTACGGCCTCGATCAGGTCATCTGCACGTTCGACCCCCTGACCGGGGTCAACGCCCACAGGAACATCCACCACTTCGGGATGGAAGCGGTGGAGTACCGGGAGGCCGTTTACGGCGAGTTCGGGGGCGATCTGAACCGGGAGGACGTGCCCAAGGACCGGTTCCTGATGATTTGGGACCTCAGGCGCGAAGTTGGCCGCCCCGCCTGCGTCCCGGGAGCCCCCGACGACGCGAAGCGCCACGTCATCCGGGCCGGGACGCGGGCGTTCGCCGCGCCGGGCGGGACGATCGAGGTCGAGGCCGTCCAGGACGTATATCTCGAGCTCGAGGCGGAATGCCTCTTCGTCCGGATCCCCCGGGATTTCTACCGGATGCTCCGGGAGACCGACGTGGACGATCCCGACGTCCGGCGGATCCCGTTCGACTGGAGGATGGCGACGCGGCAGGCCTTCCAGGCCCTCTTCCGGCGGGGCTATGAGGTCAAAGATTTCCTTCGGGCCGGCGAGGGACGCGCGGAGAGCCTCTATCTCCTGAAGAAAAAAGCCCCATAGCCCGGGCCGTCCACGGGCCCTTCCCGCTCCCCGGCGTGCTATAATCGCTCTTTCACGGTTAGGAAGGAGCGATCCTGATGGACGATAAGACATCTCATCGAGCGAGCCTCGTTCGGCCGGCCCTCGCCGTCGCCGCCGCGTTGATGTTCGGGACGGCGGGATGCCGGGCGAAGCCCGAGGTCGTCGACCTTGCGGCGAAAGCCCGTGCGATCCACCGTCGCATCCTGACCTTGGACACGCACTGCGACACGGCCTTCAACCTCCTGCGGACGGATTGGAAGATCGGGGATCGTCATGACCCGGCCCTCCGGTCGAGCGGCAAGATCGACCTCCCCCGGATGGCCGAGGGAGGCCTGGACGCTGAGTTCTTTGCGGCCTTTGTGGCCCAGGGCCCGCGCACCCCGGACGGGAACGCCAAGGCCCGGAAAGAGGTCCTGGCGACGATCGACGCCATCCACCGGATGGCCCGCGAATACCCGGGGCTCGTCGGCATCGCCCTGACTCCCGACGACGCCTACCGGCTGAAGAAGGCCGGCCGGCGCGCGGCCTATATCGGCATCGAGAACGGGTATGCCGTCGGCAACGACCTTGGGCTTCTTCGCGACTACTACGGAAAGGGTGTCCGTTACGTCACCCTTTGCCATTCCCGGGACAACGATATCTGCGACAGCTCGACCGACCACGCGAATCCCCGGGACGACGGCCTGAGCGCGTTCGGCCGCGAGGTCGTACGCGAATGCAACAGGCTGGGCATGTTGGTCGACGTCTCCCACGCTTCGGACCGGTCTTTCTATGATGTGCTCGAGGCTTCCGACGCCCCCGTCATCGCGTCCCATTCCTGCGCCCGTGCCGTCTGCGACAATCCCCGCAACCTCACCGACGATATGCTGAAGGCCCTCGCCAAGAACGGCGGGGTCCTTCAGATGTGCTTTCTTTCGAGCTACGTCCGGAAGCCCTCCCCGAACCCGGAGCGGGACAAGGCCTTCCGGGAGCTCGAGCAAAAGTACGAGGGTGTCGGCGCGCCCGACGACGAGGCCGCCCGCCGGCAGGCGCACGCCGAATACGAGGCGATCCAGGCGAAATACCCCGCAGAAAAGGCGACGGTCAAGGATCTGGTGGACCAGATCGGTCACGTGGTCAAGGTCGTCGGCATCGACCATGTCGGGATTGGCACGGACTTCGATGGCGGCGGCGGCGTCGTCGGGTGCGATGACGTGAGCGGGATGATCCACGTCACCGAGGAGCTCCTCCGGCAGGGCTATTCCGAGCGGGACATCGCCAAGATCTGGAGCGGGAACTTCATGCGTGTCTTCCGGAAGGCCATCGAGGCATCCGAGAGGCCCCGGTCCTCACTGTAAAAATAATTTACAATTTCCCCGGTGTTTTCCCCGGCCGCGCCGGTGCCCCTCAGGGACGTCTTGGCATAAAGTTTGCTTTTCGGTTATATTTAGGGCAATCCCATGCGCGCGCGTTCCGTCCTCTTTCTGGTCCTGCTCCCCGCGGCGGTGCTTACCGCTGCGATGCCGTCGGGGACGGGGCAGGAGAGCGTTCCCGGCCAGCCCCGGCTGGGGGGGACGCTGCGGATCAAGCCCTTTATCAAGGTTTTCAAGCCCGACCTCGATCCCGCATCCAATGCGCCCTATTATGTGCTCGAACAGCTCTACGACGGCTTGGTCCGCTTGGACGGCAACTACAACGTCATGCCCTCCCTGGCCGAATACTGGGTCATCTCCGGAGACGGAAAGACCTGCACGTTCACTCTGAGGAAAGGGGTCCGGTTCCATCACGGCCGGGAGGTGACGTCCGACGACGTCAAGTTCTCCCTGGAACGCCTTCTCCGGAAGGACACCGGGGTGCTTTATGCCCCATATTTCCTGTCCAAGGTCGTCGGGGCGGAGGCCTTCTGGGCCGGGAAAGCCTCCGAGGTCACGGGCTTCGCGGCTCGCGACCGCTATACCTTCGAGATCGAATGGAAGAATCCCTACGTCTCCGGGCTCTATCTCCTGAGCATGTTCTTCTGCAAGGTCCTGCCCCGGGACCTCGTGCAGTCCGAGGGCCCGGCCTTCTTCCGCAAGCCCTCAGGGACGGGCGCCTTCCGTTTCGCCAACTACTTGAGGGACTCGCGGCTTGAGATCGTCGGGGTCCGCCTCGAGAGGAACCCGGATTATTTCGGAGAGATCGCCTATTTGGACGCCGTCGAGTACAGCCCCGCCTTCACCATGGAGCAGTTCATAAAAGGCGAGGTCCAGATCATCCCCCTGGAGTCCGAAGACCTGGCCTCGGGCCGATATCAGGTCCTCGAGAACAATTCGCTCGACATCTTCTTCCTGAGCATGAACTGCCGCGTCCCGCCCCTGGACAGGAAAGATGTCCGCCAGGCCCTGGCGTTCGCTTTGGACAAGCAGAAGCTGGCCCGGGCCGCCTCCTCCGTCGCGTCCCTGCCCCAGGTCGTCCACAATTATATCCCGGCCGATCTCCCCGGCTTCTTTCCTCTGGAAGGCCCGCGGCGGCCGAACCTGGAAAGGGCCGGCGCCATGCTGGCGGAAGCCGGATTCCCGGGCGGAAAGGGTTTCCCCGAGCTCTCCCTGTGCTTTAACTTGCCTCGAACGCGCCAACAGCTCCGTCTCTACGCGGAGCTGAGGGGCCAGCTCGCCGCCCTGGGGATCAAGCTGGAGATGAGACATTTCCGATCGTTCGACGAACTCCGGGCCTTCGGGAAGCCCCGGCTTTCCTTCCTGGAGTGGCGGATGGATTTTCCCGACGCCGAGAACATCATCCTGCCGCTCTTCTCGTCCGGGTCGCCCACGAACGGGACCTACATGGGCTACGCGAACCCCGAGCTGGATGCTTACCTGGCGGCCTCCGAGGTCGAGGCCGGCTGGGAAAAGCGCACGGGCCTGTTCCGCCGGATGGAAAGCATCCTCTTCGAAGACGTCCCGGCCGTCCCGCTGTTCCAGCTCCGGTTGAGGATGGCCCTCCAGCCCTATGTCCGCGGCGCCGCGGCACCGCTCCTGGCCTTCCATTTCCTGGACATCCGGGAGATCTGGATCGACCGATGAGGCACGGGACATGACCCTGAAGCCGACCCTGCAGATGCGATTCCTCGTCTGGACGATGCTGCTCCTCGTCGTCCTGGTGGGGATCATCCTCTTCGTCATCCAGGGGATGGAGGTCCGGACGATCTTCCTGGAGACCCGGAACCGGGGGATCTTGACGGCCCAATATATCGCGAACGTGAACCTGAGGCCCCTCGTCCTGTGGGACGAAGAGACCCTCCGGGCGAACATCGAAGGCCAGGCAGACGCCAAGCTCGTCTACATCGTCCTTTACGACCGGGACGGGAAGCCCCGGGCGGCCAACCGGCTGGCCGCCGCCAACGAGGGCATCATGTGCTGCAGCGGCCTCGTCGGCGACACCCGCCCGGACAGCACCTCGATCCGGACGCGGGAGGTCCGGATCGGGAACAGGACGCTCAGCGTCCTCGAGACCGAACTGCCCATCTTCGTCAAGGGGTCCCCGGGGAGATGGGCCTCCATCAAGATCGGCCAGTCCCTGGAGGACATGCGGGCCGACGTCCGCCGGACGCGCCGGGTCCTCATCCTGATCGGCCTCGGCGGCCTCCTCGTCGGCCTCGCGGGCTCGGTCGTCCTGGCGAAAAGGATCACCCGGCCTCTGAAGGCGCTCGTCGAAGGCACGGTCAGGATCTCCCGGGGCGATTTCGGTCACCGCATCCGGCCGTCGTCGGCCGACGAGCTCGGCGGCCTGGCCCGGAGCTTCAACGAAATGACCGGCCGGCTCCTCGAGGCCAGGGAGCGCATGGAATCCGCCAACCGGAGGCTTGTCCAGGCCGAAAAGCTGGCCTCGATCGGGCGGCTTGCGGCGACCATCGCCCACGAGATCCGCAACCCACTGACCTCCGTCAAGCTCAATATCCAGAGGATCGCGGAGAGCGAGCGCCTCGACGCGATCGAGCAGGAGCACCTCTCCATCTGCCAGGAGGGGATCGGCCAGATCGAGAAGTTCATCAAGGAGCTCCTCGATTTCACCCGCGTTCCGGAGCTCGCCCGGGAGAGATTCCCGCTCGAGCAGGTCCTCGAGGAATCCCTCAAGATGCTCAAGGACGCCTTTGGCCAGAAACATGTGACGGTGGAGAAGTCCTATGCCCAGGGGCTCCCGCCCGCGAACGTCGACGGGGACCGGCTGAGGCAAGTCTTCCTGAACCTCCTCCGCAACGCCTTCGAGGCCGTGGGCGAGGGGGGAAGGATCTCGGTCTCGCTCGCCGCGGGGGGCGGGGCGGAGGGAAGGACGTTCGTCGTCAAGATCTCCGACAACGGCTCCGGCATCCCGGAGAAGGATCGCGAGAACATCTTCGAGCCATTTTTCACCACCAAGTCCTCGGGTTTCGGCCTGGGACTGGCCAACGCCCGGAAGATCGTCGAACAGCACGGCGGCTCCATCAAGATCGCCGGGAAGCGGGGCAGGGGAAGCGCCTTCGTCGTCGTCCTCCCCCGCGAGGAGGGACAATGAGATCCATTCTGATCATCGAGGACGACGCGCTCGTCAGCCGGACCGTGGCCTCCCATCTTGTCCGGAAGGGCTTCGAGGTCGCAACGGCCGGCGACGGCGCCAGCGGCCTCGCCCGCTATCGGGAGGTCGGCCCCGACCTCGTGATCCTCGACATCCGGCTCCCCGACGCCAACGGCCTGGACGTCCTCAAGCGGCTCCGCGAGGAGCGGCGGCAGTCGGTCTTCCTCGTCATGACCGCCTACGACGACATGAAGACGACCGTGGAGGCCATCAAGTCCGGGGCCTTCGAATACCTGGTGAAGCCCCTGAACTTCCTCGAGCTCGACCTGACGATCGACAAGGCCTTCCAGGTCCGGGCCCTGGAAGACAAGGTCAGCTACCTCGTGGAGGAGAAGCAAAAGGAATATACCATCGACAACCTCGTCGGCCGCTCGCCGCAGATGAGAGAGGTCTTCAAGCTGATAGGGTCCGTCGCCGGCACCCGGACCAACATCCTCATCCAGGGGGAGAGCGGCACCGGCAAGGAGCTCGTGGCCAAGGCCATCCATTACAACAGCCCCTTCCGCGACGAGCCGTTCATCGTCATCAACTGCTCGGCGATCCAGGACACGCTCCTCGAGAGCGAGCTCTTCGGCCACGCCCGAGGGGCCTTCACGGACGCCGTCGCCGAGACCCGGGGCAAGTTCGAGATCGCCGGGCGCGGGACGCTCTTCCTGGACGAGATCGGGGACATCTCCCCCAACCTCCAGTCCAAGCTCCTCCGGGTCATCGAGACGAGGGATTTCATGAAGGTCGGGGGGGAGCGGGTCCTCAAGACCGAGGCCCGGATCGTTGCGGCCACCAACCAGAACCTCGCGGCGCTCATCGAAAAGGGGCGGTTCCGCGAGGACCTGTTCTACCGGCTCAAAGTCGTTGAGATCGTCCTGCCGCCGCTCCGGGAACGGAAGGACGATATCCCCGCTCTCGCCGCCTACCTCCTCGAAAAGATCAACCGGGAGCTTCGGAAGAACGTGCGCAAGGTCCCCGAGGACGTCATGAAGATCATCATGGACATGCCCTGGAAGGGCAACGTCCGGGAGCTCGAGAACGCCCTGACCCGGGCCGTCATCCTGGCCAAGGGGGACGTCATCCTCAAGGAGAACCTGCCCCTCGAACCTTCCGAGAAGAGGGTGTTCCCGAGGGAGCTCGTGCCCCTCAAAGAGGTCGAGAAAGGCTACATCCGGCACGTCCTGGCCGCCACACGCGGGAGCAAGACCCGGACGAGCCAGATCCTCGGCATCAGCCGCCCGACCCTCGACAAGAAGATCAGGGAATACGGATTGGAATTGCCCCCTCCCGCCTGATACGTTCGCGGCGCCAAACCCCGATTTTCAAATCGGGATAAAGGGCGCCGCTCAGTATTAACCCTGACCGCATCCCCGGGCTTCAGGCAGTCCTCATTCGCTTCGCGAATGAGGACTGCAAAGCCCGGGGAGTCGAACGGGTTGACCCGCCGGCCGGAGACCCGTAAACCTTCTTGTCCGGAGTGTAAATTTCCCTCGGGGGACGACCCCCTCCGACCTCCGGGCGGGGGCATCTTCCCCTGAGCCCGGCGAAGCTCGATTTGGCATGAAAAATGCTCTATTTCCGGGTGCGGGTACAATGAAAGGCACCAAGATGCTCGGAAGAAGATCGTCATCGTCGACGACGATGAATCCATTCGCAAGACCTTCTTCCTCCTCCTCAGCAGGAAATACCGCGTCTACCTGGCCGCCGACGGCGACGAGGCCCTGGCCAGGTTCCGGAACGCCGGCGTAGACCTGATCATCGCCGATTACCGGCTCCCCCGGGGGAGCGGCCTGGACCTCATCGAAGAGTTCCGCCGGTCCGGGTACCGGGGCGATGTCATCATGGTCTCGGCGTTCCCGGACCTCATCCAGCTCGAGGACCTCCAACGCCTGTCCATCAGCCAGTTCTTCGTCAAGCCGCTGGACCTCAACGTCTTCAACCGGTCGATAGACGCCCTGCTCGAGATCCGGGACGCGATGGAAAGGGGGGCTTGAGGGAGCGTCAGGCGGGGGTTCACAGGGGGGCGACGATAAAGGACGCTCGGCCGGAGGCGATCGGGCGGGCCTCTTCGTCGCTCGCCTCCACGTCCCAATAGTAAGGCTGTTCCGGCCGGATGGCGTTCCGTTCTTCAGGAGCCAAGGACAGGGACGTGCTTTTGACGAAGCGGACGATGATCGACCGGAGCTCCTCGTCGAAGATCTCGAATCTATAGGTGTCCGCGCCGCTCACGGCGGCCCAGCGGAAGAGGGCGGGGACGCGCCCGATCTTCCCGGCCGGCTCGACGAGTCGGATGCCGCCCCGGTTTCCCCTGTCGACATCCTGCCGCCCCGACCTCGAGTAAAAGAAGATCCCCGCGGCCGCCGCTGTGACGAGGACCGCCGCGGCTATTGCCGCCCGAAAGGGAACGACCGCCGGGGAGGGATGGGAGGTCCTACGGCCGCGGAGTTTCCGGATCTCGGCTCCGGCTACCTTCCGGAGCGCGGCCTTTTCTTCGGGGCCCAGGTCCGCTGGAAGCCCTTCGGCCCGGGCCCGGAGCTCCTCGGAGATCCCGGCGAGCACAGCTTGTTTCTTCCGGCAAAGCGGGCAGGCGGCGACGTGCTCCGCGACCCTCTCTCTCGATGCCGGATCGAGCTCAAGGAGGAAAGCCCCGAGGAGCCGCTCGTCCCCGGGACACTTCGACCGTCCGGATCTTCCCATCATTGGCCCCCGGGCTTTCTCTCGAACCGGCCCTCCTCGAGTTTCTTCCGGAGGTCGCCGAGCCCCCGATAGAGAAGGTGGCGGACCCTGTTGGAGCTCCAGCCCAGGCGTCCGGCCATCTGCTCGATGCCCGCCCCGGTCAGGTGGAGCTTCAGGACCGCCCGGCGCTTTTCGGGTAACCCGTCGACCGCAGCCCGGATCCTGTCCCTCATCTGGCCGCGCTCGGCCAAGGCTTCGGGGCCCGGCCGCGCGGCATCGACGAGCGCCGAGGACCGTCTCTCCGCGGGCAGGTCGTCCAGCGACATATGGTTCCGTCTTTTCGCGATCACGTCGAGCGCGGTCGTATAGACCATCCTCCCTAGATAGGACTTGAGATTCCGGATGTTCTTCCCGCGGCGGACCATCTTCCAGAGCTTGAGCTTGATCTCCTGCTCGATGTCCTCGTGTTCCTGGCCCGCGATCCCGGGGAAGGTTTTCATGACGATCGCCCGGACGGACCTGGAGATATCGTCGAGGAACTTTTTGGTTTGAAGCAGTTTTTCCATCGGCATGACCGGCCGGCACGACCGAATATAGACCAAGACGGGTCGGAAATTCAACCTCGGGGACCGGGGTCGATTATGAAAAACGGGAAAGACGCCGTCCTCGGACGCTCTATACTAGGGAACCGTGGATTGAGGTGGGGCTTTTTCCGCCCGGTCCGACTCGATCCGAGGTCGGACCCTAACCACAGGGCCGGTGTAAAAAAATTTTACACCAGGGCGAAATTTTACGATGCTTCCGTCTGCCTTTCAGGGGGAAGTGGCGTCCCGATGTTGGCATAAAAATTGCTGAATCAATGTCATTCCCAACCCCTCCTTCCTTGTTTCTGCGCGGGGCGAGGCCGGAGCGTAACGCTCCCCTCGCCCCGGATCTTTTCGGGCCTTCCTTCCCCCAGGTCGCGGTGATATCATCTGATGGAAAGGAAGGCGCGCGTTGAAAGCCTTTTATGTCGCCGGCGCCGGCGCGGCGGCGTTCCTGCTCTTCCTCGCCGTCGAGCGCCTGATCCTCGACGCCCGCCTGAAGCGGATCCCGGTTCGTGTCGGCGTCACGGGAACGCGGGGAAAATCGAGCGTCACGAGGCTCGTCGCCGGGGCCTTGAGGGAGTCGGGGACGCGCGTCCTGGCCAAGACGACCGGGTCCAAGGCCGTCCTGATCCTTCCCGACGGTTCCGAGCGTGAGATCAGGCGTCGGGGCCTGCCGACGGTCCTCGAACAGAAGCGGGTCGTTCGGCTGGCCGCCCGGCTCGGGGCGCAGGCCCTTGTGACCGAGATGATGAGCGTCCGCGAGGAATGCCTGTCCGCGGAATCGAGGCTCCTCATCCGGCCCAACGTCCTTGTCGTGACCAATGTCCGGCTGGATCATATCGATCTCATGGGGGAGACCCGGGGAAAGATCGCCGCTTGCCTGGCTTCCGCAATCCCCGGGAACGGGATCGTCGTGGTCCCTGAGGATGAAGCTCTCCCCGTCTTCGCGGAGCGGGCGGCAAAGTTGGGTACGAAACTTGTCCTCTTCCGGAAGAACCCAGCGAACGCCGCGGACCGGCAGGCCGGGCCTTCCGGCATTTTCGCGAAGAATGCGGGCCTGGCCGCCGAGGTCGCCCGCGTCCTGGGCGTCGAGGACGCGGTGGCCCGCCGCGGCATATCCGGCGCCAGGCCGGATTTCGGGAGTCTCAGGGCTTGGGACGCGCCCGACGACGGGACCGGCCGGCCTTTCGGCTTCGTCAACGCTTTTGCCGCCAACGATCCCGACTCCACCCGGGAGGTTCTGACGGGGATCCTCGCCGACCCGGCTTTTTCCGGCCGGGCCCTTATCGGGCTCCTGAACCTCCGTTGGGATAGGGGTGACCGGACCCTCCAGTGGGCCCGGGCGTTCGAAGAGGGAGCGTTCGACGGATTCACGCATATCGGGCTCATGGGCGGCCAGGCCCGGGCTTTTTTTCACCGGTTACGACGAAGCCCGGACGGGAGGAGCGACAGATTCCTGGTCTTCGAAGAGAGATCTCCGGAACGGATCTTCCGAAGGCTCGCCGCCCTTGCGGCCGGGCCGGCCCTTGTCGTCGGAATGGGGAACATCGAGGGCCGGGGCACGGCTATCGTTGCGCATTGGGAGCGGATGGGGAGACCTCATGGTCTTTGAGACCCTGCTCATCGGCCTCCTGCTCGCCCTCGTGTACACGGAGGCGACCGGGACCTCTCCGGGGGGACTCGTCGTCCCCGGCTACCTGGCGCTCTACCTCGATCAACCCCTCCGGGTCGCGGCGACGCTTGCCGTCGCCGGGCTCTCGGTCCTCGCTTATCGGCTCCTCTCCCGCCGCCTGATCCTCTTCGGCAAGCGGCGCTTCGTTCTTATGATCCTTCTCGGGGCCGTTCTGGCCCAAGCCTGGTTCTTCGCCCACCCGCGGCTCTTCGGGGGCCCGCTCGAGCTCCGGGTGATCGGTTGGGTCATCCCGGGGCTCCTGGCTTCCAACCTGGAACGCCAAAGGGCCCTGCCCACATTGGCTTCGCTGGCCACGGTCGCCGTCATGACCTATTTCGTCGCACGCCTGGTGTCGCTGATATGAGATCGGGATCCGACCCGGGGAAGCTCTATCTCCTGGGCGCGACCGGCCTCCTCCTTTTCGCCCTCTTCAAGCTGGTCCCGCTCGGGTATGCGCCGCAAAAGGCGACGATGCTGATGGCGGCAGAGATCATGGCCTCCGCCGAAAGAACGGTCCGGGAGTGCCGGGAGGCTCGGGGGGTGGCGCCCGATCCCGCGAGCGACATCAATCTGACGGGCCTTATCGGGATCCAAAACTCTCCGGTCACGACGACCCTGGGGCACCTCGAGGCCAAGAGGACCACGACCAACCCAAACTTCGCCGGGCTCGTCGTCCGCCTCCTCGTCGATGCCGGAGTGAGACGGGGCGACGTCGTCGCCGTGGGGGCGTCGAGCTCGTTCCCCGCGCTCATCGTGGCCGTCCTGGCGGCCGCGCGGGCCCTGGACGTCGAGCCGCTTCTCGTCTGCTCGTTGGGCGCGTCCCAATGGGGGGCCAACGACCCCCGATTCGACGGACTCGACATTTTGGATTGCCTGGATCGCGGACCGGGCCCGAAGGGAAGGGTCGTCGCCCTCGCCGTCGGCGGGGACGAGGACAGGGGAGGGGAATTGAGCCCGGCAGGGAGGAGGCTTCTCGAGGATAGGATCCGGCGGTCCGGGCTCCCGGTCGTCGAAGAACCCGACCTCGAACGCAACGTCGGGCGCCGGGTCCTCCTTTATCAGGATGGCGCCGCCGGCCGGAGGATCGGGGCCTTCGTCAATATCGGAGGCAGCTGGGCCAACATCGGAACCAATGCGTCGGTCCTTCGCGTCGCTCCCGGCTTGGCCCGCATTGCGGAAATTCCGCCCGTCGGGAGCCGGGGCGTCCTCCAGGAGATGGCGTCGCGCGGGGTTCCCGTCATCCATCTTCTCAACATCAAGGGATTGGCCGCCGCCCACGGCCTTCCCTGGGACCCCAACCCCTTGCCGCAGCCGGGGGAGGGAGATCTTTACGCGCGGCGGGGGCGCCTGGCGGGGGTTTTGGCAGCTCTCTCCGGCCTTTACGCGTGCCTGGCGGTACTCATCCTCGTTCCCCGCCGGAGGCCTCCCCCCAACGTGCCACCGACCTATTCGTAATAAATGGGCCCGGACGCTTCCCGCTCAAGACCGTTCGTGGAGCATTCCTTACCGGCTCTGGATCGTCATGCGGACGAGACAATGATACCGTTCCAGGCTATCCTTGTTCACGCAGAGCCCCCGTTCGATGGTGAGGATGCCCAGCTCGTAATCGTCCCAGCGGTAAGTATTGACGTCGTTGAGACGGCCCGTGACGGCGGCAAGCTCGCGGACGCCGGACTTGACCAGGGGAAGCCCGAGGTCCTCCAGGACGCGGTTCAGGGGTTCGACGTCCGTGAGGTCATAGTGCCGCTCGTTGGAATCGAGGACCAATTTGAGCCTCGGGCAGGGGCCGGGTTCGGTCCCCTCCGGCCCGGGCGCCGGGAAGAGATATATAACGGTACGGATCCCTGCCGCGTTCGATTCCCCCCTAGTGAACGTGTAGGGGCTGGCGTTCGGCGGGAAGATGTCGTTCTTGAGGATCGCCCATGAGATGGACGGGTGCTTCGTTTGCTGGAGGTAGAGAAAAGCCCCTCCGATGAGGGCGGTCACGATCAAGGCCCGGGCCAGCGTCTCGAATTCCCTCTTGACGACGACCTTGACGACCCACACGACGCTCAAGCCGAAAAGGACCAGGACGACGGTTCTCAATGTTTCCGTGGCGATCATGGCTTCCCTCCCGCGGGCCCGTTTTCACCGGGCGTTGGCCCCATTCTATCAAAGAAGGGGCGGGGTGGACAAGGGTTCCCGCGGCCGCGGCGGGGCGCCGAGCCCGGGAAGGTCGATCCGGGCCGTTGCGTTTCTCCGGAAATTCGTGTATTTTGGCCCTTTCGGAGGGATGCGATGAAGAACAGAATGAACCGTCGGGAATTCATGATCAAGGGATCCTCGGCCGTCATCGGGGCGGGCCTTGCCGCGAACGCAGGACCCGTGTTCGGCCGTCCGGCCGTGGACGCGGGGAGCGGCCGGGTCGTCGAGGCCGTCCATCCCGGGGCCGTCCTTGCGGACCGCAAGATCGATCCCGCGATCGCCCGGAAGATGCTCCGGCGGGGGATGGAGGCGTTGACCGGTTCCTCCAACCCTTTGGGGAAGTACATCGCTCCGTCGGACAGGGTCGGGCTCAAGATCAACACGCTCGGCCGGCCCCTGCTCTACACCCACCACGAGCTTATCGCGGCGATGATCGCCGAGCTCATGGACTTCGGCGTCAAAGAGAATGCCATCATCGTCTGGGACCGCTATGAGACCCAGATGCGCGACTGCAATTTCGAGTTCAACACGTCGGACCGCGGCGTTCGGGTCTTCGGCACCGACGGCCTCGAAGCAACCGTCCGGCGCTACGACCCCGAGGTCGCCTACGTCTCGGACTTAGACAACCCGGACCAAAGGCAGGACGGCTCGACCGTCTCACGGCTCTCGACCATTTTCACCAAGGACTGCGACAAGATCATCAACATGGCCATCCTCAAGGACCATGGCATGTCGGGCGTGACCTTGACCCTGAAGAACCTTGCCTACGGGCTATGCGACAACAACCGCCGGTTCCACGGTCCGAAGCACATCGGGCCGTTCATGGCGGACTTCTGCGCCCGTCCGGACGTCCGGAAAAAGGTCGTCCTCCACCTCGTCGACGGCCTGGAGGCCTGTTATGACCAGGGCCCCGCGCCGCGGAATCCCCGGGTCATATACGCGGCCAACACCCTGTGGCTGGGGACCGACCCGGTCGCCCTCGACGCCGTGGGGCGCGCGGCCATCGACACCAAGCGGAAGCAGGAAGGCCTCGTTCCCATCAAGGAGACCGGCCGCGCCTGGGACCACATCGAGCTCGCCGCGCAAAAGGGGTTGGGGGTCGCCGACCCGGACCGGATCAAGATCGAGCGGATCGGGCTGGGATAAGGTCTTTTGACCACTCCCTTCCTATGTGTTATATTATCTCACTTTAAATAGTCTACATTACCTGATCTTTGGAGTGTGACCGATGACGAACACGCTTTTCCTGCTCGCCCCGCTGGGGTCCGCGAGCGCCCTCTTTTTCGCCTGGTTCTTCTACCATCAGATGAAGAAGGAAAGCGAGGGCACCGAACATATGGCCCGGATCGCCTCCTACGTCCGCAAGGGTGCCATGGCGTACCTCAAACAGCAGTACAAGGTCGTCTCCATGATCTTTGTCTGCCTGGTCCTCCTGCTGGCCTTCATGGCCTTCGTCCTCAAGGTCCAGAATCCATGGGTCCCGGTGGCCTTCCTCACCGGCGGGTTCTTCTCCGGCTTGTCCGGATTCTTCGGGATGAAGACCGCGACGTACGCCTCGGCGCGGACGGCCCACGCGGCCAAGAACTCTCTCAACGCCGGCCTGCGGATCGCTTTCCGCAGCGGCGCGGTCATGGGCCTGGTCGTCGTCGGCCTGGCCCTGCTCGACATCTCGGTCTGGTTCATCATCCTCCGTCATTTCTACCCGCTGACGGACGGCGGGCATAACCTCATCATCATCACGACCACGATGATCACGTTCGGCATGGGCGCCTCGACGCAGGCCCTGTTCGCCAGGGTCGGCGGCGGGATCTACACCAAGGCCGCCGACGTCGGCGCCGATCTCGTCGGCAAGGTCGAGGCCGAACATCCCAGAGGACGACCCCCGCAACCCCGCTACCATCGCCGACAACGTCGGGGACAACGTCGGCGACGTCGCAGGCATGGGGGCCGACCTCTACGAATCCTACGCCGGCTCCATCCTGGCGACGGCCGCCCTCGGCGCCTCGGCCTTCCTCGGCCGCGGCGACCTCCAGCTCAAGGCCGTCATCGCCCCGATGGTCATCGCGGCCATCGGTACGCTCCTCTCCATCTTCGGGATCTTCCTCGTCCGGACGAAGGAGGGCGCGAGCCAGAAGCAACTCCTGGGCGCCCTCGGCCGCGGGGTCAACACGAGCTCGGTCCTCATCAGTCCTTCTGTCGTATGGCGTCATCCGCCTCCTGGGCCTGCCCTGGGGCATCTGGGCCGCCCTCGTATTCGGGTTGGCGTCGGGCATCGTCATCGGCAAGGCGACGGAGTACTTCACGTCCGCCTCGTACCGGCCGACGATGCGCATCGCCGAGAACGCCAAGACCGGGCCCGCGACCGTCATCATCGCCGGGCTGGGCACAGGCATGATGTCCACCGCCATTCCCGTGCTTTCGGTCGTCGTCGGGACCATCTTCGCCTACCTGTTCGCAGCGAACTTCGATATGTCCAACGTCTCCCAGGGCCTCTACGGCATAGGCATCGCCGCCGTCGGGATGCTCTCGACCCTGGGCATCACCCTGGCCACCGACGCCTACGGGCCCATCGCCGACAACGCCGGCGGCAACGCCCAGATGACGAACCAGGACGAGGAGGTCCGCCGGCGGACCGACGCCCTGGACTCCCTGGGCAATACGACAGCCGCGACCGGCAAGGGCTTTGCCATCGGCTCGGCGGCCCTGACGGCCCTGGCCCTGCTGGCGTCCTATGTCGAGGAGATCAAGGTCGGCCTGATCCGGATCGGGAACGCGACGATCCAGTTCGCCGACGGGACCATCCTCGAAACGGCCAAGGCCGGTTTCACCGACTTCATGCGCTTCTACAACGTCAACCTGATGAACCCGCTCGTCCTCGTCGGCGTCTTCCTCGGCGCGATGATGGCCTTCGCCTTCAGCGGGCTGGCCATGACGGCCGTCAGCAAGGCGGCCGGCCGGATGGTCGACGAGGTCCGTAGGCAGTTCCGGGAGATCGTCGGCATCATGGAAGGGAAGGCCGAGCCCGATTACGCCCGTTGCGTTGAGATCTCGACGCGCGGCGCCCAAAGGGCCATGGTCCTGCCCTCGCTCCTGGCTATCGCCGTGCCCGTCGTCACCGGGATGCTTTTGGGTATTCCCGGCGTCATGGGCTTGCTCATCGGCGGAACCTCGACCGGGTTCGTTCTGGCGGTGTTCATGGCCAATGCCGGCGGGGCGTGGGACAACGCCAAAAAATATATCGAAGAGGGGAACTTCGGCGGCAAGGGCTCGCCGGCCCACCACGCCGCCGTCATCGGCGATACCGTGGGCGACCCCTTCAAGGACACTGCCGGCCCAAGCCTGAACATCCTCATCAAGCTCATGAGCATGGTCGCCATCGTCATGGCCGGCCTCACGGTGACATTCTCGATCTTTAAGTAGGGGGCCCGCCGGCTCGAGGCCGAAGACGGAGAGGAAATGAATAGCGCCCGCGCCGGAATCCTTCTTGCCGCCTTCCTCCTCGTTTCGCTGTTCTTCGCCTCGTGCGGGGACGGAGGGACGGGCCTTGAGCCGGTGACGGCACGGGAGCTCGACGCGCACATCCGTTTCCTCTCCGACGACCTCCTCGAGGGGCGGGCCGTTGGGAGCCGGGGCATCGCCATCGCCGAGCTATACCAGGAGGATCTCTTCCGCACCTTCGGGCTGGAGCCGGCGTTCGGCTCGAGCTACCGTCAGGCTTTCGACCTACGGGGAACGACCCCCGACCGGAACGCGACCCTGGAGATCGTTTCCGAAAAGGCAAGGATCGTCCCGGCCCTCCATGACGATTTCGTCGTGGGCTCCGAGCGCGAGGACCTTCCCGAAGAGGTTTCCGGCGAGCTGGTCTATTGCGGATTCCTGATCCAGGCCCCCGAGCGCGGCTGGGACGACGTCAAAGGCGTCGACCTAAAGGGCAAAGCCGTCCTTTGCGAGATCAACGAGCCCGGCAACCACCCCGGGGGAATCTTCAACGGCGAGGCCATGACCTACTACGGCCGCTGGATCGCCAAGTTCGAGAAGGCGGCCGAACTCGGCGCCGCCGGGATTCTCATTATCCATAACGACAAAGGGGCCGCTTACGGTTGGGACGTCGTCCGGACCGGCCGGTCGAAGGAAACGTTCTTTCTCCCCGAAAAGAACCCTTCCCTGGGCTTCCAGGGTTGGGTCACGGGAGCCGCGGCCGAGATGATCTTCGGCGCGGCGAGGATGAGCCGAGCCGAGCTCCTGGCTCGGGCGGAACGCCCTGACTTCGTTCCCGTCCCTTTGGGCCTGAGAGCGAAGGTCCGCCAGGCGCCGACGTTCCGGACCGTATCGGCCCAGAACGTCGCGGGCGTGGTCCGGGGGAGGCACAGGGCCGCCCGTGGCCGCTATGTTGTCGTCTCCGCCCACCACGACCACCTGGGGCGGGATGCGACCCTAACCGGCGACCAGATCTATAACGGTGCGGTGGACAACTGCTCGGCCACGGCGGCGATGCTCGGCTTGGCGGGGTATTACGCCCAGCGTCCCGAGTCCCTCAAGGCCAATCTGGTCTTTGCCGGGTTTACGGCCGAGGAGGAGGGACTGCTCGGGTCGGCGTACTTCGCCCGCCACCTGCCGTTCCCCCCCGGCTCCGTCATCGCCGATATCAATCTCGAGATGACGAACGTCTGGGGGGAAACGGAGGACGTGTTCGCCATCGGGGCCGTGGAGTCGGACCTCGACGGCCTCTGCCGCGAGGCGGCCGAAGCCCTCGGGCTCCGCTATATCCCCGAACGGAACACGGAGCTGGGATTCTTCTTCCGTTCGGACCAACTGAGCTTCGCCCGGGCCGGCATCCCCGCCGTATGGCTCCATCAGGGCATCGTCTCGAAGAGGGGAGACAAAAACCAGGCCCTAAAGAAGTTCGAGGAATACCGGGCCTTCAGGTACCACAAGGTGACCGACGAGATCGACGAGGACTGGGACCTCGCCGGGACTCTTCAGATCGTCCGCTGGGCCCAGGCGATCGTCCGGCGGCTCGGGGAGCGGCCGGAGCCGCCCCGGTTCCGGCCGGAGAGTCCGTTCGCCAAGCCCATTCCTCGTCTTTCAAGGTGAGGACAAAAAGCGAGGCTCAGGGTTAACCCCATACGAGCCCCGGCACCAGTGCCGGGGAGGCGAGGGTTTCACCCGTTCGCCCCGAAAGATCCGGCCGACGGGCTTGCAAAATGACGGAATTGTGTTAGAATTCCCGCAAATGGAGATATCCAGTCATCATAAAAGCTCTCATTTCGCGGATTACCTGAAACCGGCCCAGATCGTCTTCGACCTCAAATCCAAGGACAAGGTCGAGGCCTTCGAGGAGCTCCTGGACATCCTGGTCAAACAGAAGCTCGTCGCCAACAAGAAACTCACCCTCACCCGCATCATCGACCGCGAGCGCCTCGAGAGCACGGCGGTCGGCGAGGGCGTCGCTCTCCCCCATGCCCGCGTGGACACGGGCGGGGAGATCGCGATCGCCGTCGGGTTCTCGGAGAAGGGCATCGCCTTCGACGCGGCCGACAACAAGAAGGTCCACCTGATCATCCTCGTCATCTGGAACCCCTCCCTGCCGGGCCTTTTCAACCACCTTTTCGCCGGACTGGCCCGCTTCCTGATCAAGCCCGAGTTCCGCCATCGCCTGTTCCACGCCAAGGACAAGGCCGAGCTCATCAAGGTCCTCTCGGAGATCGTGCTCGTCCTGCCGCACCATGAGGAGAAGATCATCAACCGGGCCGGCCTCCTGAACAAGCTCCAGGAGCTCGAAGTGAAGAAGAGGAAAGCCTACAAGGACCAGCAGAAGGAGATCCAGAAGCAAGCCGGGTTCATCCGCGAGGAACTCGACGGGGCCCTCCTCACGCGCTTCGACCGGCTCATGGAACGCTACGGGTTCGCGGTATCGGAAGTCCTCGACGGCGTCTGCCAGAGCTGTAACATCAACCTCTCGACCCAGATGTTCTCCCAGATCGAAGGCAGTAACGACATCTACATCTGTGAGAACTGCGGGAAATACCTGGTCTACGGGAAAAGGAAGAAGAAGTAGGCCCGCCGCCGGGCGGCCCCGCCCGGCGCTCAGTCCCCGATCGCCGTTGTGACCAGGTCCGCGGGTGCGAGAAGCTTGTGGACCGGAAGCGGTAGGTAGCCGCGTTCCCATTGGCCCGCGAGGCGCCGGTCGAAGAAATTCCAGGCGACAAGGCCGTCGTCGCTCTCCGGTTCGAGAAGTCCGGCCGCCAGGCAGCCCAGGGGCTGGCCTGTCCTGACCACCAGCGTCCCCGCGGCGAATTCCAGCTTCCCGGTCAGATATTGCCCCTTCACCGTGTTCAGGCGATGGCCCTGGAAAGCGCGTTCGGCGCCCTTGACCTCCTTGGGCAGGAAGGTTTCAACTTCCAGCGCCGCCGCCTCGGCGAGCTTTTCCACGACAACGCCATGCCGCAGGAGCAGGCTGACGACCTCGGCGTCGGGGGCCGGGAGGAGATACGCGAAGGGGAAGCGGACGCTCCGTTTGGCGACGTGCTCGGCGTAATAAGGGACGGTGTAGACGCGCTTCCGGTCCGTCCTCTTCTGCTCGGGCCGGGTTCCCGGCACCCAGGAGATCTCGGTTTCGTAGCCGTGGATGGTCACGGGCCCGGGGAGGGGTTTGAGCTCGTATTCGACGCCGACGAGGTCCGTCGCCTTCGGATCGAGCCCTTTCCGGACCGTCCTCAGGTCGGCTTCGACGACCCGCCGGACGAGCTCTTCGGCGTGGGCCGCGGCGTAATCGAGGATGGCCCTCAAGAAGGCATAATTTCCGAGGACGCGGGTCCGGTAGTCGGCGTGGACGTAGTTCTCGTCGAGGATCGACAAGCGGTTCCGGAGCCCTACGTAGTTCGTGACATAGCGGGGCTGGGGGTCGAACGTTTCCCATCCCTTTTCAGGCGCTTTCCAGTCGCGGAACGTCCCGTAGGGCAGGCCCAGGGTTCCGTACTTGTCCTTCATGATGGCGTTGATGGCCGGGAGCATCATATCCCTCTGAAATTCGAGGAGCGGGAGGTCTCCGTTCGGGTTCAGCGGCCACGACCACGTCACGGTCTCCTCGTGGAAAGCGCCGTCGGTCGTGTGGCAATCGACGATGAGAGTCGGATCCCACCGCCCAAGAACGTTTCGGACCAGGCCGCGGAGCTCGGGACTCTCAAGCTTCATGGAATCCCTGTTGAGGTCGAGGTTCTGGCCGTTCGGCCGGACACCCACACCCTGTTCCGGGCCGGGCTGTTGGGTCCGGTTCTCCGGGCTGATCCGCTCGTTCCCGTCGGCGTTGAAAATGGGGGCGACGAGGAGGATGATCTTGTTCAGACAGGCTCCGGCGGGGCCGAGAACGATGTCCCGGGCAAGCATGAGGGAGGCCTCTTTGCCCTCGACCTCACCCGCGTGGATATTGGCCTGGACGTAAACGACCATCCGCTTATCGGTCCTGAGTCCGGAGGGGGATGCGGGGGCGGGCCTGCCGATGATGAGGAGCGGGACCGCGCGGCCTTCCGTGCTTTCGCACAGGGTCTCGACCCGGACAAGCGGACTCAGCCGCTGGAGCTCCCGGATGAAGGCCATGACGTCGGCGTATCGCGACGTCGCGGAGTAGTTCGTGGATTCGGCGACCGTCCTCGGCCCCTGCTGGGCCGGACCGAGGGCCGGCAAAAATATCAAAAAGATGGGCAGCAGTGTTCTTAAATGCTTAATCTTTATGGTTGATCTCATAGCGCCTCACTTCATACGGGATTGCCTGTCGAAGAGAAGAGTTTAGGCTTTGAAAAGGCCGGAGTCAATTCCTGAATGGAGCGTCTGAAAATGAATAATAAATTGCCTTCTCAGGACTCGGGGACATCCCTCCAGAACACGCGGAATTGCCCCAGCGTGTCAATTCCGCTCCCCTTCCGGTCCTCGCTCTCCCCGTCCTCGCGGACGGGGAACCGTGCCCGCTCCGACCTCCAGAGGGCTTCCGTCAGGATATCCCCTCCGTCCTTCGTACGCCCCCCCAAGATGAGGGGTTGATGGGAAGCTGAAAGGGGAAGTTTGGCCTGTCAATTCGAGAAAAAATATCGCCCAGCAGCGTTATTAAAATATGACTGGGGGAGGTCCTGATGCCTAATCGATGGAATCGAAATCAAATTGACTGCGACAGGAGGCCCTTGTATATTGATAACCAGGTACAGAAGAGGTTTAAGATCGGATTTAGGCGACAGCTTTCTAGAGAATTATCATGATGACCGATCATATTGCATCGCTTCAGGGCAGGACTGTTGCCGAATTCTTTGCTGGCATCGGGTTGATGCGGCTTGGCCTTGAAAAAGCGGGATGGAAAGTAGTCTTCGCGAATGACATCTCTGAGCAGAAGCGCGCTATGTATGAATTCCATTTTAAAGATACAAAGGGCCATTTTCTGCTGGGAGACATTCATAAGCTAGATGGCAATAGCATACCCTCCGTCGCATTGGCGACTGCATCGTTTCCCTGCAATGATCTCTCTCTTGCGGGTATGCGCCTGGGATTATCGGGTAGGCAATCTTCCGCATATTGGGGGTTCATCAAGTTATTAGAGGGAATGAGAAATCGAAGGCCGCCCCTGGTGCTTCTTGAAAACGTAGCTGGGTTTCTTACTTCCCACAATGGTCAAGACTTTCGATCTGCTCTCGTTGCCTTAAACCGTTTAGGATATATTGTCGATCCCTTCATGATAGATGCAACTCATTTCGTGCCTCAAAGCCGAGTTAGACTCTTTGTCCTTGCCTCGTTTCAAAACGGGCAAGAATTCTATGGGGTAAAGAAACCCAGAGGATTCTATGAAAGCGAATTAAGGACAAAAAAACTAGCCGATTTTATATTTTTAAATCCAGATATCTTATGGAATATCAGAGACCTTCCGACGCTGCCAAATAGAAAGGCCGGTCTGACCGGAATAATTGAAGATTTGCCTGATAACTCGTTTTATTGGTGGGATCGACCTAGAGTCGAATACTTGATCAACCAGATGTCAGATAAGCACAAGCAACAACTAATCCATATGAAGTTTAAAAGAGGATGGAGTTATGGAACAATATTTAGGAGAGTCAGAAAGTTGGGCTCCATGGCTGAACTAAGGAACGACGGTATAGCGGGCTGCTTGCGGACTCCGAGAGGAGGAAGCGGACGACAAATATTGCTTGTGGCCGGATATGATCAGGTTAAGGCAAGACTCTTGACTCCTAGAGAATGCGCGAGGCTCCAAGGTGCAGATGAATTCTTGATAAACGCTTCTCTCAATAATGCTTTGTTTGGCTTTGGAGATGCCGTTTGTGTTCCAGTTATTGAATGGATTGCACTCAATTATCTCAATCCCCTCTGGAAAGAATTATTAGCGATAAAAAAGAAAAGGAATCCCAGGGCTTTGGATTATTCTGAGGAGGCGAGCATTGCGAAATAAGAAAGCCAGCCTAAGTAGTCGTCTTGTGGGATTCATAAAGGAATATGAAATTCAAGGGAAAGGTCCGTTAAGTGTTGTCATAGTCTTGACACGAAAGGCAAAAGGGATGACCCCTCCGTTCGATTCAGAACGGTTCTTAACCGCAAATGGCGGCCAGGTTTCTGGTTTGAGCCGGGCGGCAGTACAAAAGGTCCTAAAAGATTATGGTATCGAACGCGTGCTTGCGGAAGAAGGGGGGCGAACAAGTCGCGGAAGTATAAGCAACATGCAAGGATATATCAGGCTTCTGAATCATCTCCACAACGAGAAAATGCTAGACTTAGATGAAGTTGAGAAATGGTGGATACAAAAAATTGTTGAACACTTCTCCTCTCAACCGCTCCGAATTAAGAACGATCAATCAAAGTCATTGGCTTCATTGATAGATGATCTAATGAGCTTTGCTTATCAGAGGCAGAAGGAGCAGAAGGGTACTATGGTGGCCGGAGCTGTCATGCAACATATGGTAGGTGCGAAGCTCGCCATAATCTTGCCCGATATCGAAATCGAGCACAAAGGATTTTCGGTAGCGGATGAGCAGGGAGGAAGAAAGGGTGATTTCTTAGTTGCAGATGCGGCATTTCATGTGACAACAGCGCCAACAGAAGCTCTGATCCGTAAGTGTTCTCAAAATCTAAGAGAGAACCTACGGCCTATTATAATAACGACCTACGAAGGGATGGGGGGCGCAAAGGCGTTAGCAAAGAATTCCGAAATTATTGATCGTATTGATATGTTTGAAATCTCCCAGTTTATAGCTACCAATCTTTATGAATTATGTGGATTTAAACAATCCGATCGGCCTGTTAAAATAACGGACCTTATCAATGCATATAATGAGATTATAGATGCCACTGAAACAGACCCAAGCCTGAAGATTATGATCGGATAGACTCTTGGATACCTTCTCCCGTGAAAAAAGAAGCCAGATTATGGGAAAGGTCAAATCGAGTGGAACTACTCCTGAGAAGACAGTCCGGAAGCTAATCCGAAAACTCGGCTATATGTATAAGCTCAACCAAAGGCAAATAGCAGGTACTCCAGATATCTTGATCAAGGAAGCAACGGTCGCCATTTTTGTGAACGGTTGTTTTTGGCATCGACACAAGGGCTGCAAGAGCGCATCTCTTCCTCAAGCTAATCGTGAGTATTGGGAACGCAAGTTCCACAGAAACGTCGTCAGAGATAAAGAAGTCCTTTATGCCACAAGAAAAAGCGGGCTAATTCCTATTGTGATTTGGGAGTGTGAGACTAAGAAGCCGGCTAAACTGGCAAAGCGAGTTGGTTCGATCTTATCGAAACGCACTAAAGGCGCAAAAAATAAGGTGCAGTGAATTATTAAGGAAACGATGTCCCTTTCTGGAATCAATCCCGACAAGGAAGAGGCCCTGCGCCTCCGCATGGAGAGCCTCGGCATCTTCGAGAAGGACATCGAGGAAACGTTCATCCGCTCCGGGGGCCACGGCGGCCAGAACGTCAACAAGGTCGCCACCTGCGTCCGGCTCAAGCACCGCCCAACCGGCATCGAGGTCAAGTGCCAACAGGAACGTTTCCAGTCCCTCAACAGGTTCTTCGCCCGGCGCATCCTCGCCGACAAGGTCGAGGCGCTCGTCCGCGGGAAAGAGAGCGCGGAGGCGCAGAGGATCGCGAAGATCCGGCGGCAGAAGAGGAAGCGCTCGCAAAGGGCCAAGGAGAAGATGCTCGCGGACAAGCGTATCCGCTCGGAGAAGAAGCAAGGGAGGGCGTTCCGCCCGGGTCCCGGCGAGGATTGATCCCGACGAGGTTTACGTGCTCGCTTCTCCAAGCTCCAGGTATCTTCGCTGCCACTTATAGAAGGCATTCCTACTGATTCCGAAGTACCTACATGTTTTGGAGACGTTGTGGGTTACTTCTTCAAAATGCCGGAGCACACCCAGCCTCCATTTTTGGTTCCTGCTGTGATCGTTGCTTACCATTAGGCTCCTCCTTCCGTAAATGCCCTAAGCCTATCCAAGAGAGCCCTAGGTGTAAACAATGTCTGTCAGTTTTAGAAAAAAGGGGGGGGAAGGGGGAGACAAGAAATCCAGATAGATTCTTGGGCGCGTCGCCGCTGCCGGGACTGGTTCCCGGGGTCGGGGGAGAGGGTCAGCGCCATCACCACGCCTGCGCAACAAGCCCCGGATTCTGGAGAGAAACAATCTTGCCGGGAGCCTAGGGTTTGACTGCCAGCTTCACGAGAGCCCCGAGCAGGACGTTCGCCCCCTTTTCCAGGTCGTCCCACCGGACCGACTCCTCGGGGGAATGGCTGGCGCCGTCCGGGCTGGGGATGAAGATCATCCCCGCGTCGCAGGCGGAGGCCAGGATCTGGGCGTCGTGCCCGGCGCCGCTCCGGACCCTGAGGAACGGAATCGCGAGCCTTCCGCATTCGCCTTCCAGGATCCCCAGCAGGCGCTCGGGGACGAGCACCGGCTCCGTCGCGTCCATGAGCTTGGCTGCGAAGGAAAGCCCCCGGGTCGCGGCCACTTCCTCGGCGATTCCCGCGAGCTCCCGGTCGAGGTCGCGGAGAACCTCCGGGGAGGAGCTCCGGTAGTCCAGGGAGAATTCCGCCCGGTCCGGGACGACGCTGAACGAGCCCGGGTGGACCGCGACCTTCCCGATCGTGACCATGGCGCCGTAGTGATGCGTCGCGACATGCCTCGTGCTCCTGAGCGCCATGTCGGCCAGGCCCAGGAACGCGTCCCTTCGGAGCTCGAGGGGCGTCGTCCCCGCGTGGGAGGCCGCTCCCACATAAGAGCCCAACAGGTATCTTTTGCCGGCGATGGCCTCGACGATGCCGACGGGGACCCCCTCGTCGTCGAGGACGGGCCCCTGCTCGATATGGAGCTCCAGATAAGCGTCGAGGTCGGGGCGGCCGACGTGCGCCGCGAGGATCCCCTCGACCGTGAATCCGGTCCCTTCGAGGACTTCCGCGAGCGGGGGGCCGAATTGCGTCCGTCCGTGCCGGACAGCTTTTGCATCAAGGAGACCCAGGAAGGCCCGGCTCCCGAGGAAATCGCCGACGAGGTTTCCCTCCTCGTCGGTGAACGAGACCATCTCGAGGGCCTTCGCCAAGGGGAGCTTCTCTTCCCCGATCCGCCGCAGGCATTCGAGGGCCGCCAGGACGCCCACGGCGCCGTCGAACATCCCGCCGTTGAGGACCGTGTCGATGTGCGAGCCCGCCATGACGGTCTTCCCGTCGCCTTCGAGTCGCCCGAAGATATTGCCCGCCCCATCCTCGCGGCAGGTCATGCCCGCGCGGGCGATCCTGTCCTTGAGCCATTGCCTGGCCTCCAGGTCGGCCCTGCTGAACGACGGCCGGCTGATCCCGCCCTTTGGGTCGCGGCCGAACTCCGAAAGAGCCTCGACGTCCTTCTTGAGGCGGCCGGCGTCGACGCGCATGTCCATGACGCGCCTATTCGTTCTCCAGGAGCGCCTTCATCTCCCGAACGGCCCATTCGATCCCGACGATCGCGGCCCGGGCGACGATGGCGAATCCGATGCTGAGCTCGGCGATCTCGGGGATGGCCAGGATGGGGAGGACGTTCCTGTAGTCGAGGCCGTGGCCGGCATGGACCTCGAGCCCGAGCTTCGCTGCAAGCTCGGCGGCGTCCTTGACGGCCGCGAAGGCCTCGTCCATGGCCCGGCCGGGCTTGAGGTCGGCGTAAATGCCGGTGTTGATCTCGATGAGGTCGACGCCGATCGCGGCCGCGGCGCGGATCTGGTCGAGGTCCGGGCCGATGAAGATGCTGACCCTGATCCCGGCCCTCTGTAGCCTTTTCACGAACGGGCCGAGGTGGGACCGGTTCGCGACGACGTCGAGCCCGCCTTCGGTCGTCAGCTCCTCGGGACGCTCGGGGACGAGGGAGGAAACGTCGGGCCGCACCTTCAGGGCGACCTTGAGCATTTCAGGGGTCGCGGCCATCTCCATGTTGAGCTTGGTCTTGACGGCCTCGCGGAGGAGGAGGAGGTCGCGCTCCTTGATGTGGCGGCGGTCGGTGCGCAGGTGGCAGACGATCCCCTCGGCGCCCGCCTGCTCGGCGAGGAGCGCCGCGAGCAAAGGCTCGGGCTCCCTGGCCCGGCGCGCTTCCCGCAGGGTCGCGAAATGGTCGATGTTGACGGCCAATCTCATGAGCACCTCCGGCGCCGGCCTTTCCGTCCGGCGCTAGGCCAGGTATTTCCTGAGGATCCCGGCCAGCCTGTTCGCGTGTCTTTCGATTTCATTCCGGTCCCGCCCCTCGACCATGACCCGTGCCAATGGCTCCGTGCCCGAATAGCGGAGATCCAGGCGGCCGTTCGCCCCGAGAGCGTCCCGGATCTCCTGGGCCGCTTGCGGGATCTCGGGGAACGCGTCGAAGGCGGCCTTCCTCGCGACCCTGACATTGAGCAGGATCTGAGGGAGCACCTCGAAGCCGGCGACCAGGCCCGACAGGGGGGTCCCCCGGGCGATCATCGCCTCCGCCATCCTGAGGGAGGTGAGGATGCCGTCCCCGGTCGGGCAATCGTCGAGGAAGATCGTGTGCCCGGACTGCTCCCCGCCGAGGTTGGCGCCCAGCC
This sequence comes from Candidatus Aminicenantota bacterium, assembly GCA_963813235.1. Taxonomy (GTDB): domain Bacteria; phylum Acidobacteriota; class Aminicenantia; order Aminicenantales; family Saccharicenantaceae; genus JALHVH01. The sequence continues at coordinate 79,953 of CAWEYF010000015.1, read as the reverse complement.
GGACCATTTCCTCGAACACGTACTTGTCGCCGACCCTCGTCCGGACAAGACCGATGCCGCGCCCACGAAGCGCGATCTCCAAGCCCATATTGCTCATGGAGGTCGCGACGACCAGGCCCGAATGGAGCCGCCCCCCTTCGCTCATGTACCCGGCCTGGACGAAGAGCGTGTGGTCCCCGTTGAGGACGCGCCCCGTCTCGTCGGCCCAGACCGCCCGGTCCGCGTCCCCGTCGTAGGCGACCCCGAAGGCGGCTCCCGTCTCCCGGACCTTCGCGGCCAGGCTCTCGGGGTGGAGCGACCCGCAGTCCCGGTTGATGTTCCTGCCGTCGGGGGCGTCGTTGAGGGGAACGACGTCGAAGCCGAGGTCGCGGAAAACGCGCGGTGCGACGACGAAGCTCGCGCCGTTCGAGCAGTCCAGGACGACGCGGAGTCGCGCCGGGCGCAGGGCGGCGGGGAAGAGGCCTTCTAGGAAGTCCGCGTATTCCTCGAGGAATCCCGTCCGGACGGGGACCTCCGGCCCTTCGGTCCGACCGGCTTCCGGGCCGCGGAGGATGGCCGCTTCGAGACGGTCCTCCCAGGCCTCCCCGATCTTCGTCCCGGCCGACGAGAAGATCTTGATGCCGTTGTCGTGAAAGGGGTTATGGGATGCCGACAGGACGATCCCGGCCGCGAAGGCGTGCTTCCGGGTCAGGTAGGATACGGCCGATGTCGGAAGGACCCCGGCCGGGACGGCGTCGCCGCCCGCTTCCCTGAAACCGCGGACCAGCTCCCCCTCCATCCAAGCGCCCGACTCGCGGGTATCCCGGCCGACGATGACCCTCGGCTCGACGCCTTCTTCGCGGAGGAGGGACGGCCAGGGCCCTGCCCAAGGCGCGGATCGAGGGAGGATCGAGGGGGAACTCGCCCGCGGCGGCCCGGATCCCGTCCGTTCCGAAGAGTTTCGTCATTGCGTCCCGGAGTCCTTCTCGTTGGAGGCCCGCTTGTCCTCTTCGAGCGTAATGTCGACCCGGACGCGGGTCAGCGGGGTGGCGAGCCTGAGGTCGGTCCTCGGCAGGATGATATCCGCCTCCAGGGTCGCCGACCGGACGAGCCCGGAGACGTCGATCGGGCTCGTCGTGAGACGGTCGTGCGTCCGGATCTTGCTCTCCGGGCCCTTGACCGGGACGCGGGGCGGAGTGATCACGATCTTCGCGATACGGAAGCCCTCGCCGACCTTGCCCACGATCATCGGCGCGACCTCGAGGTCCATCTGCCGGGTCTTCTCGAGCTTCAGGCGGACCAAGTTGGGAGAGACGCCGACGACCTCGGCGCCCTGCGGGACGGCGATCGCCGACGCGTTCAATGGATACATCTCCTGGTAGATCGACGCCCGTTCGAGGTCGAGGCGGGCCGTGACGGACGCCGGCGAGATCTCGTTGAGGAGCCGGTTCGAGGCACGGACCGTAACGTCGATGGTCCCGGCCGGCCTTTCCACGAGCTCCATGTCGGCGGGGATGTTCCCCGTCTCGAGGGGCACCGTCAGGGTCCTTTCGGAATAGGTCTTCTCTTCCGGGATGAGGATGAGCCAGAGGACGAACGCGAGGAGGAAGGAGATGAGCTTGAGCCCCCGGTTGCGCGTGAACAGGTTCCTGACGAATCTCATCATCCCTTCCTCAGATAGTCGACGAGACGTTCCCGGAGCTCGTCCCGGCCGTGGATCCTCAGGAGGTTTCCCTTGAAGGCGAGGGAGATGTCCCCCGACTCCTCGGAGACGACGAGGACGGCCGCGTCCGTCTCCTGCGAAAGCCCCAGGGCCGCCAGGTGGCGGGTCCGGGCGACGTACTCTTCGCTCAGGTTGTGGGAGGCGGGGTGGGGCAGGAGGCAGCCCGCCGCGACGATCTTGTTCCCCTGGACGATCACGGCCCCGTCATGGAGGGGGGAGCGCGGGAAGAAGAGGCTGACGAGGAGGTCCTTGGACAGCAGGGCGTCGATCTTCGTCCCCCGGTCGGCGTACGGCGACAGGGAGATCTCCTTCTCGATGGCGATGAGGGCACCGATCCTGTTCATGGACAGGTAATCCAAGGCGATGAGGACGTCCTCGAGCTTTTCCCGCAGGGAGCGCAGGGCCAGGGGCTTGCGGAAGGTCCGGGACCCGATCCCGGTCAGGAACCTCCGGATCTCGCCCTGGAAGAGGACGATGACGGCGATGATGATGTAGTTGATGAAGGACCGGATGATCCTGTTGGAGACGACGAGCTTCCCCCACTTGGTCAGGAGGAAGAGGATGCCGACCAGCCCGAGGCCGATGGCCATCTGGTAGGCCTTGGTGTCCTTGATGAGCAGGAAGATGGAGTAGAGGATGAAGGCGATGAGCAGGATGTCCAGGAAATCGCTCAGGGTGGCGTGGCGGATCGTGCTGACGACGTTGGTCAGGCTCGGCATGCGCTGTTCCCCTCCTCCCTGGAAAGACGGGTGGCGCCCCGGGACAGGATGGCGTCGGCCATGTCCGCGGCCCGCCGCGTGGCCCGGACGTCGTGCACCCTGAGGATGTGGGCCCCTCGGGCGACGCAGAGGACCCCGGCGGCGAGGGAGCCTTCGAGCCGGTCTCCGGGCCCGAGGCCGAGCGTCCTCCCGATGAACCCTTTCCGCGACGCCCCCGCCAGGACGGGGCGGTCGAGGGCCTCGAGGAACCCCAAGCCGTCGACGAGGGCGAGGTTGTCTTCGTCCGTCTTCCCGAACCCGATCCCCGGGTCGACGATGATCTTCTCCGCCGGGATCCCGGCCGCGCGGGCGGCGGTGATCCGCTCGGCCAGGAAGGCCGCGATCTCCCCGAAGAGGTCCCGGTAGGCCGGGAAGGACTGCATGGTCTCCGGCGTCCCCCGCATGTGCATCAGGACGACCGGGGACCCGCTCGCCGCGACGACCCCCGCCATGCGCGGATCGAACCGCAGGGCGCTGACGTCGTTGACGACGTCGGCCCCGGCGTCGAGGGCCTCCCGGGCCACGGCGGCCTTCGTCGTGTCCACGGAGATGAGCGCGTCCGTCCTCTCCCGGAGGGCGCGGACGGCGGGAACGACGCGGTCGAGTTCCTCGCCCTCGGAGACGGGCCGGGAGCCCGGGCGGGTGCTCTCCCCGCCGATGTCGATGATGTCCGCGCCTTCGGCGATCATTTCAATTCCCCGTGCCGCGGCTTCACCGGGGCCGCCGCACGCGCCCCCGTCGGAGAACGAATCGGGGGTCACGTTGAGGATGCCCATGACCCAGGTCTTCCGGCCGAGGACGAATCCCCGGCCCCGGGCTTCCAGGGCGTATGTCTTCCTCAACTTCGTTCTTACGTCGGGTCGGGCGTTTTGGTCTCCGGGGCCCCGCCGGCGGCCGGTTCAAGCTCGGCGGCGGCGGGCCTGTCGTCGGGCCCCTTCTTCGGCTCGGGCTTCATCTTCCCGTCGACGATCTGATTGATCTCGTCCGAGCTCAGGACCTCCTTGACGAGGAGGGCCTCGGCGATCCGGACAAGCTTGTCCTTGTTATCTTCGACGAGCTCCTGGGTCCGGCCGTAGTTGCGCATGACGATCTTCTTGACCTCGTCGTCGATGCGCTCGGACGTCCGCTCGCTGTAATTCTTGTTCACGGCCAGGTCGCGGCCGAGGAAGATGAGGTCGTCGCGCTCGCCGAAGGTCAGCGGGCCGAGGTCGGACATGCCCCACAGGCAGACCATCTTGCGGGCGATCTCGGTGGCCTTTTCGAAGTCGTTGGCCGCGCCGGTGGTCGTTTTCCCGAGGAAGATCATCTCGGCCACGCGCCCGGCCAGGAGGACCGAGAGCTGAGCTTCGAGATAGTCCTTGGTGTAAGTGTAGCGGTCATCGAGGGGAAGCTGTTGGGTCAGGCCGAGCGCCATCCCCCGGGGGATGATCGTGACCTTGTGGATGGGGTCGGCCTCGGGGATGAGGGCCGCCATCAAGGCGTGGCCGGCCTCGTGATAAGCCGTGTTCTTCTTTTCCTCGTCGCTGATGATCATGCTCTTGCGCTCGACGCCCATCAGGACCTTATCCTTGGCGAACTCGAGGTCCTTCATCGTCACTTTTTCCTGGCCGTGGCGGGCCCCGACGAGCGCGGCCTCGTTGACCAGGTTGGCCAGGTCGGCCCCCGAGAAGCCGGGGGTCGAACGGGCGATGACCTTGAGCTTGACATCGTTGTCGAGCGGGACGCGCTTGACGTGGACCTTGAGGATCTCCTCCCGGCCCCCGACGTCGGGCATGGCGACGACGATCCGGCGGTCGAAGCGGCCCGGCCGGAGGAGGGCGCTGTCCAGGATGTCCGGGCGGTTGGTGGCCGCGATGAGGATGATGCCCTCGTTCGAGTCGAAGCCGTCCATCTCGACCAGGAGCTGGTTGAGCGTCTGCTCGCGTTCGTCGTGGCCGCCGCCGAGCCCGGCTCCCCGCTGGCGGCCGACCGCGTCGATCTCGTCGATGAAGATCAGGCAGGGGGCGTGCTTCTTGCCCTGGTCGAAGAGGTCGCGGACGCGCGAGGCGCCCACGCCGACGAACATCTCGACGAAGTCCGAGCCGCTGATGGAGAAGAAGGGGACGTCGGCCTCGCCGGCCACGGCCCGGGCCAGGAGGGTCTTGCCCGTACCGGGGGCGCCGACCAGGAGGACACCCTTGGGGATGCGGCCGCCGAGCTTCTGGAACCTCAGGGGGTCCTTGAGGAACTCGATGATCTCGCTGAGCTCCTCCTGGGCCTCGTCCACCCCGGCGACGTCCTTGAACGTCACCTTCTTGGCCAATCCCGAGAACAGCTTGGCCCGGCTCTTGCCGAAGGACATGGCCTTGTTCCCCCCGGCCTGCATCTGCCTCATGAAAAAGACCCAGAAGAGGATGAGCAGGATGAGCGGGAACCAGCTGAAGAGGAGGGAGAGCCAGCTGTTCCGGGCGGTATTCTTGACGATGATGTTGACCTTGTTCTGGCGGAGGACCTTGATCAGGTCGTCGTACTGGGCGGGCAGGACCGTCCGGAACGCCCCGCCTTCCTTGTACTTGCCCCGGAGCTCGTTGTCGGCGATGGTCGCTTCTTCGACGTTCCCCTGCTCGACCTGGTCCATGAACTGGGTGAACGTGATGTCCTTGCGGGCGACGTTCGGGTTCTGGAGCAGGCTCCAGAGGAGGATGATGAGAACGCCGGCCGATATCCAGAAGAAAACGTTCCGGAACGATCTGTTCCTTTTCTTGGGCATGAGAATATCCTTTTCCCCCCGCATTTTAGCATTTTTTCCGCCCCGTGTGAAATGGGCGGACGCCGGCCCTTGACGAGCTTCGCCGCGCCGGGTTAAAGTCTCCCGTGAAAGGCGGCGACTCATGGGCCCGAAAGCGTTGAAAGGACTCGTCCTCATCGGATTCCTGGCGGCGGCGACAGCCGGGCGCGGCGAAGGCGCCCCGGCGGACGCCTTCGAACAGAACCGGCGGCTGGGGAGGGGCGTCAACATCCTTGGCTATGACCCGATCTGGACGTCTCGCGAGAAGGCCCGGTTCAAGGAAGGCTATCTTCCGGATGATCCGGGACGGCGGTTTCGACAGCGTCCGGATCAACCTTCACCCGTTTCCGCACATGGACGCCTCGCACAAGCTGACGCGGCGTGGCTCGCGACCCTCGACTGGGCCGTCCGGGCAGCGACGGAGGCGCAGCTCATCGTCATCCTCGACCTCCACGAGTACAACGCCATGGGCGCCGACCCGTCCGCAACAAGGATATGTTCCTGGCCTTCTGGAGCCAGGTCGCGCCGCGCTATAAGGACGCCCCGTCGTCGGTCCTCTTCGAGATCATGAACGAGCCGGCGGAGGCGTTCACGGCAGACCTGTGGAACGCTTGGTTCCCCGAGGCGCTGGCCGTGGTCCGTAAGACCAATCCCGACCGGACGGTCGTCATCGGCCCTCCCGAATGGAACAGCCTGTTCGCCCTGAAGGCGCTCCGCCTTCCGCCGTCGGACCGGAACATCATCGTCACGGTCCACTATTATCTCCCGATGCCGTTCACCCATCAGGGAGCGCCGTGGACGCCGGAGTTCAAGAACCTCTCGGGGATCGAATGGCTCGGCGCCGAAGCCGATCTCCGGCTCCTGAAGGGGAATTTCGGGATCGCCCAGAAGTGGGCCGAGGCCGAGAAGCGCCCGATCCTCCTGGGCGAGTTCGGCGCCTACGAGAAGGCCGACATGGCCTCGCGGGCCCGGTACACGGCGGCCGTCGCCCGGGCCGCCGAGAGCCTCGGTTGGAGCTGGGCCTATTGGCAGTTCGACTCGGATTTCATCCTGTACGACATCGATAGGGAACAATGGGTCAAACCCATCCGCGAGGCATTGATCAAATAAAAGGAGATCGTCATGGCCGACATCGACACCGAAAAGGTCCTCGCCCTCTTCAAGGAATGCGACGCCTTGCTCCGGGGGCATTTCAAGCTGACCTCCGGCAAGCACTCCGAGTGGTATTTCGAGAAGATCCGCCTTATCCAGAAGCCCGACGTCCTCGACAGGATCGTCGACCTGCTCGTCGCCCGGATAAGGGCCGACGGCCGCGACTTCGATTATGTGGTTTCTCCCGCCTACGGGGCCATCGCCATCGGCTTCCTGGCGGCGCTCAAGCTCGGCAAGCGATTCGCCTTCAGCCAGCGGGTCGACGGGAAGATGTCGTTCCGCTCCGGATTCTGCGGCCTCGACGGCTCGAGGGCGATCGTCGTCGAGGACATCCTGACCACCGGCGGCTCCATCCAGGAGGTCCTGGCCTGCCTGAAAGAGAAACAGGTGGGGGTCGCCGGGATCTACGTCCTCGTCGACCGGACCGCCGGCTCGGTCCTCATCGAGGGGAAGCCCGTCGGCAGCCTGCTCGCCCTCAAGGTGGAGGCCTTCGAGCCGGACGACTGCCCGTTCTGCAGTGCCGGTGCGCCCGTCACCAAGCCCGGCGCCTCGGACAAGAAATAAGAAGATAAATCCCCCCGAGCCCCCCTTTTCCAAAGGGGGGTAGGTCTGGCTCCAGCTCGCGGTAGTTTTAGCTTCGGCTCGCGGCTCGCTTCCCCCCTTTTCTAAAGGGGGGGAGGGGGGATTTCGTTCAGAACTTGTAGCTGACGTAGATCGAGTACCGTTTTTCAAGATCGTGGCGGCGGACGTCCTTGATGGTCCCGCGACGCCCGATGCCCTCGTAGCTTGCCAGGACCTCGACCGGCGCCCAGGGGAGCCGGACCGCCGCTTCGAGCCGCAGGCGAAGCGGGTGTCCGTCAGGTGGAAATCATCCGTGACCTGGTCCTGAAAGCGATCGAGTCCTTCGATCGAGCCGTAGGTCGAATACCGGAGGCGGCCGCCGAGTTGCAGGGCCCGGTACCGGTACGTCAGGTCCGAGCCGAGCGTCGTTCCGACCCCGTAGTAATACCCGTAATAGAGAAGCGTCGTCTTGACGCCGAGGATGTTCACGGCTTCGGAATACGGGTTCAGCGCGAAAGCGTTGATGAGGCCGAAATCCAGATAGGCATCGAGGACGATGCGGAGCCGGGACACCGGCGTGAACGCCGTGTAATCGAAGACGGGCCCGGCGATCTGAACGGAGGCCATCTTGTCCGTGAACCGGCGGGGCTCGTCGAGGTGCAGGTCGGTGCCCGGAACGACGGTGATCGAGTTGGAGTCATAGATCGAGATCGACTTCTTCTTGTACAGGGTGAAGGCCGAGCCCATGCCGACATAATAGGCGTATCCCCTCCGGTCGGGGCCGATCGCCTGCCGGTAATAGCCCAGGCCGGCGACCCGGGTCGAAAAGTTGAATTCTTCGATCCTGCCGTGCCGCAGGGCGAAATCGACGTCAAGGTCGCTGGCGAGGGTGTCCGAGACCCTTCGGCCGCTCAGCTCGGGTTTGCCGTATTCGGGGGCATGAATGATCCGGGTGTGAAAGCCGACGAACATGGTGTTCTGGGTCCCCGTCCCCGCCGAAGTGGGCATCTTCTTCCGGCCGACGAAAAGACGGAAATCATGCCAGCCGGGCTCGGGGCCGAGAGAACGGTTCTTTCCCTGCCTCAGATCGAGCCAGTGGTTGAACTTCAGGACCGGGTTCACGGCGAAGCTCAGGAACCGCTCGAGCAGGCCCTTCCGCCCGATGAAGTACTTTCCCAGCTGGAACCAGGCCTCGCCAGCGGCGAAACCTCCCGTGGAGGTCATGATATTGTCGTTCACGGAGATGATCTCGCGCCACTCCGCCACGTATTCCCACCAGAGGGACCCACCCAGGGAAAACAGGAACGACTGCGGCCAGCTCAGGTTGTTCGTCCTTCCGAACTGGTAATAGAGCACGCCGGCGAACGCGTGAGTCCAGTTGAGGCTGAAGGCGTTGGAGTCGAACATCCAGGCCTCGAAGGTGAAGAAGCGCCTTCTCTGATCCTTCCAGTTGAAGTGGTATTGCCAATCCTCGATGAACTTCGCGTAGTTCAGCCAGTACCGCGTCTGGGAATAAGCCATCAGGATCCCGACCTCGGAGAGGGCGCGGCCGGCGTTTGCGCGGATGGCGGGCGGTTGCGGTGCCGGCTTCGCTTTGTCCTCACCGGAGGCCGCCGGGGACCGGCTCACGGCCGGCGCGTAGGAAAAACTCAGGGCGAGGAGAGGCCCCGGCTTCGATGCGCCGCGCGCGGGCAGGACGGCCGTCACGGCGAGCGCGAGGCCGACGAGCGCGCATGGTGCCTTTCTTCTCGAAATATAGGACATCGGTCTGGCCATTCCTATCGGCCCATTCAACCCGCGGTATCTTTACACGGTTCGCGCGGATAAGTCAATCCGGCGGGCGGATGGCGCCTGGCGCTGAATTTGCCGACAGAACGTGGCGAGAAATTCCGGGACATGAACGAAATCTCTGGATCTCGTATCGTGTCCCAGGAATTCCTTCCTGGGAAATAGAGCCCTATAGGCAAATTCGGAGCGGCGCCCGGGCTTGACGCGCACGCCGTCTTTTTGTAGTATGGTGTTCACCTCGTGGGGCTGTAGCTCAGTTGGGAGAGCGCTTGAATGGCATTCAAGAGGTCGCCAGTTCGATCCTGGTCAGCTCCACCAGAGTAACCCCTTATTTATCAGTCTTTCCTGTGGTTTTGTCTTTTATACTGTAGACCCGTAGTTTCAGCGGTTTTCAATCGAATGCGGCGCACGAGGAAAAATCTGTCTCTTTACTTAGCTTTGACCTGCCCCCCTCACAGGGATCCAGTCCTTGTGATAAGATTCTGCTGGATCGAGGGAGGTGGACATGGCCAGGAAACGGTTTACTCCGGAGCAGATCATCACCATGCTCCGGGAGGCGGAAGTCCTTCTCAGCCAGGCAACTCCGGTCGCCGAGGTCTGTCGCAAGCTGGGGATCTCTGAACAGACCTATTACCGGTGGCGGAAGGAGTACGGCGGGATGAGGGTCGACCAGGCCAGGCGGCTCAAGGAGCTCGAGCAGGAGAACTCGAGGCTGAAGAAGCTGGTGGCCGATCTTTCGCTGGATAACGCCATCCTGAAAGAAGCAAACCAGGGAAACTTCTAAGCCCGGCCAAAAAAGGACCGGGCCATCGAGCATGTTTGTGAAGTCATGGGAATCTCAGAGCGGCGGGCTTGTCAGGTCTCGGGCCCAGCCGCTGCTCAACCCAGAGGCATGTCCGGAAGATACCCGACGGCGAGGAACGTTTGGTGGGCCGGATCGTTAGCCTGGCAAGTCACTATGGACGGTATGGCTGATCGTTAAAGGATTCAATTCATCTGCAATCGATTCCGGGGCTGCCAAAACAGATAAAAACGAGATAAAATGACCAAATCAAAGTAAATCAGGAGGAATACTCATGAAAGCAATTGTATGTCACAAAATACGGACCGCCGGATGTTCTTCAGCTCAAAGAGGTAGAAAAACCTACTCCCAAGGACAATGAAGTACTGGTAAAAATATCATGCGACAACAGTAACCATAGGGGACACGATCATGCGAAGTTTCAAAATTCCTGGCCCTCGTTGGCAATGGCTCTTCGCGCGAATATACCTGGGTATTAGAAAACCAAAAAGAACCATACTGGGGATGGAGCTGGCCGGGGAAATTGAATCAGTAGGCAAAGATGTAACACGATTTAAGAAAGGTGACCAGGTTTTTGCATCTACCTTCGGGGTGAATTTTGGTGGATATGCCGAGTACAAATGTCTGCCTGAAGACGGGGTGCTGGCAATAAAACCGGCCAATATGACCTATGAGGAAGCCGCCGCCGTTCCTGGTGGGGGGATGACAGCATTGCATTGTCTTAGAAAAGGAAATATCCAGAGCGGACAAAAAGTTCTTATCTATGGCGCTTCTGGAGCGGTAGGTACTTATGCGGTACAGCTTGCCAAGTACTTTGGGGCAGAAGTGACCGGGGTATGCAGTACCACGAATTTAGAATTGGTGAAATCTCTGGGAGCCGATAAGGTCATTGATTACACGCAAGAGGATTTTACCAAAAGCGGTGAGACCTATGATGTTATTTTTGACGCGGTAGGCAAGATTTCATCTTCACGAGGTAAAAAGGCGCTAAAGAAGACAGGAATCTATCTTAACGTTCATTACTGCATTCAGGTCAGCGGCGAAAAGACTGAAGATCTAATCTTCCTCAAAGAGCTTATTGAGGCGGGAAAGATAAAACCGGTCATTGATAGATGCTATCCGTTGGAACAAATTGTCGAGGCTCACCGGTATGTCGAAAAAGGACACAAAAAGGGAAATGTCGTCATAACTGTGGAACATAATAACAAAACCTAACAAATGAGGAGGAAACTCATGAAAGCAATGGTATACACAAAGTTCGGACCACCCGATGTTCTTCAACTTAAAGAGGTGGAAAAGCCCATTCCCAAGGACAATGAAATATTGATAAAGGTCCATGCGGCATCCGCAAATGCCTATGACTGGCGTCACCTGAGAGCTGACCCGTTCTTGATCAGACTCATGGGCGCCGGGCTTCTCAAAGCCAAAGCACAAGATACTGGGAGCTGACATAGCGGGGCGAAGTCGAAGCGGTCGGCAGCCATGTCAAGCAGTTTCAGGCCGGCGATGAAGTTTTCGGAGAAGGCGGCTACGGAGGCTTTGCCGAGTATGTATGTGTCGATGAAAACAGAGTTAGTTCTGAAACCGGCCAATCTGACCTTTGAAGAAGCCGCGGCTGTGCCAATGGCGGCACTCACCGCTTTGCAGGGTCTTCGCGATAAAGGACAGATCCGGGCGGGGCAAAAGGTTTTGATCAATGGGGCCTCCGGCGGTGTGGGCACTTTTGCCGTACAGATCGCCAAATCATTCGAGACCGAGGTGACCGGCGTTTGCCGCACGACAAAAATGGACTTTGTGCGCTCAATGGGCGCGGACCATGTCATTGATTACACTCGAGAAGATGTCACCAAGAACAAGCAGCAATATGACCTGATCTTTGATACTGCCGCGTACCGTTCGATTTCGGAGTATAAACGCATATTGAGCCCCGGTGGAATCTATGTCCTGGCAGGAGGTTCCATGGCTCGGATATTCCAGCTCATGCTCATATCGATGACCGGGAGCCAAGAATATGGGACTCATCGTTGCGAAAATAAACCAAAAAGATCTGTTATTCATCATAGAGCTGATCAATGGGGGCAAAGTCCGGCCCATTATTGATAAGCGTTACCCACTAAACGAGACGGCCGAGGCCCTACGGTATCTTGAAGAAGGACACGCCCGCGGAAAAGTCGTGATAACAGTTTAAGGGAACAATAGAAGCCATCTTCCGGGACCGATACTCGAGTGATAGATCAGGGGGGCCCCTATCATTCCCCCCAAGCCTATGGTCCCGGGTCGGGAAACGCCGTGCTCAGGCCCGGCCCGGCCTGAACTGAGTTTCGTAAAGGGAGGCATAGAGGCCGCCCTTGGCCAGGAGCTCCGCGTGGGTGCCCTGCTCGACCAGCCGGCCGGCCTCCAGCACCAGGATGACGTCGGCCGCCAGGATCGTGCTCAGGCGATGGGCGATGACGAGGCTCGTCCGGTCCCGCATGATGCGCTCCAGCGCGTCCTGGATCAGCGCCTCGGACTGGCTGTCGAGGGACGAGGTGGCCTCGTCCAGGACAAGAATGCGCGGGTCCTTGAGGATGACGCGGGCGATGGCGACGCGCTGCTTCTCGCCGCCCGAGAGCCGGTAGCCGCGGTTGCCGACGACCGTGTCGTAGCCTTCGGCCAGGCCGGCGATGAAGTCGTGGATGTTCGCCGCCCGGCAGGCCGCCTCGATCTCTTCCGCCGTGGCCTCCGGCCTGGCGTAGAGGAGGTTGGCCCGGATGGTGTCGTTGAAAAGGAAGGTCTCCTGCGTCACCATGCCGATCTGATCCGCCAGCGTGTCCAGGGTCAGGTCGCGCAGATCGTGGCCGTCGATGCTGACCGTGCCCGCCGTCGGGTCGTAGAAGCGCGGCAGCAGATAGGTGACCGTCGTCTTCCCGGCCCCGCTCGGGCCGACGAGCGCGGCCAGCTGGCCCGGCTTGATCTCGAAGCTGAGGTCGCGGAGCGCCCAGCGCGCGGCCGCGGGGGCCTGGGCGACGGGGCTTCTCGTTCTCGCTTCGGCGACGCGCACCGTCTTCAGCTTCCCGCCCTCCTGCGACAGCGGAGGGGCGGTCATGGCCCGGCTGCGCGGTCCGCCGAAGCGGACGACCTCGGCCAGCGCCGGCGGCCGCGGCCTCCTCGGCGGCGTCCTCGGGCCGATAGCTGAACGAGACGTCCGATCGAAGCGCACGTCGCCCTGGACGGTATCCAGGCTGTTCGCGTTCGGCCGTTCCTTGATCTCCACCGGCAGGTCGAGGACCTCGAACACCCGCTCGAAGCTGACCAGCGACGTGGCCAGGTCCATGCGCGCGTTGGTCAGCGCCGAGAGCGGTCCGTAGAGCATCGCCAGGTACGCCGTGAAGGCGACGATCGTTCCGATCGTGAAGCCGGACCCGCGCAGGACGAGCAGGCCGCCGCCCCAGAACACCACGACCGTGCCGACCGCGCTGATCAGGCTCACCGTCAGGAAGAACCAGCGCATCAGGTAGGCCTGGCGCACGCCGGCGTCGCGGACGCGGTCCGCCCGGCCTCGGAACCGAGCGACCTCGACGGGCGGCACGGCCGAACAGCTTGACGAGCAGGGCCCCGCTGATGTTGAGGGTCTCGTCCATCATGGCGTTCATTTCGGCGTAAAGCAGTCATCTGCCGGCGGACGATCGAGCGCAGACGCCGGCCCAGAATGCGCGCCGGGATGAGGAAGAGAGGCAGGACGGCTACGGCCAGAAGCGTCAGCCGCCACTCCAGGTTCAGCATGATCACCAGCGCGCTGACCAAGGTGATGGAATTGGTGAACACGTCGACGATCGTGCCGCTGACCGCCCTCTGGGCCCCGATGACGTCGTTGTTCAGCCGCGAAAGAAGCTCTCCGGTCTTGGTGTGAGTGAAGAAGCGCAGGGACATGCGGTGCAGATGGGCGAACAGCTCCGTCCGCAGATCGCAGATGATGCCCTCGCCCACGGACGCGCCGAGATATCTCTGGGCGACTCCCAATAGCCCGTTGACAAGAGGCACGGCCAGCATGGCCAGCGCGAGCCAGGTCAGCCGCTGGAAGTCGCGCTCGGGCAGGGCCCGGTCGATGAGGTCCCGGACGAGCAGAGGAGGGGCGAGCCCGAGCAGGGTCGCGATCAGGATCAGGAGAAGCATGGCCGCGATGCGCAGGAGGTAGGGGCGGGCATAGGCCCAGGCGCGCCGGATGAGAGCCCGGCTGATCCGAGGTCGATCCTGCTTTTCGTCGTAACGCAGGAACGGACGCCAGCCGCCGTTAGACATGGGGAGGAACCCTATCCAGGCGAACGGTCGATATGAGGCGAATCTGATTCAAGAGAATGAATATTAACACCCCGATGGACGGGCGGTCAACGGCGGCGTTGACTTCACCGCGCCGGCCGCCCTATCATTGACATGGCCGCGAGGCGGGTGATAGATTCCCGATAGAGGTCAGGATTGGAAATTCCTCGAATGGAGAAGAACATGAAAAGAAACCAACGGCGTGAATTCCTGCAAAAAGGTCTCGTCGGGATATGCGGCGCTACCCTTATCCCGCGGACATGGGAGACTTTTTCCGGAGAACATGGGGAAAAGGGAGCCGTCCCCTCGTTGGCCACCCGTGTGCTCGGGAGAACCGGGATCGAAACCCCGCTGATCAGCATGGGTACCAGTGGTGCCACTGACCCCAGCTTTATCCGGATGGTATATGATGCGGGCATCAAACTTTTCTTTTCGGCCACTTATTACGGAGAGGGAAACAATGAAAGGCTGGTAGGCGCGGCATTGAAAGACCTGCCGCGCGATTCTTTTGTCGTCGGAACGGCCGCGACGCCCGAAGGGTTCAATCCCCGGGAAGGCACCCTTGCCAAGGACATGACCGCCCAGTCCTACATGAAAACGGCGGAGGAAAGCCTGAAACGGTTCGGGCTCGATCACGTGGATGTCCTATTGTTGCCCTTTGCGGCCAAAAGGGAAACCGTCCTTTCCGATCCCATATTGAAGGCCATGACGGAACTCAAGAAACAAGGCAAAATCCGCTTCGCGGGTATCGCCACGCACAATTCCTGTGAGGAGGCTCTTCGGGCCGCCGCCGATGCCAAGATCTATGATGTGGCGATGACCGCGTACAATTACAAGACCGAAAATAAGGAAGCCATGAACGAAGCCCTGGCTTATGCGGCGCAGGCGGGGCTGGGCATCGTGGCCATGAAAACAACCGCCGGGGCCGCCCGGGACAAGAACAGAACAAAGCCGTTGAATACCAATGCGGCTTTGAAATGGGTGCTTCAGAACAAGGACATCTCGAGCATCGTTTCGGGAATGTCGACGGTCGGAGAATTGCAGAAGAACCTGGAGATGATCAAGGACCTGAAGATCTCCGATCAGGAGTTGAAGGACCTTGAACTGGCGGATCTTGGATCGGAACCCGGTCTTTACTGTCTGCAGTGCCGGAAGTGCATACCCCAGTGCCCGAACAATCTGGATATTCCCACCCTGATGCGCAGTTATATGTACGCCTACGGATACCGGAATGTCGAGCATGCCCGGCACACACTCGACACGGCTGACATATCCGGCAAGCCGTGCGGAAAATGTGATGTCTGCCGCGTCGCCTGCACCTCGGGTTTCGACATCAAGGACAGGATACTGGATATCGTCCGATTGAAGGATGTCCCTCTGGATTTCTTTAAAGCATAAGCCATGACTTGACAGATCCGGTCCCGCCTGCCGGGCTCCGCAATCGACCTCTGAGGAGGCGACCATGCGATATTGTAATCCAACACCCGAGCCTATGCGGCTGGGGATTGATAGAGTTGGCGAAGGGAACATGTTCGCCATATCTGCGAAATGTCAGCATAGCTTTTGAGGTAATGATGGACCAAACCAGGGGGGCAGGTTCAATGGATTGAAAATTCCACCCTGGAGGTGGTACATTGGGCGGGGTAGGTTATCGTGGCCCAATTCGTTTTCCTTCGTCGCTTGAACATCTTTTGGAGGATAACGGTCGGTTATCTTCTGGTCATTCTCATCCTTATGATAATCATCGCCTACTCCCTGTTCAATTTGAACCACATGACCAAGATCATCGACGTCCTTATCTATTCCGACCAACAGGCCGTTGACCTGGAGAGACAAATGGCCGATTCGTTTCTCTCCCAGGTCCGGAACTTCCAGAAATACCAGGTGACGGGCGATGAAGCCTTTTTTAACCTCAGCCAAGCGGGCCATGCCGACTTTCTGGAATATTATCGGCGGCTCGCCCCGAAGCTGCACTCCGTCGAAGAACGAGGGTTGGCCGACAAGATCCTGGCGTCATTTCGTGACTACAAGGCCCTCGTGGAAAAAAGGACGGATACTTTGGATCGAGGGAATTTGCCCTCGGCTGAAACGGGCGCCGAAAAGAACACGGCGGAAGAAGTGACCGGAGCCCTCGATAGCCTTGCTAATCAGCAGCAGAAAAGGATCATGGAAAAGATCCAGGGCTTGGAAGCCATGGGAACCCGCGCAGCCGGCATCGTACAGGTTCTCATAGTGATCAGCCTTTTTTCAGCGGTGATCGTCGCCTTTATGGTCACTAAAGGGATAAATGATCCGCTCCGGATCATAAAGAAGATGACGACGGTTGTGGCCGCCGGGGATTTTGATCAGCATATCGAGCTCAATTCCCCCCCCGAATTAGTGGAATTGGCCCGGTCTTTCAATCAAATGTCGGATAAGCTCAAACACCTGGATGAAATGAAATCCGGGTTCATCTCTCACGTTTCTCACGAACTCCGGACTCCTCTGGCTTCAATAATGGAAGCCGATAATCTGCTCCTTGAAGAGGTCGGCGGGGAGATCACCACAAAACAGAGACGGTTCCTGACCATTATCGAGCAAGGCACGAAAAAATTAACGAAAATGATCGACGACCTCCTCGACCTTTCGAAAATGGAAGCCGGCATGATGCCATACAACTTCATACGGGCGGACATTCGTCCGATCCTGGCTCATGCCCTGGCTGAGGTCGAGCTTCTAGCCGAAAAAAAAGGCCTGCATTTAAGTTCCGAGGCCATGGATTCCCTGCCGCTTGTCTGGATGGATATCTACAAGATCCAGCAGGTCGTGATCAATCTCTTGAGCAATGCCATAAAATATACTCCGGAGAGAGAAAGGATCGAGGTGAAGGCCGATCTTTTCCAGCCCATGTCGGCGGCGGCGAACAACGATATGGAAGGTCGTTATCTCCGGGTGCGTATCGCGGATACCGGCATCGGGATCGCCCCAGAGTTGCAGGCCCGGATCTTCGATAAGTTCCTGGATATCAATCCGGAAGGAATTCCGAGAACAAAGGGCACCGGCCTCGGATTGTCAATCGCCCTGCACATTGTCCAGGCACATGGGGGCCGGATCTGGGTCGATAGTACGCCCGGAAAAGGAAGTACCTTCACGTTCATTCTTCCTTTGGAAAAGGGACCTCAGGATATGACAGCTCCTTATTAGGATGACAATGCAAGCTAACGATAGGACTCGAAACCTGACGATCGTATTCGCTCTCTTGAGTTCCACGTGCTGTTCAATGATGCTGTCGACACCCCAAAACGTTAAGATCAAGAACCAGATCGCTCAAGCCGAGTATCTTGCCGGCACCGGAAAATATAAAGATGCCGTAGCCGTCCTGGAACAGACGATAAGAGATCCCTCTGAAAATCCGTGGCAAGAAAAAGTGCTCTTCGATCTCGGCCGCCTTTATGCCTTGAACGAAAACCCGGATCAGGATCTTGCCCGGTCCCTTTTTTACCTGCAAAGGTTGAAAAAAGAGTTCCCGAAGAGCCGGTTCAAAGCCGAGACGCAAGTATGGGTCGGACTTCTGGAAAAGCTCTATTCTCTCGAAGTCGAGCTGAAGGCGAGAACGGTCGAATTTGCCGAAGACCGAACCTCGTTGGAACAAGAAATCGCGAGATTAAGGACCGATAATCTGGAACTCGAACCCCTCGGCAAAAAACTCAGAGAATATGAAGATCTGATCCAAACCCAAAAGACCGCAATAGAAACCCTGCAGAAACAGCTGAAAAAGATGAAAGAGATCGACATTCAATCAGAAAAGAAGGCCAAAGAGATCAAGTAGCATGGACCGAGAAAGAATCCTGGTTGTCGATGATGACCCCAATATCCTGGAGGTCGTGCGGGCACGGCTCGAAGCGGAAGGCTATGCCGTCACCACCGCCATGACGGCGAAGGAAGCCAAAGCCAAAGCTAGAGAAGAGCCTTTCAACCTGGTCATCACAGATCTCAAGCTCTCCTCATCGGACGGCCTGGAACTGATGGAAGACCTCCTTCTCCTCTATCCTGACCTGCCTGTGATCATCCTGACGGCTTTCGGCAGCATTGAAGGCGCGGTGACGGCCACCAAGAAGGGAGCCTATAGTTATTTGACAAAGCCGTTTGACCCAAAAGAGCTTCTGCTCAAGGTCAAAAATGCCCTGGAAAAGCAGAGGCTGGCCATTCAGGTCAAGAACCTCAAGACACTTGTCGAGGAGAAATTCGGCTTCGAGAACATCATCGGCCGCAGCGAGAAGATGATCAAGATCTTTGAACAGATCGCCCAGGTCGCCCGGACCGACTTTGCCGTCCGCATCTTCGGCGAAAGCGGAACTGGGAAAGAGCTGGTGGCCAAGGCGATCCATTGCCACAGCCTCCGCCTGAACGCTCCGTTCATTGCCGTGAGCTGCGCCGCCCTGCCTGAGAGCCTTCTCGAAAGCGAGCTTTTCGGACATGAAAAGGGCGCCTTTACGGATGCCCATCAGTCCCGGAGGGGATTATTTGCGCTGGCAGACAAGGGAACGATCTTTCTCGACGAAATATGCGAGACTCCGCCTTCAGTTCAGGTCAAGCTCCTGAGAGTGCTTCAAGAACAGGAATTCAAGCCTGTGGGAAGCGAGCGAACCCAAAAAGTCGATGTCCGCGTCATTGCGGCGACAAACAAAGACCTCAAAAAGGAGGTGGACGAAGGGAGATTTCGAGAAGACCTTTATTATCGGATCCAAGTCATACCTCTGGATCTGCCTCCGCTTCGCGAACGCAAGGAAGACATCCCCCTCCTCGTTGAACATTTCTTAAAAAAATACAGCACAAAATTGGGTAAAGAAATTTCGGGCATCACCCCTGAGGCCCTGCAGAAGATGATGCTGTATGACTGGCCGGGAAACGTGCGTGAACTGGAGAATAAGATCGAATATGCCGTTGCCATGACCAGAAGAAGCCATATCGCCCCTGAGGATATTCTTTCCCCGGGAATGCCCCAGGATCTTGAGATAAAAGCGTTCAACGAAGCCAAAGAAGAATTTGAAAAAGAATATCTAAGGAAACTTTTAAATACGACGAAGGGAAATTTCCAGAAGGCTGCCCGAATAGCTAAAAGGCAGCGCTCCCACCTTTATTACCTTATCAAAAAATACGCGTTAAAACCCTCGGATTTCCGATAATCTTTAGGATTCGGGCAGACCAGGAACAGCTTTTCTGTATAAATAATCAGACACTCGACCGAATCCCAAGTTCCCCTTAAAAACCAAAGACGAGATAATAAGCATCATAGTTATGTCCTAATTATTATACACTTTTCTAATTTTAAAAAAATCCTCGACTTCTTTATGAAAGCGCTTTTCATTTCTGTAATTGACAGTATTTAAATAACTTATAAATAATCCGGGCTTATCAAGGGCAAGCTTTTTTATTGCTGGTACATATCTTGCTCTAAATCGAGCAGGAGGCGAATATTGGAACGCTCGATCAATGCATTGGCCCTCGAGATCGGGGTGGGACGGCCATAGGCCCCAACATCATGGTCGCGGACGACGGGGGCGCCGTGGCCGCGGGCAGCTATCCGTAAAGGGCGACGGTTTCAAGGTCCGGGAGCGGAGCCTCTTTGATCTCCTACCCGGCTTCGGGCCTCGACGTCGGCCGGGGCTTAACGGTCCGGGCCGAATATGTCCTCGTCAAACGATTAGTCCCGGATAACCATAATATCACCCCTTATGGGTCTAAAAAGAACAAAGACCATGCCTCCTGAGAAAGAACAATGACAAAATGCGGGAGAACAAAATGAAAACGAGATATCTATTATTCGCTTTAGTCTTAATAGTGGCTGTCGCTCCCATATACGCGGCAACCGTCTATTATGTTGATGCCACCAATGGGTCCGATGCAAACAACGGCCGCGCTCCTCAAACACCATGGAAAACCATCAATAAGGTCAATACTTCCATTTTTGTACCCGGGGATTCGATCTTGTTCAAGCGCGGCGTGACGTGGCGGGAAACGCTGATCCCTCCATCGCACGGAGCTTCCGGCAATAATATCACGTTCGGGGCGTATGGGACGGGCGACCTTCCAAAGATAGACGGATCGACCAGAAAATTATTGCGTGGAGGGCAAAAAAGATTATATTACCATCACCGACCTTCATTTTGCGTTCCCAACTCAATATGGCATAGCCCACACCAAGTGGAACAGCAGCGGAACTGAGTTGAGCACCCCGGGTTGGATAATCCAAAACTCTAAATTTACCAACTGCGGGGTCAACCTGTTTGGCCCGAACACGGTCGTTCAGGACAATGTGTTTGTCGGCCCAAGCCCCATAACGGGACCGGACGCCGCTATTACGATTCACGGGCAAGGTTGCCGCAAACTGCAGCGTTCTGCGGAATACGGTCTCCGGATATAGGGCTCGCGGGATATGGTTCTATAAAGGGGTAAACAATCCGACCGCTAATGACAACGTCGTCCACGATATTGCTTTTCTTATCGGGACATCGAACGAGGGATACGGGATCGACTTCGATGGGTATGGGTATCCGATTACGGGAACGATAACCGCAAGTAGGAATACAGTGTATAACTGTGCCTCGAACGGGATAGAACTGGAGAACTGTTCCGAGGCTTCTGTGATAAGCCGGAACCTGATCCACGATTGCCCGATAGGTATCTTGTACCTGAACTATGCGGCATATTCCGGCTCGTTATCCGGAACAGCGCGGCAACGACGTGCACGGGGTTGTTGCCTACAACATCATCTACCATAGTCGAAATGGTATTACATTGAATAACGTAAGTGGCGTCGATATCTGGAATAACACCCTTTACGACGGCATAGGGTCTTATCCGAGCGGCCTGTCGATAAATGATAACGGCACGTATTTTGTAAAGAACATTGACTTCCGCAACAATATCGTCGGTTCCGGCATGACAAGGTCGGTATCTTCTAAATATGCATGGAAGAACCATTTTATCGCCTTTGATTACGATGCCGTTGTCAATCCCGTCATAAAGATACAAAGCCCATCGTCGACATTGACGTTGGCCCAACTGCAGTCCGGGGGCGCGGCCTTGAATAGCTTCACGACTTCCCCCGGATTCGTCAATGCGGCGGGACATGACTTCCATCTTCTCTCAAGCTCCCCCTGCATCAACGCAGGGGCATTTGTCGGCCTGACGGAGGATTACGCGGGGAATAGTATCAATGGCGCACCGGACATCGGGGCGTATGAATCGGGACCACCGACTTCGACAACCCCGCCCATGGTAACAACGACCGTTCCTTCGACTATTCAATCTACGAGCGCAACGGGTGGGGGGATCGTCACCGCGGACGGCGGGGCGACGGTGACGGAGCGGGGCCTGTGTTGGGGATCGACGGCAAATCCCGCGACCTCCGGTTCGCACACGCACAGACGGATCGGGGACGGGGAGCTTCGTGAGCAGCCTGACGGGGCTGAGCCCGAATACGACGTATCATGTCCGGGCATACGCGACAAACTCCTCGGGGACCGCTTATGGGAGCGATATTGCATTCGCGACAGTGAGATGACTCTGCCTTCGGTGACGACCCCGGCGGTGACATTGATCAGGTCGACAAGCGCATGGGCGGCGGGCGCGTCGCCTCAAACGGCGGCTCGCCGGTGACGGAGCGTGGCGTATGTTGGGGATTGATGACGAACCCGACGATCTCCGGCCGTCACATAGCTCTCCCGGGCCAAAGTCCAAGGTGCACGACTTGAGGGAGAAAAGGAAGTCCCAAAAAGTCTTCCCTTTCTCCCGCCCTGTGGTTAGCTACTTAGACAATACATTGAGGGTAAACGAATGATTAAAGGAGGCATATATGAAAACTCGTGGAGTAGCGCTTTTCTTGATCCCAGGCATGGCGCTCCTTGTGCTTTTCAGCTCAGCGTGCGCCACCAAAAAATTCGTCAATCTGGAGGTAGCGGGACTCGATAAAAAAATTGAAGATGTCAGCGTTGAAGTCGAGGCCAATCAAAAGAGGCTTCGAGAGCACGATGAAAGGCTGGCCACGATCGGAGAGCTCGTCGGCAAGCAGGATTCGCAATTCAAGGAAGTGGACACGAAGATCGACGAGGTCAAGGGTCTTATTCGCGGCAAGCTTATTACAAAAGAAACCGTGCGCACCAGCGACGCCAAATTTGGCTTCGACAGCTTTCAACTGACTCCCGAGGCCAAGGCCGCCCTGGACTCCTTCGTCCAGAAGCTCGTTAAAGAGAATAAAGGCGTGTATCTTGAAATTCAGGGGCACACGGACAGCACCGGCTCGGAAGGGCACAACCTTGCCTTAGGTAGAAACCGGGCTGAAGCCGTGAGGGATTATCTTTACGGACAATACCATATCCCTCTTCACAGAATGGAGGTTATCAGCTTGGGAAGCTCTCAGCCCCTAGTTGACAACTCCAATCGAGAAGGACGGGCTCAGAACCGTCGCATAGAGATTCTGGTTTACGAATAATGTTTAAGAGGAGGAATCGATGAAAAGGGCAATCGTCTTTTCGCTGGCGTTCCTCATGGTCTTCGCGGTCGGCCTTTCGGCCAAGGTCAAGGTCATTCCGGGCGTCTATTCGACGGAAGCGGGCGATTTCTACACCAAGTTCTGGAAGGAAGCTTTCAAAGGCGGAGGCCCCGGACAGGCGGGCAACGTGCTCATGGCCCTGGGCGAGGGCTACATCTTCAACCAGGCCAAGCTGGTCACCGTCGAGGGCGGCGGGTTCATGGTGGGAACCGATCCATTCACCTACGCCTACAAGTCCATCTATACGGGCGGCAAGATGACTCTCAATCCCAGCGGCCCTTGGTGCGACGCCGGGACCCTGAAGGGGAAGAACGTCACGGCTATCAATTATTCGTACCAGGACCCCCCTCTGATCGGCGTCCTGAAGTTCCATCTGACGATCGAGGGCGACTTCGCCAACGCTCCCGGCTTCCACTTCGTCATCGACGCCACGTACGAAGGCCAGCCTGAGGTCATGTACGACAAGACCACCGGCCTGCCCGTTTTCCAGAGGGGGATGGACTACGACGTGACCATCACGATCACTGCCAAGATATAAACCATCGGCCCGGAAGAAGGGGCCGGTCAACCCGAGGAGTTGGATATCGTCTAACGCGACATTTCTACCGAACGATGACATCCTCCTTTCACTTCCTCCAGTTCGACCCTTAGGAGGGATTGTCTCACCCGGGGCGAGACCCTGAGACTGATTCTTCAAAGTGTTTGAGTATTATGCGGAGATCGGCTATCAAGTTCAGGATCTCCGCTTTTGTGGGAGGTTGGACATAGGGCCCATGATAGCCTGGCAGCGTCGAATAGTTGGGTAATCTCTCAAGATGTTTCAGTACATCGTCGGGAATTAATTCTTTAGGCACATAGATCCAGTTTTTGCCCCAGCCAGGTGCATCTTTGCCCGTGAACACAGAGCTGATATGCTTCCACGCAGAACTATCCATCATGAACTCTGGCTCGATTTCAACTGCTCGAATAAATGATTCCACCGCGGCCAGGCATTCGCCGGCCTTTGCCTGTGCAGTGCCAGTATCCAGCAATCCGGGGATGGATGTACGAGTCAAGGGTTCGTCCGGTTCCGAGGCTTGCCTGGTTTTTCCCATCTTGGACAGTGCCTCTGCAGTGCCATTTTCAAGATAGGCTAAACCCTTTTTGGCACCGCTTCGAACGTACCAATGAAACTCCGCGATATTCGATTCCTGGGTTGCGATTTTTGTCAAGACGAGATGGGCTCGGGGCCCCCCGATCTTCCCAATTGCTTCGCATAACTGGCCGGCATTTTCATATGCGGGGATGTTTCTCGCATAATTGGCACCGTCCTGAATTGCAGATTCAATATTCGGGATGACTTCCGGGCCTAGACTAATAAGATTGTTCATTCGTTCTTTTTGTGACTCTTGGGCCTCTCCCGTCACCGGAACGGCGTCCATAATTTCCCGCAATAACCCAGGGACCTCTGATTTGAGCTCTCGCGGCCTCCCCGAATTCTTGCCGGTGCTGGTTCCGCCATGCCTTTGAGTTGTCGAGCCATCCGGAGAGGTTTCCCGCGTGCGCCTTCGCCGGACGGTCAGCCAGATGCCGATTCCCATCATCAAGACACCCTGGCCCAGGACGATACTGGATGCTTCCGAGGGAGTGACCTCCCGCCCCGAACGAGGCTTTGCCCGCCTCCCCAAGGCCGAGTTTTTTGAGGATGTCTCATTCATGACGCCGATGCCGCTCGCGGCCATCATGACGCCCAGGAGGATGAGCGCGATCCCGAGGACGCGGGTCCATTTCTTGGGCTGGCGCCGGGCCGTTTTCACGGCGGCAAGGGGGGCCGGAGGCTTTGTTCGCAGAAGGATGTCTTCAGCGTCGGCGAGCAACTCCTCTCCACTGCGTGAACGCGAAGGAACCGGGGTGACATCGGACGATGCAGAAGCCTTCGCTGGGGTCTCTTCCACCTGCTTGAGTAGTCCTGCTATCTCTGTGCGGCCGAGCGAAACTGCCCATTGGTACGCAGTCCGTCCGTTGAGGTCTGAGAGTTGGCGGTCAGCGCCGGCATTCAACAGGATCCGGACGGTTTCGATGTCAGCGCTCGAAACCGCGTGCATTAGGGGAGTCGATCCGTGCTGCGATTGCCGGTTGGGTTTGGCGCCAGCCTTTAACAGCGCCCGCACCACCTCACGGTGCCCGTTGCTGCACGCCGCGAAGAGCGGCGTTTCGCCTGAGGTGTTCTGGGCCTCAATGTCAGCTCCGGCATGCACCAGGGATCGGACGACCTCAAGATGACCCATGAGCGCTGCCGAGGTGAGGGCCGTAGCGCCGCCGCGGTTCTTAGCGTTGACTTTCGCGCCCCGGGTGAGTAGGCTATCGACCGCGTTCGTATCATCCCGGCTTGCGGCAATCATCAGAGCCGTGAAGCCCAAGGATTGTCGGTAGTTGACGTCGGCGCCGGCATCAACAGCAGCAAGACACGCCGGGACGTCACCGGCATCTATCGCTTTACTGAGCTGGTCGTTTGGGTCTTCGGTCATTGTCGTGCCTCCGGGTTCCGATCCATTGACGAGCCAATGCTTATTTTGCAGTCCTGACTTCGGCGGAATAAGCAGACTAGCCGCCCTTCACGAACTTCGTCTCGATCCGCACGACCTTCTGTTTGACGGGCTGGCCAGCATCATCCCATTTCTGGGTTTCCTGCCGTACCCAGAGGCCCTGCGCGATGAGATCAGCGCCGGCCAGGCGCACCTCAACCGGATCGCCCGGCTTCACTAGGTGCGTTGAGGCCCGAACGAACATACGGCCGTCCTGGTCGATCAGGTACTCCGGGCTCTTGGCCGCCGAGGGCGGCTCCAGGATGGTGAGCGTGTCCCCTGCCATCTTCTTTATCGTCTCGAGTGCGAATGCCCACCGGTTCTCGCCTGCCTGTTTGAGCACCAGGGGCCCGAACCAATCCCCGCCGTCGCCCGAACGCGAAATGGAGAGGAACACGCCACCCGGGTCCGACGGAGTGGTCGGCACGAATTTCAATCGAATCGAGTCCTCGTCGGCCTGCGTCCATACGCCTCCAAGGCGGTCGGGTACTTCCGTCTTTCCGCCGCATGCGGCCAGTCCTAGTGCCGACACGAAAAGCACCGCTATCCGCAGTCGGTTTGTCATCGATCCTCCTCTGGCCGGCGTCCCCTGGGCCGAGTCGCTGAAGGGTGCCG
This sequence comes from Candidatus Aminicenantota bacterium, assembly GCA_963813235.1. Lineage (GTDB taxonomy): Bacteria > Acidobacteriota > Aminicenantia > Aminicenantales > Saccharicenantaceae > JALHVH01. Next base: position 54,415 of record CAWEYF010000015.1, on the reverse strand, counting down.
GTCCTCGATCTTGGCCGACGCAACGCATGAGCCCCGAACCATGAGTGACCTGCCTCCGCTCAATGTACTACCCCTAAAGTGAGATTTTCAAGCCTTCTTATCTCTGGCGCCTGAGGCCTGCATTTCAGAAAGTGACCTGCCCCCCTTTAAATCGGTCCAGGAATGCTGAGAAAACCTGGGTGAGGTTCCTATGGTTGAGAATCTCACTTTAGAGGTGGTATCTTGATCGGGGGCAGATCAGACAAGCGTGATTTGCTCCTAACGCATTTATCTGGGTATAATTAATAGATTTCCGTCCAGGCTGATCGATCCCGGACGAGGCTCGTTCTGAGGAGGCTCTTATGCCCATGACCCACCGAATACTCCGGTCCATGACCCTCGTGCCTGCGGTCCTTGGGCTGCTCATGGCACGGCCGGCAGCGGCCTCCGGGCCGCGAGTCGACACGGCGCCCCCCATCACCCTCACGGTCCTTTACGACAATACGGCGGCGGCCTCCGGGACAGAGGCCGACTGGGGATTTTCGTGCCTCATCCGGGGGACGGAAAAAACTATCCTTCTGGACGTGGGCGGCAGGCATGAAGTGCTCTTCCGGAACCTCGAAGTCCTGAAGGTCGACCCTAAGGAGGTCCAGGTCATCGTCCTTTCTCATGCCCATCCCGATCATACCGGGGTCCTCCTGCCTTTCCTAGTCCGGGACGAGGAGGCGAAGGTCTATTCGCCCTTTGATTGGCCGGAGCAGTACATCCCGAGCACCGCCGTCCGTGCGCCCCTCGAGATCTGCAAGAACGTCTACCTGACGGGCGCCATGGGCAACTCCCCCGTGGAGCAGGCCCTGGTCCTGAACACGGAGGACGGCCTGGTCGTCGTGAGCGGGTGCGCGCACACAGGCGTCGTGAGCATGGTCGAGAAGGCCAAGGAGATGCTCGATCGGCCCGTCGACCTCGTCTGCGGCGGCTTTCATCTTCTGAACATGTCCGATGCGCAAGTCAGGGAGGTTATCGCTAAGCTCAAGGCCCTGGGGGTCAAGCGGGTCGGCGCCACGCACTGCACGGGCGAAAAGCAGATCGCCCTCATCCGGGAGGCCTACGGAACGGACTTCGTTCCGCTCGGCGTGGGCCGGGTCCTTGAGTTCCGGAGCGCCCCGGTCGGGTTGGACCTCATCGTCAAGGACGAGAGCGGCCGCATCATCGACTCGCGACGTGAATACGTCCTGAAGAACGTCGCCCGATTCGCCGGGGAGAACAAGGCCGTGAAGACGGGGGGCATCGTCCTGCTCGGGGATTCGATCACCGAAGGCTGGCCGGCGGCGCTCCTCCCGGCCGGCGTCGCGAACCGCGGCATCGGCGGGGACAAGGTCGGCGGCCGATATTATGGCGTCCGCGACCGCCTCCGGGAATCCGTCTTCGACCTCGCGCCGCGCAAGGTCTATCTCCTCATCGGCATCAACAACCTCATCTTCTGGCCGGTCCCCGTCCCCGAACTGCTCGACGATTACGATAAGCTCCTGGCGGAACTGCGGGCCGGCGCCCCGGGAACGAAGATCGTGGTCCAGTCCCTTCTTCCCCTCAGCCTGGGCTATGCGGGATACAATCCTGCCGTCCTGGCCTTCAACAAGGGCCTCAAGAAGCTCGCCTTGAAATACGGTTGCGCATTCCTTGACCTTCACGCGCGGTTCGCGGACGCCCGGGGAGAGCTTCCGGCCGCTCTGACCGACGACGGCCTCCACCTGAACGCGAAGGGCTACGCGAAGTGGGCGAAGATCATCCCGGAGATCTCGAAGTCGCTTCCCCGTTCCTGACCCGGGAACGCTCCCCGGATTGACTTGGGGCGGGCCCGAGGCTAGAATGCGTCACGGACATATGTACCATGCCGAACGGTTCTGAACGCATGACGGAGGGCCCCGGGGAGAGAAAGCCCCGGTACGGGACGCTCATCTTCGATTTCGACGGGACCATCGCCGATACCCTTTCGGCCATCATCCGGCTCGTCAACGAGCACGCCGACGAATACCACATCAGGCCGCTCGCCGAAAGCGACGTCGATGAGCTCCGGGGCATGTCCAACCTCGACATCATCAAGAAGTACAAGGTCCCGCTGGTCAAGGTCCCCGCGCTCGTCCTCCGAGCCCAGAAGGAGCTCAACCAGCGGATCGACGAGATGACCCTGTTCCCCGGGATCCGGGACCTCGTCCTCGGGCTCAAGGGCCTGGGCGTGCGGCTGGGGATCCTGACCTCGAACTCCCGGGAGAACGTCCAGAAGTTCCTCCGCTCCCAGACGCTCGACGTCTTCGATTTCATCCACGCCGAACAGAACTTCTTCGGCAAGAACTGGGCTCTTCTCCACCTCCTCAAAAAACATGGCCTGAAAAAGGACGGGGTGATCTACGTCGGCGACGAGGTCCGGGACATCGAGGCCTGCCAGAAGGTGGGCGTCCCCGTCATCGCCGCGACCTGGGGATTCCACCGCCGGAAGCTCCTGGCCGACAAAGACCCGACCTTCCTCGCGGACACCGCGTCGGATATCATGGCCATCGTCGCCGGCTGACCGACCGGGCCGGTCGGGCCGCCCGATTGACTTCGCCCGGAAGCTCCGCTATAAAACCATCAGGAGATCCTCGAGGAGGCTCACATGTCTGACAAATCACGGCTGGTCGCCCTGATCTTGGGCTCGTCTTTCGGGATGTTCGGCGTCCATCGATTCTATGTCGGGAAGACGGGGACCGGACTCGTCTGGCTCCTGACCTTCGGGTGTTTTTTCATAGGCTACCTGGTCGACTTCATCCTGATCGCCACCGGCAACTTCTATGACAAGGACGGGAAGAAGGTGCTGGCTTGGACGCGGACCTGCGACAGCGAGGGGAAAGTCCTCCACTACACGGTCTGACCGGCCCGGGCCGTTCGGGCGGGAGCTATCCGCTCGGCGCCAGATGGCGGAGCGTGCGGGGCTCCTTCTCCATGTGATAAACGATCAACGCCTGGAGGACCTTTCGGATGCCGTTTCGGGCCCCGGCCTCGAAGGCGGGCGGGCACGCCTCCGGCGGAGGGTTGCGGCGGACCCAATTCAGGAACGGTCCGGTCCCGGGAGGGACGGAGTCCTTCTTGGCCGGGGCGCAGTCCCCGCAATAGGCCCCGTCCCGCTTCGGCGAGAGCCAGGCCTCGCCGGAAAGCTCCTTCCGGCAATTTTTACAGCGCGCGAGGTCCGGCAGGAACCCGTTGATGCGGAGGAACCACGCCTCGAAATAGCCGGCGAGCGCCCCGACGTCCCCGCCCGCGGCAAAGCACCGCAGGATCGCGAGGAGGAGACGGAAGAGGACGTCGTCGCCGCTCCGCCCGGGGGAGAACTCCTCGATGAGCTCCGCGAAATAGCTCAAGGTGAAGGCAACTTTGTGGTCCTTCTGGACGTCGAAGAAAGACTCGAGGAGGTCGCAGGCGCTGACCGTGACGAGGTCTTTCCGTTCCTTCTCATAGTAGAAGGCCCGAACGACGGACATCGGCTCCAGGCTGCTCCCGAACCGGCTGCCGAACTTCCGGGCCCCCTTGGCCACGCCCCGCAGGACGCCCCGGTCCCGGGTCAGGAACACGACGATGCGGTCTTGGTCCGCCAGGTCGAAGGTCCTCAGAACGATGGCTTCGGTTTGGTCGAGCGGCATGGCCGCGCTTCTCTCGTCTCGCTCTTCAGTCTATGAACGTGATGCCGTGGGCCTTGATCCTGGACTCGAGGTCGGCCTCGCCGATCTTGAGTTCGACCGCGGTCCGGGCGATGTCCCAGCCGTTCCGGCCGAGGGCCTTGTGGATGTACCTCCGCTCGAACTGCTCACGGGCCGACTCGAGGGAGCGGCCCTCCGACATCCCCGGAAGGAGCTCGATCTCCCGGGTCTCCACGAGCAGGCCGAGGTGGGCGGCGCTGATCTCGTCGTCCGGGACCATGATCGCGAACCGTTCGAGGACGTTCATGAGCTCGCTGACGTTGCCCGGCCACGAGTAGTTGAGGAAGGCCCTCTCGGCCTCCCGGTCCATCGTCTTGCGTTTCTTGCCGTAGTCGTTCGCGAAGGACTCGAGGAAGTACTCGATGAGCAGGGGGATGTCCTCCAGCCGCTCGCGGAGCGGGGGGATGCTCAGGGGGATGACGTTCAGCTTGAAGAACAGGTCCTCCCGGAAGCGCCCTTTGGAGAGGAGCTCCTTCAGGCTCTTGCTCGAGGCGGCCAGGATCCGGGCGTCGACGGCGACCCATTCCGAGGAGCCGACCGGCTCGCACTTCCCCTCCTCGATGACCCGGACGAGCTTGGCCTGGGCCTTGAGGCTCATTTCGCCGATCTCGTCGAGGAACAGAGTCCCGCCGTCGGCGAGGAGGAACTTGCCCTTCTTGTCCTTGACGGCGTTCGGCAGGCTGCCCCCAGACGGCCCCGAAGAGCTCGTTCTCGATGAGATCGTCCGGAATGGCGGCGCAGTTGATGCCGACGAAGCGGTTGTCCTTGCGCCGGCTCTGCTGGTGGACGAGGGTCGCGATGTGCTCCCGGCCCGTCCCGTTCTCGCCGTAGATCAGGACGCGGCCGTTCGGACGGCGCCGCCATCTCGATGTCCCGGCGGAGCTTCTGGATGGCCGGGCTCCTGCCGATGAGCGGGTACTTGATCCGGACCTTCTCCCGGAGCTGGACGTTCTCCTCCTCGAGCCGCTTCTGGCGGAGGGCGTTCTGGACCGTCAGGAGGACCTTCTCCAGGGACAGGGGCTTCTCGAGAAAGTCGAAGGCCCCGAGACGTGGTCGCCTTGACGGCCGTCTCGATGGTCCCGTGGCCGGAGATCATCACGACCTGGGGATTCTCCTCGCCGGCCTTGATCCGTTCCAGGACTTCGAGGCCGCCCATCTCGGGGAGCCAGATGTCGAGGAGGACGAGGTCGAAGTTCTGGCTCTTCAAGGCCGTGCAGGCCTCCCTCGCCGGATTCGGCGGTCTTGACGGCGAAGCCCTCGTCCTCCAGGATCCCCTGGAGGGAGGACCGGATGCTCGCTTCGTCGTCGACGATCAGGATCTTCTCGTGGCTCATGTCCCTTCTTTCAGGCCGGGATCTGTATGGTGAACTTTGCCCCGTGGGGCTTGGCGTTCTCGATGTCGACGGAACCGTCATGGTCCCGGATGATCTGGTTGACGATGGCCAGGCCGAGGCCCATCCCTTTCTTTTTCGTGGAGTAATGGGGGAGAAAGAGCTTGGGCTTGTCTTCCGCCCCGATCCCCGGCCCGGAGTCCGTGATCTCGATGTTGACCCGCCGGGACCCCGGATCGAAGGCGGTCCGGATCTCGATCTTTCCCTTCTTGTTCATGGCGTCGATGGCGTTGTCCAGGATGTTGATGATGGCCCGCTTCATCTGCTCGGGGTCGGCCGGGACCGGGGCCGGCACGTCGGGGGCGTAGGCGACCTCGAATTCGATATCGGTGAAGATGCCCTTGAAGAGGGCGAGGGTCTGGTCGACGATCTCGTGGATGTTCGCCGACCGGAGGTCGACCTTCGGCATCCGGGCGAAGTTCGAGAACTCGTCGACCAGGGACTTGATCGTCCCGGCCTCCTGGATGATCGTCCGGGCCCCTTCCTCGATGACCTGCCGGTGGCCGGGCTCGGACCTTCTGGAGGTTCTTGATGATCCGTTCCGCGGAGAGCTGGATGGGCGTCAGGGGGTTCTTGATCTCGTGGGCGACCCGCTGGGCGACCTCCTTCCAGGCCGCGATCTTCTGGGCCTTGATGAGCTGGGTCAGGTCGTCCAGGACGACGATGAGCCCCGAGAACTCGCCGTTGGTCTGCTTGAGCGGCGACAGGGCCAGGGCGAGGTGGGTCACCTGGCCGTCGGTGATGGTGATCTCCTGGTCCGCAAGCTTGTACCGGTTCCGCATTCCCCAGTCGATGTTCCGCAGGAGCTCGGCGTACTTGGCGGAGCCGAGGATGTCCCGGCTGCTTTTCCCGAAAACGTCCTTGTCGGCCAGGGCCAGCATCTCCCGGGCCGAGGGGTTCATGGTCGTGATGGCGCCCTTCGCGTCCAGGGCCAGGACTCCCGTACTGATGTTGTCGAGGATCGTCTCGATGTACCGCTTGCGGCCCTCGAGCTCGAACGTCTTCTGGGCGATGCTCGCCTGGCCCGTCTTGAGGTCGAAGATCATCTGGTTGAACGAATCGATGAGCGTCCCGATCTCGTCGGAGGCCGGGTCCTCGACCTTGACGTCCAGGTTCCCCCGGGAGACCTCCCGGGTGGCCTGGGCCAGCTTCTCGATGGGCACGGTGATGCCCTTGGCCAGGTGGAAGCCGATCCAGCTCGCCGCGAAGATGATGAGGATCGTGATGAAGACCAGCGTCATGAGATAGAAGGACTTCACCGGGTTCTTCTGGGTCTTGAGCTGGCGGTAGCGCTGGACGTAGGAGGCGATGTTCCCCATCTTCTCGGCGTAGTTCTGGGGCAGGAACTTCCCCGTGGTCACCAGGACGGTCCCCGCGGAGGGAATGGTGAAGGACACCCCCCGGCGGATCATCTCGCCGCTCCCCATGGGCTCGATGCTGCGGAACTCCTCGCCGAGCTGGGCCCGCTTGACGATGTTGGCCTTCAGGTCCCTGTAGTCCTGGAGGGGCATGTTCGGGTTGATGTAGGAAAAGAGCTCCTCGTCGTCGAGGAAGATGCCGATCTCGTCGAGCCTGTATTCCGTCAGCTTGTCCCGGATGAAGTCGCGGAGGGCGGGTCGGTTCTCGGGGTTGATGAGCCGTCCGGCGATGATCGCCCGGCTCAGCTGCTGGGCGTCGTGGTAGGCGAGCTCCTCCGTGCTGAGGGTGAAGCCGTCGGCGACGCTCTTGGTGTCGTCGAGGAGCTTGTCGAGGGGCGTCTGGAACCACTGTTCGATGTTCCGGCTGACGAAGTCGCTGGCGAAGATGAAGAGCAGGAGCGTCGGGATGAACGACAGGGCGATGAAGAACATGACGAGCTTGATCTTGAAATGCGCGCCGACGACCTTCCTCTTCCGCTCGAGGTAGAGCTTGACGATGTTCCGGCCGAGGACGAAGAACAGGATGAGGCCGAGGAGGAGGACGATGATCTGGAGGGAGGAGAGGAGGACGTTGGTCAGCCGGGTCGGCGAGAATTCCTGGGACTCCCGGATGAAGAACTCGATGGCGAAGAACAGGACGATGAGGAGGATGATGATCGCCCCGATGACCCGGGGTCCTTTCTTCCTGGGATCGGCCATGGTTCTCCCGTTCCCTTATTCGACCCCGGTCTTTTCGTCCGGCAGGAACGACCGGAGGTTTCCGGCGGTGATCCGGATGTTCTTGACGACGGCGCCGGAGCGCCCGAAGGGCTTCCCCGGCTTCCCGTTGAGGACGTACGTGAGCCCGCCGGCGTTGCCGAGATGGACGAGGAGCTCGGCGTCCGCCCGGACCTCGGCCGAATCCCCGGCCGACCGGAGGCCGTCCATGGTAAGCCGGCCGTCGGCGTAGACCTGGATCCACGTCTTCTGGACAAAGGTCATCTCGAGCCGGAGCCCCTTTTCCGCATCGGGCGCGACTGCTGCCGCGGTGGGCGCCGGCGCCGGCGGGACCGGTTCAAGCCGGGTCGTTGCGGCCGGGGATGGGCGGACCTCTGCCGGAGGGGTGCCGGGCTTCCCGGGCCTGGTCAGGAAGTAGACCGCGAAACTGAGGATGACGATGACGGCGGCCGCCGCCCCTGCCAGGGATCGGGCCCGCTTCTTCGAGCCCCTGTTCTCGGAGGCCTGTTTCCGCGCGCCGTCGGGCCCCCCGACGGCCACGACGCCGGCCCGCCGGTATCTTTCGAGGATCTCTTCCTCGTCGAGCCCGACCGCCTTGGCGTAGCTCCTCAGGATGGCTTTGACGAAGAACCCTCCGGGCAGAAGGTCCAACCGGTCGGATTCCACGGCCTCGAGGTACCTTTGGGTGATTCGCGTGGCGTCGGCGACCGCCTTGAGGGAAATGCCCTTGGCCTCCCGGTCCTTCTTCAATTCCTGTCCTGGGGCAGTCATATCGCCCGGAATTTTATGGCAATCATCGGGTTATGTCAAACATGACGCGTCTCTCCGGCTCGCCGGTGCCGTCTTCAGATCTTCAAGAACCTGGATACCGAGCTCGCGCTGCCCAAGAGCCCGATGGCAGCCCCGGCGGCGACGAGGCCGAGGGCCTGAGAGGGGGTGAGGAATCGGAAGTTCAGGACCTGCTGGAGGGCCCCGAGGGATCCGACATAGACGGGGAAAAGCCGGACGGCGACGAAGAGGAGGCCCAGGGAAGCCAGGCTTCCCAGGATCCCCAGGGCCATACCTTCGAGGAGGAACGGGATGCGGATGAACAGGTTGGTGGCCCCGACGAGACGGAGGATCTCGATCTCGTTCTTCCGGGCGATGACGTTGAGCTTGATGACGTTGGAAACGATGAAGTAGGAGGCCAGGACGAGGATCCCCCCGAGGAAGAACCCGACCGCCCGGGCCAACCGGCTCAGGGATTGCATCCGGTCCACCCAGTCCCGGTTGTATTGGGCGTCCGCGACGCCGCGGTTCGCCCGAGTATCGCGGACGAACCCGGCGATCTCCTTCGAATCCTTTGCCTTGTCCTTGAGCCGCGCCTCGAGCGAGGCGGGAAAGGGATTGCCCTTGAGGTTGTCGAGGATGTCCCGGAGCTCCGGGAAGCTCCTCCGGAACCTCTCCAGGGCCTCCCCGGGGGCGATGACCCGGACCTCGGCGACGAGGGGAGAAGACCGGACGCGGCGCTCGAGCGCCCCTATATCGGCGGGAGTGGTGTCCTTGTTCAGGAAGAACGTGACGACCATGTCGGCCGAGACCTGGCGGGTGACGTACTGGAGATTGTTCGCCAGCGAAAAGAAGGCGCCGACGATGAGGAACGAAAGGCAGATGATCGTCACCGAGAAGACGTTCCTCCCCCTCTGTTGCCAGAGGCTGTCGGCCGCGACGCCGACGAAGTACTTCAATTTACGGGTGTTCAGGAGGCGTCCTTTCGTATGAGCCTGCCCTTCTGGAGAAAGAGGATCTTGTCCCCGAAGTGGCGGATGAGCTCCCGGTCGTGGCTTCCGATGATGACCGTCGCCCCCTGGGCGTTGATCTCCTTGAAGAGGCTGATGATCTCGAAGGCCAGCTCCGGGTCGAGGTTGCCGGTGGGTTCGTCGGCCAGGATGATCTTGGGGTTGTTGACGATGGCCCGGGCGATGGCCACCCGCTGCTGCTCCCCGTACGACAGCCGCGAAGGGAGGTCCCACATCCGGCTCCCGAGATTGACCTGGCGAAGCGTGTTGAAAACCCGCCTCCGGATCTCCTTGCGGGGCCTCGCCGAGGACCTGGAGCGGGACGGCCACGTTGTCGAAGACCGTCCGGTGGAAGATGCAGACGGAAGTCCTGGAAGACGATGCCCATGGTCCGCCGGAGCTCGTGGATCCGGTGGTCCGGCATCTTCAGGACGTTCACCCCGTCGATGACGATCTGGCCTCCGGTGGGCAGGATCTCCCGGAAGATGATCTTGAGGAGGGTCGTCTTGCCCGAGCCGCTGGGTCCGGTAACGAAATGGAAATCCCCGCTCCGGACCTGGAGGTTGATGTCCGACAGGGCCCACTGGGGGGCCTGGTACTGCTTCGAGACGTGAAACAGCTCGATCATTAAATGAAGAGATACATGAACCAGCCGAATGCGAGGGCGCCGGCGACCATGATCAGGAAGAGGGTCGCCCCGTACCTGATGCGCGCCTTCCGGCCCTCCCGCCTGAGGAAGGACATCACCAGGGCGACGAAGAACGCGTAAAGGACCATGGAGAAGAGGTGGCTTTCGAGGATCATGACTTCTTCCCCGCGGCGATGTCGTATGCGTCCAGGGCGACGAGATAGTTCAGGAGGCCGGCGCCGGCGATGTAGGCCGTCCCGAACTCGAAGGTCATCCGCTCCAGGAAGCCGGGGCCGATCGTCAGAACGCGGGACAGGAGGTAGAAAAGCCCGTTCCCGACGTCGGCGAAAAAGGCCAGGACCGTCAGGGGATTCTCCGTCTGGAAAGGATAGACCTTGCCCCCCATGATCAAGCCGAGCCCCGTCATCGCGAAGATGGAAACGAAAAAGACGGCCCCCCGGACGTACTTCCGCTGGATGACATGTCCCAGGCCCGGCACGAGCCAGCCGAGCGCCATCAACAGGACCGGTTTCAGTTTCATGAGTCTCGAATCTTAATCGAAAACCCCCTCCAAATCAAGTACAATGGCGCCGTGCCCGAGCTTCCCGAGGTCGAGACGATCGTCCGTGGCCTCGCCCCCCTCCTCGAGGGGGCCGAGCTCGGTCCCGCCCGCCTCTTATTCCCGCCCCTTTTGCGCCGGCCGTCGGGCCGCGGGCTCGCCGTCCTGGAGGGGAAGCGCGTCCTGGGGGTGCGGCGCAGGGGAAAGATGGTCCTCATCGCGTGCGAGGGCGGATGGACGCTTGTCTTTCACCTGAAGATGACGGGCCAACTTCTCCTTGTGCGGCCCTCCGACCCCGTCGACAAACACACGCGCCTCCTCATCCCGCTCGCCGGCCGTGGGCTGGAGCTGCGGTTCCGCGACATTCGGAAGTTCGGCTTCCTTTGCTGTCTCGGGCCGGGGCCGTCTTCCTCGGCCCCGGAACTGGACGCACTCGGCCCCGAACCCCTGGAAACGGGAAGGGCCGCGTTCGCCGGACTCTTTCGCGGCAGGAAGGGCCGCATCAAGAGCCTTCTACTCGACCAGAGGGTCGTGGCGGGCATCGGCAACATCTATGCCGACGAGATCCTTTTCCGGGCGCGGATCCATCCGCTGACCTCGGCCGCGGCCCTCGGCGGCGCCGAGCTCGAGACGCTGTGGAGGTCGGTGGGGGCCGTCCTCCGCCGGGCCATCGCCCGAAAGGGCTCGACGATCAGGGATTATATGGGCCCCGACGGGGAGCCGGGCGATTTCCAGTCGCGGCACAAGGTCTACGGCCGGGAGGGAATGGCCTGCCGCGCCTGCGCGACCCCGGTCCGGCGCATCCGGGTCGGCGGGCGGAGCACGTTCTTCTGTCCGGCTTGCCAGCACGCGGTCCGGGCCCGCCGTTCCGGCCGGGACGCAGGCTGAGGCCTGCGGCTGATCCAGGCGTCCTGCGCGTCTCGCTCTAATTGACATCCCGGGCCCCTTTTCCCTATGATACATTCGCCGGCGCTAAACGCCGATTTGCAATTCTTTGCAGATCGGTGTTAAAGCGCCGCTCAGTATCAACCCGGAGCGTGCCCCGCGCTTCAGACCGGGCATTCGAATGGGTTGATTGAGCCAGCCATATGAAGGAGGAGAGGATGAAACGAGTCCACCGGCCGGCCGCGTTCGCCGGCGCCCTTCTCGCCCTCGCGGTTTTGCTTCTCGCCGAAACAGTCGTAGTCAAGGTCCAGACGACCAGCCTGCGGAAGGAACCCAAGTTCTATGCCGCCGCGGTCGCCGCCCTCAAGGCCGGGGACTCCCTGGAAAAGCTGTCCGCCCAGGGCGGATGGGTCCAGGTCAAGACCTCGGCGGGCGTCGTCGGCTGGGTCCACTCGAGCGCCGTCGAGACGAAGAAGTTCAACCTGACGGCCATCGGCGGGACCATGAAGACCCAGGCTTCGGCCAACGAGGTCGCCCTCGCCGGCAAGGGATTCAACAAGCAGGTGGAGGACAGCTACAAGGCGAAGCATGCGAACGCCGACTTCGCGGCCGTCGACAGGATGCTCAAGATCGTCGTTTCCCCGGTGGAGGTCGAGGTCTTCGTCAAGAAGGGCAAGCTGGCCGGATCCGGAGGCGGAAAGTGAAGGCGCCCCGCCTCGGTTCCGTCCTCGCGGCCGCCGTGCTGGCGAGCCTCGTCCTGTCGCAGTGCTCCGTCGTCCAGAAGGGGGCCAAGGTCCTGGGCGGATACGGGCAAGATCTCCGAGAAGGACCGGGATTCCATCGTCAAGACGAGCGAGGCCGTGCGGTCGACCTTTTCCGAAATCACCGAGCAGGAAGAATACTATATCGGCCGGGCCGTTTCGGCCCTGATCCTCTCCCGCTATCAGACGTATGCGAACAACGAGCTCACGGACTACGTGAACGTCTGCGGCAAGACCATCAGCTACTCCTCCGACCGGCCGGAGACCTACGGTGGGTACCACTTCCTCATCCTGGACACCGAGGAGGTCAACGCCTTGGCCGCTCCCGGCGGGTTCGTGTTCGTCACCAAGGGCCTCCTCAAGCGCTGCAAGGACGAGGAGATGCTGGCCTCGATCCTCGCTCACGAGATCGGCCACGTCGCGGCCAAGCATGGGTTGGCGTCCATCAAGAAATCGCGGCTGGTCGACGCCTTCAAGGTGCTGGGCAAAGAGGCCGCCACCCGCTACGGGTCCAAGGAACTGGCCGAGCTCACGGGCATCTTCGAGAACGTCCTGGGCGACATCGTCGAGAGCCTGGTCGAGAAGGGCTACGACCGGAAGTACGAGTATGAGGCCGACAAGCTGGCCGTCAAGTACGCCGCCGCGACCGGCTACGACCCGAACGGCCTGGAACGGTTCCTGAAGACCATGATGGGCGGCCCGGCGGGGGGCGGCGCCAAAGGCTGGTTCAAGACGCATCCCTCGGCCGAAGACAGGCTCGGCAAGGTCGACTCCCAGATCAAGGGGATGGGGACCGTTCCCATAACGTTGGACGTCCGGACGGCGCGGTTCCTGCAGGCCGCGAAAGGATTGAAACCCTGACCGGACCGGGGCGGATGTCCGGGAAGCTCGTCCGCGGCCTCGCCGTCGGCGGGGCCGTTTTCCTCATCGGCTTCCTCGTCCATTCCTTCGGGGTCTTCGAGCCCCTGGAGTGGAAATCCTGGGACCTCAGGCTGAGGCTGTTCTCGTCGGCCTCCCGCGCCGACCCTGACATCGCCCTCATCCTCGTCGACCAGGAAAGCCTCGACGTCTACGAGAAGTCCCAGAGCCTTCCGTGGCCGTGGCCGCGCCAAATGTATGTGGCCTTTCTGGATTATCTCAAAGCCGGCGGCGCGAAGGCCGTTTTCTTCGACCTCATCCTGAGCGAGGGTTCGCGGTACGGGGTCGAGGACGACGAGATCCTGGCCAAGGCGATCGCCTCCGCGGGCAACGTCTTCATCCCGTTCTTCCTGAGCGAGGAGGCGAAGGCAAAGGATGAGGGCGCGGTCCGCGAGCTTGCGCGATTCGCCCTTCCGCCCTCGTCGGTCCCCGGGGGGGCCATCGAGCCGCTCCGCTCGGTGTCCCTGCCCATCGAGGTCATCCTGCGGGCGGCTGCCGGCGCGGGGAATGTCCGCTTCGCCCCGGACAGGGACGGCATCTTCCGCCGCATTCCCCTTGCGTTCGCCTACGAGGGCCTCGTTCTTCCCTCGCTCCCGCTCGCGATGAAGGAGTTCATCAGGGGGAGGGCGAGGCCGGAGGACGTCCCTCTCGACGGTCGGGGGCGCATGATCATACGTTTCCACGGGCCGACCGGGACCTACCGGACCTGGTCGGCGGCGGCCGTCATCAATTCCTGGGCGCAGATGGACGAGGGCAAGGCGCCGCAGATCGATCCCCGGGAGTTCTCCGGCAAGACGGTCCTCATCGGGACGAGCGCCCCCGGGCTCCTGGACCTGCGCCCGACGCCCTTCAGCGCCGTCTGCTCCGGGACCGAGATCCAGGCGGCCGCCCTGGACAATCTCCTGAACGGCGATTTCGTCCGCGTCCCGACCGGCGCCGCCGTGCTCCTCTATATGCTCGTCCTGGCCCTCCTCGCCGCCGTCGCCGTTTCTTTCGCCAACAAAACGTGGAAGGTCGCCTCGCTCTTCGTGCTCTTCACGGCGCTCCCGGCCGCGGCCTCGTCCCTGGCCTTCGCGGCGGGGACCTGGCTGCCGTTCGCCGTTCCGGTCTTCGCCTCGCTCCTCGCTGCCGTCGGCGCCTCGCTCCTCAACTACGGCGTCGAGGGGCGCCAGCGCCGTTTCATCAAGAGCGTGTTCCGGCACTACCTCAGCCCCGACGTCATCGAGAGGATCCTCGAGAACCCCGCGCTCCTCGCCCTGGGAGGGGAGAAGCGAGAGATCTCGGCGCTCTTCTCCGACGTCGCCGGGTTCACGTCGGTCTCCGAGAAGCTCCCGCCGGAGGAGCTGGTCGAGCTCCTCAACGCCTATCTCTCGGAGATGACGGATATCATCCTGGCCACGGGCGGGACGCTGGACAAGTATGAGGGGGACGCCATCATCGCCTTCTGGAACGCGCCGCTCGACCAGCCGGACCATGCCCTGAGAGCCTGCCGGGCGGCCCTCGGGTGCCAGAAGAGGCTGGCGGAGCTGAGGCCGGAGTTCACGCGCCGGTTCGGCAGCGACATCTTCGCCCGCATCGGCGTCCATTCCGGACCGGCCGTCGTCGGGAACATGGGCTCGCGCAAGAGGTTCGACTATACGGCCATGGGCGACACCATGAACCTGGCCTCCCGACTCGAGGGCGCCTGTAAACAGTATAAGATCTTCCTCCTGATCAGCGAGGAGACCCGGGAATGCCTCAAGGACGTCGTCCTCACCCGTGAGATCGACATGATCCGGGTCATCGGCAAGAAGCGCCCCGTGCGCATCTTCGAGCCCGTCGGGGAGCGCGAAGGGCTCGCGGGGGAGGTCCTCGAAAAAGTTTCCGTGTTCGAGCGCGGGCTCTCGGCCTACCGGGCACGGGATTGGGACGGGGCGGCCGTGCTGTTCGGCGGCCTCCCGGACGACCCTCCGTCGGCGATCTACCTCCGGCGCTGCGCGGCGTTCCGCGAATCGCCTCCGCCCGCCGACTGGGACGGGGTTTATGAACTCGGGGAGAAATAGGGAAGGGGCCATCATGGACGTTCAATTCTGGGGGGTCAGGGGAACATTCCCGTCGCCCGGCAAGGACAAGATCCGTTACGGCGGCCACACGCCGTGCGCCTCGGTCCTGTCGGGGTCGGGGGAGGTCATCGTCGTCGACGCGGGCACGGGGATCAAGGACTTCGGCGACTGCCTGGTCCGCGAGCGCGGGGGCGAACCCCTCCGGGTCACCCTCCTCCTGACCCATTTCCACCTGGACCACGTCATAGGCTTTCCGTTCTTCGCCCCGCTGTTCCGTCCGGACGTGGAGATCACGGTCTACGCGCCCGCCCTCCCGACGGAGACCGAGAGATACCTCGGTGGGCTTGTCGCCGGGAAGTATTTCCCTGTCGAGCTCTTCGAGACCAAGTCGCGCAAGATCTACAAGGAGGTCCCGCCCGACGGGCTCGTCCTCGGCGGGGTCAAGGTCACCCATCACAGGCTCCGTCATCCGCAGGGGGGCCTCGCCTACAGGTTCGAGGAGGGCGGGAAGAGCGTCGTCTTCGCCACGGACACCGAACATCCCGAGGACGGCATCGACGACGACCTGGCCGAGTTCGCGGCGGGCGCGTCCCACCTCGTCTGCGACGCGACGTTCACTCCGGACGAATACGCGAACGGGAAGCGGGGCTGGGGCCACTCGACCTGGCTCGAGGGGGCCCGGCTGGCCGCGGCCGCGGGCGCGGCCGACCTTCTGCTCTCGCACCTGAACCCCGACCACGGGGACGACCTCGTCGACGGGCTGGCCGCGTCGGCCAGAGAACATTTCCGAAGGACGTCCGCCGCCCGGCAGGGCCTGCGGCTGTTCGTTTAAGGAGGGGCGCCATGCCCGACGCAACTCTGTCGAACTGGACTCTGTATGTCGAGATCGCCGTCGGGTTCGCCGCCCTTGGCCTCGCGGTGCTCCTCTACGGCGCCGCCCGGCGGCTATTCAGGGGGCGTCCGCTCCTGACGCGGCTCCTCCTGCCCGCGTCGTTCATCCTCGTCGCCCTCGCCTTGACCACGCGGGCGGCGCGGCGGCTCATCCCCGTGAGGCCCCGGTTCTTTGATTTCGTTCATGCCGGGCTCGTCTTCTTCGCGGTCGTCCTGCTCATCTGCCTCGTCGACGTTTCTCTCCAGGCCTGGTTCAAGCGGCGAAAGGCGCGGTACCCGGTGCCCGGCGTCCTCCACGGCTTCATCCTGGCCGTCATCTACCTGGCGCTCGTGTTCATGATCCTCAAGGGGATCCTCGACATCAACATCACGCCCTTCCTGGCCACGTCCGCCATCTTGACCGCCGTCCTGGGCCTCGCCCTGCAGGGCGTCCTCAGCAACATCCTGGCCGGGCTCGCCCTCCATTTCACCCGGTCCTTCAGCCGGGGCGACTGGGTGAAGATCGGCGAGACCGAGGGGATCGTCATGGAGACCAACTGGCGCGAGACGCGCATCCTGGACAGGGCCTCGAACATGATCGTCCTGCCCAACAACGCCGTGGCCTCGGCGACCCTCACGAACTTCTCCCAGCCCGACAACAAGGCGGCGATCACCCTGCCCGCTCAAGGTCGGCTATGAGGCGGCCCCGGCCCTCGTCCTCGCGACGCTCACGGCCTCGGCCCGTGAGGTGACCGAAGTGATCGCCTCCCCGGCGCCGCTGGCCTACATCCTCGGCTATGATGACCTCGGCGTCTCCTATCTGCTCAAGTTCTGGATCCAGGATTATCAGACGGAAATTCTCCATCACGACCGAGGTCGGGCGCCGCGTCTGGTACAAGTTCAAAAGGCTGGGCATCGCCATCCCGATGCCCGTTTCGGGCCAGCTAACCCGGGTCCTGGAGACCGTGGACAAGGGTGGGGCGGAGGAGGCGGCGGGGAAGGCCGTCGAGCGCAATCTCGTCGACCTCCTCAACTCTTCGTTCCTGAGGCATCAGGAAGGGGACAAGGCGGGCCAGAGTCTCCTGACGGACGCCGAAGCCCGGGAGCTCGCGGCCCTCGTCCGCCGCGTCGTTTTCACGCCGGAAGAGACTCTCTTTCGGCAGGGGGAGAAGGGCGACGCTTGCTACGTCATCGCCCGGGGCAGGGTCAAGGGGCGGATCACGACCGAAGAAGACGGCCGCTCATTCTCCTCCGAGTTCCACACCGGCCCGGGTGGCATCGTCGGGGAAATGTCCCTCTTCACCGGGATGCCCCGGACGGCGACGGTCACCGTCGATGAGGAATCCGAGCTGCTCGAGATCGACGCCGCGGCGTTCGTCGAGCTCCTCGCCCGCAATCCCGGCCTGGCCGACGCCGTGGCCGAGATCGTCAGCCTGAGGAACCGGAACAACCTCGAGTCGCTTCGGAAGATCAAAGAATTGTCGGCCGTCGATCTCGAGGCGGGAAGCAACAAGAAGACCGTGCTCGAATACCTCAGGAAGCTGGTCGGGCTGTTCAAGAAATAGCCCTGTCTTTTTTCCCGGGGATGGGTATAATCGGTCCCTGAAGCTAGTTTGACAGGAGGTGTCGGGTGCGCTTGAGAATTCGGATCTCCGGAAGAGGCGTTCTGTTCGGCGTTGGCGGTCTTGGCCCTGGTCATGTCGATCGCCTGCGGCAAGAAGAGCGGGGCGGAAAAGGCGTTCTCCGCGGCCAAGGAGGCGGCCCAGGAGGCCGCCGGGGCGGTCGTCCCGTCGAACGCGAGCGCCCAGAACGACTATGCGAAACCCTATCTGACGCGACGAGAAGATGACCAAGTTCATCGAATCCCTGCAGGAGGAGGTGAACCCCTTCGAGGTCCTCTTCAAGGGCGGCCAGATGATGAATATGTCGGATATCGAGAAGAGGACCCAGGAATACAACGGCTTCGCCCACAAATACGGTTTCGCCGACTTTGGGGATTACATGGCCGTCTGGGGGCGGATCATGGTGGGCGACATGACGATCGCCGGCGAGAAGATGAAGAAGGACATGGTCAAAGGGATGGAAGATTCCATCAAGTCCGCCGAGGAGCAATTGAAGAATCCCGACCTGAACGCCGAGATGCGGGCGATCTACGAGGAGCAGATCAAGAGCTCGAAGACGTCGATCGAGGAATTCAACAAACCCGACGACACCTCCGGCCTGAACGCGGCGGACCTGGCCCTAGTCGCTAAATACAAGGCCCAGATCGACGAGGCCATCAAGAAGTACAAGAAGAATACGGGCAACTGACGCAGGGGGCCTTGCCCACCGAAACGACCAAGGAGGGGAGAGTCGACGCTGCGGGCGCGCGAACGGCTCGCTCGCCCCGACCGACCTGTCCTTGTGTCGCCGAGGGCTCTTTGCCCCCGCAAAAGCGATCCGGCGCGAACCCGCAAGCCTGTCCGGAACAGTCACAGGCCTCCGTCCGTTTCCCTTGAAAACCGGGGGGGATTCGGCTATAGTTGACGCATCGAATCGAGCCAGCCCTGTAGCTCAGTATGGATAGAGCAACGGATTCCTAATCCGTGTGTCGGGGGTTCGAGTCCCCCCAGGGCTACTCTTATTCTCCCCATATAAAGGCCCCAAGGTTGATAAATCGGGGCTAATCCTTTTCAACCGTTTTGGACGGCTTTATGCCGTCAAAGACGAAAGAAAAACGAAAGCCTGGCGGGCCATATACCGTAGGGACTCTCAGAAATTCCTGTTCATCTTTCACATCCTCGAGTCCGAGGAGAACTAGCGGGAGGAGGTGAAGAAGCGAATGATGGAGGGAACCCCGTGTGCTAATGGAACCGGGGATCTAACCCGTGCCCGTGTGACCCGCGACCCCGGGGCAGGCGGAAATAAATAGAAAGTCTGGAAAGGCGGTCTACTTCTTCGAGAATAAGTAGGGAAACGGGATGGCGATTAGGTCCCCAATGATATAGGTTAGAAAGATAGCGGAGATAACCGCAATATACAAGGGACATTGTCCTCCGAGAAAAAGAGGAATGCCCACTACAACCAGCCAGATCGGCTTGTAAACCAGCTGGAAGAACAGCAGAGAAACGAACTTCAGGGGAGAGCGAAGAGCAGGAAGCGCCATCAGCCCAGCTGCAAGTGAAACGCTCCCGTAGAGTTTGAAAACGGCCGGGTCTTGGACGGGAAAGCCAAAGACGGATTGGACGGCACTTGGGAAAAAGAGCACCGCAAATCCGAATCCACCAGCTCCGATAAGGGTATAGATATACATGGCCTTGAGCCAACCCCAACGGATTGAAACATTATTCTCCATGGTCATCATCCTCCCGAAGAAAGCTTGAGGTAAGTGTATTAAAATAGGCCAGACTATTGCAAGTGGGCGAAGTGCACCTCCAACTCATGAAAAATGAGCAATCCCCGAGAGAACAATGTATTTCCTCTGGAAATCAGGTTTTCCCCATCTGTCCAGGAGGGTAGAGGAGGGGACTTCCGAACCTAGGCTCGGACAATTGAAATAAAGCGTGGATTAAGTTATAGTTTAGGCAACGCCTGAAGCTTTTGGTTCCTGAGAACAAAAGGGGGATCGGGAATGCCAGAAGGCGACGGGATAACACCTCCACAGATCGCCGATAAGCATGCGCAGATCGAGGAATCCGGATTCAGGGCCCTTTTCGCTAAGTTCAGAAAGCGTCGGATCATTGAAACGCTGGCGGCATTTATCGGCGGCGGATGGCTTCTACTTGAATTCGTCCACTGGATCCTAGTGGACCATTATCATTTTCCCGAGAAAACCATCGACATCACCTTCGTCACGATCCTTGGCACCCTCCTCGGCACCCTGACCTGGCGCTGGTTTCTTGGTCGGGAGAAACCCAGGAAATTCAAGCCGGAGCTCATCTTGATACCCCTGGTTCTCCTAATCACTCTGGTATTGGATATCAATCTCCTCTTCCACCTGAAAGGCCCCGAGCCAGAGACGTTCCCTGTTGCCAAATGGAAGAACACGATCGCTGTGGCCGTCTTTGAGAACGAGACGGGGGACTCCAAACTTGACCCGATCGGCCGGCTGGCCGCCGATATGATAACCCAGGCCCTCTCCCAGGCCGGCCTTTTCTCAGTCGCTCCCTTGCCCCCGGCCGAGACCATTCCCGACCGAGCCAAGGCTAAAGATGGACTTCGTCTTCTTGCTGAAGAAACCAAAGCGGGGAAGATCGTTTCCGGAACGTATTATCTCCATGGAGAGTTGATCCGGTTTCACGCCAAGATCACGGACATTGCGGATAACAAGAATTTGCTCGATTTGGAGCCGGTAAGCGGACCTGTCCGGGAGCCGTCCCAGGCGCTTGAGACCTTGCGCTCGAAGCTGTTGGGCGGCTTGGCCATGATCTTTGATCCCAGCTTAAAGGAGGACTTAGTACTTATTGGAAAACCTCCAAGATATGATGCGTACATCGAATATCTCGATGGACTCAGAGCTGACCAGCGGGCTGATTACCCCAGAGCTATCGCTTCCTACCATCGGTCCGTCACGCTGGATCCCGATTTCAAGGAGGCTTTGCTGCAAGAGGCCATGACGTATTGGACTCTAGGGCAATATGCCAAGGGGCAGGAGCTTCTTGCCGAAATCGAGAAGGCGAGGGAATCTCTTTCTGCCTATGGGCGTTATTTACTTGATATGTTTCAAGCGTATTTTCATGGGGACCTAGAGGAAGTGCATTGGGCAGCCGGGCAGATTGCCGCGCTATATCCTACCAGCCTAATGAAGTCCGTTGATGCAGCCGCGACTGCTCTTCCCATTAATTATCCTCAAGAAACTGCAGATTCTCTGAGCAAGATAAATCTATTTGATGAACGTCTGGGGAAGGAAGATAAAGGTTCAACAGGGTCTCTATTGATGATAGCCTACCACCGGCTCGGGAACCACAAACAGGAATTGAAAATAGCGCGCCGAGTTCGAAAGGCATATCCGCAGCTTCTGAATTTGTTAAGTTTTGAAGCGCGTGCCCTCGCAGCTCAGGGGCGGGTCAACGACGTTCAGAAGCTCATCGAGGAAAGCAAGACGTTGCCTCCCCAGAGCGAATATTCGCCGGGCTCAATTATGCGCGATATCGGTAGTGAATTGAGGGCCCATGGGCATAAAGAGGCCGCGATTCCAATTCTGAACCAGGCCGTTCAATGGTTCGAGAGCCGTCCCCAGAAAGAAAAAGCCAAAGTCGCCAACCGCTCTGCATTGGCCGGGGCGTTTTATACCCTGGATAAATGGGATGAGGCCGAGACCCTGTTCGAGGGCTTGCATAGCGAGTTACCCGACGACCCTTATTACGGTATTGGTTCTTACGGATTACTCGGTTCAATCGCCGCCCGGAAGGGGAATCGGGAAAGAGCGCTCAAAATTTCCCAAGAGTTGAAAGACAATAAAACTCCCTATCTTTTTGGAATTCCCACTTATTGGCGGGCACGGATTGCTGCTCTCCTTGGGGATAAAGAAGGCGCTGTGAATTTACTCCAGGAGGCGATAAAACAAGGGTGCGATTATCAAAACCTTTATTTCTCCCCAAAGGATTTCGAATCGCTCCAAGACTTTCCGCCCTTTCAACAACTGATGAAGCCCAAGGGCTGAGGCCGATACCGTCCCCGCCAGAGTCATATATTCTGCCAGAGGAGACTTCTAATCCGTGTGTCGGGGGTTCGAGTCCCCCCAGGGCTACTCTCCTTTCTCCCCCCTTATATAGCCTTAAAATCAATCATTTAGCGAAGATCGTCGTCCACCTGCTCATTCCTTCAAAGTCCCTTAAATTCCGCTATTTTCCTTTATAATATGGCAAGAAATCGTCCATCGGATTCTGCTCGAACGTTAGGGTGAATGCACTCAGATCCTCCCCTCGGCAGAGGTGGAGTGGGTTGCGCTCGTCGCTGCGGACGCTTGCTTGGCCCCTCCGCGTCTCCCGCCTGCGGACCGACGATGCGGTATAGGTCGCCCAAAAGTACGCGATACCAAAACTCTATACCCGAGGTCCGAGACCTTGCGGGCAATCCTGGCCCAGCTTGCCAATGACTCTCTGGAGTACACGCCGAACACCCAGCTCTTCAATCAGACCGACCTGCTCGCCGTCTCACTGCGGCCGAAATAGGCCGTGCGAAGGCGAGGCCTGCCGAGGGGAAGGGGATAACGCCCCGCCACGGGCCTCTGAGAGCGTTCATAACCCCGAGCCGCGGTCAGCGGGGAGGGAGGATGACACCGGAGGGAACGGCTCGTCGTCTACCCGGTAAACGCTTGGCCCTTTTTCTTTGCCCGCAACCGGTCGGACATCTTGAGTTCCTTCCCAAGTTGGCGCAAGTGCTTGTATCTTCTGCGATAAATTACGTAAACCGTCCTCAATTATAAAGAGAAATCAGGAATATCAACAGGAATATGGGCTTAGCAGTCAGGAGGCTCAAGATGAGCAAGATGAGCAATATTCCAACCCCAATACAAAAGACAATTCTCTGTTCACGGTTCCTCTTGATTTTGAGCGCTTTCCATTCGTTGAACTTGGCCTCATCAATGCCGGGGAAATCGGAAGCAGTAAATCCCTTTATGTTCATGATTGGCCTTACGTTCCTGCCGCGCGGACCCCCTCTGCATACTATCACTCATTTCATTTTTATAGTCAATTCTGACCGGTGGCCGAAACCGTCCTCCCGGATCTGCGGGACGCCCGAGGGCGGACCAGGCCTCACTTAGAGGGACGGAAGAGGGACGGGTAAATTCTCACTTGAGGCGATTGGTCTCGAGCCGGCCGGCGATCCGGCGGGAGCGTGAGGGCTGACTCGATGCCCGCGCCCGAAGGGGAATCTTTCCTTGACAATTATTCTCCCCAGGCAGATTATTATGCTGCATTGCGATAGGGGTTAGTTCAGGTTGCCAAAGCGGAAAAGATGCATTCCTCCGTAAGTGCGTTTTTTCCTATTATTTTAATGGAGGGATTCCCATGAAGACCAAATTTTCCGTTGTGTGCTTGGCCGCGATTTTTCTGCTCATGGTGTTCACTCAGGGCTACGCGCAAAAGCCGAAGCTAGACATGAAGAAGATCGCGGACAAGATCATCAAGACGATGAAATCCTTGGATCCCGTAGCCGTCGCCAACCTCTATGCGCCGGACGCCGTCATGATCCAAGCGGACTTGTCGTCGCCAATGCACGGCCGTGAGGCCCTTTTAGAATATTATAAAGGGTTTTTTAAGGCCTTCCCGGACTTTAAGGTCGATTTTTCTGTGGTCGCATTCTCCAGCGACACGATCGTCTTTGAAGGCGTGGGAAGCGGAACATTCACGGGTCCCCTGGCCACACCGGAAGGCGAAGTGGCGCCCACGGGCAATAAGGTTAGTATCAAGGCTGTGTTCATCGCTAAAATCTCACCAGACGGGTTGATTGCCGAAGACAGGACCTACTCCGACAATTTGGCGTTTATGAAGCAATTGGGCGTGATCAAGTAGATATGGGCTGTGACCAGACCACGCTTAGTGTATCACCTGTAAAGTGAAAGTTCTAAGCTCTGGCGTTGGAGGCCTGTAATCCCGAGAGCCATTTAGTGAATGGGGTCACAACATTCGTTACACCTGGGACTTTTAGATTTTCTTCCATCGGCGATAATATTCGTTAGGGGTCAGATAGTCCAGTGTTTCGTGGGGCCGGACGTAGTTGTAGGTATACTCCCACGCTCCGAGCTGCCGGAGTCCTCGACCTCCGCTTCTCTTCTGCTGACGCGCGCCTCAATGCCGCCGATCAGGCCGACGACTTCGAGCCCGTCTGAACGAATCTAAGCCACGAGGATTCGGCGTTGTCTAGCCCGTTACCTCTTCTTCAATCCTATGTGCGGAATCCCCATGACCGCTTTAGGGTTTTTTTCAGCCTTAGCCTGCTTAGCCTGATCGCTTCCCGGCTGGTGCGGGAAATATATGAAGTAGCCCGGCCACTTGTCGTCGATGGCGTTCGGGTTCCTCTTCTCCGTGACGAAGAACTCGAACCCGGGTTCTTTCTTGAGGACGTAACCCGGGGTTAGCATGTTCTGATATCCCTGTTCGTGGCAAAGGTTCGTCTTGAGGAAAGCGATCATGTACTTCGCCGACAACGGAAGCACCACGGAATTGGGGGCTGGAGCTTCGCAGACCCAGTCGAGCCCCGTATCGTTCAGAAGTCCTTTTTCGTGGAATAGCTGGACTGCTTCGCAAAGGTTCGAGAAAGACTGATGCCAGGCGCCTGCGACATCGCCCCTGTAATTGGGATGTCCCTGAAAAGCCGCGTGCTGGCGTGCCTGCCAGGAGGTCCAGGGATCGCCCCAATCCAGCATCATGGACCATTCCTCGCCAATCCCCATCGCCGGCACAGTAACACGCGCCAGTTCATAGAATTGCATGCACTGGTTCGAGCCGTCGAGCGGCACGATGGCCTTGATCCTGGGGTCGGCGGGTATCGAATAGTAGCTTTCCGGAGGAGGCGGCCCATCAAGCACGGGATCGACTTCCGTTTCCATATTATAGCCGATATTGTCCACGCCTGCGGCCAAGGCCATCGAAGCGAACCCCCCCAGAGACCAGCCAGAGGCAGCGACCAAATTCGGATTGATGAGGCCGCTTAAGAGTCCGCCCGGATTGGCGTTCCTGGCCAATAGATCGGTCAGGACAAAAGAGACATCCCGGGGCCGGTTGAGGCAGGCGATGGCGATGTGGTCGAATTGTTCATTGGCGAACCAGGCATCGCCGTAATGATACATGACGGCCACGACGAAGCCGTGGCTGGCCAGCCGCGTTCCCTGGTAGAGATGCACCCAGATCGGGCCGCCCCACCCCGGCGAAAAGACGACCAATGGAAACGGCTTCTTTACCGACGCTAGTGGCTCTTCAAAAGCCGGATCGATCCCGTATGCTTCCCAATCTCCGGAATAGGTCAGAGGCCAGACTCCGTTGATCGGATCGAGCGGATAGACGGCCTTAGGTGTTGCGGCCGTGATGGCGGCCGGGTCCACCGGGTAGAACACCTCGACCGGAATGGGCCGGTCTCCGAGGTCACACGGTCGGCTCGGGTCGTGCAACATGACCGATGTGTGACCGACGGCGTAGGGGCCGATCTGGCCCGGGTCGGCGACCTTGGGAGCTCCCACGGAGCCAAACAGGGCGACTGAAGCCATCAAGAGGCACGCCCCTGCCACCAGTACAATTCGCATTCCCTTCATCTTTACCCTCCTTTTGCAGAATTAACGGGCACAGACCGCTTCCTCTTGTCGGGCACTATGCCCACGATCAACGTTCTTGCTAAAAAAGCCCCCTCTGCCCTAAATATAAGCCGTGAGCGACAAATGTCAAGAGGGTGTGGATACGACCATGATGTATGGGGTCAGGACATCGGCGACATTAATATAAATAAGAGCTGGGCCGAGAGTGAGGACAGGCGAGCCGGCGGCGCCGGACTCCCCGGATCTGTGGGACGCCTTTTTTATTTAAGAAGGCGATATATCAGAACAGCGATAAATAGGATAGCCAAGAGTATCCAAGTTAATTGGCCCGGTTTTTTAAAATTCATTTTCCCGCTCCTATTAAGCTGCCTATGGTTCAACAGATAACATCAAAGACCTGAAAATCAGCCAGGTTCTCCTCTGGCCAATAGGACAAAACCCTTCAGTCGCCGGGATGCCGGAGGGGGCCTTGGATTACTCCTGAGCAATTCTCGAACCGTGCGAGGCCACGCACCGCCAACGGCCGTCCCGTTTAACCCACGTATCCGTCCATTGATACTGACCACTGATATCCTTGCCTTTGAGCTGTGCTTTGTCAGTACTCCGGCCAAAATACACTGCCGCGTCTCCATAAACGTGGACCTTGATATTATCTAGCACTGTAGATACGAGCACGTAATCGCCAGATTTTAGGGTCGCAATTTCTTGGGCTTTATTCCCCACAGTCCCTTCGGAGTCCGTTGACATATAATCATCCGCCAAAATTGTGTCAAGGAATGCCAAGTCGTGCTTGACCAGGGCGTCGGCCCATTCCTTCTCCAGCTTTATCAACTCCTCTTCCACGGTCCCGCTCTTTGGTTGAACCGGCGCCTGTGCCCAGGCGGCGACTGCCATAACCAAGACAACCACGCAGACTGCAATAGCAATGCGTTTCATAACCCCCCTCCCTATTTTTTCTTTGCCTCTACCGGCTTCAGCTCCATGCCGAGCTGTTGATACAAACCTAGAAAATCACCTTCCTCAAAAGCTTCAACAACCTTGCCGTCCTTAAGACGGAAGATTATGATGGCGCTTAGCTCGATTTTTTTCCCCGAGGCAGGGATTCCTTCCAATTCAGCCTGATGGGTGCCGCTTACGATAACCCTCGCGATGACCCAGTCCTTGACTGCGAATATGTCCACAACCTTGTTCGAGAGGTCAGGGAAAGCGCTAAAAAACACTTTAACCTGTGCGGCCTCTTCCTCGCGGGAGAAAGGGGTTTGAGCCCGCGATGGGAAGTAATATTTATAGTCAGGGGCATACAGCTTATCGAAGACCGCGGCATTCCTACTGCTGATTTCGCCCAAGACTTTCCTAATTAGCTCAATGTTCTGGTCCTCAAGCTTAGCCTGGGCTCTAAACTTCTGCAGGTCTGCCATCGCCGCCTTGTCCTTACAGGCAATGCTGAAACAAAACATAAGGACTAATGGGACGATACAAAGAAACTTCTTCATTTTCCCCTCCCATTAAAGCGATTTAGAGACTCGGGGACGGCAAAGAGAGATGTTCCCTGAAGGTTGCCTTCGACCTCCCCCAAGCTCTTGCTGATTAACTTATAACTCCGGGAAGCCGGTCAGGTCGAAGGAACGGTTAATACTTTATGGCTTGGCCGGATACCGGGACAGAAGCATGTATTTGGACAATGACCCAATTTCCGTTTCGCTTCTCCAATACTCCTGTAAGTCGACTTCCCTCCATGGCATACGGTTGGCCCTGGGCTTTTCCCTTTTGGTCCCATATTTCGGAAAACCACGCCACTTCGCCCGATTTGTGAACCTTGATGACGCGGTCTCTGGATGTCGCCTTGCTTTCTTCGGCGGACTCGAAGAGCCTTTTCATCGAGTTCTCGAGGGATTGATAGCCGACACATCTCTCTGCCGCGTCAGTGCCAAAAGAAACCATGTCCGGGTCATGAGCGACAAGCTTGGAAAAAAGTTCCATGTTTTCGGTCTCAAAGGCTTGAATCCACTGGTCGAGAACTGAATTGACGGCCACTTTGGCGGCTTCGAGGTCCACGGACTTTGCCGATGTCTTTGCCAAGATGCCGACTGCAAATACCAAGACAACCACGCAGACTGGAATAGCAATGCGTTTCATGAAACCCCTCCTTTGGAATCGATTCAGAGACAAGGGGACGGCAAAGAGAGATGTTCCGTAAAGATTGCCTTCGACTTCCCCCAATCTCTTGCTGATTAACTTATAGCACCGTAAAAATATTGTGTCAATTCGAAGGTCAGCACGACTCCTCGGGTGAATAGGGAGACTTCTCCCCGTGTCACGCCGGCGTCACAGATTTTGCTAAAGCTCGCCTAACTCTGCTAAATGGTGCTTAAAGAAAAACGTTGAAAAATCAGGGGAAAACAGGACTTTCCAGGGGAAACGAGGGTCCCCATTTTTCGGATTCCTAATCCGTGTGTCGGGGGTTCGAGTCCCCCCAGGGCTACTCTCCTTTTTCCCCCAGATTTGGCTTTAAAATCAATCACTTAGCGAAGATCTGGGTCCATCCCGCCATTCCATTAAAGTCCATCAGATTCCGCAATTTTCCGTTATAATATGGCAAAAAATCGGCCATCGGATTCTGAGTTAAGAGATTGGCCGACCCTAGCCGGAAGGCCGGATTACGCTGACACCCATCCCCCCCAGCGCTAGCCTTCACGCATAATAACCCGCTCTCAAACGCGCAATATCTTTTTGGCATAACCAAGCTACCCGTATCCATAACAGCTTTCAACACCCCCCGATGGTCCGCGGAGTGCCTGTTTTTCCATCCCCAGCACTTTGGGGAAGCCAGTGGGCGTTCTCCCCACGCGTGTGGAGATGGTCCGGCGCAGGGCGGCGCCCGAGTGCGTAGATTGGCTTTCGTAGGAGTTGATTGACATCGCCGCGCGGTCGGCGATATAGTTCCGATATGGTTTTGATAGGGGATTCAGCGCCAAGGGCGGGAATTCAGCTCGCTCTGAAAAATGAAATTCTTATCCCCTTGACATATACATCCAAGCTATAAGAGGTGAGGCCATGAAAACCAGAATCAGTTTTGGGACAATCTTGCTACTGCTGCTTTTCGCCACTGCTGCGCAAAGCCAGATCAATTATGGATCAAACAAACAAGTGGGAAATTATGTCAATGTGAACGACATAAAAGTGTACTTCGAAATCTACGGAGCAGGCGAGCCCCTACTCTTATTGCATGGTAATAGCGGATCGATTGAAAATTTTTTGTATCAGATTCCAGAATTGTCTAAACATTTCAAAGTTATCGCCGTTGACAGCCGGGCACAAGGCAAATCGACAGACTCTGATAAAGAGATCACGTATGCACTCATGGCTTCAGACATGAGCGCACTGATTGATAAACTGAACCTTGGCAGCGTTCATGTTGTGGGCTGGAGTGATGGTGGAAACGTCGGCCTAGAATTAGCCTTGGCCCAACCTCAAAAGGTAAAAAAGCTGGTCACTTTCGGCGCGAATTACACGCATGAGAACTGGATGGCTCCGCCTGATAGTATCGCGATGGAAGCAAACGATCCCAGGCTCTTGAAAACCGCGCCCTTATTGAAGAAATACAAGGAGGGATTGGATAAGCTCTCTCCGGTCGTAAGAAAGAAACTTGCCGATCTAATGGAGAAGTATCCAAATTTTACAGAGGAACAGCTCAAGCAGATCAGAGTTCCGGTTCTGGTTGTTGTCGGGGACCGTGACGCAATCAATCTTGCCCAGACAATTTCGTTGTTTACGAGCCTGCCTCATTCACAGTTGTTTATTGTCCCGGGTGCTTCACATTTTGTACCTGCCGAACAACCGGAATTGATCAACAGTGAGGTCATCAAATTCTTGACTACACCCTTCCGTGACCTTGACCGCTTCTATTGGATGAGTTATTTACAATAGATACTCGGCGCCGCCGGAGCTCCCCGGATCTGCGGGACGCCTGAGGGCGGACCAGGCCTCACATAGAGGGACGGGAGAGGGGCGGGGGAATTCTCACCTCACCCGAGTTTTATCATTATGCGGGAAAGGTTTATAAGGGGCAGGTCATCACTAAAGAAGAGAGCTATCGTTATCTGCTGTATATAATCCTTCCATCCAAGATTGTCATTAAAACTTCGGTTTTGAGGATCTGCTCCTCATCTATTTTCATTAGATCCTGATTAAGCACAACGATATCAGCCAGCTTGCCGGCTTCGATACTCCCTTTAATATTCTCTTCAAAGGCGGCATATGCAGCATCAATGGTTGACATCCGCAAAGCCTCTTCCCTTGTGACTTTCTCCTTCCCGTAAAATTCCTTGGGCATGCCATAGGGGCTTTTCCTGGCTACTGCGCAATAAAAATTGACCATGGGATTGCCGCTATCAGAAGCCGTGTAATCTGTTCCTCCGGCTATTATTACCCCAGCATCCAGCAACTGCCTAAAAGGAAGAACACTTTTTACTCTCTCTGGTCCCAACCGATCTTCAGACCAACGCCCATACTCTCCAACAAATACGGGCTGCATGGAAGGTATCACATTCAGCTCTTTGAATCTGGGCAAATCTTCTTTCTGGATTACGGATGCATGTTCAATCCTGAAACGATGATTCTCAACTGGGTTTTCTTTGAGAGCTCTCTGATAAAGGTTAAGCATAATGTGGATAGCCTTATCTCCGATGGCATGAGTGCAGACCTGAAATCCCTTTTCTAAGGATATCTTTATTATGGAATACGCTTCTTCTTCTTTCATCATCTGCAGGCCGGATGTGTCGGGCAAATCGGAATAGGGCTCGAATAGCAATGCTCCTCGAGAACCCAAGGCCCCATCAATAAGCATTTTAACGCTTCTCACTGCTAAAAAATTATCAGCTCGCGGACCTTTGCTCAGATACTCCGGAAAAGCATCACTGCCTGCACTGATCATAGCGTAGACCCTAACCGTGAGCTCGCCCTTTTGCTTAAGTTTTTCATAGACCCGCAAAGACTCCTGATCGGCGCCGGCATCATGGATTCCAGTAAGCCCCCACTTTCTGAACTGCTCCATGGCCAGCTTGATTTGAGCCTCTTTGTCCTCTGGCCCTTCGTTATGACTCTCTCTTTTAATAAGGCCTTGAGCTTCATCTATCAGCATGCCTGTGGGCTCGCCATGGGCATCTCGCAATATTCGGCCCCCTTCTGGATCCGTGGTCTCCTTATCAATATTGGACAACTGTAAAACCTGGCTGTTATACCAGCTTGAATGGCCATCTATTCGACTTAATGCCACTGGATTATCCGGCGCTACTAGATCCAATTCATATTTCGTAGGGAATTCTTTTCCCTTCCAAAAGCCTTGATCCCATCCCTCTCCCGTAATCCACGCTCCTTTCTTTGTTTCTTTAACTCTCTGAGCCACTTTATCCAGGATTTGCTCTTTAGTGAGCCCTCTCAAATCAAGATCTGTCCGAGCCAGAGCCCTGCCAACACCAAAGGGATGAATATGCGCATCGATTAAGCCTGGTATAACTGACTTCCCTTCGAGGTCGATGACTTTTGTCTTATCTCCGATAAAAGGCCCAACTTCTTTGTTGGTACCCACCTTGATAATGGTGTTTCCTCTTATGGCCACGGCTTGTGCTTGAGGGTACTTCTTATTCATAGTGACGACATTTCCATTCAATAAGGCAATATCAGCTCTTACTGCGGGAGTTTCTTTCTGATAACCAAAGATTGCAGAAAAGGAAGCTATTAGAAGGAAAAATGAGATGCACTTGATTCTTGCTAGCATCTGACCTCCTCGAAAAATAGGGTTAATTCGAGATCTCTTTGCTGTTTTGACAATTGAGCTCAAGAATGAGGCCTTTTGCTTGTTATTATGGTTGACCTGTTCCCGATCAATGTGCCAGCTCTTAAGTGAATTTTTCAAGCTCAGGAGCCTCTGGGGCCGGCGGCCTGTAGCCTAAGGAACTGTGCGGCCTAAAGCGATTGTATTCTTTTCGCCAGCCCTCTGCAAATATGTTGAGGGTGCTGGCTGGTGAAAAAATTCAGTATGAACGGTCCTTTAATTTCGAAGACGGCGACATTAAATGGATTGAGTTTTCCATTATTCCTGTTATCACCCATGGAAAAGTGGAGGGAATTTGTATTAACGGGCGGGATATAACTGAATATAAAAAGATTGAGCTGGAAAGAGAGTTTGACAGGAATAACCTTGCTGCACTTATAAACAATACAGAAGACTTTATCTGGAGCGTGGACAGAGGCTTTAAAGTCATCACCTTTAATAATTCATTTGCCACTTACGTTAAAAGGCCTTCGGGTAAGCCCATGAGCATGGGAGCCAGTATTTTAAAAACCTATTTAGAGCCCGGGCAACCGGAGCGGTTTAAAGAATATTATGAACGTGCCTTTAAAGGTGAAAGCTTTACTGAAATTGAGAATCATCATAAAGGATGGTCGGAGATGTCGTTTTATCCTATTCGTAATAATAGTAACGAAATAGTGGGCACGGCTTGTTTTTCCCGCGATATTACCCAAAGAAGAAAAGCTGAAGAGCTGGCAAAGGAGAGCTTTGCAGAAAAGAAAGTATTTGCCGAAAGAATGTCCACCATTCTTAACACTTTACCCGCCAATATAGCCTTATTAGATAAACACGGAATTATAATAGATGTGAATGACTCCTGGAGAAACTTTGCGGATAAAAATGGATTTACGGGTAGTAATTATTGCATTGGAGATAACTACATAAAAATATCCGCCGCTGCCACCGGGTTGGAAGCCAAAGATGGAAAAAATGTATCGGCGGGAATAAAGAGTGTATTAAATAACCATACCAGCAGTTTTGAATATGATTACCCGTGCCATTCAACCACCGAAGAACGGTGGTTCAGGATGATAGTTACACCGCTTGAGAAGGAGAAAGGAGGCGTGGTAGTAATGCATTTAAACATTACCGAGCAAAAGAAAAGCGCCAGGGCATTGGAAGCCACACTAAAGGAGCTTTCTGATTATAAAATTGCTTTGGACGAATCTTCCATTGTCTCCATCACCGACAATACAGGGAGTATCACTTATGTAAATAACAATTTCTGCAACATATCAAAATACAGCGCGGAAGAATTGCGGGGCAAAAATCACCAGGTGGTAAGTTCATCTTTTCACGAAAAGAGTTTTATTAAAAATTTATGGGACACTATCTCGGCTGGTAAAATATGGAGAAACGAGGTGCGCAATAAAGCAAAAGATGGAGAAATATATTGGGTAGATGCCACCATTGTTCCCTTCGTGGATAAAAAAGGAAAGCCTGTTCAGTATGTTGCCATTAATAAAGATATAACAGAGAAAAAGTTAATTGAGCAGGAGCTGGTGAAGCAAAAAGTAGAAGAGCAGAAACGGGTAACACGGGCCATGATGACTGCACAGGAAAATGAAAGGAATCACCTGAGCGAAGAGCTTCATGATAACGTTAATCAAATACTGGCGGGCACAAAATTGTACCTCGGTATGATTGGGCAGGATAAGCCTGAGCTTAAAGATTTACTAAAATATCCGTCGGAATTAATTGATAGTACCATCGCAGAGATTCGCTCACTTTGCCACCGGTTATCAACGCCACCAAAGAACGTTGACCTCAACCAGATGGTGAAAGACCTTTTAGAAACATTTAGTAAAAGCACATCTATAAAAAGCGGTTTTACCTACTCTGTTACTTCTCTCGTTTTAGACGATGACCTTAAGCTAAACATTTATCGAATAATACAGGAGCAAATTAATAATATTGCGAAGTATGCCCAGGCAAAAAATGTAAACATCTCTATAATAGAAAACAATAAAGCACTTGAGATTATTACAAAAGATGATGGAGTAGGTTTTGATGTAAATGCCAAACGGAAAGGAATTGGTATTTCCAATATGATCCACCGGATCAGCTCGTACAACGGGGAAATAAATATAAAAAGCAGCCCGGGCAAAGGCTGCACTATAGCTATATCAATTCCAGGTTAATTTCATTGCCTGTAAGTGTATATAAAAGAAATATCGCGTAAGCATTATTAAATGCTTACACGATACGGGTGGTTAAGATGATTTCAAAGAAAAGCAACGGCTTTATAGAGGATATTAAATAACGAATAATGAAACATTATCCTGTTAGCGATAGCAAAGTTACTTACTGAAAAAATACCGTCGTGTAATAATGGCTTGTTTTATTAATAGAATTTTTTCTACTTATGCCCTTGATACATTGTAACCTGATATTATCCATGGTAAAAACTAGCCATACCGCTAAAGAGCTGGAAAGTTTTGCCAATCAAATAACAAATCTCCTGGCATATTAGATAATATTAACATTTTTTAAAATATTTTATTCCTTCCCAACCAACTTGGCACATTTTTGGTTTTATAAAAAGGCTGAACCTCTTAATCACTCATTTTTTTAAAACCATCCTATGTTTCTAAGATACCTGTTAGTCATTCTTTTAGTACTCATCGGAATTACCTGCGCAGTTTCTCTTGTTGTTTTCCTGGCTAGTGCGGCAATCTTTGGCGAGTTTTTCCTGCCGCTTATTTGTATTGCGTCATTGGTACTGTTTTTCTATGCCGTTACTGCGTTAAACAAAAACAGCGAAGCTTAATTCTTGTTAGCGTACAGGCACTGTTAGAAGAACAATATAAGATTGATATAAAGCTGATCACACACCCCGTGCTATTGTACCCCTTTTACGTTGGTATGTAAAACATAAACTGATTTAGACGCAGTAATAAAGAGTTCATCCTTGTTTTTTCCGCCAAAGCAAACATTGGCGGTCCAGTCTTCCGGTACAGGAATTTGCTGAATCATTTCTCCTTCTTTATTATAAACGGTAACGCCTTTCCCGGTTAAATAAATATTTCCTTTATTATCAATTGTCATTCCATCCGAACCCTGGCTGGCAAAAAGTTGTTTGTTTGTTAAGTGCCCTTTATTATCAATGCTGAACTTATAGGTTTTATTAGCCCCAATATCTGCAACAAATAAAAATTTACCATCAGGTGTTCCAATAATTCCATTGGGCTTTGTCAGTTCTGCTGCAGCCAATACTGCCTTGCTTTTTATTTTTTTGCAGGTAATAAACATTTTGTTCTGCTATATGCGGATGATCTTTTTCCCAGTAATCCCTTTTATAATAAGGATCTGTAAAATAGATATCACCATTTACGGGATTCACCCACACATCATTTGGCCCGTTAAATATTCCACCGTTAAAATTATCAGCAAGTACCGTAATTGTTTTTGATGGGCTTATGGCCACCAGCTTATTGTGTTCATCTGCACAGGAAATAATGTTTCCTTTGTTATCAAAATACATTCCGTTGGAGCGGCTGGTATTATCCATAAAAAGAGAAAGCTTTCCATCGATATCTATATTTCCATATTTGATTATTGGGCTGGTCAGTAAAAAAAATATTTCCTTCTTTATCCACTGCCGGCCCTTCGGTAAAAGAAAATTTATCAGAAATTAAAACAGGTGTGCCTGTCGCTATTTTGTTTTCATTAATACCTGGTATCTGCAGAAGGTTTCGAATTGCATGGTTTGTATTTTAAAATTAATTAGCCGGGTTTAAATAAATAATCAGCGCTGTATGCATTTAAGCTGGCAGCAAATATTAAACCTATAATACAAACTGGTTTATAGATTTCTTTATGGAGTAATTGTTTTTTTATCATAATTATAAATGTAAATTGTTTAATAAACTTTATAAAATTACTTCGTAAAAAATAATTAAAATAAATTTGGTCAAGCTAAATAAATTAGTATTTTTGTCTAAATAAATTAGTTACTATGGCATTAGCAGGACTTAATTTAAAATATTTGCGCAAGCTACGTGGGTGGACACAGGAAGAATTCGCCTCCAAACTTGGGTATCAAACGTTCGCTTGTTGGCGCTTATGAAGAAGAAAGAGCAGAGCCAAGAACCGATGTGCTGGAAATTGTTTCTGAAATATTTAAAGTAACACTGGATGAACTTTTGTTACACGATCTCAGTGAATCCAAAGGCTCCAGCTACCTTGCCAAAAGGCGCCAGCTTAAAATGATGAGCGCCGACAGGAATCTCATTCATTTTGTTCCGGTAAAAGCTGCTGCAGGTTACCTGGCAGGCTATGCCGATACTGAATTTATTGATGAGCTGAACACTTTTACCCTACCCATGCTTTCCGGCGGCACTTACCGTGCTTTTGAAATAATAGGAGATAGTATGATGCCTACGCCAAGCGGCAGCGTAATCGTGGGTGAGAAGGTGGAGAACATTGAAAATATAAAAAGCAATGCTGCATATATTGTGGTAAGTAAAAGTGAAGGCATTGTTTATAAGCGTGTAATTAAAAGCAATAAGAATAAAAATAAGCTTACCCTTGTAAGCGATAATCCTGCTTACCAGCCTTACCAGGTGCACACTGCAGATGTGCTGGAAGTATGGCAGGCACAGGCCGCTATTAATAAAGTAACACAACAGCAACGGTGGGATGTTGATTCACTGGTAAATTTGGTTAGTAACCTGCAGGACCAGGTAAGCTCTTTAAAAAAGAAAATGAATTAGGCTTGTCTGCCGTAGGCAGACCTGTCTACCGTAGGTAGATTTGTGATCACTCATTAGATTTCGCTTCATTTTTACAATTAAAATGAAGCCGTACAGATACATCGATTAACAATTAAAAAAACACAGTCATGATCAAATTACAAATCGTAGGCAACCTTGGAGCAGATTGCATCCAAAAAGAAGTAAACGGTAAAAACGTTATTAATTTTAACGTAGCCCATACTGAAAAATTTAAAGATGCGCAGGGAAATGTAAAAGAAAAAACCACCTGGGTAAATTGTGCTTACTGGACAGACCGAACAGCTGTTGCCCAGTATTTAAAAAAGGGAAAGCAGGTATTATGTAGAAGGAACGCCGGAAGCAGAAGCTTACACGAACAAAGAAAACCAGCCTGCGGCTACCTTAAGAATGAGGGTAAGAGATTTACAATTATTGGGAGGCAATACTGATGGAAGCCAGGGTAATGCAGGTTCTTATTCATCTACTCCTGCATCTTCTTCCACTTCTCCTCTTCAGGTTCCGGTTCGGGATATAATTCAAATTCCGAAAGCCCCGCTGCCGCACAAATGGAAGATGCTGCAGATGACCTTCCGTTCTAAAATAATTATAGATGGGTTAGTTAAGAGACAGTGTAATTACTGTCTTTTTTTATTTAGGTATAATCTGTTGTATAATACAATAATAACTACGGAGTAAAAGTGGGACTAACGTTGTCTAATCTTTCTATATTAAAAACGGGTAAAGCCAAAGCCATACGGTTTAGCACACTCGAAACCATTTGTAAAGTGCTGGACTGCCAGCCCGCCGATATTTTAGAATACAGGGAGGAGGTGGAGTAGAGGAGAAGATGCCGGGCTGATAGCTGGATTTTTTCTTACGCCCGGACCGTAATAGATTTAAATTTCTTTTTAAAAAAATCAACGTACCCGGCACAGGATGAATAGTGATTGTTGCGTGTATGGGGCGGCGTTAGGTACGAAAAGGACCGGCGATCAACCTTGTAAAAAATACAACGGTACAGCAACTTTCAAAATTTACCGAAGAAGAAATTTTGCAACTTCACGGCATGGGTAAAAGCTCAATTCCAAAACTCTTAAACGTATTGGCGGAAAATGGTTTGTCATTTAAGAAAAAGAAATAATTTTAACAGTCGCAGGTTACCATAAAATAAAGGCGCTATGCTTACAGACATTCATCCCAAATTGCCCATGCGGAACAAAACCGCTACGAGAGACTTTTATATAAATCAACTGGGCTTCCGGGAATTTGGAACTACTGATTTTGATGGCTACCTGATGGTACAAAAAGACAATATTCAAATTCACTTTTTTGAGTTTAAAGAACTTGACCCAAAAGAAAATTACGGGCAGGTGTACATCAGAACTAACGATATTGAAAACCTATATCAATCGTTGCTCAGTAACAAAACGAGCATACATCCCAATGGACAATTAGCCACAAAACCCTGGGGGCAAAAGGAATTTTCGCTACTGGACCCCGATAATAATTTGCTGACGTTCGGGCAAGGTATTTAATGAAATAATTTGTTGATAATTTAAAGTTGAGCGAAATAATAAGCAGCAATGTTAGATTCCTGTCCTGGGAGACTTAATAGACGCAAAAAGCATTTATTAATTTTCTTTGATAGATAAAGATTCAAAGGGATCAAAATTTTCCCCCTGGCAGCATAAGAGCAAGTCTTCTTCTTTTGTTCTATCTTCATTAAAAGCTTTTCAAACTGCGTTTCAGTAACAAGGTTGAAGTTTTTGTTGCTTACTCACGAATATAAAATACAGGCATAATAAAGGGGCTGACAGGGTTACAAGCGATATCTTTATTCTTCTGTAAACCCATTAAAGATGGATTGATAATTCCGGGCTTTTCCAGGAAGCGTTGTAGTGTAAATTTTAAACAGTAAACCAAACCGGCAGCATAATGAATCCCTTTTGGAAGCAAATAATAATTAAGACCACGCTGCGGCATAAAGGAGAAGATGCAGGCGTTGGAAAAAAATATTCAAGCTTTGAACTGGCCAAAGGATTTAGAAGTTTCAAGGTTAGCGTCACCCGGCTATTTAAGGATTTTATCCTGGTAACACTTGGGATTTTTTCGGCTGCATTTGGTTTTAAAGGATTTCTTTTAACTAACCATTTTATTGATGGGGGCGCTACAGGCATTTCACTTTTAATTTCTGCGCTTACGCAAATTCCACTTTATGTTCTTTTAATTTTGGTAAACATTCCCTTTATCATTCTTGGCTACACCGTTATTGGAAAAGTTTTCGCACTGAAAACGGCACTGGCTATTTCAGGCCTTGCTTTGGTGGTCGCTACGGTTTCATTTCCTAATATAACAAACGACAATTTGCTGGTGGCATTGTTTGGAGGTTTCTTCCTGGGTGCAGGCATCGGGCTCTCTGTGAGAGGTGGTGCTGTTATTGACGGCACAGAAGTTTTGGCAATATTTTTAAGCCGTAAACTGGGAACCACCATCGGCGATATTATAATTGTAATAAACATTGTTATTTTTTCTGCAGCCGCTTACTTCTTATCAATGGAAATTGCTCTTTACTCAATGGTTACTTATTTATCTGCATCTAAAACGCTTGACTTTGTAATTGAAGGAATTGAAGAATACACAGGCGTAACAATAATTTCAACATACAGCGACAAAGTGAGAGAGATGATATTTGAAAAGTTGGGACGTGGCGTAACAGTGTACAACGGCAAACGAGGGTTTGGCAAAACCGGCGAGGCAAAAGACATAGATATAGTTTATACGGTGGTTACGCGTTTAGAGCTAAACCGCCTCAACACAGAAATTGAAAAGATTGACCCGAACGCTTTTGTAGTAATGAGCAGCATTAAAGACACAAAAGGTGGAATGATAAAGAAGCGGCCTTTTAAACATTAAACCGTTAGGCTGCGGGTGAATGAAGAATTTTTTAAGCTACTTATACAATAGTTGTTTTTAAATATTCTTTTTAAAAACGTTAGTAAGATGTAACATGGCCAATATAACAAGAAGCAATGCCCATGATGCTGCAAGCAGCCATGTGCTTCCATCATGTTGTACCAAAGTTTTTGTAGGGATAATAGAGTTAGTTGATTCGAATGCAATGTTTGCTCCCCAATGAATACCGAAGGCCAACCAAAGTGATTTTGTAAGCCAAACCGCAGAAGCCAAAACAATTCCTAATAAGAAAAGATACGATAGAACGGCGGCACCATCCTGCAAGCGCCAAATATGATTGAGTACATAAACAATTGATGAAAGCAATATCCATCCCAATGGCTTCATGAATTTTAAATGCCCATACAAATAACCTCTTGTTAATATATCCTCGGCCACGGAAGGAATGGATGTCATTAATAAAATCATAGGTAGTTGACTGATTACACTTTTAAAGGAACCAATGCCTGTAATTTCTTCGTAACCCAGTTTAACAGAAACAAAAACTGATAATGCGAAAAACAATAGCCCGATGGAAAGACCGGCAATTAAGTTAGTAGCCCATTTAGATGTGAAGCCAAGCCCATAGCCGCCCAGGCCTTTCCAGCCTTGCAGCCTGGCCAATATAAAAGCAACAATGAGAAAGCCAATTTTAAAGGTTGCCATTATCCAAAATGCAGAGAAATATTCAGGAAAGTGATATACAACAAACAGGATGATGAATCCTGTTATAAAAGAACCTATTGCTTTTCGGGACATATCAATTTTTAATGCAATATAAAAATATCTTATAAAGCTGTTACTAATTATGTATTCGTTAAATATTAGTTCCTCTTCACAAGAAGATATGGCAACATGAGTTTAATAATTTTCTTTTGAAAGAGAAAATATGCAAAGAATGATGGCCAGTAATGGGTTTTGATTTCATGTTAAATTATTGCAGCAGAAGCACTGAAGAAATTTGAACGTTTACTTTTTTAGATAAGTTGTAAAATAAAAAATCCCGCTTTTGACAGAGCAGGATTTTTTATTTAAAGAATTTATATCATTGGTGGAATATCTTCCGGAATTTCATGATGGCCGGGAGGTGGAAACTTGCCCGGATTTCTAAGCCTGCTGTTATGACGGCTATAACCAAAATAAATAATAAATCCAATTAAGAGCCAACCGACAAGCCTTGCCCAGTTGGTCCAGCCAAGACCAAATATCATAGCACCACAAACGATAATACCTAAGGTAGATATAAGGCCAACTGCAGGCACTCTAAATTCTCTTTTAATTTCAGGATGTTTCTTTCTCATGATCCATACGCCTGCACATACCAATATAAAAGCAAATAATGTTCCTATGCTGGTCATATCTCCTACAATATCGCCAGGTATAAATGAAGCAAAGCATCCTACAAATACTAAAAATATGAGGTTTGATTTATAAGGAGTCTTAAACTTAGGATGTATTTTAGAAAATACCTGCGGAACCAATCCGTCTTTACTCATAGAATAAAATACTCTTGACTGGCCCATTAACATCACAAGAATTACAGAAGAAAAACCTGCAAGAATTGCTATCGTTACAAGATTGCTCAGCCATTTATAAGCAGGCACCCATACGCCGCCAATCATTGAACCACTCATGTGTTCAATTGCATAAACTACAGATGCTTCTTTTCCCTGTGTTCTAAAATCATGAACTGATGCAACGCCTGTAAGTACATAAGAAAAGAGGATATATAAAATGGTACAAATTACCAGCGAACCTAAAATACCAATAGGCATATCTCGTTTTGGATTTTTGGTTTCCTGTGCCGCAGTGGAAACTGCATCAAAACCAATGAATGCAAAAAACACAACGCCTGCTGCGCCCAGTATTCCAAGAATACCGCCATAGTTATGAGTAATACCCTGCGTATCGGTATAAGTGCTGGGTGCAGGAATAAAAGGTGTATGATTTTCTGGCTTAATATATTGCCAGCCCATTGCAATTACCACGATAACAATAGCCACTTTTAAAATAACTATTATAGCATTTACCACTGCTGATTCCTGCATGCCTCTTATCAATAATAAGGTGAGCACAACAATTATAAATAATGCCGGAATATTCATTATACCATGTATGCCCGTAGTGGATACTTCAAAAGGAGAGTGGCACCATTGATACGGGACATCCAGTCCAAAAATTTCAAGGAGCTTATTAAAATATTCGCTCCAGGCAATGGCAACTGTTGCGGCTCCCACACCATATTCAAGAACTAAATCCCAGCCAATGATCCAGGCAATAAACTCACCCATGGTTGCATAAGAATAAGTGTATGCGCTTCCTGCAATAGGAATCATTGAAGCAAACTCTGCATAACACAATCCGGCAAAGGCACAGCCAACAGATGCAATAATAAAACCTATAGTTACGGATGGGCCTGCATTCTGTGCCGCTGCAGCAGCGGTTCTCACAAAGAGGCCTGCCCCGATGATTGCACCAATACCAAGTGCAATTAAATTTACGGGGCCCAATGTTCTTTTTAATGTATTACCCGAATCACTGGCTTCAGCCATAAGGCTGCTCATAGGCTTAGTTACAAATAAACTCATGTATAGAATATCTTTTGGTTATCAATAGAGGTGGAAAAGTAAGGAATTAATTTTTAAAATATAAAACCGATGTATAATTTTTAAGCGGCAAAGCTGATAACTCATTTTAAATATTATATTGCAAAATTAATATGAGTGATATAAAGCCTGTTGCCGGAAATAAAAACAAACTTACCCTCTACGTTCTTATTGCAATGCTTGCAGGCAGCGTGCTGGGATACATTGTTCACCAAAATGCGTCCGCCTCGTTTATCGCGTACTTTCGCTGTGGATATGAATTTGCTAACCACTATTTTTTTAAGACTGGTTCAAATGATTATTGCCCCGCTGGTGTTTTCAACGTTAGTGGTTGGTATTGCAAAACTGGGAGATTTAAAAACGGTTGGCAGAATAGGAGGTAAGGCGCTTTTATGGTTTGTTTCCGCATCGTTAGTAAGTCTTTTTATAGGACTTCTGTTGGTGAATTATTTTAAACCCGGCACTGCAATAAATTTAAATATAGCCGATGCTTCTGCAGCAAAAGACCTGATGTCGAATACGCACCAGTTTTCTTTAACCAATTTTGTGGAGCATGTTTTTCCGAAAAGCATTTTTCAATCGTTGGCTTCTAACGAAATTTTACAAATTGTAATCTTTAGTGTTTTCTTTGGTATTGCCACAACTGCCATTGGCGATTATGCCAAACCTGTAATAAAAGCATTGGAAAGTGTATCTCATATCATTTTAAAAATGGTGGGTTATGTAATGAAGTTTGCGCCGCTGGGTGTTTTTGGTGCATTGGCGTGCTGTTATTGCAACTAACGGGCTCGAGATATTTAAATTTTATGGCAATTATCTTTTCTTTTTTGTAATTGGAATTTTTGTTCTCTGGCTTGGTATTAATAGGCGTTGGCTATTTAATTTTAAAGAACAGGGTACCGGCACTTTTAAGAAGAATTGCCCAGCCTTTATTAATTGCATTCAGCACAACAAGCAGCGAAGCTGTTTTTCCTAAACTAACGGAGGAGCTTGAACGCTTTGGTTGCCCGGAAAAAATAGTTGCGTTTACGCTACCGTTAGGATATAGTTTTAACCTCGATGGCAGCATGATGTATATGACATTTGCAAGCATTGCCATAGCGCAGGCTTATGGTATTCACATGGATGTAGGAACACAAATTACCATGTTACTCGTATTGATGCTTACCAGTAAAGGAATTGCAGGTGTGCCCCGTGCTGCGCTGGTTGTGGTATTGGCCACTTGCAGCATGTTTAATATTCCACCTGCCGGAATTGCCTTAATATTGCCGATAGATCATTTTTGTGATATGTTTCGTACCATGACGAATGTGCTGGGAAATGCTTTGGCTACCTCGGCAGTAAGTAAATGGGAAGGTGAGCTTACTAATTAAAAATTAAAAATATTTATCAGTGGAATTATTAGACATTTTAGGCATAAGTATAAGAGATTTATTAAATCCTCATTTCTATATTCAACATGGCGGTTTATGGATGATATTATTTATTGTATTTGCCGAAACCGGTTTATTTGCAGGCTTCTTTTTACCGGGCGATGCGTTGCTTTTTGTTACAGGTATTTTTAGTTCAACCACAGGAGGCGTTCCGGGTATTGTATCGTCCGCCTTGTTTGAAACGCACAATCAATGGGCAGATCTTTTTATTTTATGGATATTAATTTCTATTGCAGGTATTTTAGGAAACTATGTTGGATACTGGTTTGGCCGAAAGAGTGGCCCTTTTTTATTTGAAAGAAAAGATACATTTTTCTTTAAGAAAAAATATTTGGTACAGGCGCATGAATTTTATGAAAAGAACGGTGGCCAGGCAATTGTTTTGGCAAGATTTGTTCCGTTCGTAAGAACCTTTGCGCCCATAGTTGCAGGAATTGTTTTAATGGACTGGAAAAAATTTAGCTACTATAATATTGTTGGATGCATCCTTTGGGTGGGCAGCATGTTATTTGCCGGCCATTTTCTGCAAACTTTTATTCAACACCAGTTTAATTTGATTTGAAGGAACACCTTGAAGTAATAGTAGTAGGAATTATTGTTGTTACCACTTTACCGGTTATATGGAAGGTTTTTTTTCCTAAGAAAAAATCTAAATAACAAATCAGCGATTTTTGTTTTGATATGAATAAAAAACACATTGCAGTTTTTTCAATTCCGGTAATCGTTGCGGCTTTGGGCTATTTTGTTGATATATATGACCTACTGCTGTTTAATATAGTGCGGATACCCAGTCTCAAATCTTTAGGCTTAAGCGCAACAGATATTGATAAGAAAGGAGAACTGATTATCGGTATTCAAATGATAGGGTTTTTGATCGGCGGTATTATTTGGGGAATTGCCGGTGATAAAAAAGGAAGGCTGAGTATACTGTTTGGTTCCATAATATTATATTCCCTTGCCAACATTGCCAATGGTTTTGTACAAACAGTTCCACAATATGCTATTGGCCAGGTTTGTTGCCGGCATTGGCCTTGCGGGAGAACTGGGCGGCGGTATTACATTGGTTGCTGAATTTTTGAAAAAAGAGCAAAGAGGAATTGGAACATCAATGGTAGCAGGAATTGGACTATTGGGTGCCGTAGTCGCTTTTTTTATTTCACATGAATTCGATTGGCGAATTTGCTATTTTATCGGTGGTGGACTTGGGATTTATTTTGCTTTTTATGCGGGTGAGTGTATTTGAATCGGGCATGTATAAATCGTTGGAAAAATCAGTTTCAAAAGGAAATTTTTTAATGTTTTTTAATAATAAAAAACGTTTTAAAAAATATGCTTGTAGTATATTAATGGGACTTCCTACCTGGTTCGTAATAGGAATTCTTATCGCTTTTTCAAATAAGTTTGCAAAACAATTTGGAATGACCGAAGAGAGTAAATCCGGGTAAAGCAACGATGTATGCCTACATAGCCATTTCAGTAGGCGATGTATTAGCAGGGCTTATCAGCCAGCTTTTGAAAAGCAGGAAGAAAGCATTGTATATTTTTTATATTCTGACAATTATAATGATCGCATTATATTTTATGCAAACGGGCAGCAGCACTGCTTCTTCAATGTACTGGATTGCTGCAGGTCTTGGTTTTGCTACTGGTTTCTGGGCAATTTTTGTAACGATGGGAGCGGAGCAATTTGGCACCAATCTTCGTGCAACTGCAGCAACCACTGTTCCTAATATGGTTCGCGGATCATTGCCATTAATGCTTTTACTATTTAATGGTTTGCAAAGTTACTTTTCTTATCTTGTAAGCGGATTGATAACAGGAGTTGTTGTGATGATAATAAGTATTATTGCAGCCATCTTAACAGAAGAAACTTTTCATAAAGAACTTGATTATGTTGAAATGTAAATGGTTAAATAGTTAATTGGTTAATTCGTTAATTGTTAAATAGTTAATTGGTTAATTCGTGTAATTCGTTAATTCAGTGTAATTCGTGGCTAAAAAATATAATTCGTGGCTATAATAATATAATTCATGTAAATAATATAATTCGTGGCAAAAAAATTTCTCATCATTCGCTTTTCTTCAATTGGTGATATTGTACTAACTACGCCGGTTATACGCTGTTTGCGTAAAAAATTTCCGGAAGCAGCATTTATTTTCTTACAAAAAAGAATTTTGCTTGAATAGTTGAATCAAATCCTTATATAACTAAAGTGCTTACTCTTGCTGAAGATTTTGATGATACTATTGAAGTTTTAAAAGAGGAAAAGTT
The DNA here is from genome assembly GCA_963813235.1 of Candidatus Aminicenantota bacterium. Taxonomy (GTDB): domain Bacteria; phylum Acidobacteriota; class Aminicenantia; order Aminicenantales; family Saccharicenantaceae; genus JALHVH01. Next base: position 9,680 of record CAWEYF010000015.1, on the reverse strand, counting down.
TGATGCCGTTATTGACCTTCATTATAACCTACGAACACTAAGAATTAAACAAGCCTTAAAAGAAGTTCCTTTTTATTCTTTTAATAAGCTGAATACAGAAAAATGGATATATACTAATTTTAAGATCAACCTGATGCCTGCATAAACATATTGTTGACCGCTACATGGAAACAGTATCAAGTTTTGGTGTAGTTAATGATGGATTAGGTCTTGATTTTTTTATTCCTGAAAAGGACAAGGTTAAAGAGTCTGATATACCATTTTCTCATTCGCATGGATTTTTATCTATTGTAATTGGTGCTGCACATTTTACAAAAAAGTTACCTGTTGATAAATTAAAAGAATTATGTGCCAAAATAGAATATCCAATAATTTTATTAGGAGGCAAAGATGATTTTGATAACGGAGCTGAAATTTGCAGTGATTGATCCTGTAAAAATATATAATGCCTGCGGTAAATTTTCATTAAACGAATCTGCTGATATTGTTCGCAAATCAAATCTGGTAATAAGCCACGATACCGGCCTCATGCACATTGCAGCCGCATTTAAGAAAATGGTTTTTTCTATTTGGGGAAATACAGTTCCTTCCTTTGGAATGTATCCTTATAAAACTAAATACAAAGTTTTCCAGGTGAATAAATTATGGTGCAGGCCTTGTAGTAAAATTGGTTATGAAAAATGCCCGTTAGGTCATTTTAAATGTATGAACAAAATTGAAATAGATAATATCGCTGAAAGTGCAAAAGAATTTCTGAGGAAAAAGTAGGATTCACGAATTTATTCACTGATGAAAATATTAACGGGATTTATTCGTGTAATTCTGGTATAAGATTCGTGCAATAATTGCTTTAACTTAACGGAATCACCACATTCCATGTACAGCCTTTTCCGGGCGAAGAAATAATTTCAGCTGACCCGCCAAAATTTTCAGCACGGTTGTAAATATTAGTTATTCCTAATCCTTTTTTTATGGCTAACAGGTCAAGACCTTTTCCATTATCCGTAACCGTTAGTTTAAGGATATTATCGGTTTCACATAAATGAATATTGACTTCTTGTTGCATTAGCATGTTTAAGTATATTATTTATTACTTCCTGAACAATGCGATATACTGCCAATTTAAGAGCCTGGTTTATTTTGTTTTCGTTTAATTCGCCAATCAATAAGCTTTACTTCAAAGCTTTTGGGTATGTGTAATTTTTCTGCAAAAACTTTAAGCGCTGCACCAAGTCCATTCATTTTTAATTCTGACGGGGTAAGATTGCGGCTTATGTTGCGAAGTTCATCTACTGCTTTTTGAACATAATCGAGGCTTTGCGTAATTAAATTTTCTTTAATTACTTCCTGCTTTTGCGCGGTTTTCAAATACAATATGGATGCAGCCAATAATTGGTTTACGTTGTCATGTAATTCTGCGGACAGTTCATTTCTTTCTTTTTCCTGCGCCCCGATTACTGCATCAACAACATCTTTCTTTTTTTGCTTTTCAGTAATTAAAACCTGTTGCTGTAAATTACGTTCTTCGGTTACATCCTGCATAGAACCTATAACACGCACTGCTTTCCCATTTTCATTTCTTATTATATAAGCCTGGTCAATTACGATTTTATATGAACCATCGGCACAGAGATATCTGTATTCTATTTGCCAGCGTGAATCATCTTCTATTAAATGCTTCTTCCACAATTTTTAAAACATTGGCAATATCATCCTTGTGTATTTTTTCATAAGTGTGCGGCTCATATAAGTCGGTCATTTCATAACCATAAAGATTTTTATATCCACCGGTTCTTCTTATTTTATTTTCTTTTAGATCCCAGTCCCAAATAACATCACGGGTAGCTTTTCCGGCATATTCGAAAAGTTCATTACTTCTTTGTAAGTGCACGTTGTGCTAATAATTCACCGGTAATTTCAATAGACTGCCCGCCTTCGAGATAATTACCTTCAACATCCTGGATTGGAAATTTAAAAGTTCTGTACGAATGAACATTTTTATTTTCGTCCGTCCATTCATGAAAGAGTTCAATGCTTTTATTTTTTATAATTACATCGTCGTGAGGAAGTAAAGCTTTTTCTCTTTCTGTAATTGCATTTACACTGCCAATCTTTTTATTTAAATGATTCATCGGTATAATTAAACGAACTTTTAAAACGCGTATTCATGTAAAGCAAAACGCCTTCAGCATCAGTTATCCAGGCCAGTAACGGTGCATTTTCCATAAAAGACTGAAATTGATTTCTTTCTTTTATGATTTCCATTCTATCGCTTATTTGCCCGGTAATATTAAATGCAAGGCCACCCATCAGTTTTTTATTGATTATGATCGACCAACCGGAAATTTATAAAGCTGGTAACAAAGTCTTTTCCCCGTTTTCGTCTAAGCGCTCTTCAAAAGTTTCGTATACCCGTATTTTTGTCCAGCACCTCTTGATCACTCGCTATACAATTTGTTTTCATTGAAGCAGGATAATAATCAAAAATATTTTTGCCAATAGACATTTTCTGGAAGACGGAAAGCCTTCTTGAATAAAGTGTTCATATACTGCAAGATGCCATCTTCATCATTTATCCATGCAAGAGCAGGCGCATACTCCATAAAAGTCTTAAACTGCTCTTGCTCTTTTATCAGATCGAGTTGCGATATTCTTTTGGTCAAAAGCAAGTTGTTTTTTAATTCATTGTTCTTTAGTAACATCCCTGCCGACTGCAACAAAACCTGTCATGTTTCCGGTTTTATCTTTAATGGCATTTACCATTGTTTGCAAGATGAAATTTTGTACCATTGTTTTTTTCTACTAAAACATCGCCGTTCCAAAAGCCATTATCAGTAACTGAATTTTTGAAATTAATTTCTGAATCATTTACAAAATTAATTTTCTGAATCTCATGCAGAAGCATTCTTATTTGCTTTTTCATACCTCAAATTAAACATCATTTCTGCCTTAAGATTCCAGCTCTTAATGCAAAAATTTTCATCTGCTGAAATAATTGCGTCCGAAATATTGTCAAGCAAAATGCGCCTGTTGCAATAATGTTTGTTCTGCTTTTTTTTGTTTGGTAATGTCCGTGCCTAAGAAGCGGATTCCTTGTACTTCGTTTTGTTGATTAACAACTGCACTTATTTCCCATCTAAACCAATTTTCTGTCAGTAGCCGTTGTAGTTTGAATTTCAATGGAGATGGTTTTGCCGGGATTATTTATACATTCATTATTAGCGTGCAGCAATTTTTCTATTTGAAAAGATTTGAACTACTTCCTGGAACAAGCGTCCCTTCCAGTTCTTCATTTTCCAACCCAAATTGTTCCTGAAACAAACGGTTCGTATGTAAAATCCGAAAATCAGTATCAGTTAAGCCCCATAAAAACTCTGTTGAGTTTTCCAAATGTGATGTGTCCGCAGGAAAGAATTCATGTTAGTTTTTCAAATATTGGATAAGTGGTATAAGGAAACAATTTAGGCAATTTATTTTAATTCTCATTAAGTTGAATGTATAATAACGACGGATAACCGCATTTTATTGAAGGGATTTAAATTTCATAGTCGGTTAAACTTATTGCACATACAAATTGGCTACACCTGCCGTTGGAGCTTATTCCGGATTTAACTTTTTATTTCATGGCTTCCTAAAATATTTGTAACATATTTACATTCAAATGATCCACGATAAAATTTGCATTTTTTTGCTGGGTTGTCTTGCAATAAGCACCGGTATGTATTTCACAAAAAGTGATCGTACATGCATTTATGGAAAATAGAAAAGCTTCTACAAAAAGTGATACAATTTACTATGATTTTAACCGGAACCTTACAGTGGAGCGATTTCAAAGGCAGGCCTGTTGAAGATTACTTTGCGGGCGCTGTTACTGCATCAGGTTTCGCGTTCGATTCTCAAATGGATTTTGATGGTACAAACATTTATCTGAACATTGGTGTATATACTTTCTTTACCAAAAACGATTCATGGAAAAAGCCCCAAATAAATTCCGGGTATCATTTATTACATGAGCAACATCATTTTGACATTACAAGGATTGGCGCTCAGAAAAATTTATTGATGAAATACAAAAAGCTCATTTTACAAAAGATAATTATACTAAATTACTCACTTCTATTTTTGATAAGGTGTATAAAGAAAATATCGGATATACAGCATTTATATGACGCAGAAACCAACCATAGTATTAATGTTGAAAAGCAATTGGAATGGAATAATAAAATTGCTGCTGAAATTAAAAGACTCAGAGCAAAGTCTCGTAATAAAGTAATAAATTGTTTCAATAAAATATTTCAGGAATCTATTTTCATCTTTTAAATTCACCATTAGTATAGGAATCCGAAGTTCATGCCTTACAGAGTTTACAGTTTCGTCCATAAATTATATCCTTAATGCCTGTATGGCCATGTGCACCTACCACTAGCATATCCGCTTTGCTTTCTTTTACAAGCCTTACAATTTCTTTCGCACGGTTTCTAAATCCAAGGAGGCTTGTTGCATTAAATCCTTTTTCTTTTAATTGATTAACATAACCATCTAACTGCGCCTGATCTTTCCTTGTTTCATAATCATCACTCTGGCTTCCCCATAGTTTTGCTGAAGCACTTTCAACAATATGCAAGAGAATGTATTGTGTGTCGTTGATTTCCCTGGCCTATCGCATAACTGATTAGTTTTTTATCATTTTCAGAAAAATCCAGCGCAATTGCAATTTTATTATATAATGGAATATCAAGAATAATGTTTTCCATTTCAGGATGTATTTTAATTGATGCTGCCATTTTTCTTCTTGTTATTGCTGGTTCAAAAATTATATATAAAAGTAAACCCGGAAAAAAATAAGGCCACTTGTAACAATTATAATTTTTGGATAGATACTATTTGCTTCAAACACAGGTACAGACTGGCTTATAAGCATTTGGAAATTTAACCAGATAAGCACAATTGCAATAAGCCATGCAACTATTTTTGTATGGAAACTTAATAACAAAATTTCCCATTTTTGATTTATCGCTTACAAAATGAATTAAAGGAATAATGGCAAAACCAAGCTGCAGGCTCAGGATAACCTGGCTAAGAACCAAGCAAAGTAATCTACCTGCTGATCGCCATAAATTATTATTACAATTAATGCCGGAATAATTGCGAGTAACCTTGTTAGTAATCTTCTTAACCATGGATTAATTCTTAAGCTCAGGTAGCCTTCCATAACTATCTGGCCGGCAAGTGTTCCTGTAATTGTTGAGCTTTGCCCTGCAGCTATAAGTGCCACTGCAAATAACATATGGAGCAACAGTTCCTAAAAAATTGGGAAGCAATCTATGAGCTTCCCGTATTTCTGCCACCTTCGAATTTCCGGTTTTAAAAAATACGGTTGCTGCAACAATCAGAATGGCAGCATTTACAAAGAAAGCCATATTTAATGCGACGGCGCTGTCAATCCTGTTGTATTTAATTGCTTGTTTTATTCCCTTCTCTGTTCGTTCAATTTTCCTGGTTTGTACCAAGAGCTGAATGCAGGTAAAGATTATGTGGCATTACCGTAGCGCCAATAATTCCTATGGCAATATACAATGCTTCACTTATTGGGTATGTGCGGTACAAAGCCGGTAGCAATTTCACCTATATCAGGCTTTGCTATTATCATTTGAATCAAAAATGCGCCGGCTATTATTGCAACAAGCGTAATGATAAATATTTCCATTTTCCGCATGCCCAGCTTTTGAAGATAGAGTAATAAAAAAGTATCGAAGACTGTAAGGCTAACTCCCCAGATAAGAGGTAAACCTGTAAGTAACTGAATACCGATGGCCATTCCTAAGACTTCTGCAAGGTCGCATGCCGCAATGGCAATTTCTGCAAGAATATATAAGGTAAAATTTAACTATTTAGGGTATGCTTCCCTGTTAGCCTGCGCAAGATCCCTTCCTCTTACAATACCAAGTCGTGCCGACAAACCTTGCAGAAGCAAAGCCATAAGATTGCTCATCAGCAATACCCAAATAAGTGAATATCCGAATTTACTTCCGCCCTGCAGGTCAGTAGCCCAGTTTCCCGGGATCCATATAACCAACGCTTATGAGATAAGCAGGTCCTAAGAAAGAAAATATTTTTTTCCATCCCATATTTTTCTTCGTATCAATGCTTCCATGCACTTCACTAAGCGAATTATCGTATAGTTTCTTCTCAATTATCATAAACAAAAATATTTTGTGCGGCCAATCCGCTGATGATACATTCCGGTTGTTCTGGCAATTTTAACCTGGAGCGATCCATCAAATACAAAAGACTTCAATACTTTTATCGGCGAGCCTATTTTTATATCCATAATGATTCAACATTTCCATCATTTGCGGGTGATTGGTTGCTTACGGAACTTACAACAGCATTTTTTTTCAGGCTGAAATCTTTCAGCGCAATTTGTTTTAAGAACCGGCATATACGCCTTTTTCATCCGGAATAGGATCTCCATGAGGATCTATTTTAGGATTTCCGAGATAATGATCAAGTTTTTCTATTAATTCAGTGCTGCTCACATGTTCCAGTTCTTCAGCAATGTCATGAACCTTTTCCCATTCCATATCCAGCTTCGATACCAAAAAAAATTCCCAAAGCGGTGCCTTCTTATTATTTTAAGCGCTTGCTTATTGCCGCGACTCATTCAATCTGAAACCATAATACTTCTTATACTCCAACAGCTTTTTTGATTTTAATTTTTTAAGCATATCGGTTATCGAAGCAGCGCTTGTATCAAGAAATGCCGCAAGGGAATTGGTATTTACTTTTTCGGTTTTCGACTGGAGGTTATAAATACTTTTTATATAGTTTTCTTCGCTTTCAGATAATTTCATGTTGTTTAAAAAAATATTTAGACAAATCTAAAAATTAAATTTGATAACTCCATCTTAAAAATTTGACCGGGAAATAATATCTGATTCCGGGCACTATGAAAAGACTGAGTAGCATCGAACTGATGCATAGGAATGGTAGCATTGCGAAAAATCTAGCACATTATTGTTTTTGAAATTTAATTTGATTAATAAAACATTTATTAATGTTTAACGTTACTATACATGAAGAAACGCACACTTCAATTGCAGACTGAAACCGTCAATTTCTTGAATTTTCCTTTTATATTGCGCCCTCAATAAATTCGATCTGATTACATATGAGTTTTGAAAATTACAGTGTCCCCTATGAAATCAAGAACGATACTCAAAAAAAGTTGCTTACTTCTCCATGGAGTTCGCGATTCATCAGCCTTTAAAAATATATAGCGGTGGACTTGGTTTTTTATCAGGTTCGCATTTGCGAAGTGCTTATGAATTACAGCAAAATTTGATTGGTATTGGAATACTATGGAAAGAAGGATACTACGATCAGGCAAGAAATACAGACCAGACTTTAAAAGTAGTTTGGATAGAAAAAATTTATAATTTTCTGGAAGAAACCGGAATCAGGTTTCAGATAGGATACATGATCATCCTGTTTGGGTAAAGGTTTTGTATCTAAATCCAAAAACCTTTAAACAGTGCCCGCTATTTCTGTTGAGTACTGATGTGCCGGAAAATGATTATGTTTCTCAAACGATTACCATCGGCTTTATGATGGAAATGCTGCCACAAAAATTGCCCAGTTTATTTTATTGGGAGTAGGGGGAGCCAAATTACTTGATGAATTAAATTTCAATCCGGATCTATATCATCTTAATGAAGCCCATGCTGTAAGTTCCGCATTTTATTTGTATAAAAAATTCGGTAATCTTGAAGAAGTAAAAAAGCGATTGGTATTTACTACCCATACTCCTGAAGAAGCTGGTAATGAAAAACATGATATTTTTTTGTGTGAAAAAATGAGTTATTTCTGTGGTATGCCTCTTGAAGAGGTTCGCGAACTAACCGGAATGACCGATGATCTTTTTAATCATTCACTGGCCGCTTTACGTTTTGCTCATCTTGCCAATGGTGTTTCGCAATTGCATGGTGAAGTAAGCAGGCAAATGTGGAAAAAGTATGATGGTATTTGTGAAATAAAAGCGATCACGAATGCGCAAAACTGGCGCTATTGGGCAGATAAACAATTGTACCGGGCCAAGGAAGAAGGAAATGATGATGTGTTTGATGACCGGAAGAAGTATTTGAAAAACAGAGCATTTGAAATTGTTGCAGATCAAACAGGAAAATTAATGGATCCGGATGTTCTTACCATTGTTTGGGCAAGAAGATTTGCCGGTTATAAAAGAGCAGAATTGCTAACGAGAGACCATAAACGCTTTGAAGCGTTATTAAATAACCCAAAGTATCCCGATTCAGATAATATGGGCAGGAAAGCCTTATCCGCTTGATTTTCCGGCAATAACGGATTTTAATCATCTGGTAAATCTAAGTAAGCAATATAAAAATGTAGCTGTATGTACCGGTTATGAACTTGCACTAAGTAAACGGTTAAAACAAGGCGGCTGATGTGTGGCTAAATAATCCAAGAGTGCCAAGGGAAGCAAGTGGAACAAGTGGAATGACTGCGGCAATGAACGGTGCTGTAAACCTTAGTACCAACGATGGATGGATATGTGAATTTGTAAATAATGGTAATAATGGATTTGTGGTACCTCCCGCAGATTATATGAACATGCATGTTGAAGAACAGGATGAATATGATTTGAATAAATTATATGAGATCCTGGAAAATGAAATACTGCCTCTCTATTATAACGATTTTGATACCTGGCGCCAGATTGTAAAGAATGGAATGAGAGATGTGCAATTTGCTTTTGACAGTAACAGGATGGCGGAAGAATATTACGAGATTTTGTATAAATAGTGTTCCTTAACTAATTTTGAAAATAATAAGGCGCCTGAAGTATCGGGCGCTTTATTATTTTATTGCTGTTCATCCTGCTAATGGTTATATTTCGTATATAATATTTAAACGTATAAATATTATTATGAAAAAGATAGTTACCTTATCAGTAATTTTTTTATCATTAATATCGTGTGCTAAAAAAAGCGATAGCTTACCTGTAAATCCGGGAACAGCAATGGATACAACTCATAATACCTATTTGGCCCTTGGAGATTCTTACACGATAGGAGAATCGGTTGACGTTAGTGACAGATTTCCTGTGCAAACAGCTAAACTTGTTGCGTTTGCAAAATATTAAAATAAATGATCCGGATATAATTGCAGTTACCGGCTGGACGACAGCTAATCTTTTGGATGCTTTAGATAATAATTCCCCCAAAAAAAATTATTCAGTTGTGTCGCTTCTTATAGGTGTAAATAATCAATACCGGCATGAAAGTATTGAAGAATATAAAACGGAATTTACTGAATTATTGAACCGGGCAATTTCTTATGCCGCTAATAAAAAAAATCATGTATTCGTTCTCTCTATTCCTGATTATAGCGTAACGCCATTTGCCGCAGGCACTGGATACCGCAAAGATTGCAAAAGAAATTGATGCGTTTAATGAAGTCAATAAAACCATCTCCTTAAATGCAGGAGTACATTACGTTGATATTACACCTGTTTCCCGTGAAGCAAAATATAATCTCTCGTTGATTGCCGGTGATGGCCTGCATCCTTCGGCATACCAATATCAAAAATGGAGCATGCTTTTAGCGCCATTGATAAAACAGGAATTGCAGTAGTATTTAAGGCAAGATCGTTATGCAAT
>CAWEYF010000014.1:0-30537 GCA_963813235.1 Candidatus Aminicenantota bacterium | reverse complement strand
CGCGGCTCAAGACTACCGCCACGTCCGGTGAGATCCTGGTGGGAGCAGACACCTACCGGCAGGCCCAGGACCTCTTTGAGTGGCTGCCGGTGGGCCCGGTGCAGGTGAAGGGCAAGGTCGAGCCGGTGACCGCCTACCGGCTCCTCGACGTGCGCGTTGCAGCCTCCGGCCCGCGCGAGGCGCACCACCCGCGGCCTCTCCTCGCCGCTGGTCGGCCGTGAGGGCGAGCTCCAAGCTTCACCCAGGCGATCGACCGGGCGGGCCGCCGGCAGGGGGGAGTCCTCTTCGTGGTCGGTGGGGCCGGTCTGGGGAAGTCCCGCCTGGTGGCCGAGGCGCGGGCGGTGGCGGGGAAGTCTGGGGTCGGCTGGCTGGAAGGCCGCACCCTCTCCTTCGGCCGCACCAGTCAGCTACTGGCCGCTCCTCGAAATCATCCAAGAGGACTAGGCATCGAGAGCGACGACTCCGAAGCCGAGCGCTGGGCCAAGCTCGCCGGACGCGTGGGGGGTCTCTTCGGGGAGGCGGGCGCGGAGGTGCTCCCCTATCTCGCCACGCTCCTCACCCTCCCAATACCCGAGGACCTCGCCCACAAGGTCAGGCACCTGGACGGCGAGGCCATGGGCCGCCAGGTCTACCGGGCCACGCGTCTCTTCTTCGCCCGCATCGCGGCCGAACGACCGACGGTGGTGGTCGTGGAGGACGTGCACTGGCTGGACGGCTCCTCGGCCTCGCTGCTCGAACACCTTCTGCCCCTCACCCGCGAGGCGCCCCTGCTCTTCTGTTTCGTCAGCCGGCCCGAGACCGAGGCCGACACCGCTCTCGCGCGACTGCAAGAGCTGGCCCGGGAGCAGCATGCCGACCTCCTGACCGAGATCAAACTGCATCCCCTCTCCCCGGAGGAGAGCACGCTCCTGGTCCGCAACCTGGTGCAGCTCGATGACCTGCCCGCCCGTCTGCGGGACACCATCCTCGACCGAGCCGAGGGCAACCCCTTCTTCGTGGAGGAGGTCGTCCGCAACCTCATCGACCTCGGCGGTCTAGTTCGGGATGAGGCCACCGGCCGCTGGCGGGTCACCGAACAGGCCACCCGCATCAGCATCCCTGACACGCTCCAGGGCGTAATCATGGCCCGGGTCGACCGTCTTGATGAAGACCTCAAGCAGGTCCTGCGCCTCGCCTCGGTGGTGGGCCGGACCTTCTTCTACCGGGTACTCGCCGGCATCGCCGAGGCCGAGCGGGACCTCGATCACAGCCTCGCGGGTCTTGAGGCCCGCGAGCTCGTGCATCGAGCGGCGCGCCGAACCCGAGCTGAGTACATCTTCAAGCACGCTCTGGTGCAGGAGGCGACCTACGAGAGCATCCTGTTGCAGCGCCGCAAGGAGATCCACCGCAAGGTGGCCGCTACCATCGAAGCCCTCTTCGCCGACCGTCTGGAGGAGTTCTACAGCCTCCTCGCCTACCACTACTCGAAGGCCGAGGCCTGGGAGAAGGCGCAGGAGTACCTTTTCAAGGCCGGGGACCAAGCGGGCAGCATCGCCGCCGATGCTGAGGCACTCGCCCTCTACGAGCAGGCTGTTGAGGCCTACGTGCGCGTGTTCGGCGACAAGCTGGACCCCGTAGAGCGGGCGGCCCTGGAACGCAAGATGGGGAAGCGCTTGCTCGCAGTGGCGAGCATGAACGAGGTCAACAGTACCTCCACCGTGCTCTCGAGACGCTGGGGAGTCCTTTCCCCGCATCGCCAGGTGCTGTCCGCAGGGCCATCGTCGCATAGTTGCTGCGACAGGTTGCCCACCGTCTCCTCTGGTGGCTCCCTCATCGTTCTCCCTCCCCGGACGAGACGCGTGCGGCCGAGAGACGGATCTGGCTGTATGTCGATCTTGCATGGTTCGCCCCCAACGTGGAGGTAATGCTGCTCGCTACGTTGATCGGTCTGAACCTGGCGGAGAGAAGCGCGCTGGGTTGGTCCGCCGGTGCCAATTCCGCCGCCCTCGGTTTCGTCTGCGACTTCGTCCCTCTGCCTCGCCTTTCTCACTCCTACCTGCGGCGAGGTCTCGCTCTCGCCGAGCAGGCAGCAAAACAGGATTCGTGGCAGTCGCGGACCGGGCTGGCGACCGCGCACATGATGATGGGTTTCCACGAGTACTTCGCGACAGAACACCGGATGAGCGCCGGTGATAATCTGCGTCGTGGCCGTAAACATCGAAGCCCCTGTCGATGCCGAATCGGGAATCGACCGAAAATGACGACACAAAAGCCGCCGTCGCGTAGCCGCGGCCCTTCAGGATCTCGGGCAACGTCTTTATTCCCGACTGGAGATGATGGCCGTTGTTTCGTACTCCGTGCGCTATGGGATAGAGGCCGGATAAGATCGATATATGAGAAGGCAGGGTCACGGGGGCGGGACAATAAACCCGGGCAAACCGGATTCCCTCCCGGGCCAGGCCATCGAGAGAGGGGGTCTTCGCCCGCGGATATCCGTAACAGCCCAGATGATCGGCCCGGGTTGTGTCGAGTGTTATGAGCAGGATATTTAATGTGGACGCATCCGGTGACTTGATCTTGCTTTTCCCCGGGCTAATGACAAAAAAATAGATCAGACAGCCCAGCGTCGCGGCTGCCCCGATAACCCACCAGAAGATCCCCGGCCGCCGGCCGCTTTTCCGAGCTTGAGGCTTTCCGGAAAAGAGGCTTTTTTTCTTGGGTTTTGTCTTCGTTTTGTGGCTCATCAAATCCGATTCGCGGAACTCCTCATCGAGCCCGTTTCACTTCCGAGTATCGAGCAAAACAATGATCTTGGCCCGAGATTCTAGCTTAAGGCATTTTTTAAAATAGTCAAGAAAAAGGCCCGTCCCTCTCAAGAAGGACGGGCCTCTTTTGCTAGCTGCTGCTCGTGCTCGAGGCTCAAAAAGAAAACTTTAGGCCCAGACGCGGCCGTAGGCGGCGCCGGGTCATCCTGCCGCTTTCATCTGATCATAACCTGAGCGGGCACGAACGCCCGTTCGCCAGCCCTCTTTTTGCTTCGCGATCCAGGCCCCGGCCTCTGCCGGGGTCTCGGTCCGTATCGGGCCATAAAAAGGGAGCCCGCCCCGCGGGGGGACGGGCTCCTTGAGAATCAGATACTGTGCGCTTCGTTCAGAACGAGAACTTGAGACCCAGGCGCGCAGACCACGGATAAAACCGGGTCTCCCACTTTCCGTACGCGGTATTCACGTCGTTGGCATCCAGGACCATCTGCTTATAGTCGCGGGCCAGAGTCCCGTCGAGGATCTGGGCATTGTCCACGTAGATGCCATCCAGGTTGAGGGTGTAGATCTTGCTCTGGACCGTCTTGGTATTAGTCACGTTATTGACCTGGAGGTTGATGGAGGCCCGGTACTTGTCGCCGAGCTTGAATGTGTAGTCCAGATAGAGATCGGCCCAGTAGGTGAACGGCAAACGGCCCATGTCACCGCGATTATTGATGAGCATCCACCTGTTGTTCATATAAAGCTTGGTCGTCACGGGAAAACCGCTCCGACCGTAGCCGACGACGCCCACGGTCAGGCCGAACGGGAACGCATAGGTACCGAAGGCCTTGAAGAAATGGGTCCTGTCCTGGGGCAGGGGGCCGTCAAGGTTCTTCCCCATGGCGTCGTACATGATGAACCAGTCGTCATAATACAGCTCGACGTTCGGGCCGAGGCGGCCGACGCCGGCATAGTCGTACCCGACTTCGTCGGTGCTGGCCAGGCCCGAATAATTGCCGGTGATCCGGCTCCAGGTGTAATTGAATCCGCCCTGCCAATTGTTGCTGAACCTTTTTTCCAGGGCGAGGTTCACGCCGTAGTAATTCCTTTTAGCTTTGGGAGTCGGCCAGAGGCCTTCGGCGAACCTCCCGCCCTTGGAAACCGGCAGGGACCAGCCGAAGCCGGGGTTTACGATCCAGAAGTTCTCTTCCAGGCTCCTGACACCCGTCACGGGATCGGTCACCCAAGCGAGCGCGCCGACGTCCTCGATCGTCCGGAGCAGGCTCTTGTTCACGAGCCGGACAGAAAACGAAAGATCCTCTGTCAGTTTCTTCTCGGCACCGAAGGATATCTCCCTCTGGGCGGTTGGTTTCAGGTTCGGATCGACGCGGCCGAACGACGGCGGCAGGAAGTCCAGGCTGCCGGCGTACGTGCCCCCCGCCTCCTGGCTGGCCTTGTCGTTGAACGCGCCGCTTGCCGCGATCTGCGTCCAGTCCGGATTCTGAAGGGCGTAATAGTCCTGCTTGCGCTTCCAACCCCCGAACGTCAGCTCGGCCATATAGAGCTTCATGACGTCGTAATAGATGCCGAAGCTTCCGAAAACCTTCAGGCTGGAATCCCCGAACACGTCATAGACCAAGCCCAGCCGGGGGGCCAACATGTCCGTCATATCGAACTTGACGGGCTTGTCCGTGAAGTTCGCGTACGACGTATCGGTGGTCATGGAGGGGATGTACTGGCTCTCGGCACGGAGACCGAAATTGATGGTCAGCCTGTTCTTGATGGTCCAGGAATCCTGGATGAAGGCCGAGTAGTTATTGGCGTGGATGTTCCACTTGCCGCCGTTGATAGGCTGGGTCCACGAGCCCCTGATGTAATAATACCCGTACTTGCCGTAATAGGGGCTGCTCGGGTCGGCGCCGACGCCGATAGGATTGTCCAGACCGGTATAGGTCCGCCCGTAAGCCAGGTAGACCCTGGGGTGGATGCTGGCTTGATCGTAATTCTCGTGAAGATAGGTATAGCCGAAGCCGGCCTTTAACGCGTGCTCGCCCATGAAATTAAGGTAGTAGGAGACGTCCAGGTTGTTGCTGACCTTCTCTTCCAGGTTCCTATTCAACACACGGAAGGTGTCCGCATTCGTCCAGCCCGAAGAATGGACCAGGCTCGGATTGGCGACAAAGAAAGGATCCGTCGCGAAATTCGTGTTCCCATAATTGAAATAATAGGTCGAATGATCCGGGGGAACGACCTGGGCGTCGGTGGTATCCGTCTGGTGCCAGCCGCCCCTGTAGCTGACGAGCAGGTTGTTGCCGAGGGAATAGTCCGCGTTCAGCGCCGCGGTCCAGTTGGGATAGCTGTAGCCCTCCTTCCCGTATTCGTAAAACTCGTTGGAGAAGCCCTGAATATCGGGAAGGGCTCCCCGGTACTTGCTGAAATTGTTGATGTAGCTGGCCCCCACGCGGAAGCCGGCAAACGGGGCGGCCGACAACTTGACGGACCCGTTGTAATCGTAATTCTTGTTCTTGAAGGTCTGGAAGGGTCCTTCCCGATAATTGAAGTCCCTCCGGGCCGCCGTCTGGCGGTAGGCCGGGTTTAAGGCCCCGAAGAACCACAGCTTGTCCTTGATGATGTAGCCGCCGAGGCTGATGACACCCATGTAGCCGTTGTACTTATCGCGGTCCTTGCCGCCGTTGAAATAGAGGGTGTCGTTGTTGACGTACTCCCAGAGGGTGTAGTCGTCCAGGTTCTGCCTGAGGTAATCCCTGGCGGCGCCCTGCATCAGCTTCGTGTTGTTCTCATAGTAGATCGTGAGGTCGCCGTGGAACTCGTTGCCGCCGGCCCTGGTGATAACGTTGATGACGCCGCCCATCGAGCCGCCGAACTCGGCGTTGTAGCCCGACGCCGTGACCTTGACCTCGTCCACCAGATCGAGGACGATGTTCTGGCCCTTGACTCCAAGGTGGAAGTTCGTTACGTCCGCGCCGTCGGCATAGAAAACGTTCTCGGCGCCCGTGGCGCCGTCGACCGAGATGCCCGCGGTGGTATCCTCGTTCGTAACGCCGGGGATAGTGCTGACGAGGGAATCGAAGGCCAGCCCCCGGGGCAGGGACAGGAACATCTCCTTGGTCATGACCTGGCCCTTGGTCGTGCTCTTGACATCGATCATGGGGGCCTGGCCGACGACCGTGACCTCCTCAGAGACCGCGGCCTGTTCCAAGGTCACATTCAGGGCCAACGTCTGAGAGAAATCGAGAGGGATATCCTTTCTGAGCAGGGTGTTGAACCCTGTGAGAGAGAACGTAATATCATACGTCCCAGACGGAAGGGCCATTAAGCGATAGATCCCGTTGGCGTCGGTGACCGAGGAGGCCTTGCCGACAAGCTTGGGGCTGGTGGCTTCGACCGTCACTCCGGGAAGAGGGCTCCCCTGGTTGTCAACAACCTTACCGGCGATCCTTCCTTCCGGCGTGACCTGGGCGAAAGCCATTCCAGCGGTCATCACTAAAACAATTAGCACTAAAAATAATAGCTTCTTTTTCATTCGATTTGATCCGCCTTTTGATGCTTTCCTAACCTCTTTTTCCCGGGGTGAATCCGAACAAGGCTCCACCCCAACCCTTGGTACCGGGCCCCCCTTCATACTATCGTCATTCACGCTCCTCGAAAATCTCCCGTTCTAATGATGGGGGTTTTCTTTATCCACGACGCTGAAGATTCCCTTTTCGATCGATGAATACCCCCGCTTATCCATGCCAGAAGTATATTGCCGGCCGCATGGCGGTGTCAATAGCTACGTAAAGCCCTTAAAAGCGGCCCTCGAGATCATGCCCGGACAAGAAACCCGGCCGCACCCGCTGTAAGACGATAGACTCCCGCTCCGGGGAGTGCTGGGGTGTTCAACTATAGTCCAAGTTCTCCTCGACCGCCATGAGCGCGGTTTCGGTGAAGAAATGGAAAAGCGGCGGCCTTTCGGCCGAAACCGTCAGTCCAGAGATCGCCACCCTACGAGTCCTTCGGAGACGATCCCCTCAAAAGGGCCGGCGGACTACTTTTTAACCTTCTCTTGTTCGGGGCAGGTCGCGGGGTCGCAGGCGGCCTTCATTTTGGCCAGGTGCTCCTGGATCAGCTTGACGGCCTCGGGATCCTTGGATGTGATCTTGACCACGACGCCGTCCTTGATGTTCTCGACGGCGATATCGGCCTTACCGGCCATGCCGCCGCATATCGGGCAGCCGCCCGCCATCCCATGTCCCATCATGCCGGGCTTCATCCGCATTCCGTGCATCTTCTTCATCCGCATGCCATCGTGTCCCGTCATCGAGCCGCACGGCATTTGCGCGCCCTTCATCATGGGGCATTCGGGCGTCGCGGCGCCGGGGGCGCCGGGCACCGGGGGAACCGGAGGCACGGGCGGGGCGCAGGGGGCCGGAGCTGCCGGCGCCTGACCGGGCATCGCCTTCGTGCCGGACATCTTGCAGTCGTCCTGGCAGCACTTCCCGCCGCATTTCTTCGCAGCCGGGGCGGGAGTCTCGGCCGCTTCCTTGGGAGCGAACTTGGCCGGCTCCTTGAGGAACGCGGTCTTGCAGCCCTCCGAGCAGAAGTAGTAGGTCTTCCCCAGATATTCCGCCGTGTGGGCGGCGCCGGCGACCTTGACGCTCATCCCGCAGACCGGGTCCTTGGCCGTGTCTTCGCCCGCCGGCCGGGCGGCGGCATAAAGGCCGAGCAGGACGACGGCGGCGAATATCGCCAAAAGCCTGAAGTTCTTCTTCATAGGATACTCCTTTATTTTAATGTTCATATTCTATCAGTTTCACGACAGCCATTCAATCTTATAGAACTCCCTCGCATCCGTTCCGTTTCACCCGTCCCGCCCTTCTTCCCGGTCTCGCTTAGATCTTCGCCCGCCTCAGCCTCAGCGAATTCGAGACGACCGACACCGAGCTGAAGGCCATGGCGACCGAGGCGATGACCGGGTCGAGGAGCACGCGGAAGAACGGGTAGAGGACCCCGGCCGCGATGGGGATGCCGACGACGTTATAGATGAACGCCCAGAACAGGTTCTGCCGGATCGTCCGGATGGTCCGCCGGCTGAGGGCGATGGCCGAGGCCACGCCGTCCAGGTCTCCCTTGATCAGGGTGATATCCGAGGCCTCCATGGCCACGTCGGTACCCGTCCCGATGGCGATCCCGACGTCGGCCAGGGCCAGGGCGGGCGCGTCGTTGATCCCGTCGCCCACCATGGCCACCGTCTTCCCTTCGGACCGGAGCCGCCGGATCTCTTCGGCCTTCTGGCCCGGCAGCACCCCCGCGATGACCCTGTCGATCCCCGCCTTGCGGGCGATGGCGTCGGCGGTCCGCCGATCGTCTCCGGTCAGCATGATGACTTCCAGGCCGAGCTTCTTCAGCCGCTCCACGGCTTCCGCGGCGCCGTCCTTGAGCGTATCGGCGATCGCGAGGAGCCCGGCCGCCCGGCCGTCGACCGCGACGAATACGGCTGTCTTCCCTTCCGCGGAGAAGGCGTCAGCCGTCGGTGCCAGTCCGCCCGGGTCCACGCCTCTCTCCGCCATCATCTTCGGGCTCCCGATGAGGACATCCCTGCCCGCGACGCGGGCCGAGACCCCGAGCCCTTCGAGGGCCCGGAAGTCCGAAGGGTCTTTGAGCTCGAGGGCCCTCTCCACGGCCTTGAGGACGACCGCCCTGCCCAAAGGGTGCTCGGAGTGCCTTTCCGCGCTCGCCGCGAAGGTCAGGACTTCCTCCGCGGAGAACGGCTCGAGGGCGACGAGGTCCGTGACCTCCGGCTCGCCCCGGGTCAGGGTCCCCGTCTTGTCGAAGACGACCGTGTCCACCTTGTGGGCCGTCTCCAGGCTTTCGCCGCCCTTGATGAGGATCCCCCGCTCGGCGCCCCTCCCCGTCCCGACCATCACGGCGGTCGGGGTCGCCAGTCCCAGGGCGCAGGGGCAGGCGATGATCAGCACGGCCACGAAATTGAGCAGGGCGAAGGTCAGGCGGGGCTCGGGGCCGAAAGCGTACCAGACGACGAACGTAACGACGGCCACGGCGATGACGACCGGTACGAAATAGCCCGCGATGACGTCGGCCAGCCGCTGGATGGGCGCCTTCGATCCCTGGGCCTCCCGGACGAGCCGGATGATCTGGGCCAGAACCGTGTCCTTCCCGACCTTCGTCGCCCGAAATCGGAAACTCCCGGACCTGTTGACCGTTGCCCCGATGACCTCGGAACCGGATTCCTTGGCCACGGGCAGGCTTTCCCCGGTGATCATGGACTCGTCCACGGCGGAATTCCCGTCGAGAACGGTCCCGTCGACCGGGATCCTTTCGCCCGGCCGGACCAGGATGACATCGCCCGGCGCGACGTCCTCGATGGGAACATCGACCTCCCTCGTCGTCCCTGACGACGCGCGCGGTCCGGGGCGCAAGGCCGGCGAGCCTCCGGATCGCGTCCGAAGCCCTGCCCTTAGCCCCGGCCTCGAGCATGCGGCCGAAGAGGATGAGGACGATGATCAGGGCGGACGTGTCGAAATAGACCGCGGGCATGACCCCGGCCCTATGGAAGAGCGAAGGGAAGACTGTCGCGACAGCGCTGTAGAAGTAGGCCGCGGACGTGCCGACGGCCACGAGCGTGTTCATATCGGCGGTCCCGTGCTTGAGGGCTCCCCAGGCTCCGCGATAGAACCGGAGGCCGAGGACGAACTGGACGGGAGTCGCCAGGGCCCAGAGGACATAGGGATTGCGGAGGAAGGACGGGACCCAGGGGAACCAGTGTCCCATGGACCCCAGGAATACGAGGACGCCGAGGGCGGCTCCGACGATGACCTGGGCCCTGAGGGTCCGGTATTCCTTCTCGCGGAAGGCCCGTTCCGGATCTCCCGGCGCGCCCGAGGTATCCGCCCCGACGACCTTGTATCCGGCCGATTCCACGGCCTTCCGGAGCCCCGGCGGGCCGATCATGTCGGAGAGATACTCCACCCGGGCATGGTGTGTCGCCAGGTTGACCGCGGCCCGGACCACGCCGGGCGCGGCCAGAAGCGCCTTCTCGATGCGGGCCGCGCAGGACGCGCACGAGATGCCTTCGACGGCCAGCTCGACCGTCGATGTCGCGACCCCGTACCCGAGCCCCTCGATCTTCGCGACCAGGTCCGCCGGCTTGACGAGACCCGGTTCATAGACAACGGTCGCGCGGGAATCAGCGAAGTTCACCCCGGCGCTTTCCACACCCGCCACGCCCCCGAGGACGTCCTCGATCTTCGCCGAACAGGAGGCGCAGCTCATCCCGGTCACGGGGAGCTCAAGCCGTTCGGAAGCCCTGCCGGCCTCGGTGGGCGGCGTCTGGCCCCGGCCCCCGGGCGCAAGATTTTTATTGGGATCTTTAGCCATAGCCGATCCTCCCGATCCGCATGATCCTCCACCTTCCAGTCCCGGCTATTATATCACGAAACGTTCTGAATACACTATTCCTATATATTATGTAGGTTATAGCCGACCGGCCCTCCTCCGCCCGGCCGCCGCCCCCTCTCCGGACGTCCCCGCGATGTTGCATGGTCCGGGGGTTTGTGTTAGAATTCCGTCGTCATCCTTCAAGGAGAACACCATGTCCGGACATTCGAAGTGGTCTTCCATCAAGCATAAAAAGGCCGCGACCGACGCCAAGCGGGGCAAGATCTTCACCAAGATCATCCGCGAGCTGACGATGGCCGCGCGCGGCGGCGGCGACCCCGACACGAATGCCCGCCTGAGGAAGGCCATCAACGACGCCAAGACCGTCAACATGCCCGCCGACAACATCAAGAGGGCCGTCCAGAAGGGCACGGGCCAGCTCGAAGGCTCCCAGATCGAGGAGATCATCTATGAGGGCTACGGGCCGGGCGGCGTCGCCATCTACATCACGGCGCTCTCGGACAACAAGAACCGCACGGTCTCGGAGGTCCGCCACATCTTCCTCAAGAACGGCGGCCGGATCGGCGAGCAGGGATGCGTCGCCTACCGGTTCAGGCGGCAGGGCTACATCGACGTCGAAAAGGCCAAGGCCGCCGAGGAACAGCTCATGGACATCGCCCTGAACGCCGGGGCCGAGGACATCAAGGACGAGGACAAGATGTGGGAGATCACGACCTCGCCCGAGGCCTACGAGGCCGTCCTCGAGGCCGTCAAGGCGGCCGGGATCGAGGTCGCGGACTCCAATGTCGGGTACATCCCGCAGGACTACACGAAGCTCGAGGGCAAGCAGGCCCAGCAGGCCCTGAAGCTCGTCGACGAGCTGGAGGACCACGACGACGTCCAGACGGTCGCGGCCAACTTCGACATCGACGAAGAGGAGCTCGCCCGTCTCGAGCAGGCCTGAGGGCCGGACCGCATGAGGGTCCTGGGGATCGATCCTAGCCTTCGGTCCACCGGGTTCGGCGTCGTCGAATACGCCGACAATGCCTACGTTCCGGTCGTCTACGGCATCATCAGGCCCTCCCCGAAGCTTCCCTTCCCCGACCGATTGAACGAGATCCGAACCGAGCTCGAGAAGATCCTGGACAGATTCGGGCCGGAGGAAGCCGGCATCGAGAACGCCTTCTTCGCCCAGAACGTCCGGACGGCTCTTTCCCTGGGTCAGGTCCGGGGGGCGATCCTCGTGGCCCTGGCGGCGAAGGCCGTCGGGCTTTTCGAGTACTCCGCCCTCGAGATCAAGAAGGCCGTCACGGGCTACGGACAGGCGGACAAGGACCAGGTCCGGACGATGGTCAAGACGCTCCTCAACCTCGAGGACGACACCCTCTCCCTGGACGCTTCCGACGCCCTGGCCGCGGCCATCTGTCACCTCAACGTCCGGATCTTCCGGAACGCCGTCGAAGGCGCTTGAACGGGGCCGCCGGCCCGGCCCGCGGGCGGGGATCGCCGTACCCTTTGATTTTGATGCGCTCTTATCTTAGAATGAGGGCGACATGATCGCTTATCTCAAGGGGACGCTGATCCGGAAGCAGACCAACCAGGTCGTCGTCGATATCGGCGGGGTCGGCTACTCGGCGGCCATCCCCCTATCGACGTTCTTCAAGCTGGGCGAGATCGGCTCCGAGGTCGAACTGCTCGTCCACACCCACATGACGGACAGCAGCCTCGCCCTCTTCGGGTTCGCGACCTCCGCCGAGAAGGAGATATTCCTGAAGCTCATCGGGATCTCGGGCATCGGGCCGAAGCTCGCGACGAACATCCTTTCCGGGATCGAGCCGGCCGAGCTCGAGGACGCCGTCCGGCGGACCGACGTCGCCCGGATCTCGCTCATCCCGGGGATCGGAAAGAAGACCGCCCTCCGGGTGGCCATGGAGCTCCAGGACAAGATCGAGAAGAAGGAAAAGGTCCTCGCGGCCAAGGGCTCGAAGGAGAAGGAGGACCTCGTCTCCGCCCTGACCAACCTCGGCTTCCGGCGGAAGGAGATCGAGCCGACCGTGGACAGGGTCCTGGCGTCCGTCCCGGAAGAGGCCGGATTCGAAAGGATGCTTCGGGAATGCCTGAAACACATGGCCAGACTCTGACGGGCCTCGGGGCGGCCGCGCCGTCCCCGGCAGGAGGGACCGGCTGATGCCGGCGATCCTCAGCCCCGTCCGGACCCGGGAGGACGTCCTTTTCGAGGACAGCCTCCGGCCCCGAACCTTCGACGAGTTCGTCGGCCAGGACACCGTCAAGGCCAACCTGAAGATCTTCATCGAGGCCGCGAGGAAGCGGGGCGAGCACCTTGACCACGTCCTCCTCTACGGGCCCCCGGGGCTGGGCAAGACGAGCCTGGCCTACCTCATCGCCAAGGAGATGGGGGTGGGGATCAAGCCGACATCGGGGCCGGTCATCGAGAGGACCGGGGACCTATCGGCCATCCTGACCAACCTCCAGGAAAAGGAGGTCCTGTTCATCGACGAGATCCACCGGCTCCAGCCCTCGGTCGAGGAGATCCTCTACTCGGCCATGGAGGACTTCAGCCTGGACATCGTCATCGGGCAGGGCCCGAGCGCCCGAAGCCACAAGCTCAAGATCAAGAAATACACCCTTATCGGGGCGACGACCCGGGCGGGGCGCATCACGGCCCCTCTCCGGGGGCGCTTCGGCATCGTCCACCGGCTCGATTACTACAAGGACGAGGACCTGCAGAAGGTCATCCGGAGGTCCGCGGCCCTGCTCGGCGTCCAGATCGACGACGCCGGGGCCGGGGAGATCGCCTTGAGGTCGCGGGGGACGCCGCGCGTGGCCAACCGCCTCCTCCGGAGGGTCCGCGACTACGTCGATGTCAAGGGCGACGGCGTCATCACCGCCAGGCAGGCCCGCCATGCCATGGATATGATGGAGGTCGACGTCGCGGGCCTCGACGACGTCGACCGGAAGATCCTGATGACCATCCTCGAGAACTTCGGCGGCGGGCCCGTCGGGATCGGTACGATCGCCGCGGCCATCGACGAGGAGAAGGACACCATCGAGTCCATCTACGAGCCCTTTCTGATGCGGATCGGTTTCCTCGAGCGGACGACGCGCGGCCGGAAGCTCACGCCCCGGGCGTACGAGCACCTCGGCTTCGAGTACCCCCGCGAGCGCCACCCGTCCCCGCAGAAGAAACTGTTCAATGGCAAGTCCTGATTCCACGGTCGCCGGTCTCCGTTCCCCGTTTCCGCCCGGCATTTTCCTGGTTCAGCCGGGTTCCCCTTGAGTTCCTGTCATGCTCATCAAAGATTTTGACTATGACCTTCCGAAAGAGCTGATCGCCCAGCAGCCGACGACGAGGCGCGACGATTCGCGGATGATGGTCGTCCGGAGGCTCTCAGGGACGATCGAGCACGCCCGGTTCTCGGACTTCCCCGAGCGCATGAACGAGGGAGACCTCCTTGTCCTGAACGATACCCGGGTCATCCCAGCCAGGGCCTGGGGGAGAAGAGGCGACGCCGACGTCGAGTTCCTGTTCGTCCGAGAGCTCGGGCCCGGGGTCTGGGAAGCCTTGTGCCGACCGGCTCGGAAAGTCCGGGAGGGCGAGCGCATCGCCTTCGCTCCCGGCATCGACGCTGTGGTCGCCGGGGCAGGGGAAGCGGGCCTGCGGAAACTCCGATTCGGCCGGCCCGATGTCCTAGCCGTCCTGCGCAAGGTCGGGTACGCCCCCCTGCCACCTTACATCAAACGCCCCAAGGGCCGGGAAGACTTGAGGTCCAGGGACCTCGAACGATATCAGACGGTCTTCGCCCGGAATGACGCCGCGATCGCGGCGCCCACCGCCGGACTGCATTTCACGCCGCGCATCCTGTCCGAGGTCCGGAAGCGGGGGGTCGACGTTCGGAAGGTCACCCTCGAGGTCGGCGTCGCAACCTTTCAGCCGGTCCGGGCGGAACACATCGAGGACCATCGCATGCTTGAGGAGCGGTACGAAATCCTCCCGGCGGCCGCCCGGGCGATCAACGCCGCAAAAGCCGGGGGCCGTCCTGTCGTTGCCGTCGGCACGACCGTAGTCCGGACCCTCGAGAGCGCGTTTCGGGACGGACGGGTCCGGGCCGCGAAGGGCTCGACTTCCCTGTTCATCCGCCCCGGGTATGAATTCCGGGCCGTGGACCGGCTCCTGACCAACTTCCATCTGCCGAAGTCCACTCTCCTCATGCTTGTTTCCGCCTTCGCCGGCTCCGACCTCATCCGGCACGCCTATCAAGAGGCCGTAGGGGGACGGTATCGGTTCTTTTCCTATGGCGATTGCATGCTTATCCTGTGAACGAGGCCCGGGGATACCGTCCGACGTCCTGCGCATCGGGAGAACAGGCGGCCCGGAGGGCACAAGGGGAGGGCCGGTTCTCAGACCTCTGTGTCCGAGAAATGCACGAAAGAAAACCGCTCGGGAAGGTGGGAGTCGTAAACGCCGTGCCGGTTCAGGGCCCAGCCGGGATGCGGCTCGGCCTTAACGCCGCAGTACTCCAGCCGTTCGAACCGGGAGAGGTCCATCCGCCAGACGTCGCCGTTCCGCGGCGGGACCGGGCGGCTCCCGGCGAGCACAGCCATCCCCATCCAGGGAAAGGCCAGTTCGACGGTCCAGCCGCGATCGACGTCCGAGGGGTCGTTGAGCGTCCCCTGGACGCGGACCGCGGTCCTGAGGCCGGGGAAGTCCCAGTCCATGAACGCCCAGCGCGCCCCGCGCGGGTGGCGTCCATGCCGCAGGGCGTCCTGGAACCCGCCGAGGACGTCAACTTTGCGCTCGCGCAGGTCGAACTCGGGGGTGTCGAAGCGGCCCCCCTTCCGGAGGGCGTCCTGCCAAATGTAGAAGACCTCGTAAACGGTCCCCAGGGCGTTGATCTCGAATTCGTAATAGCAATCCTCGCCGCCGATGAAAACTTCGACGTCGTTCTCGTTCCAGACGAGGGAATCCCGCTCCGTCAGGCGGGCCTGGACATCGGGCTCCTCGACGCGGAACGCGACATAAAGGCTCTCGTCGTCCCATAGGAGGGCGGCGCGGGTGTCGAGGAAGCCGGGGGCCCCGCTGACCAGATCGACGAACCGGCCGGACCACGGCGCCCGTCGCCAACAGGGCTTTTCCAGGTCGCCGTCGATCGGGAACCGCTCCCGGACCCGGTGGCACGTATAGCGTGCCAGATCGCCTTCGTTCATAACTTCATCCCTGCCCTGGCGCACGATAGCACAACGGCGCGCGCAGGACAATGCCCGTCAGGAGGGAGCCGGCGGCCCCATCAATGCGAAACCGGCCCTATCTTCGCCAATGATGTAACCTTTCGGGACTCCCGAGCGTAGAAATGGGTATCGGAGAAACAACGTGAGGAAACGCCGCGCCTTCGTCGAGATCCTGTCGATATTCTACGCCGCTCTGTTCCTCTTCGGCGTCCTGGCCATCCTCGCTTCGGGAAGATAGCCGTCTCCCTATTTCGTCTGCTTGGTTTCCAGGGGCTTGTCCGCCCCGTCGAAGAACATCTTCTGGAGCTCGAGGGTCTTCGTGTCCGCTTTGACGGAGCGGATCATCTCGGCCAGGAGGTCGGTATCCAGGCCCATGGCCAGCTCGCCGAACTCCTTGTTCCCGGCGGCGCCGTAACCCCGGTAATGGTCCGGCTGGCTCGCGTACCACCATATGCCCGTGTAGGCGTGTTTCAGGTGGGACAGCCGCTTCTGGTCCTCTCCGCTCTGGTCCCCGGCCCGGTCCATGTGGACGAGGTCGGGGTGATGGGCCAGCATGGTCGACGTCTCCGATTCCCCGGCGTGTCCGTCAAGGGTCGTCTTGCGCAGCTTGGCCAGCTTCTCATCCATCGTCGTGTCGTCGGACGGGTCATAAAGGAAGACGGCGTAATCCTTCCGGCAGGAAAGCTGGACCTGGCAGAAATACTGGAGGAACTGGGTGTTCCCGCCGTGGCCGTTGAGCAGGATGATCTTCTTGACCCCGTTGCGGGCGAGCTCGTCGCACGTCTCCTGGAGGATCTGCTGCATGAGCGGGGTGCTGTAGGCGATCGTCCCGGGCTGGTGCTTGGCCTCGAAGATCTGCCCGAAGTAATACTCGGGGAACACGATCGTGTATTCCTTCTTCGCGGCGCGAAGGGCGAGCTCCCGGACATCGATGAGGTCCGTGCCCAGGGGCAGGTGCGGGCCGTGCTTCTCCAGGATCCCGACGGGGATGACGCAGGTCGACGCGGACTTCGCGACGGCCTTGATGAAGTCCGGGGAGGTCAGCTCTTCGTACTTCACCGGCAGGTCCGACGCGGCGCCTCCGGCGGCCTGGGCGGCGGCGGATCCGGACAACGAAAAGCATACCGCCGCAAGGAGGGCGAAAAGGATACGATTCTTCATATTCATCGAGTTATGTACCTCCGTGATCGACACTGGATATCCCGAACATATATATACCCAGGGCGGGCGAGAGTCAATTCCTGGCGACCGGCGGCGCCGCGGCTCATCCGGGCCGCAAGAGGGACCGATTGACCGGGCCGTCCGGGCGTGATATGTAATTCTTGTGATCGGCCGGACGCTCAAACATTACGTGGTCGAGGAAGTCCTCGGCAACGGCGGCATGGGCGTCGTCTACCGGGCCCGGGACACGCGCCTCGAGAGGCCGGTGGCCATCAAGCTCCTCAAGCCCGAACTCGTCGCCGATCCCGACCGCAAGGCCCGCTTCCTTCGCGAGGCGCGCTCCGCCGCGGCCGTCTCCCATCCCGCCATCGCCCAGGTCTACGACATCGACGAGGACGCGGGGACGACGTTCATCGCCATGGAGTACGTTGACGGCCGCACCGTCGGCCGCCTCATCGCCGATGGCGAGCTGGACCTCATGGGCTCGGTCGAGATCGCCCTGCAGGTCGCCGAGGGCCTGGCCAAGGCGCACGAGGCTAACATCGTCCACCGGGACATCAAGTCGGACAACATCATGGTCACGCGGGAGGGCCATGCCAAGCTTCTCGACTTCGGCGTGGCGAAGCTCCTGGACGCCGGCCGGGTGACGCAGGGGACACGGGGGCACCGTGCCCCCGCCGACGGCTGGACCCTGACCATGGAGCAGGCCCGGACGATTGCCGGGGCGGTCTCGGGACGCTCGACTACATGAGCCCCGAACAGGCCCGGGGCCGGGACCTCGATCCCCGGAGCGATATCTTCTCCTTGGGGGTCGTCCTCTACGAGATGGTGACGGGCGAGCTCCCGTTCAAGCGGGAGAGCCCGCCTGGACACGATGCACGCCATCGCGTTCGAAGAGCCGCGGCCGGTGACCGCCGTCCGCCGGAACCTCCCGCCGCGGCTCCACATGATCGTCTCCCGCTGTCTCCGCAAGCGCCGCGAGGACCGGTACCCGGACGCCCACGCCCTGGCGGCCGACCTCAGGCACCTGAAACACGATCTGGAGACCGGGACCAGCCTCTCCCTCCCGGTCGGGGCGCGCCTCCGCGGCCTGCTGGAACGCCTCAACGCGGCCCTCCCCTTCGGTCGCTACGGGACTTACGTCCTGGCCGCGGCCGTCCATCGTCGCCGCCGCGCTCCTCTTCACGAACATCCAGATGGGGAATCTGTTCAGCTTCGTCGTGATCGGCCTCTTCACCTATAGGCTCGTCCGCAACCGGAAGAGGCGGATCCTCGCCGCCGTGACGAAGAAGATCTCCGCCTTCCCCGAGGTCAAGGCCGTCGCCATCAAGGACGACCGGGTGACCGTGGTCATCGGGAAGGCCCCCGCCAAGACCTATATCCGGATCACGAGCCTCATCGATTCGGTCAACCGGAGGCTCTTTTTCGGCAAGGACGTCACGGGCGAGATCCGGGACGACATTCCGGACAAAGAGCTCCGGACCCTCCTCCGCCAGCCAGGAGTCACCTACGTCCGGGACGATGTCACGCTCGACTAGTTCTTGAAAGGGCCATCGCTTTCGCCTAGAATGCCCCATATGACCAACATGCAACGCCGAGGGGCCACGGTTGCGACCGCAATCCTTTTCGTCCTGGCGGCCTCCTGTTCGCTGGCCGTGAAGCGGGCCGCCCCTCCCCTGCCCCCGGGCTCCACATGGTTGCCTGTCGACCAGATCGTGGCGCCCTCGGGCATCCAGGTTGAGCTCCCCGGACTCCGGCCCCAGGTCCTTGCCCTGAGCCCCGACGGCCGCCGCCTCGTCACGTCAGGGAAGACCGGGCGAGATTATCGTCATCGACCCGGCGACCGGGGCGCTCCTGCAAAGGGCGCCCTTCCCGGCCAACGCCGGCAGCGACGCGCCCGGAGCGCCATCGGAGAACATCCTGCGCCCGGACCAGGAACCCCAAGTCAGCTACACGGGCCTTGCGTTCTCCCCTGACGGCCGCCGCCTCTACCTTAGCGACGTCGAGGGGAGCCTCAAGGTCTTCGGTGCCGGGCCGGGCGGGACATTGCAGGGTCTGTTCTCGATCCCCCTGCCGCCCTCCGGCGCCCCGCGCCGCGAGATGGAGATCCCGGCCGGGATCGCCGTCTCGCCCGACGGGCGCCGCTTGTACGTAGCCCTGAACCTCTCCAACCGCCTGGGCGAATTCGAAGCCTCCGGCGGCCGTCTCCTCAGGCTCTTCGACGTCGGCGTGGCCCCGTACGATGTCGTCCTCGCCGGACCCAAAGCCTACGTCAGCAACTGGGGAGGGCGGCGTCCCCGCCCCGGCGACGCGGTCGGCCCCGCCGGCCGGGGCACGACGGTCAGGATCGACCCGGCTTCGGGCATCGCCAACGACGGTTCGGTCACCGTGATCGACCTCCGCTCCGGAAGGACCGCGGCGGAGATCCCGGTCGGCCTCCATGCCTCGGCCCTCGCCCTCGCCCCCGGCGGCCGGTACGTCGTCTGCGCCAACGCGGCGAGCGACACCCTGAGCGTCATCGACACGAGGACCGACACCGTCGTCGAGACCATCTGGGCGAAGCCTAGCCCGGCCGACCTCTTCGGTGCCTCGCCGAACGCGTTGGCCTTCGACCGCCGGGGGAAGGTCCTTTACGTCGCCAACGGGACCCAGAACGCCGTGGCGGTCATCGAATTCAAGCCGTCCCGCAGGGCCTCGAAGCTTCTTGGGCTCATTCCCGTCGGCTGGTTCCCCGGAGCGGTCGTCCTGCATCACGGCCTCGGGAAGCTTTGCGTCGCCAACATCAAGGGCCTGGAGACGGCCCGAGGGACCGACGAGCTGACCGGCCGCCCCGGATTCAACTCCCATCAATATCACGGCTCGCTCTCCCTCATTCCCGTCCCCCCTTCCTCGGACCTTCCCCGACTCACCGCGTCCGTTTGGGAGAACTATCATCGCGAGCGCGTCGCCCGGGCGCTCCTCCCGCCCCGCCCCGGCGTTTCCGCCGTGCCGGTCCCCGAGCGCATCGGCGAGCCCAGCCTCTTCAAGCACGTCGTCTACGTCATCAAGGAGAACCGGACGTACGACCAGGTGCTGGGTGACATGCCGCAGGGCGACGGCGACCCCTCCCTCTGCGTCTTCGGCGAGCGGGTGACGCCGAACCAGCATAAGCTGGCCTCAGAGTTCGTCCTCCTCGACAACACCTACTGCTGCGGTATCCTGAGCGCCGACGGCCACCAGTGGTCGACGACGGCGTTCGGCGACCGACTATCTCGAACGGTCCTTCGCCGGCTGGCCGCGGAGCTATCCGGACGGCATGGGGGAGGACGAGGTCGACGCCCTGGCCTACGCCCCGAGCGGCTTCATCTGGGACAACGCCCTGCGGCACGGCAAGACCCTCCGGGATTACGGCGAGTTCGCCATCCCCGCGGTCAAGTGGTCGGATCCGGCGAAGCCGGGGGAACCCGACTGGGCGGCCTGCTGGCGCGAGACCAACGTGCCTACGGGCGAGATCATCTTCGGCAGTGAACCCGCCGTCGAAACGCTCCGGCCTCACCTGGCCGCCAAGACCGTCGGCTGGAACATGGCGGTCCCGGACGCCTTCCGGGCGAAATACTTCATCAAGGAGCTTGAGGAATTCGAGAAGAACGGGACGTTCCCGGACCTGGTTCTGATCTGCCTACCCAACGACCACACGAACGGGACGAAGGAAGGTTCGCCGACGCCGGCGGCCTGCGTCGCGGACAACGACCTGGCCTTCGGCCGCATCGTCGAGGCCCTGAGCCGGAGCCGGTTCTGGAAGGAAACCGTCGTCTTCGGGATCGAGGACGACCCGCAGAACGGCTGGGACCACGTCAGCGCTTACAGGACCACGGCCTACGTCGCGAGCCCCTACACGAAACGCGGCCAAGTCGTCGGCACGCGGTACAACACGATCAGCATCCTGAGGACGATCGAGCAGATCCTGGGCCTGCCGCCCATGAACCAGTTCGACGCGGCGGCCGAGCCGATGTTCGACTGTTTCTCGGCAACGCCGGATTTCCGGCCTTTCGAGGCCGTGGCGAACCGCGTCCCCCTCGACGAGATGAATCCGCCGGTTGCGTCGATCGCCGACCCCCTGCTCCGGAAGCAGGCCGCGATCTCGGGGCGGCTCAATTTTAAACGGGTGGACGCCTGTCCGGAGGATATCCTCAACAGGATCCTCTGGCACGCGATGAAGGGAAGCTCGGCCCCCTTCCCGGAACGGGCGGGCGCGCCCGGCCCGGACGCCGACGATTGACCTCCGCTCAGCCCTTCTTCGGGAGGGTCCCGTCGTCGCAGGGCTCGTCGTCCCGGTAGTTCCGGGCCTGTTCGGGGTCGGCAACGGCCGCCTGACAATACGGAAGAGGCTCCATCGGCATCCCGCAGCAGACCGGGATCGGATCCCCCTCCTTGACCGTCGCCCGCCTGTTGCATTCCCGGCAATGATAGATCGGATCGGCCATGAAATGTCCTCCCGCAACCACCTTAACATCCCCGCCGCCCGTTTTCAACCCATTCGACTCCCCGGTGTGAAGCCTGGGGTAAGCTCTGGGTTGATACTGAGCGGTGCTTTTTACCCCAATTTGAAGATCGGGGTATGGCGCCCGCGAACGTATCAAGCCCGGACGGGGCCCGAAAGGCAACCCTTGACATCGCTCCCGGATGGATTATAATGGGCCGGTCATGCGCAAGAAATATTCGCCCCTCGACGCGCACCGCATGATAATGCCTTGCCCGGATGCGGGCATCCTCGGACTCTGACCCCGTATTCGGGACCCTTCAAGCTCTCCGGTCCATTGTTCATTCCCATTCCAAGGAGATAAGGAGAAACGATCATGACCTTGAAACAAGGATACCACCCGGACACGCTGTGCCTCCACGCGGGCCAGGAGCCTGACCCGACGACTGGGCGCCCGCGCGGTCCCCATCTATCAGACGACGTCCTTCGTCTTCAAGGACACCGAACAGGCCGCGCGGACTCTTCGAGCTCAAGGAAGAAGGCCACATCTACTCCCGGATCTCCAACCCGACCGTCGACGTCGTCGAAAAGCGGGTCGCCGCGCTCGAGGGCGGGATCGGCGCCCTGCTCGTCGCCTCCGGCATGGCCGCCGAGCTGATCATCTTCTCGGTCCTGGCCAAACAGGGCGACAACATCGTATCGAGCTCCTCGCTCTACGGGGGGACCAGGACCATCCTCGGCGTCTCCCTTCCCCGTTTCGGGATCACAGCGAAGTTCTTCGACCCCGGAGACCCTGCCTCGGCGGCGGGCCTCATCGACGACCAGACGAAGGCCCTCTACGTGGAAACCGTGGGCAACCCCGCGGGCGACGTCGCCGACCTCGAGGCGTATGCCCGCATCGCCCGCGACCACCGCCTGCCGCTCGTTGTGGACAACACGTTCGCGGCCTATCTCTGTCGGCCGTTCGATTGGGGGGCCGACGTCGTCTTCCATTCGGCCACCAAGTTCATCGGCGGGCACGGGACGTCCATCGGGGGCATCATCGTGGACGGGGGGAGCTTCCCGTGGGACAGCGGGCGGTTCCCCGAATTCACGGCCCCTTCGCCCGGCTATCACGATATCAACTTCTGGGAGACTTTCAAGGAATCCACGTTCATCGTCAAATGCCGGGTGGACGGGCTCCGGACCCTGGGGCCGTCCGCCTCGCCGTTCAACGCCTTCCTCTTCCTCCAGGGGCTCGAAACGCTCCACCTGCGCGTCCCGAGGCACAGCGAGAACGCGGAGCGCGTGGCCCGAGCATCTCGCCTCCCACCCGAAGGTCGCCTGGGTCTCCTATGCGGGACTACCCGGGCATCCTTCCCACGAGAAGGCCCGCAAGTATCTGAAGGGCGGGGCCGGCTCCATCTTCACGTTCGGGGTCAAGGGAGGCATCGAGGCCGGGAAGAAGGTCATCGAAGGCGTCCGGCTGATCTCCCACCTGGCGAACGTCGGGGACGCGAAGACCCTCATCCTCCACCCGGCGTCCACCTCGCACTCCCAGCTCTCGGAGGAGGACCGGAGGAAGGCGGGCGTGACGCCGGACATGATCCGACTGTCGGTCGGCATCGAGTACGCGGACGATATCATCGCCGATCTGGACCGGGCCTTGGCCCGGATCTGAAAGCCCCGGGAAAACGGACATGGATCCGAGAAGCGTCGGCATCGTCGAAAAACAGTTCCTCACGTTCGCCGAACCTCCCGGGGAGATGCCGCTCCAAAGCGGCGCCTCCCTGGGCCCGATCACTCTGGCCTACGAGACCTACGGGCGGCTCAACGAAGCGCGATCCAACGCGGTCATGGTCTGCCACGCCCTTTCGGGGAGCTCGCACGCCGCGGGGTACTATTCGGAGGAAGAAGATCCGGGCTGGTGGGACAACATGATCGGGCCAGGCAAGGCCATCGATACCAACAGGTATTTCGTCATTTGCCCCAATATCATCGGGAGCTGTTACGGGTCCACCGGCCCCGGGTCCGTCGATCCGGCCACGGGCAGGCCGTACGGATTGAGGTTCCCACTCTTTACGATCGCCGACATCGTCCGGGCCGGAAAAAGGCTGGTCGATCTTCTGCGCATCCCGAGCCTCCTCGGCGTCGTCGGGGGCTCTATCGGAGGCATGCAAGCCCTCGAGTGGGCGGCGGCCTATCCCGGGATGGTCCGATCGGTCATCCCCATCGCCTCGACCTGCAAGCGATCGGCCCTGTCCATCGGGCTCTGCGAGGCCCAGCGGCAGGCGATCATGGCCGACCCCGACTGGAACAACGGCGATTATTACGACCGGGAGCCGCCGCGCAAAGGGCTGGCCCTCGCCCGGATCATGGGTCACATCACCTACCTTTCGGAGGCGTCGATGCAGAGGAAGTTCGGGCGGCGCCTCCAGGACAACGCGGCGTTCAAGTTCGATTTCACGACCGATTTCCAGGTGGAAAGTTACCTCCACCACCAGGGCAAGAAGTTCGTCGACCGGTTCGACGCCAACTCCTACCTCTACATCACAAAGGCGGCGGACTACTTCGACCTGGGCGAGCAGAGGGGCGACGGGTCGCTCGCCCGGGCGTTCTCCAAGACGACGGCGAAGTACCTGGTCATTGCGTTCTCGTCGGACTGGCTCTTCCCGACCTCCCAGTCCAAGGAGATGGTCAGGGCCATGACGAAGGCCGGCCGCGATGTCAGCTTCTGCGAGATCGACACCGACACCGGCCACGATTCGTTCCTCCTGGCCGAGGTCCCGATGACCAAGCTGATCTCGGGATTCCTCGCCCGTGTCGCCGAAGAGGAGGGGCTCTGATGCGTTTCGACCTGAAGATCATCACCTCGTTCATCGGGGAAGGCTCCCGGGTCCTCGACCTGGGGTGCGGCACGGGAGACCTCCTGGGTTATCTCCGGGAGAACAAGAGGGTCGAGGGTCGCGGCATCGAGATCGACGAAAAGGAGGTCATCGCCTGCGTCGAGAAGGGCCTGTCGGTCCTCCAGGGGGACATGCACGAGGAGACCCGGGACCTCGCCGACGCCACCTTCGACTATGTCATCCTCAGCCAGACCCTCCAGCAGGTCTATCGGCCGGAACGGATCATCGAGGAGATGCTCCGCGTCGGGAAGCGGGGCATCGTCAGCTTCCCCTGTTTCAGCCACTATGCCATCAAGGCCCAACTGCTCTTCCGGAGCCGCGCCCCGGTCACGAAGGAGCTCCCCTACCAATGGTACGACACTCCGAACATCCGCGTCATCACGCTGAAGGACTTCCGGGCGTTCTGTGCCGACCGGGGCATCACGATCCTCGAGGAGATCGCCGTCGCCTCGCACCCGGGGGCGGGGTCGGGCCGCTTCGTCCGGTTCCTTCCCGACTGGTTCGCCCGGTACGGCGTGTTCCTGATGTCCCGGACCCGGTGATCGCCGGCGCCGCTTTGACGCGCGGCGCGTTTTTGTCTATCATGGAGGCTCATGCGCGAACATCAACCCATTCGACTCCCCGGGCTGAAGCCCGGGGTATGCGCAGGGTTAATACTGAGCGGCGCTTTTTACCCCGAGTTGAAGATCGGGGTATGGCGCCCGCGAACGTATCATCTGGATCCCCATGGACGAAGAGCGGACGTCCTGCAGCCCCCCGGATAAGCGGCCCGTCATTCTGCCGCGGGACGCGCACGCCATCTCGCGGAAGAACATCGACCCGGACGCCCTGAAGATCCTCTATCGCCTCGACCGGCTCGGCTTCACGGCCTACCTCTGCGGCGGGGCGGTCCGGGACCTCATGCTCGGGAAGGCGCCGAAGGATTTCGACATCGCGACCGACGCCCGGCCGGGCCAGATCAAGAAGCGCTTCGCGAACGTCTACGTCATCGGGCGGCGATTCCGCCTGGCCCACGTCCATTTCCAAGGTGGGAAGATCATCGAGGTCGCCACCTTCCGCAGGGACCCGCAGCCGGGCGAGATCGAGAACGGCGGCGAGAGGCTCGACCCCGCCCGCCTCTACGGCTCGCCCTCGGAGGATGCCTTCCGCCGGGACGTCACGATCAACGCCCTCTATTACGACCCGGTCTCCTTCTCGGTCATCGACTACGTCGGAGGCCTCGAGGATATGGCCCTGCGGCGCGTCCGGATCATCGGCGATCCCGCCTGCCGGTACACCGAGGACCCCGTCCGGATCTGGCGGGTTCTCCGGCACGCCGCCCGCCTGGGCTTCTGCATCGAGGAGGCCACCGAGAAGGCGATCCGCTCCCACGGTCCACTGCTCGCGACATCCCCGGGCGCCCGGCTCTACGAAGAGCTCAACAAGGACCTGAACTATGAGACGAGGCCCGTCATCGAGAGCCTCCGAGGCTACAGGCTCCTCAGGCACGTCCTGGGTGCGGTCGGGGAAGCCTACGAGGCCGACTACGGCCTGTTCTCGCGCCTCCTCGCCCTGCTGGACGTCGAGGAACGGGCCCGGCAGGGCGGTTTCCTCCTCGCCCAGGAGGAGATGTATTCACTCATCTTCTGGCCCTGGGCCGAGCCCCTGTGCGACGGCGTCGAAGATGACCCCGGCCCCGTTATCGCGGACGCGATGGCGAAGGCCGGCATACAGGCGACCATCCCCCGGAGCGTCAAAACGGACGTGGGCCAGATCCTGAGCATCCTCCGGTCGATGCTCATGGCCCTTCGGAGCGGACGCATGCGCTGGTCGCTCCGTAAACGGGCCCATTTCGCCCAGGCCTCCCGGTTGTGCTTCCTCATCGTCGAGGGGAGGGCCCCCAAGGAAAGCGAGTCGTTTGAAAGCCTCTTCAGCCGGGCCTTTCCGGCCGCTCCGACCGATGTCAAGAAAGAGGAGGAGGCGGCGGCCCAGGCGTCGGCCCGGGAACGGCGGCCCCTCGCCCCCGTCATGAGAGCCTTCTCGTTCAGACGAAATGACGGTCCGGACATCACGGCCGGGAGTAAATCCTTGTGGGAGGAACGGACGTATATATATAATGGGCCGTGTCGATAAGCACGGACTGAAAGTGAGTCGACTATGAAGCTTCAGGCAGGACAGACACTTTCCCATTATCTTCTGGTGGACAAGCTCGGAGAAGGGGGAATGGGCGTCGTCTGGAAGGCCCGCGACCTCCGCCTTGATCGCGACGTCGCCGTCAAGGTCCTTCCCGAGGGGCTCGCGGACGACCCCACCCGGCGGGCCCTCCTGGAGCGCGAGGCCAAGGCCGTCGCCGCCCTCCGCCACCCGAACATCGTCACGATCCACTACGGTGGCCGAGGCCGAGGGAGTCCTCTTTTTCACGATGGAGCTCCTCGAGGGCGATCCTCTCTCGGCCCTCATCGTCCCCGGGGGAATCCCCTTCGACCGTTTCCTGAAGATCGCCGTCCCCCTCACGGACGCCATCGCCGCCGCCCACGAGAGCGGGATCATCCACCGCGACCTCAAGACCCGGAACATCATGATCGGCCGCTCGGACGTCGTAAAGGTCCTTGACTTCGGGCTCGCCCAGGTCCTGACGCCCCTCCCACCTCTCCCCGGCAAGGAAGACGAGACTCACACCCTAGGCGGCGGCGTCACGGGGACGCTCCGCTATATGTCCCCGGAACAGCTCCGGGGAGAGGCGCTCGACCACCGCACGGACATCTTCTCCCTGGGGATCATCCTTTTCGAGCTGGCCACGGGAGAGCATCCGTTCGGCGCGGGCACCGCGCCCGGGGTCATGGCCTCGATCCTCAAAGGCGGGCCCCGGTCGGCCGTCGAGCTCAACCCCCGCCTCCCCCGGGAGCTCGACCGCCTCCTCCTCCGTTGTCTCGAAAAGGACGCGTCCCACAGGATCTCCTCGGCCGCGAGCCTCCGCAACGAGTTGGAGAAGCTCGGGCTGGAGGCGGGGGGGGCGCGCGTGGGCGAGATCCCGTCGATCGCGGTCCTCCCGTTCGCCGACATGAGCCGGGACAAGGACCAGGCCTATTTCTGCGAGGGCATCGCCGAGGAGATCATCAACGCCTTGTGCCGCCTGAGCGGCCTGCGCGTGGCGTCGCGGACGGCTTCCTTCCTGTTCGGCGGCTCTCCGGCCGAGCCCCGGGAGATCGGCCGCCGGCTGGGGGTCGAGACCATCCTCGAGGGGAGCGTCCGCAAGTCCGGCAATCGTCTCCGGATCACGGCCCAGCTCGCGGACGACCGTCGCAGGGGTTTCACCTCTGGTCGGAGTCCTTCGACCGGGAGCTCAAGGACGTCTTCGAGATCCAGGAGGAGATCGCGCGAAGCATCGTCCGGGCGCTCCAGGTCACCCTCAGCCCCCAGGAGAAAGGGGCCCTCCGGACGTCCCCGACCCGGCACGTCCAGGCCTACGACTATTACCTGAGGGGCCGTAGCTTCTATTACCGGTACGGCAAGCGGGACATCGAGTTCGCCCTCCAGTTGTTCAAAAGGGCGACCGAGCTCGACCCGGGATACGCCCGGCCTACGCCGGGCTGGCCGACTGCTGGTCCCACATCTATCTCTATTCCGAGCGCCGGGACTCGGTGCGCCGTCAGGCCGAGGAGGCAAGCCGCAAAGCGGTCGACCTGGCTCCCGATTCCGCCCAGGCCCAGGCCTCCCGGGCCGTGACCTTGTCCGCTCGGCGGAGCGGCCGAAGAGGCCGGACAGGCCTTCGAGAAGGCCATCCGTCTCGACCCCGGACTCTTCGAGGCCTGGTATTTCTACGCCCGCCACACGTTCGGCGCCGGCGACCTGCCGAGGGCCGCCAAGTATTACCAGGAGGCCATCCGGGTCCGGCCCGACGATTATCAGTCGCCCCTTCTCGTCGCCCAGATCTATGACGACCTGAAACAGCCGGACGATGCCCGCGAAAGCCGACGGAAAGGGGTGGCCCTCGTCGAGGAGCGCCTCGAGCTTTACCCTGACGACGCACGGGCGCTCTACATGGGCGCCAACGGCCTCGTCGCCCTCGGCGAACGGGAGAAGGGTCTTGCAATGGGCCCGACGCGCCCGGGCGATCGCCCCCGACGACGCGATGCTCCTCTACAACCTCGGCTGCATCTATTCCCTGGCGGGCGAGATCGACGAGGCCATCGACTGCCTGGAGAAGGGCGTCGCGTCCGGGCCTGACCCAAAAGGCATGGTTCGAACACGACAGCAACCTCGATGCCCTGCGCGGGGACCCCCGCTTCAAGGCCCTGATGGATAAGTTATAGGACGCCGGGGACCGACGATCCCGCCCGTGATATCTCCGGGAAGACCGTAACAGGAGGAGATATGAAGAATGTCGTCATCATCGGATCGGGGCTGGGCGGCCTCGTCGCGGGCAACCTTCTGGCCCGAAAGGGCCATAAGATCACCATTTTCGAATCCCACGCGGCGCCGGGCGGGTACACGTCCGGGTTCCGCCGGAAGGGGTTCTATTTCGAAAGCGGGGCGCTGGCGTTCGAATATTCCGCCGCGCTCTTCAAGGCCCTCGACGACGTAGGCCTTCGGGAAAAGGTTCGATTCGCGAGGGCCAGGGCCCGCTGGGTCTCGCCCTTCTTCGATTTTCCCCTGGACACGTACGAATCCTTCACGCGGGACGTCCGTCGCGGTTTCCCCGCTGAAGGGGCGGCCCTGGACGGGTATTTCGCCGAACTGGACCGGATCCGCACGGTGATGCGGCCGTTCATGGGAAGTCCCCTGCCCTCCCAGTTCAGCGGCCTTGCGGCCCTCCGGGCGATGCTCCCGTATGTCACAAAGGGCCGGGAGGCCTACCGCCTCTTCAAGGAATACGCCGGCCAGACGGTGGAGGACATAGCCGGCCGCCATTTCCGCCGAAGCACCCCGCTTTACCGCCTGTTCACGGAAACGGGTTATCCCCGGATGCGGGGATCGAAGGGCTCGGCGGGTTCTTCATCATGCTGTTCGATGACTATTGGCACGTGGTCGGGGGGATGCGGCGTCTGGCCGACGTCCTGGCGGACGGGTTTCGCGAAGCCGGCGGGGTGATCCGCTTCGGCGCCCGCGTGGAGCGCATCCTGACGAAGGGAGGGGCCGCCGTCGGCGTCGTCGCGGGCGGAGAGACCGTGGCGGCGGACGCGGTCGTCGCCGCGTGCGATTATAAGAAGACCTTCCTCGATCTCCTGGACGATCCGGCCCTCGTCCCGGCTGAGCGCCGCGACGCGATCCGGGCGGCCCCGGTTTCGGAGGGCATCTTCACGGTCTACCTCGGGTTGAACATGACGAACGAAGAACTGGAGCGCTCCCTGAGAGCCTTCACGGTCCAGGTTAGCCCGTTGGCCCACGATCTGGACTTCGCTGATCCGCGCGACCCGGACCATTTCGCGAAATGCGGGTTCTCGCTTCACTCGTCCTCTCTCGTCGACCCCGAGCTCGCCCCGGAGGGGAAGTCCTCCCTGCTCCTCCACGCCATCAGCCCGATCCGGTGGCAGGGAAACTGGCGCCAAGAGGACCGGGAGGGCTACACGGCCCTCAAGCAGCGGGTGACGCGGACGCTCGTCGGAAGGGCCGAAGCGATCGTGCCCGGCCTCGCAGCGCGCGTCGCGTTCGAGGACGCGGCCACGCCGTTGACCTTCGAGCGCTACACGGGCAACACGGACGGCGCCACCTCCGCCTGGTCCTGGGACCCCAACAAGGCTTTCCATAAGGGAGGGATGATGGGCCGGGTGACGGTCGCGACGCCCGTCCGCAACCTCTTCGTCGGCTCCTCGTGGATCAGCCAGATCGGGGGCATCCCCAGCGCGGTCAACGCCGGCTATCTCTGCGCAAAAAGGTTCCGATAGGCTCAGTTCCCTTTGACCCACCGGTCGAGCCAGGCGATCACGGTTTCGTGCCAGAGGATCGAGTTCGCCGGCTTGAGGATCCAGTGGCTCTCGTCCGGGAAATACAGGAACCGGCTGGGAATCCCGCGCCGCTGGAGGGCGTTGAAGCTCGAGAGCCCCTGGGTCTCGACCACCCGGAAGTCCTGCCCCCCGTGGACGATGAGCATGGGGGTCTTCCAGTCCTTGACGAAGTTCACGGGATTGTGCTTTTCGTAGCCCGAAGGATTGTCCCAAGGCGTTCCCAAATGGTCCCACTCCGGGAACCAGAGTTCCTCCGTGTCGAAGTAGGCCGCCCGCTCGTCGAGGTTCCCGTCGTGGCTCACCAGGCACCGGAACCG
This sequence comes from Candidatus Aminicenantota bacterium, assembly GCA_963813235.1. Taxonomy (GTDB): domain Bacteria; phylum Acidobacteriota; class Aminicenantia; order Aminicenantales; family Saccharicenantaceae; genus JALHVH01. Next base: position 423 of record CAWEYF010000014.1, on the reverse strand, counting down.
GTCGGGCCAGTTTCCGGCGATCCAGTTGATCATATAGCCGCCGTAGGAAGCGCCCAGGGCCCCGACTCGGGTGCCGTCCATCCAGGAGTATTTCTTCAGGGCCGCGGCGAGGCCCTTCTGAAGGTCCTCGAGGGGCTTGCCGCCCCAGTCGCCGCGTATCGAATCGCAGAACGCCTGGCCGTATCCGGTCGAACCGTGAAAATCGACCATGACCGCCGCATAGCCCGCCCCGGCATAGGCCTGCGGGTTCCAGCGATAATGGAAATCGTTCCCGAACGAACCTTGCGGCCCGCCGTGGATGAGGAAGGCCACGGGATACGACTTCGCGGCGTCGAAATCGACGGGCTTGACGATATAGCCATGAACCGTCTCGTCGTTCCAACCCTTGAACGTGAACTGTTCGGGCTCGCCCATCCGGGCGGC
>CAWEYF010000013.1:0-53260 GCA_963813235.1 Candidatus Aminicenantota bacterium | reverse complement strand
GCCAGACTGCCGAGGTTCTCCAGGCCCTTTTCTACCGCCGCGGGATTCTCCTTGTTGACGTCGGCCGCCCTCACTCCGCCATGGAGCTTGAGGGCGCGGAGCGTGGCAACGAGGACGCATGCCGACGGAGGCGGCACGTGGCCCGTGCGGACGACGATGTCGAAGAACTTTTCCGCGCCGAGGTCGGAAGCAAAGCCCGTCTCCGTGACCAGGTAATCGGCAAGTTCAAGCCCCAGGCGCGTCGCGATGACGGAATTCGTCCCGTGCGCGATGTTGGCGAAGGGCCCGCCGTGGATAAGGGCGGGCGTCCCCTCGAGGGTCTGGACAAGGTTGGGGTTGATGGCGGCCTTGAGCAGAGCGGTCATGGCCCCGGCGGCCTTGATGTCCTTGGCGAAGACGGGCTTGCCGTCGGGCGAATCGCCGATGTGCATGGCCCCAGCCGGGCCTTAAGGTCCGTCAAATTCATGGCGAGGCAGAAGACGGCCATGACCTCGGAGGCGGCCGTGATGTCGAACCCGGTCTCCCGGGCGACCCCCTTGAGCGGCTCGCCGATGGCGACGACGATGTCCCGGAGGACCCGGTCGTCCATATCCAGGACCCTCTTCCAGGTCACGGACCGGGCGTCGAGGGGGCCGCAGGACCCGTCGAAGTGGAGCCGGTTGTCGATCATGGCGGCCAGGAGGTTGTGGGCCGAGGTGATGGCGTGCATGTCGCCCGTGAAATGGAGGTTGATGTCGTCGGCGGGCGCGACCTGGGCCCGCCCGCCCCCGTGGCCCCGCCCTTGAGCCCGAAAACGGGGCCGAGGGACGGTTCCCTCAGGGCGACCGCGGCCCTCTTCCCCAGCCGGTGCAGGGCGTCCGCGAGGCCGATGGCCGTCGTCGTCTTCCCTTCCCCGGCCGCCGTCGGGGTCATGGCGGTGACCATGACGAGCTTCCCCCGCACGTCGGGCAGGGGCGGGAGCTTTTCGAACAGGACCTTGGCCTTGACGCGCCCGCAAGGCACCAGGAATTCCTCTCCGATACCAAGGTCGGCGGCGACCTCGCGTACGGGCCTCAATACGACGCCGCGCGCGATCTCCCTGTCGTTAGGCATGCACCACTCCTGCACCGGCAGTTTACCTTTTTTCGCCCCTCATCTCAAGCCGTCGACGAGCATGCGATTGTACTCCTCTATGAGGCCCCGGTCGGCGAACGAATAGTATCGGTTGTTCCCGATGACGATGTGATCCAGGACCTTGATCTGCATGACGCCCGCCGCGAAGACCAGGTCCCGGGTGATCTCCCGGTCGCAGAGGGACGGTTCGGGATCGCCCGAGGGGTGGTTATGGACGAAGATGAGGGACGAGGCCTCGTAACGGAGGGCATCGCGGATGACCTCCCGCGGGTAGACGGCGCTCGAATCCACCGTCCCCTCGAACAGAGTCTTCTCCTCGATGACCTGGTTCTTCGTGTCCAGGAAGATGACCTTGAACTGCTCCTTCCGGAGCTCCCGGAGAGCGTGATAGAGGTAATCGAACACCTCCCGCGAGGAATGGCATACGGGCCGGCTCATCATCCGCTCCCTGAGGAACCGCCGCGAGACCTCCTGGACGAGCTTCAAGCCGAAGACGTTGTGGGGCCCGATGCCTCCGATCCTCTGGAGGTCGCGGGGCGAGGCCTCGAGGACCCCGTGGAAGGTCTTGAACTCCTTCAGCGCCTCCCGGGCCTGGGCCTTGCAGTCGCGGCGGGGCGTGCCGAGCGTCAGGAGGAGCTCGATGATCTCGGCGTCGAGGAACCCCAAGAGCCCGCCCTTGAGGAACTTTTCCCTCAGCCGACGCCGGTGCCCTTCGGGTCCGCGCCGCCGCCGGCAAGATCGGTGCCGCTCATTGTCCATGGCATAAATATAGGACGACGGAATCCGCCCGATTTTCTCGGGCTCAAGGATGGATCGCCGCACGAAGGACTTGAGGGCTACGGAAATCGAGCTCAGTCCCGGTGAGAGGAGGGCCGTGACCCGTTCGCCGACGCTACCCCGCCATGAAAGGCGGGACGGGCCGCCTCAGTCCTTGTACAGGGAATCGATGAGGGCCTTGTATTTCTGCTCGACGATGGACCGGCGGACCTTGAGGGTCGGCGTCATCTCGCCCGCCTCGATCTCGAAATCCCGGTCGAGTACGGCGATCCTCTTGACCCTCTCGTACGGGGCCAGGTTCGGCGTGGTCCGGCCGACCTCGGCCAACAGGAAGTTGTGGACCTCGTCCTTCGCCACGAGCTCGGCCCGGTTCGCGAAGGGGATGTTCCTGGCCCGGGCGTACGCCTCCAGCTTGTCGAAGTTCGGCACGACGAGGGCCGAGATGAACTTGCGGTTCCCGCCGACGACGACGGCGTTCGCGATGTAAGGATTCGTCTTCAGGAGGTTCTCGATCGGCTGGGGTGCCACGTTCTTGCCCCCGGCGGTGACGATGATGTCCTTCTTCCGGTCGGTGATGGTGAGGAATCCTTCCGCGTCCAGGCGGCCGATGTCCCCGGTCTTGAACCAGCCGTTCTCCATGACCTCCCGGGTCTCGGCCTCTTTCTTGTAATAGCCCTTCATCAGGTTCGGCCCGCGCGTCAGGATCTCGCCGTCGGGGGCGATGCGGACCTCGACGCCGGGGATGGGCCGCCCGACGGTTCCGAATCGGACCCCCTCGATCGTGTTGCAGGCGACGACCGGGGAGGTCTCGGTCAAGCCGTACCCCTCGATGACCGTCAGGCCCAGGGTGTAGAAGAATTCGGCGATGTCCTTCGACAGGGGCGCCCCGCCGGAGACGAAGAACCGGACCCGGCCGCCCGTCTTCTCGATGATCTTGGAATAGACGAGCTTCCGGGCCAGCCCGTGCTGGAACGCGAGGAACCGGGGCACGGGCTCGCGGCGGAGCCGCTTCGCGGCATGCTTCTTCCCCACTCCGAGGGCCCAGAAGAAGATCTTCTTCTTTAGGCCGGGCCCGGCCAGGACCTGGTCGATGACCCGGGCGTAGATCTTGTCGAAGAGCCGCGGGACGCTGACCATGATGGTCGGGCGGGCCTCGATCAGGTTTACGGCCACGGTCTCGATGCTTTCGGCGTAGGCGATGCTGGCCCCGGTATAGAGGAAAGCGAACGTGCACATCCGTTCGAGGACATGGGACAGGGGGAGGAACGAAAGGATGCGGTCCGCGTCCGTGAACTCGACGATGGACCGGAGGGCCTTGATGTTGTGGACGAAGTTCGCGTGGGTCAGCATGACGCCCTTGGGGACGCCCGTCGTTCCCGACGTGTAGATGATGGAGGCGAGGGCGTCCGGCGCGACCGCCAGGGCCAGGGCCTCGAATTCGTCCCCCCGGCTCGCGGCGTAGGTCCGCCCCCGGTCGGCGAGCTCGGCCAGCGGCATGGCCCCTTCGATCCCCTCCGGGTCGAACGCAACGTAATGGGCGACCTTGTCCAATTCGTTCCGGACCGCCGCGATCCTCGGCCACAGTTCGCGGTTCGAGCCGAAGACGACCTTGGCGTCCGAGTCGTTGACGATGTACTTGATCTGGTCCGGCATCAGGGTCGGGTAAACCGGGACGACGATGGCCCCGAGGCACTGGCAGGCGAAGTCCGTCATCGTCCACTCGGGCCGGTTCTCGGAGAGGATGACGATCTTGTCCCCGGGTCCGATGCCCAGAGACCTCAGCCCGAGGGCGATGTTCTTCACCCGGTCCAGGATCTCCCGGGAGGAGAGGTTGACGTACGTCCCCGCCTTCTTGAACATCATCAGGTCGTCCTTGGGGTAGCTTCTGATGGTGTTAAGAAACAGTTGGCTGATGGTTTCGACGGCCATGTCCTTCTCCTTATTTCTTTTCGTGGGCGAGAAGCCATTCCTTGCGCCAGAGCCCCCCGCCATACCCGGTCAATCCGCCGTCCGCCCCGACGACTCGGTGGCAGGGGACGACGATCGAGACGGGGTTCCTGTGATTGGCTCCGCCGACGGCCCGGGTCGCCCGGGAGTTTCCCAGGGCCGCGGCGACGTCGCGATAGGCGACGGTCCGGCCGAACGGGACCTTCAGGAGTTCGTCCCAGACCCGCTTCTGGAACGGCGTCCCGCGGAGGTCGAGCCGGAGTGAGAACGCCCGGCGCCTTCCATCGAAATACTCCTCGAGCTGGCGGAAGCATTCCTTTAGGCAGGGCGCCGGCGGGCCCGCGGGGACGGCTCTCCCATCGGAGAATTCGATCGACACGATGCCCTCTTCGGTCCCGACGACCTCGAGGAATCCGATGGGGGATCTAAAAAGAGCCTTGAAGACCGCGGCCCGTGGCCCCTTCCCCGCGGGAGCTCGGTGCTTTCGCCCCGCCATGGCCGCCCGGCTCAGGACTCCTTGAGCCGGATGAAGACGTTGGTCCGGCCCTTGTCGTCCTGGAACTTCATCTCGAAGAGGTCCTGATAGGACTTGATGAGCTGGGAGAGCTGTTTGTGGCCGTAGGTCCTGGGATCGAACCCGGGATCGAGCTGGCGGAGATAGAAGCCCATGGTGCTCAGGCTCGCCCATCCGCCTTCCTCGACGGCCATGTCGAAGGCCCCCCGGAGCAGGGGCACGGGATCGAACTTCTTCGGCCTTTCCTCGGCGGCCTCGGCTTCGGGCTCCTGTTCCGGCTGGTTGCCCCCCTGGGCCTTCCTGCGTGGCGCCGGTCTCTCCTTGCGGGAGCGCTGCTGCTTGGGGACAAGGTTCTCGGTATAAATGAAGATGTTGCAGGCGTTGACGAACGCCTTGGGCGTCGTCTGCTTGCCGACCCCCATGACGAAGAACCCGATCTCCCGGACGCGCGTGGCCAGGCGCGTGTAGTCGCTGTCGCTCGACACAATGCAGAAGCCGTCGACCATGTGGCTGTGGAGGATGTCCATGGCGTCGATGATCATCGCGCTGTCCGTCGCGTTCTTCCCGACCGTGTACCGGAACTGCTGGATGGGCTGGATGGCGTTGTCGTTGAGCGTGTGCTTCCAGCCCTGCATGTTGACGGTCGTCCAATCCCCGTAAATGCGGCGGATGGTGACCAGGCCGTACTTCCCGGCCTCGGTCAGGATCTTGCCGATCAGCGATGGCTGAGCGTTGTCCCCGTCTATGAGCAGGGCGATCTTCTTGCGCTTGATGTCCTCGAACATTTCGTTGGTCATGGTGAATCCTCGCGTTTCGGGGCCTCGCCGGCCTCCCGTAGGGCTATCTTAACCGTTCTCCGGGAATTTTTCAAAATATTTTGATACAATGAGTTCCCATGCCCGTCCGGAATGCCTCCCGCAGCGACAGACCGAAGGTCGGGCTTGTCCTGGGGAGCGGCGGCGCGAGGGGGATCGTCCACATCCCGATCCTCGAGGCCCTGGCCGCCCTGGATATTCCGATCGACTTCATCGCGGCGTCGAGCATCGGCGCGGTCGTCGCGGGCATCCACGCGGTCGGCCGCCTCGGGGCGATCAAGGCGGACCTGTCGGCCCTGAAGCGGGAAGACTTTCTAAGGCTGTTCGATCCCGTGCTCTCGCGTTCAGGCCTGTTCGCGGGCAAAAGGGCCTTGGCCTTCCTCGCCCGCTACATCCCGCGTCATGCCCTCATCGAGGACCTGCCCGTACCGCTCGGCATCGTCGCGACCGATTTCGACACGGGCCGGCCCGTCGTCTTCCGGAGGGGCAACCTCCTGGCCGCCATCCGGGCCAGCGTGTCCATCCCCGGCATCTTCACTCCGACCGTCTCCGGGCGGAGCCTGCTCATCGACGGCGGGGTGGCCAACCCCCTGCCGATCGACGTGGTCCGGTCGATGGGAGCGGACCTGACGATCGCCGTCAGCCTCCACCCGGCCCTGGGGAAGCTCGGCCTGATCCCCGTAAAGCGGCCCGCGTCCGGCCGGGACGCCTCCCGGCCCGCCCGGAGAATTCCGCCTGTGGAGAGGCTCGTCCACGGTCTCCTCGCGAAAGGGCCGGCCGACGGGATCGGCATGCTCAAGGCCGCCGACCTATGGTTCGATACTCAGCGGGCCACGGCGGATTCCCGGCGGAAGATCCCGAACCTGTTCGAGATCCTCACCCGGACGATCGACATCATGGAATACGCGAACACACGGCTGATGCTGGCATCGAACCCGCCGACGGTCCTCATCAACTTCGATTTCCCCGATATCCCGACCCTGGATTTCTCGATGAGCGCCTACCTGCTCGAGGAGAGCAGGAAGGCGGCCGAGGCCAAGGGCCCCGAACTTCTCAAGAAAATCAAGCGCTTCGCGCCGTGAGGTGACCATGAACGGAAACATCCCGACCCTGTACGTCGAAGGCAAGACGCTCCCCGAAGCCTGGGAAAAGGCGGTCCTGGCCTGCTGGACCCTGGGCGCCGCCGTTCCGACCGAATACGATAAGCCCGGCGATCCCCCCAGCCGGGATTGCACCATCCTCTGGGCGGCCGAGGACCCGTTCGCCGAGCCGCGCATCCACCGCGCGTTCCCCGGCGGCCTCGAGGACCTTGAGGTCTACCGCCAGGAGGTCGTCGACGGCGTCCACGACAGGTGGATAGCGCCCGAAGAGGGAAAGTGGACCTACACTTATCACAAGCGCCTGTTCGCCTACGATATCGAGGGGGAGACCGTCGATCAGATCGACCGCATCGTCCGGAAGCTCGCCGAAGCGGGGCATTCCCGAAGGGCCCAGGCCATTACCTGGAATCCCAAGCTCGACCCGCCGACCTACGACCCTCCCTGCCTCCAGCGCATCTGGTGCCGGATCCTCCCGGACGAGGCGGGCGTCCCTGTCCTCAACATGAACTGCCACTGGCGGTCGCGAGACGCCTACAAGGCCGCCTATATGAACGCTTTCGCATTGACCGACCTTCAGCGCGTCATAGCGTCCCGGATCGCTGAGAAGATCGGTCGGCCCGTCCGTGTCGGCCGTTATGCCGACCTCGTCGACAGCTTCCATATCTACGGGTCGTACTTCGGCGAGTTCCAGGGATTCCTGAAGATGGTGGAAAAGCGAACGTTCGAAGAGCGGACCTGGCCGTCGAGCTATGCCGAGCCGATGTTCGAGGAGGCCCGGGAGCGGCTTCGGAAAGAAAAATACTGACCACATATTGCACATATTTAAAATAGTTTTCTAAATAGCCCTTTATCTATTGCTTAACGGCATATGATTAATATTAGTGTTCTTATATTGAACACATTTGCCTTGGCCCACTCCGCCATCTAAATCATCTTTAATTATTTATTATCTATTACTTAATAGGTTTCCGTCTCCTTGGCCCCCTTCTTGCTTAAGTAAGGGTATCAAGAGCACGAAGGAGACGAAGATGAAGAGAAAGCTGACCCCGGCCGTCTTCGCGGCCGTTCTCATTCTCTCGGCAGGATTCGCCGGCGCCAAGGAGATCGAATTCACCCTCGTCGGCACGGCGGCCGTGCCCCGGAACCCGCTCTTCTCCCTCGAGGTGATGAACATGGCGGCCCCGATGATCGCCGCCCCCGTCGCGTCCCCGGTGCCTGTTCCGGCTCCCTCCTCCGCCCTCCCGGTCAACATCGTGCGGCCGCAGGGCTTTGGCGGCTCATTTCGCGGGGAACGGCTCGAGAAGGCTCTCTTCACAACCTCCCTTGTGGCCATGACCGCCCTGAACGTGGTGGATTACATCTCCACCCGGCGGGCCTTGAAGTACCCCGGCCTCTCCGAAGGCAATCCTCTCATGAAGCCCTTCGTCAAGAACGCCATCCTTTTCGCCGCCGTCAAGGCGGGGACAACCGTTTTGAGCGTTTGGAGCATGAAGAGCCTCTTCAAGCGCAACAAGCCGATGGCCTGGGTCCTGACGACCGCATCCAATTTCCTCCTCTCCTATATCGTTTCCAACAACATGAGGCTTATTTCCAGAATGCGTCCAAGGTAGGGGCGCGGGGCGCCCTCTCCACAGCGGGCGGGGTCGGGCCTTCCGGGCTCGGCCCCTTTTTTTTGTTCTTCTCCCGATCTCGCGTGCCGGTTGCCGGGAGGGCGAGACTCGGCAAGCCGGATGTGATACCATCGGGCCGGGAAACATGGTCATCGGACTCCTGTTCTCTTGGGCGCTCGTATTCGCCGGCCTGACGGTCTGGACATACTATAAAGGGCCCCGGCTCCTCTACCTCGTCTTCCGTCCCCTCACCATGGCCGTCATCATCAGCCTCGTCGTCGAGGCCGGGAAGAGCGCCTCTCCCGCTTACCGGATCGCCATCGCCGCCGGGCTCGTCGCGTCCCTGATCGGAGACCTCTTCATGATGCTCCGCCGGAAGCGGTTCTCGGCGGGCCTCGCCGCATTCCTTGTCGCCCAGGCCTTCTATACATTCGCCTTCCTGTCGGGGGTCCGGTTCCGGTTCTCGCCCGGCCCGGCCCTCGCCCTCCTCGCTTACGGGGCTGTTCTATTCGTGATCCTTTATCCAGGGCTCAAGCGCATGCGCGTTCCGGTGCTCGTGTATATCCTTGCCATCAGCGCGATGGCGTTGGCCGCCCTGGAACGATACATCCAAACCGGCAGCCCGGCGGCGCTCGCGGCCTGCGCCGGAGCGTTCCTGTTCCTCATCTCCGATTCCGTCCTGGCCGTCGATCGTTTCGTCACGCCGTTCCGGGCGTCCCAAGCCGTCATCTTGTCGACCTATTTCACGGCCCAGAGTCTCATTGCGTTATCGACGTGTATTTAACAGGCGGGAAGGAACGGGCCGGGAGGGAGCCAGGAGCGCCGGCCAATGGGATATCATAGGGCGCACGCCAAATCTCTTCAAGGAAGGAGGACTCGCGATCATGAGAAGAACCCTTTGCGCTGTTCTCGCGGCGATATTCGTCCTGACCCTTTCCGCCGGGGCCCTTCAGGCCTTCGGGGCCGGGTCGGAGAAACCCGTCCGGGGCGTCTGGGCCCACCCCCGCATGTTCGGCCCCGACCGGGCCCTGGCCGTTCCCTTGATGGAGAAGACCATGGACGCTTACGTCCGGGCAGGCATCGACACGGTCATCATGCTGGTCAAGGATACGAGCGGATACGTCTACTACAAAAGCGGGATCGCCGTCGGCGACCCCGCCTATTCGTGGGATTTCTTCGGCACCTTCCTCGAGGAGGCGAAGAGGCGGGGGATCTCCGTCCACCCGTGGTTCTGCGTCTTCCCCGAGGGGGAGCTCCTCGGCGAGGTTCGCGAACATCCGGAGTGGCTCGTCAGGAGCCGTCGGGGCGAGTTGGTCGCCTGCGTCAACCCGGCCATCCCGGCCGCCCGGGCGTACGAGATGAGCCTGATGACGGAGATCGCCCGGAACTATCCGGTGGACTGGATCCACCTGGACTATATCCGGTTCCCCTGCGAACCGACGGAGCCCTATTTCGGCTACGACGCGGCAACGCGGGCGCTCTTCAAGGAGCGCTCCGGCTGGGATACGAACGACATCAAGGACCAGGATTCAGGGAACCCGGTCTGGAACGTCTGGCTGGAATGGAACCGGGACCGGGTGACGACGTTCGTCCGCGAGCTCAAGGCCGCTCTCGGGACCGTCGGCCGGCCCGTGAGGATCTCGGCCGCGGTCTTTCCCGAGGCCGACAACGCCCGTGTCCTCATCGGCCAGGACTGGTCGAAGTGGGCCGGGGAGGGTCTCGTGGACATGCTCTGCCCGATGATCTACACCAACGATGCGGCCCTCTTCGACGATTACGTCCGCCGGGCCGTGGCCATAGGCAAGGGCCGGACGCGGGTCTGTGTGGGGATCGGCATCGGCACGTCGCACAACCACAACACCCCGGAAGGCATGCTCGAGCAGATGCGGATCAGCCGGGAGCGGGGCGCCGACGGGGTGGTCTATTTCTCCGCGAACAGCCTCGCCGGACCGTTCCTGGACAGGCTGAAAGCCGGGGAGCAAGCCAGGAAATCCCCCCTCGCCCCCCTTTTCTAAAGGGGGGTATTACAGAGCAAAAGCGGAAATCTGCACGTTGCCTAGAGCCGCCCTTGACTTCCCCCCCTTTCCTAAAGGGCGGTTGGGGGGAATTATGCGGACCGGGGAATCCATCCTCCCCCCTTTCCAAAAGGGGGGTTAGGGGGATTTATGTAGACTCAGGCTTTAGCCTGAGTCTTGCGCGTGACGAGCCGGTCGTAGACGACGAGGCCCGTCATCGAGACGAGGCCGATCCCGGCGATGATGAGCCACATGGCGAGCGAGTTCGTCGGCCGGCCCTCCTTCATGGGCGTCGAGATGTAGTGTTCGAACAAGGCCCCGCCGAGCGGCCCGCCGAAAATGCTCCCCAGGGCCACCGGCAGGCTGGCATAGCCGAGGTACAGGCCCTCCTCCCCCTTGGGGGCGATGGCCCCGATGTACTCGTAGATCCGGGGCGAGGCCATCATCTCGCCGACGGCCATCGAAGCGATGGAAACGATGAGGAAGACGCCCGCGAAGGGCAGGGCCAGTCCGAGGACGTCGACCTTCCGCGAGAGGTCCGCGCCGAGGAGCGGCGGCAGGATGTTCATCAGCATCCCGACGGTGGTCACAGCCACGCCGAAGAGGATGGACTTGATAGGGGTCCATTTCTTCGCGAGCCGCGTGATGAGCATCTGGAAGGCGACGATCATCACCGGGTTGGCCAGCGTGTAGAGTTCCATCGGGGCGTTCGGGTCCACGGCCCTCAGGAACAGGGGCATCAGGTTGTAGAGCTGGACGTAGAGGACCCAGAAGAGCCCGATGACCACGAGGAAGAAAACGAACCGGGCGTTCCGCAGGACGACGAAAATGCCGCCGATGGCCTGCCCGAGGGTCTTCTTCCGGACGGCCTGCCCGTCCTTCCTTCCGTCGCTCACGTACTCCGGCTCCCGGTAGACGAAGAGGACGATGACCAGGCCGACAAGGGCGAAGACCGAGGAGGCATAGGTGAAGATGGCCGGGATACCGAGGCTCGTCCGGATGAAGTAGGACACGCCGCGACCGGTGATCGAGCCGATGTTGATGACCATGTAAAAGATGCCGAAGCCCAGAGTGGCGGCGGTCCCCGAGGTCTTCTGGATGGTCCCCGCGATGCAGGGCTTGACGATCGACCCGCCGATGCCGATGAGGACGATGCCCAGGACCACCGGGACCGTGAAATCGACCGCTTCCGCCGCCGTCCGGCCGACGAGCCCCGGCCAGATCCTCTGGACGTTGCCCATGGTGAAATAGCCCGCCGAGATCAGGACGAAGGCCACGGACAGGGATCGCTTGTAGCCGTACTTATCGGCCAGGGTGCCCGAGAGGATGGGCATGAAATAGATGAGCCCCCAGAGGAGCGACCCGTTGAGAAACGTCGCGAACGTCGGCCGCATCCCCAGGGTCTCCTTGAGATAGATGACCATGAAAGAGGCCATCGCGTAGTAGGCCGCCCGCTCGAAGAGCTCGATGGTGTTGGCCGTCCAGAAGGTCCCGGGGAATTTCGTTTTCGCGGTTTTCGCGTCGTTCATGGGCCGGCTCCTTCGCGGTTTTGGCCCATGATAGCACAAGAGGCGGGGGAGAAGCCAAGGCCCGCGGCGCGGTCCCGGGGGGTGCGGGCCCCGGGAATCCCGCTCCTCTGAAGCCCTGCAGGGCGCCGGGCTATTTCTTGACTTCCAGGGCCGCTTTCTCCACCTCCAGCTTCTTCAGGAAGGATTCGTACTCGGCCTTGCCCGCGGAACCGGAGAACTTCTCCAGCAGGGTCTTGTAGGAGGCGATGGCCTGGTCGAGGTCCCCGGCGAGGTACTGGAAGTTGCCCAGGACGAGATAGGCGTCCTCGAGATCGGGCTTGGCGGCGATCGCCTTGCCGAGGAGCTCGGGGATATTGGCGTATCCGGCGGCCAGGGCCTTGACCTTGGCCTTTACGTCGGTCTCTTCCTTGTTGGCCCGGAGCTTCACCACCTCTTTGTCGAGGAGCGCGTATTCGTTCTTGGCGATCATGTATTGGGCGACGGGAGCGAAATTGTTGGCGGGTTCGGTACCCACGAGCTCCACATACTTGCGGAGGTAGGCGTTGGCCTCTTCGGGTTTGTCCAGGAGGCTCAGGTTGAACCCCATCATGTAATGGGCCAGGACGAAGCTCGGCTTCGCGGCGACCGCGATATCGGGAACGGCCATCAGCTTGGTGAAGGCCTCGACCGACGCGGCGAACTGTCGCGCCTGGAACGCGCTGATCCCCAGGTTGAAGACGCCGTCGATGAAGACGGGCTTGCGGGTGGTCTCGAGCCCCGGGATGGCGGTCAGCCGGGTGAAATACGGGAGGGCGGCGTCCGGCTTACCCTGGACGCTCATCTGCCGGCCTTTTTCCGAGAGCAGTTGGGCGTAGGCATCGACGCCCCGGGCGTATCCGGGATCCGCCTGCGTAGCCTTCTCCAGGAAGGACAGGGCGTTTTCGTCATCCTGCTTCAAGCGATAGGCCATGGCCGCGGCCACGAAGGCGGGCGCGTAGGCCGGCTCGAGCTTCTGGACCTCGGCGTAAAGAGCGATGGCCCCATCCAGGTCCTTGGCGGTGATGGCCTTCTGGGCCTTGTCCATCAACTTGGCGGCTTCCTTGGTCGCCGGCTTGGGCAGCTTTTCCTGGGCCCCGAGCCAGGCCCCGGCGGCCATGAGGATCACGACCGCGGCGGCGATGATCTTCTTGTTCATGTTTGCGATCTCCTTGATATCGGCGCATCCGGCGCCAGGATAAAGGCGCGGATATTATACCACAGGGCGGCCCTGAAGGGCACGCGGCATGGCGCCCCCGCCTACGGGCCGGCGATGTTCCCGTCGATGCCGATGACCACTTTGCGGACCTCGATGGGAACGCCCGAGGCTTCGACGGCCCGCTCGACGAGGCGGACGAGACCTGAACAGCAAGGGACCGTCATGACGGCCACGGTCAGGGACCCGAGCCCGTTCCGGCGGACGATCTCCGCCAGCTTCTCGACGTAGCCGTCGATATCGTCCAGCTTGGGGCAGGCGATGACCAGCTTCTTCCCCGCGAGGAGCTCCCCGTGGAAACCGCCCAAAGCGAAGGCCGTGCAATCGGCGGCGACGAGAAGGTCGGCCCCCTGAAAATAGGGCGCGAGGGGCGAGACGAGGTGGAGCTGGATGGGCCATTGGCTGAGGCGGGACCGCACCGGTGCGGAAGATGCGCCCGGTTCTTCCTCCACGGCAATATCGCGGGCGGCGCTTCCGGGACAGCCGGAAGGGGGCAGGCGCCTTTCACGGAGGCCGCGCCGTGCACCCGGGAGGCGGCGTCCCGTCCCCTGGTCGCGAGGACGTGGTCGTAAGCCGCCTTGGGATCGTAATCTTCGCCCTCCCGCTCCACGATCCGGAGGGCGCCGGTCGGGCAGACGTCCAGGCAGGCCCCCATCCCGTCGCAAAAGAGCTCTCGGGCAAGGACGGCTTTGTTGTCGGCGTCGAGGACGAGGGCCCCCTCGGCGCAGGCCGTTGTGCACAGCCCGCAGCCGTCGCACAGAGCCCGGTCGATCTCGATGATCTTTCTCTTCGTCATTTGCCGAACCAGGCATTCACGTCGCCCCCCGTGAGCCCGGTCAGGACGAAGAGGCCGAGGACCGTGCCGACGGGCAGAAGCGGGAGCATGAGCCCGCCCAGGACCAGGCCCCCGACGCGGCCCCACGCCTTTCGGCGGGCAATTCCCGCGGCCGCGAGGAGTGCGGCTGCCCCGGAAAGAAATGAAAGGCCGAAGAGGAGGATCCCGAGCCCGCCGAGGAGAGCGGAGCCGAGGAGAGCGTGCTCCGCGCGGGTCAGGCGCAGGATGAGCGACCCGTAGAGGACGAGACCCAGCGCGGCGGCGGCCGTGATCAGGCCGAGCCCTCCCAGGACCCTCAAAACAACCCGGGCCAAGTCCACCTTTTCCGGCATCTCGCGTCTCTCGAGCATCGTCGTCCTCCCCTATTTTACCCAAGCCGCGGGCAAACGCAAATGCGAAATCCCCCCAGCCCCCCTTTTGCAAAGGGGGGAATCCGGCGCGCGGGCGAACGGGCGGACCGTGATCCGGGTGGCGGCGGCGATCCGATTTTGGTATAATTGGAAGCACCGACGACAATCCCAGGAGGTCCCATGAAAAGAACGGTCACGGTCATTCTGTGCGTCCTGGCGCTCGCGATGTTCGCGTCCGCCGACATCTACGTCAAGTCCAAGACCCATACCGACCCCATGAGCATCATGGGGCAAGAGCCAGCCCGCCAAGGACTCCTTTGCGGAGCAGTGGATCGGCTCCGACAAGTTCGCCATGCTGACGACACGAACGCCTCGGTCATCGACCTCGCGAAGAACGTTATGTACATCATCAACCACAAGTCCAAGACCTACATCGAAGCGGCCCTGCCGTTCGATTTCACGAGCCTGCTCCCCGCCCAAATGGCGTCCATGATGCAGGGCATGATGAAGATGACCGTGACCGTGAGCCCCACGGGCGGCAAGAAGACCGTCGGGTCATGGCCGTGCGACGAGTACGACGTGACCATGAACATGATGATGATGCCGATGAAGATGAAGGTCTACGCGACCTCCAAGGTCCCCTTCGACCTCGCCGCCTACATGGCCAAGGTCTACGGGACGATGCTCAAGTCCCAGTTCCGCCTCGACGACGCCTCTACGAGCGAGATGATGAAGGTCAAGGGGTTCTGGATCTCGTCCGAGACGACCATGGAGATGATGGGCACTAAGATCCGGACGACGAGCGAGGTCGTCGAGATCTCCAAGAAGACCCCTCCGGCCGGCGTCTACGCCGTCCCCGCGGGCTACGCCAAACAGGACAAGCTCTCGATGCAGGACCTGCAGAACAAATAAGGGGTCCATGGGCGACAGGGAAGAGCGGGGCGCAAGTTCCGGCGTACTTTCCCGCCTCAACCCGCTCCTCGAGGTCCTGAAGGCCTCGCCCGACAGGGTGAACAAGGTCTTTGTCCAGAACGAACGGGGGCCGAACCGTATCGGCGATATCATCCGCGAGGCGCGGAGGAACGGCATCCCTGTCGTCTTCGTCCCCAAATCCAAGCTCGACCGGGAGGCGCCCCGTCACCAGGGGGCCATGGCCGTCCTTTCCCCCCGGAGCTTCGCCACCCTCGAGGGGATCCTGGACGCGTCCCCGGTCCCCTTTCTGCTCCTCCTCGACGAGATCGAAGACCCCCAAAACATGGGGGCGCTCATCCGGACCGCCGAATGCGCCGGGGTGGACGGCATCGTCATCCCGGAGCACAGGTCGGCCGGCCTGACGGAGACCGTTTCCACGGTCGCGGCCGGCGCCCTGGAGCACGTGAAGGTCGCCAGGGTCGTCAACCTGGCCCGGACGATGGAGGAGCTCAAGGAGCGCGGCGTCTGGCTGGTCGGGGCCGAGGGGGGCGGCAAGGCCCCCTGGCACGCCTTCGACTACACCCTTCCCGTCGGCATCGTCCTCGGCTCGGAAGGCAAGGGGCTCCGCCCTCTCGTCCGTAAGCGGTGCGACACCATCCTGTCCATCCCCCTCTACGGCCGGATCGCTTCGCTCAACGTGTCCGCCGCCGCGGCCGTATTCCTGTTCGAAGCGGCCCGGCAGCGGCATAAGGGATAACCGCCGGGGGGCCGGCCGGCGGCCGCCGGGCTTGCTTGACCCGTTCGCCGCGCGGCGCGGCTCAGGGTTAACCCCGTACAAGCGCCGGGACTCATGCCGGGGAGTCGAGGGGTTGACAATATTTCGCCCGAATCTATAGAATAGACCCGAAATGCAGAGAACCGCCGACTTTTACAGCCTGGAAAAGCCCGTCGTCAAGCTCAAGGAGCAGATCGACGCGCTCCAGGAGAGCGACGACCCCACGAAGAAGGAGCGGATCGCCGCCCTGCGCCTCGAGATCGAACAGGAGTGGGCGAAGATCGCGCCCGGGCTGACGACCGTCCATATCGTTCAGCTCGCCCGGCACCCTAAACGGCCCTATTCCCTGGACTATTTCGAGAACCTCTTCACGGATTTCATGGAAATGCACGGGGACCGGCGGTTCGGGGACGACCCGGCCATCGTGGCCGGCCTGGCCTTCTACAAGGGCCGGACCGTCGCCCTCATCGGCCACCAGAAGGGCCGGACGACGCGGGCCCGAATCGGGCGGAACTTCGGCCAGCCCAACCCGGAGGGCTACCGCAAGGCCTTACGCGTCATGCAGACGGCCGAAAAGTACGGCTACCCGGTCATCACTTTCGTGGACACCCCGGGGGCTTACCCGGGCATCGGCGCCGAGGAAAGGGGCCAGGCCGAGGCCATCGCCAACAACCTCAAGGTCATCGCCAGGCTCCGAACCCCCATCGTCAACGTCATCATCGGGGAGGGGGGGAGCGGCGGCGGGCTGGGCATCGGCTTCGGCGACGCCCTGCTCATCCTCGAACACAGTTTCTACTCGGTCATATCGCCCGAGGGGTGCGCGGCCATCCTCTGGAAGGACCAAAGCAAGGTCGAACAGGCCGCCGAGAACCTGGGCATTCGGGCGGGGAAACTGCTCGAAATGGGCATCGTCGACAAGATCGTTCCCGAGCCACCGGGCGGGGCCCATATCGACCCGGAGCAGGCATATCGGAACCTGGACAGGATCCTTGCCCCCACCCTCAAGAAATTCGAGGCCAAGCCGGTCGAAGAGCTCCTCGAGGAGCGCTACCGGAAGGTCCGGAAGCTGGGGGTTTTCATCGAAAAATGAGCGAAGAGGCCCCGGCCAAGAAGGGGATCGCCGCCGTCAAGGGAACCCACGACATCCTCCCGGTCGATGTCGGCGCCTGGCAGGCCGCCGAAGCCGCCGCCCGCGGGACGTTTCGAGCTCTATGGCTACCGTGAGCTCCGGGCCCCGGTGCTCGAGACCACCGAACTCTTCGAGAAGGGGACCGGGGCGACCTCGGACGTCGTCGTCAAGGAGATGTACACGTTCGTCGATAAGGGAGGCCGGTCCATCACCCTCCGGCCGGAGTACACGCCGTCCGTCGCCCGGGTCATCATCGAGCACCGGCTCGACCTTCAGCCCGCTCCCCTGCGTTTCTACTTCATGGGGCCGATGTTCCGCTACGACAAGCCCCAGAAGGGCCGTTACCGCCAGTTCCACCAGATCGACATCGAGGTCTTCGGCGAGAAGGGGCCGGCCATCGACGCCGAGATCGTCGAGATGGCCCACGCCCTGCTCGCCCGGCTCGGCATCGGGGAAACGAGGACGCTCGTCAATTCCGTCGGCTGCGGGGCCTGCCGGCCGGGGTACCACACGCTTCTGCGGGCCGCGGCGGAAGCGAACAGGGCCGCCCTCTGCCCCGATTGCCAGCGGAAGATCGCGACGAACCCGTTCCGCATCTTCGACTGCAAGCTCGAGGCTTGCCGGGAGGCGGCCGTCTCCTTCCCCAGGATCACCGACCATCTATGCGGGGAATGCCGCGACCACTTTCTCGGCTTCCGGGCCTGCCTGGACCTCTACGGGATCCCTTATGACGTGGATCCCTTGCTCGTCCGGGGCCTGGACTACTACACGAAGACGGCCTTCGAGATCGTCACCACGGAACTCGGGGCCCAGAACGCCATCTGCGGCGGCGGCCGATACGACGACATGATGAAGGAGTTCGGCGGGCCCGACCTCTGTGCCATCGGATTCGCTATGGGGATGGAGAGGCTCCTGGCCGTGGCCAAGATCGCCGCGGCCCCAAAAAAGTTCCTGTATATCGCCTATCTTGGCGACGAGGCCCGGAAGGCCGCAATGACCCTGGCCCGGCAATTCCGGCAGGCCGGGATCGAATGCCTCCTCGAGTACAAGGCCCGCGGCCTCAAGGCCCACCTGGGACGGGCCAGCAAGCTCGAAGCCGCCTGGGTCCTGATCGTCGGGGAGGACGAACTCCGGGCGGGCCGGTTCCCGCTCAAGGAAATGGCCTCCGGGCATCAGACGGTCGGGACGCCGGAGGAATTGATCAAAGCGGTCCGGGGCGACGCCTGAAACCCGGCCGCCGTCTGCGGGGAAAGACCATGAGCACAGCAAAGCCGCCGATATCGGACTGGAAAAGGACGGATTATTGCGGCGACCTGCGGCCGTCCGACGAAGGGAGGGACGTGACCCTCGCCGGCTGGGCCCAGCGGGCCCGCGACATGGGGAACCTCCTCTTCATCGATCTCCGCGACCGGCAGGGCGTCGTGCAGATCGTCTTCTCGACCGCGGACCCGGCCCTCCTCGAGGAGGCCAAGAAGGCCCGGCCGGAGTTCGTCGTCGCGGTCCGGGGGATCGTACGAAAGAGGGACCCGAAGTCCGTCAACCCCCACATGGGAACGGGTGAGGTCGAGGTCGCGGCCACGGCGTTCCGGCTCCTGAACGTGTCCAAGGTCCCTCCGTTCGTCATCGCCGACGAGGTCCAGGCCTCCGAGGAACTGCGCTTCAAGCACCGGTACCTCGACCTGCGGCGGCCGGGGATGCAGCGCAGCCTCAAGCTCCGGCACGAAGCCGCCCTCCTTGTCCGGAACTTCATGAGCGCGAACGGCTTCTTCGAGATCGAAACGCCGTTCCTGGGCAAGTCCACTCCGGAAGGCGCCCGGGATTACCTCGTCCCGAGCCGCATCCACAAGGGGAGGTTCTATGCCCTGCCCCAGTCCCCCCAGCTCTACAAGCAGATGCTGATGATCTCGGGGTTCGACCGCTACTTCCAGATCGTCCGCTGTTTCCGGGACGAGGACCTCCGGGCGGAGCGCCAGCCGGAATTCACGCAGATCGACGTGGAGATGAGCTTCGTCGATCGCGAGGACGTCTTCGGCCTGGTCGAAAAGCTGATGACGGCCCTCTTCGCCCTGGTCGGCGAGAAGGTCGAAACGCCCTTTCTCCGGCTCTCCTACGAGGAGAGCATGGAAAGATACGGGACCGACAAGCCCGACCTGAGGGCAGAGCTCGAGATCGGGGACCTGACCGAAGCCTCCAGGGGCGCGGGTTCCGAGATCCTCAACAAGATTGTCGGCGCGGGGAGCGCGGTCAAGGCCATCGTGGTCGACGGGGCGGGATCGTTCTCCCGGAGCCGGATCGACAAGCTCGTCGACAGGGCTAAAGCCCTGGGCGCGCCCGGGCTCTTCTGGGTGAAGAAGGCCGGCGGAATGAAGGCCTCCTTCAAAGCCGACGAGGCCGGCCTCGAATCGCTTTGGCAGGCTTCAGGCGCCGCCGAGGCCGATCTCCTCCTGATGATCGCCGACAAAGAAGTCAAAGCGCTCAAGGCCCTGGGCGAGATCCGCCGTGAGTTCGTCCTCGAGCGGGCCGAGGGCCGCCGCGATTTCAGGTTCGCCTGGGTGACCGATTTCCCTCTATTCGAGTGGAACGATGAGGAGGGACGTTATGTGTCTGTCCACCATCCCTTCACGTCACCGAACGAGGAGGATATCGAATTCCTGGAGTCCGACCCGGCCCGGGTCCGGGCCAAGGCCTACGACATCGTCCTCAACGGCTACGAGATCGGAGGCGGGTCCATCCGGATCCATGACCAGGACCTCCAGGCCCGCATCTTCAAGGCCATCGGCCTCGGCGAGGCGGAGGCCCGCGACAAGTTCGGCTACTTCTTGGAGGCCTTGAGCTACGGTACGCCGCCGCACGGGGGGATCGCCTTCGGGTTCGACCGGCTGGTCATGCTCCTCGCGGGCGAGGCCTCGATCCGGGAGGTCATCCCCTTCCCCAAGACCACGAGCGCCCTCTGCCTCCTCACCGGTTCACCGTCCCCGGTCGACGACCGCCAGCTCGAGGAGCTCGGGATCGCCCTCAAGAAGTCCTAAGAGCTACTTGACGTCGCAGACGACGGCGTTCAGGACCTGCTTCGAGGACTTTTCCTGGACGAAGAAGACGACCTTGAGCATGTTCCGCGCGATCTTGGAGTGCCTTTCGGGGAAGGTGTAGGACGCTTCCTTTTCATACCGGTCGAGGCGTTCGGTCGCGGCCGCTTCGGCGGCGGCGAGGTCGATGATGTACCCTTTCGCCTCGAGCGCCGCGTCGTCCAACTTGATGAAGTCGCGGACGACCATCTTGTGGAAGAGGATCCCGTTGCCGCCCGCGAACTTCTCCTCGTCCTGGACCAGGGCCAGGTTGTAATCGGCCCCGGGGCCGATCTTGTCCGCCACAAACGAGACCTCCACGGAATCGCCCCGTGCCGCCGCCCGGACCTCGAGGTTCACCGACGGGATCTCATACAGGCGCTGGGCCACCTCCGCCGAGTAATCTTCGTACTTTGCCCGGGCCATCGCCCTGTCCCCGCCCCCGGTCGACGACTTCACTCCGTCGAAGAAGGTCGAGGGGGTGCTCTGGACGCCGTAGTACAGGGCCCGCTGTCTCGTGGCGTGGTTGATCATCGGGTCCGGCCTGGGGATGGGGAGGTGGTATTCGAGGACGGCCAGATACTTGGGCTCGTAGGTGTCGAGCAGGCCGTCCATTCCCAGGTCGGCCGCCAGGCACGGTGGACATTCGGCGCCCGTGAAGAGCTCGGCCAGGACCGCTTTCCCCTTCCAGTCGGCCTTCGGCTTGACCGGCACGGGAATGAACGGGAGCTTCTTCTGTCCCGCCTCGAGGGCCGCGTCGAAGCCGCCGAGGCCGCCCTTGAGCTTCCGGTAGAGTTCCCGGGCGCGGTCCAGGGAATCTTTATAATTCTCGACCGCGGCGTTGAAGAAGGCGTCGTAAGCATCCTTATCCTTGCCGAGCATGAGGTTGACCCGGCCCAGGGCGTGATAATAGCCTTTGTCTCTTAGCCCGCCGTTCTTTTCGTACGAGGCCAGGGCGTCCTGGGCCATCCGGGGACTGTCCTCGTTGACGAAGGCCAAGGCCTCGGCGACATAGAGGTTAGGCGTGTAGATCTTGAGGTATTTCAGGGGGTCCGGCGGGATCGTGGCGAGGTATTCAGGATCCTTGGCGACCTTCAACCCCTCCTGGCAGTAGGCGATGACGGCCTGGGTGACCTTCTTTTTATCGAACCTTGCGAGGTTCGGGTGCTCCAAGATGTCCATGCTGGCGAAGTAATAAGAAAAGACTTTCCCG
Organism: Candidatus Aminicenantota bacterium; assembly: GCA_963813235.1. Taxonomy (GTDB): domain Bacteria; phylum Acidobacteriota; class Aminicenantia; order Aminicenantales; family Saccharicenantaceae; genus JALHVH01. The sequence goes on along the minus strand of CAWEYF010000013.1, from coordinate 32,330 downwards.
ATCCCCACGGCCGCCTGGAATCCGGGCTTCTGGAGCTCGAGGATGGCGTCGACGGAATCGGCGAGTCCGATGCGCGCGTTCCGGATGGCGTTGTCCACGAGGCCCAGGAACCTGGCCTGGGGATAGGCGACCTTGATCCGTTCGAGCTCCTGGACGCGGGCGGCGAGGTCCGGGATCCTCATGGCGTTGACGAATTCCCTGTAGCCCGGCGAACGCTCCTGTCCCTGTTGGGCCGCCGCGAACGAGACGGCCGCAGCCGCCACCAGGATCGCCAGCCCGAATATCCGGATGTGTCGTTTTCTCATGCGGCCCTCCGCACGGGAGTTTACCACATTTCACCGCCGCGCGGGATGTCCCTGAGTCCTTCGAAGGCGATCCCAATGCTCATGAAATATCCTTGCCAACGGCCCATGGAAACGCTAGAATTAGCCCCTTATCGGCCGGAACGCCTGAGAGAACACGGAGAGATCCATGAACATTTGGGCCGCCAAGACGCCGCAGCAGATCCACGACGCCGCGGAACACACCGAACTCAAGAAGAGCCTCCGGGCCATCGACCTGGCCGCCCTCGGCATCGGCTCCGTCGTCGGCACCGGGATCTTCGTCGCCACGGGCCAGGGCGCCCAACTGGCCGGGCCGGGCATCATCCTCTCATTCATCGTCGCCGCCTTCACCTGCGGCCTCTGCGCCCTGACCTACTCCGAGCTGGCCTGCATGTTCCCCGTCGCCGGCAGCACCTACTCCTACTCCTACGTCGCGTTCGGCGAAGTCATCGCCTGGATCATCGGCTGGGACCTGATGCTCGAGTACCTCGTCTCGGCCAGCGCCGTCGCCTCGGGATGGTCTTCGACGTTCATCGGCCTGCTCAAGACCATGGGCGTCGACCTGCCCAAGGCCATCACCCTGACCCCGCTCGCGGGGGGGATCGTCGACCTGCCGGCGGTCGTGATCACGATGCTCATCACCTGGATCCTGTTCATCGGGATCAGGGAGAGCGCCCGGATCAACAATATCATCGTCCTCGTCAAGATCGCCGTCATCCTCCTCTTCATCTTCCTCGGCGCGTCGCACATCGACTTCGCGAACTTCAGGCCCTTCGCCCCCTTCGGCTGGAAGGGCATCATGGCCGGGGCCGCCATCATCTTTTTCGCCTACATCGGGTTCGACGCCGTCTCGACCGCCGCCGAGGAAACGGCCAACCCCAAGCGGGACGTCCCCCTGGGCCTGATGCTCTGCCTCGGCGTCGTCATCGTACTCTACGTGGCCGTGGCCTTCGTCCTGACCGGGATGGTCCCGTTCAAGCAGATCGACGTCGGCAACGCCCTGCCCGCCGCGCTCTCCAGGATAGGCATCCACTGGGGCGGCGCGCTGGTCGCCACCGGGGCCATCGTCGGCATGCTCTCGACCCTCCTCATCACCGTCTACGGCCAGGTCCGTATCTTCATGGTCATGTCCCGCGACGGCCTCCTGCCGAAGGTCTTCTCCCACATCCACCCGGTCCACAAAACCCCCTACCTCTGCACCTGGATCACCGGCGCGCTGACGGCCGCCATCGCGGGCCTCTTCCCCCTGCCGATGATCATCGACCTCTGCAACATCGGGACCCTGTTCGCTTTCATCCTGGTCTCCGCCGGCGTCATCGTGCTCCGCAAGACGCGGCCCGAGGTCGAGCGCCGGTTCAAAACGCCGGGCGTGCCGTTCACGCCCCTGCTGACCATCGCCTTCTGCTTCTATCTCATGGCGAGCCTGCAAGGGGTGACCTGGATCCGATTCGCGGTCTGGCTCGCTCTCGGCCTGATCATCTATTTCGCCTACAGCGTCAAGCATAGCAAGCTCCAGCACCTGCTGGCGCGGAAGGGATAGCCCCGGGAGAGGGTGATCCGGCGAGCCGTTCGCCGCAGTCGACAGGGCCGCCCGGCCGGAGATACGGATGCTCGAAGCCGATCCTTCCTCGACGAGAAGGAATGATATCGGCCTCATGCTGGCGCTGGCCCTTAGCGCCCTTGCTTTTCATCTGGCCGTCAACGCCTTCGGAGGCTACGGGATCTTCCGCGACGAATTCTATTACATCGCCTGCAGCAAGCGGCTGGCCGCGGGGTACGTCGACCAACCGCCGCTCGCGATGTTCCTCCTGGCCGCGAGCCGGAAGCTTTTCGGCCTTTCCCAGCTCGGGCTCCGCGTCCTGCCGGCCGTGGCCCACGCGCTGACGGTCCTCCTGGCCGGCCTCATCACCCGGAGGCTCGGCGGACGGCGGGCGGCCGTCACCCTGGCCTGCCTGACCACGGTTACGGCCCCGATCATCATCGGCCATACGAATATCTTTCAGATGAACGCCTTCGCCCAGCTCTTCTGGGCATTGGCGGTTTATCTCCTCGTCCTCATCGTCGAAAAGAGCCGGCCGGCCCTCTGGCTCCTGCTCGGGGCCGTCATCGGCCTGGGCCTACTCAACAAGATCGATTTCCTCTGGGTCGGGGCCGGGCTTGCCGCGGGGCTCCTGCTGACGGACCTGAGAAAGCACCTGGCGACGCCCTGGCCTTACGCGGCCGCGGCGACGGCCCTCCTCGTCTTCAGCCCGTTCATCATTTGGAATGTCACGCACGGCTTCGCTCATCTCGAATTCATCCGCAACGCGACGGCCGGAAAATACTCGGGCCTGACGCGGTTGGATTTCCTCGCGGGCCAAGCCCTGCTCCTCAACCCTATCAATATTGCGATATGGCTGCCCGGGCTCCTTTTTCTTTTCTTCGACCGGGAAGGCCGGAGATTCCGTGTCCTCGGGATCATCTACCTCACGGCCTTCGCCGTCCTCTTCGCCAACGGCCACAGCAAGGCGGAGTACCTCGGCCCCGCCTACATCATGCTTTTCGCCGCCGGCGGCGTCGCCTGGGAGCGATGGGCCTCGCAAGGGAGACGAAAGTGGGCAGTAGCCGGGTTGGCAGGGGCGAGCGTTCTGACCTCGCTAGTCTTACTGCCCTTTGTCGTCCCGGTCCTCCCTGTCGAAACGTTCATCAAGTACTCCGCCGCCCTCGGCGTCAAGCCGGCGACCCCGGAGGGCAAGAAACTCTCCGAGCTGCCTCAATTCTTCGCCGACATGTTCGGCTGGGAGGGGCTTGCGCGGGACGTCTCGGCGGTCTATCAGTCGCTTCCCGCGGAAGAACGCCCGAAGGCCGTCGTCTTCACCAGGAATTACGGCGAAGCCGGGGCCCTCGAATACTACACGGGAAAGTATCCCCTGCCGAAGGTGATCTCGACCCACAACAGCTTCTGGTTCTGGGGGTATCCGAAGGAAGGCGTCGGGACGGTCATCATCCTCGGGGGGAATGTGGAGGATCATCAGAAAGGCTGCAGCGAGGTCACCCAGGCCGCCGTCCACTCCTGCCGCTATTGCATGCCGTATGAGAACGACCTGCCGATCTTTGTCTGCCGCGGCCTTCGCGTATCGTTGGCCGAAGTTTGGAAAGCGGAGAGAACGTTCGACTGACCATCGATCACCACCCCTGCTAGATTGACCTCGGCCAATACGGCGCTTTGAATGTCGGGCGCCGGGCTAATTATGAGCTATTCGAGGAGAGGAGGATGACCGGCCCCTCCGCGGATGAAGGGGCCGGTCCTTTAAATACTCTTTGAAAAGAGGGCGGGAACTCCTATTTTTGTGTAATTTCCGTGTCCTGAGTTGCCACGCACTGCCAACGGCCGGCGATCTTCACCCAGGTATCCGTCCACTGGACTTGGCGGCTGAAGTCTTTGCCCTTTTCTTTCCCTTTTGAGGTCGACCGGCCAACGACAACGGCCGCATCTCCGTAAACGTAAACCTTCATATTGTCCCACACGTAGGATGAATAGACGACTTCGCCGGCCTTCACGCTGGCGATATCCTGGGCTCTCGTGGTGACCACTCCATATCGATCAGTCACGACAACGTCCGCGGCATAGATCCGCTCGACGAACGAGACATCGCCGGACCTGATCGCGGCGCTCCATTCGTTTTCCAGCTTCAACAGCTCCTGTTCCGCGCTCCCGCTCTTTGTCTGGGCGGTGTTTTGCGCCCAACCGGCGACTGATAAGACCAAGACAAGCGCGCCGACCACAAGGGTCATTCTTTTCATTTGATTCTCCTTCTTATTTCCGTCGTCTTGACTGTCATGACGAATCTTATTAGCCTACTATATCTATATGATTTGTCAATATATGTTTTTATGGACCTCTTGGCATATCCCGCTGATATCCGTTTAAGCCGCCCTGTTCATGACGCCGTCGGTAAACACGACGCCTCGAATCGCATGAGCCGGCAGCTGGGCGCCGGAAATCTACGCGGCTCTGGTCGTCGCCGAGATCCACAAATGGATCCGGACGGCCCAGGAGACCTTCCGGTATTTCTGTGGAGTTTGTGTTGACGCTTGCGTTCTTAAGGTGATCCGCGCGGCCTGCCGAGAGCAGGACGCCATCGGCGGCGTCGACGTCCACTTCATGTACGAGGCGCGTGCCGACCGGTCGGTGGCTGAACGACTTCACGAATCGGTGCGCGCTCGGCCCGTTCGCCACCAGTGTGCCGCCGTCGCGAATAACCGTCCGGGACCGACGGGCGGCCTGAGTAAAACGGATGGCCTGTATCCCGGATTATCTCATTGACGATCGTCCCCTGAGGAGCCGGGTTGACCCAAGACTCAGCCCCGCCTGAGAATTCGACGATCTGGGCCGAGCGTTCAGGTTGCTCGTATTCGCGGCGCTCGCGGCCGGGCTTGAACGCAGCCAGCTTGGCGCGCCTGTCCGCGAGTTGCGCCGCCTGGGCGGCGGGGTTTCTCTCCGGCGGAGGTCAAGGTTAGCTTGCGGGTGATCCGGTCCGCACCGGAATGCTCCCGGTTACTTCACCGGACCGCGGGTGATCGCCGTATGGCTTTCCAGCACGTCGAACAGCTTGGCGCTGATATCGCTGATGACGGGGCTGGCCTTAAGTCCCGCCACGATCGGGCCGGCGAGGTACGCCTGCGCGGCGGCTTCGCTTTCAAAAAGATATATGCCGCCCGCCTCGTGTTCCACCTCGTTCATCAACCAGACCTTCCAGAGCAGCCCGGGCACGTCGGCAATCGGTTGGGCGACGGGGAGCCATGCCGCTTCCAGATCGGCTCTTGGAATGCTGAACTTCAGATTGACTTGTAGAATCTTGCGGGACATTGTTTCTCCTTTTTTTGTTGCTTGGGCTATGTCGGCGATCTCCCTGCCAGAGGGCGCGTCCTTGCGGGCCGCGAAGGCCGCAAGACCGACCAAACAGATCAGGACTCCGACCACCAGGATCAGTCGTTTCATATGCTTTCTCCTTGTTCCCTTCAAAAATAGATATGCCCTATGGCATGATATTCCTTACTGAGGTCTATGAGGCGCCCTTCACGGGATGGGGAAAGATCCCTTTAAGTTCGGCTTGAAGCGCGGCGGGGCACCCTTGGTGAAGACCCCTCGGGCGGCTCTCAACATACTGTTTCTATAATTCCTATAGAGATACTATATATATTCTCAAGGGAAATAGCAATTCTGTCGCCGCGAAGGGCAACTTCCGAATCCATCATGCGCGCCCGGTTCCGAGGCTCGAATGCCAGTAGGAACGGATCATACTCCGGAGGTGCGCTCCCCTGCCTGACCGGCAACGGCTTAGGTTCGAAAGGAAGCCTGCCTGAGGACCGGAGTCCTATCCTGAAATCCATCATGGCGGCATGGGGTGGGCTGAGCAGGGACCGGCGGGATTCCTGCAGAGGATCCGTTCGCCGAAATGTCGATGGCCTGAATGCGGGGGGGGACATGGCCAACCCCATCTTGGCCCCAGGTGCCACCAATCAACCCATTCGACTCCCCCGTCCTAGGCCCGGGGTACGCTCGGAATTAATACTGAGCAGCACTTTTTACCCCGATTTGAAAATCGGGGTTCCGCGCCTGCGAACGTATGAATCCGACCTGGGAAGGGATTCAGGATCCTTTTTGCCGGAAGGGCTTTCGAGGTTAACCCGATTTCGCTAAGCTTTTAATATTTTCCTGACCCGCCCTTTTTCAATATCTCGACGATATCCTTGACCTTCTGGTCCAGGTCGCGGCGGCAGATGAGGAGTGCGTCGCCGGTATCGATGACGATGAGGTCCTTGACGCCGATGAGGGCGGTGAGCTTGCCGGGAGTGTGGACAAGGCAGTTTCCGGAATCCAGGGCCACGGCCTCGCCGCGAACGGCGTTCCCGGCTGCGTCGCACGGCCAGACATCGAAGAGCGAGGACCAAGCCCCGACATCGGACCAGCCGAAATCGCCCTTCGTCACCAGGACTCCCCTCGCCTTCTCCATGAGAGCATAGTCGATCGACAGCGCGGGGATCTCGTTGAAGATCCGGAGGAGCGCCTTCTTGTCCCTCTTCGCCAAGGCTTCGAGCATCCGCTCCCAATACGGGTAGAACGCGGGCGCGTGCCTTTTGAGCTTCCGGGCGAACGTATCGGCTCGCCAGAGGAACATGCCCGAGTTCCACAGGTAGCTCCCGTCCGCAAGGAACGCCTCGGCCGTCGCCACGTCCGGCTTTTCTTTGAATTCGAGGACCGGGAAGAACGGCTCGCCCGAGACCTTCCGTGCCTTCTCCCCGGCATAATGGATGTACCCGTAGCCGGTGGACGGGAACGTGGGTGGGATGCCGAAGGTGACGATGTGATCCCCTCTGGACGCCGCGCGCGCTCCCGCTTCGAGCACTGTCCGGAACCGCCCCGGGTCCCGGATGAGATGGTCGGCGGCCAGCGCTGCGACAACGGCTTCGGGGTCCTCGAGCCAGACCCGGGCCGTTGCCAGCATCAGCGAGGGCGCGGTATTCCGCGCCAACGGCTCGACAAGAAAGTTCTTCCGCGGAAGTCCCGGCAAAAGGCGCTTTAATGACTCCGTCTGTCCCGCGTCTGCAATCGTCAGGATATCGCGGGGCGCGACGAGCGGCGCGAGCCGCTCCACGGTCTCCTCGATCATCGACTTCGCGCCGACGATGTCCAGGAACTGCTTGGGCCGGGATTTCCGGCTGAGCGGCCAGAACCGGGTGCCGCTCCCCCCCGCCATTATGATGGCGCGGATCCGGGATGCGCTCTTCATCGTTCGCCGAGCCTTTGAATGACCTCGGAAAGGACCCCGCGGACCTCCTTTTGGATGGCCTCGAGGTCCGCCTCGGTCTCGCCCTCGAACCGGAGAACGAGCAGGGCCTGAGTGTTCGACGGGCGAACCAACCCCCAGCCCCTCGGGAAGAGCGCCCGGACCCCGTCGATGTCGATCACGGGGTGCCTCTTGGCGAGCTCCTTCCGGACCTCGTCCACGATGCGGAATTTCACCTCGTCGGAGGCGTAGACCCGGATCTCGGGCGTCGTGAAGGTTTTGGGCAGGTCGGACAGGATCTCCGAAAGCTTCCGGGGGGTCTTCGACAGGATCTCGAGCAGGCGGGCCGAGGAATAGATGGCATCGTCGAAACCGAACCAGCGGTCGGCGAAGAAGATGTGGCCGCTCATCTCCCCGGCGAAGAGGGCCTTCTCCTCCCGGATCTTCTTCTTGATGAGCGAGTGGCCCGTCTTCCACATGACGGGTTTGCCGCCGAGCCTCGCGATCTCGTCGTAGAGGACCTTGGAGGCCTTGACCTCGGAGATGACGGCCGCGCCCGGATGCGTCGGCAGGAGGTCGCGGGCAAAAACGATCATGAGCTGGTCCCCCCAGATGAGGGATCCTTTGTCGTCGATGACACCGATCCTGTCTGCGTCGCCGTCGTAGCCGATCCCGAGGTCCGCCCCCGTCTCCAGGACCTTGGCCGCGAGGTCCTTCATGGCCTCGGGAAGCGTCGGGTCGGCGTGGTGGTTGGGGAAACGCCCGTCCATGTCGCAGTAGAGCTCAACGACGTCGCATCCGAGATCCCGGAAGAGCGGGACGGCCACGACCCCGCCGGTGCCGTTGCCGGCGTCCACGACGACCTTGAGCTTCCGGGCGATCTTCACGTTTCCGAGGATGTAATCCCGGTATTCAGGAACGAGATCATAGGCCCTGCGGATACCGGTGCCTTCCGCGAATCTCGCTCTTTCGACGATGATGCCCCAGATCTCCTGGATGTCCAAGCCGGAGAGCGTGTCCTCGCCGGCCATCATCTTGAACCCATTGTGCTCGGGCGGATTGTGCGATCCGGTGATCATCACCCCGGCTTCGAGCTTCTTGTAGAAGATGCAGAAGTAAAGGACGGGGGTCGGGATGATGCCGAGGTCGGTGATGTTGCAGCCCGGTCGAGAGGAGCCCCGCGGCAAGGGCTTCGGCGAACGACGGAGAGCTCAACCGGCAATCCCGGCCCAAGGCGACCTCCCGCTTCCCGCGGCCTAGAAAGTACGTCCCGATGGCCCGGCCGAGCGATTCGGACGACGTCCTCGTCAAGGTCTTTGCCGACGATGCCCCGGATGTCGTACTCCCGGAAAATGCTGGAGTTGATGTCCACGCGGCCCTCCCCAGAAAAAACTTAAAATCCTGCGCCCTTGACCTCTTGGACCCGGGCCGTGACGTCCTCCCACTTGCCCTGGGCCTTGAGGATGAACTCGAGGAATTCCCGGACGGCGCCGCGCCCTCCCGGCGTCCGGCAGACGTAGTGGCAATGCTCCTTGACCTCCGGCACGGCGTCGGCGACGGCGGCCGCCAACCCCACGGTCTTCATGACGGCTAGGTCCCCGATGTCGTCCCCGATATAGGCCACGGCCTCGGGGGCGAGCCCCAGCCTCGCGAGGATGCCCTCGAGGACGCGCGGCTTGTCCAAGGCCCCCTGGTGAAGTTCGATGATGCGCAGACGCGCGGCCCGCTTTTCCAGCCCCTTCGAGGTCTTGCCCGTGATGATCCCGAGGTCGAGGCCGCCCAGCCGGGCCAGGAGGATGCCCAGCCCGTCGCGAACGTGATAGGTCTTCAGCTCCTCCCCGTCGGGCATGACGGTCAGGCTCCCGTCGGTCAGCGTCCCGTCCGCGTCCATCAGGACGAGGGCGATCCTCCGGGCGCGCTCCTCGGCCGTCATCAGAACATCTCCGTCCGCCACAGGTCGTGAAGATGGACGATGCCGTCGATGCGGCCGTCGCTGGCGCGGATCACGAGCGACGTGATCTTCTTCTCCTCCATGATGTTCAGGGCTTCGGTCGCCAGGTCGCCCTTGTCGATGGTGACGGGGTCGGGGGTCATGCAGGCGCCCGCCGTTTTCCGGAAGAGCCCGCCCCGGTGCCTCGCGAGGAGGCGTCTCAGGTCGCCGTCCGTGATGATCCCGGCGAGTCTCCCCTCCTCGTCGACGACGCAGGTCATCCCGAGCTTCTTCGCGCTCATCTCGTCAAGGACGTCCCGCATGGGCGTCGACGCCGCGACGCAGGGAACCCTCGCCCCGCGGCGCATCACGCTCTCGACCCGGAGGAGCCTCCGCCCCGCCTGCCCCTTGGGGTGGACGAAGGCGAAGTCCCGCTCGTCGAAGCCCTTCTTCATCATCGCCGCGATGGCCAGGGCGTCGCCAAGAGCGAGGGCGGCCGTCGAGGAGGCGGTCGGGATGATGTTGCCCGGCCCGGCCTCCCGCGGGACCCCGGCGTCGAGGATGATGTCGCTGTACCGGGCGATCTTCGAGGCCCGGTCCCCGGTGATGGCGATGAGCTTGACCCCGATCCGCTTGAAGAAATCCAGGAGGTCCACGACCTCCCGCGTCTCGCCGCTGTAGGAAATGGCGATGACGACGTCCTCCTTGAGGATCATGCCCAGGTCGCCGTGGGCGGCCTCGGCGGGATGGATGAAGATGGCCGGCGTCCCGCAGCTCGCCAAGGTTGCGGCGAGCTTGCGGCCGACGAGGCCGGACTTGCCCATGCCGAGCACGATGACCCGGGTCTTGGTCCGGCAGAGGAGCTCGACCGCCCGGGCGAAATCATCCCCCAGGCTCAGGCTGAGGTCCGATACGGCCTTCCCCTCGAGCCGAAGGACGTCACGTCCGGTCTCGATGATCTGCTTCTTCGTCATGGTCGCTCCGGGGTCATGGCCCGCCGGCCCCGACGGCGGCCCGGATCCTGAGGAGGGTCGCCAGGAGGCCTCTTAAATCTTTCATATTCAATGAGTTGGACCTGTCCGAGAGGGCGGCCGCCGGGTCGTCATGGACCTCGAGGAAGAGGCCGTCGGCCCCGACGGCGACGCCCGCCTTCGCGACGTGGGGGATGAATTCCGCGTCGCCGCCCGAGCGCGTTCCCTCGCCGCCGGGCTTCTGGACGCTGTGGGAGGCGTCGATGAGCACCGGGTATCCCCAGCTCCGCATGACCGGGATCGAGCGGACGTCGAAGACGAGGTTGTTGTAGCCGAAGCTCGTCCCACGCTCGGTCAGCATGATCTTGTCGTTCCCCGCGCTGAGGGCCTTGTCGAGCACGTTCCGCATGTCGGCCGGTGCGAGGAACTGCCCCTTCTTGATGTTCAGGGGCTTCATTGTCCGGGCGGCCGCGAGGACGAGGTCCGTCTGACGGCAGAGGAGGGCGGGGATCTGGATGACGTCCAGGACCTCCGCCGCCCGGTCCACCTGCGAGGTCTCGTGGACGTCGGACAGGACGGGGACGTCTGCCTCCTCCTTCACGGTCCGGAGGATGGCCAGGCCTTTCTCGAGGCCCGGGCCCCGGAACGACGCGCCCGACGAGCGGTTCGCCTTATCGAACGAGGCCTTGAAGACGAACGGGACGCCGAGGGAAGCGCAGATCGCCGCGATCTCCCGGGCCAGGAAAATGGCGTGCGCCTCGTTCTCGAGGACGCAGGGCCCGGCGACGAGCAGGAACGGGCCCGGGCCGCCGGCCTCAATTCCCGGCGCGATCTCGATCCCTTTTGATGCGGTTGGCATAGCTCGCTCCGATGAAAGCCTTGAACAGAGGATGCGGCTCGACGGGCTTCGACTTGAACTCCGGGTGGAACTGACAGCCCAGGAACCAGGGGTGGTCCTTGAGCTCGACGATCTCGACGAGGCCGTACTCGGGGTTCTTCCCGGAGATGACGAGGCCCGCGCCGGTCAGGGCCTTCTCGTATTTCGGGTTGAACTCGTATCGGTGGCGGTGACGTTCCTTGATGGAGGTTCGGCCGTAGGCCTTGAAGGCGGTCGTGCCCTTCGCGATGCGGCAGGCGTACTGCCCGAGCCTCATCGTCCCCCCCAAGTCGCAGTCCTTCCTGAGCTCCCGCCACATGGTGATGACCCGGTGCGGGGTCCGCGCGTCGAACTCCGAGCTGTTCGCGCCGGCCAGGCCGGCCACGTTGCGGGCGAATTCGATCGAGGCGCACTGCATCCCCAGGCAGATCCCGAAGAACGGGACCTTGCTCTCCCGGGCGAAGGTGATCGCCCGGATCTTGCCTTCGATCCCCCGGCCCCCGAATCCTCCGGGGACGAGGATCCCGTCCTTCCCGGTCAGGGTCTCCTCGATCTCGCCCTTTTCCAGGTTCTCGGCCTCGATCCAGTCGACGTTGACCTTGAGCCTATGGGCGAAACCGCCGTGGGCCAAGGCCTGGTTCAGGCTCATGTAGGAATCGTGGAAGCCGGCATACTTCCCGACCAGCGCGATGTCGACCTCGTCCCGCGGATTCTTGATCCGGTCGAGGAGGGCGTCCCAGTCCGCCATGTCCCTCTTCCTCGCCGGCAGGCGGAGGAGCTTGAGGATGATGGTGTCCAGCTTTTCCTTGGCGAAGTTGACCGGGATCTCGTAGATGCTCTCCGCGTCCTTGGCCGACACGACGGCTTCGATGGGGACGTTGGTGAACAGGCTGATCTTCGCCTTGAAATCCGGGGGGATGGCCCGGTCCGTGCGGCAAAGGAGGATGTCCGGCTGGATCCCGATCGCACGGAGCTCCTTGACGCTGTGCTGGGTCGGCTTGGTCTTCAGCTCGCCGGAGGTGCCGATATAGGGGACGAGCGTCAGGTGGACGAAGACGGTGTTGCGCGCGCCGAGCGTCAGCCGCATCTGGCGGATGGCCTCCAGGAACGGCAGGCTTTCGATGTCGCCGACCGTGCCGCCGATCTCGACGATGACGATGTCGTTGGTCCCAGCGGCTGAGGCGAACGCGGACTTGATCTCGTCGGTCACGTGGGGGATGACCTGGACGGTCTTGCCCAGGTACTCGCCCCTCCGTTCCTTCCGGATGATGGACTCGTAGACCCGGCCCGCCGTCCAATTGTTCGCACGCGACGTCCGGGTCGACGTAAATCGCTCATAATGGCCCAGATCCAGGTCGGTCTCGGCCCCGTCGTCCGTGACGTAGACCTCGCCGTGCTGGAACGGGCTCATCGTCCCCGGATCGACGTTGAGATAGGGGTCGAACTTCTGGATCGTGATCCTGTAGCCGTGGCTCTCGAGGAGCCTGCCGATCGACGCGGACGCGATCCCCTTGCCCAGGCCCGATATGACGCCGCCCGTCACGAATATGTATTTAGTCATGGCCCTTTTCTTTCAGGTACCTTTCGACCTCGATTATATCCCGAGGCGTATCCACGCTCAAGGTCGAATAACGGGTTTCGACCATCCGGATCCGGTAGCCGTTCTCCAGGGCCCGGAGCTGCTCCAACCTCTCGGCCCTCTCGAGCTCCGATGGCGGCAGGGCGCAGAACCGGAACAGGAATTCCCGCCGGTAGCCGTAGATGCCGATGTGCTGGAAGAAGCCGTCCGGCGCCCGGCAGGGGATGGGCGTCCGCGAGAAATACAGGGCGTTCCGGTCCTTGTCCACGACGACCTTGACCCTGTTCAGGTCTTCGAAGGCGGCCGGGTCCTTGACGCGGGTCATGAGGGAGGCCATGAGGATCGACGGGTCCTGGAGCTCTTCGACCAGGGCATCGATCATGCCGGGATCGAGGACCGGCTCGTCGCCCTGGATGTTGACGATGAGCCCGGAGTCGAGGCCGCGGGCGACCTCGGCCGCGCGATCGGTCCCCGAGCCGTGGTCGGGTGAGGTCATCCGTGCCGGGATCCCGAGGTCCGTGCAGGCCTTCATGATCCGCTCGTCGTCGGTGGCGACGAGGACCTCGCTCAGGAGCCGTGACCGCCGGGCTCTCTCGTAAACCATTGATATCATTGATTTACCAAGAATCTTGGCCAGCGGCTTCCCCGGAAACCGGCTCGACGCATACCGGGCCGGAATGATCCCCGCCGCCCGTTCCACGTTCAGGACTCCGCCTTGGGAACAGAGGGTTTCGAAGGGGTGGCCTCTATCGTCTGACAGTTGGCTTCGAGGTAGGCGCCCTCCTCCACGATGAGCTTCGGAGCCTGGATCGTGCCATAAACCCGCCCCTTGCCGTGGACCTCGACACGTTCCGAGGCCTGAACGTTCCCGCGGACCTCGCCGTTGATCACGAGCTGGCCGACCTTGATGTCGGCCTCGACCTTGCCCCTCTCCCCGATGATGAGGAGGGAATCCGAATTGATGGTGCCCTTGAAATTGCCTTCGATCCGGAACGACCCTTTGAAGGTCAGGTCCCCCTTCAGTTCGGTTCCCTGGTCGATCAAACCGGAGATCTTGGAATCCAGGATTTCCCGTTCCTTTTCTTTCATCGCGATACTCCTTTGATCCTTTCGAAGATCCTGTTCAGGTCATCCAGAGAGAAATAAAAGATCTTGAGGATCCCCTTGTTCCGGTTCCCCGAGACCAGGACCTTCGTCCCCAGGGCCTTGATCAGGTCCTCTTGAAGGGTATGAAGGTCGGGGTCCTCGAGGCTCCTTTGCGCGCGGGGAGGCCTCTCCTTCAGCCTGTTGACGAGCTTTTCCGAATTCCGCACCGACAGCTCTTTGTTCATGATCTTCCCGAAGGCCGCAAGCTGGGCCTCGGGCTCTTCGAGGGCCAGGATGGCCCGGGCGTGCCCCATGGACAGTCTCCCATCGGCGAGGGCGTCCTGGATCTCCTGGGGAAGTTTCAGGAGTCGCATGTAATTCGTGATGGAGGTTCGGTCCTTGCCTACCTTGTCGGCGATCTCCTGTTGGGTGTAGTTGAGCTCCTGGGACATTTTTTGGTAGGCCAGGGCGATCTCCAAGGGGTTGAGGTCCTCCCTGTGGATGTTCTCGATGATGGAGACCTCGAGCTGTTTTGCAAGGGGAAGGTTCCGGATCATGACGGGGATCTTCTTGAGCCCGGCCCTTTGGGCCGCGCGCCAGCGTCGCTCCCCGACGATGATCTTGAAGTGACCCTCCTCCTGGACGACGAGGACCGGCTGGACGATCCCGGACTCCCTGATGGACTGGGCAAGCTCGTCCATGGACTTGTCGTCAAATCGCATCCGCGGCTGAAGGGGATTGGGCTTGAGCTGGGCGATGTCGAGTTCAGCGTATCGCTCCTCCTTGATGATCCCGAATTCCTCTGGGATGAAAGCGTCCAAGCCTTTCCCCAATGCTTTTTTTATCATGTGTGGAGCAACTCCTCGGTCAGATTCAGATAGGCCTCCGCCCCCTTCGACCTGACGTCGTACAGGACGACGGGTTTCCCGTAGCTCGGCGCCTCGGCAAGCTTGACGCTCCTCGGGATGACCGTTTCGAACGTGATCACCCCGAGGGATTTCCGGATCTCCTCGGCGACCTGCTTAGATAGGTTGGTCCGTTCGTCGAACATCGTCAGCAGGATGCCCTCAACGGCCAGGTTCGGGTTGAAATAGGTCCTGACGGTCTCCAGGGTGTGGAAGAGGTCCGGGATCCCCTCCATGCAGAAAAATTCGCATTGTACGGGGATCAGGATGGAATCCGCCGCCGTCAGAGCGTTGATCGTCAGGAACCCGAGGGACGGCGGGCAGTCGATGACGATGAAATTGAAGTATTTCCTGACCTTTTCCAGGGCGATCTTGAGCTGTTTTTCCCGGTCCTCCTTGGAGTAAAGCTCGATCTCCGCCCCGGAAAGCTCGGGGGAACAGGGGCAAATATAGAAATTGTCCTGGCCGGCCCCCTGGATGCAGTCCATCACGTCCCTTGCGTTGAGCAGGGCCTGGTAGATCCCCTTCCCTTCGTCCTTCTTGACCCCCAAGCCGAGCGTCGCCATCCCCTGGGGGTCGAAATCGACCAGGAGAGTCCGCATATTCCTCATGGCCAGGGCGGCCGAGAGGTTGATGGCGGTCGTGGTCTTTCCCACCCCCCCCTTCTGATTGGCGACGGCGATTATCTTATTCATCGTCGGATGATGTTCCACGTGGAACATCCCTGCCCTTCGCAGGCCGCTTCTTCCGTCCCGCCTCGATGAAAAGCCCGAGGCTGAAGAGGGCCGCCGGGGTCAGCCCGGATATCTTTTTAGCCTCCCCCAAGGTCGCCGGCCCATATTTCTTGAGCTTTTCAACCGCCTCCACGGTCAGGCCGGGAACCTTGTCAAAAGCAAGGCCAGCGGGGACTTTCATCCTATCCGTCCTGGCGAGCCTGGAGATCTCCTTTTCCTGTCTCCTGATGTAGCCTTCATACTTGATGTCGGATTCCAAGCATCTCATATCTTCTTCGTTCAGGACTTCCTGAATATTTCTACATTTTAACACATCGGAGAGCCGAATCTCAGGTTTTTTTAGATATTCCTTGAGAGAAACAGTATTGTTCTTCCCGTCCCTTGTCTTTTCCTTCCCGAGGAAGGCCGCGGCCGCCCGGAGGCGTTTCTGCCTGGATTCGTATCGCTTATACGCCTCGTCGGGGATGAGGCCCAGCTTCCTCCCCAAGGGAGCCAGCCTTCGGTCGGCATTGTCCATCCTGAGGTGGAGCCGGTACTCGGCCCGGGCCGTAAAGAGGCGGTAAGGCTCCTCGACGCCTTTCGATATCAGATCGTCTATGAGGACGCCGATGTAGGCCTGGTCGCGCCTGAGGACGAACGGAAGCTTCTTCCGGAGCTTCAGGGCGGCATTGATACCCGCCATCAGGCCCTGGGCCGCCGCTTCCTCGTATCCGGACGTTCCGTTGATCTGGCCGGCGAGGTAAAGGCCGGCGATCTTTTTCGTCTCCAGGGTCGGCAGGAGCTCCCTGGGGGATACGGCGTCATATTCGATGCCATAGGCCGGTCTCAGGATCTTCGCCGCATCGAGGCCAGGGATGGTCATCAGGATCTCCCGCTGAACCTCGAACGGCAGGCTCGAGGACAGGCCGTTGACATAGATCTCCGTCGTCTCCAGCCCCTCAGGTTCGAGGAAGAAAAGGTGGCGGACGCGATGGGGAAACTTGACGACCTTGTCCTCGATCGACGGACAGTACCGGGGGCCGACGCCCTTGATCTTGCCGCTGTACAGGGGAGAACGATTTAAGTTCCTCCTGACGACCTCGTGTGTCCCGGGGTTTGTGTATCCCGAATGGCAGAGGATCCTGTTCTCGAGGCGGCGGGTGGTCCTGAAGGAAAATGGGACCGGGGGCTCGTCCCCCGCCTGGGGCGTAAAGCGTGTCCAATCTACGGTCAGGGAGTCCAGACGCATCGGAGTGCCCGTTTTTAGCCGAAACATGCTGAATCCCATGGTTTCAAGATTTTTGGAAAGCTCAATAGAGGGCGGCTCGTTGGCGCGGCCGGCCGGATAGCTTTCGAGGCCGATGTGGATGACTCCGTTCAGGAAGGTCCCCGGGGTCACGACGACGGCTCGGCTCGATAGGGAGGTCCCATCCAGGGTCCGGACACCGACGGCCCGGCCTCCCCGGACGAGGATCTCCGAGACGATGCCCTGGAACAAGGTCAGCCCCGGCGTCTTCTCCAGACGCTTCTTCATTGCGAGCCTGTATTGGGCTTTGTCGCATTGGGCCCGCGGAGCCTGGACGGCGCCGCCGCGGCTCCGGTTGAGGAGCCTGAACTGGATCCCCGTCTCGTCGGCCAGGAGCCCCATAAGGCCGCCGAGCGCGTCGATCTCCCGGACGAGGTGCCCCTTGGCGAGCCCGCCGATGGCCGGGTTGCAGGACATCTGGGCGATGGTCTCGAGATGCATCGTGACCAGGCAGGTCTCGAGGCCCATGGTGCTCGCGGCGGCCGCGGCCTCGCAACCGGCATGCCCCGCCCCGATCACGACAATGTCGAAGTCTACGCCTTTCATGTCACGATCATTATACACAGAACGAGGGCGATTTTATCGTGCGATTCAGGCAGGGCCCCCTGAGATGCAGTTACTTGCCCACGCAAAATCTGCCGAAGATGTCGTCGATGACCTCACCGGCCCTGATCTCTCCGGTAAGCCGCCCCATGGGGGGAAGGACTCCGCGGAGCTCTTCCGCGACGATCTCGTCCGGATAGCCGGTCCGGAGGAGGGTGCGGCTTCGCTCGAGGGCGGCGAGCATCTCCTCGAGGAGTAGTTTTTGGCGCAAATGGAGGACGAGGTCCTCCTGTTTGCTCTTCGACGGCCTGAAACTCTCGTATAAACGGGACTTCAAACCGTCGATGTTCGTGCCCTTCAGGGCCGAGACCTCGACCACCGGGACCGTCCCGGCCAGCCCGGCGAACCCGGCACCGGCGGCCCGCGGCATCACATCTATCTTGTTGATTACAATAATATTAACTGCCTTTTGGAACTTCTCGAGAAGCCGCTTGTCCTCCCGGCCCGGAGGCCGGGACCCGTCGAGGACAAACAAGACTCCGTCGGCATCCCTGGCTTGCCGCTCGCTTCTGCGCATCCCCTCTCTCTCGATAGGGTGCGTGGCCTGGCCCAGCCCGGCGGTATCGACGAGGTGAAAAACGGAATCGCGCACGATCATCTTCTCCCTGAGGAAGTCCCGGGTGGTCCCGGGATAGGGAGTGACGATGGCCCTGTCCTGGCCGAGGAGTGCGTTGAAGAGCGTGGACTTTCCGACGTTCTTCTTCCCCGCGATAACCAGCGTGATGCCCTCGGCGAGAGCCCGCCCGGCTTCGTATCCGGCGACGAGCGATCCTACATCCCGGATGAGCCCGTCGAGCTTCCGCGCCGTGACGTTGCGGGATGTCCTCAGGTCTTCGTCGGGAAACTCGATCCCGGCCTCGATGCCGGACAAGAGGTGGATGAGCTTCTCCCGGACAGCGCCTATCTTCTTCGACAGGCTTCCGCCCAGCTGGCCGAAGGAGATCCTGGCCTGGGTCAGAGAGGCCGCCCGGATGAGGTCGTTGACGGCTTCGGCCTGGATGATGTCCAGACGGCCGTTGATATAGGCCCTCAGCGTGAATTCCCCGGGGTCCGCCGGGCGTGCCCCCGCGCGGACCCCGAGACGGATGACTTCCTCTAGGACTACGGGACTGCCGTGACAACTGATCTCCACGACGTCCTCCCGGGTGTATGAGTGAGGCCTCTTGTGGAAGGTCAGGAATGCCTCGTCGAACTCGGCCCCGCTGCCCGGGCCATGCACCACGCCAAGGATGGGTTTCCCCGCAACTATCGAGCCGCGCCGGGGCCTGAAGACGTGTTTCGCGATCCGAAGCGCCCGCGGGCCGCTAAGCCTGACGATCCCCAGCCCGCCATACCCCGGCGGCGTCGAGATCGCAATGATCGTATCTTTAAGCATGTTACGCCGCCAATTGTATGGGACCGGGGCGACTTAGTAAATAGGGCCAATAACTTAGGCCGGTCCCGGCCCAGTTGTCATATTGGCTTTTAGGATCGCCGCACGAAGGACGAATGGGATAACGGCGATGAAGGCCGCTCTGAAGCCCCCCGTAGCGGAGGGGGACCCCGCCGTTCACGGCGGGGGGAACCGCCGGGACTGGTTCCAGGGGGTCGGGGGGACAGGGGTGGCCTTCATCGCCGCGCCCGCGTCCTTCGAAGGCGATCCCTTTTTTAGCTCTGCAGAAATTCTGAAACACAATACCCGCTTGCCGATTCCCAGGGGCGGCCGGGGAACTTGGGAACTTGGCATGGTGTACTCTGCATGCGAAATAGCGCTTGGCGGCCATGGCTCAGAAAGACTATAATGGATATTGAGGGAAGCGCAGTATGTATAATACCTACACGGCTACAATATACGAAGGTCGCGTCCGGATACATGGGACAACTGGTCGAATGGCCCGAGGTCGTGACCGAAGGGAAATCCTTGGAGGACTGCAGGGCCATGCTCCAGGACGCTCTTCATGAGATGGTCCTCGCCTACAAGCAGCAGAAAAGAGATCCCTTTAGGCGGCGCCCTGCTGGAACAGATCCCCGTCCAACTGTAGATGTCCGTCAAGCGACGTGACCTGGTTCGATATCTCGAAGAGCACGGCTTCTGCTTGCTCCGCGAGGGCAAGAACCATTCGATCTATACGAACGAGAAGAAGACCATCCCGATCAAAAGGCACGCGGCACTGGACCGGATCACCGCCAACGAGTTGTGTAAACAGGCCGGTTTGAAGCCAATATTCTAAGGGCGTACCGGAAATTATCGTCCTTCCTGCCTGCGACCCCGGGCCGCTGGATCCCGGTTCTTATGGACTTTTTTTCAAATATCACCGGGTTTCTCCGGAGTCCCTTATCTTTTTATGCAGGAAATTCTCTCCCTGTCCTTTTATCTCCAGGGTATTTCAATCCAGGGCGCTCAGGAATCATTCCAGGCATTCTCTCAATTCCAGGCAGGTCTCCTTGCAAGGCTTCAGGGCTCTCAAGGGATTGTGTGCTCACAGCCGGCACTCCTGTAGTGCTGAACTTAAAGCCCAAAGGCAACATATTAACCAGCCTTATGGCTCTTTTTCTTCGCGCGGGCGGCACGGCCCCTTGAGGGCGCCTCCATGCCCGAAGAGCGCCCCCGGGCTTTCAAAAGAACGGTTGGCTTGGCGAGTTTCTGAGCGTGCCTCCCATCATCCCGAATGGTTCATAACAAATCCCCGGAAGAGTGTCAACGAATGGCCGGCCCTACTGCGCGGCCATATTACGGCGCGGCGTCGCAAATTTGCGGCACAATACCAAATATCCAATTTCCCCAGCTTCCCTTGGGAATCGGGACATTGGTATTGTAGTCCCCTTTATGCTCCGTGCCCCCAGCCCATAGACACAAGCCTTGATGCGATGGATCGCCGCTTTCACGGTGAGCACGCCCAGAATCAGCGTATTTCTTAACTCCCCCAACTCCCTCGAGGATTTCAAGGCGGACTCAGATAAGGTCCGTGTCACCGGGAGGGGGGAGGGGATATCCCGGAGGAAGCCGTCGAGGGGCGCGGCACGAGGCCGTGACGGGAGGGCTTTGGCCCGTTCGCCGACCCTACCCCGCCATGAAAGGCGGGGACGAAAAGCAGGGCTCAGGGTTAACCCCGAACGATCCCCGGCATTCATGCCGGGGATTCGAGGGGTTCACGAGGGGCTGCTGCGACCATGCGAAGGTCACGGAGGCACGCTATTAGTATGGGCGAGGAAGGCCGCCCCACGGAGACGCGCCCAAGACGTTGATACGATCTTAACCCCCTCTACTCCCCCTGGAATTCAGGAGGAGGATGTAGGGACCGCGTCTCCGGCAGAGGTGGGGAAGGGGGCGGGCTGTGGGGGCCCGGCCTCCGAGCCCTTCGAAGGCGATCTTGACCGGAGCCGGGAGCAAAGCCCTTTGCAAAGACTTCATTCCCATCACGGCTAGAGAAGCGAGGCCGGCCCGTCCGGGCCCGTTGAACAGCCGCAAAAAGGAAAGGGCCCTTACCGCGGGATCGCGAAGACTTTGACCCGCTTCAGGAACCCCTCGCCGAGGCTCTCGCTGGTGATGCCCTGGACCTGGTTCACGGCGATGTGGATGATGCGGCGCTCGTAGGGGTTCATGAAGTCGAGGACCTCTTCCTTGCCGGACTCCCGCACCTGATGGGCGACCTGCTGTCCGTAATCCCTGAGCTTCTTCTCCTTGCGCTTGCGGAAGAACTCGCAGTCCACCTGGACCTTGACGGGGGAGACCTTGTTCAGGACGTGTTGGAGGGCCAGGAGGAGCATGCCGTCATTGCGGAGGAGGAGGTTCTTGTCCGCGCCGTCGAAGATGACGCCGATCATGTCGCTCTGTTTCGTGATCCGGTATTCGAGCTCGAGCGGGAAGACCGGCATGAGCCGGGCGAGGAACTCGGCGGCGGCGTTCTCCTCCGAGGCCTTCTTCGGCCAGGCCCGGATGACGATCTCCTTGGTCTTGATCCCGAAGAGCTTGGTCTTCTCGGTGACGATCTCGTAATTGAATGCCTCGCGGGGCGTCTTGAGGACGTGCTCCGCCAGGCTGATGACCTCCTCAAGGTTGCGGCCCTTGAACTCGCGCCTCTCCTCGGGCGCGGGGGCGGTCGGGAGCTCAGTCTTTACTTCGTGTTCCATGGGCTTCCCTCTTTTTCTTGGCCATCATCCGGTTCATGATGGCCTGTTGGGCGATTTGAAGGACATTGTTGGTCAGCCAGTACAGGATCAACCCGCTCTGAAAGTTCATGAAGAAGACCGTCATGATCACCGGCATGATCATCATCATGCGCGCCTGGGCCGGGTCGGCCGAGGTCGGGGTCATCTTCTGCTGGATGAACTGGGTGGCGCCCATCAGGAGCGGGGTGATGTAATAGGGGTCCTTCACGGAAAGGTCCCCGATCCAGAGCATGAAGGGGCTATGGCGGAATTCGACCGCAACGACCAGCATCCGGAAGACCCCCCAGAAGACGGGCAGTTGGATGAGCATCGGGAGGCACCCCCCGGCGGGGTTCACGCCGTGCTCCTTGTAGAGCTTCATCATCTCTTCGTTCATCTGGCGGCGCTGCTGGATGTCCTGCTTGGCCTTCTTGTACTTGGCCCTCAGGGCCTTGACCTTCGGCTGGAGCTCCGCCATCTTGGCCATCGACTTCGTGGAGCTGTAGGTCAGCGGGAAGAAGATGATCTTGATGATGAACGTCATGATGATGATGGCAAATCCCCAGTTCGGGACGGACCTGTGGATGTACCGGATGCCGACGAGGAGGATCTCGGCGATGGCCCCGAAGAAGCCGAAATTGATGATCTTCTTCGCCTGGCGGCCGAAGGCCTTGAGGGCGTCGAGGTCCTTGGGGCCGATGAACGCCTTCTGCGGCCGGTCGGCGGCCAGGAAGAAGTGGGGGACGCCGTCCCGGACCTCTTTCAGGAAGACCGCCTTGCCCGCCGCCTCGGGGAGGACGAACAGGGCCGCGAAGTAGTTCTCCTCGTAGGCCGCCCAGTCCGCGAAGGCGAAAGCGCTCGCCTCAGGCTTGAATTTCCGCTCGTCCATCCGGAGGACCTTCCCCGCAGCGAGGACGGCCGCCCCGGTGCTCGAGCTGAACCGCTGTTTCATCTCGGCGGGGGAGGGGTTTCCGATCCCCGGCCCCCAGAGGAGCCAGGGCTCGATCTCCCGGCCGTCTTGCCAGGCGCGGACGACGATCCCGACCTCGTAGGTCCCGCCGGTCAAGAGGAAGGTCTTTTCGACCTTGAGGCCACGACCGTCGGCGTACTCGAACCGGACCTCCCCGTTCTCTCCGTCGGCGAGCCGGGGGTTCGGGAAGGTCGCTTTGAAGGCCGCGGCATTGGCGGCGTCCGCGAACGCGGCGTCCTCTGCCCAGAGGGCGAAAGGATAGCGCCCGACCTTGGCGGCCGAGTCGGGGACAAGCTCCAAGTCCTCCTTGGCGGCGTTCTTGTGCTTCCGGAGCTTCCAGCTCGTGAGCACGCCGCCCTTGTTGCTCCATTCGGCCCGATAGAGGGAGGTCTCGACGGCGCCTTTCTCCTCGGCCTCGGCGGAGACGGCCAGGAGGTCCGCGGGCGGGGTGACGGCCTGGGCCGCAGGAGCCTTATCCGGGGCAGCCGGCAGAGACCGTCTCCACGGCGGCGGGACCCGGTCCGGCGATTCGAGCGGCCGCCGGCGCCGCAGGCGCGGGCTCGGGGCTCTTGACCAGAAAGGCCTGCCATAGGACGAGGACCAGGATGGACAGGACGATGGCTATGACGAGTCGTTTTTCCATATGTCAACCTCTCATGGGACTGGGTCGATCCCGCCTTCACGGAACGGGTGGCACCGGAGGAGCCTCTTCCCCCCGAGGAACGCGCCCTTCCAGAAGCCGTGCCGGCGAATGGCCTCAGCGGTGTAGGCGGAACACGTCGGGTAATAACGGCAGTGATTTCCCAGGAACGGGGATAGCAGCGCCCTGTAGAGCTTGATCAGGGCCAGGGCGACGGCTCTCATCAAACCGACCGTTCCCGGAAGATCCCGTCCACCGCGGCCGCGTAGTTGGCGGCGAGTTCCGGCCAGGAAAGGTCGAGGATCTCTTTTTTCGCGATGAGGATGATGTCCAAGGGCCTCGTGAACAAAGCTTTATTCCTGCGGAACAGGGTCCGGACGCGCCTTTTTATCCTGTTCCTCTCGACGGCGTTGCCGACCTTGCGGCTGACGACGACGGCCATCCTCGGGAACCCGAACGCGTTGGCGTGGTAAACGAGATGAAAATGTCGTCCTCTGTAACGCCGGCCTATCCTATACAGGGTCTCGAAGTCCTTCTTCTTTCTGATCCGCTCCCCTGGGGTCAGGCGTTCGTCCATTTATACGGCGAGTTTCTTCCTGCCTTTGCCCCTGCGGCTCTTGAGGACCTTCTGGCCCCCCGCGGTTTTCATACGGACCCGGAATCCGTGAGTCTTCTTCCGGCGACGGTTGTTCGGCTGAAATGTTCGCTTCATGGCATACGTCTTCCTTTACAGTTGAGGCAACTATGTTAATAAAGTGTGAGTTATCTGTCAAGTGGACGAAGAGAATCGTTGACCCCGCGCCGGCTTTCGGGTATAATACGGTCTCAATGAACTCACTGAAAGTCGGGGATAAGGTCATTTATCCCAACCAGGGTCTCGGGATCGTCGAGGATATCAAGGACGGCTCCTACAACGGGGAACAGTTCAAGATCTTCCACGTCCGGATCGTCAACAACAACACGCTCGTTCAGGTGCCCTCGGCCGGCGTGCTGGAGATCGGGATCCGCCGGCCTATTTCCGAGGGCGCCATCAAGAAGATCTTCCAGTTCATGCGGAGCGGGAACGTCGACCTCTCCACGAACTGGAAAGGGCGTTACAAGGAGCATCTCGGCCTGATGAAGTCCGGTACGCTCCTGGACATGGCCCTCGTCCTCAAGAGCCTGTTCTGCCTGAGCCTCCTCAAGCCGCTGTCTTTCCGGGAAAAGAAGATGATGGAGCGGGCCAAGGAGCTGATCGTCAGCGAGATCTCCGATGCGTCCTGCGTCCCTTTGACCCGGGTCGAGCGCAGGCTCCTCGAAAACCTGTCCCGGTGCTTCAGGGACAACAAGCCCCGACTGGACGCCTGACCTCCGATGTTGCTGCCGGCGCTTCTGCTGTTCCTGTTGTTCCTCGTCCTCAGCGCTTTTTTCTCCTCCTCCGAGACGGCTTTCGTGGCGGCCAACCCCTATACCCTCGAGTCCCTCGAGGGCCGGGGCTCGAAGAAGGCCCGGCTCGTCCGCCGGGTCGTCGCCCGGATCGACGGGCTTTTGGCGACCATCCTCATCGGGAACACTCTGGTCAACGTCGCGGCGGCCTCTGTGGCGACCACGGTGTTCGTCTCCTTCATCCCCAATAAGAACGCGGCCGTCCTCCTGGCCACCCTGACCACGACGCTCCTCGTCCTCTTCTTCGGGGAGATCAACCCCAAGACGTTCGCCGCCCACAACCCCATCAAGACCGCCTTCCTGTTCATCCACCCCGTCCGTTTTCTCATGACGGTCTTCAGCCCGCTGGTCCGGGTCCTTTCGTTCCTGTCGCGCCTGTTCTTCCCCTCCGCTCGCGGCCGGTCCGGGGGCCTCTCCGGAGGGATGGGGGAGGAGGAGGTCCGGATCCTGCTCGGCTCGGGCGTCCGGGGCATGTCCTCGTCCCGCCGCCGGATGATCTCGGGGATACTGGACATGGGCTCGCGCCCGATCAAGGAGATCATGGTCCCCCGTCCTCAGGTTAGGGCCATCGAGGTCGAGTCCCCCGTGGACCAGGTCCGGGAGATCATCCGCTCGGCCGGATTCTCCAGGTATCCCGTCTTCAAGGGCCGGATGGATAACATCGAAGGGCTCCTGCACGCCAAGGACCTCGTCTCGCTTCTTCTCGAGGGGAAGGAGTTCGACCTCAGATCCGTCCTGCGCAAGCCGTTCTTCGTCCCCGAGTCCGCACCCGTGGAGAAGGTCCTCCTCCAGATGCAGGAGAACGCCGTCCACATGGCCTTCGTGGTCGACGAGTTCGGCAGCCTGGAGGGGATCGTGACCCTCGAGGACATCATCGAGGAGATCGTCGGCGACATCCGGGACGAGCAGGACGAAATGTCCGAGGCCTGGTTCCATCAGGTCGAGGGGGGCGACTACCTCATCAAGGGCTCCACTTCCGTCAACGAGATCAACCGGGTCCTGCCCTTCAAGGTCCCCGAGAAGGGGGATTACATGACGCTGGCCGGGTTTTTCCTGTACGAGTTCGGCCATATCCCCAAGGAAAAGGACGCCCTGGACCACGGAGGCCTGCGCTTCGTCGTCGAGCGGATGAACAAGCGGCACATCAGCCTCATCCGGGTTCGCCCGTCCCCCGCCGCGGAGGGGACGAGTCCATGAAGACCGTCGCCACGAACAAGACCGCCTATCACAATTACGAGATCCTGGAGAGCTTCGAGGCCGGCATCGCGCTCCTCGGGAGCGAGGTCAAGGCCATCCGCGAGGGCCGCATCAGCCTCAAGGAAAGCTACGCCGAGGTCAAGGGCGGGGACGTCTTCCTTGTCAAGTGCCACATCAGCCCCTACGAGGCCGCCAACATCTTCAACCACGAGCCCCTGCGCGAACGCCGGCTCCTCCTCCACAAGCGCGAGATCCGAAAGCTCTCCGGGAAGATCAAGGAGCGCGGTTTTACCCTGGTCCCTACCAAGGTTATGTTCAACGACCGGGGCAAGGTCAAGGTCGAGATCGCCCTCGTCCGCGGCAAGCGGGAATACGAGAAGCGGGACGTCATCAAGAAGCGGGACACCGACCGCGAGATCCGGGCTGAGATCAAGAAGCGCCTCCGCTAGCTTGGAAGGCCGCCCCTTGCCCCCGGCCCCAGGAACCTGTTGACAGGTTCCCCCATCGCTCCGATAGACGGCGACGCGCCCAAGAATCTGTCTTTACTTCTTGTCTCCCCCCTTCCCCCTCCTTGATACGGAGGAGGACTCGGATGAGGTCCGCGTCGCCGGCAGAGGAGCGATGGGCCCCCTTCCCAACGGGGGCCTCAGGGCGGCCTTCCTCGCCATAGACCAAAGGAAAGTCCCTATTCCCCCACACCAGTTAACCAGTCTCGGCGGGCCTCTGTCAGCGGCACGATTTATTTCCCTTCTTTCCTAAAAGGGGGGGATATTAGGGGGGATTTAAAATGAAGCCGCGGCTACCTTGGGGGATCGGGAAAGTTTGGCGGCGAGACGTATAGCCTCGAGCATGCTGCGGGGGTCGGCGATGCCTTTGCCGACGATATCGAAGGCGGTGCCGTGGTCGGGCGATGTCCGGACGAACGGCATGCCCAGCGTCGTATTCACGCCGGTCGTGAAGGCCACGAGCTTGAAGCCTATGAGGCCCTGGTCATGGGACATCGCTACGGCCATCTTCGCCGGGCGGTCGAGGGCCTTGAGGAACACCGTGTCGGGAGGGAAGGGTCCTCTGACGGGAATGCCCTCCTTCGCCGCCACATCGATCGCGGGGCGGATCTCCGCAGTTTCCTCCGCGCCCATCAATCCGCCCTCGCCGGCGTGAGGGTTGAGGCCCGCGACGAGGATCTCCTCGATCCCCGACCGAACCACCGACAGACTCCGATGCAACGCCCGGAAGAAGTCCAATAGGATATCCTTCCGGACCCTCCCCAAAGCCTCTTTCAAGGGGATATGATGGCTCAGCAGGGCGACCTTCAGGCGGTCCGACCAGAATGTCATGATCGTCCCGGGATAAAGCGAATCGAGATACTCGGTATGCCCGCGCCACGGCAGGCCCGCCAGATGCCAGGAGGTCTTCGAGACGGGGGCCGTGACCACGGCGTCGAGAACGCTCTTCCCGGCCAGTCCGACGGCCTTTTCGAACGCCAGGAAGGAGCTTTTCCCGTTCTCCGCGGACGCCCGGCCCCGGACGACTTCCCCCGGCATCGCGCCGATGTCGCTGAAATAGAAACCGGGAGCCCGCGGAACCGTTTCGCCTTCCTGGATCGGAACCTCGAGCCGGAGACCCTGCGCCGCCCGCTCGGCGTCCCAGACGCCCCGGTCGCCGAAAACGACGAAGCGCGCCTCGGGAAGAAGGGAAGCGGTCGCCAGCGCTTTGAGAACGACCTCCGGGCCGACCCCCCCGGGATCCCCGAGGCTGATCCCGATCGCGGGGAGGGTCATTTCCGCTTTTTCGGCTCGTCCGCGGCGGGCTCCGGGGCCTCTCCGACCTTGTAGATATACTTGATGTGGCTCTTGTAGATGAGCATGTTCGGGGCGTTGTCCCTGTTGAGCTTGATGCAGTTGCGGTCGTACCACTCGATGGTACCCTCGAGGACCTCGCCGTCCGTGAAGACGACGGCCATCGGCGTCTTCTTGTTCATCTGCTTGAGATGGTAGTAGTTCTCGGCGAACGTGTCCGTGGGGGGGTGCATCTTCCGTTTGTCCACGTCCTTGTCCCGATCCCTGTTCATCTTGTCCTTGATCTCGGACAGGTTGGGCCGGATGAGTTTTCTGTTGATGAATTTGCTTTCCACGGTTTTGCTGCCTTTAGGAAGAAGATCGATTGATGCCATCGTAGCACCGCGTCCTCGAAAATGCAAGGAAAAGCTCAGCGGGCCGCCCGCCGGACGCGCTCCCGGATGGCCGCATACCAGTTGGCGGCCATGGCCCGATAGCCCTGCGGGCTCGGGTGGACGCCGGGAAGGAGATCCGGGGCGCGGGCGAACAGTTCATGGTTATCCACAAAGCCGAGTCCGAGGTCCGCCGCGACGTTTTTTATGGCGGGATTGATCTCATCCGTCACCCGAGCGCCGGACACGGAACCGAACGGGAACGGCGTCCCCCCGGGAACGGGGGGAATGGCGGCCAGGTATATCGCCGGAGCCCCCCCGGCCCTCGTCCGGAACCCCTTGAAGATGCCGACGACCTCCCGGATGTTCCTCTCGAAATCCGCCGCGGTCACGCGGTCGCCGTCCATCCGGACGTCGTTGGTCCCGAGCTCGAGGAGCACGACGTCCGGCCGTTCGGCCCGGAGCCGGTCCCCGTTCTCCCTCAGGAACGCCAGATATTCGGCAGAGGTGTTGCCGCTCCGGCCGTAGTTGAGAACCCGGGCGCGGACCCCGTCCGCCCTGAGGGTCGCCCGGAGATAGCGCGGATAGCCCCGCTCGGTGATGCTGTCCCCGGCGCATAGGATGACGACGCCGCGTTCCGGCCTCGAACAAAAATAAAGAGCCCCCAGGGCCGCAACGATGAGCCCCCCCGCGACGCGCCGCCGAACATTCATCGCTCCCGATTGTACCCCGTCGCGGGCCGCCGTTCCAGTCCCTTCCGCCCCGGCCTCATCATTTGACACGGGAAGACTTGGCACATACAATAGCCTTTCATGTCCGTCAAAGATCGCGGCGATTTCGCGGCAAAAGGCCTCCTGGCCTTCGTCCTCGTCCTGTTCTGCCTCAACACCATCTCCCACGATTTCTGTTGCCACGAAGAGCTCCAAGGCGTATGCAACCCCCTCCATTGGTCGGCCGCCGGCGCCGCACCCGTCCTCATATCGGCGGTCCCGGTAGCCTCCAGCCGCTTTACGAACCTGTCGCCGGCGGGCGAGCAGGACATCATCCCCGGGTTCATCTCGGACATTTACCACCCGCCCGATTAGACTTCCTCCGAAGCCCCTCCTCTCGCAGGCACACAT
This sequence comes from Candidatus Aminicenantota bacterium, assembly GCA_963813235.1. Classification (GTDB taxonomy): domain Bacteria; phylum Acidobacteriota; class Aminicenantia; order Aminicenantales; family Saccharicenantaceae; genus JALHVH01. Next base: position 3,616 of record CAWEYF010000013.1, on the reverse strand, counting down.
CGGAATGGAGGTATGTCATGAGATCCTTATGGATCGTTTTCTTCGCCGCGTCGGTTCTCTCGCCCGGCCCGTCCGCCCGGGCTGAGGACCCGCTGACCCTTGACCGGGCCGTGGCTATTGCCATGGAGCGGAACCCGCGCGTCCTCGCGGCCGCTCAGGAGATCGCCGCCTCGAAGGGCCGCACGCTCCGGCTCGAGGCCTTCGCCGACCCGGCCTTCGTCTTCAGCGACGAGGGGCTTTCGTTCCATAAGGGGAGTCCCGCTGGAGATAAGGAATACAGCTTCGGGGTCGAGCAGTCCTTCGAGTTCCCGGGGAAGCGCGCCCTCAGGGGACGCATCGGCCGGTTCGGCGAGGAGAGGGCGGCTCTCGAGCTCGAGAGGACGCGCCTCCTCGTAAGAGCGGGAGTGAAACGGGCCTATTACCGCGCGGTCCTTTCGCGAAGGACCGTCGAATCGCTGGAGCGGTCCTCCGCCATCGTCGACCGCCTGCTCGAGAATCTGACGGCTCGCCGGCGTTCCGGGGCCGCAACCTCGAGCGACGTCCTGCGCGCCCGCGTCGAAAAGGCGCGGCTTCGGAACCAGATCATCGAAGAAAAGAAAGAAGGCGCCGCGGCCGGCTCCGAACTCAATCTGCTCCTCGGAGGGAACGGCGCCGCCCCGGCGGCTTTGGTCACGGACCTCGCCTACGTCCCGTTGGACGCGGACCCGGCGGCACTCCGGGCCGGAGCCCCGGCTTCCCGCCCGTCGCTCAGGATCGCCGCGGCGCGACGCGCGGAGGCCGAAACCGGCCTGACGCTGGCGCGCAAGAGCGGTCTTCCCGACCTTACGCTGGGGCTCTTTTTCCCCAGCCTGAGGGCGGGCGGATGGGGCTTTTCCGTGGGCCTCTCCCTGCCCGTCCTTGGGCAGAGGCGGAAGGGCGAGGTCATGGAAGCCGCGGCCGCCGACGAGATCTCCCGCCTCGCCGTCGCCGGAGAGGAGCTTCGCGTGGCGGCTCGGATCGGGACCGCCTTCGAGGCCGCCCGGGCCGCCGAGGACCAAGTGCGCGTCTTCGAAGGCTCGCTCCTGAAGGACATGGAAGACGATATGACCCTTAGCCTGAACCGGTATCAGTATGGGGAGGTCGCGTTCTTCGAGCTCCTCGACCTGTACAGGACCTACGCCTCCGCGCGGCTCGAGCATCTGCGGTCCTTGTACATTTATCTCGTCTCGCTGGCCGATCTCGAGGTCGCCGGCGAGGAACCCGTCGAATGAGGAATATCCCATGAAAAGATCGAACTACGCCCATATCGCCGCCGCCGTCCTCGTCCTGATCCTGGGGCTCCCCGGCTGTCGCCCCGGCCCCGAGGGGGAGGTCGAAGAAAAGACAGGGGGCCCCGACGTCCCCGCCTCCGTCACGCTCACCCCGGAAGCCGTCCGTACGGCCGGCATCCAAGTCGCAGAAGCCGAATACCTACCGGTCGTCCGGACGGTCCGCGTCCCCGGCGAGGTCTCCATGGACCCGAAACGCAAGGCGCATCTGACCGCGAGGGCGTCGGGGCGGATCGAGAGCCTCGCCGCCTATCCCGGCGACCGCGTCCGGCAAGGGCAGGTCCTTCTCTCCCTCTACAGCCCGGACTTCCTCATGCTTCAGGCCGAGCTCCTTCTGGCCTCCGCCCGCGTGAAATCGCCCGCGGCCGAGGATCCCGCGGAGCGGCGTTCGGCCGAGGCCCTGGTCGCGTCGATCGAGGATCGGCTCCGGACCCTGGGCCTTTCGGACGACGACATCGCCGGGATCGAAAAGGCCGGGGCCCCGACGGCGCTTCTGCCGATCTGCGCTCCGTTGACCGGCACCGTCATCGAAAGCCCGGTGACGGCGGGGGACCACATCGAGCTCGGGGCTAGCCTCTTCCGGATCGCCGACCTATCGACGGTCCGGGCCGTCCTTCGCATCTATGAAAAGGACCTGGCGTCGGTCGACGTCGGGGCCGAAGCCGTCATCCGCGCGGCCTCCGCTCCGGGTCGCGAATACAGAGGCCGCATATTCAGGCTTGGGAACGTCGTCGACGAAAGGACACGGACCGTGGAGGCCCTGGTCGACCTGGCGAATCCCGGCGGAGAGCTCCGGCAAGGCCTTTACCTCGAGGCGGAGATCGCCGTGCCGTCCGGAGCGAACGCCGTCTTCGTGCCCGAGGCCGCTGTCCTGGGCATCGCGGACCGCAAGGTCGTCTTCGTCCGGACCGGAGAGAACGTCTTCACCCTCCGGGACGTCACGACCGGGCCCGCCTCGGGCGGCCGGGTCGAGGTCGTCGCCGGTCTGAAGGAAAAGGAGGTGGTCGCCGCCGCCGGGAGCTTCTTCATCAAGTCCGAGCTCCTCAAGAACAGCATCGCCGGGGAATGACGATGATCGACCGCCTCATCTCGCTCTCGCTCGAAAAGCGCGTCCTCGTCCTTTTCGGGGTCGTCGTCCTCGTCGCCCTGGGCGTCCAGTCGTTCGTCCGGCTCCCCATTGATGCCTTCCCCGACGTCACCAACATCCAGGTCGAGGTCCTGTCGAACGCGCCGGGCCTTTCCCCGCTCGAGGTGGAAAAATTCGTGACCCACCCCGTCGAAATGACCATCCGGGGGGTCCCGCGGCTCGCGGGGCTCCGGTCGGTCTCCAAGTTCGGGCTCTCGGTCATCACGGTCGTCTTCGAGGACGGTGTGGACATCTACTTCGCCCGGGAGCTCGTCCTCGAGCGCCTGATCGAGGCCCGGGAGAGGGTCCCGGAGGGCGTCGAGATCGCCATGGGACCGGTCTCGACGGCGATGGGGGAGATCTACCAGTACACCCTCGAGGGGCAGGGGGTCGCGGAGTCTCCGGCCCCGTCCGCCGGCTCACCGAGCGGCGCACGGTCCAGGACTGGGTCCTGGCCCCGATGCTCAAGTCCATCCCGGGCGTCAACGAGATCAACTCCTTCGGGGGCTACATCCGCGAGGTCCAGATCGTCGCCGACCCGGACACCCTGCTCAAGTACGGCCTTTCGCTCGCCGAGGTCGGGGAGGCCGTCCGGAAGAACAACCGGAACGTCGGGGGCAACGTCCTCCAGGGCGATTCCCAGCAGTACCTCGTCCGCGGCATCGGCCTCCTCGAGTCCGTCGAGGACATCCGGCGGATCGTCCTGAGGGCCGAGCGCGGCGTCCCGGTCCTCCTCCAGGACGTCGCCGAGGTCCGCGAGGGCGAAGCCGTCCGGCAGGGCGCCTCTTTCAAGGACGGGAAGGAAGAGGTCGTCGGCGGGATCGTCATGATGCTCCGCGGCGCAACAGCCGCGAGGTCGTCAAGGCCATCGAGGCCAGGGTCGCCGAGATCAACGCGGGCGGCATCCTCCCGAAAGGCTTGACGATCCGGCCCTCTACCCGGAGGTCGGACATCGTCGCGAAGAGCGTGCACACGGTCACTGAGGCCCTCCTCGTCGGCTCCCTCCTTGTCGTCTTCGTCCTGTTCCTCTTCCTTCGGAGCTTCCGGGGCGCCCTCATTGTCATCCTCGCCCTCCCGCTGTCCATGCTCTTCACCTTCATCATGATGCGCCTGGCCGGCCTCTCGGCGAGCCTCATGTCGCTCGGCGGCCTCGCCATCTCCATCGGGATGATCATCGACGCGA
>CAWEYF010000012.1:270000-275151 GCA_963813235.1 Candidatus Aminicenantota bacterium | reverse complement strand
CGCCGGCCAGCGGTGGGCGGTGGGCGATATAGTCAATAATGGTGGTCTCATTCAAAGGACGATAGGCCATAATCGCTGTTCCCTGCTATTTCTGCTTTTCCGGGTACATCCCCAGGATGCCGGCTTCGGAAGCCGCGCAGATGCCGCGGTCCTCGATGACGAAACGATGCGGCAAGGCGCGCTGATCGATAACCTGAACCACGCGAGGATCATCCTTCTTGAGCCAGATGGTGCGGTGCTGTCGGCCGTAGGCGAGCATGAGCAAGTCTCCTGTCAGAGCCTCTTGGGCAGCAGCGCGTCCCAGATCCGCTTCCCGTTCTGCGTGGCAGAGTCAATAGCGTTCAAGGGCATGATCACATAGAGCGCATCCGCGATGCTGACCTGGGGCAGGCGCGAGGCGACGGCCTCGATGCGGGCTTCGCGGTCCACTTCGAGCTCAGAATTGCCCCCTCCCGTCACAACAAAGAGGCTATCACCGCCCCTGGCAGACGTCAAGTTCTCAAAATTGAGCCGAACGGCCCGCCTTATTCGGGCCTCCGCCCTACGAAGGAGAGGAGCATGACCGACGAACCGGGGGCCCGTGCCCCTCTAAAGAACCTGTCCCAAACTTGTCTTGGGTTCTCCCAAACCAGTCGTTCGGCTGGGACTTCGAAGGCAATAACCTTCGTACCATGGTTGAGTTCAAACCTGTCTGTCTATCGCGCAAGCATTCTGGCGATAAATCCTGCAACGTCAGTCGGCGGGCGCTTGAGCAACATGGTCAGGACATGCGGATTGCCAGTGAGCCCGTGTTGTTCATAGTAGCGGAACATCGTCGCCAGCGTTTGCACGCCGTGATCCGGCATGCCGTGGTTGCGCATCCGCTGCGCCCATTTGTCGATATTGAGGTTCTCAGCAGTAACCGGGCGACCCAACGTCTGGCTGAGAGTACCGGCGATCTCTGCGGCAATGAGCACTGCCGGGCCGCTCAATTCATAGGTGGCAAAAAGGTGGCTGTCTTCCGTGAGCACGCGCACGGCCACTTCCGCCACGTCATCCAGATCCACCAGCGACATACCGGCATGCAGTCCAAAGAAGCTGGTGAAAATCCCCTGTTCGACGATCCGTGACCATATCTCCCGCAGGTTCTGCATGAAGGAGGCCGGCTGGAGGATCGTGAAGGGGAGATTCGATTGGATCAGCGCCATTTCCACACGAAGCTTCTGCGCATGATGGGGCATGGCCTCGATCTGCGGATGTAGCACCGAGTGGTAGACAAAGCGGGCCACGTGTGCTTCACCGGCCAGCGTGATCATCCGCTGCCCGATAGCCGCTTCATCTGGTTGCACCGGCGGGCAGATATGATAAACGGCGTCGATGCCCTGCAAAGCCTCTCTGAGCGATTGGTCATCACGTAGGTCACCGACCACCACGTCCGTGGCGCCAAGTTCCTGCAATGGCGCCACCTGTTCCTGCCGATGAACCAAAGCCCGCGTCGCTACGCCTGCCTGTGCGAGGGCACGCACGACGGCTTGTCCGGTCTTCCCGCTCGCACCCGTGACAAGGATCAACATATATTTCCTCCATCATCCGAACCAATCACAATTTATCGGTAATCCCTTTTTGCGCTTGGTTTGAGATCGCCCGTCTCGGGCTCGGAATCAACCCTTCCCTTCACAGAAAGAGGATATCCCGGCCCCCGACAGGAGTCAACATCTCGACATTGCGCTTACCTGGCAGATTGGCGGGCAACGGATCGGGTGGGTGATCCTGGAATCGGGTCAAATGAGGCCAGGCCACTCCCCTCTCCCGGGCGCCGGCTATTCGTACTCCCCGCTCTCCTCGGCGCACTCATGGTGCCGGTTTTACGTGTTTCCATGAGTCCAATTTCAAGAGAAATTGATTGCACGTCCCCGAATCGGGGCCTGTCCGTCCAATCCGCAAATTCCCCCCAAAATAAAAAAGGGCGGACCGCCTTATTCGGGCGTCCGCCCTACGTTCGAATCGTTTCACACAGCACGCGTTAAGCGTGCAGGGTTGGCTAAGCGCTAATTAGAACCGCTTGCCGCCGCCGCCGCCGAAGCCGCCACGGCCCCGGCCGCCGCCGAAACCGCCGCCGCCGCCGGTCCTCGGCTTGTCCGTCCGCGGACGGGCTTCGTTGACCGTCAGGGTCCGGCCCTTGAGGTCCTTGCCGTTCAGGCCGGAGATGGCCTTATCGGCCTCTTCCTTGTTCGGCATCTCGACGAAGCCGAACCCGCGGCTCTCACCGCTGAACTTGTCCTTGATAATCGCGGCGGAAGCGACTTCCCCGAAGGCGGCAAACGCCTCGCGGAGATCGCCCTCGCTCAGGTCCCGTGAAAGATTTCCGACGTAGATGTTCATACATCTCTCCTTTTAAGTTTTGACCGCGACAAAGGAGAGGAGTATGACCGATCAGGGCCCGTGCCCCTTCCTTTATCCGTCCGTTTGCATAAATAAAAAAACCCGGCAATGACCTACTCTCCCACCAGGTAACCCTGGCAGTACCATCGGCACCGAAGGGCTTAACTTCCGTGTTCGGAATGGGAACGGGTGTTTCCCCTTCGTTATGATTGCCGGGATTTGATTCCCGTGTACTGTCATATTGAAATCGCGTATTTTTTGTCTTGATAAACTTTATGGTCAAGCCTCACGGTCTATTAGTACTGGTTAGCTGAATCCATTACTGGACTTACACACCCAGCCTATCAAACTCGTAGTCTTCGAGTGACCTTCAGCTCCTTGCGGAGTGGGAGATCTAATCTTGGGGTGGGCTTCCCGCTTATATGCTTTCAGCGGTTATCCCGGCCGAACGTAGCTACCCAGCGATGCCCCTGGCGGGACAACTGGTACACTAGAGGTTCGTCCACCCTGGCCCTTTCGTACTAAGGGCAGCTCCCCGCAAATCTCCTGCGCCTACCGTGGATAGGGACCGAACTGTCTCGCGACGTTCTAAACCCAGCTCACGTACCTCTTTAACCGGCGAACAGCCGGACCCTTGGGACCCGCTTCAGCCCCAGGATGAGATGAGCCGACATCGAGGTGCCAAACAGTCTCGTCGATGTGAGCTCTTGGAGACTATTAGCCTGTTATCCCCGGCGTACCTTTTATCCGTTGAGCGATGGCCCTTCCATACAGGACCACCGGATCACTAAGCCCTGGTTTCCCACCTGCTCGACCCGTCGGTCTCACAGTCAAGCTCCCTTATGCCTTTGCACTCTACGGTTGATTTCCAAACAGCCTGAGGGAACCTTAGGGCGCCTCCGTTACACTTTGGGAGGCGACCGCCCCAGTCAAACTACCCACCTAACACTGTCCCTCGCCCCGATCAGGGGCGGAGGTTAGAATCTCAGAACATTAAGAGTGGTATCTCACCGTTGACTCCATCCCGCCCGGAGGCGGAAGCTTCAAAGTCTCCCACCTATCCTGCGCATAATATACCGAAATCCAATGCTAGGTTGCAGTTAAGGTGCCGGGGTCTTTCCGTCCAGCGGCAGGTAACCGGCGTCTTCACCGGTACCACAATTTCGCCGTGCCCCTCTTTGAGACAGCGCTCATGTCGTTACGCCTTTCGTGCGGGTCGGAACTTACCCGACAAGGAATTTCGCTACCTTAGGACCGTTATAGTTACGGCCGCCGTTTACTGGGGCTTCGGTTCAAAGCTTCGCTTGCGCTAACCTCTCCCCTTAACCTTCCAGCACCGGGCAGGCGTCAGACCCTATACATCGATTTTATGTCTTTGCAGAGTCCTGTGTTTTTATTAAACAGTCGCAAGAGCCATTTCTCTGCGGCCTCCTCGCGCTTCGCCCGCGGATGCGGACTGACGCTATCGAGGCGCCCCTTTTCCCGAAGTTACGGGGCTAAATTGCCTAGTTCCTAAAAGAGGGCTCACACGTGCGCCTTAGGATACTCTCCTCATCTACCTGTGTCGGTTTGCGGTACGGTCACCTGAACGACTCCTTAGAGGATTTTCTTGGCAGCATGGAATCAGCAAGTTGGTAAGGCCGAAGCCAAACTTCCCCGCCATACTCGAGGTTAAGAGCCTCCGGATTTGCCTAAAGGCTCCCTCTACTAGGCGGCCACACATTTCCGATCGTGTGTATGCATATCCGTCTGCGTCCCCCCATCGTGATAACGTCTCTCAGGTGGTGCAGGAATGTTGACCTGCTGTCCATCGGCTACGCCCTTCGGCCTCGCCTTAGGGACCGACTAACCCTGGGCGGACTGACCTTCCCCAGGAAACCTTAGATTTTCGGCGCTGCTGGTTTTTACAGCAGTTATCGCTACTCATGCCGGCAGGGTCTCTTCTCAGCCGTCCACCATGGTTCACACCACGGCTTCACTCGCCTGAGAATGCTCTCCTACCAAAAGCATCGTCCCGAAGACGATCCCGACAGTTCGCAGCTTCGGTAGCAAGCTTAAGCCCCGTTACATTGTCGGCGCAAAGACGCTTGACCAGTGAGCTGTTACGCTTTCTTTAAATGATGGCTGCTTCTAAGCCAACATCCTGGTTGTCAGAGTATCCTCACATCCTTGCCCACTTAGCTTGCACTTAGGGACCTTAGCTGACGATCTGGGCTGTTTCCCTTTTGACCACGAACCTTAGTGCCCGCAGTCTGACTCCCGCACAGTGTTCAAGGGAATTCGGAGTTTGGTTGGATTTGGTAGAACTTTCGAACCCCTAGGCCATCCAGTGCTCTACCGCCCTTGACATTCATGCGAGGCTAGCCCTAAAGCTATTTCGGAGAGAACGAGCTATCCCTGAGTTTGATTAGCCTTTCACCCCTACCCTCAGCTCATCCAAGCCGTTTTCAACCGACAATGGTTCGGACCTCCCTCCGGTGTTACCCGAAGTTCATCCTGGCCAAGGGTAGATCACTCAGCTTCGCGTCCATTCCGCGCGACTGAACGCCCTATTCAGACTCGCTTTCGCTGCGGCTCCTCTTGTTCCCAAGATTAACCTTGCCGCACAGAATGACTAGCCGGCTCATTAAGCAAAAGGCACCCCGTCACCCCGCTTGCGCAGGGCTCCGAGTGCTTGTAAGCATGCAGTTTCAGGTACTGTTTCACTCCCCTAACAGGGGTTCTTTTCACCTTTCCCTCACGGTACTAGTTCACTATCGGTCGCGGATGAGTGTTTAGCCTTGGAAGATG
>CAWEYF010000012.1:0-265000 GCA_963813235.1 Candidatus Aminicenantota bacterium | reverse complement strand
ATCGTCGAGCCTTCGGGGGCAATCCTCATGGTGACGGACGAAGCCGTCCCGTCCGTCCTCGCCGGGGTCAGCCTGACGATCGTCTCGTCCGACCGCGTCACGATCTCCTCCCACCTTTTCTCCCAGGGTGTCCGCTGGAAGGACGGCATCCCCTACATCAAGGACCCGAGCTCCCAATTGATCGTCTATGCGACCGGAAAGGATTTCCTGGACGGAAGCGTCGCGGAGGGGAGGATCGCCGTTGCCGAGGGCGCACCGCAGGGCCTGACCGTCCAAGCCTCCCTTGTCGCCGCCGGGACCGGCTTCGCCATCGAAGGGACGGGAAAAAAAGTCGAGCTCCTGGGGAGCCTCCAAGCGACGGATTATGCTTCGGGAAAGAATTCGCTCGCCATCTCCGCGGACCCGGCCCTCGTCGGAGCCCGCGCGATCTCCGCAGGGGCCCCGTTGACGACCATCCCGATGAGGTACGTCGCCGCTTTCAGGGTCCTGGAGTGGAGGGAGTACTGAATGCGGCCCAGGCTCCCGGGATTCACGCTCCTCGAGGCCCTTCTCGTCCTGGCCATAATCTCGATCTTCGTCCTGGCCGGCGCCGCCTCCGCCTCGAGGTCCGCCGCCCGATTCGCACTGGAACGAGGGGTCTGGGAGATCAAGATGCGCCTGAACCAAGCACGGATCCGTTCCATCTGGGAAGGCGTCCCGACCCGTCTCCGGATCGACCGGGTCGGGTTCTCGTTGGAAACCTACGACGAGGCCGCGAAAACCTGGGACGCCGCCGAGACCGGCCGATGGGAGGGCGTCGCCGTAGAAGCCAACAATACGCCCGTCTATCACCCCACGGGATCCGTCACGGGAATGGCCACGATCTTCGTCTCGAACCCTCGCGGCGCCTACAGGATCACTCTGGCCATCACGGGCCGGATCAGGGCGATCAAGCTCTAACCCGGTCGGACCGCTCCGCTGGTCCTCTAAGCATGTAGATCGTTGTGCGCCGCGCTCCAGGGTTTCGGAGCCAGTGCACGCCTGGCCATGCTCCCCGATGAGAGCCACGGCTACTCCGCCCGGGGATCGGTCCTTCACGTCCTCGTTGAGATGTTCGATTGGTTCGACACGGACGTGAAGAACCGGAAATGAAGGCCCGACATTTCCACAATTGCTGTGAATAACCATGTGGAAAAGTGAGGATGGAATTTTCCTAACGGCTTGAAGGACGCGGGTTTTTCATGTTTTGCACACGTTTTGTGCAGAAGAACGATCGCTCTTTCCCTCCCCCCACGAGCATCGCCAGGACCGACGATTTCGGGCTTCCGTCTCGTCCGCAGGCGTGTTAGAATCCCTGACAACAGGGCTCCTGAAGGCCCCGGCCAGGAGGTGCGACATGGTAAAGAAGGATCGTCGCGGGGATGGCGATCACATCGCCTGGCAGTCGTCGGTCAGGGGCTCCAGGACGAAACCGTTCCGTCCCTGAAGGACGTCGAACCGTTCGCGTACTGCGTCCTCGCCCATAAAGGTCCGCTCTCCGGACATGTCCAATGTCATCGGCCTGTTGATCCTGGAGATGCAGAGCCAGAACCTCTTCTCGACGATCCGGGGGCCGATGGTCGGTATCTACCCGTGGCATCCCTCACAACGGACGCGCCGACTCTATCCTGGGAGGTCGGTTTCATCGTCACGGCCCAAGCTGAACCGCAGGCCCCTCTCTTCAAGAAGGTTTGGGACCATACGACGGTCGCGTCGATCGTCCATATCGGCCCCTATGCGAAGAGCGGGGAAACGATCGACAGGCTCATGGCTTGGATGAAGGCCGGGGGCTACGTCGCGGACGGCCCCCTTCTGGAGCGCTACTTGAACAACCCGATGGAGGTCAAACCCGAGGAACTCAGGACCGAGATGTGGATCCCCTGCGGAAAGAAACAGCCGCGCCCCTTCACGCCTTGAACTTATAGCCCAGCCAGGGCACCGTCAGGATGTGGATCGGCTTCGAAGGGTCGTCCTCGATCTTCCGGCGCAGGTTGCGGATGAACGTATCGATCGTCCGCGTCGTGGGAAACCTGTCGTATCCCCAGACCTCGTTGAGGATCCGCTCCCGGCCGATGACCTCCCCCTCGCGGGCGACCAGGAGCTCCAGGAGACCGAACTCCTTGGCCGTGAGGGAGATGTCTTTTCCCCCTTTGGTGGCCGCCTTTTTCCGGAAATCCACGGAGACGTCGCCAAAAGCACAGACGTCGGCCCCGACGGCGCCGGCCCGTCCGCGTCTGAGGACCGCTCGAACCCTGGCGATGAATTCCCGGACGCCGACCGGCTTGAGCATATAATCATCGGCCCCCAGCTCGAGACCCAGGACCTTGTCGATCTCCTCCTTTTTCTGGCCCGTGAGCATGACGATCGGAACGTCGTTCCCTTTTTCCCGAAGCCTCCGGCAGACCTCCAGCCCGCCCATCGAGGGCAGGACAAGGTCCAGGACCACCAGATCGGGCCCGTCCGATGAGGCCTTGTTCAGCCCCTCGGCGCCATCGGAAGCCATGAGGGCGAGGAATCCTTCGGATTCGAGCGCGCTCGCGAGGGTCGTCCGGAGGGCCGCGTCGTCTTCGATGAGCAGGACCTTTTTCATGGCTTGGGGAAAACGAGGCCGAAGACGGACCCTCGGCCCGGAACGGATTCGAGCCGGACCGTCCCGCCGTGCCCTTCCATGATGTGGCGGACGATCCCCAGGCCGAGCCCCACGCCTCCCGCGTGCTCGGCGGCCGCGCGGGGGGAACGATAGAAGGGGTCGAAGATCCGCCCCTGTTCCTCCGCCGTGATCCCCATCCCCCCGTCGCGGACCCGAACTTCGATGCTGTCGCCCGCGTCAACGAGTTCGATATCGACCTCCTTTTGCCCGGGCGAATATTTTATAGCATTGTCCACGAGGTTCATCAAGGCCTGCTTCACGGCATCGGCGTCGATATCCAGGAAGACGGGCCCCTCCGGGAAGACCGTCCGGATGACCGACCCTTCCCGCCCGGCGCCGCAGCCCGAGAGTCTCGCCACGTCCTCGATGAGGGCCCGGAGGGACGTCCTCTGGGGGCGGTAGGTTCTCGCCCCCTGCTCGATCTTCCCGAAATCAAGGACGTTGTGCAGGAAACGGGACAGGCGACCGCATTCGGAGGCCAGCAGGCGGAGCAGGCCCTCCCGCTTCCGCTCGTCCGCGATCGCCCCCGATTCCAGGATCTCTGAAAGGCCCTGAATGGAGGTTATGGGATTCCGAAGCTCATGCGAGACCGAGGAAATGAACTCGGTCTTCAGGCGATTGAGCTCGTCGGCTTTCTCGCGCGACGCGCGCTCGAAGACGACCTGGTCCTTGAGTTCCATCCTTTCAAGGTTCAGGGCCAGGTCGGCGGCCAGGGTCATGAAGAGATCGAGGTCGTCCTCCCGATACCTTTCTTCCGAGCGCTTTCGGCCCAGGGCGATGAAGCCTTCGAGCGAGGTCGAGGAGAACGGGAGGGGAACGGCGACCTCGAACCGGCTGGAGGCGGGAATACCTTCGCGGACACGGCCGGTCTGTTCCCTGGCGGCCAGGGCGTTCTTCCTGGCCAGGATCCACCCCGGTTCGACTTCGAGCCCGGCCGGCGAGGCTTCCGTGTCGAACCCTCTGGAAAAAATGAGCTTTTTAGAATCCTTGGCCTTTCGGAAGACCGCCACCCCGGCTCGGTCGAGCGGCACGGCGGCGCTGGCCCGAGTTATGAATAGTCCGGCCAGGCTTTCCGGATCGGCTGTCATCTGGGCGGCTTCGGCGAACGCCAGAACGGCTTTTTGGTAATCGTGCCGCTGGCGGAAAAAGGCCTTGTCGACGAGGTCCTGGACCCGTTTTCGAAGGGGATGGAACATGGCCGCCGAAAGGACGGCGGCGGCAACGGCCGCAAGTCGGCCCGCCCCTGGCCCCGCCCTCGAGAGGGCCCCTTGAAGAAACTCGGCGGAGACAAGATAGATGCTCACCGTCAGGATCGTTAAGAATGCGTAAACAACGCTCCTGTTTATGACCACCTCGATATCCATGAGCCTATGCCGGACGATGGAGATCGCGAACGCCGCCGGGACCGCCAGGAAGAATACACTCGTCAACTCCTCAGACAGGAGCGGCCTCCCGCCCAGAGCGAGAGGAAGTTGATAGAGAAGGGCGAATGGGGCAAGCCCGACGACGAAGCCGTAGAGGAGCCACTGAATCCTTGCCCTCTCGCTTTTTCCCTCGGCCCGCTTCAGAGAGACAACGAGGGTCGTCGCCGCGGCAATCACATAGGCCAGGAATGCCCATCGGAATATGACGAATATCTTTTGTTGAAGCCTGAAGAGCGCCAGGGACGATCGGAGGACGGAGCCCACGAACGTGACATTCAAGAGCGCCCCGAGGATCGCTGCGGGAAGATACAAGATAATGGCGTTCCGCCGGACGGGCCGACGGGAAAAGGTCAGCGAAAAGGCCAGGAGAAGGGCGGCCACCATGGGGTAGGTGAAATTGAAGAGGACGCCGGGGACGATCGAGGCTCCCCGGCCCCGGACACAATAGTAATCCCCGCTTATGATCAGGGAGGCGGAGAAACAGAATGCCGCCCAGAAAAATAGCCTAGCCCTCGGGTCGTCCGGCTTGAGAAGCAGAACGGAGGCGCCTATAAAGAAACCGAGCACCCCGATAAGAAAGAAGATGATAGGGAACGAAGCTTGGGAATAATAGGCGACGAAACGGGTGCGGACCGTTTCCGTTGCCCCGGCCGATCTCAAGGCGAATTCGGCTTCGTCCCCGATCCTCTTCCCACTCAGGGCAAAATCGAAGTCCTTTGTCGCATCGATGCCCACGCCGTCGATCCGCAGGATCTCCCGCCCTCGAAGAGAGTCCGGAATTCCCGGGCGGGCCCGGAGAAGCAGGAATCCATAGAGGCTGATCAGGACGATGGCCAATCCGGACACGAGATAGGAGACTCGGACCGAATTTTTCATGCCGCCTTTTGGGACAACCCCTCCTCAATATTGCTCCGGCGTTTTTGTCTTGTCAAACGGCATTCTCCATCCCCCCGCGGATCGCGGGAGTCACGGAGAGTCAACGGACAGGGGTCGCCCGGAGCAGGCTTTGACGCACAATCCGCATATGTATTGGCCGACCAGGCCCTTGTTCCTGAACTCCTTGAGCATCTTGAAACAATCGATGTGTCCGAAATCCTCCCGGAGCTCCTTGATCGCGTTCGCCGGACACGCCCCGATACACTTCCGGCACGAGCCGCAATCCTCCTTCAAACGATCGCCGGCTTCGAGCGGCATATCGGTCAGTACGGTCACGAGGCGGAACCGGGACCCGAACTCGGGCGTGACCAGGAGGTTGTTCCTGCCGGTCCAACCGAGTCCCGCCATCTCGCCGACCTTCTTGTGAGACAGGTGGGCGCGTTGGTTCTGCCAGTCGATGACCTGGGAGGCAGGGATAGGGACCGCCCGGAAACCGAGATCCTGGATGCGAGAGGCGAGCAGCAAAGCGCCCCGGTCCAGAAAATAGTTGATCTGGCGATAGTGATGGAAATAGAGCGGCGTCGGCCCATTCAGGATGTCATCAAGGACGCCGGTGACAAGCCTTTTCCCCAGGGAAACGGCGAACGCGACGCTTTCCCTGAGGCTTTCCGGCAGGAGAAAGGAGTCCCGGATCCCCGAGATACCGGCCGTGCCGAAAAGGGAAAATCCCAACCCTAAGGAATATTCCCGTAAAACGGATGTATAGCCTTCTTCCTCGGTCACGTGGGACATTCTAACGACAGCTCCTCTCCCCTGTCAATCCGGCGCCGGGTCGGCTTGACGGTCGCCTCGGGTTGGGGTATACCAGTACGTACTCGGAACGAAGAGGACATGAGGACATGATGATTGAAAGAACGTTGGCCATCATCAAGCCGGACGCCGTCAAAAAAAGGATCATCGGCAAGATCGTCGAGAGGATAGAGGAGGAGGGGTTCCGGATCATCGAGATGAGGATGGCGCGCCTGACGAAAGAGGAAGCCAAGGGTTTTTATGCCGTCCACAAGGAGAAGCCCTTCTATGAACCCCTCACGGATTTCATGTCCGCGGGAGAGATCGTCGTTCTGGCTCTGGAACGGGAAAACGCCATATCCCATTGGCGAGAGGTCATGGGGGAGACCGATCCGGCCCGGGCCAAGGCCGGGACTCTGAGAAGGACATACGGTTTCTCCATCGAGAGGAACGCCGTTCACGGCTCCGATGCCCCCCTGACGGCCGCGTGGGAAATCAGCTATTTCTTCAAGAAATAGCCGACTCCTGCCTCAGGATCCTCCTTTTTTTTGCCTTTTTCCGCCCCCCCCCCCCCCCATATATTGGCCCGAATCCCCCCGAGACCACAAAATGCTGTGGGCCTGCCTACTAAACCGTTATTATTGAACAACTTATGAAACGGTCAAATAAAATTTATCTTGACATTTCGGGGCCGATATCCTACGATTTAATCAAAGCCTTGGATGAGAATGATGGAGAGAGTTCTTTAGGGATTTCTTCAATTCGTTTTACTTCTCTGCTCATTTCCCGAGGCGAGGCGTACCATTATTAGGAGGCCGCTATGCGGAAAGGTTTCATCGCCAAAGCCATCGCTCTCGCTCTCTGCCTGGTTTTCGTAGGGATCTCGGCATCCGGGCTGTTCGCCGCTGAGAAAAGAGTATCCAAGATCGATGCTCGTCTCCTTCTCCAGAGGCCCGTTCAGTTCCTGATCTCCATCTTCCCAGCCCTCGGATCCGTCTTCAATCATCGCAAAACCCCTATCAATTCCGGCGATAACTCCAGCTCCGTCATCAAGCCCACCGGTGAGCTTGCATCGGGAAGGCCGAGCACTGGCGACTAATTCGACATAAGCATAATTTCTGATTTCTGCACATTCTTCACCTTTAAGGGTGAGGTGAGATTAGAAATATCACCCCTCTTCTCATCTTAAAGGGCGATTGACCGCCCCCCCTGTAACTCCCATTCTATTCAACACGTGGCCGCCGCATAGGATGGCTAAACATTCTTAACTTAGGTCATGTTAAGAGACCCACTTAGGAGCGCTAATAGACAAATTCGTCTTTTCCTGGTCCTCATCTATGCGTATCTTTTCCCTATGCTCACGATTCCTTGCTATGCTCAACCGTTATTGCGCGCCCCCTCAAAGCAAACGCCAGACTCAACCTGTTTCACGAAGGAGATAAGCTTCGTAATGATGGAGATTATGAGCAATCTGTCGCAGCATATACTAAAGGCCTTCACCTTTCTCTCCGGGGCAAGAATAGAGAAATTGAGCTTGAAAGCCTGATTGGCCTAGGTCTGGCTTATTGGAATATGGGTAGTCTTACTGAATCAACAGAATTCTATAAAAGGGCTTTTGTCCTAGCAAAGAAACTTTTAAGAACCGAAAAGGAAAATTATTGCGCATTGTGTCTTGATATTTTTAAATATTATCAACAAGGGAAGGAATCCCGTCGGCAGGACACTATCAAGAAGCCATTGATAGCTTCAATAAAGCGATCCTCATCGCTCGTGAAATAAGAAGCTTATATCATGAAGTAAAATGCTTGCGCCAGCTTAGCGTAATATTTTGGGAACAGGGGAACCTTAAGGATTTTTATATATTAAATTCAAAAGCCCTTTCTATTTCTATTGCGATTAACAACAAAAAAGAAGAAGGCCGTTGCCTTAACAATCTTGGCCTTTACTATTGGAAGATAGACAACTATTCCTCTGCGCTTAGTAGTTATGAAAAATCTCTGGCAATCGCTCAAAAACAAAGCAACATAATCGACCAAGCAGATTCACTTCACAATATTGGAATTATCTGGACGTACTTGGGGAACTTTGAAAAAGCCATAGACTATTTAAGTAACGCTTATCATCTCGACCAAGCACTGACGAGCAAATCAAATCTGGCCTCAGACTTAAACACAATCGGAATGGCCTTAATAAAGAGGGCGACACTTTCTGATTCACAGAACGATTTTATTCAGGCACTAGAATATTTCAAAAAGTCATTAATTCTCGCGCAAGAAGTGAAAGATAAAAAGAGAGTCATTATTATCTTGAACAATATAGGTTCAGCCAAATCGCATCTCATGTTCTATTCGGAAGCCTTGGAATACTTTAACAAAGCCTTAAAACTAGCGGATGAAATTAGCGACCAGAATTCTCTTGGAATGATTTACAACAATATTGGCATTGTTTATGCCAATATTGGAAACTTCGAAGAATCAACTCGCTTTTATGAAAAGGCCATCAATTTAGCACTTGGAATTAAAGGTGGGGACATATTATGGGAGGCCTACTTAGAAAAAGCGAATTCATTAAGGAACCAGAAAAAGAACGAGGATGCCATAGCTAATTATTCATATTCTATTCGAGTAATTGAAGAGATTAGATCTAATTTAGTCCAAGAGGAGCTAAAAGCGACATATCTGGGCTCAGGAAAAAGGATGGATGCTTATCAGAATATGATAGATCTTCTTTCGACGATAGGAATAGAGCAATCGGACAAGTCTTCCGAAATTATAGCATTCAATTATCTAGAAAAGGCCAAAGCACGAGCATTCTTGGATAGTCTTGAAGTATCAGAAGTAAGCGTATCTCAAGGGGTGGACATCAAGTTAGCTAATCAAGAAAAGGAGATTATGAAAGAGATATCTCAACTCTATACTAAACTTCTTCTGCCTTCACTTGGAGCCGAAGAGAAGGCTTCCATTAGTAGACAAATTAAAGAATGCGAAGAAAAGCAAGATGACCTGAAGCGCGAAATAAGGACGACGAGCCCTGCCTATGCCAATCTAAAGTACCCCGAGGTCATCACCTATCATGAGGCGAAAAATTCGCTCGTCGACAAAGACACGGCCTTCTTCGCCTATTCCCTCGGCAAAGATAGGTCCTTTGTGTTTGTCCTCAGCAAGAGCGGACTCAGGGTCTTCGGGGCTCCGGCCAGGAAGACCCTTCAACAGCAAGTCACCGAATACCGCAAAGTCATATCCGACAAGGACAACCATGACTTCAGCCTCGGCCGCGTCCTGTTTAAGGAACTCGTTCTCCCCGGACTCGACAAAAGCACAAAAAGGATCGTCTTCGTCCCGGACGACATCCTGACCTTGCTCCCTTTCGAAACTCTCGTATCCGACGTAGG
This sequence comes from Candidatus Aminicenantota bacterium, assembly GCA_963813235.1. GTDB lineage: Bacteria > Acidobacteriota > Aminicenantia > Aminicenantales > Saccharicenantaceae > JALHVH01. Next base: position 255,852 of record CAWEYF010000012.1, on the reverse strand, counting down.
GACGATTCGGTGGCTCGTTCAAGACTATCCCGTCTCTTATGTCCCTTCCCTTTCCTCCCTGCGCGAATTGAACAGGAGGAGGTCCGCCTCCCGGGTGCGGCCTCATAAGGACCTCCTGGCGTTCGGCGACCCGTTCTACGGGGTCAACGAGGAGGATCGCCGGAATGCGAGCCAGGACATGTTCCAGAACTTCTATTCGAACTCCTCGATCAATTTTTTCCGCCTGAAGTACAGTGGGCTCGAGATTAAAAGGATCGCAGCCGCGTTCAAACCCTCCCGGACGGACGCATTCCTGCGACAGGCAGCGACCGAGGACCGGCTCAAGGCCGAACCTCTCACGGATTATCGGATCATCCACTTCGCGACGCACGGCCTCATCGACGACAAGAAGCCGGCGCGATCATCCATTATCCTCGCCCTCGACCAGGATCCCGGAGAGGACGGGTTCCTCCAGATGCGGGAGATCTTCAACCTGAGGATGAACGCCGATCTGGTGACCCTCTCCGCTTGCCAAACAGGCTTGGGGCAATTTATCCGTGGCGAGGGGATCGAGGGACTGAGCCGCGCGTTCTTCTATGCCGGGGCGTCCTCCGTGGTCATGAGTCTTTGGGCCGTCAACGACGAGGCCACCTATCAGCTCATGGAGAGGTTCTACCGCCACTTGGTGGACTCCGAGACGCCCGTGAACGCCCTCCGTCGGGCGAAACTGGAGATGATCGGCTCCGGAGTGCTGTCCCACCCGTACTATTGGGCCGGGTTCATCGTCAACGGGAAGAGCGACGCCGTCATCTTCCCGCGAAGCCTCAGGCGCTGGGTCCTCCTGGCGAGCTCGCTGTGCGCCGGGATCATGATCCTCGTCGCGCTTCGAAGCCTGAACCGAAGAAGGTCTTAGGCGGCCCGCCCTTCTTCGGGGTCAAGGGAAGAAGATCCTACGGATGCAGTCGTCCATGCGATACTTCTCGAGGAGCCTGTAGAGCTGGCGGCGGCTCCGGCCGATCTCCCCGGCCGCCTTTGTCTTGTTCCAGCGGCAACTCGCCAAGGCCCGCCTGAGAGCATCGGGAGTGATCGTGCCTTCCTTTTCCGGTGACCAGGAATATCCTTCGAAGATAAGGTCCTCATCCCTGATGATCTCCTCCTCGCAAAGGACGTAGGCTCTCTCGATGATGTTCTCCAATTCGCGGATGTTGCCCGGAAAACCGTAGGTCATGAGCCTTCCCAGCGCTTCCGGAGAGAGATCCTTGCGGGTCCGGCCTCGTTCGTTCTCCCGTTCGAGGATCTGGTGGACGAGGCGGGGGATATCCTCCCGGCGCTCCCGCAGCGAGGGAAGCCGGATCCGCACGACATTGATCCGGAAATACAGGTCCCTTCGAAACCTGCCCGTCCTGACCTCCTCTTCCAGGTCCCTATTGGTCGCAAATATGAAGCGGGCGGCGACCGTTCGGGTTGCCGTCTCCCCGATCCTGCGCGTCTCCCTTTTGTCAATCATCCGAAGGACCTTGGCCTGGAGGCGGAACGGGAGCTCCCCGATCTCGTCCAGGAACACCGTCCCGTGCCCGGCTGCTTCAAGAAGGCCCTCTTTATCCCGTACGGCCCCGGTGAACGAGCCGCGGGCGTATCCGAACAGCTCGGCCTCGACAAGGTCGTCCGGAAGGCTCGCGCAGTTTACGGCGACGAACGGATACTCCCTTCGATCGCTCAGCTCATGGACTTTTCGCGCCGTCACATCCTTCCCAGTCCCGGTTTCCCCCAGGATCAGCACGTTTTTGTCGCAGCGCGCGGCTTTCTCGACGACCCCGGTCCCCTCTCTGGCGACGATGGGCGCTTCCCAGGTCCGATCCTTCATGTTCGTTCTACCTTTAGCCTATAGAGAAGGACGGCCGCCCTCATGAATATTTCTCATTATTTTTCGTCGGGGTGAGACAAAATCCCTCAAATTCCCATCTATATAAGTGAGGCCGGGAAGGCCTTCATTGGAAAAGGGAAAAGGCGGAGGGAAACGGCTTTGACGGCTGGCCCATGGTCGTCGGACAGGGATCTCGAAGCCCTTCTGACCCGGTTCACGAACTTCATTCGGGCCCAGATCCAGAAGTTCGAGGTTCAAAGGTTCGGGATCGATCCGGACGATATCGCCCAGGAGGTTCGGATCAAGATCTGGAAACTCCTCAGGAGTGAGAAAATTGTCGTCAGTTACGCGTCCTATATTAAGAAGATCGTGGATACGGTGGTGATCGACCAGCTTCGGCTGCTGAGGAAGGACGAACAGCTCTATAGAATGGAGAAGCAGAAGCAGGTCGCAGAGCACCCGAATAGATACAGGCCCGAGGTCTTTCGGAACGCCTTGATGAGAGAGGCCGTCGGAAAGGCTGTCGAATCCCTCATCGAGAGTCGAAGGAACGTGGTCAAGCTCTACCTTTTCGACCTGAGCATCGAGGAGATCTCCCGATTTTACGGCTGGAGCTTGCACAAGACGCGCAATCTTTTGTATCGGGGCCTAGCCGACCTTAAAAGGTCCCTGAAAAAGGCGGGAGTCGGAAATGGACATGAGCGATAGCGAACTTCGTCGGATCTATCGGTCTTACGTCTCAGGAAGAACCCGGGTGTCCGGGAGAGGATGTCCTCGTATCGATGACCTCCGGGAGGCCTTCGAGGACACGACGACGCGAGCGGCCAAGAACAAGATCGTCGATCATATTTCCTCCTGTTCGAATTGCGCCCAGGAATTCGAGTTCATCAAGGACGTCCGGGACAAGGAGAAGGAAGTTGCCGCGGGGATATGGGCACTGACCAAGAACCGCCGCCCTCCCCTCCCGATTTTTTCACGGCCTCTCTGGAACTTTGCTCTCGGCATGCTCATGATCGCCATCGTGATCTCGGGCATAATCATGTTCCGGCATGACGGCGCCCAAAACGAGGGACGGAACAGGTCCACGACGATCCCCGAGGCCCTCGCCCCTTCCGGACACGTCAAGGCGCTTCCCTTCCTGATATTCAGGTGGAAACCGGTCATTCGGGCCGTCTCGTATGTCGTCGAGGTCTATAATGAGTCCCTGGAGGCCGTTTGGGAAAGCCCCCCGGTTTCGACTACATCGATGACCCTTCCCGGTCCGATAAGGGAAACTCTTTCGGGAGACAAAAAATATTATTGGCTGGTCCAGGCACTCGATTCGGAAGGGAAGATCGGCGAATCGAGGTTCGAAGCGTTTTCCGTCGATCGCTGACCTGTCGAAGCGCTTCCCGGCTCTCTCTCCTCGGGCGGGGAGATCGGACCGAAATCCCCATTTAAAACGAATGCAGCCCAATGCAATGGATGGGCGTATTTCGACCGCAGCATCCGGATCTTGGCAAGCCTCAGGGCCGCGGCCTTGCCGTGGCCTCCCGACAGGTATTCATAGAAACCATCCATGAAATGGGCCGTGGACCTGTCACCGATTGGCCAAAGCGTCGATATCACCGACTTTGACCCGGCATAAAAGAACATCCTCGGGAGCCCCAGAAGCCCTTCTCCTCGCTCCAAGCTGCCCCGTCCCGTTTGGCAGGCCGAAAGGACGACGAGGTCGGCGTCCAGCCTCAGGTTATAGATCTCGCGTGCCTGGAGGACCCCGTCCTCATCGTCGTCCCTACCGACCGAGAGGATCAGGGCTGATCGAAACGGGACCTTCTCATCCAGGAGTCCGTGACAAGCAAAATGGACGATCCGGTAATCCTCGAGGGCCAGTGCCTTTAGGCCCGCCTCCGTAGCCCTTGTCCCAAGCATGATGTCTTTGGTCCCTCTGGGGAAATGCCCGGCGATATCTAAAACCTCTTTCTTGCTAAATGGCAACGGGGAAAGATCGAATCCCTGGCCCTTATAGATCTCTCCGACCGACCATCCCGCCGTTGACTGCCCAATCTTGTCAGACGTCTCCGTCCTCGTCAGGGATGGAGCCCCGAGGGCCAGAAGCATCTTGCCCCGCTGTCCGGCCACTTTCCGGGAAAGGAAGACGAGGGAAGAAGAAGAAGGGGCATAGGACAGCTCGAATCGTTCGATGAGGTATCCCGAGCCCGGGAGGCCGGACGGACGGAGCGTCTCGAACGGAAGGTAGTAAAGGATGCCATCGGGGACGATGATAAGCCGCTCGAGCCCCTCGGCTTGAAGGCCAGCGAAGGGCGGGAGAAGCTCCCTGGCGATTCTTTCCGCCGCGAGCCTCCCGGAGAACCCCTTCCCTTCGGGAGTCGAGAGAGCCTTGATATATCCCCTCAAAGACCTTTCAATGGCCTCTCTGGGAGGGAGATCGAAGAGCCTCACGCTGTTCTTGGTGATGAAGAACATATAAGACCGGACGTCGCCGAGGAAGTATTCGACCAGGCCCGTTTTTTCGTCCAGGAAATCGTTCCGCAATCTTTGGATCGAATAAAGTTCAGACGAGACTAAGCCCGTAAGCCCGGGCTGTTCGGCCTTCATTTCGGAAATGAGCCGCAACGATTCGTCTTCGGCGCGACCCAGCTTCTTGAGCTTCTCGCCGCGCGCCGCCTGGCTCAAGGCAGGATTGGACAACTCCAGGATGAGCGCCGAAATTTCCCTGGAAATCCCTTCCTCCCTCTCCTTCTGGCCCTGCGTCAGCCCGGCCTGGAAATCAATCCTGGCCTCTCCCAGACACTCGAGAAAAGCGCGGGCCTTCGCCTTTTCAACGACGATGAACATCTCCTCGAGACGGGTTCCGGTCGGGTCCTCGTTGGAGAGCCGGAACAAAAGATTCAGGAGGCTCTCAAAGATCCCAACCTTGTTCCTGGCAAAGCCGGTTTTGAATGTTTCCAGAAATATCCGGCTCCTGATGCTATCGATGACATCTACGGATTTCTGATAATAGCCGAGGGCTTTAACGGGATCCCCAAGCTTTTCGAGGCATTGACCGAGTCCATAGTATGATTCCCAAAGGATACGATTCAATCTTAACCTTGCGGCTATTGAGATAGCCTTTGAAAAATGATCCGAAGCCTCCTTAATACTATTTTGTTTTAGGTATGCCTCTCCTAGATTAGTATTGAGAAAAGCCTTCTCTTCATTTAGGTTAGTTAGATCTGCTTCTCTTAGCGCGATACTTAACACATCAATAGCGTCCGCGAACCTACTTAGATCGGTCCTTATGGTTCCAATATTATTTAAACAAGATATCCGTATCTGCTTTATCTGATTGGTTTCCAGATACTTCAAGCATTCTTGATAATAGTCCAACGCTTTGCTCAGTTCTATTTGACTGTTATGATAATTTGCCTGATCCCTGTATACAGAGCCAATGTTCGTGAGGTCTATAGAAATTGCTGTCTGAGCACCTGATTTCCTGTCAATGGCCAACGCGCTATTAAGGCAATCAAGCGCTACCGCATGGTCTCCAAGTTCTTTATATATAATTCCCATATTGCTTAAGCACTCAGCCTCCATTTGTGTGTCATTTAGTTCTTTTGATAGTCGAAGCGCCTGCTGGAAATATCGGAGGGCCTTCGAATAGTCTGTTGATTTCCAAAAGTAGAGGCCGAGGTTGTTCAAGCATCGCCCCTGTTCGAGCTTGAGGTTGAGCCTTGTCGCGATCTTCATGGCCTCTTCATTGTTCGCCAGGAAGCTCTTTAGGTCGTTCATCTGCCAGTATGTCCCGCTCATCTGACGGAGGCACTTGGCGACGAACTCCTCGCCTTTATTCTTCCGGCCTATGGCCACCGCCTCCGAGAACGCCTCCAAGGACCGAGGCAGGGCGTTTGAGAGACGAAGGTCCTTCCCCTGATTGTACAGACGGATGATGTCCAGAGCGGCCCGGCTGTTGGGAAGAACTCTGTCCAAGCCGGAAGTCCCGGCCTTGAGGGCGGCCTGGGAATAGTTCTCCTCAGCTTCCCGGACCCGCCCCAGGTTCCATTGGAGAAGGCCCAGCTTCTCCAGGCACGCGGCTTCGGCCGCTGCGTCGTTCGCCTGCCGCGAGATCGCCAAGGCCTCTTTGAACCGGTCGATGGAACTCTCGAAATCGCCACGGACCCGGGCCGATTCCCCTTTCCGGAAAGCCAGAGTGTAGGCTCCGTTGTCCCGAATTCCCGGCTTGTTGGGGAGGTCCGTCGCGGCCGCGACCCCGGCGAGCGCCCCCGCCAGGAGAATGATGGCCCTCCTTCTCCGCTGCATTTGAAAATTCCAAATCTATATAATATGAGACCGTCCGGGATGTCAATTTTGTCTCATTCCGTGAGTATTCCCCGTTTCATTGACTTTTCTCCGTCCAAGCCTATACTTATTTCCGGCCTGATCCCTAAAAGGACCGAATTGAGACGAGCGAAGATCCTGGCCATGGCGGCGATCCTCCTGATCGTTGGGCCGCTGTCCGCTCAGACAACAAGAGTGCGCGCGGCCGGGAAGCGCCGGGTCGCCGCTATCCCTTCATCGTTCCAGTTCACGGGCTGGGTGTCCGGCGCCCCGGCCAAAAAGCTCACGGACAAGGCTCTTGTCACCTATCTCGGCGGCGCCGCCGGTGCGGCCCTGCAATATGGGGTCAAGGACGTTTCCGTCCACCGCTTCAAGCCGTCTGCCCGCACGAAGAGGACCGCAGGCCGGGAATTCACCCTCGAGCTGTTCCGGATGGATTCGCCCGCCGACGCCTTTGGCCTTTTCTCTCTCGGGCGCCGGATGGCGTCGACCGGGCATCGTCAGCCTTGGCCGCCCCTAATGTGATCGGCGCGGAGCGAGCGGCTTTCGTCAAAGGCAACGTCTATATCGAGATCCGGGTCAAAGGATGCGACGAGGCCGACGTCGAGAAGCTCGCGGCCGCGGCAGCCAAACGGATCAACCTCCCCGTCGAGCCCTCTCCTCCCGGTATCGCCCGGCTTCCCAAGGTGAACCTCATTCAGGGAAGCGAGCGCTACATCAGAGGAGATATCGCGGCCGGGGCCGAATCCCCTCTCTTGAACCGGGATTTCTGGGGATTCCGGACGGGGACGAGCCGGGCCTTCACGGCCCGCTACGCGCCCAAGGACAGCAAGCTCATCGTCGTGGAATTCGCCGATTTGCCCGAGGGCCTCACCCGAAGCGCCTTCGAGCTCTTCAAGGAATATCTGGAGGACGTCCGAGAAGAGGGCGGCGTCGTGGCGGGCGCCGACGTCGCCGGAGGCGTTTGTCTCTTCGGCGTCTCCGGGAAGACCGCCGCACTGGTCATCGGAGAGCCGGACTTGGGGACCGCGAAGGCCCGCCTTTCAGATGCGCTGGACGCGCCCGAAGATCGAAATTGATCTTTTAAAGCAGCCGGGCCGGTCAACCCGGAGAGGTCAGCGCCGAGAAAGTAAAATCCCTGTAGCGATCAAGGATGTCCCGGATGAGGTCCTCCTTGGCGATCTTCATGACCTCCCTCGGGGAAAGTTCCTTCATGAATTCCAGGACCCTGTCTTCCAAGGGCGCGGACTTCGATCTCCTTCCTCTGAGAACGAGCCCGAGCTTGAGTTCGTAGGCGTTCTTCGGCAGGATGATCCGATAGTGGAGATTGTCCTTGTTCGAACCGGGAAAGCTCAGTTCGAAGTCAATGGACCGGCCCTTGTCCTCATGGAACCGGACCTTGACGCCGTAATCCCACATCTCCTCCTTGAGGCACTCGAATGCCGGTTCGGCAATGAATTCGCAGAACTGGGAGAAGCTCTCCAGGGTTTCGGCCTTGGCCTTCTCGATGATCTTGAGAAGCCTCGAAGAGTCTTCTCAGTTCGTCCTTCCAGTTTTCTCCGGACATGGACACATCCGTTTATTAAGATACAGGAATAATAGCACACTTCGGGACCAAGTTTAAGGAGAAAGAACCCCCCGGGGGTTGGTGCCGGCTGAGGTCAGCAAAAGGGGGGTGATGATTGGAAATTTGAGGGAGCCCTCTCCAGCCGGCCAAAGAGAGCCGATCCCATTATATCAGAGCCGACGGCGAACGCAAGAAAAAATGCGGAATTTTTTTATAAACTATAAAATTTCGCCACTCTTGCCGAGCGCCTCCCAAACGTCGTCCGCGTCGAGGTCCGCAATGGAGCGGGCGGCCAGCACACGGGTCCGGCCATAAGGCTCCCAGGCGGCCACGTTCTCTTCGAGGAAGAGGGCCGTCACGCGCGCGCCGCATGCCGCCGCCAGATGCGTGATCCCCGAATCGTTTCCCAGATAAAGGGGGGCCTCGGCCAGGAGCCCCGCGAGCCCGAGGAGCGGCGGCCTCCGCGCCCAGGTCCAGCCCTGCGGGAGAGCCGTCGTCTCGAGGCGCCCGGCGATCGCAGGGCGTTCCTCCGCGTCTCCGGTGACGAAAACGCCGGGGATTCCTGCGTTCGCCAGCCGGAGGGCCATCTCAAGGAAATTCCCGAGCGGCCAGAGCTTGGCCCTCCCGCCGCTTCCCGGATGGACGACGGCGAACCTGCCCCCGGCGGGAAGATCGGTCCGGAGCCTTACGCGCGCCGCGGTCATCCCCCCTCTCTTCGATCGCAGCCGGCAACACGCATCGAAATCGGCCACGGTCCCGTCCGGAACGGGAAATTCGGATCCGGTGACCGCGAAAAAACTGTCGGCTCAGGGGAATTGTGTGGGGAGGGTTCGGAGCGGCAAAGAGAACCGTTCTGACTCCTCTCGATCCTAAGCCCTCTTCCAGCCCCGGCAGGGACGATCTCTGCATCCAGCCGACGGCGAGGGAAAATCCCGGCCCGGCCGCCGACGGCGCAATGCCCGCGTCCGCGAAAAACACTGAGGCCTCGCGCCTCTCCACCGGGATGACCTCATCCGTGATCCCCGCGTCGAGGAACAGTCCGCCGTATTCTCCCCGGCAGAGGAGGGCGAAGCGGCGCTCAGGCATAGCCCGGCGCAGGTAGGCCATCGAAGGCAGGGCGACAAGGAGATCACCCAGGCCTCCCAGGCGGATCAGGAGAACGTCCACGGCGCACTCAGATTGGGCAAAACAACGGCCGAAGTCAAGAGGCCGGCCGCTTTCGCCGGGCAACCCCATTTTTGCGGTTCCCGCAGATTTATGGTAAGAATTGTTTCTATGAATCCGCTACCGGAACGAAGGCCTCCCTCGCGGAGGCGAACCCTCCTCCTGGTCCTCAAGATCGTCTTTAGCGCCTCCGTCCTGGCCCTCATCCTCATCTATAAAGCACCGGTCCGGGACATTTTGGGAGTCTTGCGAACGGTCGGCCTCGGCTGGCTCGCCGTGGCCTTCTCGCTCCATTCCGTCGGGATCCTCGCGAGCGCTTACCGATGGCAGATCCTGGCAAGGGCCCAGGGGGACGAGATCCCCCTCGGCTACCTCATGAGATCCTACCTCGTAGGGATGTTCTTCAGCAACTTCCTTCCATCAAGCTATGGGGGCGACATCGTGCGCATCTGGGACGGTTCCCGGTATTCGCGGTCCCTGGTTCGGTCGTCGGCCGTCGTCGTCGTCGAACGGGCCACCGGGATCATCGTCCTGTTCCTTTTCGCCCTCTTCGGCTCGCTCTTCAGGCTGGACATGGCCAACGACGTTCCGGTCATATGGGCGGCGCTCGCCGTGGGGCTCACGGGCCTGGCCTTGGCGGCCCTGTTCCTCACGCCCTTCGCGGAGCGCATCCTCCGGGGGCTCCCCGTCGGAAAGCGCCTCCTGGCCCCGAAAGAAAAGGTCCTCGCCTTCCGCGCCGTCATCCTCGATTACCGACACCACAAAGGCCCGTTCCTTCGGGCCACCTTCTGGGCCCTGGTCCTCCAGGCCAACGTCGTTTTCTATTTCTTCCTCATCGGCAAGGCCTTCCGGCTCGACATCGGGTTTCCGGACTACTTCATTTTCGTCCCCATCGTCCTCCTCGTCCAGGCCATCCCTGTGACCATCAACGGCCTGGGCCTCCGGGAGGGATCGACCGTCGAGATCTTCAGGTACTACCTCATCCCCGCAGGGACGGCCGTCGCCTTCTCCCTCGTGGACGTGGGCTTCAGGCTGATCCTGGGGGGGGTCGGCGGGATCATCTACGCTTCCAGGAAATGAACGCGCGCCTCCCGTTCCAGGCACTCGGCCTCGGCCTGCTCGTCATCGTCGCGAACCCGGGACCCGCCCTCCAGCGGGACGTTTCCGACTTCGAGGCCCGCATCGCGAAGATCAACGCGCAGATCCGGGACCTCAGGACAAAGCTCGCCAACGAGGAGAAGCAGGAATCGTCCGTCCTGTCCGCGCTCGAGCGGATCGGCCTCAGGAAGCGGCTGATCCGCGCGGAGCTGGCGGCCGGCGCGGTCGACGTCGAACGGACGGAGGGCGAACTCGAGGCCCTCAGGAAGGAGATCGTGTTCCGGCGGGCCGCGCTCGAGTCCGAGAGGCGCTCGATCGAGAGAACCCTTGTGACGCTCTATAAGTTCGGGCGGTTCGACCTCCTTCAATTCGTCCTGCGGTCCGAAAACATCGAGGCCTTCCTCGCCGAGAGCAAGAATCTGGCCTTCCTCGCCCGTTACCAGAACGATATCGTCGCGCGCTACCTGGCTTCCCTCGCCGAGCTTGGCGCGGCCGAAGCCAAACTGAAAGTCAAGAAGGGCGAGATCGCCCGCCTCCTCCGGGCGGCCGGAGAGAAAAAGAAGGAGCTCGAGGCCGAGGAACGGAAGAACCGGGAGCTCGTCGACGGCATCCAGCGCAACAAGAAATCCTACGCCCAGGCCCTCGAGGAGCTCGCGGAGAGCGGTCGTCAGCTCCAGGCCCTGATGAAGAGGATCGTCGACGAAAAGTACGAACTCCCCTACCCGTTCGTCCCCCTCTACGAGAAGAAGGGGAAGCTCGCCTGGCCCGTTTCGGGAAGGATCATCACCCCTTTCGGGCCCCAGAAGCACCCCCGGTTCAACACGATCACTACGAATAGCGGCGTCGAGATCGCTCCGAAGGAAGAGAGGGCCCGCGTTCTGGCCGTCCATCCGGGCCGGGTCGTCTTTGCGGACTCTTTCGAGGGGTACGGCAACCTGCTCATCATCGACCACGGCCTGGCCTATTACACCCTCTACGGCCATTGTTCCGAGTTCCTGGCCGCCAAGGGAGATGCTGTCCAGGCAGGGCAGCCTGTCGCCCTGTCAGGGGATTCCGGTTCCCTCAAGGGGGAATGCCTCTATTTTGAGATCCGGTTCAAGACAAAGGCCCTCGATCCCTTGAAATGGCTCAGGCGAAGGTGATACAATGCATTGTTTAAAACCATGAGATCCCCTCGCCTCCGACTCATCGTCCTCACGGCCTGCGCCGGGCTATGCCTCTTCTTCATCCTAGAGAAGAGATTCTTCCCCGGCGTCCCCCAGCGGCCGTCCTTCGAGGGATTCGACCTGCTGGGCTCCGTTGCGCGTCTGGTCAAGAACGACTACATCGAAGAGCGGGACGCGGCCCGGACGATGGAGGGGGCAAGCCGGGGCCTCATCGATTCCCTCGACCCTGTCTCGAGCTATTTCGGCCGCGACGCCACGGCCAAGTATCTCCGGCGGGATTCCCGCTGGGCCGACATCGGCGTCGTGCTCTTCAAAAAGTCCCATGGGTTGTTCCCTCAGGTCGCGGGTCTAGTGGATGGCTCTCCCGCCGAAAAGGCCGGGGTCCGGCTCGGCGATACCATCAGCGCCATGGACGCCCGGGGCACTCTCGACATGAGCTCCATAGAAGCCAATCTTTACCTCAAGGATTTCGAACAGAAGCCGGTCGGCCTCAAGGTCCTCCGAGAGGACCAGACCCTGGAGTTCACGGTCACCCGGGCCGTGATCTTCCCGGAGTCATTCGCGTACGCGGCGCAAGGCGCCTTCGCCGTCCTCGAGGTCCACGGCCTTTATGCCCCATGCGTCGACGACATCGGGACCAGGGTCGTGCCGCTCCTTAAGGCCCGGAAGGCCCCTTACATCCTGGACCTCAGAAACTGTTCCGAGGGCGAGATCGAGGAAGCCCGGAAGCTCCTCAACGTCTTCGTTCGGTCACCGAAGATCGGCGACTTCGAAAAGAAGGGCGGGATCAAAGAATCCCTTGCCTGCGCGGCCGCCCCCGAACTGGACCGGCTCCCTGCCGCCGTATGGGTCAACGGCGCGACCATGGGGCCGGCCGAGCTCGTCGCCGCGGTCCTGCAAGAGACCCGGAAGGTCAAGGTCATCGGCACCCCGACGCCGGGGCTCGTTTCCAGGCAAGAGCTCTTCCCCCTCGGGGACGACAGCTCCGTCCTCGTCACGTCGAGTGTCTTCACCCTCGCTTCGGGAAAGAAGCTCTGGGAAGAAGGCGTGACCCCGGACGACCGTCTCGACGCGGGGGACCAGGGCACCGCCGCTTTCGTCAAGAGAACCTCGGCCCTCCTCGCCAAACACTGACCCCATGAGAAAGCGGCTCCTGCCGAAAGGGTTTTCCCATTGGCCTGTCTACAAGCTCATCGTCTGGGTCCTCTGCGGGCTGGCGGTCTCCGCGACGCTCATCCTCGACCACAGAAGCTGGACGAGGGGCGAGAGGTCCTATATTTTCACCGGTGGCCGCGAAAAGAAGACCCCGGAGGCACGGCCGGCGGCCGCCCTCCCCGCCGTCAAGCCGACGCCCGAAACGGCGAAACCGGAGATCCCCGCGGTTCCGAAGGCGATCGCACCCGTCAAGGAACCACCCTCGGTCAAGCCCTCCGCCCCGGCGGGCAGGGTCGCCCTGGTTGTGGACGACATGGGGAACAGCTTGGAAGCGCTGGATGATCTCCTGGGCCTGGGCGAGTCCGTGACGGTCGCCATCCTCCCTTACAGCCCCTATGCCCTCGAAACCGCCCGCAAGGCTCATGAAAAGGGTCTTGAGGTCCTCCTCCACCTCCCGCTCGAATCCCTGAGCGGCAACGGCTCCGAGACAGCCACGCAGGGCCTGATCCGGTCCGGGATGGGAGACGCGGAGGTCCGGTCGCTCATGACCGAGGAACTCGACCGGATCCCGTACGCCCGGGGCGTTAACAATCACATGGGGTCCAAAGTAACGGCCGACACGGCGATGATGCGGGTGATCCTGCAGCCGATCAGAGAACGGGGGCTCTTTTTCCTGGACAGCCGGACAAGCAGGGATTCCGTTGCTTATGACGTGGCCGTGGGCATGGGCATTCCCGCGGCCTCCCGCCAGGTCTTCCTCGACGCCGACGGCGACACCGGGCGGATCAGGCAACGCCTGCTCGAGCTCTTCCGGATCGCCCGTCGGGACGGGCGGGCCGTCGGCATCTGCCACCCGTTCCCGGAAACCCTGCGGGCGCTGAAAGAGAATTTCGGTTTGCTCGGAAGCTTCCGGCTCAAAGCTGTCTTCGCGTCCGAGATGGCCCGCCGTTAGTCCGGGACGGAACCCCCCGGCTTGAATTCGTCCCCTCCATCCATTATATTAAGCCTGACCGACAGGAGGATCGCCATGAAAAAGACCGCAAGCGTATGTCTGATGACGGCGAGCGTCCTCGCCGCCCTTTTCATGTATTCCTGCAAGTCCGTCCCGTCCGATGAGCTGAAAGCGTCCATCCAGGTGACGGACGTCGAAACCAAATGGGTCTCCAAGTACTACCAGCCCTGGCCCCCCAGGCTCATCCTCGTTCCCGTCGTGTCGTTCCGGGTCAAGAACGTCGGCACCAAGCCCCTAGAGCACGTCAATTTCAACGCCATCTTCAAGTTCAAGGGGGACCCCGAGAACCTGGGGGACAACTTCTTGGCCGCCATCCGCGGCAAGCCCGTGAATCCGGGCGAAGCGAGCGAAATCATCACCCTGAAGAGCAACTTCGGTGTCGAAGGCAAGACCGTCGCCTCATTCAAGGAAAACGTCCAGTGGAAGCCCGCGGAGGTCAAGCTCTTCGCCCGATCGAAGGGCTCCCAGTTCGTCCTCCTCGGGGAATGGGACATTTCCCGGACGATCGATTTCGTCGAGCCTGCCCCCGTCGACATCAAGAAGGAAGAGACGGGCCGGACCGAATGAGCATCATCCTGCCCGCCAAGATCTTCCTGACCCGGGGAAGAGGACAACACAAGGAAAAGCTTGTCAGTTTCGAGATCGCGCTGAGGGATGCGGGCATCAACCCTTTCAATCTGGTCAGGGTCTCGAGCATATTTCCCCCCGGATGCAAGCTCGTATCCCGGGAGGAGGGCCTGAAGCTTCTCAAGCCGGGGCAGATCGTCTTCTTGGTGATGAGCGAGAACGCGACCGACGAGGCCCACCGCCTGATCTCAGCCTCGATCGGGATGGCTATCCCCGAGAACGGGATATCCTACGGATACCTGGCCGAACATGACAGCTACGGACAAGCGGAGGCGGAAGCGGGGCGGTACACGGAGAACCTTGCGGTCGAGATGCTCGCGACGAAGCTCGGGCGGAAGCTCGACGGACACCGGAAAAAGGGAAACACCTATCGTCTCTCGGGGACGATGTCCGTAATGGCCCGAAGCATCACCCAGACCGCCGCCGGAAGCCCGGGCCTGTGGACGACGACCATCGCGGCCGCCGTCCTGGTCACCTGACCTACAGGTCCAAGGGGTTCGGTTTCAGGATTTTGATGTAGCTCTTCTCCCTGAGAGTCTTCAGGTACTCATCGAGCTTCTTCTGCTTCTTCTCGGAGTAGAGCCTCTCCTCGACGTCTTTCTTGACCTCTTCGAACGTCTTCAGCCGGCTGTCCTTCTTCTCCTCGAGCTTCAGGAGGTACCAGCCGTTCTTCGTCTCGACCCAGTCGCCCGACTCTCCCGCCTTGAGCTTGGCCACGGACTGTTCGAGGGTCTTGTCCAATTCGCCCTTCCGGAACCGGCCGAGGTCCCCCTCAGCTTCCTTCGCCGGACCGTCCGAGTATTCTTTGGCCAGCGCGTTGAATGGCTCTCCGGCCTTGACCTTGCCGGAGATGAGCTTCCGCGCCTCCTCCAGGGCCGCCGGGGCTTTCCCCTCCGCGGATAGATAGATCGCGCGGACGTGGTATTCTTCGGGCTCCGTGAACTCCTCGGGATGGAGCTTGTAGTATCCGACGACCTCGGAATCGTCCAGGACGATCGTCCGGTCCACCTCGGAATAGACGGTGGCCTGCTTCAGCATGTTGTCCTCGAGCTGCTTGACCCACTGGGCGTAATCCAGGCCCTGCTGCTGGAGGCCCCTTTTCAGGTCGTCGTCGGACTCGATGTTGTTCTCCTTCTTGATGTTGTCGACGGCCATCTTGACCTGTTCGGAAACGTTGAGGTTCTTCTCCTTGGCCTGCTGCATGAGGAGGAGGTCGGTGATCATCATGTTCAGCATTTCGTTCTTCAGCATCTGGTACTGCTTCTCATACTCCTCCCCCTGAAAAGCGGACCGGAGCTGCTGGACGGTGGAATCGAATTGTTCCTTGTATTGGCTCAGGGTGATGACGTCGTCGTTGACGACCGCGACGATCTCTTCAACGACCTGCCCAACGGCCGGCGCCAGAACGGCGGCGAGCCCGACGAGGGCGAAGATGGCGATTCTTTTTCTCATGGGACATTCCTTTGATAAACGAAGGGTAATCTATCGGGGTGGGGGCTCCAGGAGAGGGTCCCCCTGAGCTCTTCCAGGTGCGCGGCCAGGGCGTCCTTGACCTTGGCGTCCAGGACCTTGAGGCGGATGGACGGGGCCGCTTCCGCCTCCGGGAGGAGTTGGGGCGGAAGCCTCCGGTCCACCCGGAATATGTGGTAACCGTATGACGATTCGATGACGGGGCTGAGGCGGCCCTCTCCGAGGGAGAACACCACCTTCTCCATCTCGAAAGGAAGGTCGCCGGCCCTGAAGACCCCCATGGCCCCCCCTTTGAAGGCTTCGGGGCCGACCGATTCCTGCCGGGCGATCCTGCGGAATTCTTCTTCCGGGGCGTCCCGGAGCCTCCGGAGGACATCCACGGCTTTATTCTCGGTCTCGAGGAGGATCTGGCTCACCCGCACCCGTTCGGGAACCAAGAAGTCTCTCTTGTGCTCCTCGTAGAAGGCATGGACCTCGTCGTCCCGGACGCCGAGGCCTCCGAGGAACCGGTAGGAATATTTTTCGATGAGCGGCCTGTCGAACAGGCGCGTGTCGCCGGGCATCCCGGGGCCGGGCTCACCGGGCGGGATCTCGCCGGAGAGTTTCCTCCGATAGGCCGTCTCCTCTTCGGATGTCAGCGTCACCCCCTGCCGGCGCGCCGCCGCGAGGAGGAGCCTTTCCTCGACGAACCTGTCGTAGAGGCGGCTCAGTGAAGCGGGAGAGAGCTCGCCCTTCCCTGCATTGTCCAGAATGTAACGGTCCAGGTCGGAATTGAGAAAGGCCGTTCCTTCGACGTCCAGGATGATCCTGTCCGCGATCTTCCCCCGGTTTCCGCAGGCGCCGAAGCAGGCGACCACGAGGATCGCCGCGAGGGCGGCGGGCGGTGAGGTTCTGAGAATGGGGGCTCTCATCTTTTTTATATTCAATTCATTGTAGTATATCCGGTCAACTCCTTCAAGATGCCGATGGTTGCCTCCAGGAAGTCCGTGTCCGACGCCGCGACGACGGTCAGGGCCATAACTCCCTGCGGGGTCATCGACCCTCGGTGGTTCTTGAGGAGGGCCGGGATGCGGGCGAGGTCCACACCCGTGGCCGGGTTGAACTTGAAGACGAGCCTGTCGCCCGTCCGGTCCAGCGATTCGATCCTGAGCCGGGCCGCCAGGAATTTGATCGCGCCGTAGCGCATAAGGTTCCCGACGCTTGCCGGGAGGTCTCCGAACCTGTCCCGGATTTCGCCCCGGATCCGGTCGATCTCGCCCAAATCCTCGATGGACGATAGCCGCTTGTACAAGTTGAGCCGGAGGTTCACCTGCGGGAGGTAGTCCTCGGGCACCCGGATATCGGCCTTGAGGTTGATCTCCGTCTTGATCTCCTCGACCGCTTCCCCCTTCTGCTGCCTGATGGCCTGGTCAAGCAGGTGCATGAAATATTCGTATCCGACCGCCTCGATGGTCCCGCTCTGCCGGTGGCCGAGGAGGTTGCCGGCGCCGCGGATCTCGAGGTCCTTGGCCGCCAGCCGGAACCCGGAACCCAGCTCCGAGAACTCCTTGAGGGCCTTGAGCCGCTCCCGAGCGAGCGGTGTGAGCTCCGTCAGCTGGGGCACGAGGAAATAAGCGGTGGCCTGGCGGGAGGAGCGGCCCACCCGGCCCCGCAGTTGGTAGAGCTGGGCCAGCCCGAAGAGGTCGGCCCGGTCGACGATCAGGGTGTTGACCAGGGGGATGTCGATGCCGTTCTCGATGATCGTCGTGGAGACGAGGACGTTGTATTCGCGGGCGATGAACGCCATCATCCGCTTCTCGAGCGCGGCGCCGGGCATCTGGCCGTGGATCGTGACGACCCGGGCCTGCGGAACGAGCTTCTCCACGAGGCGGCCCACCCGGTCGATGTCCTCGATCCGATTGTGGACGTAGTAGGCCTGCCCCCCACGGTTGAGCTCCTGGCGGACGGCCGAGGCCACGAGCTTGGCGTTCCACGGGGTCACGACGGTGTGGACGGACAACCGGTCCCGGGGCGGGGTCTCGATCAGGCTGATGTCCCTGAGCCCCGTCAAGGACATGTTGAGGGTCCGTGGGATCGGTGTTGCCGTCAGGGTCAGGACATCGATATTCGCCCGGAGGCTCTTGATCCTCTCCTTGTGGCTGACGCCGAACCTCTGCTCCTCATCGACGATGAGGAGACCGAGGTCCTTGAAGACGACGTCCTGGGACAGGATCCGATGCGTCCCGACGAGGATGTCGACGAACCCTTTTCCGACGTCCCCGAGGATGACCTTCTGCTCGATCCGGGATTGGAGCCGGGTCAGCCCCTCGACGCGCACCGGGAAAAGGACCATCCGGGCCTTGAAGGTCTTGAGGTGCTGACTCGCCAGGACCGTTGTCGGGCAGAGGACGGCGACCTGCTTCCCGTCCATCACGGCCTTGAAAGCGGCTCGCATCGCGACCTCGGTCTTCCCGTAGCCGACGTCGCCGCAGAGCAGGCGGTCCATGGGGGTTTCCGACTCCATGTCCTTCATGATCTCACGGATGGACTTTAGCTGGTCCTCCGTCTCCTCGTACTCGAAGATCTTCTCGAACTCCGTCCCCCACTGGCCTTCGGGGCTGAACGAGATGCCCCGCACGGACTTCCTCCGTGCGTAGAGCTCGAGGAGCTCCCGGGCGATCGCTTCGACGGCCTTCCTGGTCCGGGCCTTGGTCTTCTGCCACGTGATCGTCCCCAGCTTGTCGAGGGGGGTCACGGCGTCGCCGACCTTGGAGAACTTCTGGACGAGGTTCAGGTCCTCGACAGGGACGAGCAGCTTGTCCCCATCGCGGTAGAGGAGCTCGATGAATTCCCGGGGCCTTCCGTCGACCTCAACCCGCCGCAGGCCGTGGAAGACGCCGATGCCGTAATCCGTGTGGACGACGAGGTCGCCGCTTTCGAGGTCCTGGAACTGGGAGAAGAAAGGCTTCCGGGAAACGCGATGGACGAGGACCTTCTCTTCGGTGAAGATGTCCCGCTCGGCAAAGACGATGACCTTGGCCCGCGGATAGGCGAATCCTTCGCCCAGGCCGCCGAGGAGAAGGCTGACCTCGCCGCTCTTCGGGACGGCGCGGGGATCGGAGGACTCAACCGCCGGGATGCCGCTTTCCTCGAGCAGGGCGGCCAGCCTCTGTCGGGTGCCCGGGTTGGAGAGATAGACGTAACAAAGGTCCCGTTCCCGCTGGAGCTTCTTCAGGTATTCCAGGAAGAACGTGATCTTGTTCTCGAACTTCGGGACCGGCTGGAAGGCGAACGAGACCGTCCTCCGGCCCGGCTCGGCGCCCAGTTCCTGGAGGAGGAGGGCGTCCCGGGAAACGGCCTTCCAGAGGGCAGGCGGGTAGATCGTCCCGGGCGGAAGGGCAAAGGCCCGGCTCCCCGCCAGCTCGCCGTGATGGCCCGCGAGCTCTTCCATGGCCCTTTCCCATTCCCTCTCGATCTCGTCCCGGTCGTCGAGGACGAAGACGGAGCCTTCGAGATACCGGGTGAACGGGACGAACCGGTCCGCGTCGAGGAGGGACGAATAGACGAATGACGGAAGATCTTCGCCTCCCTCGAGGAAGCGGATCTTTTCCTCGAGGTCCTTCCGGGCCTCCCCGCCGGCCTTGCGGGCGCGCCGGACCCAGGCTTCGAGGAACTCGGGGGTTCCGGGGAACTCGCGGAGGGAGGGCACGAGGGCCCGGTCCAGCCGGCGGAGCGAGCGCTGGGTTCCCGTATCGAATTCCCTGAGCGAGGCCACGGCGTCGGCGCCGAACTCGATCCGGACGGGGTTCGCCTGCCAGGGCGAGAAAACGTCCACGATGCCGCCGCGCCAGGCATATTCTCCGGGCGAAGCGATGATGTCCTCACGCGAATACCCGTACTCGGCGAAGGTTCGGAGGAGGGTGTCGCGGTCCGCCTTTTCCCCGACCTCAAGCTTCAGGAACGAGCGCTCCAGGTCCTCGGGACAAGGGAGGGGTTTCAGGAGCCCGAACGGATTCGTTAGGACCAGGGAGGGCTTCCCCGACCGGGCCTCGTAAAGGAATCGCATCCTCGAAGATACCGCTTCGAGGGAAGGGGGGATCTCAAGGTACGGGTCGTCGGAGAGCGACGGAAGGACGCCCGTCCCGAGCGTCGAGTGGAATTGGCCCAAGAAGAACCGGCATTCCTCTTCAAGGGGGGAGAGGTCCCGGGAAGGAGGGCGCACGCACACCATCCGCCCCCCGAGCTTCAGGGCGAAACAAGCCAGAAGATAGGGTTTGGCGGCGTCCGTGACGCCGGCGATCCGGATCCCTTTGTCCCCGCGCCGGACGGCCTCGAGGACTTCCTCGAACTCCGGCGTATCGAACAGAAAACCCAGGCTCACCCGGACATTTTAGACCATTCGCCCGGCCCCGTCCATTTTCCCGCTAGATCCTCAGCCAGTAGGAGAACTTGAAGTAGACGCTGTAGTTCTTTCGGTCGTACCGGCGGAAGACGTTCCGGTCGTAGTTGCTGTCGAATCCCGCGTAGATCAGCGTCCCCGGCCCGACGACGTAGCTTGCCAGGACGCTTCCGAAGATCTGCTTGTAGAAGTGGTTGTAGTCGAGGATGGCCCTGAGGGCGAGCTTCTTCGAAGCCTGGCAGGTCGTCCGAAGCCGGACGACGTTGTAGTCCCAGAGCCGTTCCCCTCCCCACTTCGTCCAGAAGGTTTCCTTGCTGAAGTCGGTTCCGAGCTGGAGTCGGCGGCTCGGCTTGAAGTTCAGGGAGAGGCCGTACTGGTTGCTATAGCCGAGGAATGGATCATCCGGGTCGTAATTTATGGCATCCCCCGTCCAGAAAAAGAAATTAAAGGGGAGCCAACGGATGATGCTGAACTGGGATTGGACCTCGAGGGTCGTCTTGTTGAACGCGATGTCTGCGAACCGCTCCATGCCCGTTTGCAGGATGGCATCCAGCTGGTTGAACTCCGTGAAGCGAAAGGAGACCCGGGACTGGAACCAGCGGTCCTGGACCGTATCGGAGAAATAGGCATCCCTCTGCCCGGCCTGAAAGTTCAAGTTGACGCGATTGAGGAACGGCTTGTCCGGGTAGAACGTGAAGAACACATAGGCGCCGGCGGTCCGGTAATCGACGCGGTTGACGAAGCCCGAGGAGGCTTCGAAGTCCGGGTGCAGGGATTTCCAATAGGCCCCGCCTCCCCAATATTTCGAGAAATAGTAGGCGTCCGCATAGAGGGCGGGGGCAAAGGTCGTCTCCCGGCCGTCGTCCCGGCTCTTCGACCCCATGGCCTGGAACGTAAAGAACCATTTGTCGTTGAAACGGAACTGGCCATCGAAGCCGGCGACCCTGTTCCAGGAGCCATCGATCTCCTTGTCGGCCAAGGAAAAGCCCAGGTAGGATTCCTTGAAGACGTCGGCCTTCAGCCGGACGATATTGAACAGGGCCTTATCGTTCTTCGGGGTCGCTCCCGCCGTCATGGACGTCCCAGAGGCTCTCGGAGGGATGCAGATCATAGGCGGAGAGGAGGCCGTAGGCGATCCGCCCTGTCTTGCCGGAAAGCTTGACGCCCCAGGCCGGGTCGATGATGCGGCGCGTGTAGACCATCTCGATCTCGGGGTACTGGAAAAGCTCCATGCCCTCGAGGAAAAAGGGCCGCTTCTCCTGGTAACGGAGGGCGTATCTCAAGTTAACGTCGATCTGGGGAGCGTCGGCTTCGATATGGCTGAAGTCCGGGTTGGCGGTGAGGTCCAGAGTCATATCGGAGTTGATTCCGTACTTGAGGTTCACGCCCGGCTCGAGGTCGAGCTTGTCGCCCTCCCTTTTCAGGGCGGTCAGGACGGGCATGATCTCCAGGTTCTTCCCCTTCTCGACCTTCCCGCGGACGAGGAACGGCGCGCCCTGCGAGAGGAGCCCGGGGATCTCCCTCGAAACGGACGGCCAGACGATGACCTCCCCCGTCCGGGGGAGGTTCCGGGCGAGGACGATATTCCATAACTTATCCTCGCTGTCCGGGAAGCGGAAGCTCTTGAAGGGAATGGCCGCCTCGATGGTGTAGCCCTGGTCGTCGATCCGGCCGTCGGACGTGAAAACCGTGTCCCAGCTGTCGTCGATGTTGTCATTGCCGCCGCCCTCGGTCCGCATGCCGTCGAACTGGATCCCGGCCGGGTTTAGGATGAACGTGAACGCCCTGCGCTTCTCGTTGAACGTGTCGAGGAACAGGCACATCCAGTCGTCGTCGATGATATTGTCGCGGCTGGTGATGGAACAGCGGATCTTGCGGGGCTGGGTATCGAAACAACGGTACCCGATATACAGATTTTTCGCGTCGTGGCCCAGATAGGTGATGGTCCGTTCCGACGGCACCCCGTTCTCCTTGGGCGTGAGCTGGACGAAGTCCTCGATCTTGAGCGCCCCGGCCGCCCAGACGGGTTCGTCCAGGACGCCGTCGATCTTCGGGGCCGTCGCCAGCCTGGGGATCTCGAGGGTTTCCCGGGTCTCGGCGAAGACGGCCCCAAACGCCAGCCATGCGAGGACTCCGACGCCCGTCACCGAAAGAAGCGTTCGTTTCGAACCCGACAGGCTCATGGGTGCAGCTTTATCCTCATGATGTTAACGAACAGCCGGCCCAAAAAGTTCGATGGGAGGGTTCCGGAA
The DNA here is from genome assembly GCA_963813235.1 of Candidatus Aminicenantota bacterium. Lineage (GTDB taxonomy): Bacteria > Acidobacteriota > Aminicenantia > Aminicenantales > Saccharicenantaceae > JALHVH01. The sequence continues at coordinate 233,803 of CAWEYF010000012.1, read as the reverse complement.
TCTCAAACAGAGGCGGCGCGGGCCGAATTATGGATCACGGCGTCGGGGCAGCAATATCCACGATCCGGCCGTCCTCGAGACGGCATCGGAAGCGGTCCGTGACCTCGCCCGTCTTCGGATCGAACGTCCGTTTCCTGTCCAGCACCTCGCGAACCTCGAGGCGGCGGCCTTCGATGGCGGCAAAACGCGGCGTCTCGGCGGCTCGGTGGCCGGCGTAGAATTCGTCTTGCATCGTGCTCAAAACAAAGTCCGCTTCGAATCTTTCCGGAGCGTCATTATATCATGTTGTCAAAGCCCCGCCGGGCCGATATAATTCCCGCGTCGGCGGAATCCCGTACGACGAACCGATCCAGGAGGGAACGATGAAACCGACCGGGTTCAAGAAAACCGCGGGCTTCGCTCTCGGCATCCTCGCCGTTTCGGCGCTCCTCGGCGCCCAGGCGCCGGAACGCTTCTTCGACACGGCCCCCGTCAAGCACGACGGCGTGAGGCTCACCGTCTTCAATCCTTCCGTCTGGACGATCCGGAACCTCGAGGCCCTGAGAAAGACGGGAGCCCTGGATGTTCCGGGGCTCGTCGTCGTCGGCGTCCATCACGCCCGGGAAGCGACGGACTACGGGGAAGCCCGCGCCTATGTCCGCGAGAACGGTATCGACTGGTTCCGCTTCCACACCGTCTCGGCGGATGTCCCCGAAGACGCCCTCTTCAGGACGAACGCCTGCACTCCCGAGTACGAAAGGATCTTCCGGGCTTCTGACGGCATCATATTCTTCGGCGGCCCCGACATACCGCCTTCCATCTACAAGGAACGGACGAGCCTCCTGACCGCGATCGAGGACCCCGTTCGCCATCGTTTCGAGATCTCCGCGATGTTTCACCTCCTGGGCGGACTCCAGGACCCGGCGTTCAAGGCGCTCCTCGACGACCAGCCCAGCTTCCCGGTCCTGGGAATCTGTCTGGGCTGCCAGAGCCTGAACGTCGCCACGGGCGGGACCCTCATCCAGGACATCTGGTCCGAGGTCTATCGCAAACCGGACGTCGAGGATATCCTCGCCCTCGACCCCGAGCTTTGGCACAACAATCCCTATGCCCGGCTTTACCCCCAGGAAGAACTGATGCCCCAGAACTTCCACAAGATCCGGCTTGAAGGCCACGGCACCTTCTGTTCGGAGATGGGCTTCGCCACGGCCGACCATCCGCGGATCCTCAGCTCCCACCACCAGGCGCTGAAAGAACTGGGCAAGGGACTCAAGGTTATCGCCACGTCCATGGACGGGAAGATCGTCGAGGCCGTCGCGCATGAGAAGTTTCCCAATGTCCTCGGCATCCAGTTCCACCCGGAGAACCGGATGCTCTGGGAAGGCGATCCGGTCCACCGCCAATCCCCCGGCGATGCACCCTTCAGCTTCAAGGGGCTCCTCGAGGGGACGCCGCCGAGCACCGCGTTCAACCGGGGGATCTGGCGATGGCTCGGCCAAAAGCTGATCGAGACAGCCCGGCCGCGCCCCGCATCTTGACAATATACTACTATTATTATAGGATATAGGTATATCCTGACGAAAGGAGCTCTCATGAAGCGTTTCTTGGTTCCGAGAGTCTCGCACTGCAAGAGCGGCTGCCAACGTCGCTCCCGAGCAAGAGCGTAAAAGGCTCCTTAGTAAAGAAGGCCCGTTTCCCGGGGCGCCCGTCCCGGTGAGCGGGCCTTTTTTTTGGTTCTTCTCCCATTTCCGGGAACCGTTGCCCAAGGGAATAGGGACGGCAAGGCTCCCGCCGGAGCATCGGAAGGGGGAAACGCAGCCTGCCCGGGGCGAGGAGGACCGCCCCGTAAACCCCAGTCGGGAAGGGGGCCCATCGCTCTTGCGATGGGGGAACCTGCCCGCAGGTTCCTGGGTCTGGGGTCAAGGGGTGGCCTCCGAACCCCGGAAGGCACGCCCCGAGCCGGGAATTCCACCGGGCACAACCTCCCGAAATCTGGAGAAGAACCTTTTTTTCTTGGGATTGAGGAACGGCGGCCTTTGGGCTATCATGGCCTCCTGGAGGCCTCATGAAGAACTCGATCCTGACCATCGTTCCGCTCCTCATCCTGGCGGCCGCCTGCGCGAAGCCGGCGAAAGCCCCGCCCCCCCGGGGCGTCCTTTTCAAGGATGACGTCGCCTTCCTCGAGAAACACACGGGGGTGGTCGTCCTTTCGAATACGGACGGCGCCGCCCTGGTCGCCGTGAATCCCGACCTCCAGGGCCGGGTCATGACGAGCACGGCCGGCGGTCCGGGCGGGCTGAGCTTCGGCTGGATCAACCGGGAGCTCCTCGCCTCGAAGGCGAACAACCCCCATATCAATGCCTTTGGCGGCGAGGACCGCTTCTGGCTTGGGCCCGAGGGCGGCCAGTTCTCGGTCTTTTTCAAGCGGGGCGAACCGTTCGACCTCGAGCACTGGTTCACACCCCCTCCCATCAACGAAGGGGCTTTCGAGGTCGCGTCGAGGTCGGCGGACCGCATCGCCTTCAAGAAGATCATGCGCCTTGTCAGTTACTCGGGCACGGTCTTCGATCTCGAGGTCGACCGCTCGATCGGACTCCTGGGCGACCCGGACATAGCGGCACTGGGCATCACGGTTCCGGCCGGGGTCCGGGCGGTCGCGTTCCGGTCCGACAACAGGATCACGAACACGGGAACGACTCCCTGGGTCAAGGACACCGGGCTCCTTTCGGTTTGGATCCTCGGGATGTTCAATCCGTCGCCCCGGACGACCATCGTCATCCCCTTCAAGCCGGGGCCCGAGGCGGAACTCGGCCCCGTCGTCAACGACGCCTATTTCGGCAGGGTCCCCGCGGAAAAGCTTGTCGTGGGCAACGGGGTCCTCTTTTTCAGCGGGGACGGCACCTGCCGGAGCAAGATCGGCATCCCGCCTCGCCGTGCCCTTCCCTTCGCCGGTAGCTACGACGCATCGGCGGGCGTCCTGACGATCGTCCACCTGACCATCCCCGAAAGGGCCGGGGAATACGTCAACTCGATGTGGCGGATCCAAGAGGACCCATACGCCGGCGACGTCGTCAACAGCTACAACGACGGCCCGGCCTCGCCCGGCACGAAACCGCTCGGCCCCTTCTACGAACTGGAATCCTCGTCGCCCGCGGCGGCCCTGGCCCCCGGCGCATCCCTGGTTCATTCCCACACGACGATGCATTTCCAGGGCGACGAGCGGGCCCTGGACGTCGTCGCCAGGTTGGTCCTTGGGGTCGGCCTCGGGGAGATCCGGGACGCGCTGAAAGCGAAATAGTCGTCTTCCAACCCCGCTTGCCTCGCGCGTCCCGCGATTTGAATTGACATGCCCCCGGCCGGCCTCTACAATGAAGCCATGACGACCGCACGTTTAAGCGTCCCTCGCGCCTCCGAAGACATCGGCGCGCGCCTCGTCGGCTACGTCAACCTCTTCAGCGGGCTGTAATCCCTTTTCGGCCCATCCCTATCCCCCCGGCGGCTCACCCCCTATTCGCAGAAGGAGGCATTATGAAAAAGATCGTCGTATTAGGCTCGGGCCTGGTCGGCGGCCCGATGGCCCTCGACCTCGCCAAGGACAAGAATTTCAAGGTCACCGTCGTCGATATCGACGCCCAGGCACTGGCCCGGGTCAAGAAGGTCAAGGGAGTCACGGCCGTCCAGGAGGATCTTTCGGACCCGAAGATCGTCCGGAGAATCGTCCGGAAGCACGACATGGTCGTCAGCGCCGTGCCCGGCTTCATGGGTTTCCGGACCCTCCAGACCGTCCTCGAAGCCGGCAGGACCGTGGTCGATATCGCGTTCTTTCCCGAGGACGCGTTCGAACTGGACCCCCTCGCCCGGAAGAACGGCGTCACCGCCGTCGTGGACTGCGGCGTCGCCCCCGGAATGAGCAACATCCTCGCCGCCCACGCCTGCCAGAAGCTCGACGAGCCCGCGAGCATCACGATCTACGTCGGCGGCCTGCCCGAGGTCCGGGAGTGGCCCTACGAGTACAAGGCCGTCTTCTCCCCGGCCGATGTCATCGAGGAATACGTCCGGCCGGCGCGCTACATCGAGAACGGGCAGATGGTCATCCGCCCCGCCCTGTCCGACCCCGAGCTCATGAACTTCCCGGTCATCGGGACCCTTGAGGCCTTCAACACGGACGGCCTGCGGACCCTGGCCAAGACCCTCAACGTCCCCAACATGAAGGAGAAGACCCTCCGTTACCCCGGCCACATCGACAAGATGGCCGTCCTGCGGGAGACGGGTTTCTTCGAAACCCGGGAGATCGAGATCAAGGGCGCCCGCATCCGCCCGGTCGATTTCACGGCAAAGCTCCTCTTCCCGAAATGGAAGCTCCAAGAGGGCGAGGTCGACCTCACCGTCATGAAGGTCATCGTCGAGGGCAAGAAGAAGGGACGGTCCGTCTGCATGACTTACGACCTGTTCGACCGCTACGACGACGCGACCGGCGTCCATTCCATGGCCCGGACGACCGGCTACACGGCCACGGTGGCAGCCCGCATGATCTCCCGCGGCCTGTTCTCCCGCAAGGGCGTCTCGGCCCCCGAATCCATCGGCCAAGTCCCCGAGTGCGTGAAGTTCATGCTGGACGGGCTCAAGGAGCGCGGCATCGTCTATCACGAGACCGTCGTAACAACCAAATAAGCGATCCTTTACCCCGGCGATAGCCTTCATTCGACGGCGGGGCCCCGGGATCAGGGCGGCCTTCATCAGCCCGGGTCTGCGTGCATTCGATCGCGTCCTTGGTTGTCCGCGAACGACCGCCGGGCGGGCCAATTGAATTTGGGCCCGCGATATGGTTTACTGTCTATCCATACCCAGCGGCATCAAGGAGAGAATGATGAAAAGAACCGCGGCATTAACCCTCGCCCTGGCATTCCTGGCCACGGGTTGCGCCCGGAAAGCCGAGAACGTCGGGCTCAAGGAAGGCACGCCGGCCTACCAGCTGGCCAAGGACCTTTCGGCCAAAGTCCCCTCGCTCGACCCGGCGGCGAACAACGTCCTCGTCAAGACCAAAGGGTTCGATATCACCACCGGGGAGGTCCTCCAAGCCATCCGGGACAACGTGGGAACCCGGGCCTCCCAGCTCAAGGACCTCGAACCCGCCCAGATGAAGTCCGTCATCGAGCGCAGCGCCGTCCAACTCGCCGAGAAGAAGCTCCTGCTTGCCGAGGCCGCAAAAGCCAAGGCCGTCGCCGCTCCCGGCGAGCTGGAAAAGGCCTTGAAGGCCGAACAGGAACGGGCCGGCGGGGAGAAGGCCTTCCTCGATGCCCTGAAGGCAAGCGAGATCGATGCCGAACATGTCAAGAAAAGCATCGAGGAACAGCTCCTCATCAACGCGTTTCTCGAGTCCACGCTCTCGAAGGAGGCCGCCGTCGCGCCCGAGGACATCGCCAAGGCCTACGCAGAGGATAAGACGGCATCGGTCCGGCACATCCTCCTCCTGACGCAGGGGAAGACGGACGCCGAGAAGGCCGAGGCCCGTAAGAAGATCGAGGAGATCCTCTCCAGGGCCAAGGCAGGCGAGGATTTCGCCGCCTTGGCCAAGCAGTACTCCGAGGACCCGGGGTCGAAGGACAACGGAGGCCTGTACAAGGATTTCGGCCGCGGGGCCATGGTCAAGCCCTTCGAGGACGCCGCCTTCTCCGTTCCGGTCGGGGAGATCAGCGGGATCGTGGAAACGACCTACGGCTTCCACATCCTGCAGATCGTCGACCGCAAGAAGGAAACCCGGCCCCTGGACGAGGCCAAGGGCGAGATCGAAGCGCGACTCAGGCAGGGGAAACAGCAGGCGGCCTTCACGGCCTTCATGACGAAGCTGAAAGAAAAGGCCCGTTTCAAGACCTTGGGTTTCTGATCTCGCGCGTTCGCTCATCTTCCGGCCGGGGGAGGCTTCCAGCCTTGAACAGGTCCGGCGATAAGACTATCATCCGCCTATGGGCCTCCTGACGATCACCCTGCTGGCCCTGATCCAGGGGATCACCGAGTTCCTGCCGGTATCCTCGTCCGGCCACCTGGTCATCGCCCAGCACTTCCTTTCCTGGAACCGGGACAACGTCCTGCTCGACGCGACGCTCCATCTGGGGACTGCGGCGGCCATCGTCCTTGTCTTCCGGAACGACATCCGGGAGCTCATCGAAGGCCTCTTCTCGCGGGACGTCGCGAGGAAGCGGCGCTCCCTCCGCTACGCGGCCTTCCTGGTCCTGGGCTCGATCCCGGCCGCAGCGGCGGGCCTGGTCTTCAGAGCTTTCTTCGAGCGGATGTTCCTTGACCCCAGGTCGACGGGGGCCCTGTTCTTCGTGACGGCAGCTTTCCTCTTCGCCTCCGCCGTTCGGAAACGGCCGACCGCCCCGCTCGACGCCCCGAAAGCGGTCGCGATCGGATTCGCACAGGCCCTGGCCATCCTTCCCGGCGTGTCCCGTTCGGGGACGACGATCAGCACCGCGATCCTTCTCGGGACGGAAAGGAAGGAAGCCGGGCGGTTTGCCTTTCTCCTGGGGCTTCCGGCTATCCTCGGGGCAGCGCTCCTCGAGTTGGGGGGCTTGTCCGAAGCGTCCCTGTCTCCCGGCCTTCTCCTCGCCGCGTTCGCCGTGAGCTTCGCCGTCGGCGCCTTCGCCCTGAAGCTCCTGCTCGGCTTCGTCGACCGCGGCAAGCTCCATTACTTCGGATATTATCTGGTCGCGCTCGGAGTCGCCTGTCTCGTTTTCCTATGAACGGCCCCGCGGGCCTAGTTTCCGCATTCCGGGGCACCGGCGTAAGCAAACTTGATACCGTCGAACAGGATGACCCCGTCCTCGCCCGTGACCCGGTACGGGACCTGGTTCGAGGTGCCGTCAGAATACGTGATCGTGATGACCCCCTCCGTTTTGCTCCCGCGGATCGCCCAGTGTGCCCTGCCCTGACGGGCGGTCCCCGGCTGCAAGATTCCGAACCTCGGCCCGTTGAAGGATCGGGAGAGGGGAAAGATAACCCTGGAAAAGGCCGTTGTCAACGCCGGGCCGCGGCGGCGGCCTCGATCCTGTCGATGAGGCTTGAACTGGAATAGCCCCGGAGATAGGGTACGATGACGACCCTGCCTCCGGCGGCCTCGACCTCGGCCCGGCCTACGACCCGGTCGGGGCCCCAGTCGCCGCCCTTGACCAGGGTGTCGGGCAGGAGCTCGGCGACGATCTTCCGGGGTGTCGGCTCCGCGAACCAGGTCACGTAGTCGATGTCGGCGAACGCGGACACGATCTCAAGCCTCTCGCGGAGCGGAAAAACGGGGCGCATCGGCCCCTTGAGCCTCCGGACCGAGGCGTCCGTGTTCAGGGCGACGATGAGGACGTCCCCCTTCTCCCGGGCTTTGCGGAAGAGCCGGACATGCCCGGCATGCAGGAGGTCGAAACAGCCGTTCGTGAACACGACCGTCATCCCCTTCCTCTTGAGCGCCCGCCGGATCGGGAGGAGCTCGCGGCGGCTCTTGATCTTGGGGTCTCTCAAGGCTGTTTCTTGTCCGGGGCGGCGATCTCGATCGACGGGCTGAAGGTCCATTCGTGCGGCAGGCGGGCGACGCCGACGTCCTTGAGGGGGGAGGAGACCAGGAACGAATAGAGGTTCCGGTGATAGTCATAGGGATAGCCGTCCCTTTTATGCACGGCCACGTCGAGGTAGTACGTCCCGTTGATCAGGTTGAGCTTTCCGATCCGGAACTCGACCCGCCCCTCGCCCCGATGCGCACCGGCTCGCAGTCCTCGAGCTGCGTGTTGGTTCCGTAGCAGGAGATGCCCTGGGAGTTGAAGATCCCGACCCCGAAGACGAAATCCGACGCCGGGGAGGGCGCCGCGACGGCCATCTCGACGACCAGGCCCTCGTCAGGCGAAAAGACGTGCTTTGGCTGGCCCTGAAGGTTCCGGAGCGTCACCTTGCGGATCTCGATCTCCCGTTTCCCCCACCGGTTCTCGCGCCGTTCGTCCCCGTAGTCCTCGGACGGCCCCGCCCCGTCGTGCTTCTTCTCGAAGGCCTTCTCCTGCTTTTCGGCGATGTCCTGGAGGTAGGCGTCGACGATCCGCTTGGGCTCGCCCGCGGCCGCGACGCGGCCGTTCTTGAGCCAGACGACCCGGTCGCAGATCTTCTCGACCGTGGCCAGGTCGTGGCTGACGAAGAGGATGGTCTTCTTCCGGCGGCGGAAGTCGTCGATCCGGTCGAGGCACTTGGGGATGAAGGAGGCGTCCCCGACGGCCAGGACCTCGTCGATGAGCAGGATCTCCGGATTGACGTTGATGGCCACGGAGAAGCCGAGCCGCATATACATCCCGGAGCTGTAGGTCTTGACCGGGGCGTCGATGAAGTCCTCGAGCTCCGCGAACCGGACGATCTCATCGAACTTCGCCGTGATCTCCTTCTTCGAGAGCCCGAGCATGATGCCGTTGATGAAGACGTTCTCCCGCCCGGTGATCTCGGGGTGGAAGCCGGCGCCGAGTTCGATGAGGGCCGAGACCTTCCCGGCCGTCGTGATCCGGCCCGAGCTCGGCTTGGTGATCCCGGCCACGATCTTGAGCATCGTGCTCTTGCCCGATCCGTTCTCGCCGATGAGGCCGAGGGTCTGGCCCTTCTCGACGATGAAGCTGACGTCGTCGAGGGCGGTCACGAGCTCGTCGGCCCGGATGCGACTTGATGATATCGCCCTTGACCAGGGCGCTCTTGAAGGTCTGGAACCGGTGGCGGGACGAGTACTTCTGGTAGACCCGGGAGACGTTCTCGACCTCGATGGCGTTCATTCAGACTTCCTCCGGGAAGGAGTCGCGGAGCCTGTCGAACACGGTGTACCCGGCCCAGAACATGAGGAGGCCGGCGAGGAGCGTCACGCCGAGCTTCTTCCAATGGATGAGCTCCCCGTAGAATAGGCAGCTCTGGTAGCCCCCGATGATGTGGGTCATCGGGTTGAGGTTGAGGAGCGTCCGCAGGAAGCCCGACTTCGAGATGGACCCGAACGATAGGGGGTAGACGATGGGCGTCGCGAAGAACCAGAAGGTCAGGAAGTTCGACAGGATGTCCTTGATGTCCCGGAAGTGGACGGTCAGCGAAGAGATGAGCAGGCCGAAGCCGAGGCTGAAGACGTACTGGACGAGGATGACCACGGGGAGAAGAAGCAGGTAGGGCGTGAAGGGCTTGCCGAAGAGGGGGATGAAGACGAGCAGGATGGGCAGGCCGAAGAGGAAGTTGACAAGGTTGCTGGTCACGGTGACGACGGGCAGGATCTCGGCCGGGAAGAGGATCTTCTTGATGAGGTTCCCGTTGATCATCAGGACGTTGGCCGACTCGAGCGAGGTCGACGAGAACCAGGTCCAGGGCAGGACTCCGCAGAAGAGGAAAAGGGCGTAGAGCCAGGGGGAGCCCTCGAAGGCCGGGTCGCGGGGCTGGATGATGAAGCCGAAGACGACCGTGTAGACGGTCATCAGCAAGAAGGGGTTGAAGAAGGACCAGAGGAAGCCGAGGACGGTACCGCGATAACGGGCCTTGAGTTCCCGGCTGACCAGGTTCTGGATGAGGACCCGGTAGTTCCATGCGGCCTTCAGGTTCGCGAAGATGCTCATTCCGCCGTCCTCCCCGAGAAGATGGCCTCCGCGTCGCTGGTGTACCGCCCGTCCGGGCCGTAGAGGACGAGCGGCGGGAGGAGAACCGTGTCCCAGGGCGCCGGGCCGCACGTCGCGAGGAAAAGGCTCGCCTCTTCGCCCTCCCGCGGGAGCACGGGCCGCACCGCCCCGATCCCGAACCCCTGCGCGTTCACGGCGTCCTCGAAATCCTTTCTCCGCTTTTCCGGATAGACGAAATAGGCCCGGCCGTCCCCCTTGAGAAAGGCCCGGGTCGCCCGCATTATATCAAAAATGTCGCCGTTAATCTCATGCTTGGCGACGCTCTTCTCCGCGCTCGCGCTGAGCCGGCCGGCCCCGCCGCGGATGTAGGGCGGATTGGCGAAGACCACGTCGAACCTCCGGCCGGGGTTCCACGTCCGGAAGTCGGCCCGGACGACCTCGATCCGGTCTTCGAGCCCGTTGAGGGCGACGTTCCGCCGGGCCAGGTCGGCCAGGCCCTCCTGGACTTCAACGGCCGTGATGCGTGCGAACGGCTTGATGCTGAGCAGGATGGAAATGACGCCGCTCCCCGTTCCCAGCTCGAGGAGCTCGTCGGACCGGTGCGTCCTCACGAAATCCGCGAGGAGCGGGGCGTCCACCGAGAAGCGGTACCCCTTCCTCCCCTGGAGGATGCGGAAACGTCCGTGGTAGAAGGGGTCCAGGGTCTCGTCCCTGTCATTCGGGGATCTCGCCGCGCTCATTTTCGCTCATTTCGGTGACGACGACCACCTCATCCGGCCGGACCTCGGCGAACCCGCCGTTGACGGCGAACCTTTCTGCGTCGCCGTTCGCCCGAAACGACAGCACGCCCCGGCCGAGGGTGGCATACAGGGGGCGGTGGCCCGGCAGGACCCCGATCTCCCCTTCCAGGGTCGGCAGGGAGATCGAGTCCACGTCGGCATCGGCGAGCAGCCTCCGGGGCGTAATGACCTTGAGGTGGATCATCATGAGGACCTCAGTTCCTCGGTGCGCTCGAGGACGTCCTCGATGGTCCCGGCCATGTAGAACGCCTGCTCGGGCTTGTCGTCGTGGACGCCCTCGGAGATCTCCCGGAACCCGCGGATCGTCTCCTCGACCGTCACGTACCTCCCCGGCCGGCCCGTGAATTCTGAGGCGACATGGAACGGCTGGGACATGAACCGTTGGATCTTCCGGGCCCGGGCGACGACGAGCTTGTCGTCCTCGGAGAGTTCCTCGATGCCCATGATGGCGATGATGTCCTGGAGGTCCTTGTACCGTTGGAGGATCTCCTTGACCCTGCGGGCGACCCGGTAGTGCTCCTCGCCGACGATCCTCGGGTCGAGGATGCGGGAGAAAGAGGCCAAGGGGTCGACCGCCGGGTAGATGCCCATCGCCGTCAGCCCGCGGTCGAGGTTGGTCGTGGCATCGAGGTGGGAGAACGTCGTTGCCGGGGCGGGGTCCGTGAAGTCGTCGGCAGGGACGTAGATGGCCTGGACCGACGTGATGGACCCCTTCTTGGTCGAGGTGATCCGTTCCTCGAGCTCGCCCAGCTCGGTGGCCAGGTTCGGCTGATAGCCGACGGCCGAGGGCATCCGGCCCAGCAGGGCCGAGACCTCGGACCCCGCCTGGACGAACCGGAAGATGTTATCGATGAACAGGAGGATGTCCTGGCCGAGCTCGTCGCGGAAGTACTCGGCCATCGACAGGGCGGTCAGCCCGACCCTCAGCCGCGCGCCGGGCGGCTCGGTCATCTGGCCATAGACCAGGGTCGTCTTGTTGATGACGCCCGTGCCCTTCATCTCGAGCCAGAGGTCGTTCCCCTCGCGCGTCCGCTCGCCGACCCCGGCGAAGACGGAAACGCCGCCGTGCTTCATGGCCACGTTGTGGATGAGCTCCTGGATGATGATGGTCTTCCCGACGCCGGCCCCGCCGAATAGGCCGATCTTCCCGCCCTTGAGGAAGGGCTGGATGAGGTCGATAACCTTGATCCCGGTCTCGAAAACCTCGAGTCGGGTGCTCTGGTCCTCGAGCGGCGGCGGGACACGGTGGATGGAATACTTCTTGTCCGTCACCACGGGGCCCATGTGGTCGATCGGCTCCCCGATGACGTTCAGGATGCGGCCGAGGGTCGCCTCGCCCACCGGGACCTCGATCGGAACCCCGAGGCTCACCGCCTTCATGCCCCGGGACAGGCCGTCGGTCGGATGCATGGACACGCAGCGGACCTTGTCCTCGCCGATGTGCTGTTCGACCTCGACGATGATGTTGATCGGCGTCGGGGCGTCGAACCCCTCGCTCGTGATCCGGATAGCCGTGTGGATCGTCGGCAGCTCGCATTCCTTGAACAGCACGTCGACGACGGGCCCGATGACCTGCACGACCTTGCCGATGTTCCCTTTTGTCTCCGCCATTTCAATCTCCGATCATATGGGCTATTTGGCCAGCGCGTCGACCGCGGTCATGATCTCCAGCAGTTCCTTGGTGATCGTCGCCTGCCGGATCTTGTTCAGGACGAGGACGAGGTCCGCGATGATGTCCCCGGCGTTCTTGGTAGCGTTATCCATGGCCATCATCCGGGCCGCCTGCTCGGCCGCCTGGGACTCGCCGAGGGCGTGGAGGACCTGGCTTTCGACGTAGAGGGGCAGGACCGCCGCGACAAGCCTGGCGGCTTCGGGCTCCCAGTCGGGGGCGGCGGCCCGGACCGCGCCGGCGGCCGGAGGCACGGCCACCGGCAGCAGGCGGTCGACGACGATGCGAGGAGCGACGATGGACTTGAACTCGTTGTAGACGATATAGACCGAGTCGGTCCGGTGGAGGGCGTAGAGCCTCATCAAGAACTCGGCGAGCTCCCGGACCTCTTCCCGGCCGAGCTTGTCCGTCCGTTCGGGGTAGGCGCGGTCGACACGGAGGCGGCTCCTCCGGAACGCATTGACGGCCTTCTTGCCCACGAGGACGAGCCCTGGCTCGGCCGTCCCTGATTTTTCCCGGATGAAGGACTGGGCCTTCGCCAGGAGATTGGCGTTGAAGGCCCCCGCCAGCCCCTTGTCCGAGGTCACGATGACGACCTCGGCCTTCATCTCCCTCCGCCCGGCGAGCAGAGGGTGGCCCTCCCCCCCCGCAAGGGAGGCGACCCGGGCGGCGATCTCGGGGAAGACGTGCCAGTACGGCCGCGATTCGAGGACAAGCCTCTGGGCCTTCTTGTACTTGGCCATGGAGACGGTCTTCATCGCCTGGGTGATCTGCTGGCTGTTCCGGACGCTCCGGATACGCCGGCGGAGGTTGATGAGCGTGGGCATGCTATTTCGCTTCCGCCTGGAACCGGGCGCCGAATTCGGTCAGGGCCGCCCCGATATCCTCGTCGAGGGACGCGTCGATCTGCTTTTGCGCGGCGAGCCGGGTCAGAAGGTCCGGACGCTCCGCCTCGACGAACGCGAAGAGTTTCTTTTCGTACCCCCTGATCCGGTCGAGCGCGAACGCATCGAGAAACCCGCGGTTCCCGGCGTAGATGATGAGGACCTGCTTCTCCACCGGGAGCGGGACGAACTGGTCCTGCTTGAGGATCTCGGTCAGCCGCACGCCCCTGTCGAGCTGGGCCTGGCTCGTTCTGTCGAGCTCGGTCCCGAACTGGGCGAACGTCTGGAGCTCGCGGTACTGGGTCAGGTCGAGCCGGAGCTTTCCGGCGACCTGTTTCATGGCCTTGATCTGGGCGTTTCCGCCGACCCGGGAGACCGAGATGCCGACGTCGATGGCGGGACGGATCCCCGAGTTGAACAGCTCCGGCACGAGGTAGATCTGGCCGTCGGTGATGGAAATGACGTTGGTCGGGATGTACCCCGAGACGTCCCCGGCCTGGGTCTCGATGATCGGCAGGGCCGTCAGGGACCCGCCGCCCAGCTCGTCGTTGAGCTTGGCCGCCCGCTCGAGGAGCCGGGAGTGAAGGTAGAAGACGTCGCCCGGGTAGGCCTCCCGTCCCGGCGGGCGCCTCAGCAGAAGCGAGATCTCGCGGTACGCCGCGGCGTGCTTCGACAGGTCGTCATAGATGATGAGGGCGTGCCCGCCGTTGTCCCGGAAGTACTCGCCGATGGCGCAGCCCGAATAGGGGGCCAGGTACTGGAGGGGCGACGGGTCGCTGGCCGAGGCCGCGACGACGATGGTGTACTCCATGGCCCCATGGTCCTCGAGGCTCTTGACGATCTGGGCGATCGTCGAGTTCTTCTGCCCGATGGCAACGTAAACGCAGATGACGCCCGAGCCCTTCTGGTTGAGGATAGTGTCGGTGGCGATGACGGTCTTGCCGGTCTGGCGGTCGCCGATGATGAGCTCGCGCTGGCCGCGCCCGATGGGGATGATGGCGTCGATCGCTTTGATGCCCGTCTGGAGGGGCTCCCGTACCGGCAGTCGTTCTACGACGCCGGGGGCGAGCCGTTCGATGGCCATGAAGATGTCGGTCCGGATGGGGCCCTTCCCGTCCAAGGGCTTCCCCAGGGGATTGACGACGCGGCCGATGAGGGCCGGCCCGGCGGGGACCTGCATGATCTTATGCGTCCTTTTGACCACGTCGCCCTCCCTGACGAGGGAGCTCTCCGCGAGGAGGACGGCCCCCACGCTCTCCTCCTCCAGGTTCAGGGCGATCCCGAAGACCCCTTGGGGGAACTCGAGAAGCTCGTTGTACATCGCGTGGTCCAGACCGTGGACCCGGGCGATCCCGTCGCCGACGGAGGTCACCGTCCCGACCTCCCGGATGTCGACGTCGCTTTCATAGCCCTCGATCTGGCGCTGGATGATCCTCGTGATCTCGTCGGCTTTGATGTCCATGGTCGTCACTGCCCTTCCGTGATTTTTTCCTTGAGCCTCAGGAGGTCGCCCTCGACCGAGACGTCGTAGACGACGTTTCCTTTCCGGAGGGCCAGGCCCCCGATGATCGCCGGGTCGATCCGGTAGCCCAGGCTCACCGGCTTCCCCTCCAGGCGTTCGAGGGCCGCTTCCAGGCGGACCTTCTGGCCGACCGTCAGCGGGACGACCGAGGAGACCTCGAGGGTCGCGATCCCCCGCCGCTCGTTCCAGGCCTCGGGAGCGCCCGCCGCGATCTCCGGCAGAAGCCCCAGCCGCCCGTGCTCCGCGAGGAGGAGAATGAGACGGACGGTCTTCGCCCCGGCGCCCGCCCTCTCGAGGACCTCGCGGGCAATGTCGGCCCTCTTGCGGGTGTTCAGGAACGGGTTCGCAAGAGCCCGGCGGAGGTCTTCCCGGTCCGCGACCAGGCCCGCGAACCCCTCGAGCTCTCCGAGGACCCGGAAGAACTCCGCCCCGTCCGCCATGGCGGCGACGAGCCCCTGGGTATACTTCCTGACCAGAATGGGATTATTCATGCAGCTTGGAAAGCCTCTCGATGGACTTGTCGACGAGCGCCGCCTGATCCCCCGGGCCCAGCCCTTTGCGGATCCTCTCCCGGGCGATCGAGGTCACGGTTTCGGCGACGAAAGCTCTGAGCTCCCGGACGGCGGTCCGTGCTTGGGCGTCGATCTCCTTTCCTGCGAGGTCCCTGAGCCGGGCGCCCTCTTCGTCGGCCGCGCGGGCGATCCGTTCCTTCTCGAGCCGCCCGCGCGACGCGGCCTCCGCCTTTATCCGCCCGATCTCGGTGCCGACGCCGTCCAGCCTCGTCCCGGCCGCAGCGCGCTTCTCCTCGGCCTCGACCCGGGAGGCCTGAGCCTCGTCGAGGGTACGCCTGACGTCCGCCGAACGCTTTTCGAGGAGAGCCCGGACGGGCTTGCGGAGGAGGAATCCCAGCCCGCCGAAGAGGATGAGGAAGTTGACGACCTTTCCCAGAAAACCCATGGACGCCGCATGCCCGCCTTCCTCCGGGCTCGCCCCTAGAAAGAGGAGCGCGAGGAAGATGACCGAAGCGGTTCCGATCTTATCGAGCTTCAATGCGCGACCTTCTTTTCGATACTGTCCGCCAGGCGCCCGGCTTCACCCTCGAGCTGGTCCTTGAGCCGGCGGACCTGGTCTTCGATCTCAGCCTTGGCCTTATCGATCCGGCCCCGGGCGTCCACCTGGACCTCGGAGATGAGACGCGCCTTTTCCCCGAGGGCCTGGGCCTCAAGCTCCTCCCTGAGCCGTTCGGAGGAGGCCCGGGCCTCCTTGATCTCCTCCTCGATCCGGCGGAGATCCCGCTCGCAGGCCCCGAGGGCCTCCCGGGCCGCTTTCCTGTCCGCAGACTCGCGATTCTGCCGTTTTTCCAGGATCCGGCCCACGGGTTTGAAGAACACGCGGGTCAGGACGAGGACGAGGACCCAGACCAGGAAGAAGATGACGATGAACGTAAGATCGATGGCCAACATGTCATTTTCCTGTCTGGAAACGGAAAAAATGTAGCATTTTCAGGCCGAAAAAG
Organism: Candidatus Aminicenantota bacterium; assembly: GCA_963813235.1. Classification (GTDB taxonomy): domain Bacteria; phylum Acidobacteriota; class Aminicenantia; order Aminicenantales; family Saccharicenantaceae; genus JALHVH01. The sequence continues at coordinate 217,834 of CAWEYF010000012.1, read as the reverse complement.
CAACTCACCCCCCGGCTGCGCCCGTCCCGCCGGGGATCAGGGCTTTCCTCTGGAAAGCGCCCTTTTAATCTCCCCGACCAGGAAAAGGGAGCCCGCCGCCAGGATGGGCGTCCGCGCCCCGGCGAGGCGCCTGGCCAGTTCCAGGGCCGACCCGACGTCCGGCTCGGTCAGGATATTGTCCCGGCGCCCCTTCCAGCGGCGGAGCACCTCATCCGGATCCGCCGCCCGGGCCATCGGAACCCTTGTCAGGATGACCGTCCGGGCCAAGGGGAACAGGGCTCCGGCGATCCCCCGGATGTCCTTGTCCTTCATCGAATCGAAGACCAGGATGACCGGCTTCCGGACGACGTCGCGGACATAGGCGGCGAGCGCCGCGGCGCCTTCGGGGTTGTGGGCCCCATCCAGGATAACCGGCGGCTTCAGGCCGATCCTTTCGAGGCGGCCTTCCCACCGTGTGCCGCCGACGGCTTCGACCGTTTTCCGCGGGTCGAGCGGCCTCCAAAGCCGGCCGATGACCTCGGCCGCCCGAATGGCCACGGCCGCGTTCTCACCCTGATGGAACCCCGGAAGGGATGGCTTGAATTCATACCGGGCTCGCCCCGTATCATACGCGAACCTGAAGCCGCCCCTGACCGGGCGGGCGACGAACGCCGTCCCCGGGCCGAAGACCTCGACGACGGGAGCCCGGAGTTCCCGGGCCCTCCTGCGGATCACCCGAAGGGCCGTTCCCCCGCGAACACCGCAGACGACGCGGGACGCCGTCCTTGATGATCCCCGCCTTCTCGAAGGCGATCGCTCCCAGCGTGCGGCCCAGGTATTTCTGATGGTCCATGGAAACGGTCGTGATGACGGATAGGAGCGGCGTCACCGTGTTCGTGGCGTCGAACCTCCCGCCCATGCCGACCTCGAGGACAGCGAAATCGACGGTTTCCTGCGCGAAATGGAGCAGGGCCGCCGCCGTGAGGACCTCGAAGAACGTCGGGGGGTGGCCCAGGCCTCCGGAGACGAGGAGCGCTTCGGCCCCCTCCCTGACGGCCGTGAGGGCGCGGCAGAAGTCCTTTTGGGGGATGATCTCGTCACCGATCCGGATCCGCTCCTCGACGCGGACGATGTGGGGGGACGTGTACAAGCCGGCCCGGAAGCCGTGCTGCCGACAGGATGCGGGCGAGCATGGCGGCGACCGACCCCTTCCCGTTCGTCCCGGCGATCAGAGCCGACGGGAACTTCCGGTCGGGGTCCCCAAGGGATCCGAGAAGCGCCCGGATGTTTTCGAGGCCGAGCTTGATCCCGAACCGCTGGAGGGACTTCAGGTACTCGAGGCACCGCCCATGGGTCATTGGGCCCTGTTCAGAAAGAGGCGGAGCGCCCGGATGAGGTAATCCCTGAGCTTCTTCCGGTCGACGACGTCATCGACCATGCCGTGCTCGAGGAGGAATTCCGACGTCTGGAACCCCTTGGGCAGTTTCTCCTTGATGGTCTGTTCGATGACCCTGGGGCCGGCGAAGCCGATCAGGGCCTGGGGCTCGGCGACGTTGATGTCGCCCAGCATGGCGAAGCTCGCCGTCGTCCCGCCGGTCGTCGGGTCGGCCAGGACGGAGATGAAGGGAACCTTCGCCTCGCCCATCCGGGCGATCGCGGCGCTCGTCTTCATCATCTGCATCAGGGACATCATGCCTTCCTGCATCCGCATGCCGCCGGAGCAGGAGACGATGATCAGGGCGCACCTCTCCGCGACGGCCCGTTCGCAGGCGCGGGCGATCTTCTCGCCGACGACCGACGCCACGCTCCCGCCCATGAAGCCGAACTCCATGGCCAGGACGAAAACGGGGATGCCGCCCATCGTCCCCCGGGCCGACTGGATGGCCTCGGAAAGGCCCGTGCGGGCCTGGCTGTCCGCGAGCCGCCGGGCGTATTTCTGGGTGTCCTTGAAGCCCAGGAAATCGACCGGGAAAATGTTCTCGTCGAACATCTCGTACCGGCCGTCGTCGAACAACATCCTGAGCCGCTCGGTCGAGGAGATCCGGAAGTGGAAATTGCAGGCGGGGCAAACGGAGGAATTGTCCAGAATGTCCTGTTTATAGAGGATGCGCTGGCAGCTGTTGCACCGGGTCCAGAGGCTGTCGTTCATGGTCGCTCTCGCGGCAGGCTCAGGCGGACACGTCCTTCTCCCGGACCGTCTTGTCCTTCGTCCTGGGGGACTTCGACTTGATCTTCTGGGACAGGACCTCGATGACGGCATCGGAGTCGGGGAGCTCCTCTTCGATGTCCTCCTCGTCGTGGAGCAGCTGAGTGACCGAAGCGAGGAACTTTTCCGGGTCGACGGGCTTTTCGAAATAGTCGGCGGCGCCGAAGGACGACAGGGCTTCGTGCTTGTACTGGGGCCCCCTGTAGAGCCCCGTGACGATGATCACCGGGACGCGCCCCCCCGACTCCTGGGAGATCTTCTTGGTCAGGTCGAAGCCGTGGATCTTGGGGAGGATGGCTTCCAGGATGACGAGGTCGGGCTTCTCGGACTTGAACTTATCGTAGGCCGCCTGCCCGTCCGCCGCCTTTATGAACTGGACCTTCTGTAACTTGAGCATCTTGACCATCGCCTCGAGGCTCTGGCTGTCATAGTCGACGATCAGGATCTTTTTCCCGGTCATGGCACACCTCGACAGATTGTAGTTAAATCGATCATGGATGTCAACGAACGGGGGGCTTCAGGGCGACCGTCATCGCCCTGGTGACTCCCCTGAGAACGTCCCCCGCGTTCCGCCTCGGCTGTCTCACGTATCCCCTTCTTTATTGATAGACTGGCGGCACCGTTTATGTTATATTTTCTAAGATGAACATAACAGGACGGATAGAGATTTCCCTGGTCATCCCCGTCTATAACGAGGAGGAAAGCCTCCCCGAGCTCTATGAACGGCTCGGCCGGGTCTGCCCTGGCCTGGGGAAGCCCTATGAGATCATCTTCGTCGACGACGGGAGCACCGATGGCTCCTTCGATGTCCTGATGCGCCTCCGGGCGGGAGACCCGCGGGTCAGGATCATCCGATTCCGCAGGAACTTCGGCCAGACGGCGGCCCTGGCCGCGGGGTTCGACCACGCCCGGGGGGAGATCATCGTCACCCTGGACGCCGACCTCCAAAACGACCCGGCAGACATCGCCGCCCTCATCGGGAAGATCGACGCCGGATACGACATCGTCTCCGGCTGGAGGAAGCACCGGAAGGACAGGTTCCTTTCCCGGAGGCTCCCCTCCATCCTGGCGAATCGCCTCATCTCCCGGTTCACGGGGGTCAACCTTCACGATTACGGCTGCACGCTCAAGGCCTTCCGCAGGGAGGTGATCAAGAACATCAACCTCTACGGAGAGCTTCACCGGTTCATCCCGGCCATCGCCAGCACGATGGGCGTCTCCATCGCCGAGATCGAGGTCCGTCACCTGCCCCGCCTGAAGGGCAAGTCCAAGTACAATATCATGAGGACCCCCAAGGTCCTCCTGGACCTCCTGACAGTCAAGTTCCTCTTGAGCTATTCGACCCGCCCCCTACAGATCTTCGGCCTGTTCGGCATGGCCGGCGGCCTGGCGGGCGTCCTGCTGGGCCTCTGGCTGTCGTACGAGAGGCTTTTTCTCAAGCACAGCATCGCCAACCGGCCCCTGCTTCTCCTGGCCGTCCTGCTCGTCGTCATCGGCATCCAGTTCATCACCCTCGGCCTCCTGGCCGAGATCATGGTTCGCGCCTACCACGAATCCTCCGCCAAGAAGATCTACCACATCAAGGAAACCGTCTGACCCTACCGGCCATGAAGATCCTCATGCTCGCCCCCGAGCCGTTCTTCCAGCCTCGGGGAACCCCCATCAGCGTTTATTTCCGGAACACGGCGCTCACCGCCCTCGGCCATGAGGTCGACCTCGTCACCTACCCCCTGGGAGAGGACGTAAATATGGCCCGGCTGAGGATCTTCCGCCTGCCGAACTTCCTCCGCCTCAGAAGGATCAAGATCGGCCCCTCGGCGGCCAAAGTCCCGCTCGACGCGGCCCTCACCCTAAAGGCCCTTGGCCGGCTCCTCAATACGCGCTACGACCTCATCTACTCCCACGAAGAAGCGGCCTTCCCCGGGGTCCTCCTGAGCAAGCTCGCCCGTATCCCCCATCTTTACGACATGCACTCGAGCCTGCCCCAACAGCTCGAAAATTTCGAGTTCACGAGGTCGCCCCTGCTCAAGCGTCTCTTCGCCCGCATGGAGCGATTCATTCTCAGGAACTCGCACGCCGTCATCGTGATCTGCCCCGACCTCATGGACAAGGTCCGGGCCGACGGCTTCGGAAACAAGGCCCTCCTCATAGAAAACGTCCTCGATTTCCCCGCCCCGGAAACCGGGCCGGGAGAACTCGATCGCATGAGGCGCGAGCTGGCCCCGGGCGGCGGAAAGATCATCCTGTATGCCGGGAACTTCGGGCCTTATCAGGGCGTGTCGCTCCTTGTCGAAGCGGCGGCCCATGTCCGGGAGAAGGCCGTCCTCGTCTTGCTCGGCGGGAGCCCGGCCGATCGGGCTGGGCTCGAAGCGAAGGCCGCCAGGCTTGGCGTCGCGGACCGGGTCGTCATCCTCGATAGGGTCGCCCCGACTCGTGTCCCGCTGTTCGTAAAGGCCGCCGACGTCCTCGTCTCGCCCCGAATGTCCGGAACGAACACGCCCCTGAAGATCTATTCCTTCCTCAAGTCGGGCAAGCCGCTCGTCGCGACGCGGCTCTATACGCACACACAGATCCTCGACGACACGATCTCCGTCCTTGTCGAGGCGACGCCGGAGGCCATGGCCGCAGGGTTGGATTTCGCGATGACGGACCCGGAAGCGCGGCGGCGGGCCGCGGCGGCCGCGGCACTCGCGGAGCGGGAATACACCTTCGCGGCTTACCGGGACAGGATGGTTCGATGTCTCGGGATGGCCATGGAGAATTTCGGGAGGTAGGAGCGTTCATATGCAGGTATTCGTCACGGGCGCGTCCGGATTCATCGGGACCCATCTCGTCCGCCGCCTGGCGGCGGGCGGATGGAGGGTCCTCGCGCTCGACCTCGCGGCCCCGCTCTCCCCGGCGCCCGGCATCGAAATCGTCCGCGGCGATATCCGGGACCCCGGCCCCTGGAAGAAGGCCCTCGCAGGGACGGATGTCCTCTTTCATCTGGCCGCCGCCCTCGGCGCCTCCCGCCTCTCCGGGGAGGCGTTCCTGGAGATCAACGCGGGGGGAACCGAAGCCGTCCTCGGGGCGGCTCAGGAAGCCGGTATTGGGAAAACGGTCACCGTCAGCTCGGCCGGCGTCATCGGCGCGGTCGAGCCCGGCGGGATCGCCGATGAAAACACCCCCCCCAACCCGCGGAATGCCTATGACCGCAGCAAGCTCGAAGCGGAGCGGGTCGCCCTGGAGTTCGCAAAGCGCGGGACCGAGGTCGTCGTCGTGCGGCCCGGCTGGGCTTACGGACCCGGGGACCGCCGGACCTTCAAGGTCATCAAGGCCGTCAACGACCGCAGGTTCGCGCTCGTCGCGCCCGACCTCGGGCGGCAGACGCCCGTCTTCATCGACGACCTGGTCGACGGCCTCCTGCTCGCGGCCGAAAAGGGAAGGCGCGGAGAGATCTATCACCTGACGGGAGACGAAGTGCTCACCGTCCGCCGTCTGGCCGCGATCCTCGCGGAGGCCTGCGGCGTTCCCGCCCCCCGCCTGCGAATCCCCGTCATCCCGGCGAAGCTCGCCGCCTCGGTGCTCGAAAGGGCCTTCGCGCCATTGGGCAAGGAAGCTCCGCTCAACCGTTCGAGGCTCGCTTTCTTCCTGGACCCCAAGGCCCTGTCGAATGCCAAAGCCCGGCGCGAGCTCGGCTTCCGGCCGGAGGTCGATTTCCGGACCGGGGCGGCCCGGGCGGTCGCCTGGTATCGGGAACAGGGCTGGTTATAAGCCGACCCGGTCTCGCTGCTTCAGCTTTTTCACCGAAAAGAAAGCCACGAGCAGGCCCGCGAAACCGAGGACGATAATGAGCGTTTTCTTCATCTGAATAACCAATCCCATCAACGAATTCGAACAAGGGGAAATTATCACGGGAGCCCGCGGCTGTCAAACCCGGCGACCGTCAGGCCCCCGGATCGCGCCGGTCGTGGATCTTGAGCTGGCGGGCGCCGCGGGCGAACGAGAATTCCGGGACAGGGCCCGTAACGACCGACCCGGCACCGACGACGCTGCTCCGGCCGATGGTCACGCCGTCCAGGATGAGGACGCCGGCCCCGAGCCACACGTCGTCGTCGATCCGGATCCCGCCCTTCGAGAGCGACGGCTGGAACATGACGGGCGTCGCGAGGTCCGTAAAGCTGTGGTTGCCGCCGGCCACGAGGTAGCAATTACCGGCCAGGAAGCAGTATTTCCCGAGGCGCACTTCGGTCTCCGAGAGGATCGTGCAATTGGCGGAGACGTTGCAGTAATCCCCCAAGTATATGGAACCTTCCTTGCAGCTCAGGATGGCGTTCCGCCCTATGTAGGCGCTCTCCCCTATGACGATACCCTCGTTCGTCGCGCCCTTGGCGTCGAGGACCGCGCCGTCGTCGATGAAGGATCCGGCGCCGACGCTGATCTTGTGGGGATGGCGCAAGGTGATCCCCCGCCCGAAGATGCAACCCCTCCCGACCGACTTGAAGATGCGGGGGTAGAAGACCTTTCTGAGAAAATAGCCGAAGGCGCCCGGGGCGCTAGAGACGCACGACCCGACGAATTCGTACTTGACGAGGTTCCACAGCCCCTTCCGGCCGGGGAAGATCTCCGTGTACTTGGCAGCCAGGGACCTGTCGCCGGCCATGAGTTCCTTATGGATGCTGCCGCGGAATCCTTCGTTCAAGCTCCACCTCTATCCACGATCCCGGCGTCATTATAACATGGGGCCGCGCCGATTGTCTTGGCGGGGGAAATGTGGCATAAATAGGGGCGGAAATGCCGGCATGACGAGCCTCCTCAAGGACGATTGCTCCCATTATCGCGGGGACAAACCCTGTCGGTTCAAGCGCCTCTGCGGGGATTGCCCCGAATACGACCCGCTCGGCGCGAAGACGAAGGTCCTCATCATCAAGTGCCGGGCCCAGGGCGACGTCCTGAGAACGACCGCCCTCCTGCCGGGCCTAAAACGGAAATACCCGCGGAGCCACGTCACCTGGCTCGTCGACGGCGAGAGCGTCGAACTCCTGGCGGGCAATCCGTTTGTGGACGCCGTCCTTCCCTTCGGGCTCGAATCCGCCCTGCCCCTCCAGGTGCGCGACTTCGACGTCCTCGTCTGCCTCGACAAGGAGCCCGGGCTCACGGCCCTCGCGACGAAGGTCCGGGCCGCGCGGAAGTTCGGGTTCGGAATGAATACGTTCGGCGCCACGGCGGCCTTCAACGACGCCGCGTCCTATGCCCTGCGGCTGGGGGTCGATGACGACCTCAAGTTCCGGAGGAACCGGAAGACCTATCAGGAGATCGCAGCGGAGGCGGCGGAGGTCGATCACGCCCGGGACGAGTATGTCTTCGCGCTAGCCGACGCGGCGAAGGAAAAGGCCAGGGCCTTCATGAAGGCGCATGGCGTCGACGTTTCCCGGCCGTCCGTCGGGCTCAATACGGGCGCGGGAACGAAATTCGAGACCAAGCAATGGCCGGTCGAATACTACCGGAAGCTCATCCGCGGCCTGACGGATCGGCTCGGCGCGAACATCTTCCTCCTGGGCGGGCCAAGGGAGGAGGCGCTCAATGCGGCCATCGCCGCGGGGGCTCCGCCTCGGGTCCATAACACCGGGAACGACCATTCCCTTCCCGACTTCGCCGGCTTCGTCTCTCTCATGGACGTCGTCGTCACCTCCGATACGCTCGGCATGCATCTGGCCATCGCCCTGAAAAGGAAGGTCGTTGCCCTGTTCGGCCCGACCTGTCCGCAGGAGATCGACCTCTACGATCGCGGCGTGAAGCTTTTCGCGGGCGCCCCTTGCGCGCCGTGCTACAGGCAAACCTGCCCGGATACGATCTGCATGAAGGCGATCGGGCCGGAACAGGTCCTCGACGAGGTCGGGCGGCTCATCGCCTGAACGCCATGGCCGACGAACGCCGCCGCATCGTTGTGATGATCCCCACATATGACGAGGCGGAGAACATCGCCGATCTCGTCCGCGGGCTCCTCGCCCTCCCGCTGGACGCCGACCTGAAGGTCCTCGTGGTGGACGACGATTCCCCGGACGGAACGGGGGGCATCGCGGAGGCGATGGGCCGGGAGGACGACCGCGTCCGCGTCCTCATCCGGACGGCGCGGAGGGGCCGGGGAGCCGCGGGCCTCGAGGGTTTCAAAGCCGCCCTGGCACTCGGAGCGAATCTCGTGGTCGAGATGGACGGGGATCTTTCCCACTCTCCCGGCCACATCCCGGACCTTGTTGCGGCCACAGACCGGTACGACGTGGTCCTGGGGTCGCGGTTCGTGCCGGGCGGACGGGATGCGGACCGGAGTCTCGTCCGCCGGTTCATCACGCTCCTGGTCCGTCTGTTCATCCGGAGGAGGTTCCGATTTCGGGTGAAGGACGTCTCCTCGGGATTCCGCTGTTTCCGGCGTGAGGTCCTCGAGGCCATCGACCTCGACGACTTCATCTCCGTCGGTCCCTCGGTGGTCCTCGAAGTCCTATACAAGGCTTCCCTCCGCGGTTATAGGATCGGCGAGGTCCCCATCATCTTCGTCGACCGGAAAAAAGGGAAGACAAAGCTCAATCTCCGCACGCTGTTCGAAACCCTGGTCATGGCCCTGAAGATCGAACAACGCTACAAGCCGGCACCCGGGCGCTCCCCGGGGCTGTGAAACCGGTGGCTCCGCGATGAAGAGAACGCGACGCCATGCGTTAGGCCAGCACTTCCTCGTCAACCGGTCCGTCCTCGGCAAGATCGTCCGGGTCATCGCTCCGGAAGCCGCCGATGTCATCGTCGAGATCGGCCCGGGGAAAGGCGCTCTGACCTTCCTCCTCGCCGAGCAGGCGGGCCGCGTCATCGCCGTCGAGAAGGACCCGGCGTTCATCCCCATTCTCCGGGAAAAGGCGGGCCCGAACCTGACCCTCGTCGAGGCCGACGTCCTCGAGACGGACTTTGCAAGCCTCCTCGAGGGAGCGGACGGAGAGTTCGGGAGGGCGAAGCTCGTCGGGAACCTCCCCTATTCGGTCTCTTCGCCCATCCTGTTCAAGGCCCTCGACGCCCACGCCCTGTTCGCGCAATGCGTCTTCCTCGTCCAGAAGGAGGTCGCCGAAAGGGTCTGCGGCCGCCCGGGCACGAAGGACCATTCGCCCATGTCCATCCTGATCCAGGATCATTTCGAGGCACGCATCGAATTCCGCGTCTCCCCGGGGTCCTTCGCCCCGCCGCCCAAGGTCGACTCGGCCCTGCTCACGCTCACCCGCAGGGACGCGCCGCTGTTCCCGGGCGCGGACGAGGCGCCGTTCCGGAGCTTCCTCCGCGCGGCCTTCGCGCACAGGCGAAAACTGCTCGCGAGGAACCTCGAAATGAGCGGCGTCCCCCGCGCCCGGATCGAATCGGCCTATGGTGCCCTCGGGCTCGCCCGCAACGCGCGGGCGGAAGAACTTCCCGCCCGCGTGCTCATCGATCTCCATTCCGCGCTCCGGGCTCCCGCCGCGAACCGTTAGGCCCCCGCCGATAAGCGTCCCTTGCAGAGGCCGCGCGGAGTTGGTAGAATCGGGCTTTCGTTCAGCGGACTATAGAATCCGGATTCGGCCCGCGGACTGGTCCATGGCAGATTCGAACAACGTCACAACGGGAGGCGGCCCCTTCGCCCTGAGCATCCTGGGCGGCGGGATCGCCGGGCTGTCGGCCGGACATTTCGCCGGGAAGAGCGGCCTCCCCTTCAAGATCTACGAGGCCAGGGAGACCGTCGGGGGCAACTGCCGGACCCACGAGCACGAGGGGTTCCTCTTCGATTCCGGGGCGCACCGGTTCCACGACAAGGACCCGATGATGACCCAGGTGCTCCGGGACCTGCTCGGCGACGAGCTGGAGGAGGTCCGCGCGCCCAGCCAGATCTATCACGACGGGCGCTTCATCGATTTCCCCTTATCCCCTTTGAACCTAGTGCGGAAGCTGGGGGCGGGGACCCTGACAAAGGCCGCGTTCGAGCTGGCCAGGGCCAGGCTGTCCCGCCGCGGGCAGGGGGACGATTTCGAAGCGTTCGCCCTCCGCACGTACGGGAGGACGATAGCCGAGCTTTTCCTGCTCGGCTATTCCCGGAAGCTCTGGGGGATGCCTCCGGACAGGCTGTCTCCGGTCATCTCCGGCGGCAGGCTGAAGGGCCTCACCATCTCGGCGTTCCTGTTCGAGGCGTTCGGAAGGAACCGGAAAAGGACGCGTCATCTGGACGGCTCCTTTTATTATCCCCGACACGGCATCCGGCTCATCCCCGAAAGACTGGCCGAATCCTGCGGCCGGGAGAATATCCTGACGGGTTCTCGGATCACCCGGGTGTTCCACGACGCCCGGAGGATCCGGGCCGTCGAGGTCAACGGCCGGGAGCGCGTCGCGACGACCGGCGGCGTGATCAACACGCTCCCGCTGAGCGTGTTCCTGGGACTGCTGGACCCCGTTCCACCCCCCGAGGTCCTGGCCCCGGCCGGGAGGCTCCGGTTCAGGGACCTCGTCCTGGTTGCCCTCTTCCTCGACAGGCCCTCCCTCTCGAAGAATGCCTCGATCTATTTCCCCGACGCCGGGCTCCCGTTCGCGAGACTGTACGAGCCGAAGAACCGAAGCCGTTTCATGGCCCCCCAGGATAGGACGGCCGTTGTCGTTGAATGCCCCTGCTTCCGCGACGACGCGGTCTGGAGCGCTCCCGACGGACGCCTCGTCGACACGGTCCGCGGCCACCTCGCGCGGCTGGGCCTCATACGGGAGCCGGAGGTCCTCGGCGGGACCGTCGCCCGGCTGGAATATGCCTACCCCGTGATCGAAAGGGGGACGGAAGCGAAGACCCGGAAGATCTTCGGGTACCTCGAAAGGTTCGAGAACCTGAGGAGCTCCGGGCGGGTGGCGCTCTTCGAATACATCCACATCCATGACATCATGAGGATCGGCCAGGAGATCGTTGAGGGGATGTCGCGCGTCGACGGGGGAACGCCCTTAGGCGATCCCGAGGATCTTGAACAGCCCCCTGACGTTCATTCTCCATTCGTGCGGGCACAGGGTGAAAAGGCGGCTCAGTAGGTAACCCGGCCTCAGGTAGAAGGACCGGTACGCCTTCTTGAACATCCCCCGCAATTCCTCCGTCGACAGTCTCGTCGCGTTCATCGCGAACATGTCCGTCCTCAGCCGTTCGGGGTCCGCGGCGTCCAGAAACCAGCCGCTGCGCAGAGCCATCCCGTGGAGCTCGGTGCCGGGGAACGGCGTCAGGACCTGGATGTTCGCGTAGTCGGCCCGGATGCTCCTGGCCAGGGCGATCGTCCTGAGAATCGCCTCGCGGGTCTCGCCGGGATTGCCGATCATGAGGTTCGCCACCGTCCGGATGCCCGCCCGCTTCGTCGCGGCGAAGGTCTCGCGGATCTGCGGGATCGTCGTTCCCTTCTTCAGCCGGTTCAGGACATCCTGGTCGCCCGACTCCACGCCGTATTGGATGAGGCGGCATCCCGCCCGGCGCATGTCCTCGAGCAGAGGGAGCGGCATCTTCCCGACGTGCCCGTTGCAGGACCAGATCACGTCGAGCTTCTCCCGGACGAGGAGCGCGCAGAATTCCCGGGTTCGTTCTTGGTCCAGCGTGAATTCGCTCTCCTTGAACATGATCTCCCGGATCCCGTGCTCGCGGACGAGAAGCTTCATCTCCTCCAGGACCCTCCGCGGGGATTGCTTCCTGTATCGCTTGCCGAGGACCGCGGACGTGTTGCAGAAGATGCACGAGTACGGACACCCCCGGCTGGTGATCATGGTCGTGAACGGCGTGCGGGCGGCCATCGGATCGAAGTACCTGCGTAAAGGGAGAAGGTCATAGGCCGGGGGGGGGGAGGTCATCGAGATCCTCCGTCAGGGGCCTCGGGGCGTTCATGACGACAACGCCATCCCTCCGGAAGGCGACCCCGGCCACCCCGTCCGGATCCCGGTTCCCGCGCAGGGCCTCCACGAGCTCGACGATCGTCCTTTCGCCTTCGCCGAAGACGACGTGGTCTACGGACCATTCCCGGGCCGTTTCCAAGGGGAAGAGGGACGGGTGGACCCCGCCGAAGACGATCTTCGCCTCGGGCCGGAGGCCCTTGATGGCCCGGGAGATCCGGAGGGCCGCTTCGAGGAGCGGCGTCGTCAGGCTGATGCCGACGAGGTCGGGGGGATGCCAGCGCACGGCGTTCCCGATGTCGGCCATCTGGTCCCTGGAAAGATTGGCATCGAAGATCCGGACGTCCCGGTGCCCGGCCGCCCGCAGGGCGCCCGCGACGAAGGCCAGCCCCATGGGAGGGAGGGCCGCTTCCTGGAAGAAATTGTCCTCCAAGCGGGGATGGATGAGGAGGATCTTCATCGCGGGAACATTAATACATCCGCGGGCCGCGAATATCAAGGATTCCCGACGGCGCCCCCGGGCTCTTGACACCGGTCCGGGGCGGACGCTATGCTCGTTCCATGACCGGGCGGGAGTACTACCGGAGGCTCTGGGCCATCTTCCGGGCCTACAGGAAGAGGGAGACGGTCCTCCCCTACCTCCCCATCCGGCTCTGGATCGAACCGACGAGCTTCTGCAACCTCAAGTGCGTCATGTGCCCGAACAAGGACCTCGACGGGAGGGACAAGGGCTACATGCCGCTCGAGCTCTTCCGCAAGATCGTCGATGAGTCCGCCGGATTCGTCCACGAGGCCAACCTCATCCACCGCGGCGAATCCCTGCTTCATCCGGACTTCTTCGAGATGGTCCGGTATGCGAGCGCGGCGGGGATCGTGACCAAGCTCCATACGAACGCAACCCTGCTCGACGGGGACAAGGCCCGCAAGCTGATCGAAGCCGGGCTCCATCAGCTGACATTCTCCTTCGACGGTTACGACAAGGCAACCTACGAAAGCATCAGGGTCAACGCGACTTTCGAGAAGACCATCGAGAACATCCGCGGCTTCCACCAGGCGCGGAAGGAGCTCGGGGTCAAGAAGCCCCGAACCATCCTGGAGCTCATCAACTTCCCCGACCTCTACCGGAATGTCGGACGCAAGGAGAGGAGGGCGTTCCTCGAGGGGTTCAAAGAGTTCCCGCCGGATAGGATACGGATCAAGGACATGCACAACTGGGCCGGCGAGATCGGGCGCCCGAAAAAGGGACGGAAGTACGCGCCGTGCACGTTCCTCTGGGCGTCGCTCATCGTCTTCTGGGACGGCCGGGTCCTCCCGTGCACCCAGGATTTCTTCGGGGACCTCGCGATCGGCGACGTCGGCAAGACGCCCCTGGCCGATATCTGGAACAGCGAGCGCATGGTCGAGCTCCGTATAAGGGCCGCCGCGGGAGACATCGGGGGCCTCGCGCGCTGCGCCGCCTGCGACCGGCCTTGGCGGGACACGTTCCTGGGCTTGCCCAGGGAATACGTCTGGAAACTCCTCCTGCGCCGGATGCCCTGATCCGGCTCCCGCCAAATTGACACCCCTTTCGGGGCCGTGATATATTCGGTTCGGAAAATGAAAGTTCCGAGCCTCGCCGCGGCGTTCTTGGTCTTTTCGTCGAGCCTTATCCCGGCCGCCCCGGGCGACAGGGCATGGTTCGCCATAGCCAGGCCGACCTCATCACTCCCCCGCCTCCAGGAGGACCGGACCGGCGCCCTGCGCGCCCTCTGGCTCGAAAGCGACGGGGAGAAGAGCGCCATCGTCCTCGGCCGTGCCGCCGGGGACTCCTTCGAGAGGGACAGCGTCGTGGCGGCGACGAATGGGACCGTCGTTTCCCCCGACTTCGACTTCGATTCCCTGAACAGGCCTTGGATCGCCTGGATCGACGCCTCCGGAACGGATCCCCGGGTCTGCGTCCGGGAGCCCGTCACGGACCGGACATGGAGGGTCAGCCCTCCATCCCTCCTCTCCGCCTCCAGGGTCAAGGTCCTGGCCGGAGGCCCGTCTGGGATCTGGGTCTTCTGGACGGGTCGCGACCGCGGCCGGGACGAAACGTTCTTCCGCCGCTTCGACGGGGCGGCATGGTCGCCCTCCGCCAGGCTCCACCTTGACGCCGCTTCCCCCCGGATCTTCCTGGACGCGGCCCTGGACCCGGCCGGACGCCCCTGGGTCGTCTGGTCCCAGTACGACGGGGACGATTATGAGGTCTTTGGCTCCCGCTTGGACGGGGCCGGCTGGGTGGACGAGGAAAGGCTTACGGACGACCCCGGCTCCGACGCCTGGCCAGGCCTGGCCTTCGTCGGGGGCGGGCTTCCCGTCGTCGTTTGGGAGAACGTCCACGGACGGACCTCGTCCCTGCGCGCCCGCGTTTTCGGGGCCGGTGCCTGGGGACCGGCATTCGAGCTCTTCGCCGACGGAGGGGAAGTCGCCGAGCCCAGGGTGTCCACTCGCGAAGGAAGACTCGTCGTCGCGTGGAGGTCCGGCGGGGAGATCCGCTCGATGACAGTGTCCCCTGACGAGCTGAGGTCCCGGCGCGCCCCCGCCTCGGAGACGCGCGCTCCCGGCCTCGCGGCGCCAGGCCGGGACGAGAACGCGTACATCGCTTTCGGCGACGAGATCACCTTTGGCTGGATCGACGCGGGCCCCGCCGCCGAGCTCGGCTATGTCCCGAGGCTCGAGGCCCTCCTGACGGAGCGCTTCGGCCCGTCGACGGTCGCCAACGAGGGCGTCCCGGGCGAGACCACGGTCAACGGCCTGGGCCGGATGAGCGATGTCCTCGCGAGCGACCCCGGCCGCTACCTCCTTCTGATGGAGGGATCCAACGACGCCATCATCCCGGACCTATCGCTCGACGCGAGCGCCTTCAACCTCGAACAGATGGTCCTGAAGTGCGTCGACGCCGGCGTCCTTCCCGTCCTCTCGACCATCATCCCGAGGAACGACGCCTACTGGGCCGACGCGTTCTTCCGGAAACGGATCGCCGACCTCAACGACGAGATCGCCAGGGTCGCCGTGAACTTGAAGCTTCCGTTCGTCGACATGTTCACCGCGTTCCTGGACTTTCCCGCGGCCGATGGCGGCTGGCCGGCCCTGCTCTCCGACCCCGCCCACCCGAACGAACGGGGCTACGAGCTTATCACCCGGACGTGGGCGGAGGCGATCGTGAGGATCCCGTTCCCGCCCGTCGCGGTCGCGGTCCGGCGGTCGACGGAGCGGTCCCTCCTCGTTGAGCGAAAGGTCAATTTCCTGACCTGGCGCCACAGCCCCAAGATCGTCAACCCGTTCCTGTTCCGAAGCTACAAGATCTTCCGGAAGGACCTGGCGGAACCCCTGGCCGGATACAGGCTGATCGCCGTCCTCCCCTATTCGCCGTTTCACAACCCGCAGAAGTACAACGACCTCGATATCCTCGAGACGCACCGCTACGGATATGCCGTCTCCCTGGTCGCCATCGACGGGATCGAGGGCCCCCTGTCCGACCCCGCGGACGAATCCGAACTGTGATATAATCCGGTCCATGAAACGCGCCCAGGCGAGGAGGAACGGCGCCTCATCGCGCCCGGAAAAGCGCAAGCCGGTCCTGGCCGTCGAGATCGTCGCCGTCCTCATGATCTTCGTCGGCATTTTCGCCTTTCTCAGCCTAGCAAGCTATGATTCCCGCGACCCGTCCTGGGCCACTTCCCTCGAGGCCGGGCGCGGCGCGCACAACTACGGGGGCCGCGCGGGCGCGCACTTCGCCGAGGCCCTGCTCCAGTTCCTGGGGCTCATGGCCTTTTTTCTCCCCTTCGCCTTCGGGTTCATCGGGATCAAGGCCATTCTCCCCGACGGCCGTTCCCGGCTCGTCGCCCGGACGGCCGGGGTCGCGCTTCTGTTCCTCATCCTCTGCCCCCTGCTCTTCCTCCTCCTCGGGAGCTTCCCGTGGGGAAAAGCCGAGATCCGGGCGGGAGGGATCCTGGGAGACCTCCTGTCCTCAGCCCTCGTCGGCTACCTGAATCCCACTGGTTCGCTCATTCTCCTGGCCGCCGCCCTTGTTCTATTCCTCCTCTTCTCCACCCGCTGGTCCCTCGCTCGAACGGTCAGGCTCTCCCGGAAGGCGTTCGATTCGGCGTTCCAGAGCGTTACGATCAAGGTCACCCGCTACCGAAAGACCAAGGAACGGGAGAAGCTGAGAGAAAAGGTCGCCCGGAAATGGGCTGCAGCCGCCTTGCCCGAGGACGAGGCCGCCGACGAAGGGGGTGCGGAAACCAAGGAAGCCAAGCGGAGGGAAAGGGAGCGGGAGAAAGAGCGGAAGCGGCAGGAGAAGGAGGTCCGGAAGAGGGAAAAACGGGCTCCGGCCGCGCCCGCCGGCCCCCCGCCGCCCGAAAAGCTGCTCTTTCCCGACCTCGGCAAGAAGGGCGACTACAACTTCCCGCCGTTCAGCCTCCTCGAACCGGGCAAGCCCTCGGAGAAGATCGACAAGAACGAGCTCTACGAGAAGAAGCGGCGGATCGAGGACAAGCTCAAGGAGTTCAACGTGGCCGGCGAGGTCCGGGAATACCACCCCGGGCCCGTCATAACGACCTACGAGCTGTTCCCCGATCCCGGCATCAAGGTCGCCCAGGTAGCCAACCTCACCGAGGACCTGTCGCTCGCCCTCGAGGCCGAATCGGTCCGCATCCAGAGGATCCCCGGCAAATCCTCGCTCGGCGTCGAGATCCCCAACAACAAGCGCGAGGTCATCAAGCTCCGGGACATCATCCAGTCGGAGAAGTTCCTCAATTCGCCGTCGAAGCTGACGTTCGGTCTGGGCAAGAACGTCCACGGCGAGGTCTATATCACCGACCTGGCCATCATGCCCCATCTCCTGATCGCCGGGGCGACCGGGACGGGCAAGAGCGTCGCCCTCAACGCCATCATCGCCAGCATCCTTTACAAGGCGACCCCCGACGAGGTCAAGCTTCTCCTCATCGACCCGAAGCGGCTCGAGTTCTCCCTCTACGAGGGCATCCCCCACCTCCTCGCCCCGGTCATCAACGACCCCAAGAAGGCGGGCTTCATTCTCTTCGACGCCGTCCGGAAGATGGAGGAGCGCCTGAGGCTCCTCGGCCAGATGAAGGTCCGGGACATCGTCCAGTTCAACAAGACCGTGGAACAAACCCTGAAGGAGAAGAAGGGGAAGCTGACCGACGAGGAGAAGAAGATCCTCAAGCCCCTCCCCTATATCGTCATCATCATCGACGAGCTGGCCGAGCTGATGATGGTCAGCGCCCAGGAGGTCGAGAGCAGCATCACGCGCCTGGCCCAGCTTGCCCGGGCCGTCGGCATCCACCTCGTCATGGCCACCCAGCGGCCCTCTATCGACGTCATCACGGGGACGATCAAGAACAATTTCGGCTGCCGCATCGCCTTCCGCGTCCCGTCCAAGATCGACTCCCGGATCATCCTCGACGCGGGCGGCGCCGACAAGCTGCTCGGCCTCGGCGACATGCTTTTCCTGCCGCCGAACTTCCCCCGCCTGATGCGGCTCCACTGCGCCTACATCTCCATTCCCGAGATCAAGCGGCTCGTCAAGTTCGTCAAGGAGCAGGGCACTCCCGAATACGACGAGCGCATCGTCCAGGCCGTCAAATCTGACATCGACCAGCTCTGGGACGAGTTCGGGGAGAAGGACGAGCTCTACGACAAGGCCCTCGAGCTCGTGCTCCTCACCGGCCAGGCCTCGGCTTCGTATCTCCAGCGGCGTCTGAAGCTCGGCTACGCTCGCGCGGCGCGGATCATCGACCAGATGGAGAACGAGGGGGTCATCGGCCATTCCGAGGGCAGCAAGGCCCGCGAGATCCTCGTCGACGCCAAGTCTTACTTGAAGGACAAGGAACGTCGCCAGCCCCGCCACGATTGAGGCGTCGTACGGCCCTCCGCAATCCTAAATCCCCCTGTGGTCCCCCTTTTTCAAAGGGGGATACCGGTATGGTGCTCCCTTTTTCAAAGGGGAATGCTGATATGATGCCCCCTTTTCCAAAAGCAGGGCGGGGAATTCCAGGGTAGGGAATTCAATGACTCCCCGCGTTGCCTAAAGGGGGTTGGGGAGGGCTTAGCTCCCCCTTTAATCTAAAACTGACAGACATTGTTTACACCTAGGGCTCTCTTGGATAGGCTTAGGGCATTTACGGAAGGAGGAGCCTAATGGTAAGCAACGATCACAGCAGGAACCAAAAATGGAGGCTGGGGGGATTGGTGACCCCCCCTTTGTAAAAGGGGGGCAGGGGGGATTTTTGGGGGGATCTAATTGACCGACGGAAGAAGACAAGTCAGTTGGACGCCGGCCCGGGCTTGGCGCCAGGCTGAGATGGGGATGGACAAGAAGACATCTACGACGGCGGGGTCGAATTGGCCCCCGCTCGCCCGCCCGATCTCCCTGAACGCCTCCTCGAAGCGTCGCCCCTTGCAATAGGGACGGTCGGAGGTGATGGCGTCCAGGGTATCGACCAGGGCGAAAACCCGGGCCGCGAGGGGAATGCTCCGGCCGACGAGCCCGCGCGGGTAGCCCGTGCCGTCGAACCGCTCGTGGTGACAGAGGACGATCTCCCCGGCCTCTTCCAGGAAGCCGAGCCCCGCGATCATCTTATAGCCGAGGACGGGGTGTTCCCTGACGATCTCCCTCTCAACGGCGCTCAGGGCACCGGGTTTGTTCAGGATGGAGGCGGGTACGCCTGCCTTCCCGATGTCATGGAGGAGGGCGCCGCGTTCCAGCCCCCCCAAGGTCTGGCGGTCCCGGATCCCCATGGCGTCGGCCAGAATGGCGGTATAGGCGGCCACGAACCGGGCGTGCCCTTCGGTCTCTTCCCCCCCTGCCGCGGCCGCGAGGAGCCCGACCAGGCGGGAATTGAAGAACGTCCCGTTTCCGCTCGGATGGAAGGCGCGGGATCCGTCCCGGCCTTCGGAATCCCGGCCGGCGGGTTCCGCCGGCGCGGCGGACGGGAAAACGTAGAAATAGGTCCTGGATCCGTTCGCGTCCTCCAAAACGAGGCGTTTTTCCCTATCCATTTCGATGATCTCGCGTATCCCTATTTTCTCCGGAGGCGCTCAGAACGCCCCGGCGCTCAGGCAATGACCCCAGCCCGCGATGGGGCTGGTCTCGACGAGTTCCAGGCCTTCCTCCCTGAGCCGGGTCTCGATGTACGAGCAGAATTCCTGTTCGTCCCTGATCACAACACAGTCGCGTTCTCGGGGGCTTTTCGAAAATTCGCTTTCGATCATAGGCATCGGTCCTTTCATCGAGCAATAGGTTAGTCGAGGGACCTGGCGGGAAATTGACTGCCATCCCGGCTTGTCAACTCGTTGGGCACCCTCTATAATACGGCCGTGACCGAAAACAGGGCGGAAATCGACCTGGATGAGCTTGTCCTCAAGTTCAGGCCCATCGTGTCCTTCCGGGTCCGGAAGGCCCTCGGGGGGGCTACCCCGGACTGGGAGGACGTGGCCGACGAGGTCATCACCCAGGTCATAGCAAAGATTCGGAACAGGGAGTTCCGCGGGGATTCCTCCATCGGGACGTTCATCTACACCATCACGAGCCGCCGGATCATAGATCATATCCGGGAGAAGACCAAGGTCCTGAGGCACGCCCCGGAGCCGGCCCCCTTTCCGGACCCCCGCGAGACGGTCGAGAGCCAAGAACGGGCCGCCCGGATCGCCACGGCCGTCAAGGGGCTCAAGCCGAAGTTCCAGGAGGTCCTGTACCTCTATTACTACAAGGAATTGCCCCGTGAGGAAGTGGCCAAAAGGCTGGGGATCCCTCCCCGCCGTGTCAGCGAACGCGTCAATTACGCCCTCAAACTCATCAAAAAGGACCTGAAAAGATGAGCTTTTTTCCATTTTCCCCTTTCCCGGACGACTAAAGGGTTGAAATCAAGGAAAGGTGGCGGAAATGAGTACATGCCGTTATGAGGGTTGGATCGACGGATATCTCCTCGGGAAACTCGGCGAGAAAGAGACCGAGGCCTTCGAGAAACATTATTTCGAGTGCGCCCCTTGCTTCGCGAAGCTGACCGAGCGGGATGAGATCGTCGGCGTCCTGAAGCGTGACCGGGCGGTGTTCGCCGCCGAGGAATGGCCCGCCATCGAGACGAAACAGGCCGCTTGGTATGACCGGGCCCTCGCGTTCTTCACCCCCCGCCAGTGGGCCTTCGCCGGAGCGGCCGCCGCCCTGCTCGTCGCCGTCCTCACCGTCACCCCCCTCTTCCGCAAGGCCCCTCCCGGGTTCGTACTGAACGGGGAGGACACGGTCCGCGGGAGCTCCCTGACCCTGATCTCCCCGGTCATCGACATCGGCTCCGTGCCCGCCTTTTTCGAGTGGAAGGCGCTCGGGACGGACGTGGAATACCAGGTCTCCATCGACAACGGCAAGCTCCTCTGGAAAACGACGACCAGGGACAGCCGCCTCAGCCTTCCCGACGACGTCAAGGCCCTGATGACCGCCGGCCAGAAGTATTCCTGGCAGGTCAAGGCCTTCACAGCCCAGGGCACGCTCATCGCCGTCTCCAGCCGGGTCCAGTTCACGATCAAACACTGAGGCCAGCGGCCGCCCCAAGCCCGGGATCGCCTTCGAAGGACTCCGGGACATCCCTCTGGAATAAGCGAATTTTCCCCAGCGAGGAAGCTCCACTCCGCTTCGGCACTGCGCTCTTCCCGTCCTGCGGACGGGGAACCGTACCCGCCGCACCCCGAGTCCTTCGAAGGCGAACCTATTCCTCGATGAGGTGATTCTCCGGGTCCTCGATGTAGAGCCGGCCCTTCGTCTGCTCCTCGAAGGCCAGGCAGCACATCAGCCGGCCGCAGAGGCCGGAGATCTTCGTCGGGTTGATGACGATCTGCTGTTTCCGGGCCTTCTGGATGGTCACGGGCTCGAACGTCCTCATGAAGGTCGCGCAGCAGAGCGTCCGGCCGCACGTCCCCAGCCCGCCGATCATCTTGGCCTCGTCCCGGACGCCGACCTGACGCATCTCGATCCGCATCCTCAGTTCCTTGGCCAGGTCCTTGACGAGCTGGCGGAAATCGACCCGGCCGTCCGCCGTGTAATAGAAGATCCCCTTCTTCTCGTTGAAGAAGTAGCGTACGGAGACCAGCTTCATCGGCAGGTTACGGGACGTGATCCTCTGGAGGCAGAGCTCGAAGGCCCGCTCTTCCTTTTCCCGGAGCCAGGCGAACTTCTGCCGGTCGTCCTCGGTGGCCTTCCGGATGATCTGGACCGCCCACAGGCCCGCCCTCGGGTTGCAGCAGATCGGGCTGGAGTCGTCGACAACGACGGCCAAGTCCCCGCCGAGCTCCGATTCCAGGATGCAGTAGTCCCCGCGGCTCAGGGATTCCTCGCCCTTCCGGGCGCGGACGATCTTCCCCGTCGATTCGGATAACAGACAAACGATATCAGACATGTGGCGCTTCCCCTAAACTCGAATAGAACGCGGCCGCCAGGAGGTTGCGGTTCATGTTCCTGTCCAGCCCGGTCAGGGCCGCGTCAACGGAGGCCAGGCACGACTGAAGCCGCCGGAGGCTGCCGAGCTCCACCGCCTTCCGGAGCTCTCCCTCGAGGTCGGGGTTGAGCAGGAACCGGCCTTCCCCGCCCTCCTGGATAAGGATGACGTCCCGGGCGAAGGAGGCGAACAGCTCCAGCGTCCGCCGGAGGTCGTCCCCCCCCGTGGCTCGCGTGACGAAAGCGAACGCGTTCAGGAAATCGGTCCCCCCTCCCCCCGCGAGCAGGGCCAGGAACAGGTCCCAGGCTCCCCGCCGGCCCTCGAGGACCTCGTCCCAGTCCTGTTCGAGGGCGTTTTCCATGCTGCCGTTGGCCAGGAACGCGAGAAGGTTCGCCCGGTCGGGGGGTTGCCCCCTGGCAACGAGGGCCCGGGCGATCTCCTCCCGGGCGACGAGGGAGAACTCCAGGGTCCGGCACCGGGACCGGATCGTGGGCAGGACGAGGTGCGGCTTTTCGGTGACCAGGATAAGGGTCGAGGCGGCCGGGGGCTCTTCGAGGACCTTCAGGATAGAGTTGGAGGCTTCTTCGCTCATGGCGTCCGCCCCCCGGAGGATGAAGACCCGGGCCCTGCCGGACATCGGCCTGAGGTAGGCCACCTGCTTGAGCAGGCGGATCTGGTCGATCGCTATCTTCTTCTTGTTCTCTTCGATCGAGATGAGCATGACGTCCGGGGCGAGGCCCTGTTTCTCCGGGTCCTGGGAAGCCTCTCCGATCGCCCGGCAGGACGCGCACGCATCACAGGCATCGTCTTCGAGGTTCAGGCAGTTCAGGGCCTTGGCCACGGTCACGGCCGTCGCGGTCTTGCCCACGCCCGCCGGTCCGGAAAACAGGAGCGAATTGGGGAGCCGATGCCTCCGGAGGGCCAGCTGCAGGATATGCTTGACCCGATCGTTGCCCGTGATGTCCGTAAATGCCATGATGCCCTAGCCGTCCTTCTTTCCGGCGGGACCGCCGGGGAGCGCATTCCGGAGGAAACGGCCGGTGTGGGACCCCGCGACGGCCGCCACCTCCTCGGGAGTCCCCTGGGCGACGATCCACCCGCCCTCCTCGCCCCCCTCGGGCCCGAGGTCAATAATATAATCGCAAAACTTGATGACATCAAGGTTGTGCTCGATGAGGAGGACCGTGTTCCCCATCCCCGTGAGCTCCGCGAGAACTTCGAGGAGCTTGCGGACGTCGTCGAAGTGAAGCCCGGTCGTCGGCTCGTCCAGAAGGTAGAGGGTCCGGCCTGTGCCTTTCCGCCCCAGTTCTTTGGTCAGCTTGATGCGCTGGGCCTCGCCGCCCGACAGGGTCGGGGCGGGTTGTCCGAGGCGGACATATCCCAATCCGACGCGCTTCAGCGTGGACAGCTTCCGTTTCAGGGCGGGATCGGCCTTCAGGTATTCGTAGGCCTCGTCCACGGTCATCGCGAGGAAGTCGGCGATGTTCCGGCCTTTGTAGGTCACCGCCATGGTCTCCTTGTTGTACCGCTTGCCCCCGCAGCGGTCGCAGGTCACGAAGACGTCGGGCAGGAAGTGCATCTCGATCTTCCGGACGCCCGCCGCCCTGGCACTCTTCGCACCGGCCGGCCTTGACGTTAAAGCTGAACCGTCCCGCGCCGAACCCCCGGGCCCTGGCTTCGGGCGTCCGCGCAAAGAGCTCGCGCAGGGCCGTGAAGAGCCCCGTGTAGGTCGCGGGATTGGAGCGCGGCGTCCTGCCGATGGGCTTCTGGTCGACCGAAATGACCTTGTCGATCTGGTCCGCTCCCGTCATGCCGGCGTGGGCCCCGGCCTTGTGGCCGGCCTTGTGGAGCGAGTTGACGAGGCTCTTGTACAGGATGTCGTGGACGAGCGTGCTCTTCCCCGAGCCGGAGACGCCGGTGACGGCCGTCATCACGGACAGGGGGAGCCGGACGTCGATCTCCTTGAGATTGTGCTCCGTCGCCTTGTGCACGGTCAGCCATCCGGCCGGGCATCGCCGCGACGCGGGGACGGGGACGCGTTTTTCCCCGCGCAGGTACTGGGCCGTGAGGGAATCCGGAGACGCCAGGATCCCGGCGAGCGGCCCCTCGGCCACTTTGAATCCCCCGCCTTCGCCCGCGCCGGGCCCGAGGTCCAGGACGTGGTCGGCGGCCCGGATCGTTTGCTCGTCGTGCTCCACGACGACGATGGTATTCCCGGCGTCACGCAGGCCCTTGAGCATGGAGATCAGGCGGCCGTTGTCCCTCTGATGGAGCCCGATCGTCGGTTCGTCCAGGACATAGAGGACGCCTCTCAGCCCGGCCCCGACCTGGGCGGCCAGCCGGACCCGCTGGGCCTCCCCGCCCGAGAGCGAGACCGTCGGCCGGCCGAGCTGGAGGTAGGACATCCCCAACCGGTCCATGATCTCGAGGCGGTCGCGGATCTCCTTGACGATCTTCCCGGCCACCTCGTTCAGGGCCGGCGGAAAGGCGAAGGCCGCGGCTTCCTCCCTCAGGCGGCCGATGGGCAGGTCGGCGAGCTCGCTGATGTTCCGGCCCTGGACCCTGACCATCAGGCTCTCCTTCTTGAGCCGGGCGCCGCCGCAAAGCGGGCAGGTGTCCGCGGTCAGTTCGACCTCCCCCCATTCGTTCGCGGCGGTCCGGAAGCCCAGGCCATGGCATTCGGGGCAGGCCCCGTAGGGACTGTTGAAGGAGAAGTTCCGGGGTTCGGGCTCGGGGAGGCTGATCTCGCAGTCCGGGCAGCGAAGCTTCAGCGAAAAATAGCTCTCCCGCCCGGAGCCGTTGATGACGAGGACCCCGCCCTCGGAGACGTCGACGGCCTTGGCGATGGCCTCGGCCAGCCGGCGTCGGGAGATCTCGGAGACCCGGACCTCGTCGACGAGGACCTCGACCGTGTGTTTCCGGGTCTTTTCCAGGGGAATGGGATCGTCCAGGTCGCGCATCTTGCCGTTGACGCGGACGCGGAGGAAGCCTTTCTTCCGCAGGCGCTCGAAGAGCCGGTGATACTCCCCCTTGCGCCCTTTGACCACGGGGGCCAAGATCCTGACGGTCTGCCCGCGGAACGCGGCGAGGACCCTCGCAAGGATCTGGTCGGGGCTCTGGGGGCACGACCTCCTTCCCGCAGCCGGGGCAGTGCGGCGTCCCGGCCCGGGCGTAAAGGAGGCGGAGGAGGTCGTAGACCTCCGTGATCGTGCCGACCGTCGAGCGCGGGTTCGTCGAGATGGTCTTCTGGTCGATGGAGATCGAGGGCGAGAGGCCCTCGATGGACTCGACCTCGGGCTTCTCCATCTGTTCGATGAACTGGCGGGCGTAGGTCGACAGGCATTCGATATAGCGGCGCTGGCCCTCGGCGAACAGCGTGTCGAACGCAAGGGAGGACTTCCCGGAGCCGCTCGGTCCCGTGACGACGACGAGCTTGTTCCTGGGCAGAGTCGACGTCGATCCGCTTCAGGTTGTGCTGGGAGGCCTTCTGGACCCGGATCTCTTGGAGCATAACTTTATATTCTATCATATCCGGGCCTTTCTCATCCCGGGCGTCGGGTCGTCCGCCGTGCCGGCGTTCCCGGGAATCTGCTATAATGGGATTTCGCAATCAAGGAGGTCTCGCCGTGTCATTCCCCGACGAAATCCTGTCCCGGACGACCCGCTCGATGGGCGTCTCGTTCATCCGCGAAATGCTGAAGGCGACGAAAGGCGTCGAGGGGATGATCTCGCTCGCCGGCGGCCTGCCCAGCCCCGAGTCGTTCCCCGCGGACCTGTTGGCCGGCCTGTTTCAGGAGGTGGTCGCGACCGACGGCGCGGATGTCCTCCAGTACGGCCCGACCGAAGGCGACCCCGTCCTCAAGCGGGAGATCCTCCGCCACGAAGGCGAAACCGGCGTCGGTCCCGACGAGATCATCATCACCGACGGCACGACCAACGCCATCTATCTTTTCGCCCGGGCACTCATTGACCCGGGAGACGTTGTCGTCTGCGAGGCGCCCTCCTTCAACGGCTCCCTGGTCGCCCTCGCGGCCTGCGGGGCGGAGCTTGCCCCGGCGCCGATGGATGAGGAAGGCCTCATTGTCGATCGCGTCCGCGACGCCATCGCCGCCGCGAAGGCCAAAGGCCGAGCCGTCAAATTCATCTATGCCATTCCCGATTTCCAGAACCCGAGCGGCCGGACAATGAGCCTGGCCCGGCGGCTGGAGCTCATCCGCGTCGCGCGCGCGGATGGCGTCCTCATCCTCGAGGACGAGCCGTACCGCGACCTCCGATTCTACGGACCCGCGCCTGGGGAGCCTCTGGAACCTGGCCCGTTCCGAGTTCGGCGACGACCGGACCGTCACGATCTGCAAGTCCTTCTCCAAGATCCTCGGGCCGGGACTGCGTCTTGGGTTCGCCGTCGGGCCGGCGCCCCTCATCGCGGCGATGGCCCGATGGTCCCAGAAGATCATCGTCATGCCGGAGGGGGTCGTCCAGAGGGTGGTCGCCCGCTTCCTGGAGCGCGGGTTCATGGGCCCGCACCTCGAACGCATCAAGGGTCTCTATCGCGCGAAGCGGGACGTCATCCTGTCCGCGCTGAAGGATACGATGCCGCCTCACATCCGTTGGACCGAGCCCGAGGGCGGCCTGTTCATCTGGGTCACCTGCCCCGAGGGGCATGGATACCGACGCCCTTTTCGGAAGAGCGATCGAGGCCGGAGTGGCCTACATCCCCGGGAGCAAGTTCTACCCGGCCGGAGCGGAGCGCCGGAACGAGATACGGCTGAATTTTTCCTATGCGCCGGCGGCCGACCTCCGGGAAGGCGTGACCCGTCTCGCAGGCCTCCTGGCCTGAGGCCCCGGCGACGGCGAACCCGCGGGTTCATTGACCCGCCCGCCGCGTTCGGCTAAGATGAACCCGATATGTCCCGGGAAGAAGACCTTCTCAAGTCCCTCGAACTCCTCCAGGCCCTGGGCCTGAAGCACGATTCCATCACGGCGATAAAGCACCTGCCCGCCCGGGAGGCCCGGACCGCGGACTACCCGGACGACGCCGAGCCGTCCCTGGTCACGGCCCTCAAGGAGAAAGGGTACAAGTCCCTATACTCCCACCAAAAAAGCTCCTGGGAGGCCCTGCGACAGGGCCAGAACATCGCGGTCGTCACGCCCACGGCCTCGGGGAAGACGCTCTGCTACAATCTCCCCGTCCTGGATGCCATCATCCGCGACCCGTCGAGCCGGGCCATCTACCTCTTTCCTACCAAAGCCCTGGCCCAGGACCAGCGGGCCGAGCTCGACGAGACGACGAAGCTCCTTTCCTCCGAGCTCCGCATCTTCACCTACGACGGGGACACGCCGCAGGACGCCCGCCGGGCCATCCGGGCCCAGGGACACATCATCCTGACCAACCCGGACATGCTCCACGCGGGCATCCTGCCGCACCACACGAAGTGGATCAAGCTCTTCGAGAACCTGAAGTACATCGTCATCGACGAGCTCCACAACTACCGCGGCATCTTCGGCAGTCACCTGGCCAACATCCTCCGCCGCCTGAAGCGCGTCGCCTCCTTCTACGGCTCGAACCCGCAGTTCATCCTGTGCACGGCGACCATCGCCAATCCGCAGGAGATGGCCGAGAAGATGATCGAGGCCCCGGTGACCCTGGTCGACGACAACGGCGCCCCGCGGGGCGAGAAGCACTTCGTCTTCTATACGCCGCCCATCGTCAACGAGGCCCTGGGCATCAGGCGCTCCTACGTCAACGAGTCCCGGCGCATCGCCTCCCTCTTCCTTCAGAACAACCTCCAGACCATCGTCTTCGCCCAGAGCCGCCTCATCACCGAGGTCCTCCTCACCTATCTCAAGCAGGACATCGAAAGGACGATCAAGGACGAGGGACTCATCCGCGGCTACCGCGGCGGCTACCTGCCCCTGGTCCGGCGCGAGATCGAGAAGGGCCTCCGCGAGGGGAAGATCCTGGGCGTCGTCTCGACGAACGCCCTCGAGCTCGGTATCGACATCGGCACGCTGGACGTCGCCGTGCTCGCCGGCTATCCCGGGACCATCGCCTCGACGTGGCAGAGGGCGGGCCGGGCCGGCCGGAAGACGGGCCGCTCGGCCGCTGTCCTCGTCGCGTCGAGCTCGCCCCTTGACCAGTTCATCGTCCACCACCCGGATTATTTCTTCACCAGCCCGCCGGAGAACGCCCTCATCAACCCGGATAACCTCTCCATCCTGGTCAGCCACATCGAGTGCGGCGCTTTCGAGCTGCCCTTCCAGGAAGGGGAGAAGTTCGGGACCATGGAGATCGGCGAGATCCTGAAGTTCCTCGAGGAGGAGAAACTCGTCCATCACTCGAAGGACAAGTGGTACTGGACCTCAGACGCCTATCCGGCCGACGGGGTCAGCCTGCGGAGCATCAGCTCGGACAACTTCGTCGTCGTCGACCAGACCGGGAAGTCGCGCGTCATCGCCGAGGTGGATTTCAGCTCCGCCCTGACGACGCTCCACGAGAAGGCCATCTACATGTGCGAGGGCGAGCAGTACTTCGTCGAGAAGCTGGACTACGAACAGCGCAAGGCCTACGTCAAGAAGACCGACGTCGACTATTACACGGATGCCATCGATTACACCAAGATCAAGATCCTGGATGATTTCGACAAGGCGGTCCTCGGGCGGGCCCGGGTCGCCCACGGCGAGGTCCACGTCGCAACCCAGGTCGTGGGCTTCAAGAAGATCAAGTTCCACACGGGGGAGAACGTCGGGGCCGGCGACCTCAGCCTGCCTCAGAATGAGATGCATACGACGGCCTGGTGGCTGACCGTGCCCTCGGACGTCCTCCAGACCCTCGACTTCACCCCGGAACAGCGCGTCAACGGCGTCTTCGGCCTCTCCTACCTCCTCCACCACATCGCGCCGCTGTTCCTGATGTGCGACGTCCACGACATCGGGGTCTCCATCGGCGACAACGCGACTGGCGAGTCCCTGCCGCCCCGGGATATCGCGGCCCGGACGGGCGCGGGCGAAGAGGGTCCCACCGTCGCGGCCGAGGACTTCGAGCCCAACATCTTCATCTACGACAACTTCCCCGGCGGCATCGGCCTGAGCCCTGCCCTTTTCCTTCTCGAGAAGAAGCTCCTCGAGCACGGCCTCAAGACCATCGAGATCTGCCCCTGCAAGGACGGTTGTCCCTCCTGCGTCGGCCCGACCAAGGAAAGCGGCCGCCTGGCCAAGCAGGTCGCGCTGGATATATTGAAGAAGCTTATCTGAAGTCGGAGACGCGAGGCCGAACGGGCACGCAGCCGGCTAAGGGTGCTTCGCGAGCTACAGTGCGCCCCAATTGCGCCGGAAGTTATCGCCGAGGTCGAAGATGAAGTCCTTCACGTGAACGACCTTGCCGCGCTCGATAGTGACGACTGTTACGCCGCTGTTGGTCCCGGCCCGCCCGGCGCGGTTGGTGAGCTTGAGGTCCCAATGGACCGCGCCGACGTTGGTCCCGCGCAGGTCGAAGATGTTCCGGACGCAGATGTCGTGGACGTCGAACCCGATCTCCGGGAATTGCTCGAAGAACCGGCGGAACCAGCCTTCGACGGCCTCCCGCCCTTGGAACGTCCCGCTCTCGGGGATGTCCCCCGGATAGACGAACACGCCGTCGTCCCGCCACGTCGCCATGAACTTCGACAGGTCATGGCGATTCAGGGCGTCGAAAGCCGCTGCCAAGGCTTTCCGGGCCATAATAGCTCCGATCATTTTCTCCTCCTTCCGG
This sequence comes from Candidatus Aminicenantota bacterium, assembly GCA_963813235.1. GTDB lineage: Bacteria > Acidobacteriota > Aminicenantia > Aminicenantales > Saccharicenantaceae > JALHVH01. The sequence goes on along the minus strand of CAWEYF010000012.1, from coordinate 188,550 downwards.
GGCCGGGTCCGTGGTCTCCGGCGGATCCGTCCTCTGCCGAATCCCCGCGTGCTTGACGCGTGCCGGCGGACGACTGCACCGCGGCCCAAATCAGGAACGTCCTTGTTTATCCCCTAACAAGATGACGCTATCACCGACCCCGGACGATGTCAACGTCATCATCCCGGGTCGAGAGCAGGAGGGGGAGGACAAACGACCTCCACGTCCACTCCTCTTTCCGGATGGAGAAAACGGATCTTCCAGGAATGGAGGAGATAGCCGCATTCGCCGGGCCGCGCGGAAAGCTCATCGTCGTCGCCGTCGGTGCGAGGGAGCCCGCCCGGACTATAGAGCGGATCGCCCACCAGAGGGAATCCCACATAACTGAGGTGGATCCGGATCTGATGGGGACGTCCCGTAGGGATCGTCACTTCGAGGAGCGTCGCGTTCTCTTCGGGGAGCCGGCGGACCACCCGGACATGACTTATCGACGGCCGGCCGTCGGGGCGATACGCGTGGACGGTCGCCGGACGCCGATGCGGAACAGGCCCGATGGGCGCGTCGACCGTGAACGTGTCCGGCATCACGGTCCCGGAGGCGAGGGCCAGATACACCTTGCGGATCCGTCGTTCATACATGGCGGCCGCCAACGATCGTGCGGCCCGGGCGTTGCGGGTGAAGAGGATCGCCCCGGAGGTGCCGCGCCCGAGCCGATGAAGCGGTGAACACCCAGCGCTATAGCGCCGCCGCACCAGGTAAAGCAGGGTGTTTTCCAGGAACATGCCGCCCGGAAGGACGGGCAGTCCGGAAGGCTTCGCCAGGACAAGGACATCCCGGTCTTCGAACAGGGTCTCGAATTCGAGCGGAGCTTCGGGCTCTTCCCACGGAGGACGATGGTAGTCAAGGCGGTCCCCCCGAGTCAGAGGATCGTCCGGCGACGGCGGCTGCCCGTTCAATAGAACCTGCCCCACCTCGATCCGTTGCCGCCATGTTTCTTCGGTCGAGTGGGGGTAATGAAGAAGATAGAAGGCCGCGACCGAAACGCCCTCGTCCCGCTGGAGAATGCGATCGGGATAAGTATATCCGCTATTTTTCATGAGTTCGGACGGCGACGGCCTTCGGAGCGAACGGCAGGACGGACGCCGCCTCAGGCCTTGGACGCATATTCGCCCGTGCGGGTGTCCACGCGGATGGCGTCTCCGGTCGATATATGCTCGGGGACCTGCACGACCAGGCCGGTGGACAGGGTGGCCGGTTTCGTCCGTGCGTTGACCGACCCGCCCTTCACCGACGGGCGGGTCTCCGCAACCGTGAGCTCGACGAACGACGGCAGTTCCAGGCCGAGGACGCGGCCCTCGGACGAAATGGATAACAGCCCCTCGATCCCCTCGGCGAGATAGGGCCACTCCTCCTCGATCTCGTCCTCCGCCATCGTGAACTGGCTGAAGTCGTGCCGATCCATGAAGGTGATGCTCGACGCATCGCCGTACAGGTATTGCACGGGCCGCCGCTCGAAATCGGCCTCGGGCAGGACGTCGTCGCCGCGCAGGGCCTGGTCGATCTTGCGCTTCGACTTCAGGTTGCGAAAGCGGATCTTGTAGAGCGTCACCGCCCCGCGGGCCGAGGGGGATTGGACTTTGATCGTCTCGACGATATGGGCCTCGCCTTCGATCCTGACGACGTCGCCTTTCCTCAGGTCGGATGCTCTGAACATGGGGAGGAGGACTATAGCGCCGGAGTCCGCCCGTGTCAAGGAACGGACCGGATCTCATGCCTCCAAGATCTTGCCAAGCTCCGATTCCTCGCCGATGACGACGAGGATGTCGCTGTCCTTTATGACGAAGTCCGCCCGGGGGATGACGACGACGTTGTCGGGGATGATCTCTTTGACCGCGATGACCTGGACCCCGTAGCGGTTGGTCAGGTCGAGGTCCTTGAGCGTTCTCCCGATGAACCGGGCCGGCGGGGCGATCTCCTGGATGGTGATCCCGTTGCTGATGGGCAGGTATTCGAGGATGTTGGGCGAGCTCAGCCGGAGGGCCGTCCGGACGGCCATGTCCTTCTCCGGGTAGACGACCTCCGTGGCCCCGACGGCTTCGAGGACCTTGGCGTGGTCATCGGACAGGGCCTTGGTCAGGATCCGCTTGGCGCCGAGCTCGCGGAGGTAGAGCGTCGTCAGCACCGACGCTTCCATCTCGTGGCCCATGCTCACGACGACCACGTCCACGTCCCTGAGGCCCAGGGCTTCGAGGTTCTCCTTCACGGCCGAATCCGCCATAACGGCGTTGGTCGCGAAGTCCTTGGCCGCGGCGATCCTCTCCCGATCCTTGTCGATGACCAGGACCTCATGCCCCTTTGCGAACAGGGTCTTGGCCATGTTCGAACCGAAACTCCCGTACCCGATGACGGCGAACTTCATGCCTGAGGACTCCTTTTCATGGCCTATCCGATCATAACATTCTCTTCCGCATAATCGAACTTTCCGGCCGCCCGGAACCGGCTGAAGGCGTAGAGGAGGGTCACCGGGCCGATCCGGCCGACGTACATCGTCAGGATGAGGGCGGCCTTGTTGACGGAGGTCAGTTCGGGCGTGATCCCCAACGAGAGCCCGACGGTTCCGAAGGCGGAGAATACCTCGAAAAGGACCTCCTTGAGGCCGAGCCCGGGCTGGTCAAGCAGCATGACGAACGTGACCGCGAAGATGAGGCTCATGGCCAACGAGATCACGGTATAGGCCTTCGTCACGTCGTCCGCAGGGATCGTCCTGCGGAAGAGGGAGGCGGAGTTGCGGGCCCGGACCTTGGACCGGAGGAAGGCGAGGATGACGCCGACGGTGCTGGTCTTGACGCCGCCCCCCGTCGAGCCTGGCGAGGCGCCGACGAACATCAGGAATATCAGCAGGTACGCGGAGGCCGATGTATAGGCCGCGAGATTCACGGTATTGAACCCGGCGGTCCGGGCCGTCACGACCTGGAAGGTCGCGCTCAGGGCCTTCTCCCGCAGGGTATAGCCGCTCATGGACTCAGAATGCTCCAGCCAGAACAGGAGGCCGGCGGAAACGAGGACGAGGGCCGCCGTCATGACGAAGACGAGCTTTGAGTGGAGCGAGAAGCGGAAGCGGCGGCGGCGGACCGCGGCCGACGCTCCCCGGGCGATCTCCCGGAGCACGAAGAAGCCGAGTCCCCCGAGAACGATGAGGAGCATAACGGTGATGTTCACCGTCCAATCCGCGCGGTAGGCCGTCAGGTTATCGGTGAAAAGCGAGAAGCCCGCATTGCAGAATGCCGAGATCGCGTGGAAGGCGGACAGGACAAAGGCCCGCGGCGGCGGGAAATCCCGCCGGAACCGGAGGAAGAGGGACAGCGTCCCGGCCGCCTCAAGAGCCGCCGTGAAAACGAATATGTTCGTCATCAGCGACTTGAAATCGCCGCCCGCCGACGGCCGGAAGGTCGTCTGGACGGCGAGCCTGTCCTTGAGCGAGACCCGGCCGCCTGCCACGAGGAGGATGAGCGAGGAGAACGTCATGATCCCGAGCCCACCGAGCTGGATGAGCGCGAGGATGACGGCCTGGCCGAAACCGCTGAAGGCCGTGGCCGTGTCAACGACGACGAGGCCGGTGACGCAGACGGCCGAGGTCGCGGTGAACAGGGCGTCGACGAAGGCGATCCGCCCGCCCCGCACGCTGACCGGGAGCCAGAGCAGGACCCCTCCGGCCAGGATGGCCAGAACGAAGCTCAGGGCCAGGGCCCGGGCCGGCTGAAAAAAACGATGTTGGCGCGTTTGTTAAACGTATAACGGCGGGTCGGCGCTTGTCAATCGCGTCAAATTGACAGATCGGGGACCGTATGCTACTTTTGAGGCGGTGTATCATGAATATTATCAAACTCATCACTGACGCTTCGATCGTCGTCCAGCTAATCCTCCTCATCCTCCTGTTCTTCTCGGTGTTCTCCTGGGCCATCATCATCTTCAAGCGGCGGATGCTCCGGGGGGCCGCGGCCCAATCGCAGAGGTTTCTGAACGCTTTCCGCAGGAGCAAGAACCTTTCCGAGGTCGGCGAAGCCGCCCGGAAGTACAAGCTCAGCCCTCACGCCGCCCTCTTCCAAGCCGGGTTCAAGGAGCTCGCCTATTTCACGAAGTCGAACCCCAACCCCTCGCTCTCACCGGATAGGATCGAGACCCTCAACCGGGCCCTCCAGAAGGCCGCCAACCAGGAGATCTCGCGGCTGGAGCGGATGATGAGCTTCCTGGCCACGACCGGCAGCGTAACGCCGTTCATCGGCCTCTTCGGGACGGTCTGGGGGATCATGGACGCCTTCTTCCGTATCGGCGTCGTCCGTTCGGCCAGCCTGGTGACCGTGGCCCCCGGCATCGCCGAGGCCCTGATCGCCACGGCCCTCGGCCTCTTCGCCGCCATCCCCGCGGTCATTGCCTACAACTTCTTCCTTGGCCGGATCAAGGACGTCATCACGGACATGGACGACTTCAGCTTCGAGTTCATCGCCATCGTCGAGAGACTCTATGGGAATTCGAGGAAGAGGCCGATCGGGACGTCCCTGTCCGAGATCAACGTCACGCCGTTCATCGACGTCATGCTCGTCCTCCTCATCATCTTCATGGTCACGGCCCCGATGATGCAATCGGGGATCGGCGTCAACCTCCCCCGGGCCGAAACGGAATCGGCCCCGGCCGAGGAGGGGCTGACCCTGACTGTCACCCCGGACAAGTACATCCATATCGAAGGCTCGGTCATCAACCTCAACCTCCTCGAGCGGCGGCTCCAGGGGTTCTTCGCCGGCAAGGCCAAGAAGATCCTCTATATCAAGGCCGACGAGGGCTTGCCCTACGGCGTCATCGTCAACATCATGGACATCGCCAAGAAATCCGGCGTCGAGACGATCGGGCTCGTCACGGAGCCCATCGAACCGAACGCCAAGAAGAAATGATGACCAGGTCCCCGGTGAACGAACGGACGTTCAAACGGGCGATGGTCTATTCGGGCGTCTTCCACGCCGTCCTGTTCACCTTGATCGCCCTGTCGCCCTCGATGCCCAAGCCCGGAAAGAAGGGGATGGTCCACTACATCAGCTTCGGCGGATTCCCCGGGGGAAGCGGCGGCTCCGGCAGGAGCGCCGGGCCCAAGGCGGCCGTCCAGGCGCCGACGAAGAAGGAAACCCTCCGGGACCTGACCGTCGCCTCGAAGGTCAAACCCCAGGCCAAGCCGGCCATGACCTACCCCGTCGACAAGCCGAAAAGGGCGCGGCGGTCAAGGACCTGAAAAAGGCCGCGATCAGCAAGCCGCAGCCGAACGCCGGCTCCTCGACGGACGCGGCCGCCCCGGCCGGTTCCCGGGACGGCGCCGGGCAGAAGGGCTCCGGGGCCGGGTCCGGCGTCCGGATCGGCCTCGGCGACGGCACCGGGGGCGGCGGACTCGGGTCCGGCTACGGGGACCAGATCGGCCTCTCCGATTTTCCGTACCAGTACTACCTCCAGATCATCTCGGACCGGGTCTCCTCGAGTTGGTTCACGGCGCTCGTCGATCCGGGGGTCGCCGGGACCTTCTACACCACGGTCTATTTCAAGATCCTGAGGAACGGCCAGGTCGCGGACCTGAAGGTCAAGGAATCGAGCGGGATCGCCTCGCTGGACATGTCGGCCCAGCGGGCCATCCAGATCTCCGCCCCGTTCCCGCCCCTCCCGAGCGACTACGACGGCACCTACCTCGGCATCCATCTCATCTTCGAGCATTCCAAATGAACCATCGCCTCATCCACCTTGTGATCACACTCACGGCCCTAGCCGTGAGTATGGCCGTCCTTCCCGTCGCCGCCCAGCAGGAGGTCGTCCTGACCATCCGCGAGGGCACGCCCATGATCCCGCTGGCCCTGCCGGATTTCCTCGTCCGCTCCAGCTCGCCCGAGGCCAAGGCCGCGGCGGAGGAGATCCGCAAGGTCCTGGAGGACGACCTGCGCTACAGCCGCGTCTTCCAGCTCCTGCCCCGGACCCACTACGGGTATATCCGGCCCCTCAGCCCGGACAAGGTCTTCTTCAAGGACTGGGACTCCATCCAGGCCAAGCTCCTGCTGGCCGGCGAGATCGCCGACGAGGGCAAGGCGATCGTCTTCGAGGGCAAGCTCTACGACGTCAAGAGCGAGCGCTTCATCCTCGGCAAACGCTACCAGTCCGACCAGAAGGCCCTGCGGCTGGCCGCCCACCGGATGGCCGACGAGATCATGAAGCTCTACGGCGAAAAGCCCGTCTTCACCTCGAAGATCGCCTTCGTCTCCAACCGGGACGGGAACGACGAGATCTACATGATGGATTACGACGGCGCCGGCCAGACCCGGATCACGTTCAACAGGATCAAGGATTACATGCCGGCCTGGGCCCCCGACCAGCGGAGGATCGTCTACACGACCTACAAGCGGAGCAATCCCGACCTGGTCATCCTGTCCCTCTACGAGGGGAAGAGCACGTCGGTCGCCGGGCGCGGGACGAACTTCTCCGGCGCCTTCTCCCCGGACGGAAAGAAGCTGGCCTTCTGCTCGACGATGGACGGGAACGCCGAGATCTACGTCGCCGACGCCGACGGGACGAAGGTCCGGCGGCTGACCTTCAACTCCGGCCATCGACACCGCGCCCTCCTGGTCGCCGACCGGCCGTGAGATCGCCTTCACCTCGGACCGGCTGGGCACGGGCACCCCTCAGATCTACATCATGGACGCCGAGGGCTCGAACGTCCGCAAGGTCAGCTTCGGCGGCAACTACCACGACGCCCCCGCCTGGTCGCCCGACGGCGAGCGGATCGCCTTCGTCTCCCGTGTCGACAACGTCTTCGACATCTACGTCCTGAACCTCCGCACCAACCAGATCGTCAAGCTCACCGAAAGCAACGCCCGGAACGAGAACCCGACCTGGTCGCCGGACGGCCGCCACATCGTCTTCGCCTCGAACCTCAAGGGGTCGATCCAGCTCTACACCCTCGACTACGACGGGGCCAACCTCCGCCAGCTGACCTCGGTCGGCGAGAACAAGCTCCCGAACTGGACGAATTGAGGAGGGCGGCTCCGGGATTCGGAGCACGGGGACCGGGGCCACGGAATCCTGTTGACAGGGCCTCCCTCAAAAGGTATATAAACTTGGTAGGGATTAGGATCGGAGTCCCAGGTCCACGACACGTGAATTCGCAGGAGGTCTTATGAAAAAGCTTCTCATTTACACCCTTGCCGCCGTCCTCGTCGTCGCGTTCTTCGCCGGCTGCAAGAAGAAGGTCAAGGAAGTCCCTCCGCCGCCCCAGGTCAAAGAACAGCCCCGGGTGGAGAAGGTCGAGGAGCCCGTCGTCCAAGAGCCCGTTCTGAGCGAAGAGGAAATTTTCATGTCCAAATCGCTCGAGCAGATCAACAAGGAACAGCCCCTGGGGATGGCCCACTTCGACTACGATAAGTACTTCATCCGCGAGGACGCCAAGCCGGTCCTCGAAAGGAACGCCGCCTGGCTGAACAAGTTCCGTACCGTCAAGATCCTGGTCGAGGGCCATTGCGACGAGCGCGGGACCGAGGATTACAACCTGGCCCTGGGCGAGAAGAGGGCCAAGAGCGCCTTCGATTACCTGGTCTCCCTGGGCATCTCCGCCGACCGGATGAAGATCCTCTCCTACGGCAAGAGCCAAGCCCTCGCGAGCGGCCACGACGAAGCGTCCTGGCAGAAGAACAGGCGCGCCCAGTTCACCATCATCGAAAAATAGTCCGTGAATAAAAAAGCGCTCGGGGCATGCCTTCTCCTCCTCATGCCCCTCTGGTCCGCCGGCGCCGACAAGACCAAGAAAGCTTACGAGCTGATCTACGACGACGTCCAGGTCCTCAAGAAGCAGGTCCAGGACATCGCCGACAGGCTCCAGAAGAACGCCGAGGACATCCGGCTCGTCCGCGAGCAGCTTGACGGGCTCGGGGGGATCCTCCGGCGGTCGCAGACGGATCAGGCCGGCCTGAAGGAAGACATGAAGGCCGTCCCCCAGCAATACCAGGCCCTGGCCGGCAGGATCGAGCAGTTGAGCCTCGACCTGGCCAGGATCTCCGACGCGCTCGTCGCCCTGAGGGGAGGCGCGCCTCCGGCCGCGGCCGCGGAAGCCAAGCCGGCCGATACCAAGGCGCCGAGCCATGCGCCCTCCGCGGCCAAGCCCGCGGAGCAAGAAGGGACGCCTCCTCCGCCCCGGCCCTCCAACGTCTCCCCCCAGGACGTCTACAACATGGCCTACAACGATTACCTCAAGGGGAACTTCGACCTGGCCGTCGAAGGGTTCAAGATGTACAAGGAACAGTTCCCCGCCAGCCCGCTCGCCGACAACGCCCTCTACTGGATCGGGGAATGCGCCTACAGCCAGCGGAAGTTCGAAGACGCCGTCAACATCTTCAACGAGCTCATCCTCGCCTATCCGCAGGGGGACAAGGTCGCGGCGGCCTATCTCAAGAAGGGCATGAGCTTCGCGGAGATGGGCCGGACAGAGGATGCCCTCGCGGCCTTCAAGCTCCTCGTCGCCAAATTCCCGGTCGAGGAAGAGACCCGCATCGCCCAACAAAAGATCAAGGAACTGGGGGGTAAATGAGAGACGTCAACAGCCTGAACAAGGTCATCCTGGTCGGCCGCCTGGGGCAGAATCCGGAGGCGCGCTTCCTCCCCGGCACCGAGCGAAAGGTCGTCCACTTCACGCTGGCCACCAACGAACGGTACTTCAACAAGAACACGAGCGAGGCCGTCAACCGAACGGAATGGCACCGCATCGTGGTCTGGGGCCCGCAGACCGATTTCTGCGAAAAATACCTGGCCCAAGGCAAGCAGATCCTCCTCGAGGGCAAGCTCCGGACCCGCCAGTGGCAGGACAAGGACGGGAACAAGCGCTCGACGACCGAGGTCGAAGCCCAGAACATCGTCCTCCTCGGCAAGAGGGAGGAGTCGGGCCGTGAGGAAGCCGGCACCGATGCCCCCGCCACCCCGGATTTCCCGATGGAAGGGGACGAGCCGGCTCGCGGGAGCGGAAGCGGCGACGACGACGTCCCGTTCTGAGACTCTGCGTCCCGCCCGCCCCGGAAGCTTCGGTCATGGACGCCAACGACGACCTCGAAAGATCCTTCAGGGAACGCATCCTCGAGGACGTCCGCCCCTGGGGGAAGTTCAGGGCCTATCCGTACGAGCTCGGGGCGACCGTCAAGATCATCACCGTTGAGCCCGGACGGTCCCTTTCGCTCCAGTACCACGACCGGCGCGCCGAGTTCTGGGTCGCCCTCGATCCGGGCCTCGAAGTGACCGTCGGCGACCGGGTCTGGCCGCCCGCCCCGAACGAGGAGATCTTCATCCCCCGGAAGGCCCTCCACCGTCTCCGGGCCCTCGGCCCACTGCCCGCCCGCGTCATGGAGATCTGGATCGGCGATCCCGACGAGTCCGATATCGTCCGCGTCCAGGACGACTTCGGCCGCTAGGATCCCCTTCGGAGGACTCGGGGTGCGGAGGAGACGGAGGGGTCAGCTCTGGCCCATGAGGAAGACTTGGGGGTGCTTGACGAGGATGCCCTCGATGAGGCACTCCTCGATCTCCTGGGCGCTCGCGTACTGCATGGCCTCGGCGACGACTTTCTTGACCGTCGCCACTTCGATCGAGCGTAGGGCCTTCTTGACGCGCGGGATGAAGATAGGGTTCATGCTGAACGTCCTGAGCCCAAACCCGAGCAGGACCAGGGCAGAGAGCGGGTCGGCCGCCATCTCGCCGCAGACGGCCACCTCCTTGCCGGCGGCCTCCGCCGTCTCGATGACGTACTTGATCAGCCGCAGGACCGCGGGGTGGAGGGGCTTGTAGAGATAGGAGACGAATTCGTTCGACCGGTCGACCGCCAGGTAATATTGGATGAGGTCGTTCGTGCCGATGCTCAGGAAATCCAACTCCCCGGCCAGGTGGTCCATCAAAGCCGCCGCCGCGGGCACCTCGATCATCGCGCCCAGCGGGACCTTCTCGTCGAACCGCTCCCCCGCGCGCCGGAGCCCGTCCTTGACCTCCTCGAAGAGAGCCTTGACCTCGAAGATCTCCTCGATCTCCGTGATCATGGGCACAAGGACCCGGACGTTGCCCTTGACGCTGGCCCGGAGGATGGCCCGCAGCTGCATCCGGAACATGTCCCGGTTCTGCAGGGAGAAGCGGATGGCCCGCAGGCCCAGGGCAGGGTTGGGTTCTTTTTCGATGTTGAGCTGGGGGAGGGCCTTCTCCCCTCCGATATCGACGGTCCGGATGTAGACGGGCATCGGGTGCGCCTCCCGGGCCAGGCGCTCGTAGATGGCGAGGTGGTCCTCCTCGCTGGGCAGGGTCGTCCTCTGGAGGTAGATGAACTCCGACCGGAACAGGCCGATGCCCTCGGCGCCGTAGGAGCGGGCCTGGGCCACCTCCTCGGGAAGCTCGATATTGGCCATCGGGACGAAGGCGACGCCGTCCAGCGTCCGCGAGGCCAGCCGGGCGGTCTTCTGGAGGTCCTTGCGGTACTTGTCGTACTTCTCCTTCTTGCTCAGGAACTCGCGGCGGACGACCGGCGTCGGGTTGACGATGACCTCACCGTCGGTTCCGTCGACGATGAGGAAGTCGCCGTTCTTGACGCGGAGCGTGACGTTGTGGAGGCCGACGACCGCGGGAATGTTCAGGGAGCGCGCCAGGATGGCGGTGTGGGAGGTCTGCCCGCCCATATCCAGGACCACGGCCAGGATGTTCCTCACGCTGAAGCTCGTGGCCGCTTCGGAAGGCAGGAGGTCGTGAGCTACGAGGACCTTCTGCCCGTCGGGGGACTCCTTCTTCTCCGTCCGCGTCTCCAGGTTCCTGTAGATCTTGGCCAGGACGTCAGAGATGTCGGACTTTCTCTGCTTGAAGTACTCGTCGTTCATGGCCTCGAAGACCTGCTCGTAGCGGGCATTGGTCCGGGAGAGGGCCCACTCCGAGCGGACCTTGTCCTCGACGATGACCTTTTCGAGCCCGGAGAGCAGGGACGGGTCCTCGAGGATCATGAGGTGGGCCTCGAAGATGAAGGCGTGCTCCTCCCCCATCTTGGAGCTGATGTCGGTCTTGATCCGGACGAGCTCGTCCTTGGTCCGTTCGATCGCCCGGCGGAGCCGCCGGAGCTCGTCCTCAACCTGACCGGCGGGGATGGCCTCGCGCCGCGAGGTGAAGATCACCCGCTCGGAGAGGGCGACCTCGCCCATGGCGATCCCCGGCGAGACCCCGATCCCCCTCATGCGGTTTATGTCCATAGGCCGTCACTCTTTCTCATCGAACTTGTTGTTGATGAGGTCCGAGAGAGCCTTGAGGGCGGCTTCCTCGTCCTTGCCGGCCACGAGGAGGGTGATCTCGCTCCCCTGGGTGGCCGCCAGGGTTAGGATCCCGAGGATGCTCTTCCCGTCGATCTCGTTGCCGTCCTTGACGATCTTGACCGAGGCGACGAAGCGGTTGGAGAGGTTGACGAACTTCACAGCGGCCCGGGCGTGGAGCCCAAGCTTATTCCTGATCATGACCCGGTGTTCGAGCATGGCTATTTCAGCTTGGCCCCGAGGAGCGCGCTGACGAGGTGGATATTCTTCTTGCCCTGCTCGACGACCTTCCGGGCGACCTCCCGGAGGTCGTTGTCCCTCTGGAGCGAGACGAACTTGATGAGCATGGGCAGGTTGACGCCGGTGATGATCTCCACCTGGTTGTCCTTCAGGAAGCTGAAGCTCAGGTTGGACGGCGTCCCCCCGAACATGTCGGTGAAGATGACGGCGCCGTTCTTCTGGTCCACGCGCTTGAGGCTGAGGTCGATCTTCTTCTTCGAATCCTCTACGTCGTCGTACCAGCCGATCGAGATCGACTCGATGTTGGGAGCCTCGCCCAGGATGATGGTCAGGGCGTTCAGGAGCTCCTCCGCCAGTTTTCCGTGTGAGACGATGATTCCGCCGATCATGGGACTTCGCCAGCCTTATATTCTATAGGAAAAGTCCGTCATTTATAAATATCCCTGTGATAAATCTTCGTGTCGGCCCCGCCGGCCTTGAGGTGGCCCCTGAGTTCGTCGGCGACGGCGACGGACCGGTGTTTCCCGCCGGTGCAGCCGACCGCGATGGTCAGGGTGCTTTTGCCCTCCCGGACGAACTGCGGGACGAGGCGGTCGACGAACGCGAAAAGCTCCCGGAGGAAGGCCTTCGTCTCCGGCGCCCCGAGGACGAAGTCCCGGACGCTCCGAGACCGGCCGTTCCGGTCGCGGAGGCTGTCGACGTAGAAAGGGTTGGGCAGGAACCGGGTGTCGAAAACGAGGTCGGAGTCCAGCGGGAGGCCGTACTTGTAGCCGAAGCTGACGAGCACGATCTGCATCCGGGGCGCGCGGCGCCTCAGGACGTTCCGGCCGAGGCGCTCCTTGAGTTGGGAGATAGTCAGGGAAGAGGTCTCGATGACCTCGTCGGCCATCTTCATGATCCCCGCCATCCGCCGGCGCTCGAGCCGGACCCCCTCGAGGACGGGCCGCCGGCGGGCGAGAGGATGCGGCCGCCGGCTCTCGCTGAACCGCTTCACGAGGCACTCGTCCGACGCGTCGAGGAAGATGAGGCGTGGGGAGATCCTCTTCTGGATCTCGCGGAAAATGCCGGGAAACTCCGTCAGGAAAGCGGGTTCGCGGATGTCTACGACCAGGGCGACGCGGTCGAACTCGACCTTCTTCTTCTGCCAGAGGTCGACGAAGCTCGGGATGAGCTTGGCCGGGAGGTTGTCGACGCAGTAATACCCGAGGTCCTCCAGGAACCGGCTGACGACCGTCTTCCCGGACCCCGAAAGTCCCGTGACGACGAGGAACCGGTTGTCTTTACGCGGCACGCCCATGGCGCCTCCTCAGGACAGGGCCCGGTCCAGCCTTTTCATGATCTCGCTGGGCGCGTGGTAGCCCTTCTTTCCCAGAAGATGGACCTTGCAGGCGACCTCGATCAGGGTCGCGATGTTCCGGCCGGGCGCGACGGGGATGAAGACCTGCGGCACCTTTTCCCCGAGGATGACCTCGTCCTCGGGGAGCTTGAGGCCCAGCCGGTCCAGTTCCAGACCGTGCCGCCATTTCTTGAGGCGGATGATGAGGTCGATCCGTGACCTCGGGAGGATGGATCGGGGCCCGAAGATCTCCCGGATGTTGATGATCCCCAGCCCGCGGATCTCCATGAAGTTCCGGCTGAGAGGGGGGGATTCGCCGGAGAGCCGGCCGGGACCTTCCCGCCGCACCCGGACGACGTCATCCGAGACGAACTTGTGCCCGCGGGCGATGAGCTCGAGCGAACTCTCGCTCTTGCCGATGCCGGAATCGCCGATGATGAGAGCCCCGACCCCGAAGATCCGGAGCAGGCCCCCCGGCAGGGTCGCCCCCCCCGTCCCGAGGCCTGCCGCGGCGCGCCGCCCGGGGCTATCCATGGGGCTTGTCTTCCTCGTCGCGGACGATCTCGATGATGGCTTTGGAACTCCGGGCCTCCATGACCCGCCTGGGGAGGGCGGCCGCCTTCCTGATGAGTTGGGCGATGACGGCAAGGATTTGGAGGCTTATCGTCGGGTCGTCCGGGGAGGAAACGACCAGGAAGAAGAGATGAGACGGCTTCCCGTCCAGAGAATCGAAGTCCACACCCTTATGGGAGACGCCCAGGACGAGCAGCGGCCTCTTGACCCCCTTGAGTTTGCAGTGGGGGATGGCGACACCATCACCGATGGCGGTGCTCCCCAGCTTCTCCCTCTGGATGAGCTTGTCGTACAGGTCCTTGCCCCTGGAGATCCTGTCCCCGGACTTCAGGAATTTCACGATCTCCTTCAGGATCTCGTCCCTGGTCACGGACTTGAGGTCGGGGATGATCAGGTCTTCGGAGAGGAGGCTGTGGAGTTTCATTCGGGCTCGACCAGGCCGAGATGGCCGTCCTTGCGGCGGAACAGGACGGCCCACTTTTCGTCCCCCTCCTTGCGGAACACGAAGACCTCCCGGTTCTTCATGTCGAGCAGGAGCGCGGCCTCTTCCACGGACATGGGCTTCAGCGAGAAGTGCGGGCTCCGGAGGATCCGACGCTCGGGCTCTTCGGCCTCGACGGGCAGGACGAGGCCCTTCCTCTCGCGTCCCTTCCGGCGCTTCCGCTCCCGGAACTTCTCCCGTTCCTTACGGATCTTCCTCTCGAGCGCGTCGAAGGCCAGGTTCAGGGAGTTGATCATCTCGGGGGTCTCCTCGACGACGACCGTGCCGGCCCCCTTGTCCTTGACGTGGATCTCCGCCCTGTTCCGCCTCCTCACGACGGAGAGGATGATGTCCACTTCGAGCGCGGAGCCCAGGAGCTTCTCGAGCGCCTTGAGCCGCTTCTCGCAGTACTCCCTGACCTCGGGCGTCAGGACGGTCTGACGGGCCGTGAAGTGCACGTTCATGGCGCTCCCTCCATCGTGAATCTTCGTTTCCTTATGTGGGAAGGCAGGATCTTGAGCTGTTTCCGATACTTGGCGACCGTCCGGCGAGCGATCTTCAGGTTCTCCCTGGCTAATATATCACCGATCTCGATATCGCTCAACGGATTGTTCCGGTCCTCCTGCTCGACAAGTTTCCGGATCCTCTCCTTGATCCTCAGGGAGGAGACGTCCTCGCCGAGGTCCCCGTGCAGGGACTTGTGGAAGAAGTACTTGAGGGCGAAGACGCCCCGCGGCGTCTCCATGTGTTTGTTGGCCACGACGCGGCCGACCGTCGACTCGTGGACGCCGATCTCCTGGGCGATCTCGATGAGCGTCAGCGGCCTGATGAATTCCAGCCCCTTGTCAAAAAAATCCCTCTGCCGGTCCACGATGAAGCGGGCCACCCGGTAGATCGTCCGGTTCCTCTGGTCGAGGCTCCGCATGAACCACAGCGCCTTCTTCAGCCGGTCCTTCAGGAACCGGCTGGCCTCGGGCTGGTTCCGGGCCGCCTGGGCCAGGAGCTGCTTGTAATAGCCGGAGATCCTGAGGCGGGGCAAGCCTTCGTCGTTCAGGGTGACCTTCCACTCGTCCCCCTCCTTCGTGACGATGATGTCGGGGACGACGTAGGAGGTCTTCTCGTCGACGTACTTGCGCCCCGGCGCGGGATCCAGGTTCCGGATCAGCTCGATGTGGTCCTTCACGTCCGCCATCGGGATGGCCAGGACCCGGGCCAGTTGGGCGAAATCCGACTTCTCGACGAGGCCGAGGTGCCGGCTGACGATCTCCCTGGCGACCTCGTCCTTGACGTCGAGGTAATCCAGCTGGGCGAGGAGGGCTTCCCTCAGGTCGAGGCTGGCGACGCCGACGGGATCGAAGGTCTTGATCCTCTGCCGGACCGCCTCGACCGCCTCCGGCGCCTCCCGGCCGAGTCTCGCGATCTCCTCGACCGGGGAGTCGAGGTAGCCGTCCTCGTTGATGTTTCCGATGATGAACTGGGCGATCCCCCGCTCCCGAGGGTCGAAGAAGGTCAGAGAGGCCTGCCAGTTCAGATGGTCCCAGAGGGAGGGGCTCCGGGAGAGGGTGTTCTCGAGGGAGACGGCTTCCCGCTTCTCGCCGAAATTGGGGCGGAACCCGTCGTCCAGATAATCCTGGAAGCTCACCTCGACATCGATCTTCTCGACCTCCTCCGGGGACTTCGCGGGCTCGCCGAGGTCGAGGGCCTCGTCGGGAGGCTCCGGTTCCTTGGCTTCTTCCGGCGCCGCGGCCGCCTCGCCTGCCTCCGGTTCGGCGCTCTCGGAGGCCTGTTGGTCGGCGCCCTCCGCGGGACCGGTCTCGGCCTCTTCCTCGAGTTCCATCATCGGGTTCTCGGCGAGCTCTGCGTCGATGACCTCGATGAGCTCCAGGTTCGTCAGCGGCAGGAGCTTGATGGCCTGCTGGAGGGCCGGGGCCAATATGAGCTTCTGGACCTGGCGCTGGTCGAGCCGCTGTTTGAGCACGGTCAATCGTCCCCGTCCATCAAAGCCGGAAATCCTCGCCCAGGTAACTCCTCCGAACGTCCTCCGAGGCCACGATCTCCGCCGGCGTCCCCTCCTTGAAGATCCTGCCTTTGTCGATGATATAGGCCCTGTCCGTGATCTTGAGCGCTTCCCGGACGCTGTGGTCGGTGAGGAGGAGGCCGAGGCCCCGCGCCCTGAGGTCGCTGACGATGGCCTGCAGGTCGAGGACGGCCAAGGGGTCGATTCCCGTGAACGGCTCGTCGAGGAGGATGAACTCGGGGTCGGTGATCATCGCCCGGGCGATCTCGAGCCGCCGACGCTCTCCCCCCGAAAGGGTGTAGGCCTTGGCCGCGGCTAGTTTTTCAAGGCCGAACTCCTTGAGGGTCCGGGCCAGCGTGCCGTCCCCGCGGGAGCGGGTGTCGGGCATTGTCTCCATGATGGCCAGAAGGTTGTCCTCGACGCTCAGCTTCCGGAAGGCGGACGGCTCCTGGGGAAGGAGGCATAGCCCCTTCCGCGCCCTGAGATACATGGGAAGCCCGGTGATATCCTCGTCATCGAGGAAGATCCGGCCGGAATCCAGCGGGACGAGGCCCAGGACCATGGAAAACGTGGTGGTCTTCCCTGCCCCGTTGGGCCCCAGAAGTCCTACGACCTCACCCTTCTTGACCTCGATCGAGACGTTGTCGACGACCTTTTTCTTTCCGTAGCTCTTATGCAGACCCACGGCTCTCAAAGCGCCTTTCATAGTTCACGATTTTATGACCGTGGCCGACCTGTCTCGCTCCTTGTTTTCGACCGTGATTCTACCATCGCCCAGATGGAAAGTCAATTTGTCCCCCTCCGTGACGCCCTTCTCCTTGTCGATCAGGACGGGGTTCCCGGTCAGGACCACCGTGTCCGCTTTCAGGTCATAAACGGCATCGTCGCCCCGGCCCTCTTTCCCCTCCTGGACGATCACCACCTTGCCCCGGGCCAGCAGCCTGTCCATCTCGCTCCCCTCGTCCTTGAGGCGGATGTCGAGCCTCGTCGAGGTCATCCGGAGGGCGGCGGTCGTGAGCCCGCAGGAGCCCGCGAACGCGATCTCCTTCGACGTGGGGATATAGTTCATCATGTCTGCACCGATCTCGAGCCGCTCCTCCCCGGGCTTGTCCTTGGGCTTATGGGTGAAGCTGGCCTTGACCCCGCCCCGGCCCGAGACCGCCCCGGACTCCTCCAGGATGTCGAACTCCTTGGCGAGCACGACGTCCTTTTCCTGCCAGATCCGGACGTCCTCCCTGAAAGCAAAGGACCTCTTCTCTTTGGCGTATGTCAGGTCCCGGCAGGTGATGAGGACGGGCTTGTCCTTGGAGAAGAATCCGACGGCCCGGCCGTCCCGGGCGGGCTTGAGGACGAGCTTGACCCCACCGGCCGCATTCATGTCGCCCGAGCCCAGCCCGACGGAGATCGAGGACGCCTCGACCTCGGTCCGGTCGGAATCGATGCGGGCAGGGGTCTTGGCCCCGCCGTCGGCCTTGAGGACGTTGCTCTTTCTGACGTAAACGACCGAGGCCCCCCGGACCCGGCGCTCCGCGTCCTTTCCCCCGCCGAGGGTCATCCGGACCGATCCGGATGCCGCGAACTCCTGCAGGTCCCCTTGACGGTTGAAATAAACGACGACCGCGTCCGACACGATCTCGTCCTGCGCGCCGGCTTCGAGCTCGAGCTTGAGGACGCAACCGCCTATGGCTTTGAGGCGGGAAAGGACCTGGACGTCCGGGTAGACCACCATCCGGATATCGTCGGCCTTGATATCCTGTGCGGCGTTGGCACTCTCCCTGGCGGCATCCCTGAAGAAGGTCACGGCGGCCGAGCCCGAGAGACTCAGGGCCTTGACCTGCTGTTCGTCGTCGCTGAGAAGGAACGTCAGGGTGTCGGACGAGCCCCTGCTCTTTCCGTGGGTCATCCTGACGTTGCCGTCGATCCGGCCGGACTTCGCCTTGCGCCTGTAAGAGAAGCTCTTCCCCGAAACGCTCAGCGGGAAGGACGTCGCCAATCTCGGCCGCAACTCGATCGCGACGTCCCCGCCGAACTCAAGCGTCCCGACCCGCTTCTTATAAAGCAAGTCGCGCGACCTGGCGTCGAGGCGGTCCGAGGTGAAGACGACGCCTTGGTCGGTCCGGACGATCTCCCGCACCTTGTCGTAATCGAAGGCCGGAGATTCGAAAACGGAATCCTTGTCCCTGACCTTGGCCCCACCCGAGACCTTGAAGAAGGTCAGGTCCTGGTCGTAATCGACCTTGTCGGCCGTAACGGTTAACTCCTGCCCTCCCGTCCGCCCGTAATCCACGACTTCGACGTTCCCCTCGAGGTGATTGAGCTTGTCGTCGCCGACGTAGAACCGATCGGCCTTGACCTTGATCTTGCCTTTATCGCCCTTGAAGATGACGTGCTCGATGCCCTCTTTCCGGTCAATTTCCACGCCCGACGCGGCAACCGGGGAGACGGTCCCGGCCGGGGGCTCGAGGACGGCCTTCCTCTTAAGGACGAAATGGGCCGCTATGATGATCAGGATGATCCCCAGCGAGCCGACGGCTCCCCATTTGGCCGTTCGGGCCAGGAAGTACCGGACGCTTTCCCGCACGACGGCGCCCCCTATAGCCGGATGTCCTCGATAGCCAGGCCGACCTGCTCCTCGCCCAGGTATCGCGAAACGTGGAGCGTGTAGGCCAGGTCGACCCGATCCCCGCGCCGGAGGCTGCCGGCCAGCTCCGCTTTGTCCCAACCCAGGGCGTCGAAGCTCCGGCCGTTCCGGCGGACACGGAACTTGAGGTGCCGGCGCTGCATGGTCTTCGGCTCGTCGGCGACCTCGAGCCCCTCGGCCACAAAAACGGGCTTGGGGTTCCCGACGCCGAACGGAACAAGCCGGGAGTAATGTTCGAGGAAGGCGGCGTCGATGGCCTCGAGGCCGAGCGGGGTGTCGATGCGAACTTTCTTCTTCAGGTCCTCCTCGGAGATCATCGGGAAGGCCATTTCGTTGATGGCGGTCTTGAAGGCCGGCATATCCTCGGTCCTGAGGCTGCACCCGACGGCGAGGCGGTGCCCTCCGTAGCTGAGGACGAAGCGCCGGCATCCCTCGACGAGGTCGATGAGCGGGCACTCCGAGATGCTCCGGCCCGAGCCGAAGGCCATGCCGTCCTCGTAGGTAAAGAGGATCACCGGCCGGTGGAAGTGGTCCTTGAGCTTCGAGGCGACGATCCCGATGACCCCTCTGTGCCACTCCTCGCTCCCCAGGACCAGACACTTGTACCGGTCGGCCAAGCCCCGCTCCTCGATCTTCGCCTTGGCCGCGTCGAAGATCTTCTCCTCGGTCCTCTGCCTCTTCGAGTTCAGCTCCTCGAGCCGCTTCACCAGGCCCTTGGTCTCCTCGGACGAATCGGAGAAGAATAGCCGGACGGCAAGGTCGGTCATGCCCATCCGCCCGGCGGCGTTGATCCGAGGCCCGATGCGGAAACCGAGGTCCCCCTCGGAGATCCTTCGGCCGGCCAGCCCGCAGCCCTCGATGAGGCTCTTCAGTCCGGTGTTGGTCACGTTCTGCAGGCCCTCGAGGCCGTATTTGACGAAGAGCCTGTTCTCCCCCTTGAGCTCGGCGACGTCGGCCACGGTCCCGATGCAGACGAGCTTCATGTAATGGGGGACGCCCGCTCCCTTGCCCGCGTCCTCGAGCAGGGCCTGGACGAGCTTGAAGACGACGCCCACGCCGGCCAGGGCCCGGTCCGGATACCCGGACCCGTCGACCTGCGGGTTGAGGACGGCCAGGGCGGCGGGGAGGACGTCGCCGGGCCGATGGTGGTCGGTGATAATGACGTCGATGCCCTTTTCCTTGGCGGCCGCGACGAACCCGACGGCTTTGATGCCGCAATCGACGCTGATGACGAGTCCCGCCCCCCGTTCCACCGGGATGTCGACGTGGTGGTCTTTGATGCCGTAGCCGTCCGTGAGCCGTTCCGGAATGAAATAGTCGACCCGGGCGCCCAGCGTCGCCAACGCCTTGTGGAGCATGACGACCGAAAGGATGCCGTCGGCGTCGTAGTCGCCGAAGATGAGGATCTTCTCGCCCGAGGCGACGGCCTTTCGGATGCGGGCGACGGCCCCGGACATGCCGGACATCAGGAAGGGGTCATGGAGCCCCTCCAAGCCTCCCTGGAGGAATTCCCGGGCCGCGACGGCGTCCGCGAGGCCCCGGTTGACGAGGACCTGGGCGATCTCGCGCGGGATGCCTAATTCCTTGGATAAGGTCTCGGTCTCCGGCCGAGAGGGGGCGACCACCCAGATATTTTCGTTCATAGAACCTCAATTTAACACATTTCGCGCGGGGTCGCCAATTTGGGCACTCTCGGTCAACCGGCCGGGATAGCAATGAGGGCTCTGCTCCCGGCTGGGACCTAAGCGCCTTCGCGGGGCTCGGAGGCCGCCCCTCGACCCCAGACCCAGGAACCTGCAGGCAAGTTCCCCCATCGCAAGAGCGATGGGCCCCCTTCCCGACTGGGGTTTACGGGGCGGGCCTCCTCACCGCCGCTTCGGGCGCTCGTCATGACCTCCGCAGGGTCGCCGCAGCCCTTTGTCAACCCATCGACTCCCCGGCATGAATGCCGGGGCTTGTTCGGGGTTAACCCTGAACCTTGCTTCTCGTCCCCGCTTTGAAAGGCGGGACTCCAATTTTAGGCCCCGCCAGTCATGGCGGGGTAGCGTCGGCGAACGGGTCAAAGTCCTCCCATCACGGCACAAAGCTGAAGAGCCGCACGAAGGACGGAGGGGATATCCTGACGGAAGCCCTCTGGAGGTCGAAGCGGGCACGGTTCCCCGTCCGCAAGGACGGGGAGAGCGAGACCGGAAGGGGAGCGGAATTGACTCGCTGGGGCAATTCCGCGTCTTCCGGAAGGATGTCCCTGAGTCCTTCGAAGGCGATTCAAATATCCTGCCGGCCCGTTTGACATTGGCAGGGGCCGAAAATACAATGGGCGTGCCGTGTTGGGAGATCTCAGGGAAAAACTCGTCCGGACCCGGCAGGCCTTCCGGAAGTTCGAGGACCTCTTCCGGAGCGGCAAGAGCCGGGAAGAAGTCTTGGACGACCTTGCCGAGGCCATGATCCTCGCCGATATCGGGGTCGGGACGACCGACAAGATCATCCGGGCCATCCGGGCAAAGACGCGCAAGGACGACCCGCCCGATCTTCTGAAAAAGGCCCTTAGGGAGGAGATCACGGCCCTCCTTGCCCGCTTCAAGGCCTCGTTCGCCGCCGGCCAGGGACCGTCGGTGGTCCTGATGGTGGGGGTCAACGGCGGGGGGAAGACGACGTCCCTCGCCAAGCTGGCCCGCCGCGCCCGGGGTGAAGGGCGGAAGGTCATGCTGGCCGCGGCGGACACCTTCCGGGCCGCCGCCCAGGAACAGATCTCCATCTGGGGCCGGAGGCTGGACGTCCCGGTCGTCAAAGGGCCGTACGGAGCGGACCCGGCCTCGGTCGTCTTCGACGCCCTCCGGGCCTTCAAGGCCCAGAAGGCGGACCTTCTGCTCGTCGATACGGCCGGGCGGGTCCACACCAACGTCAACCTCATGAACGAGCTCGAAAAGGTCAAAAAGGTCGTCGCCCGGGAGATCCCGGGAGCGCCCCAGGAGATCCTCCTCGTCCTCGACGCCACGATCGGCCAGAACGCCGTCGTCCAAGCCAGGGAGTTCTTCAAGTTTTCCGGGATCACCGGCATCTTCCTGACCAAGCTCGACGGGACGGCCAAAGGGGGGACCGTCATCGGGATCGCCGACGAGCTCGGCCTGCCCATCAAGTTCATCGGCGTCGGGGAGGGTGAAGAGGACATCCTGGAGTTCGACGCGGGGAGTTTCGTCGAAGCCTTGCTCTCATGAATACGCGGGCGGACCTGGACCTCATGGAGATGGCCTACGGCCTCGCGGAGAAGGCCCGGGGCCGGACGAGCCCGAACCCGTGCGTCGGCGCGGTCGTCACCGCGGGCGGCTCCATCGTCGGCTGGGGTTACCACGAGGAAGCGGGCCGGCCGCACGCCGAGATCGTCGCCCTGGACAGGGCCGGGCAAAGGGCGAAGGGCGGGACCATCTATCTCACCCTCGAACCCTGCGTCCATTGGGGCCGGACGCCCCCCTGCGTCGACAGGCTCCTCGGCGCCGGCCTCGCGAGGGCGGTCGTCTCGGCCGTCGACCCCAATCCCAAGGTGAACGGGCGCGGGCTCGCAGCCCTGAAGGGGTCCGGGGTCGAGCTCGCGACGGGCCTCCTCGAGGAACGGAACCGACGCCTGAACGAGTCCTATATCAAGTACATAACCCGTAGGGTCCCGTTCGTCACCCTCAAAGCGGCGGTCACCATGGACGGGCGGATCGCCGCCCGGAGCGGAGATTCCCGATGGGTCTCCTCCGCCGAGGCCCGCGACTACGTCCACCTCCTTCGCGGCGAGCACGACGCCATCCTCGTGGGGATCGGCACGATCCTTTCCGACGACCCGCGCCTGACGGTCCGCCATGCCCTATGGAAGGGAAAGCCGCTCGTTCGCGTCGTCCTGGATCCGGGGCTCCGCACGCCGGCCAAAGCCCGGATCCTGTCCGCGCCCGGCGTCCTCGTCTTCACGGACCGCGGGGCGCCGAAAAAGAAGGAGAGCGCCCTGGAAGCGAAGGGGGCCGAGATCGTCCGCGTCCCGGGGGGGCCGGCGGCGCTCGACCTGCCGGCCGTTCTCGGGGAGCTCGGGAAGCGCGAGATCGCGAGCGTCCTCGTCGAGGGGGGAAGCCGCGTCCACACGTCCTTCATCGAGGCCGGGCTCGCGGACAAGCTCATCCTCGCCCTGTCCCCGAAACTCGTCGGCGGCCGGGAGGCCGTCTCGTTCTTCGAAGGGGCGGGTGTTCGGACGATGGCCGGAGCTGTCAGGATCAGCAACGTCAGATGTTTTCCGGTGGGCGGCGACCGGATGATCGAGGGGTATTTCTGATGTTTACGGGAATCATCTCGTCCATGGGTGTTTTTCAAGGCTACAAGCAAAGCCGCCGCGAGATCCTTATCGAAGCCCCGGGAGCGGCCCCGAGGCTCGAGCCCGGCGCCAGCCTGGCCGTCGACGGCGTCTGCCTGAGCCTCGTCCGCCGGGACGGGAGCGGGCTCATCTTCAACCTATCCAAAGAATCGCTCGAGCGAACGACCCTCGGTCGGCTCAGGACGGGCGACCGGCTCAACCTCGAGCTTCCCGTGACCCCGTCCTCCCTTCTCTCCGGCCACCTCGTCTCCGGGCACGTGGACGCCGTGGGAAAGGTCGCCCGCCTTGTCGCGAAGCGGCCGGGGAAGCGGCTGACGGTCTCGTTCCCTCGGGAGCTCGGGCCGTATTTCGTCCCCAAAGGATCCGTGGCCGTCAACGGGGTGAGCCTGACCGTCGCGGCCCTCGGGACGGAGAGGTTCGACGCGGAGCTCATCCCCCTGACCCTCGAGGGAACGAACCTGGGCCGGCTCCGGGCGGGAGATCCGGTCAACCTCGAATGTGACATGCTCGGCAAATATGTGTATAATTGGGTAGTTACGGGACGAACATAGCGCTTTCCCGCCCCTTCGGGAACGATGGGCGGAGACTTTCCGGGATGAATAAATGGATCCGAAGAATCAAACGATATCCGTCGAAGAAGCCGTCCGGGCGGTCCGGGCCGGGCGGGTGATCATCATCGTGGACGACGAGGACCGGGAGAACGAGGGCGATCTCATGGTCGCCGCCGAAAAGGTCACGCCGGACGTCATCAATTTCATGACCAAGCACGGACGGGGCCTCATCTGCCTGCCGCTCACTCGGGAGCGGCTCGAAGAGCTCCAGCTCCCGCTGATGGTCTCCGAGAACACGGCCCGTTTCCAGACGGCCTTCACCGTGTCCATCGACGCGAAGGAAGGCGTCTCGACGGGAATCTCGGCCCATGACCGGGCCCGGACGGTCCTCGCGGCCCTCGACCCGAAGACGCGGCCGGAGGAGTTGGCGCGGCCCGGGCATATCTTCCCCCTCCAGGCGCGCGAGGGCGGGGTCCTGGCGAGGGCCGGCCAGACCGAAGCGTCCGTTGACCTGGCCCGGATGGCCGGGATGACCCCCGCCGCCGTCATCTGCGAGATCATGAACGAGGACGGGACGATGGCCCGCTTGCCCCAGCTCGAGGAGTTCGGCCGGACCCATGACATCCCCATCCTGTCGGTCGCCAGCCTCATTCGCTACCGCATGAAACACGAGACGCTCGTCCGGAAGACGTGCGAGGCCGACCTGCCCACGAAGTACGGGCGCTTCCGCATCGTCGACTTCCAGGACATCATCCACGGCGACCACCACGTCGCCCTCGTCATGGGGGATGTTTCGAAGAAGGATAAGCCGACACTCGTCAGGGCCCACTCCCAGTGCCTGACGGGCGATACGTTCGGGTCCGCCCGCTGCGATTGCGGCGACCAGCTCCACAAGGGCATGGAGATGATCGCGGCGGAGGGCGCTGGGGTCCTCCTGTACATCATGAACCACGAAGGCCGGGGGATCGGGCTGACCAACAAGATCCGGGCCTACGCCATCCAGGACCAGGGGGCGGACACGGTCGAGGCGAACTGCCGGCTGGGCTTCAAGCCCGACCAACGGGACTACGGCATCGGGGCCCAGATCCTCGTCGCCCTGGGGATCCACAAGATCCGACTATTGACCAACAATCCCCGCAAGTTCATCGGCCTCACCGGCTACGGCCTGGAGATCGTGGACCGGGTCCCGCTCGAGATCGAGCCGGGTAAGGACAACATGAGCTACCTGAAGACCAAGAAAGAAAAAATGGGCCATATCCTCGATCTCGTCTGATCTTCGGAACCCCCCGATGAGGGAAGACGAACAGATCTGCGCCGCCTTCCTGAGGAAGCTCGCCCTGACGCAGGACAAGCTGAAACGGCTGAAGGTCGTCAAGGCCTACGCCCGGATGGACACGCGGTTGGGCGAGAAGATCCTCATCGAGGCCCTCGGCGACCCCTGCGAGGAGATCCGGGACTTCATCGTCCGCGAACTCGCCGGACGGGAGGGCTTGGACCTGGAGCTGGTTTACACCCGGCTCGCAGGCCCGCCTTGGTACGCCCGGAGCGCCGCCCTCCGGATCATCGGCATGCGGAAGGCCGAAAAGGCCATCCGGCACATCGAGCGGGTTCTTGGGGACGCCAACGCCGACGTCCGGAAGTGCGCCGCCGAGGCCCTCGGCGAGATCGGGTGCCGGGACGTCCTGAGTCTCCTCGTCCGGTTGAAAAAGGACGCAAACCCCTACGTGCGTCAAGCGGCGGAAGAAGGGTTGAGGAAGGCGAGCGCGGTCCGGTTCAGCTGAGGGCCGTCGTCGGCCCAAGTATCGTGGCGTCAGCCGACCGAAGGGAATTCCTCAGCTGCTCTCCCCGTACTGACAGATGTTGCAGTGCTCCCTGGGAGAGTCGCACCGCCCGGTCCTCACGGGCGTGAAGCACATAAAAGGCGGAGACCGACGGCGGCCGGTCCATGCCGAGGACGGCCTTCGTCCATTTCTCGAACGACGCGAGGTCCCCGCCGACGGCCGGGAGGAACGCCCCCTTGACAATGAAGGGGACCTTCCGATCCCGGAGGAGTCCGATGCCCGCCATGGCCGCGTCGAAGGATCCGGGTGCCCGCGACAGGGCTTCGTAGGCTTCCGGGGTCATCCCGTAAAGGGTGACCTCGAGGGGCTCCAAGCCCGTCACGAAGTCGTCCAGGACATCGGCGATCTTTCCGCTCCTATCGAACAGGAGCTCACGGCAGGGCACGCGGCTGGCGATGTCTTCAACGAGCCCGAGCATGTTTTCCCACCAGCCCACGGTCACGTGAGGTTTGATGAGACAGCTCAAGAGCCCGGAGACAACGCCCTGCTTTCCCGTCACCGGCACGAGGCGGTTCTCCGCGGACTTGCGGAGGAAGAAGATCGCCGTGAGGGGGGCCGAGGAGGACGAAACGTCCGGAACCTCGCCGTGACTCCACGTCCCGTGGACCAGGAGTCCCTCCGGCCCTTTCCGGATGATCATGCGGTCGTCGCAGAGGATCTCGGCCCGTCCCTTGAGCATCTTGACCATCGTGGACTTCCCGGCCTCCGAATGGCCCATGAAGAGAAGCACCCGGCCCTTGAAGGAGACGCCGCTCGAATGGAGGTAACAGGCGGCGCGGGAGGCCAGGAGCTGGGCCACCAGGATCTGGTCGGTGGGGAAGAAGGTCAGGGCATGGGAATTTCCCCGGCGGAAAGCCGAGTCATCGGGGTGGTAGATGGTCCCCCGGGCATAGTCCTTGCTGAACACAGCCACTTTGTGGAGCCCTTCGCTGTCGGAGTCGGACGTGACGCCGAGATAAAGCCACGAATCCCCGAGGTCGAATATGGCCCACGGCGGCCGGCGGTAGAGTTCCCTCCCGAGGCGTTTCCGGTCCAAGGACGGGAGGAAGAACCGGTGGAGGATCGAGATGGTATCCTCCCCGGGCCCGTCGGCCTCGAAGGCCCTGAACTTCCGGTCGAAGGTCCTCGGCCCGAAGGGGATATCGGAGTCAACCCGGATCGTGATGCCGGCGATGCGATAGTAGCGGACATCGTTCTTCATCCCAATTGCCTTAATCTTTTTTTTCCCCGGTCACCGCGCAGAGGTATTCGATCCTGGCTTCGGGCCGGCCGTGTTCCAGGCAGGCATAAACCGGGCACCAATCGCAATCCTCGCGCAGGGCGCAGGCCCCGCAGCCCTCCCGGTATTCCGGCCCGGGCCGATATCTTCCAGCCGATTCCGGAAGGCCCTTTTCCCAGGCATCCCGGAAACCCGTCGTTCGGAGGCCGACGCGGAGCCCGGGATCTTTGATGAAGGCGCAGAAGCTCATTCCCCCGTACGGGTCGATATGGAAATCCCGTCGCGCCTCGAGACAGGCGGACAACAGGGGGGCGTCGTCCGTGCGGCCCGCGGCTCCCGCGCCGGCCTCGGGGGCCGGTCCCGGCTCGGAGGGCACCCCGCGGGAAGCCAGGCCGGCGGCTTCGGCAGGGGCGAGTCGCTGGCGCTCGATCTCGCGATTCTTCGCGGGATCCCGGCCGGCGGAAAGATAAAGCCACGTGGCGCCCAGCTTCCAGCTCGGGCTGAGCGATTCGGCCAGCCGGACCATCGACTCGAACTGATCATAATTATTCTTCATGGGGACGATCTGGATCGTGAAACCCGCACCGGCCTCCTTCAGGTAAGAGACTCCCCGCCTGAACGCTTCGAACGATCCGGGGTTCCGGGTGATTCCATCGTGGACCTCGGGCGTGGCACCGTAAAGGGCGATCATCTTGAATCCCGATTTCTTCATCCGTCCGGCGATCCGCGGGGTGATCAGGGTCCCGTTGGTGTTCAGGGCATAGGATGCCGAGCGCATCTGGATGTATTCGAGGACGTCGGCAAAATCCGGCCGAAGCATGGGTTCGCCGCCCGAGATCGCCTAGCTCCGGCAACCCATGGCGCGCGCCTCTTCGACGACGGCCCGGATCTCCGCGAACGTCAGCTCGCCCTCCTTCGCGGTCGAATCCGGCGGGAGCCTCGACCAACAGTGAAGGCAATCGTTGTTGCAGCGATAGGTCAGATCTATGTTGGCTTCCAGGGGCAGCCGGGGGAATCCGGAAACTCCCCTGCGGCTGACATAGTCGTTCATCGCACTTCCACACTTTCATCCCTTCCGGGTGCACGTCTCCATGCCCGGGGAAAAAGCGCGCGCTCATTATACCCGGGCAAAAGCGATTTTGACAGGTCCCGACTGCCCGGGTCAATGGTCGCCCCGGGGCATTCCGGGGGTGATAATTGGCCCCGCCGGCTCCCCCCTAAAGGGGATGGGCGCCGGACTCCAAAACGAACGTCACCGGGCCGTCGTTCACGATGCGGACGGTCATGACGGCCTGGAAAACCCCGGCCGCGACCTTGATCCCGCGGCCGCGGACCGAATCGACGAAACGGGCGAACAGGGCATCGGCCCGCCGGGGCTCTTCGGCGCCGTCAAAGCTCGGCCGCCGGCCCTTGCGGACCGACCCGGCCAGGGTGAACTGCGGGACCGCAAGCGCCTCCCCGCCGATGTCTGCCAGCGAGAGGTTCATTTTCCCGGCGGCGTCCGGGAATATCCGGAGCTCGACGGCTTTCGCGGCCAGGCGGTCGGCGTCGGCCTCGGAATCCCCTTTTTCCACGCCCACGAGGAGGCATATCCCGCGGCCGATCCTCCCCGCGACCCGTCCCTCCGCCTCCACCGATGCCTCATGAACGCGCTGCAGTACGATCCTCATGCCGTTCTCTCCCGCGCCCGTCCTTTGTCGTTGTCATGTTTGACTTTATGGGGCCTTTACTTTATCATAGTCGCCTGATCAAGGAGAAGAACCATGGCCCATCACAAGTCCGCCATCCGCCAGGAGAGGCGCAGCCTCCGTCGAGCCGCCGTCAATAAGCAGAACAAGACCACTCTCCGCAGCCAGGTCAAGAAGGTCCGCGAGGCCATAAACGAAAAGGATAGGGAAGGGGCCGTCAAGCTTATCCCGGAAGCTTACGCCGTCATCGACAGGTCCGTCAAGAAGGGCGCCATCCATCCCAACAAGGCGGCCCGTACCAAATCCAGGCTCAGCCGCCAGGCCGCCAAGATCGTCCCGAAGCCCGCGAAGTAGTCCCCGCCATCCCCCTCAACCGGCAGTATTCGAAGAGGAACGTCTCCAACACCGTGCGGCGTTCAGCGTCCGTGGACTTTATGCGGGCGTCCGCCTCGGACAGGATCCCGAGGAGCCGCCCGACCTCGGCCTTCGACAGGCCGTCCACGATGGAATAGAACGCGGCGAACTTGCGCTGGTACAGCTCGCGGTAGGTCTCCGAGATCTGCGGGTAGAACTCCTTGAAGATCTCCTTCCGGTCCCGGGTCTTTTCGGCAAGCCAGACCTTTGCCGCGAGGACGTTGCGGGCGAACCCCGAAAGCCGCGACAGGATCTGCTCCGGCTTCTCCCCCGCCTTGAACAGGCCGTCGAGCGCGAGAAGACACTTGCGGAGGTCGCCCTCCTCCAGGGCGTTGTCGAGCGCGTAACGGTCGAAGTCCCCGACCCAGGCGGTCGCCTCGTCGACCGCCTTGGCGGAGATGACCTTCTCCTCGTCCGTGAAGACAGCCAGTTTCTCGAGCTCGTTGTCCAGGCGCCGGAGGTCATTGCCGACGACCTCGAAGAGCCGGCAAGCGGCGTCCGGCGCCAGCGCCTTGCCCAGGGACCGCGCCTTGCCGTCCATCCACTTCGCGACGTCCCCGTCTTTCAAAGACTTCGCGTCCTTCGCGACGATGCCCGGCAGGGACGAAAGGACACGGACCTCGGCGTTTCCCTTCCGGAGCCTCCCGGGGAGGATGATCACGAGAACCGTCCGGGAGGGCGGATCGGCGAAATACCTCTTGAGGAGTTTCGCCTCCGATTCCGAGACCAGCTTCGCCTCCTTCTCCCCGCTCTTGTCCGCGTCCGGCTTCCGCTCCGGGGCCCGGACGACGATGACCCGCCAGGGAAAAAAGAGGAACGGCATGGTCCGGGCCGTGTCGATGATCTCGCCCCAGCCGGTCTCGTCGAGGTAATAGCGGTCGACCCGAAAATCCGGGGCGTCGCCGGGGGCGAGCAGGGACGAGAGCTCGCGGACGAAGAGGTCGGCGAAGTAGCTCTCCTCGCCGAAGAAGAAATACCCCGGGGCGAGTTCGTCCTCCCGGATCTCCCCGCCCAGGGCTTTGCTGAACAAGCGTCAGAACCCTTCCAGGATATTGACGACGATCGTCCTGGCGAACTCCTCCGCCACCTTTCCGATGGCCTCCGTTTCAAGGGATTCGAAGTCGGCCCCCTGGGGGACCTCATATTCCTTGACGTAGACGAAGGAGGGGTTGGAGAACAGGACCTTCTGGTTGACCAGGTCCCGGAGGACGATCCGGGCGGTGACGGTGATATTGTAGCGGTCGGCGGCCGCCTGACCCGAGAACGCGATAGGCCTGACCGTGAAACCGAGGACCTCGCCCGATCAGGACGGCGTCCGCCCGGCCCCTCTCGGCCAGGACCTCGACCTTCGCCCGGGCCGTCATCTCGTTGATGACCGCCCGGGTCAGCTTGAGGTCCAGCTCGTAGCGGGTGGTCATGTTCTTGAACATCGGGATGCTGATCCGCTTGATGTGGGAAGGCAGGTAGCTCCCGGTGCCGCGCAGGCGGTAGCCGCAGGAGAAAACCACGAGGCACGCGGAAAGAAGACCGATGATCCTTCGCTTCATGTTCGCCTCCCGATCATACGACGATGTTGACCAGCTTGTTCCTGACCGCAATGACCTTCCGGGGGGACTTCCCGCCGAGAGCCGCGAGGACCTTGGGGAGCCCGAGGGCTTTCGCCTCGAGTTCCTTTTCGGGGAGGTCCATCGGGACCTCGAACCGGGCCCGGATCTTCCCGTTGACCTGGACGACGATGGCCGCGACCTCCTCCCGGGCCAGGGCGGGATCGTAAACGGGCCACGGCGTACGTGCCAGGATCACATCGTGCCCGGACCTCCGCCAAAGCTCTTCGGCCATGTGCGGGGCGAACGGGGCGAGGAGCAGGACGAGCGCTTCGAGGGCCGAACGGAGGACCGCCCTCCCTTCGGGGCTCTCCCGCAGGGCTTCCCTATCCCTCCGGACCATGTTGTAGAGTTCCATGATGGTGCTCACGGCCGTGTTCAGATGGAAGCGAACCTCGATGTCCTCGGTGACCTTGCGTATGGCCTGGTGAATCTTCCGGAGCAGGGCCTCGCCCGGGCCGCCGGCGGCGGCCGCCGGAGCCGAGGGCTCCCCCTCGAACAGGTCCAGGTTCTCGTGGACGGCCGACCAGACGCGGAGCAGGAATCGGTGGCACCCCTCGAGGCCGTCCTCCGCCCAGGCGAATTCCTTTTCGGGCGGGGAAGCGAAGATGATGAACAGCCGGAGGCCGTCCGCGCCGAACTCCTTGAGGATCTCGTCGGGGTCGACGATGTTCCCCCTGGACTTGGACATGGCGGACCCGTCCTTGGTGACCATGCCCTGGGCCAGGTAATGGGGGAAGGGCTCGGAAATATCGGTCAGGCCGAGATCCCGGAGGACCTTGGTGAAGAACCGGGCGTAGATGAGGTGAAGGATGGCGTGCTCGACCCCGCCGATATAGAGGTCGACCGGGAGCCAGTACTTCGCGGCCTCGGGCCGGAACGGGAGCGATTCTTCGCGCGGGGATGCGTACCGGAAGAAATACCAGGACGAATCGACGAACGTGTCCATCGTGTCGGTCTCACGCCGAGCCTTGCCGCCGCACTTCGGGCAGGTCGTGTTGACGAAGCTTTCGGCGCGCTCGAGCGGCGAGCCCTCCGCGCCCGTGATGGCGACGTCGATGGGGATCTCGACGGGCAGGTCCTCGTACGGGACGCCGACGACGCCGCACGTCGGGCAGTAGATGATGGGAATGGGAGTCCCCCAGTACCGCTGGCGGGAAATGCCCCAGTCGCGAAGGCGGAACGTCGTGCTGCGGCGGCCGAAGCCCTTTTCCTCGGCGTGCGC
This sequence comes from Candidatus Aminicenantota bacterium, assembly GCA_963813235.1. Classification (GTDB taxonomy): domain Bacteria; phylum Acidobacteriota; class Aminicenantia; order Aminicenantales; family Saccharicenantaceae; genus JALHVH01. The sequence continues at coordinate 157,066 of CAWEYF010000012.1, read as the reverse complement.
ACCCATCTTGTCCATCGCTTCTGCGCATCCCAGGCCGTCGAACGGGCCCGAGTTCGCGAGGACGCCGAGCCGCTCGTAGGCCTTCCCCTCTTCGGGGGCCTCGCCCTCCGGACCCCCCGGGACGATGACGGTCCTGATGGGAAGCCCGTACTTCGTCGCGAAATCGTAGTCGCGCTGGTCGTGGGCGGGGACGGCCATGATGGCGCCCGTGCCGTAATCCATGAGGACATAGTTTGCGATCCAGACCGGGACGAGCTCGCCCGTGAACGGGTTGATGGCCCTGGCGCCGGTATCGATACCTTCCTTCTCGTCGTCGCCGACCTCCCGCCGCGTTCGCGCGGCGGCAACTGCCTTCGCGATCCACGCCTCATGCTCGACACGCCGCGGCGAGGAGGCGACGAGCTCGAAAGCCATCGGATGCTCGGGAGAGAGGACGAGGAACGTGGCCCCGTAGGTCGTGTCGATGCGGGTCGTGAACACCTCGATGGACTTCCCGAGGGCCGGGACCGGGAAGCCGACGTGAGCGCCCATGCTCTTTCCGATCCAATTCTTCTGCATCAGGAGGACGTGCTCGGGCCATTTCCCGAGCGCTTCGTGGCCGGAGAGCAGTTCCTCGGCATAGTCGGTGATCTTGAGGAACCACTGCTCCATTTTCTTCTGCGTGACCGGCGTTTCGCACCGCCAACAGCCCCCGCCGACGACCTGTTCGTTGGCCAGAACGGTCCGGCACTGGGGGCACCAGTTGACCCAGCTGTCCTTTCGGTAGGCCAGGCCGCGTTCGAACATCTTGAGGAAGATCCACTGGTTCCATTTGTAATAGTCGGGCAGGCAGGAATTGATCTCGCGGGACCAGGCATAGCTGAGGCCCATCTTCTTGAGCTGCCCGCGCATGTAGGCGACGTTGTCCAGGGTCCACGTCCGGGGATGGATGCCGTGCTTGATGGCCGCGTTCTCGGCCGGCATGCCCAGCGCGTCCCAGCCGATGGGGTGCATGACATTGAAGCCCTTCATCGCTTTGAAGCGGGCGATGACATCCCCGATGGAGTAGTTGCGCACGTGTCCCATGTGGATGCGGCCGGAGGGGTAGGGATACATCTCGAGCAGGTAGTATTTCGGTTTGGACGGGTCTTCGACGACCTCGAACACACCCTCCTCGGCCCAGGTCTTCTGCCACTTGGCTTCGAGCTCTTCGAAGTTGTAGCTTTCCTTCATCGTCGTCCTCTGTTGCACGCTCGCGAAAAGGCCTCTAAAGGCCTTAATAATCAATGATTAATCATAGAGGCAACGCCGGGGAATGTCAACATGATGGGTCATTCTTCCGGCTGCCTTCGTTTTGTTATATAATCGATCCGAAAGACATGCCTATTCTGGAAGTCAAGAACCTGTCCGCGGGCTACGGGAACGGTCCCGTCGTCGGCGGCATTTCGTTCTCACTCGAGCGTGGCGAGTTCGTCACCATCCTGGGAAGGAACGGGTCCGGAAAGAGCACGCTGATCAAGGCGCTTCAGAAGCTCGTCCCCGACGTTTCCGGGGAAATCCTCATCGACGGAGAATACGCCGCCGGGCTCGGGCCGCGCCAATTGGCCCGGCGCGTCGCCTACGTCCCCCAGATCTACGACCCGGTCTTCGAGTTCCGGGTATCCGAGGTCGTCCTCATGGGCCGGTACGCCCGGCAGGGACGCCTCGCCGGCGTTTCGGCCGCGGACGCCGCCGTCCTCGACGAGGTCCTCCGGGAGACGCGGACGACCCACCTCGCGGACAAGAAGGTGGCCCGGCTCAGCGGCGGCGAGCGCCAGCGCGTTTTCATCGCCAGGGCCCTCGCCCAGGACACACCCCTCCTTTTGCTCGACGAGCCGAGCGCCCACCTGGACATCAGCTACCAGGTCGAGATCTACGACATCCTCCGCCGGCTCCAGCGCGAGAAAGGGAAGACCGTCCTGGCCGCCGAACACAACATCAACCTGGCCGTCCCCTATTCCCAGCGGATCATTTTCCTCAAGGACGGGCGGCTCGTAGCCCAGGGCCCGCCCGCCGAGCTCGTCACCCGGGAGAACATCCGGGGGATCTTCGACGCCGATGTGGACGTCCGGACGAATCCCGCGTCCGGACTGCCCGAGATTTCGCTCGTCACCGGGCGGGCGGGGAGACCGTGATGCGCCGCGTTTCTTTCGCCGCGTTCATCGCTCATTTCGGTTCTTGCGCTGGTCTCGCCCGCGGCCGCGCAATCCGAGGTGGTCGTCGACGATCAAGGGATCGCCTTCCCCCTGTCCGGGCCGCCGCGCCGCATCGTGTCCCTCGCTCCCAACGTCACCGAGATCCTTTTCGCCCTCGGCCTTGACGCGGAGATCGCGGGAGTCACGAGATATTGCGATTTTCCGGAAGCGGCCCTCCGGAAGCCCAAGGTCGGTGGCCTCGTCGATCCCAACCTGGAGTTGATCAAGTCCCTTTCCCCGGACCTGGTCATCGCCTTTCGCGGCAACCCGCTCAGGACCGTCGAGCGCCTAAGGGCCCTCGGCGTCCCGGTCTTCGTCCTGGACATCGGGAAGGACATCGAGGCGCTCTTCCCTCTCATCACGAAGATCGGCCGTGTCACGCGGCGCGACACAGAGGCTGCCGCCCTCGCCGCGGACCTCAGGACCCGGCTCGATGCCGTCCGCGGCCGCCTCGAAGGCGTTGCGTCCGAGCCGCGGGTCTTCCTCGCCCTTCACGGCCAAGGTCTCTGGACCTGCGGCCGCCTGAGCTACCTCAACGACCTCGTCGCCTTCGCGAAAGGCCGGAACGTGGCCGGTGCAATCGATCGGGACTGGCTTCACTACGGCCTCGAACAGCTTGTCCGCGACGACCCGGAGGTCATCATCGTCCTGGCCCGCACTCCCGCAGAATTCGAGAGGGGCCGCGATAAGTTCCTCGACGACCGCCGTCTCAGGAAGGTCGCCGCGGTCCGAACGGCCCGAGTCTTCTTCCTCGACGAGAACGTGACGAGCCGGTTCGGCCCCCGACTCGCCGAGGCCCTTGAGGTCGTCGCCCGGAGCATCCACCCCGAACGGTTCGAGAGGGTCCCGTGAGCGCCGCCGCGAAGCGCCGTTGGCTCCTGGCCGTCCTGAGCGCGCTCCTCCTCGCCGGGCTCTGGCTCTCGCTTCTCACGGGTCCCGTCAAAACGACCCCGGGCGACCTCTTCGATTTCGTCTCCGGGCGAAATGCCGCGAACGCCGCCATCTTCGCCGATATCCGCCTGTCCCGGGCCCTCCTGGCGTTCCTCGTCGGGGCGGCCCTTTCCCTGTCGGGCGCCATTCTCCAGGGGTATTTCCAGAACCCGATGGCCGACCCGTTCGTCGTTGGCGCGTCCTCGGGGGCCTCCCTCGGCGCCGTCGTTCTGCATCTCCCTGGGGATCGACGTCACGGTCTTCGGGTTCTCGAGCCAGAGCGTCTTCGCCTTCGCGTGCCGGGTTCGGGCTCGTCTCGTTCGTCTACGCTCTCTCCCGGAGGAAGGACGTCTATCGCGTGGAGACGCTCCTCCTGACGGGGATCGCCGCCGGCGCCATGGCCTCGGCCCTGACGTCGTTCCTGCTCTTCATGAAGGCGGATTCGTTCGAGCAGGCCGTTTTCTGGCTCCTGGGGAGTTTCGCCCTGGCCGACTGGCGCCAGGTCGCCGCGATCGGCCCCTAGGTCCTCGTCGCCCTCGCCGCCGCCCAGTGGTTCGCCAAGGACATGAACCTCCTCGTCATGGGCGACGAGCCCGCCCGGTCCCTCGGCTGTCCGGTCGAACGGGTGCGGAAGATCTTCCTGGTCCTGGCCACGCTCCTCGCCGCGCTCTCCGTCTCGGCGGCCGGCGTCATCGGGTTCGTCGGCCTCATCATCCCCCACGCGATCGAGCATCCTCATCGGGCCGGACCATAGATACCTCTTCGGGTTCTCGTCCCTCGCCGGCGGCGTCTTCCTGGTCTTCGCCGACCTCCTGGCCCGGACCCTCCTCTTCCCGACGGAGCTTCCCATCGGCGTCATCACCGCCGCCGTCGGCGCGCCGTTCTTCATTTTCCTTTTGAACAAAAAAAGGTAGAATGAGCGGACCGCCATGAAATTCTTCTTTGTCCGGGACCATCAGGGCCGCTACCGGTACTTCTCGTCCGAACCCGCGAAGCCCGATCCGACGTCAAGTTCTCAAAGTCGAAGGAGGTCTGGGAGCTGGCCAAGAAGAAGCTCATGCTCCTGCCGCAAAGCGACGCTCCGCATGGAGCAGGCCTTCGAGACGGGCCTTGAGGCTCAAGGGCAGTCCCTCCGCATCTTCTACGCCTCGAGCACGGACGCCGAAGCAAGATCCGCCTCCGGTTCTCCCTCTTCCTTCAAAAACAGCGGACCCGCCACATCCTCGTCCTGGCCTGTGAAGCTCTCCTCGTCCCCCTAAGCGGACTCGCCGCCATCCTCCCCGGGCCCGAACATCGCCTTTTATGCCCTGGCCCTCCTAATGATCACCCAATGGCTGGCCCTCAGGGGCATCGGAAAGACCCTCCGGGCGGAACATGAATTCGTACCCGACGGCTCCTCGCCGACTGGGAAAAGGCCGTCCAGGCCGGGGACGAAGGAGCGCTTCCCCGGCGCTCCTCGAGGCCTTGGAGGAACGGGACAACATCAAGGACGTCCGGCCGATCCTCTGGCCGCGCTAACGGCCGTGGCGCAGGGCCCTACCGAAAACACGGATTGACAACCCCCCCGTTTTGTCCTATTGCTTAAATCAAGATGCTGCTAACTCTAAACCAGATGCTATTCCTGGTCCTGACGATCGCCGCCGTGGTGGCTGTGGTCTACCTCGTTCTGTTATTGATCCAGCTCCGGAAGACCGCCCGGGAGGGCGAACGGGCCCTCGCCGAGATCGGCGACCTCGCCGTGAGCCTCAAGGAGATCGAACGGAAGGTCAACGCGCGGATGGACGACGTCGGGGATTTCCTCGCGAGCACCAAGAAGCTGACCGCTGGCCTCGCCCAGGCCAGCCTCTTCCTGACGACCAAGGTCGCCAGCCCCGCCTCCCGGTTCTTGCCCGTCCTCTTTCCCCTCCTCCTCATGGGCTGGAGGCGATTGAAAAAAAAAAGGAGAAATGACATGGCCGAGAACAAAGACTCCCATTTTGTCGATTCGCTCGTGACTTTCGTCGCCGGCGCCGCCGCCGGCTTCGTCCTGGGCATCCTCTTCGCCCCCGCGAGCGGCAAGGAAACGCGGAAGAAGATCAAGGACCAGGCCGAGAAAACCGGCGAGATGGCCAAGGAAGGCTACGAAAAGATCGCCAAGGAAGCTGAGAAGGGCATCCGCGTCGTTCGGGAGAAGACCGGCGAGGGCATCGACGCCATCAAGGACTTCATCGAGAAGAAAAAGGAAGAGCTCGGCAAGAAGGCCCCCGGCTTCCCCGAGGAGCCGATCGACAAGTAGCCGCTTAAATCCCCCCCATCCCCCCTTTTACAAAGGGGGGTACTAACTTCCCCTTTTGCATAGGGGGGGATCTCATTCCCCAGATCCACTTTTGCAAAGGGGGGAGGTCTCTTTTCGCAGATCCCTTTTTGCAAAGGGAGGCGGTCCCTTTCCCCTGTGGAAAGGGCGGTAGTCCCTTCCCCCCGTGTAAAGGGGGACCAGTTGATTCCCCTTTTTAAGTGGCGTGCAGTTGATTTCCCCCCTTGTCAGGAGGGGTGCCGTTGGCTCCACCCCCTTGCAGAAGGGGAACCAGGGGGGCACCCTTGTTGCCCCCCTTTATAAAAGGGCGGGGGCCGGGTGGGCTCTCCTGTTGCCCCCCTTTATAAAAGGGGGGTGTGGGGGGATTTCTTGGATTTTTCGGTGAACCGGTATAAAATAGTGAAATCATGAGAAATAGGACCGCGCTTGCCGTATGTCTGGGCTTCCTCGCCCTGCCCCCGCTCGCACTGCTGGCCGTCGACGCCAAAACGTCCCTGAAGATCGACCAGGCGATCGAGAAGGTCAGGCCCGAGATCATCAAGATCCGACGCTTCATCCACATGAACCCCGAGCTGAGCAACCGGGAATACGAGACGGCGAAGCTCGTCGCCGCAAAGCTCACGTCGCTCGGCCTCGAGGTCAGGACGGGCGTCGCCCGGACGGGCGTCGTCGCCCTCCTCCGCGGCGGCCAGCCGGGACCGACCGTGGCCCTCCGTGCCGACATGGACGCCCTTCCCGTCCAGGAAACGACGATGGTTCCCTACAAGTCCCTCAATCCCGGCGTGATGCACGCCTGCGGACACGACGTCCACACCTCGATCGCCCTGGGCACGGCCATGGTCCTCGTCAACGTCAAGGATAAGATCAAGGGGAACGTCAAGTTCATCTTCCAGCCGGCCGAAGAGGGCGCCCCCCAGGATGAGGAGGGCGGGGCCGAGCTGATGATCAAGGAAGGGGTCCTGGAGGACCCGACGGTCGGGGCCATCTTCGGGCTCCACGCCTGGCCGGAGAACGTCGGTCAGGCCTATTTCTCGACCGGAAATATCATGGCCGGATCCGACTCGTTCCAGATCGAGATCAAGGGGCGGAGCGCCCACGGAGCGAGGCCGCACGAAGGCGTCGACGCCATCGTCCTGGCCGCCGAGGTCGTGACGGCGCTCCAGTCCGTGATCAGCCGGGCCGTCGACCCGACTGATCCCGCAGTCCTGACCATCGGCAAGATCGAGGGCGGGACGCGCTCCAACATCATCGCCGAGAAGGTGACCATGGAGGGCACGGTCCGGACCCTGAGCGAGGCCAACCGGAAAAAGATCCCCCTGTTCATGGAGAGCGTGGTCAGGGGGATCACCCAGGCCTTCGGCGCGACGTCATCCCTGGATTACCGGCAATCGTACCCGCCGGTCTTCAACCACGCCGAGCTCGGGGAGACCATGCTGCCCACCCTTGTCGGCGTCCTCGGCAAGGACAAGGTCCTGCCCCTCCCCCCCCAGATGGTCGCCGAGGACTTTTCCTTCTACGCCCAGAAGATCCCGGGGTTTTATTTCTTCCTGGGGGTCAAGACGCCCGGCCAAGCCGCCATGGCGCCGCTCCACAGCCCGAACTTCAACCCGGACGAGCGGAGCATCCCAGTGGGGATCAAACTGATGTGCCACCTCGCCCTCGACGCCCTGGAGAAGCAGAATCCGCCCGACCCGGAGCCTCCCAACTTCTAGACCGGCGCGATGCCCTACCCCCTGCTCTTCCTGGCCGTTGCCCTCGCCGCCGGGATCCTGGCCGCGACCTCGGCCGTCGTCCCCGCCGCGGCTGCGCTCCCGGCCCTAGCCACCTTCCTGCTCGGGGCCTGGGGCCTCTTCTTCCTGAAGAAAGACCGGGCGGCCTTCGCCTTTTTGCTGGCCGCGACGGCGCTGTTCGGTGTCGCCCTTACCGTCGCCCGGGACAAAGCGTATGAGGCCAACGCACTCCACACCCTGAAGCTCGATGCATACGCCGATTTCCACGGGACGCTCGCCCGCTCCCCCTCCGGTGAGCTCGATCGAGACGTCTACATCCTCAAGGTGTCCCGCGTCCGGTCGGACGGGGTGGAGCGCGAGGCTCGCGGCAACCTGCGCCTCTCGGTTTCGCGGACCGCCGATTCCTCCCCGCGCCCGGACCTTTTCTCCGGGGACGAGGTCACGGTATCGGCCCGGATCTACATGTCCCGGGAATTCGACAACTTCAACGCTCCCTTCTACGACCGTTTTCTCAAGAGCCGGAATATTCACAACCGTGCCTTCGCCAAGAGCGCCCTCCTCCTCGAGCGGACAGGCCCGGAGCCATCATGGTCGGTCCTCCGGGCGGCATCGATCCTCCGCCGGAAGCTCCAGAGGCGGCTCGAGCTTTCCTTCCCCGGTCCCCCGCCCGTGGGGATATCCCCTGAAGGCGCCGTCCTCGAGGCCCTTCTCCTCGGCGACGACGGTCGGATGGACGAGGCCACGGTCCTTTCCCTCCAGAGGACGGGGCTCTACCACCTGTTCGCCATCTCCGGTGCCCACATCGCCATCGTCTCGTTCCTGTTCTTCTCGATCTTCAAGCTCGCCCGCGTCCCTCGCAGGCCTTCCTACGGCATCCTCATCGCCGCCCTCATCTTCTACGCCCTGCTCGTCGAGGGAAGTCCGTCGGTCCTCCGGGCCGTCATCATGACCGTCGCGTTCCTCGCGGGCCGGCTGCTCTGGAAAGACGCCCATATCCTCAACGCCATCTCCCTGAGCGCCTTCGTTCTTCTCGTGTCTAACCCGTTCAGCCTATTCGACGTCGGGTTCCAGCTGACCTATGCCGCCACCTTGTCCATCATCCTCTTCCAATCGAAGCTCCTTCGGCTCCTGCCCAAGCTCCCCCTCGGCATCGGCCAGCTCGCCGCGATGTCCGTGGCGGCCACGGCCGGCGTCCTGCCCATCCTCGTCAGCGACTTCAACAGGGTCACCTTCTCGTCCCTCCTCCTCAACTTCGCGGCCGTCCCGCTGGTCGGGTTCGTCATGGGGCTGGGATACGCGTTCTTCCCGGTCGTGTTCGCCTTTCCTTTCCTGGCCGGCCTCTTGGCCCTGGGCCTCAAGGCCCTCGTCCGGGTCTTTACGTGGGTGAGCGGCCTGCTCGACCCGGTGCCATTTGTCTCCTACCGCGTGCCGACGCCGCCCGCCTGGGTCGTCGTCGGATACTTCGCCTTTCTCCTGCTCCTCCTCGCGCCCCGGCGGTTCCGGGGGCAGAAGACCGTCGTCTTCGCGGCCTTCGCGCTTTTCTTCGCCGTGCTCGTCACGTATCCGTTCCCGGCGCGATCGTCCGGTCTCAAGGTCACGGTTCTCGACGTCGGCACGGGCGACTCCATCCTCGTCGAGTTCCCGGGCCGTCGGAAGATGCTCATCGACGCCGGCGGCTTCCCCGAGGGGCGGTTCGACGTCGGCGAGAAGGTGGTCTCCCCCTTCCTGTGGCGGAAAGGCATCAAGAGGCTCGATCGTCTTGTCCTGACCCATGCCCACCCGGACCATCTCGGAGGCCTCCCGGCGGTCGCCCGGAACTTCCGCATCGGCGAGGTCTGGGAGGCGCAACGGCCCGCCGACAGCGAAGCATACGGGGCGCTTGACGCCGCTCTGGACAGGCGCGTCCCCCGCAGGACCGTCGGCCGGGGTTTCGTCCTCAGGGAGGACGCCGTCGGCATCGAAGTCCTCAATCCCGCACCGGAAGAGTCCCCGGGAGCGCCTTCCGACGACAATGACCGTTCGCTCGTCCTCAGGCTGACCTGCGGCGGGGCGTCCTTCCTTTTCGCCGGCGATATCGGAAAGGAGGCCGAGGCGGCTATCCTCCGGGCCGTCCCGGATGTCCGGGCCCGGGTCCTGAAATCGCCCCATCACGGAAGCGACACATCGAGCTCGGTCCCGTTCCTGGAGAGGGTCGCCCCGGAATACGCCGTCATCACGGCCGGGGAGGGGAACCGTTATGGGTTCCCCCGGCCCGGGGTCCTCGAGAGGTATGCCGCGGCCGGCATCCGGGTCCTCCGCACGGACCTGGACGGCGCCGTCGAGTTCTCCTCGGACGGGAGCGTCCTCCGCGTCCGCACGGCGGCGGCCGCTAAAACATGCGATTGACACGGAGCCGGCGAAGATCGATAATAGATTTACGGGGAGCAAGATGAAGAAAAAGATCCTGATGGGTTTCTTTATTTCACTTTTGGGAGTGTCCTTTCTCGGCGCCCAGAGCCTGGCCGAGATGTCCAGGAAGGAAAAGGAACGCCGGGCCGCGCTTAAGGGCAAGCAGACCATCGTGACCAACAAGGACCTGAACAAGGTCGTGAAAAAGGCCGCGATGACCGAGATCGTCTCCGGGGAGGCCGCAGTCACCGAGGGCGCCCCTGCGGAAGCCCCGCCTTCCGAGGACCGCGCCGCCGAGCCCGGGCAGGCCCCGGCCGGAGAGGCGCCTCAGGCGGAGAAGCCGGCCGCACCGGCCCCCGAGGCCGCGAAAGCAGGCCTCTCTCAACGACCAGGCCATGGGCCAGCAGAGGGCCGCGCTCGAGGACAAGTGGAACAGGGCCCAGGAGCTGGTGGATCTCCTGACGATGAAAATGAACGCGCTCTGGCAGCAGTTCTACAGTCTGGACGACATGACCGCGAAGGAAAGCATCCAGCTCCAGATCGGCGAGACCTACGAGAAGCTCCTCAAGGCCCAGGAAGAGGAGGGCGTCGCCCGGGAAGAGCTGAACGCGTTCGTTTCCCGGACCCCGCGGGAGAAGGTTCCGTAAATCCCGATCGTAGGCCCCCCCAAAGCAGGCTCAAGGTTCGAGGATGGCGGTTCGAGATTATGGTTTGGATTTATTCCCTGCGATACCTTGACAATAGCCTTATGCCTTTAACCCTTACCCTGCTTATCTGAAATAAATGAACGAGACCTGCATCCCCAGCTCGCGTTCGTCCTTGGAGTTCGGGCTAGATCTTGGCGGGGACGAAGGGCTTGTCGGTGGCGATGACCAGGCGGAAATCGTTCTTGTCGCCGAGCATGTCCTTGGAGATCTTGTAGGACTTGTCGAAGACCCCCGTCGGCGGGATGAATTCGTCGAGGACCGTTTCGTTGATCTTGAAGATGACCTTCTGTTCCTTGACGGCATCGGTGTTGAGGGCGCCCCGGACGACGAGCAGGGCGTCGCGCCTCGGGTTGTCGATCAGGCAGCGGGCCTCGCGGGCGGTCCAGCGCCACCTCTTGAGGGTGCTCGTGGGGGCGATCTCCTGCTCGTACCAACCGTCCTCATAAACGATCTCGGGAGTGTCGGCGGGCGGGGGCAGAACCTTGAGCTTCCCGTCATAGATCTGGAATTTCGCCTTGCCGGTCCTGTCGAAGGGCGAATAGAGCCCGACGGAGAGGCGGAGCGTCTCCTCCCCTTTGAACTGGGGGTCGAACTCGTCGATGAACTTCGGGATATAGATGCGCCGCGTCGTCACGTATTCCTTGCCGGGCTCCCACTTCGAAGTCGGGGTCTCCGGAAGGTAGTCGTCCTGGAAGAGCATGTTGTTGCCGTTCCAGAAATGCACGAACACGCTTGAGGTCCTGGTCCATCTTCTGAAACTCCCCGGTCGTCTTCCAACGGTAGGTGACGTCGGTCATGAGGTTGTCGGTCAGGGTCTTGTCCGAGAAGTCCACGGCGAGCTCGATGCCCTTGACCGAGGCCTTCTTCCGGCAGGAGACGGAGAAGACGGCGGCGATTATCAGCAGAACGGCGAGCGTCTTCGGCATTTTCATGGCTTGACCTCCGAGATGATTGACAAGTAAGTCCCATTATAGAAAATGTGCCGTTGTAAGTAAATAGACCGTCAAGCTCAGGTTTTGACAGCCTCTGCCGTCTATTGTATATTTCGGGGCAAATGAAGCTCGCGCTTCTCGCCTTTTCGCCCTTCTCGAGGCTCGCGTGCCTGGCCAAGGACGTCCTGTACGCGCGGGGAATCCTCAGGGCCGCGAAGGCGCCCCTTCCCGGCGGTGAGCGTCGGCAACATTTCCTTCGGCGGCACCGAGAAAACCCCCCTGGTCATGGAGCTCATCGCCTTCCTGCTCCGCCAAGGACATAGGCCGGCCCTCGTCTCCCGCGGATACCGCGGCGCCTGGGAACTGGGCGGCGGGACGCTTTCCGACGGGAGGGCCTTGCTCGGGACATGGGCCGAGGGCGGCGATGAGCCCTTCATGGTCGCCCGCCGCTTTCCGCAGGCCGGGGTTTTCGTAGGGAAGGACAGGCTCACATCCTGCCTGAAGGCCCGCTCCCTCGGCTTCACGGCTGTCGTCTTGGACGATGCCTTCCAGCATAGGCGCCTGGCGAGGGACCTGGACATCGTCCTCGTCAGCCCGGCGGAACGGCGCCCTCTTCGTGAGAACGTCGCCGCGCTCGGCCGCGCCGGCATCATCCTGGTCAGGAGGGACGGCGGCGACGCCGCGAAAGACCGGATCCGGGCCTCGTTCCCGGGCACGGCTGTATTCGACTACGGCGTCACGCCCCAGGCCCTGATCGATCCCCGGACGGATGGATCGGCCCCGGCCGGCGCCCTCACGGGCAAGCGCGTGTTCGCCTTCTGCGGGATCGCCGGGCCGTCGCGGTTCCTGGCTGTCCTCCGGGAGCTCGGCGCGGACGTTGCGGGCTCGCTCGCCTTCCCCGACCACTACGCCTACCCCCGCGCCGCCCTCGGCAGGATCGCCGGGGAGTTCGTCGCATCCGGGGCGAAGCTCCTCGTCACGACCGAGAAGGATTCCGTCAAGCTCGCCCCGGCCGGCACGCCGCTCGACGGCCTGCCCCTCCGCTACCTCCGCATAGGGCTCGATATTGAGGCCGGCTTCACCGAACGGGTCGGACCGCGCTCCGCGAAGCCGGGGCGGCGCCCGGAGGGCCGGCATGAAGACCTGGGCTGAATACGGCGCGTTCAAGGTCTTCATGTTCTTCTTCGCCGTCCTTCCCCGTTCCTGGTGCCTCAGGTTCGGCCGGGCGCTCGGGACGCCTGGCCTTCCGTTGCAGCCGACGTCACCGGCGCATCGCCCTGGCGAACCTCCGGCAGGCCTTCGGACGAGAAAAGGGCCCGGCCGAGCTCCGGGCGATCGCCCGGGACTCGTTCCGACGGTTCGGCGGGACCGTGGCCGACATCTTCAAGTTTTTCCACTGGGACCCGGCGGACATCGCAGCGGCTGATCGACGTCGAGGGCCGGGAGAACCTGGCGGACGCGGTTGCCCTGGGCAAAGGAGTCCTCCTCTTCTCGGCCCATATCGGCAACTGGGAGATCGGCTCGGCGGTCATCTCGAAGGCCGCGACGTTCAACGTCATCGCCCGCGCCCTGGACAACCCGCGCCTCGAGGGGGCGCTCCTGAAGTTCCGGGACGGGCATGGGCGCCCGCGTCATCTACAAACAGCAGGCCGCGAAGAAGGTCCTCCAGGCCCTCCGGAACAGGGAGATCGTGGCCATCCTCGTCGACCAGAACGTCCTGCGCCGGCGAGGCCGTCTTCGTCGATTTCTTCGGCCGGCCGGCCGGGACGACGCCCGTCCTCGGCGCCTTCCACCTCCGGACGGGGGCCCCGCTCCTCCCCGTCTTCTGCCTCCCGGCGGCGGGGGGCCGCTACCGCCTGACGTATCCTGTCCTCCGGTCGCGTTCGTCCCCGGAGAGGACGTCGGGGCGAACGTGTTGAAAATAACGGGGACATGCACTAAAATGATCGAGACCGCAATCCGGGAGGACCCCGCCTCCTGGCTCTGGGTCCACGACCGCTGGCGTTCGAGGCCTAAGGACGAACATGACCACCAAAACCAGACCGCCTGAAGAGTCCGGGCCGCCGGCGCGGGCCGGGAAGCGCGCCGCCGACGAGCTCCGCCCCATCCTCATCCGGACGGACTACTTCGAGTACGCCGACGGGTCCGCCTACATCGAGATGGGCAAGACCAAGGTCGCGGCCGCGGCCACGCTCGACGACAGGGTCCCGCCGTTCCTCAAGAACACGGGAACGGGCTGGGTGACCGCCGAGTACGCCATGCTGCCCTGCGCGACCGAGACGGCGGACGCCCCGGGAGCGGGCGCCGGGCAAGATCTCGGGCCGGACCCAGGAGATCCAGCGGCTCATCGGCCGGTCCCTCCGCAGCGTCACGGACCTCGCGGCCATCGGCGAGACGACCGTCCTCATCGACTGCGACGTCCTCCAGGCGGACGGCGGGACGCGGGCGGCCTCGGTCACCGCCGGCTGCATCGCCCTGGCCCTGGCCCTGAAGAAGCTCCTCGACCTCCGTTACGTCAAGGCCATGCCGCTCAAGCACCTCGTCGCCGCGGTGAGCCTCGGGCTCGTCAAGGGCCGGGAGCTCCTCGACCTCGACTACGGCGAGGATTCCGCGGCCGACCTCGACATGAACATCGTCGAGACCGACAGCGGCCAGCTCGTCGAGGTCCAGGCATCGGCCGAGAAGAGCCCCTTCAGCCGCAAGGATTTCGCCAGCCTGATGAAGCTCGCGGACAAGGGGATCGAGGAGATCGTCGCGGTCCAGAGGGAGGTCTTGATGAAAAAGAGCGTCCTCTTCATGGCGTACAAATGAAGCGCATCCTCATCACGGGCGGCGCGGGGTTCCTCGGGAGCCATCTCTCGGACCGGCTCATCGGCGAGGGGGCGGACGTCGTCTGCATCGACAACTTCTTCTCCGGGTCGAAGGACAACATCCGTCATCTCTTCCCGAATCCCTTTTTCGAGCTCATCCGGCACGACGTCATCCACCCGCTGTTCGTCGAGGTGGACCACATCTACCACCTGGCCTGCCCGGCCTCCCCCATCCACTATCAGCAGAATGCCATCAAGACGGTCAAGACCACGGTCATGGGGACGATCAACATGCTCGGCCTCGCCAAGCGGATCAAGGCCCGCATCCTCCTGTCGTCCTCCTCCGAGGTCTACGGGGACGCCAAGGTCCACCCCCAGAACGAATCCTATTGGGGCAACGTGAACCCCATCGGCATCCGGAGCTGCTACGACGAGGGAAAGCGGGTGGCCGAGACCCTGATGATGGACTACCACCGCCAGAACCGGGTCGACGTCCGCATCGTCCGCATCTTCAACACCTACGGGCCGCGGATGGCCGTCGACGACGGGCGGGTCGTCAGCAACTTCATCGTCCAGGCCCTCAAGGGCGAGCCGCTGACGGTCTACGGCGACGGGAGCCAGACACGCTCTTTCTGCTACGTCACGGACCTCATCGAAGCCGTCGTCCGGATGATGAACGCGGACGGGTTCATCGGGCCTGTCAACCTGGGCAATCCCGGCGAGTTCACCATCCTCGAGCTGGCCGAGAAGGTCCTCAAGCTTACCCGGAGCCGCTCCCGCATCGTCCACGGCGTCCTCCCCCAGGACGACCCTGTCCGCCGGTGCCCGGACATCAGGCTTGCTGAAGCCAAGCTCGGCTGGAAGCCGACGGTCAGCTTGGACGAGGGCCTGCCCCCGACCATCGCCTACTTTCGGGGGAAGCTGGGCCTGTGAAGCTCTCGATCGTCATCCCCGTCTTCAACGAGAAGGATACCGTCCTCGAGCTCGTCCGGCGCGTCCGGGCGGTCGCCCTGCCTTTCGAGAAAGAGATCGTCATCGTGGACGACTTCTCGACCGACGGGACGCGCGACCTCGTCCGGGGCCTCGAGGGTCCGGACGCCCGGGTCCTCTTCCAGCCGAAGAACATGGGCAAGGGGGCGGCCCTCAAGGCGGGGTTCGCCGCGGCGACGGGAGACATCGTCCTCGTCCAGGACGCCGACCTGGAATACCACCCGGCCGAATACCCGGCGCTCCTCGCCCCCATCCTCGACGGGCGGGCCGACGTCGTCTACGGGTCCCGGTTCCTCGGCGGTCCGCACCGGGTGCTCTTCTTCTGGCATTCGGTCGGGAACCGGTTCCTGACCGGTCTCTGCGACGTCGTCACCAACCTGAACCTGACGGACATGGAGACCTGCTATAAAGTGTTCCGGAGCGAGGTCCTGCGGAAGATCGACCTCAGGTCCAAACGGTTCGGGTTCGAGCCCGAGGTCACGATCAAGGTCGCCCGGCTCGGCTGCCGCATCTACGAAGTGCCCGTCTCCTACGACGGCCGCAATTACTCCCAGGGCAAGAAGATCGGCTGGAAGGACGGCCTGGCGGCCATCTTCCACATCATCCGGTTCCGGTTCTTCGGCTGAGGGGGTCCGACCTTCCCCTGGCTTGACTTTATAGGCCGGCCGCTATAATATCTGGACTTAAACGCGGCCAAAAGAACAAATCCCTTCGTTTTTCGAAGGGAGGCCCTTCCAAGGAGGTTAGCATGAACCAGCTTTCCTGGCTGGTGCCGGCCGGCATCATCTTCGTCGTATTCGCCCTCATGATCCTCATCCTGGCCCTGCAATACCGCAAGGTCGGGCCCAACGAGGCCCTCATCATCTCGGGGGGGCGGAAACGGACGATCACCGAGCCCGACGGGACGCACAAGAAGATTGGCTACCGCTACCGCCTCGGCGGCGGCACCTTCGTCTGGCCCTTCACCGAGCGCGTCGACGTCCTGCCCCTGGACATCATCACGCTTACGATCCGGACCCCCGAGGTCCTGACGCACGGCGGGGTGCCCCTCATGGCCGAGGCCACCGGCCAGGTCAAGGTCGACTCCTCCGACGAGGGCATCCGCAAGGCCGCCGAGCAGTTCCTCGGCCAGGGCAAGGACGGCATCCGCGACGTCGCCATGACCGTCCTCGAAGGCAAGGTCCGAGAGGTCATCGGCACGCTGACCGTCGAGGACATCTACCGGGGCCGCCAGGAGTTCTCGAATCGCGTCGTCCAGGCCGTCAAGAACGATCTGGCCTCCATGGGCCTGGTCATCCTCTCCTTCGCCCTCAAGGACATCAGCGACACCCAGGGCTACATCGACGCCCTGTCCAGGCCCCAGATCGCCGCCGCCAAGCGCGACGCGGCCATCGCCCAGGCCGAGACGGAGAAGGAGTCCATCATCAAATCCTCCAAGGCCCGGAAGGAGGGGGAGGTCGCCCGCCTCGAGGCCGAGGCTCAGATCGCCAAAACCCAATGGGAGAACGAAGCCAAGAAGGCCGAGTCTCAGGTCTTCGTCAATTCCAGGAAGGCCCAGGCCGATTTCTCCTACGAGCTCGAGCGCTACAAGCTGAACCAGGAGATCAAGAAAGAGGAGGCCAAGGGCCGCCTCATCGAGAAGGAGGAGGCCGTCAAGATCGAACAGGCCGAGATCGCCCGGAAGGAGAAGGAACTCGAAGCCAACGTCCTCAAACCGGCCGACGCCCGCAAGTACCAGATCAAGGCGGAGGCGGAGGCGGAAGAATACCGGATCCAGGCCGAGGGCAAGGGCAGGGCGGCGGCCATGAAGCTCGAGGCCGCAGCCGTGGCCGACCAGACCCGTCTCAAGGGGCTGGCCGAGGCCGAGGTGATGACGGAGAAGGCCGGGGCCTGGGAGAAATACAACCAGGCGGCCGTCCTCGAGATGTACCTCAAGGTCCTACCTGATCTGGCCCGGGCCGTTGCCGAGCCGCTCGCCAAGGTGGACAAGATCGTCGTCGTCGGCGGCGGGGGGGACAAGGACCTCGGGACGACGAAGATCACCGGCCAGGTCGCCCAGATCCTGGCCCAGATGCCCGAGGTCGTGAAGACGCTGACCGGCGCGGACCTCAACAAGTTCCTGAGGGACAAACTCTCGCCCGAGCCGAAGCCGGTTGAGCCCGTCGAGCCGACTAAGCCAGGCAAGCCGGCCGAGCCGGGGAAGAAGTAGGCCGTGGCCTCCTTTAATTCCCCCCTTTGTAAAAGGGGGGCTAGGGGGGATTTATAGGGGGATTTAATATGATCTCAGAAACCGTCACCAAGCTCGGCGCGTCCCCGACCCTCAAGATCTCGGCCAAGGCCATGGCCATGCGGGCCGAGGGGATCGACGTCATCGACCTGAGCGTCGGGGAGCCGGACTTCCCCACCCCGGAGAACATCAAAGAGGCCGGGATCAAGGCCATCCGGGAGAATTTCACCAAGTACACCGACAATAAGGGCATGGTCAGCCTGAGGAAAGCGATCGCGGATCGTCTCAAGGAGGACTACGGCCTGACTTACTCCTTGAACGAGATCCTTGTCTCGGCCGGGGCCAAGGCATCCCTTTACCACCTCGTCCAGGCGATCGTCAATGAAGGCGAAGAGGTCATCATCCCGTCGCCCTACTGGGTGACCTACCCCGAATGCGTCGCCCTGGCCAAGGGGAAGCCCGTCGTCGTCCCGACGCGAGAAGAGGACGGGTTCCTCCTGACGCCGGACAGCCTCAAGTCGGCCATATCGCCGGCGACGAAGATCCTCATCCTGAACAACCCGTCCAACCCGACGGGTGCGGCCTACGAGCGGCGGCACCTCGAGGCGCTGGCCGAGGTTATCCGGGGCGAGGACATCTATGTCATCGCCGACGAGATCTACGCCAAGCTCATCTATGACGGATTCCTGTTCACGAGCTTCCCCGCCCTTGGCGAGGACATCAAGAAGAAGACCATCATCGTCAACGGCGTCTCCAAGGCCTATTCCATGACGGGTTGGCGCATCGGGTTCGCGGCCGGCCCGGCCGACATCATCGCCGGGATGGCCAAGGTCCAAGGCCACACGACCTCCAACGCGTGCTCCATCTCCCAGAAGGCAAGCCTCGAGGCCTTCAGCGGGCCGCAGTACGAGGTCCAGCGCATGGCCTCGGAGTTCCAGCGGCGCAGGAACTACGCCCTGATGAAGCTCAGCGCCATCCCCGGCCTCTCCTGCTTCAAACCGCAGGCGGCATTCTACCTCTTCCCGAACGTCAGCTTCTACTTCGGGAAGGAGGCCGACGGCGTGCCCGTCCGGAACTCTTACGGCATGGCTCACTACCTCCTGAAACAGGCTCGGGTGGCCGTCGTCCCCGGGGACGCGTTCGGCGCGGACGACCACATCCGGCTTTCGTACGCGACCTCCATGGAGAATCTGGAAAAGGGAATGGGCCGCATCGTCGAGGCGCTGGCGAAGCTCAAGCCGGCCAAGAAGGCGAAGCACGTCGCCCTCAACAATGCGGTCACGAAAGTCCGCAAGTCCGTCCCGGTCGAGGCCGTGATCGATTCGAAGATGCGCGACGCCCTTGTCGCGGAGATGGAGGGGCACCTCGGCTACGAGAGCCTCTACGAGTGGAACGCCAACATCGGCGGGGCCGTCGTACGGCTCAGGACGAACTCGGCCCACCTCAACGACTTCTGGACAGAGAACTGGTACCCGGCCCAGCTCGAAGCCGACCTGGAGCCGCACGGCGTCGTTTACGCCGTGGACGGCATCGCGGGCCGCGAGCCGCGCGCCTTCTACAACGCCGAGACCCGGACCGGCGTCCTGGTCAACACGGACAACTACGGCCCGCTTCGGAGCCTGGCCCTCGGACTGGTCATGGACCACGCCGAGCGGATGTTCGGGGCGCGCGCGGTGCGCGGGATGTCGGCCGACGTCGGCGGGAACGGGCTCGTCCTCATCGGACCGCCCGGGACGAATAAGACCGAGCTGTTCTTCGAACTCCTCAAGGACCCGCGGTTCCGGATGCAGGCGAACGATGTCGTCTTCGTGCGGTACGCGGGCGGCGCGGCGGCGGCCGAGTGCGTCGAGCGCAAGCTCTATCTGCCGACCAACACCGTCGAGGTGTTCGAGCGCCTGGCCCCGCTCTTCGACCGCAGCAAGTGCGAGAACGTCGTTACGCGCAAAGAGGACTGCCGGAACGCGGAATGCCTTCGGAAGGACGACTGCCGGCTCGACCGGGGCTCGCTGTACTGCTACAAGGCGTCCAAGGACGCCCGCGCCATGCTCGACCCGGCCTGGATCGGAGGGAAGGCGGCCGTGGCGCGTCGGACGCACCTGCGCTGGGTCTTCATTCTGAGGAATGACGCCATCTCGCCGGCCGCGATCAAGTTGGAGAAGGACGAAGCCTTGAAGATCCTCGAGGCCGGGGAAAGCGCCGGGGCCAAGAAGAGCCTGAGCGGGAAGAGCCAGCCCTTCTTCAACCCGCACCTTCTCGTCGCGACGCCGGACCGCCCGGATGCGATGCCCGAACGCCTGGAGCTGGAGAAAGCCTTCTACGCGCGCCTGCTGGACCACACGACGTGCTATATGTTCAACAGCGGCGTCGCCGGCGCCGACAAGATCAAAGAGCTCATCGGATAAATCCCCCCTGACCCCCCTTTTCCAAAGGGGGGTACCCATGTCGCCCCCCCCCTTATTAAGTGGGGCATGGGAGGATCTTGCTTTCCCCCCCTTTGCTAAAGGGGAGTTAGGGGGATTTGTGGTTTCCCCCTTTGCTAAAGGGGGGGCGAGATGGGATTTTGCCTTTCCCCCCTTTACAAAAGGGGGGTTGGGGGGATTTGTCTATAAAAGCTCGAATATGCTCTCGAGGACTTCCTTCGTGGATCTCAAAACCTCCAGGTCCGAGAACCTCAGGACCCTGATGCCCATCCTCTTCATGAATTCATCCCTGATCTTGTCCTTTTCCGCCCCTTCGCCGTGATAATGCTGTCCCCCGTCAACCTCGATGATCAGCTTTGCCGTCGGGCAGTAGAAATCGACGATATAGCTACCGATCGGTCGCTGCCTGAAAAATTGACGCCCTTTCAGTTGTCTCCGGCGAAGCTTGTCCCAGAGATGCATCTCGGCCTCCGTCATGTTCTTCCGAAGATCGCGAGAATATTTTTTCACCCAGGGATCATACTTAAGCACAGTTAAATCCCCCCTGGCCCCCCTTTAGAAAAGGGGGGTTATTAAATCCCCGCACTCCACCCTTTTCCAAAAGGGGGCAACTAAACCCCTGCTCCCACCCTTTTCCAAAGGGGGATCATCAAATCCCCCCCGCTCCCCCTTTAGGAAAGGGGGAGCGTTCAGTCCCTCCCTGCTCCCATTTTTAGCGGGGAATGGGCCGCTTCCCCCCTTTGTTAAAGGGATGTTTAGGGGGGATCTTAGTGCTCCCCCTCTTTCCAAACGAAAATCTATCGATAGCAAGGCTACTGACATGGACGGACAAGGTCCCTCTTTTGTCTCAAAATTTGGAAAGAAGAATGCTCACGCAGCGCGCAAGCTCAGCCAGGAAATCCCCCCACTCCCCCCTTTTACAAAGGGGGGATAATTAACCTCCACCCCCCCCCTTTTTACAAACGGGGGAAATAACTTCCGCCCCCCCTTTAGAAAGGGGCGAACAACAAATGCCCGCTGATTTATCTTTACTACTGGGGGACGACTCTTTACAACTGGCGACGACCTTTTGCTGCTGCGGGACGATTCTTTACAGCTGGCGACGACTTCTTGCTGCTGGGGGACGACGGATCTTCACTTACCCCCCTTTGTAAAAGGGGGGCTAAGGGGGGATTTAATATAGGCCCGCTTCAATCTCTTCCGCCAATATATGCAGCATCAACAGGTGCGCTTCTTGGATGCGGGGGGTGCTTTTCGAGGGAACGGCTAACAGGAAGTCGGGCACGGCATCCGGCGCGACGCCGGGTTTTAAAGCTAGCTTCTCGGCGCCAACTCCCATCATGGCTAACGTTGAGCCCGGCTTCCCGTCGCCCTCACCCGTTAATCCTGGTATTGAGGCCAGCTTCCCGCCGCCTTCGCCCGTCAGGGCGATCGTGAGCATCCCCTTCGCCTTCGCCGCCTTCAGGCCCTCGATCACGTTGGGCGAAGTTCCGCTCGTCGTCAGGGCGATCGCCACGTCGCCTTTCTCGCCCAAGGCCTCGATCTGACGGCTGAAGACCTTGTCGAACGTCTTGTCGTTCGCGATCGCCGTCAGCGCGGACGTATCGGTCGTAAGGGCGATTGCCGGGATGGCCCGGCGCTCCTTCAGGAACCGGTTAACGAGCTCCGCCGCGAAGTGCTGGGCCTCGGCCGCGCTCCCGCCGTTCCCGAAGACAAGGACCTTCCGTCCGGCCTTGAGGGCCCGAACGGTCGCAGAAATAGCGCCCTCGAGCACGTCCATGCCGCCCGCCCCGATCTTCTCCAATATCCCCGACAGTTCACCGATGGCGTCGTAGCCCTTCATCTTGTTCCCCGATCAAATCCTATTTCGCCCACACTTGGGTCGCGGCGTAGCCCTCGAGCTTGAGCGATATGTCCACGTACTCGACGACTGCGGTCTCGACCTTGAGGAACCGGGCGTTCGCCGGAAGCTTCTCGAGGCCGAGCTCCTTGACGAACCTCTTCCAGGGGTAGACGGCCGCCGCCCGGACAAACTCCTCCCCGTCGGCGACGGTCAGGATCTTCGCGACGCCGGATATCTGAGCACCTTTGACGCTCATCCAGCCTATGTACGGCGCATAAACGCCGACGCTGACGTTGGGGTTCGCGCGGATGTTCTCGACCTTGCGGCCCGCCTCGACCATCATGTAAAGCGTCGTGCCGTCGGAATGGTATTCGAGCGGCGTCGCCCTCGGCATGCCCCCGGAGCAGGTCGCCAACACGCACATGTTCCGCGCCCGTAGGAACTTGGCGATACGAGCCTCGAGCGCCTTCTTCGGCATCCTTCGCGTCACGCGCGCCATGACGAGCGCCCTGACGTCCGGATTCTCGTTCTTTTTCGCCATGACAGCCTCCCCACCGTCAGTATACACCGTTAGAACCGCGAATCTGGCAATTGTAAAGCCCAGCAAGGTGCCAATAATGAACATGACCGAAAGGGACCAACCCGGGGGATACAATGAAAAGAGCCTTCAACGTTATCATTGAGAAGGATGAAGACGGCTATTTCGTGGCGACCGTTCCGGGAGCTCCCCGGCTGTCACACTCAAGCCAAGAGCCTCGATGAGCTGAATGAACGGATCAAGGAAGCGATCGCCCTCTATCTCGAACGCCGGAAACAAGCGGAGATCGTGGAACTGTTCGGGACGATCCCCTACGCCGCGGATTACGACCCGAAACTGAGGGCGCGCTGACCTATCGCCGCGCTTGACTTTGTATACTTTATAGTATAATACTTTTGAGTATACTGATTCTCCCGAGGAGGGACGGATTGTTTGTCGACAGGCAAGAGGAGCTTTCGCTTTTAGCTCACCTGAGCGAGTCCGGTCGGGCGGAGCTTCTGGTTCTTTACGGCCGCCGCCGGACAGGGAAGACGGCGCTCCTCAGGCAATTCACCAAGGGCAGGGATTGTCTCTTTTTTTCCGCTGACCTATCGTCCGAGCGCGACCAATTGGCCCAGCTGACAGAGAGCGTATTCAGGCTCACCCGTGATGCCTTTCTGCAAAGCCAACCGTTCAGTTCCTGGGAATCGGCTCTCCGATACATCTTCGACCATCTCCCCGGCCCGGCCCCTCTCGTCATTTTCGACGAATTCCCTTATCTTTGCTCGTCCAATCGGGCCTTGCCGTCGATTCTTCAAAAAGTCTGGGACCAGAAACGGGAAGGCCGCCGGATGGTCATGGTTTTATGCGGTTCCACTATCAGTTTCATGGAAAAGGAGGTTCTCGGCGCCAAAAGCCCCTTGTACGGACGACGCACGAGCCAAATGGATCTTCGACCCTTCGATTTCCGCGCCCTGGCGGAGTTCTTCCCGGATCTTCCAGCCCGTGATCGCGTATCCGCTTATGCCGTTCTTGGCGGGATCCCCGCATATCTCGAGCAATACGATGCCGGAAAGACGCTGGAAGCCAACATTCGGGATGTCATCCTGGACAGGCATTCCCCGCTCTTCGAGGAGCCTCGTTTCCTCCTCATGCAGGAGTTGAACGAGCCGTCTCTCTATTTTTCCATATTGAAGGCCATTGCTTTCGGCAAGACCCGTCTGAATGAAATCGCCCAGGAAACCGGGATTGGCGATGGACACAAGGTCAACAAGTACATCTCCGTCCTTCGGGAACTCCGGATCGTCAAAAGGGAGGTCCCCGCGACCGAGGACAAGCCGTACAAGTCCCGCAAAGGGCTCTATCTCCTGGCCGACCACTTCTTCCGGTTCTGGTTCAGGTACGTTTATGCCAACTTAAGCTCATTGGACGCCGCTGGACCCCGTTTTGTTTGGGAGGAAAAGATCAAGCCCGACCTCGAAAGCTTCACGGCCCTGGCTTTCGAGGACATCTGCGCTCAGGGGCTGAGCCGGCTCAATGCGCTCGGCGAGTTGCCCTTCCGGGCCGCGAACATCGGCCGGTGGTGGGACGGCCGAAACGAAATCGACCTCATCGCCCTGAATGGGAAAGGCTCAGCGCTGTTTTGTGAATGCAAATGGACAGCCCGCAAAGTCGGCGTCAGTGTTTTGCGCGAACTCGAAAGCAAGGCGGCGCTCTTCCCCGAGTCGCGCTCCAGATATTACGGATTCTTCTCGAAATCCGGGTTCACCCCGGAATTTGAGGACCTGGCCCGCTCCCGGGGAGATATCCTTCTCCTCGATTGGGGGTCCCCGCATTGCGTCCCTGACTTTATTCACGAGCTCGTCCATATCGCCGACCGAATACCCCTCGACCGGGATCGGGTCGCGGAAGTCGACGCGGATTGTCCCCGGCTTCGCCCCGAACCGCCCCTTTGGCATCAATTCGAACGTTCCCCCGATGGTCACGGGGACAATGGGCGCGCCGGCGCCGACCGCCAGGAAGAACCCGCCCCTGCGAAACCGCCCGAGCTTCCCGTCCAGGCTCCGGGTCCCCTCCGGGAATATCAGGAAGGAATGCCCCCTTCCCTCATGGCCCTCACTCCCCTCTCGATGCTCCGTACGCCGCCGCCCCCCGCCCTCCGGTCCACCGGGATGAATCCCGCGGCGATCATGATCCACCCGAGGACGGGGAAGGCGAAGGCGCTCTTCTTGAGTATGACCCGGACCCTTTGCGGGATGAGTACGAACACAAGGGGTCCGTCGAGGAGGCTTACGTGGTTGGCCATGAAGACGTAGGTCCCGCCCGGATCAAAGCGTTCGAGCCCCGAGGTCTCGACCGTGATGCCGAGGAACGCCCGACTCACCCGCATGACCCATTTCGCAACGACGAAAAGCGGCGCGCTGATCCTGAAGGCCAGGCAGAAGAGCACGAACGGGGCGAAGATGATGAGGAGGATGATGTAGAAGACGAGCAGGATGACCGCACGCATGATCCTCGAAATTATAGCACAGATGCACGGTTTGAAACGGACGCCGTAGGACTGCTTATTAATTGACGTTCAACTGTCCCACCTTAGTGCACATCGCTGCTATATCTAAATTGCGCCTTTAATAATTCGATACGGTCACCCGCCATGCAGTTTAAACGGATGTTGACCTTGTTCGCCAATAGTTCAATAGACGTCAAAAGACTCGAACCCTCGCCACGACAGACCATGATAATCTGATGATCCATTCTTGTATTAGAGGTAACCTGATAATCCTTTGTTCTCTTCATCCCAACGATTTCCAAGCCGTGAGCCTCGGGCAGCTTTATCCATGCAGGCATCAAGACTGCCGAGGTTTAGACTGACCGCCTTATCTTGTAATACGTCCGGGTATTGAGCCCAAGTAAGTCTATGGTCTTTCTTTTTCCGAAATATTTTATGGCACCGGCGTCGACGGCTCCAATCAAAGCACTTTGCGAAAAACCACGATCAATGGCTCGGCCGAGCTCTACCTGGACTTCATTGATATTCCGGCAATCGTTCGAAAACTTGATCCTCCAACTAGCATTCCCAAGAATCAAAAAGAGAACCAGCCAAACAAGGAAAATCGCCATATATGCGCCTGCCAAAAGTCTTCCCAAGGACAGATCTCAAGTTTTCCTTATGATCCCATAGAAACCGGACTCCCGCCCAGATCCCTGCCGCAAGGGGAATCCAGAAGAGGGGCACGACGGGCAATAGATATCGGATATAATAGAACGCTTTAGGATCCGCGCGGGGTATGACGGCGACCTGCCCGACCGCGTAAGTTGCCGCCGAAAACAGAAATAGGACTGCGGCTCTTCTTTCTCTTCCCTTCAAGCAAGCTATACCGAGGAGCCCGAACCAAACGATCCTTCCGAACAGCGGGGCGTCCGCTGTGATCATCTTGAACGCAATCCGTATGCTCTCTGCCAAGTTAAGATTATGGAAAAAGCTGGCCTTAACATAAAATGTCGCAGGGAACGGACGCCCATCAACAAAGCAATCCCATCCCAAGAACAAGAACCCGGCTATGGCGACGGGGATAACGAACTGGATGAAATCCTTCAAGCGTTTTTCCCCCGCGAGAGCCTGAATTAGCTGATCCCCTAAAAGTACGGCTATCACAAGGCCATACTCGGGCCTTGCCAGTCCGGAAAGGCCCATGAAGATCCCCGCGGCAATAAACTTCTTCTCCAGGTATCGCTCAAAGCCCATCAGGCAGATTGCGCATCCTATCGCAACTTCCATCCCGCTTATCGATGCGGCTACCAACGCGGGGAGACAATCCGATGGCTACGCCGCCAATAGCGGAACCAGAATCCGGTAGTCCCAATCTTTTCAATATCCGGCAGGCTCGCCCACGCCATCATGCCATGAAAGGCGATCCCCACCGCTTTGGCCAACAGCACGACGACACTCGCCCTCGAGGAAATGAGGTGGATTAACCCCAGCACATACGCCCAGAGCGGGGAAGTCGAACCCGTTGCCGGATCCTCTTTTTCCGCCAGAGGCTAGGTATCCGGATATCGAAACAGCCCGGCCATACACCATATGAATCCAGGCGTCATCAAGAGGGAATCCCCTTAGTCCGTCTGGGCCGCCGGTCATGAGAATAATAGCGGGGAAAGCCACCGAAAGGGCAAGGACGGCCACGCCGACGCGTTTGGTTCTGATCATCTCGAATGCCCCGCTCTTTCGGAGATGAGGCAACTAATCCGCTCTCCCATAAAAGGAAGCGGTTCGATAGCTGGGTCTTCTTCAAGCATGCCTATTTCTCCAGTATCCGTCCAAGTATAAAAGAACGCACGCTTCTCCGCAATGAAGTGCGGCAGGGTCATAATTCCTTGATTTAGGAGTCTCCATCGATTATGCTTCTATTCTGGCACGGATGATATGAGCATATGGATATCGAAAACGCCTTCCTCTGTTCCTTTGCTGGAGGGCTGATCACCAGCAACCATTGTATCTGAAGAAAAGGATTTGACGTGCGTTTGAATAAACCCCTAATCGTTCATCCGTTTTTGTTGGCCCTCTTCCCTATCCTTGCACTTTATACGCACAACGCCAGAATCATTCCAATATCTTTGAATGAAGTCGCCCTCCCCGCTTTTTTAGCCCTCATCTGTTCTTGATATTTTTTTTGTTATTGAGATTCCTCATTAATAACATCCATAAAGCCGGAATTCTTGTTCCACTTTTGATAATCTGGTTCTTTTCGTACGGGCACATCACGGCAACCCTCAAACAATGGGGCATTTGGCTTTTCGATCTCCTCTTTTTTTTCGCAACCTTACTTCTTCTTGCGTCAGTCTTTATCGTCGTTATAAGATCTAAGCGGGATTTTTTTTCTATTAGCAGGTTCTTCAATATCGTCGCGTTGGTTTTGATTCTGTGTATAACGCGGCTGACGCCTTACAGATTCTTATCAAATCAAGGCATATGGATATCCAGCGCTCCTCTAATGCTGTTACAAAAAGGAGCAAATGGCCAAACGTCTTCTTTATCGTTCTTGACGCTTACGCTAGAGAGGATATTCTCGCCGAAATCTATGGATTCGATAACTCCAGCTTCGTCAAAGACCTCGAGAGAAGAGGCTTTTTTGTAGCCTCTCAATCCTATTCAGGCTATTGCCAGACTTACCTCTCTTTGGCGTCGACGCTTAACCTAACCTATTTAGACGAGCTTGCCGCCCGCATGGGATCCCAATCTGAGGAGCGGGGTCCGTTGATTGAGATGATACGGGAAAGCCGAATAAGGGACATGTTCAAGCAACAAGGTTATTCTTTTGTATCTCTCGCCTCAGGTTTTTTCGGCACAGAAATACGCGACGCGGACCTCTATATCCACTTTAAAAGGTCATTATCCGAGTTTAATAATGTGCTCTTTAATACGACACCGTTGCCGGTGTTTTCCGCCTGGAGTTTGAAGATTTCCCTTTTCGACCTTCATAGGAGCCGTATCCTCAGCGCGTTTCATGCGCTCGCATCCTTCTCCTATGACAAGGCCCCATATTTCGTCTTCGCCCACATCCTCACACCTCATCCCCCCTTTATTTTCGAAAGAACGGCGAGCCGATCACTCCAGCCTATACCTATTCGATAAGAGATGGGATTTATCTTCACGGCCCAGATGCAACGAGCGTACAGGATTACATTCGGGCTTATAGGGATCAACTAGCGTTCACTAACAAGAAAATACTTGAGACGATTGACGCCATCCTGGCCAAGTCCAAGGAACCCCCGGTCATTATCATACAAGGCGACCATGGTCCAAGAGGCTACGCTGATTGTAATAGTACTAGTGTCACTGAACTTCGGGAACCGATGGCTATACTCAATGCCATATTCCTTCCAGGCGCAAACAACAGCGATTTCTACCCGCAAATCTCCCCCGTCAACACGTTCATCAGGTTGGTTAACTGCACGTTGGGAACCGAATTGCCTTTACTCGAAGACAAGAGTTACAGCTCGACTTGGGATCATCCCTATGATTTGATTCGATTGATCCGGGTGGCGATACGGGATCTGCCTCCAAGATTCGCAATGCTCTGAAATAAGACCCCCGGGTTAGGGATAATAAGGATCACTAAAATCCAGAGGACCTAGCTCTATTGCGTTTAAATAACGCCCCATGCCTATCGCCGTTGCATAGCGAACCCTCCTGAAAACCGATTCGATTATGTAGAAACGACCAACTTCAGGCCCGGGCTATCAGCTCCCGGCACTTTTCCGGACTTCATAAACCCGCCACCGACCAGAGTGCATCATCGCGAGGGTCCTCGTCCTGCGTCCATACTTTGCGGAGGGCGACACCCCGTTCCCGGGCACGGATCTCCGTTCCAATAAATATAAGGCATTCCGTCAAGTTCAAAGGGCCGCTTTCGCCCCCGTCCAGTTCGGTTGTCTGATTTGTGAAAAG
Organism: Candidatus Aminicenantota bacterium; assembly: GCA_963813235.1. Taxonomy (GTDB): domain Bacteria; phylum Acidobacteriota; class Aminicenantia; order Aminicenantales; family Saccharicenantaceae; genus JALHVH01. Next base: position 128,618 of record CAWEYF010000012.1, on the reverse strand, counting down.
GCCCGCTTTTTGATAGATATTAGTAACATGGCCCCGGATCAAAACGCGACTGGCCGCGTCTCGAGGAAAGATCTCTTCTACTTCGCCCTTTTCATTGCCCTTTTCCTTCTCGTATTCAGGGAATTCTTTTTCACGAACAGGGTCTTTTATGAACGGGATTCAACCGTCGTCGAGATCCCGGTCAAGAAGCTCACCGTCCAGTTGCTTAAAGAGGGGAACTTCGCCCTGTGGACCGACGCCCATGGCAACGGCCAGCCGTTCCTGGCGAACCCGAAGAATGCGATCTTCTACCCGACGACCTGGCTCTACCTCATTCTGCCGCTTTTCACGGCGTTCAAATTTCACTACCTCATTCACGCCCTCATCGGCTGGCTCGGCTTGTATCTCCTTTGCGGCTCCTATTCCCTTTCGCGGGAGAGCCTCGTTCCTGGGGGCCTCCCTCTTCTCGTTCAGCGGCATGTACCTTTCGTCGTTCGAGTTCTACAACCATGTCGCCGCCCTCGCCTGGATGCCGTGGATACTGCTTCTCTTGAGCTTGGAGCCCGACCCGGCCGTTCTCGTCTCATATCCCTCTCCCTGCTCTGGACCCTGATGATTCTCGCCGGGGCCCCGGAGTTCATCCTGATGACGCTTTTCTCGCCGCCAGCCAAGCTTTCTTCACGGCCGATGGATGGAAAAAGAAGATCGCGATAGCGGTCCTATCCCTGCTCCTGGCAACGATCCTATCGGCAGTCCAGGTCCTCCCCTCGATGGAGCTCCTGGGCCGGACCGGAAGGACCGCCCAATCCGCCCAATGGCCCCTCGAGCTCATCCAGCTCTTCAACCTGCCCTTCCCTCATTTCCTGGGGAACGACAGGGAGCCGGGGCACAACGATTTCTGGGGGTGGCACATCTTCGACAAGAAGTTTCCCCTTTATTACAGCCTTTACATGGGCGTTGGAGCGCTTCTTTTGTTCCTCTTCGGACTGAGGAAGCCTCGGGACAGAAGGCGAAAAATTCTCCTTCTCACATGCTTTTTATTCTTTCTGCTTTCGTGCGGCCGCTATTCGCCTTTCTTCTTCCTCTACAGGTTCGTCCCCCTATTGTCTTCGATCAGATACCCGGTCAAGTTCTTCCTGGGCTCCGTCTTCTGCGTCTCAATTCTCGCGGCGTTCGGATTCGACAAGCTCACGGGCGCCGGGAGGCCCGGCAGGAAGGCCGTCGCCGCGATGATCGGCGCGGGGGGACTTGGCTTGGCGCTCTTCTGGCTGTTCGAGCGTCCCGCCATCGACATACTGAACAAACTGTTCGTCATCGACCAGGCCTCGTCGTTCCGCGAGTTCGCCCGTTCCATCGTGACCGGATTCGCCCTCCTAGCGGCGTATGCCATGATATTCTTCCTGGTCTCCCGGACGAGGGGGCCGGTCCGGGCTCTCGGCGGTGTCCTGATCATTCTGGCCGTTCTCGACCCCGCGTTCCACAACAGATATGTCAACCCGACGGCCCCGGCTTCGTTCTACGACAAGCCGTCCCTCCCGGGAGACCTCGGGGCGCCGCTCGCCATTTACCGGGACGAGCTCTATGCCCCGTTCCTCAAGGAAACGATGGGCGGACAACCTCCGGCTCCTCGGCTTCTTCCGGAAGAGCCTTTATCCCTTCACCGGGATGGGGGACGGGGTCCGATATGTTCTCAACTGGGATTTCTACGGGACCTATTCGCGCCGATCATCTGGACCAGAGAGAGGCCGTAAAGGCGCTTCCGCCTGAGGGTCAGTTCAAGATCCTGAGATATATCGGCTGTCAAGCATATCTGGGCTACGAACCGCTTTTTTCCAGGGAAAAGGCTCAAAGAATCCGGATCGAGGGCGTCGATGTCTGGCTGGAGCGGATCTCCGAAACGGGGGCTTCGCCCTTTGTCGCTTTCCGGTCGGTGGAAGCGACCACCGAAAAGGACAGGCTCGGGATCTTCACCGATGCGGCGTTCGATCCCATGAAGGAGATCATCACGCCGAGGGGCATCGTTCTTCCTAGTTCGCCGGGGAAAGTGACACAAAGGCCGGGGCGATTGTCATTCGTCAGGAGGCCCAGGGATCGGGCCAGTATTCCTTGAGCCTTCCCCGGCAGGGAATCGCCGTCTTCCCCGGGAACGCCGTCCCCGGCTGGAAGGCTTGGATCGACGGCCGGCGGGCAAAGGTCTTCGAAGCCAACCTCTTCTCCAAGGGCGTTTGGGTCCCGGCAGGCAACCACGAGGTCATTCTGCGCTATCTTCCGGCGAGCTTCCTCATCGGGGCTGTCATCAGCCTGGCTGCGATCGTCCTCGTTGTTGCCTTCGCCTTTGTCTTCGAAAGAAGGCTTAGAAGAAAGGCCCGCCCTGCATCTCTTTGAAATCGTCCGGGCAATCGAACCGCGCGGCGAATCTCGCGGGCTTCTCCCCCCGGAAGACGACGTCCTGCGGCCCGAGGCCGGGGAGAAACCTGCCGGCCTGGGCAAGATACGGAACCTTCCGGCCCGGGTCGAACCCCATGAGTCGCGCGGCGGTGGCGTCGGCCGCAAGGGAAAAGGCGCTCAGGACGAGCGCGCCGACCGGCCTGGCCCTCCCCATGATCGGGCCGTCGCCTTCCATTCCGATGACGGCGTCGACGATGCTGTAATGGACCTTGACCGTCCGCGCGAGGTCGAGGATCGAGTTTTCGATCCCCCGGAAGTGGAGAAGATTCTTGGGCCAGCCGTAAAAGACCCCCGGGAGCACGCCGAAGAGATTCTTCAGGCCGAGCGTGACGCCCATCCAATGGTGGGTCTTCATCTTGGGCATGCTCACCAGGACGTCCGCCTCGGCCACGGGCCGGGCCACGTAAAAGACCGGGAGCCCGGTCCTGGAGCCCGTGTTCGGGACGGAAACGGCATCCGGCCGTGGTTCAAGTCGACTGACTTGACCCGTCTGTCGAGAATGCCGCCTGAGCGAGGGATTGAGGACCGAGAACCATGGATCGCGGCGATGGCCCGAAGCCTCGCCCACGACGACCTCGGCCGCGCCGAGTCGCAGGCAGGCATCGGCGCGCCGAGGCGATGACGGCGATATTGGTATTGATCGGCCGGTCGGGATGGGACTCGACGAAATTCGGCTTGAGAAGGACCTTCTTGCCCTTGAGCCGGAGCCCGTCTTCGGTCATGACGGCGGCGATCTCGCGCGAAAGATCGCGGCCGTAGTCGGGCATCGCCAGAAGCGTCACCGGGCAGGGCGGCGGCCGCACCCCCGGACGACCTCGGCAAGGACGGCGACGGCCGCAAGTACCCGCGTCCCGGATGAAATTGCCGCCGCTTCATGGGACGAAAACCTTCTTCCCGGAGAGGGCGATCGTGCCCAAGGCGAAATTCCCGGCGTGGCATCGTCGTCGGCCGCGGAGGCCATGACCTCGCGGAGCTTCGCCCGCATGGCGCGGGCGTCGCGGCCGTAGCTATCGAGGGCGAGAACGGCCCAGGAAAGGCCGCGGAGCGATTCGATCTTTTCCCGTTGTTTTTCTATGATGTCCAAGCCGTCCCTGGTCCTTCGGGTTCCGCCTCGCGTAAGGGCGACGAGGGCCAGGCCGGTCGTATCCCAGAAGGGAAGAAGTTCCGTGTCGTCGAGTTCCGGACTGCCGTAATTCCAGCCGCCCGAAGCGATCTCCCGGTCCCAGAGAAACCGGGCGCCTTCGATCGCCCGGGGATGAGCGCCGTTTCCGGAGAGGACGAGGGCGAGGACCGCCCAGGCGGTCGGCTCCACCCAGCCGAACGTGCCGCGGACCCAGGGCCAGCCTGCCAGGGTGTTGTCCTGCTTGAGGCGGGGGTTGTTGGCCAGCGTGTCACGGATTTCGTCGCCAGGAGGAAATCGAGGGCGCGGAGGTTCTCGTCGAGGCCGAAACGGTGAAACGCGATCGCGGCCGGCGCGGTGAGCCACAGCCCCTGGTCCCGATACCGGGGACCGATCCCGACCGAACCCGTCCGGGTTCTGGAGTCCGCGCCAGGCGAGAAGGGGTTTCGCCCGCTCCGGCGGTATGCCGGCGGTAAGGAGGGCGAGCGCGGCGAGGAACGTCGGCTCGGCGGAGGATTCGCCGCCGCGATAATAGGGCATGCCGCCGTCCGGAAGGGAGAAAGAAAGGAGCCTTTCCACGAGGGTTGCGTTTTCGGACGCGGGGCGTTCCATGACGTAATTATTATAGCCCCGGTTGAGGCTTGAGGTCACGCGGCCCTTATAAATCCCCCTGACCCCCCTTCTTCAAAGGGGGGGACTATGACGGGTCCGTGGCTGGCGATAAGGAGGGGCCGGCGACATGAAAGATCGTTCGAGGTCGGCGAGAGGTGGGAGGGGAGCAGGGCGGGAGGAGAGTCCCAGCAGGAGCTGGAGGAACGCGGGCTGAAGTCTCTGGTCCCGAAGCGAGAATGCCTGTTCGGCCTGGTTTCTTGACGGGATGCCCTCAACGGGGGGGGATGTGTGAGCGAACAACGAAGGCTCATAAAAGCGTGGAGCCATAAAAAAAAGGGGCGGCGAAGCCGCCGCCCCTTGCACGTTGCGTTAGGATCGGACGTAAGATCAGCTTCCGGTGGCCAGAGTCGTTCTCGGCCCGGCGATCAGGAGCCGTTCCAGGCTACCAGGTCGTTGTCGAAATCCGACATCTTAGAAACATTGTACTTTCCGGCCTCAGGAGCGCCAGTGGAATAATCGTCTGCGCTGATCGGACCCGCAACCTTGTTCCTCCCAAAGGACAGCATAGCAAAATCATCAACTCCAGCGTCAGTCGCGGCGGCGATTGCCCCGGCAACAGCTGCGTCGCCACAATACGCTTCGTAAGGCGTATTCCAGGGGTCATTGACGGGCACGATCTTGACATAGAACGTAGCGATGGCCGTCAAAAACTGACTGTTCGCTGCTAGTGGGCCATCTTGCGTGACAGCCGACCAATCCCCATGGTCCGTGATGTAGTCCACCGCGGCGGTGCTGACCGTCATGATTTCCTTCATCGCCGATTTCTGCTTGGCCTTCTGAATGGCCTCGAGGGCGTTCGGGATCAGAAGGGCCGCCAGGATGCCGATGATCGCGACGACGATCAACAGCTCGATGAGGGTGAATCCTCTCATCTTTTTCATCATGTGTCTTCCTCCTTATAGGTTCGACAATCAGAGCGCTATAATATTAGCAGAAGTTGCGTGCCATATTGACCGCGCATACTATTCGTTGATAATAAACAAAATACATAGGCCTGCGGCTCTTTTCGAATAATGATAGCAACATTATTTGTCATATCGTGCCAATAAATGTCATTTACCTGGATTCCGCCTTCCGGCCTCCGTTCTCCATTGGCCCGCTCTTCCTTCCGAACGTTCTTGAGCTCGAACTTGTCGATAAGGTAACGAAGGGTCCGATAGGAGATGCCGAGCAGGGGCGCCGCCTGACGCAAATTCCCGGCCGTCGCCAGGAGCGCCTGGTTGACGTACTTTTTCGTCAGGTCATCGATAAAGGCGGACAGGTCGAAGCCGGGCCGGAAGAGGACCGGCGCCTCCTCCTTTCCTCTGGGGGGAGACGATCTCCAGGGGGAGGCACGAGGCCGTGACGGTCTCCCGGTCCTCGATGGCGACGAGGCGCTCGACGACGTTCTCGAGCTCCCGGATATTCCCCGGGCCAATGGTAGGCTTCCAGGAGGCCGAAGACGTCCGGGGTCATCCGCTTCATGGGCTTCGCAAGCTTCGCGCAGTACTTCTCGAGGAAGTGGCCGATGAGCATAGGGATGTCCTCGGTCCGCCTTCCGGAGGGGCGGCATCTCGAAGGAGATGACGTTCAGGCGGTAGAAAAGCTCCTCCCGGAACTTCCCCTCCTCGATGCGCTTCTTGAGGTCCTGGTTCGTGGCGGCGATGATGCGGACGTCGATGGGGATCTCGTCGTTCCCGCCGACCCGCCGGACGACCCGCTCCTGGATGGCCCGGAGGAGCTTGACCTGGGTCCAGGGGGACATCTCGCCGACCTCGTCGAGGAAGAGCGTGCCGCGGGTGGCCGCTTCGAACATCCCCTTCTTGTCCGAGACGGCGCCGGTGAAAGAGCCCCGGGTGTGGCCGAAGAGCTCGCTCTCGAGGAGGTTTTCGGGCAGGGCCGCGCAGTTGATGGACACGAACTGGCCGTCCCGGCGGGGGCTCTGGGCGTGGACGGCCCGGGCGGCCATCTCCTTCCCCGTGCCGCTCTCGCCGGTGATGAGGACCGTCGAGTCGGTCGCCGCCACTTTTTCGATGAGGGTATAGATCTCCTGCATCGTCCGGCTCTTGCCGACCATCTTCTCGAAACCGTAGCGGTCCTTGAGGTCCCGCTTGAGGAGGATGTTCTCCTCTTTGAGGTGGAGCTTCTCGAGCCCGCGGGCGACGAGGATCTTCAGCTCCTCGACGTCGAAGGGCTTGACCACATAGTCCAGGGCGCCGGCCTTCAGGGCGTCGATGGCCTGCTTGATGCTCCCGTAGGCGGTGATCAGGATAACCGGGATCTCGGCGTTTCGTTCCTTGGCGAACTTCAGGACGTCCATGCCGCTCGTCTGGGGCATCTTCGATGTCCGTGATTACGAGGTCGATCGCTTCCTTCTCGAGGACCTCCCGGGCCTGGACGCCTGAGGAGGCCGTCTTGACGCCGTAGCCTTCTTTCTTGAATACGACGGAAAGCAGGTCGAGAAGGCTCTTTTCGTCGTCGACGATGAGGATGTTTTCCATGGCGATTTCCATGCGCAGACTAGAGCCTGCGGCTCCGGGGCAACGTGATGAGGATCTCGGTGCCCTTATCGAGCTCGGAGCGGACCGCAATGGTCCCCTCGTAGTCGTCAACGATGCGGCGGACGTTGGCCATGCCGAGTCCGCGGCCGTTTCCGAATCCCGAGTAGAAGGGCTCGAAGAGGTTGGCTTGTCCTCCGCGGTCATGCCGACGCCGTGTCCGCGAAGCGGATCTTCAGCCCGCCCTTCCCCCAAGGAGGTCGATGGTCAGGGTCCCACCCCCCGGCATCGCTTTGACGGCATTCTTGGTCAGGTTCCAGAAGACCTGCTTGAGCTGGTTCGCGCTGGCGACGAACTTCAGGTTCGTTGCGAAATAGTTCCCCGCCAGGAGGACGCGGCCGTTGAGCTCGCCGCTCGACCGGAGCATCGTCAGCGTCTCGTCGAGGAGGTCGGAAACGTTGACTTCCGTGAAGACCTGCTTCACGGGGGCGGCGAAGTCCAGGAACTGGTCTATGGACTGGGAGACCCGTTCGGATTCCCGGACGACGATGTCCATGAGTTCTCTTTGCTCGCTTTCGAGCACGAGGTCCTTCCTCAGGACCTGGACGGAACCGGAAATGGCGGCCAGGGGGTTGCGGATCTCGTGGGCCAGGATCGCGGAGACGCGGCCGGCCTCGGCCAACCGTTCCTTGATGATGAGCTCCTTCTGGGCCGTGCGCAGCTGCTCCCGCGTTTTCCTGAGGTTCCCGGAGAGGTAGTTCATCAGGAAGGCGATGATGAAGAACACACTCCAGGCGATGAGCATGGTGAACAGGACGGGCCAAGCCGAGCTTGATGTCATGTTCGGGGCTGAAATACGTGATGAGCCGGAAATACATGCCGTCCACGAGCAGGCCGAAGAGGATGGCCGAAAGCGCCGCGGCGAGGTAGGCGGCCCGCTTCGATATGACGAGGCTCGCGGCGATGATAGCGAAGATGTAGAGGAAATAGGTCGAGCTGGCGATCCCTCCGGAGATGTAGACGAAGGCCGTGATGAAGAAGAGATCGAAGACGAGCTGGAGGTAGGCCAGGAGCCCGGATACTTCCCCCTGGAGTAGAGCAGGAGGCAGGCGGCCGTCATCAGATAGGAGAGGACGATCAGGTAGAAGACGGGGACGATGGGGAAGACCGAAGCCCCGGCGAGCTGGAGGACGACCGCGGAGACCAGGATGGACGTGACGACGATGAGGCGCAGGATGATGTACCAGAAAATGTCCCGGCGCTCGATCGTAGTCGGCATGGCGCGCTCTTCCCGTCGGTCGGCCCGGCCCCTAGAACTTCTGGATCAGGGAGAAGATGGGCAGGTACATGGAGACGACGAGACTGCCGACGATGCCTCCGACGAAGATGAGGAGGACGGGCTCCATGACGGACAGAAGGGCGGCCACGGAGGTCTCGACCTCGTCGTCATAGAAGTTGGCCAGCTTGCCGAGCATCTCGTCCAGCGTGCCCGTCGCCTCGCCGACGTTGACCATCTGGATCATCATCAACGGGAAGTCGCCGGCCTCCTTGAGCGATTCGTGGAGGGTCTTCCCCTCGGAGACGAGACGGCGGGTCTCGAGGATCTGTTTCTCGATGAGGACATTCCCGGCGGTCGAGGAGGTGATCTTCAGGCTTTCCAGCATGGGGACGCCGCCCGAGATGAGCGTGGCCAGGGTCCGCGTCAAGCGGGATACGGACACTTTCTTCAGGAGGTTCCCGAAGAGGGGCAGTTTGAGGATCGCCCGGTCGACCGTCCAGCGGCCCTGGGGTGTCTTCCGGTAATACCGGAATAACAGAACCAAGGCGATGAGCCCGAGAACGATGAAGACGATGTAATTCTGGACGAACTTGCTCATCTTGACGATGATGGCCGTCAGCAGGGGCAATTCCGCTCCGAGCTCGATGAAGATCGACGCGAAGACCGGGATGACCTTCCACAGGAGGAAAATGGCGACAACGACGGCGAAGATAACGATGGCCACGGGGTAGATCATGGCCTGCTTGACTTGGGCCCGGAGCTTAACGGTCTTCTCGATGTACTCGGCCAGGCGGCGGAGCATGATGTCGAGCGAGCCGCTCTGCTCGCCCGAGCCGACGAGGTTGCAGTAGAGGTCGTCGAAAACCTTGGGATGCTTCCGCTTGGCCTGGTGGAGGGTCGAGCCCGCCTCGACGTCGTTCTTGATGGTGTCGATGACCCGCCGGAAGTACTTGTTCTTCTGCTGTTCCGCCAGGATGCCCAGGCTCTGGATGAGCGGAAGCTCGGCGTCGATGAGGACCGAGAGCTGGCGGCTGTAGACCGCGAGCTCCTTCAGCCGGACCTTTTCGCGCTTGAGGAACGGGATGCTCGGCAAGGCGCGCTTCGGGGCGACGCTGGTGATCTGGATCTGCTCCTTTTGCAGGCTCCGCGTCACCTCGTCGATGGAGGTCCCGACCCGCTCGCCGGCGACGGCGTCGCCGTACTTGTTCTTGCCCTTCCACGTGTAAACGGCCATGGTTCTCTCTCCTCTTCCTTGACGTCGCCACCGCGCCCGCGCGCCCCTCCGGCCTCAGCCCTTCCTTCCGCTGGATGATGTCCGTCAGCTCCTCGGCGAACGACGTGACGCTCATCGCCATGTCGTAGGTGATCAGCTTCCGGAAGTAGAGGCTGGCCAGGGACTGGTTGAAGGTCTGCATGCCGTATTTCTCCTGGCCCATCTGCATGGCCGAGTAGATCTGGTGGACCTTGTTCTCCCGGATGAGGTTCCGGATGGCGGGGTTCGGGATCATGATCTCCATGGCCAGGACCCGGCCCGTGCCGTCGGCCTTGGGGAGCAGGGCTTGGGTCATGACGGCCTCCAGGCTCATGGAGAGCATGATGCGGACCTGGGACTGGTACTGGGGCGGGAAGATGTCGATGATGCGGGTGATGGACTCGACCGCCGAGTTCGTGTGGAGCGTCGAGAAGGTCAGGTGGCCGGTCTCGGCGACGCGCAGACAGGCCTCGACCGTCTCGTAGTCCCGCATCTCGCCCACCAGGACGACATCCGGGTCCTCGCGCAGGACCGAACGGAGCGCATTCCCGTACGACTGGGTGTCGACGTAGAGCTCCCGCTGGTTGACGATGGACTTGCGGGGGCTGAAATAATACTCGATCGGGTCCTCGATGGTCACGATGTGGACGTCCCGCTCGTGGTTGATGTGCTCGATCATGCAGGCCAGGCTCGTCGACTTGCCGCAGCCGGTCGGCCCGGTGACGAGGACGAGCCCCCGCGGGAGGTAGCAGAGCTGGGCGACCCTCTGGGGGATGCCGAGCTGGGCGAAGCTCCACATGTTCGGCAGGAACCGCCGGAAGGCGGCGGCGACGGCGCCCTTCTGCATGAAGACGTTCGCCCGGAAGCGGCCGAGGTCCTTCATCCCGAACGAGAAGTCGAGCTCCCACTTCTCCTCGAACATCTTCTTCTGCTTGTCGGTCAGGATGCTGTAGACGAGCTCCTTGGTCTCGGTCGGCGTGAGGGGCGGGTGGTCGATGGACTTGAGCGAGCCGTTGACCCGGATCCTCGGCGGGATGTAGGTCGTGATATGGAGGTCGCTCGCGTCGGCGTCGACCGCCATCTTCAGGAATTCCTGGATCGGTTTTGCCATGTTGTCCTCCCTGCGGCCGGCCGCGCCGCGCGGCGTCAGCCCGAATCCCGGATGGTCTCCCGCAAGACCTCCTCTACGGAGGTCACGCCGTTCATGATCTTGACCAGGCCGCTCCGGCGCAGCGTGATCATCCCCGCCTCGATGGCCTTCTTCTTGATCTCCCGGGACTGGGTCCGGTTGAGGATCATGTCCCGGATGTCGTCGTCGACGGGCATGACCTCGTAGAGGCCGGTCCGGCCCTTGTAGCCGGTGTTGTTGCATTGGTCGCAGCCCTTGGGCTTGAGGACGCTGACGTCCCGAAGCTCGCTCTTCTCGAAGCCCATCTCGAGGAGGGCCTTCTCGGGGAGCTTGTGGGGCTGGGCGCACTTCTTGCAGAGCCGCCGGACCAGCCGTTGGGCGGCGATGAGGATGACGGAGTCGGCGATGAGGAACGGCTCGACGTTCATGTTGATGAGCCGCATGACCGTGCTCGCGGCGTCGTTCGTGTGGACGGTGGAGAAGACGAGGTGGCCGGTGAGGGCGGCCTTGATGGCGATGTCGACCGTCTCGAAGTCGCGCATCTCGCCGACGAGCATGATGTCCGGGTCCTGCCGGAGGAAGGTCCGGAGGCAGTTGGGGAACGTCAGCCCGATCTCCTCCTTGATCTGGACCTGGTTGATGCCCGGGATGTAGAACTCGACCGGGTCCTCGGCCGTCATGATGTTCGTGTCGAGGGTGTTGAGGGTGGAGACCGCCGAATAGAGGGTGTTCGTCTTGCCGCTTCCGGTCGGCCCGGTGACCAGGATGATCCCCCACGGCCGCTCGATGGCCGCCTGGAACTTGACGAGGGACGCGTCCTCGAAGCCGAGCTGGGTCAGGTCGAGCTTGAGCATCTCCTTGTCGAGGATACGGGCGACGATCTTCTCCCCGAACAGGGTCGGCAGGGAGGAGACGCGCATGTCGACCTCTTTGCGCTTCCCGTTCTCGAGCTTGACCCGCATCTTGATGCGGCCGTCCTGGGGCAGGCGCTTCTCGGCGATGTCCATGTTCGAGAGGATCTTGACCCGCGAGAGGACGGGGCTCCGGAACTTCAACGGCAGGTTGACGATCTCGTAGAGGTCGCCGTCGATGCGGTAGCGGATGCGGAACTGCTGCTCGTAGGGCTCGAAGTGGACGTCCGAGGCGCCCTTCTTGATGGCGTCGATGAACGTCGTGTTGACCAGGGTGATGATGGGGGCCTCTTCGCTCGCGGTCTGGATCTCCTCCAGGGCGATGTTCTCCTGATCCTCTTCGACGATGTTGATCCTGCCGTCGTCGGCCAGGGCGATGTCCTCGACGATCTTCTTGACCTTGAGCGCGTCGGCCGTGCCGTAGTACTTGTTGATGGCGTTCATCACCCCGGACTCTGAGGCGATGACCGGCTGGATGCTGAGCCCGGTCCGGAACCGGATGTCCTCGATGACCTCGAGGTCGGTCGGGTCGACCATCGCCAGGGTCAGGAAGGACCGGATCCTGTGGATGGGCATGACCACGTGCTTCTTGGCCACCTCGGCCGGGATGAGGTTGATGACCTCGGGGTAGACCTCGAACTGGTCGAGGTCGATGTAGGGGTAGCCGAGCTGGCGGCTCAGGGACTGGGCGATCTCCTCCTCGGAGATGAAGCCGAGGGTCACCATGCTCGTCCCCAGGGGCAGGCTGTTCTTCCTCTGGAAATCGAGGGCGGATTTCAGCTGGTCCGCGTTGATGATCTTTTCACGGAGAAGAAGCTCGCCGAGATTTGAGGCCATAATATTTACCTGAATCCTATGCGAAATGACAAATTGTGTCAATCCTCTTACGAAGTTTTGGCTCGATCATGTCGGCTCTCAATATTCCACGCGACCGTTTTAGGGTCAATCACCGCGTGGGGGTAATCGCGGGGTGATTATCACAATTTTTGTCTCACCCGCAACGGTGATGCGATGCGCTCGCCGCGATGAGGGATTCAACCCCCCGAACCCTTCTCGCGATATCATTCGATGGGACCATCCTATGATAAAGGGACGCGCGTTTCAAGAAATTTATATCAATCTCAAGGGGAAACGGCCGACAAAAGGGATGGAAGGTGAAGTCTTGATTAGCGCCTCCAAAACCGCATATAATAAGGGACAACGATGACCTTCAAGATGCTTCGGAAACGGGGCGATGAGATCTTCAGCGCCCTGATCGCGAATTCCGCCGACGGGATCTATGTCATCTCCCTCCAGGGGATCGAGTATGTCAACCCGGCGTTCGAGGCCCTGGTCGACCGGACGGCCGAGGAGATCTGCGGCCCCGGGTTCGACTTCCTGGACCTCGTCCACCCCGAGGACCGGACCCTGGTCGCGGAGGCGAAGGGACCCCTCTACGAGTTCCGGCTCGTCGACGGGGAAGGCAACGTCCGGTTCGTCGAGGCCAGCACGGCGGCCCTGTCGGGCGGGGACGGGCGGACGCTGGTCATCCTGAGGGAGACGACGGACCGGCGGCGGGCGGAAGCGGCCCTCCGGGAGAGCGAGGAAAAGTACCGCCAGGTCGTCGAGCGGGCGACCGACGGCATCGCCATCGTCCAGGATTCCCTGTTCAAGTACATCAACCCCAGGGCGGCCGAGCTCGGCGGGTTCTCTCTCGAGGAGCTCATCGACGCGCCCTTCAGCCGCTACCTGGCCACGGCGGACCTGGCCTTCCTCGAGAGCACCTACAGCCGGGACCGGGAGGACCCGGACGCCAGCGCGATCTTCGAGGCGGCCGTCAAGCACAAGGACGGGACGCTGATCAACGTCGAGCTCAACACCGGCCCCATCACCTACGGGGGGAAGCGGGCCAACCTCGTCATCCTCCGGGACGTCTCCGACCGGCGGCGGACCGAGGACGAGCTCGGCCGGACGCTCGAAAGGCTGCGCAAGGCCATGGGCGCGACGATCCAGGCGATGTCCCTGACGATCGAGATGCGCGACCCCTACACGGCCGGCCACCAGAAGCGCGTGTCCGACCTCGCCCGGGCCATCGCGACGGAGATGAAGCTCTCCCGCGAGGACGTCGACGCCATCCGGATGGCGGCCTCCATCCACGACCTGGGCAAGATCTCCATCCCGGCCGAGATCCTCAGCAAGCCCGGCAAGATCAGCGAGTACGAGTTCCGGCTCATCCAGAACCACCCCCAGATCGGGTATGAGATCCTCCGGACGATCGAGTTCCCCTGGCCCATCGCCGATATCGTCCTCCAGCACCACGAGCGGATGAACGGCTCGGGCTACCCGAACGGCCTGAGGGGGGACGACATCTGCCCCGTCGCCCGGATCCTGGCCGTGGCCGACGTCGTCGAGGCAATGGTCTCGCACCGGCCGTACCGGTCGGCCCTGACCCTCGGCGAGGCCATCCACGAGATCACCAAGAACCGAGGTTCCCTCTACGACCCCGACGCCGTGGACGCCTGCAAGCGCCTCTTCATCGAGGGCCGCTTCGCGTTCAAGGGCTGACCGAGCCGGGAAAATCAGGCCAAGGCTAGCCCTAATGGTTCAATTTGAACAATTCAACCCGTAAAACAGATATCCAGGGCCGAAACCGAGTTGACTCGCCGGGCTGCAGTCAAGCAGGGTCAGGTCGGGATTGTGCCGGTTGGACGAGGGGCTTTTCTTGTAAATTCAGCAACGGCCCCTTCGGGAGTACTTGCGTTGATCGTTTCTACGAATTCATATCCCTTTTGGCCTAACTTTTTGCCTCGCATTTCATTCCCCGACGCCCCGATCCATATCGAGATCCCAAGCGCTGCGAGCGCGTATACGGCATTCAATGCTACGTTTTCCAGGCTTATGACTCGACCGATCAAGATGACAACGAAAAGACCTGCACCTAAACCATAAAATCCCTTGACCAAACACCATATCCAGGTGAAGAAGAATCCGGGCCAAGACCAGCCTTGTTTGACAGCTTCCACGTGTCCAAAAGGATTTTTATAGACGTTGTAGATCTTCACGGCTCCTCCCTCAGATTTGTAATCTAGAACCGGATTTGTGCGCAAGCACCGTGCTCAGCGCGCGCGACGAATCCCCTCCCGACCACGAATGAATATTATGTCCGCCGCGCAGCGATGTCAAGTGACGCGACAATCGGTTTCGAGAGGGCATGTCGGGGCAAAAGGCCTTGTCCATGGACTTTAGGCTGATTCCGCCGCAGACACCTCGTTCCGATTGATCGGCCCAAGGAAAAGATGCGCGCCTGGGGTGACTCGAACACCCGACCCTTAGGGAGTCCGGACCCGATCTTCTCCTAATAAAGCCAGCTGGCGACGTCTGCACCCGGAGGGGCTGTTTTGACGATATGGGCGGCCATCTCGGGGGCGAATCGCTGGTTGATGGTCAGCATCGAGACGGGAAGCGAAAGCCCCTTCCCACCGCACCAGCAATGGGGCTGACGGTCTCCGTATTCCACGGTCCCGTCGTAATAGGGATCCTTCGTGCTCTTGAGGAAGGCCTCCATGAGGTAGACGGCGTTGTGCAGGTACCAGTTGTCCATATCGCCCGTGTAGATGTGGATCTTGCCCTTGAGCTTCGGCCCAAGCGTCTTCCAGTCCCGCTCCAGGATGTATCGGAGGTCATACCGCTCGCGCCAGTAGGCGGCGACGTCGTGATCGATGACCCCGGTCCGCTTGTCCCAGATCGGCTTCGGGTAGCCGTCGTCGCCGACAGGGCCGAAGACGGCTTGCCAGATGTCATACTGATAGCCCGAGCGGGCGTGGGTTCCCAGGACGAGCTCGAGATGATTGGTCTCCTCGTTCGTCGAGAGGACCTCGCCGATCTCATTTTGGAAGGCCGGCCGCGGGGTGCGCTTCCACCGCCCGTCCGAAAAGTAAGCATTCTTGTGAGAGTAGATGTCGACGAGCGAGTAGGCCCGGAAATCGATCGGATCGGGACAGAACGTCCACGTCCCAATATATTCGTCGGGATAGAATGTTTGGACGGCCAGGGATTCCCAGCCTCCCGTTGACCCGCCGTAGAGAGTCCGCGCCCACCCCTGGCCGATGCCCCTATACTGTTGTTCGATGTACGGGATGAGCTCATAGGTGATCGCATCCCCATAGGGCCCGAGGTTGGCCGAATTGACGGCATAGGAATCGTCGAAGTAGGGATTGGCGTGCTGGATGGTGACAAGGATCATCCTGGGGAAGCCGGGGCCCGTCCAGTCCTTATAGAACTGGTAGCTGTATTTTTCGAAATCCCTGAAGTATTCCCCCCATACCCCGGGTCTCTTGGCGTTTTCCGACGTTTCGCCGGGAGGGGGCGGCTCTTCCCGGAACCCGACGAGGGCGTCGAACTTGCGGGAAAAATGCCCCTGGTAAACCATCAGGGGGTAGTGGGCTTCCGGGTGCTCCTCGAAGCCGGCGGGCAGGAGGATGATGGCGCCGAGGAACATCGGGCGGCCCCAAAACTCGGTCAAGCGCTTGCTTTGGATCTTGATGTGCTTGATGTACTTCGTGTCCTTCTCTTCGGGGAAGGACGGAATGATCTTATCGAGGGTCACGTGGATCATCCCGTCCCGCGAGGGGTCGATCCGGATCTTTTTGGGGACGCTAAGGAGGTTCCCGGGCGCGATGTTCCACATCTGGCCCTCGCCGCGGTCCATGGGGAGCTTGAGGGTATGGCCGTCCGCCCGGCGGAAGGTCTCGTATTTATGGAGAAGGGCCTGGACGACATACTCGCCGGGAGGGATCTTAGCAAGGCTGTCCACAGGGAAGCCGAACACTCCGGCGTCGAATACAGCTTCCTGCCCGGGCATCAGGCCTTCGACGTCGACCCCGAAAATGGGTTGGGCATCCTCGTTGCGCGAGCTGATCTGGAACCTGGGCTCCCGGGCTTCGTTATCCGCGAGCATCAGGAGCATCCGCCCGTCGAAGGGCCCCGGCCCAAGCTCTTTCGGGTAGGAGACGCCGATGCGAAAACCGGCCTCCCGCTTCGAGACAGGACTCTTGGAGCAACGGAAAGTCCAAGCCGTCAGAACGAACAAAGGGGCCGCGAGCCAGGCGCAGGCACGGACGAAGGTCGGCTTCTTCATGTTTTCCTCCTCCCGGGAGGGCTGAGCTCGGGGACGCCGGGCCCCGGCCGGCTAGCGTTTCTCGTTCAGAGCCAGGGCGGCCTTGACGGTCTTCTCGGCGTCCACCATTCCATAGCCGCACTCGGGCGAAAATCCGTGGAATCCCACCCGCTCGGGGTTCGCGTTCTTGATGACGAGATCCATCATGAGCCGGGCGTATTCCCCCGCCGGCTCACCCCCCTGTCGGGGATGGGCCGAAACCGCGAGGGCGAAAAGGGAGGACACGACGGGGATCGCGGCCGAGATGCTCGGGATGTACCGGTCCTTCTCGCCGACGTAGGTCGGAAAGGCGCCAAAGATATCGTTCGGGGCCGCCACCGTGTTCTCATCCTGGGCCGCGCAGACATCCCAGTACCCGTACGTCCCGTCGGGGTTCTTCTGGGCGGCCGTCACGGCCACGACCGTTTTGTACTGGGCCGGGAAGTTCCGGCGGACGCCCTGCTTGAACCAGCGGCTGTAGAGGGCCCCCGAGACGAGAACGCGGTTCTGATCATAAGCGTACTGACAGGCCTCCCTGAGGTAATCGGAATCGAGCGTGGCCCCGGAGGCGCTGATGCTGATGACGTCGTTGCCGTCATGGACGCCGCGGTAAATGCCGGCCTCGAGGAAACATTCGAGGAGGAGGAGATAGGGGGGATCGTTCTGCGTATCGCCGTCCAGGACCTTGTACACCGTCAGTTGGGCTTCGGGCGCGAAACAGGCGGCCACCGAGGAGATTAGCGTTCCATGCCAGCCCCAGTCTACCATAGGGGCGTCGTTCGACCAGGGCTGCCCGTCCCGTCCGACAAAGGAAAAGTTCTTGCCCCAGAGGGTATTCTTGAATATCGAATGGCTCTCGTCGATGCCCGAATCCAGGATACCGATCTTGGCCCCCTTCCCCCGGGTCAGGACGTGGGCCTCTCTGAAGCGGGCCGCGTCCAGGGCTCCCTGCCGTTCGAACTCCGGGCTCGCGGGATTCTTGAAAAACTCCCTCTGCGGCGGAGGGTCGAGCTTCGCGCCGTAGCCCACCGACCTGATGACGATGTCCACGGTATCGAGGTCTTTGTACGCCGGGTTGCCTTTGCGGGCGAGGTCCGTGGCAAAGTCCGTCTGGAAGAACGTCTCGACGAACATGTGGCCGGCGAAACGGGACAGGTCAAGATACATTCCGGAGAAGCGCTCGCGGGACTCCCGGTCTCCGTTCCGGAGCAGGGCGGTGAACGTCGGCTCGTCCTTCTGGTAAAAGACGTTCATGAGGATGCCGTACAGCCTGCCGTATCGGGTCTCGACCTCCCTGATCTTCTGGAGCTCGATCTCCGTAAGGCGGGTGCGGTCGGGACGGGCCGACATTTCGTCCCGGATGGTCTGATAGAACAGAGCTCTTCCCCGGGCAAAAAGCGAATCCAGCCAGGCCTGGTCAGGCCCGCCGGCGTCTTTATGATCGCAGGCAAGGAAAAAAAGGCTCGAGAAACCCAGAAGAATGAGCATGAGGGCGATGGGGGGCTTTCGATACGTCATGGCCGTCTCCCTTCCTTGTGGTCGGATCTCTGATTCTCCGCTTAATATGGACGAGATCGGCTTTTATATTGTACCACTTGGCCCGTTATCCCCATTGATTCCGTTTTGCATTCGCAGGCCGCATGGACTAGAATTCAATCCAAATGAGCCTGTCTTTCGCGGCGAGAAGGATCGGGGCCATGGCCTTTGTGGCCCTGGCCCTTATTCTGGCCGTGCCATCGTTCCCGTACCCGACGCCGGAGCCCCCGCCCGCTTCGATCCTGGCCGACATCAAGTCCGGCCGGAATGCCGAAGCGGTCTCGGCGTGTTTCGGGATCATAGAACGGAACCCGGCGGACGTGTCCGCCTATCCCTGGCTATTTCAGGCCCTGGAGGAGACGCCGGCACCGGCCGGAGCGGCCGCCGCTCTCGACGCCGGCCGGCATATGGAACGGCTGGTCCAGGAACACCCGGAAAACGTCCAGTACCATTACGGGCTGGGCGTCATCTGCAGGATACAGGGCAAGCTCGCTTTGGCCCAGGAGCACCTGAGAAAGAGCATCTCCCTGGGCGCGGATTTCATGGACGTCTACAGCGAGCTTGTCAACGGTTACCTCACGAAGCAGGACATCGAGGACACGGCCGCTTTTCTTCGGTCGCGACTGGAGCTCGCTCCCGACAACGCTTTTCTCCATCAGTCCATCGGCCTCGTCCACTATTATTCGTCGGAGTATCAGGACGCCCGGGCTTCCCTGGAAAAGGCCGGGGCCCTGTTCAGCAAGAGAGGAGCACGGGGGGACGAGGGACGATGTCTCCTCAACCTCAGCGATGTCTTCACGTATCTCAACGATTATCCAAGCGCCCTTAGGGAAGCCCAGACGGCGCTCCGGATCTCCCGCGAGATCGGAGACCGGATGCTGGAAGCTCAAAGCCTGGAGCGAAGCGCCTTCGTCTGGACGGACCTGGGCAAGGACGCCCGGGCCTTCGAGACCTGCCGGCAGGCCTTGACCATAGCCCGGGAGACGGGCTCCCGCCGGCTGGAGGCCCTTTGCCTCCGAACATGGGGGGTGATCTTCCTGGAACGGGGCGATCTGGCCGCGGCCCAGGATTCCCTTTCCCAGGCCCTGGCATATTATCAGCGCACCTCAGCCCTGAGAAGCCAGGACATTTGTCTCTACTGGCTGACCGTCCTGCACAAGGACAAGGGCGACTACTCCAAGGCCATGGCCTGCGCCGACGACGCCCTGCGGATCAGCCGGCAGATCGGATTCAAGACCGGCGAGGCGTTCCATTTGACGACGATCGGCGACATCTATCTCGCCCTGGGAAATTATGAGAGGGCCCTAGAATTCAACAAGGACGCCCTTCGCGTCGCCGAGCGGTACATCGGCAAATGGAGCCGGGAAGAGTGCTTGAACACCATCGGCTTCGTTTACATCGAGCTCCAGGATTACGCCCGGGCCATGACCTATTTCAAGGAGGCGCTGGAGTACATCCGGAAGATCGGCCACCGCCGGGAGGAAGCCCGGTGCCTCTACAATATCGGCTTCGCCTATTTCAAGCTCGGGGACCTTCCGAACGCTCGGGAATACTTTTCCCAGAGCCTGAGCGCTGCGAGCCTGGCCGGGAAGAAGGTCATCCAGGCCCAGAATTACAATCGACTGGGCGACCTCTACCGCGAGCTGGGATCGTGGAACGAGTCGAAGGACTCGTATCGGCTGGCACAGGCCGTGGGCCGCGAGATCGGACAGCCCAACGCGATCTGGGAGGCTTACGCCGGCCTGGGGGCCCTGTACGCGGCTCAGAAAGAGATCCCCCCGGCCATCGAGAATTACAAGAAGGCCGTCGGGATCATCGAGGACCTGCGGGTCCAGCTCCTGCTCCGGGAATACAGCTCGGGCTACTTCAAGAGCAAGATCCCCATCTACGAGGCGCTGGTCGACCTTCTTTTCGAAGAATCCGAAAAGAAATCCTCGGCCGGGATCCTCGAGGAATGTCTTTACTACGCCGAGAAGGCCAAGGCGCGCTCTTTCCTGGACGATCTGCAAAAAGCCAGGATCGATTCGAGCTCCCTGCCCCGCGGGAAGGTGGACGAGCTGGAGCAGATCTCCCGGAAGATATCGCATCTCTCGGCCGAATTGAACGACGGCTCGCTGAGCCCGATCGACAGGGCCGGGCTCCGGGAGAGGCTGGCGAAGGCGGAAGACGATTATCAGCTCTTCACCGAGACAACGAGGGCCGAGAATCCAGGCTACTCCAGGGTGGTTTCGAGCGAGCCCTGCCGCCTCCCGGAGATCCGGAGAAAGCTCCTGAACGGAGAGACGGGGATCGTCGAATATTTCGTCGGAGAGGAGAACATCTATATCTTCTTCATCACCGCCGGCGATCTTTCGGTCCGCCGGCTCACTCCTCCCGAAAGCCGGCGGACCCTCCGGCTGGTGGGCAACTACATCGGGCTGTTGTCGTCGCGGGAGATCACGAACGCGGACGTCATCCCCGCGGGCCGCAGGCTTTATGACGCCCTCATCGGCGCTGCCGGGCGGGAATGCCTCTCCGGGTTCAGGAACATCATCTTCATTCCGGACCGGGCGCTCTATTATCTGCCTTTCGAGACCCTCGTCCCCGGAGCGCAGGACGGTTCGGGCCGGGTCGCTTCCCGCTTTCTCCTGGAAGACCATGGGATATCCTATGCGCCCTCCGCCTCGACCCTGGTGAGCATCCTGGAGCGCCGGGAGCGGACGCAGGCCGCGGCCGACCTGCTCTCGATCGGCAGTCCCAGCCTCGGCCGGGCCGGGGACGCGAGCCGCGGCGAAAAGGCCGTAAAGGATCTCCTCTCGGAATATTATCTCGAAAAGCGCTTCATCCTTCATCCGCTCGCGTACGCATCCCGGGAGATGGAGGCCATTTCGAGACTGATGGCCCCCGGGTCGCGAAGGATCGTCGCCGGCGCCGCGGCCACGGAAGAGCGGGTCAAGAAGCTCCCCCTATCCGGATACAAGATCCTTCACTTCGCCACCCACAGCCTTCTGGACGAGATGGTCGCCAGCCGCTCGGCCCTCGTCCTGTCCGAGGACGCCAGCTCCGGCGAGGACGGATTCCTCCAGGCCCGGGAGATCTACAACCTCGAGCTGAACGCCGACCTGGTCGTCCTCTCGGCCTGCCAGACGGCCGGGGGAAAGATGGAGAAGGGCGAAGGGATCCAGGGATTGTCGCGGGCGTTCTTCTGCTCGGGGTCGAGGTCGGTCGTGGCGAGCCTATGGAACGTCAACGACGAATCCACATCCTATTTCATGAAGACCTTCTACGGCTTCCTGACCGAAGGGAAGACGAAACAGGAGGCCCTCCGCTTGACCAAGATCCGGATGTGCGATTCCGACGACCGGCGCCCCTACCATTGGGCGGCCTTCGTCCTCATAGGCGAAGGCGACGCGGCCGTTCCTCTCCACGGGTCGCCGTCCCGGCGCGGGCTTCCTCACTTCTGAAGGATGAACTTGACGAATTCCGATTGGATCGTCCGGCTGTCCTCGAAGGCGGCCACGATCTTCCAGAAATAGACCTCGTTTGTCCGGATCAGGGCCGCCGCGTCTCCGGGGAGGGAGAAAGCATCGGCGTCCAGAGGACCGGATTGATAAACCGGCTCGAGGGTCCGGTCGTAGATCTCCAGGCGATAGCTCAGGGCTTCGGGCCGGCGCGTCCACTGAAAGGTCAGCGCCGACGCGGGGACCGTTCCCCGCGGCCGCAGGAGGCCGATCTCGAGCGGCGACGCGTTCCGCTCCAGGGCGCTTGTCCGGTGCCTTCCGATATTCGGAACGATGACGAACACCGCGAGAAGCGCCAAGGCGGTTCCGATGGCCGGGACGCCGATCCATCGGAATGCTTTCCGCCGGTCCGGACGCCGGCCTCTCCGGAGGCGGAGGATCTCCCGGCGCGCCTCTTCCCGCAGGCGGCGCCGCGTCTCGCGGCTCCGCAAGTCCAACCCGTCAAGGCCGCTGAGGATCTCCCGGCCCTGCGACCGGATCTCCCCGCCCGCCTCGAAAACGGTCCGGCATTCCGGACAGGAACGGACGTGGTCGAGAAGTCTCTCTCTATCCCCTTCGGCGGCCGTTTCCTCGAAGAATCGGACGAATGCGTCCTTCGAGGGACACCTTCTATGCTCCATGATTCCCCCCCGGGGGCCAGGCGCCCGGAATGTTTCCGCCCACGCTTCCCCGGAGGAAGCGGGTCTTCCCTTTCAGGTCGTCGATCCCCCGGTAGAAGAGATGCCGGACCTTGGGTTTTTCCCAATTCAGGGACGTGCAGATCTCGTCGATGGACAGGCCCGCCAGATAGAGCCGCAGGACCTTCTTCCTGTTCTCGCTCAGGGAATCGACCAGCGCCAGGATCTTTTCCCTGGCCTCGCTGTCCTCGATCCCCGCCTCGGGAGAATAATCCTTGTCCGGCCCGCTCAACTGGGCGGCCCCGGCGAAGATCCTTTTCAGCTTCTCGGCCTCTCCGGACGGCCTTTGCTTCATCATCTTCCTCAATTCGTCGATGGTCGTCGAGTAGGCGACTTTCTTTATATAGGACGGAAGATTCTGCACGTTTTTGCCTTTTTTGAGAAAAACCCAGATCTTGAGCCGCACTTCCTGTTCGATGTCCTCGAGGTCGATGTCGTCGCTTCGGTGGAGATGGCCCTGGATGACCTTCTTGATGAGCAGGGAGAACCTGTCGATAACGGCCCTGGTGTCCTGCTCGAGGTCCTGCATTTTTCCTGATATTATCATATCGCCTGGTATAGATGAACGCTAATTATCGTCATTTATAGGAAAGTGGAGGGAACTATGCGCGCACGATCACACTCTAGGTTGCTTCTCGCGGCGATGGCCGTCCTGGCCGGCCTTCTTTCCGCCGGTATCCATTCGGGCTGTTCCTCTAAGAGTCCGGCCAAGCCCCCTCTCGAGGCGCTGTTCGACGAGGGCCAGGCAACGTTCTACACGGCCGTGGCGGACGACGTCGACCGCCATCCCCTGCGGGACCGGCTCAACGCCGCGGAAAAGGCCAAGATCCGGGACCTTCAGAATGTCTATCCGCGTCTCTACGGGCTCCTGACGAATTATTATTATCAGAAGGACGCCCCGGTCTTTCAGGCGCTCCTCGACGAGGCCGGCGAAGCGTCCCAAAGGCGATTCCGGGAAAAGTATCTGGACCTGGCCCGCTTCTGCGCACAGATGTTTGCCGACAGCCTGTTCCAGCCCAGCGCGTGGGGGTCCTACTTCAAGGACCTCATTCCGCGGTTCAACGGCAAGGACACCGTCGATATCGTGGCCATGTCCACCGGCCATATGGCCAAGCTCGACCTCCCTACGCCCGACAAGATCGAGAAGAAGACCCTGAGCCCGGAGTTCGAGAAACAGTGGGGGCTTGACGCGGCCAAATTCAGGGGCGCCCACAAGCTGACCAAGGGACGCGGTGTCCGCGTCGCGGTCCTCGACTCCGGCATCGACATGACCCATCCGGTCTTCCAGAATACCGTCTGGGGCCCCCATTTCAACTTCGTCGGGCGGGACGGGTTTCCCTGGAGTCCGGCCGGCCCTCCGATGGTGGATTGGGGATGGCACGGGACCATCGTGAGCTCCATCGTGGCCCGATACGCGCCGGAAGCCCAGATCACCATGTACCGCTATCTCGACGCCGACACGCAGAACGATTCCCCTCTCCCCCGGAGCGTCACCGGCCAGATGGGGGCGGCGGTCTACAAGGCCGTCCATGACGGCAACGATGTGATCAATATCAGCGCCGGCACCAACCTCCACGTCCCGTACCTCCAGGAGGCCTGTCAGTATGCCTATGACAATAACGTGATCTTGGTCACGACGAGCCCCTACTACATGGGCAAGTACCTCGGCGGGAACGAGGATTATCCGGGCCAGTATACGGTCAACATTGCGGTCACCGCCATCACCAGGCTCGCAGAAAACAAGTATGGATATTGGGATATTGCGGCCCCCGAATCTACGACGACGGTCGGGTCGCCCGACGCTCCGTTCGTCGCCTACCCCACCTATGTCGGCGAGAAGGATGAATACGCCGCCGGGATCTCCTGCGCGACCCCCATCGTCGCCTCTCTGACGGCCCTGGTCGCCTCCGTCTATCCGCGACTGGGGACCGAGCCGCCGGGGCAGTACGCCGAGACCGTGAAGAGGCTCCTGACGGAGAACGCCGATCCCCGGGCCCTGGGCTTCGACGGATTTTCCCCCGAGTGCGGGTACGGCTTGATCGACGCCGAGAAGACCGTCCAGGCCGCTCTCAAGCTGGCGGAAGCCCGCCGGGTCCAGAGCCCCGTGGCAGAGGAGGCGCACCCCGCGCCGTCCGCGAACGCCGACGAAGTCTTTTCGGAAGGGGCGCAGGTCTTCTATCGCCAGCTCAAGCTGGCGCTCGGCCTGCACCCGGAGAAGCTGAGACTTCTGCCCGCGGAGATCGACAAGATCGAGCGCGGCGCCGACGGCATACCGGGCCTCTATGAGGACGTGGTCAATATCCTTTTCTGGGAGTCCGGGCCGGAACTCACGGCGCTTCGCGAAAAGAACGACCTCCCGGCCTTCAAAGAAAAGTATCAGGCTCTCTGCCGGACCGCGGCCGACCGTTTCGTCGAGTCCCTGTTCTCCGAAAGCTCCGACACGCAGGCCCTCCTGGCCTCCGCCCCGAACCTCGGGCGCGGCCGGCTGGATCTCGTCCTTGCCTCCCTGGGCCGGAGGTCCGGCCCGCTCCCGCCGCCGGACGTCCTGAAAAAGATGAGCTCTCTGGCCCTCGACAAGACCCCCGCTTTTATATTGGGGAAGTTCGGCGAGGCCCAGAAGTCCGGCAAGGGCAAGGGGATCAAGCTGGCCGTCATCGACTCCGGCTGGGCTCCCGCTGCCGAAGCCGCACAGAAAGCGAAGATCAACCACGCCGGCGATTTCTCCTTCGTCGGAAGGACCCAGGCGCCCTGGAGCGGAGAGACCGTAACGCCCGGGGATGACTCGGGCCGGGGAACGCTCATGGCCCTCATGGCCTCCCGGTTCGCCCCGGAGGCCGAGATCAGGACCTACCGGACGGGCGGCGGTCCCGATTCACCCTACGAGTATTGGCCCGCCATGGAGCTCGCCCAGGCTATTTATAAGGCAGCCTCCGACGGGAACGACTTCATCCTCACGGGCGCTGCGTTCAGCGGCGACTTCCCGTTCCTAAAGCAGGCCTGCCAGTCCGCCTACCTCCGCAACGTCGTCATCATCGCTCCGAACGGCCTTCTGCCCTCCGGGAAGGCGGAGGAGCGTCCGGCTTACCCCGCCGCCTACGGTTCAACCATCGCCGTCGCCGGGGCGGCCGGCGAAGGGAAAGGCCGTCCCCTCCCTGGGCGCCGTCTTCTCCATCGAAGTCCACGGCGGTCACGGCTCCGGCCTTTCCCGGCTCCGGGATCGCTCCCTCGAACGCCTACGCGGTGAGCGCCTGCGGCGGGCTTACGGCCGTCCTCTCGCCGAATATTCCCAAGACCGGGAAGGAGCTTCCGGGGCAGTACGTACAGAGGATCGCGGAGATCCTGAAAAAGGCGGCCGACCCGAAGATCCTCGGGTTCGCGACCTTCGATCCCAAGATCGGCTACGGGCTCCTCGACGCCGAAAACGCCGTCGGTCCCGCGGTCCGGACCTACGCCAAGAAGATGAAAGAGCTCGACGACACCTTCAAGAAGCGCATGGCCCAGAGGGCCAAGGAAGCCGAGGAGGCCGCTCAGAAGGACGCCGCGGACAAGGAAACAAGGAGGTCCCAATGAAAAGGCGATTCCCCGTCATCCCGGTCCTGCTGGTTTCCCTCCTTCTTCCCCTGGCCGCGCGAGGGCAGGCCGGGAAGAAGCCCCTGACCCTGGAGGAGATGATCTCCCTGAAGTCCATCGGCACGGTGGCGCTCTCTCCCTCGGGCCAGATGGTCGCGTTCGACGTCACCTCGGTCGACTGGCCGCGCAACACCTTCACGTCCAATGTCTGGCTCGCGGACACGGTCGGGCGTCAATGCTTCGCCGTAACCAAGGGACCGGACATGTCCATGGCGGCCGCCTGGTCGCCGGACGGCCAGGCCCTGACGTTCCTCTCGACGAGGCTGGGAAAGCCCCAGCTGTTCATCTTCCGGCCGGGGCAGGGCGAGGCGGAGCCTCTCATCGAGGCGCCGGGCGGCGTCCAGAAGTACGCCTGGTCGCCCGACGGAGAGTCCATCGCCTTCCTGACCCCCGAGACCCCCGATCCGGACAAGGCGAAGGCCAAGGGCTCGGGCTTTGACGCCATGGATATCGACGAAGGGCGGCCGCGCTCGCAAATGCAGATCTTCGACCTCGCCGCCAAGGCCGCGAAGCCGCTGGTGTCCGGGGATTTTCATATCATGGGCTTCTCCTGGTCCCCGGACGGTTCCAGGATCGCCTTCGTGACCTCGCCGAAGAACCTGGAGCCCGTGACCTGGGATTTTCAAACGCTTCGCGTCGTTAACCGCGACGGGACCGGGATGAAGCCCCTCGACTTCCGTTATTTCGCGGCTTACACGCGTCGCGGCGAGGCCGCTTGGAGCCCTGACGGGCGATACCTGAGCCTGGAGGTCGGCGATCTCGGCCAGCCGGAGCTTCACAACCACATCATCCAGGTCTATGATTTCCAGACCGGAAAAGTCTTCAACGCCTCCGGGACGACCGATCATTTCCTTTACAATTGCCGATGGTCCGCCGACGGCGGCGGCATCTACTACGTCGCCTATCATCAGCTCAACGCCCAGATCTTCCGGCTCGACGTTCTGAAGAAGGAAGCCCGCCAGCTCTCGCACTTTCCCAAGATGGAGGTCAACCAGCTTTCCTTCGCCGCCGACGGTCGGACGATCGCCTTCTCGGCCTCCACGCCGGACTGGCCGCAGGAGATCTATGTCGGGGACATCAATTCTCCCGACAAGGCCAGGCGCCTGACCGATATCCATCCGGAATTGGCCAAGATATGGCTGGGAGAAACCGAGGAAATTACCTGGAAAGCCGACGACGGGCTCCAGATCCAGGGAAATATCGTCTACCCGCTCGGCTATGAAAAGGGCAAGGCGTATCCGACCGTGACGCTCATCCACGGCGGCCCGGCCGGGAATTTCAACAATTCCTTCTCGGGCCTCTACTACTGCCCGGCCCAATATTTCGCGGGCCAGGGTTACCTCGTGTACATGCCCAACGTCCGAGGCAGTATCGGCTGGGGATCGGAGTTCCTGAGGAAGGACATGCGGGATTGGGGCGGCGGGGATTACCGCGACCTGATGTCGGGCCTGGACCTTCTCATCGCCCGGGGACTGGCCGACAAGGACAAGCTCGTCGTCTGGGGGGGGAGCTACGGCGGCTACATGACCAACTGGATCGTGACTCAGACCGACCGCTTCAAGGCCGCCCACAGCGAGGTCAGCATCTCCAATCTCCAGAGCTTGTGGTCGATCGGGCCCATCGGGCGCATCCTCTGCCGCCAGTACTTCGGAAAGACGCCCCTCGAAGATCCCGAGATCTACCGGAAGCTCTCCCCGCTGACCTATGCCGGAAACGTCAAAACGCCGCTGCTCATGACCCAGAACGAGAAGGACGAAAGAGTCCCGGTGGAACAGGCCGTAGAATTCTTCCGGGCGGTCCAGACCACCGGAACGCCCGTCGAGCTCTATATTTATCCCGGGGAATCCCACGGGACGATGATGCCGAACCATCAGCTCGACAAGCTCAGGAAGACCGAGAGCTGGTTCAAGAAGTACCTCCGGTGAACGCCCGCGCCCGAAAAGCCGTGATCCTCGCCGCAGCCGCGGCCGCCGTTTTTCTATCGCTCGGGCCGCGCCCTCTCTATCCGGCTGTCCACCCGGCCGTGCTCGAGGACCTGCTCCGAATTCGGAATATCGTGGACGCCCGGATCTCGCCCGCCGGCGACCGGGTGGCTTATGTCCTTTCCGAGATCGACCTGGTCAAGAACGCGACCCCCAGCCGCATCTGGCTGGCCGAGACGGCCGGCGGGGCGCCCCTCCGGCTCACGGCGGGCCCCGGCCGGGATGACACGCCGCGATGGTCTCCGGACGGGAAAGTGCTGGCGTTCCTCTCCGACAGGGACGGCTCGAGACAGATCTGGCTCATTGACCCGGCCGGAGGGGAAGCCGCCAAGCCCGCGGCGGTCGAGGGCGGGGTATCGAGTTTCGTTTGGTCCCCGGACGGCCGGAAGATCGCCTTCCTGGCGCGGGCTCCGAAATCGCCCGAGCCTGCCAAGACGGATGGCACGCCCGCGGACGTGATCATCTACGATCCGGATGTCCCCGGCCTTCAGCTCTTTGTCCTGGACCTGGCGTCGAAGCAAACGACTTGCCTGACCCAGGCCCCGGCGGCGGTCGTCGACTTTAGCTGGTCTCCCGACGGGAAAAAGATCGCCTTCGCGGCCCAGCCGTCCCCGCGCATCCAGGACCTTTTTCGGACGGACATCTTCTCGGTCGACCTCGAGACGCGAACGGTACGGGACCTGGTCAAGCGGTCCGGGATCGACACCTTCCCCCGCTGGTCTCCGGACGGGAAAACGGTCGCCTTCCTTTCGACCGAAGGGAGAACGGAGTGGATCGCCAACTGGTATCTCTGCCTCGTCCCCGCGGAGGGCGGAGCGCCGCGCAACCTCACCCCCATGTTCAATGAGTTCATGTTCACCCCCCAGTGGTCTCCCGACGGCCGCAGGATCTTCTTTCAAAGCCCTGCGGGCCTCTGGAACCAGCTCTTCTCGGTTGCCGCGGACGGCGGAGAGCCGAAACCGCACCTCAAGGGGGATTTTGTCTGGAGTGATTTCAGCTTCGCATCGAGCTCCGGAAAGGTCGCCTTCCTCGGCACGAACTCCCTGACCCCGACCGAGGTCTTTGTTTCCGGACTGGAGGAGTTCAACCCCATCAGGCTCACGTTCACGAATCCCGAGCTTCCGGATGTCAGCCTGGGACGGCAGGAGATCGTCCATTGGAGGAGCTCCGACGGCCTCGAGATCGAAGGGCTTCTTCTCCTTCCTCCGGGACCGCCGGCGGGGAAGCCGTATCCCCTGCTCACCTATGCCCACGGCGGCCCTTCGGGCCGATTCGCGGCCGAGTTCTCGCCCCAGATCGGCTCTCCCTATCCGATTCAGGCCGAGTGCTACCCGCTCCACGTCCTGGCGGGCCTGGGCTACGCCATATTCATGCCCAATCCCAGGGGGAGCTACGGCTATGGCGATAAGTTCCGGAAGGCCAACCTCCTGGATTGGGGCGGCGGCGACTATCGTGACATCATGACCGGCATCGACGCGCTCGTCAGCCGCAAGATCGCCGACCCGGCGAGGCTGGGGATCATGGGACGGAGCTACGGCGGATACATGACGGGATGGATCATCTCCCAGACGGACCGGTTCAAGTGCGCTTCCCTGGGGGCCGGGATGTCCAACCTGGTCAGCTTCTACGGACAGACCGACATTCCCGGATACACGGAATATTACCTGGGGGATGTCCCCTGGAAAGCCAAGGACCTCTATCAGCGGCGCTCCCCCGTCTTCTACGCCGGCAATCTCAAGACGCCGACCCTGATCCTGCATGGGGAGAAGGATCTCCGCGTGCCGGTGCCCCAGGCCCAGGAGCTTTACGCCGCGCTCAAGAAGAACGGCGTGCCCGTTCAGCTGATCATCTATCCCCGGCAAGGCCATGTCGTCGACGAGCCGAAGTTCATGCGGGATATGATGGAGCGGAATCTGGAATGGTTCGCCCGCTGGATGAAATAATCCCGGGCCGGATGCCCGGCTATTTTAGGACGACCACTCCCGCCTTGGCAAGCTTCTCGATATAGTCGCGGACGTCGGCGAGCGGGACCGGCCCGCACTCGGCGCTGACAGCGTTCCTGATCTCGAGCACACTTCGGCGGCCGTCGATGAAGGCGCCCACCTCGAACCCCGCCACCTCGGGAAATGGATTGCTATAAGGGATTCCCAGGGACTCGAGCTTGACGGCGACGTACTCGTCCAGCAAAGGCCCCGGAAACCCCGGGACGCGGCTGGGAACGAGGCTTTCCGCCGCTTTCTCCTCCGGCGAAAGACCCGCCGGCGTCCGGGCGGGATCAACATTCCGGCGGGCGCACAACGCCAGGCAGGCGGCGCGGACCTCCCTCTCGGCCGATCCCCTCGCCGCTCCGAGGGCTTCGATCTTTCGGCGGACCGTGAGTCCAAGATCCTTATTGCCGGGGAAGAGCCTCGACAGCGATGAGATCGTCCCGCTCTCCCTCTCGACTCCGCGCTCGATGAGGTTCAATGCCTCTTTCAGGTCTTCGCTTTCCGGCCGGCCCCGTTCGAGGATCGCGAGGGCCTTTTCGAGGTCCAAGCCCATCCTCTGGACCGCCCTGGCATACAGCCCATCGGCAAGATCGACGGCCGACGCGGAGTCCATGCCGGCGATCGAGCCCGCCGTCATCATCCCCAGGACGACGGCCCGGCGAAGCGCGGTCGGGTCGCACTTGTCGGGGGTGTCCTGGTTCGTGTGGTAGAAATAGTCCGGCCAGCTTCCGAACATCGTGGCTGGGACCTGGAGGAGGCCGCCGCCCATGAACACTTCGTGGTCGCTCCCGCCCGAGTACGGCACGAGCCGGGCATGCCAGGGATCGCGCGTCCCCGTCGCCGAAGTGATCGCGAATGAGCCCTGCGTTTCATGCCCGGGAAGAGGGGGCCCTCCGAGAAGCAGATCCAGGCCGCTCAAAAGCAGGTCGTTGAGAAACGACGGCACGGAGTCCGGGGTCCTGGTCGCCTGGAAGGTCGATCCGCAGAGCGCCTGATCCTCTCCGACCATGTCCATGTTGATCACGGTCACGGCTTTTCGGACGCGCTCCGGATGGGAGACAAGGTAAGCATATGTGCCGTAGACTTCCGGGACCCACAAGAACCGCACGGTCCGCAGGGGCTTCGGCAGGGCGCCCGAGCGGATGAGCTCCTGGAAGGCGCGGGCGCACTCCAAAATGGCCGCGCTGCCGCTGGCGTTGTCGTTGGCCCCGGGATCGGCGTGGTCGAGGTGGGCGATGAGCCATACCTCCTGGTCGGGGAATTCCGTCCCGGGGATCGACCCTTCGACGACCCCGTATTCCCCGGGGGAGAGATCGGCCTTGATATCGGCCCGCAGGACGACTTTCCGCCCGGCGGCGAGGAGGCTTTGGAGCTCCCGGCCCAGGCGTTTCGAAACGCAGAAGCCGAAGGTGGACGCCCGCCCGTTCTTCTCGAGCGTGTAGAGATGGTCCCATGTGACAAGGTCCGGGAAATCGTCGGGATAATAGCTGCGATAGGAAACGACGCCCGCCGCGCCCCGGTCCAGAACGGCCAGGCGGTGGACCAGGTCGATCCGGCCCTTCCCCTGGGGCGAGGAAGCCAGAACGAGCTTGCCCGCGACATCCTTTGCGTCATAGTCCGAGGGATGGACGCCTTCGCCGACATCGACGAGTTCGGCTTCGACGGCCGCCGACCGGCTGTTGCTGGCCAGGGCGATGGGCATTTCCGCCCAGGAGATAAGATGTTTCGCCTCGGGGGCGACCATCCGGAGCTCCGCGCTCTCGACCGACCAGCGGGGAAGGGTCAGGCTTGTCCCGTAATAGGTCTTCCCGTCGGACGGGAACGTCTCCAGGCCGACTCCTTCCAGCCCGATCTTCCGGGCCTCGGCCATGATGTACAAGGCAGCCTCATCGTAGCCCGGGGACACGAACCAGCGATGGAGGAGCGACAGGCGCCGGATGTCGTTGAGCGCCCTCTCTCCGGAGGCCCGGTCGATGATGGCCCTGACCCGGCCCGAGCTCAAGGACGGGAGGACGGCCGGGTCTTCCGGCGCGGGCCCGCCGCGGAGAACGGCGGACAGGCCGATGATCATTATGATGAGGGCTCTCTTCTTAATCATGGTCGACCTCCCGGTTCGAATTCTGCGCGGCCCTTTTTTCGAGGGTGATCACCTTGGCCGCCTCCAGCATGCGCATGTAGCTCGCGGCCTCACGGAGACCGATCGCGTACGTCGCCGGATATCCTTCGCTCCACAGCTCGGAATCGACGGCCCGGAAGATCCCGAGGACGCTCCGGCGGCCGTCGATGAAATTATGGGCCTCGGTGTAGCCCAGGTGTCCATAAGAAAAATCCGGAGCGAGCCCAAACGATTCGAGCTTTTTCTTCCCCAAGACCTTTTCATAATAATTGCCGAAATAGGCCGAGGTGCCTATGATCCCGGGGGCCGGCTTGGGAACGAGTCCATCGAGCTCCCTCTCCTCGGGCGATAATGCCAGCTGTCGAGGCGGACAGCCCAGCTCCCGGCAGAGCCGCCGGTATTCCCCGCCGAGCTGGGCGGAGAGGGAATCGGCCAACTCCGTTTCTTCACGAAGGCGAAGGCCGATCAGCCGCGAAGCCTCCTTGTCCGCAGGGACAAGAGGTCTCACCGATTCGAGCATCGCCCGCTCTCTCTCCAGTCCCGAGCGGAGCAGGTCCTTCCCGCGTCGGAAGACGGCCGCGATCGCGCCGGCATCGGCTCGGGCCAGGGCGGCCAGGGCTAGGCCGGATTCCTGGACGAGCTTGGACCGGCCGGCGGCGAAGACTTCGTCGACGAGCAGGCCGGCGCTCCGGCCGTCGGTCCAGCCGAACACGGCCGCCAGCGCAGCCCCGAGATAGGCCGTGCGGTGCAGGCCCGTGGGGTCGATGTAGGAGAGGAAATTGACCTGGCTGTGGCGCGGAGGAACGGGCAGGCATCCGAAGGCGATGGTGGGAATGCCGACGGTGTTGTTGTTGCTCTGCATCTCGTCGCCGAAGCCGCTGTAGGGGATGACGCGCATATGGAATTGATCGCGGCTTCCCTCGGGCGCGTAGAGGTTGTCCATGTTCCTGAAATCGAACAAGTTGCGGTTCGCCCGCTCCTGAAGCTCCCCGGCCAGGTTCTCGAGGACGGCCGACCAATAGGACGGCAGGGACTGGGAGGGTTTGCCGGCGGCGAAATAATTGGAGAACAGGGTCTGGCTGATCCCGACGCTGTCCACGGAGAGCCCGCCCCGAATGCGGCCGATCTTTTCCGGATGCTTCGTAAGATACATGTACAGTCCTGAGACGTGGGGCAGCCAGAGGAAGCGGATGGTCCGCCGCGGCCTGGGGACGAGCCCGTTGTCGATGAGCGCCTGCAGGGTCCGGGCGATCTCCAGGATGACGGCGCAGCCGCTCCCGTTGTCCACGGCCCCGGGCAGGGCGTGGTCGATATGCGCCCATATCAGGAATTCCTCGTCGGGCTGCTCGGAGCCCAGGATGGCCGCGTCCAGCGTTTCGAAGACGGCTTCGTCGCCACTCTTGATCCCGGCATCGATCTTGACCTTGACGACGACCTCCTCGCCCCGGTCGAGCATGCCCTTCAAGAAACGGTATTGATTGTTGGACAGGGAGAATCCGAACGTCGAATCCCGGCCATCCTTGCCCCACGGGGACCACCACGTGTCGAGATTGGCGTCCTGGTTGTCGCCGCTGTTATGCGGCAGGTCGAAATAATAAAGGACGCCCGCGGCCCCGAAACGATGGATGGCCATCTCCTTGACGTCCTCGGGCAGGGCGTTCCCGGCCAGGACGACCTTCCCCTTGACGTCCTTTCCCTCATAATTCTTCGGATCGGCCCCCGGGCCGATCCAGACGACCGGGGCCGTGAGGTCGGCCGACCGGCTGCCCTGGACGAGGGCGCTCGGCGCGCTTTCCGTCGTGGCGATGAGCTTGGCCATGGGCTTGACGAGGCGGAGCTCCGCCCCGCGCACTCGAGTCGGGACCTGGCCGTCGAAATTCTGCAGGCCGAAGAACTCGTAACCCGTCCGGACGGGCACCCGCAGGATCTCCGCGGAGATCAGGCCGTAATCGCGGCATTTGGCCTGAAGCCTCTGCAGGATCTCGTGGATCTGGTCTGAGCCGAGCGTCCGGTGATAGGTCGCGATGACGGCCAGGTTGTCGAAGGCGGCGGTGCCGTTGACCTCGCCGCCGATGAGGCTCAGCCACGGCTCCGGGAGGACCGCCGGGCGCCGGTCGGCCCCTGCGGTCCGGCCAGGGCCAGGCCCGCGCAAAACAGGGCAGCGAACGAGGATCTCCAGAACAATTTTCTCATGGGCCCTCCAGCTCTCATAAAGGACGTCGGCCCAGGGGTTATTTTACCAGGGATCGGCCCTCCCCTGGCGTCCGAATTGAGCAGGGCCGGCGGAGGGGTGGTACAAGCGCACGGCTTTCGTCGTCCTTATGTTAAAATGGCGAGATTCCTGTTCTTCGCGCTGACGCGAAATCCTCTCGCCGCGGAGGAGAGCATGACCAAAAGAGTCGGAGTCCTTGGGATCCTTTTCTTGGGGGTCCTCCTTTTCCAGCCGACCGGCGCCCTGCAGGCCCAGGAGGGCGGCGTCCTCAAGGGAAAAGTCATCGATGCGAATGAAAAGCTGGCCGTGCCCACGGTCAAGGTGACGATCGCCGGAACCAAGCGGTTCGCCCTCACGGGGGCCGAAGGGACGTTCGTCATCAAGAACATCCCGCCGGGCACCTACAAGATCGTCTTCGAGCTCGCGGGATTCATTCCGGTGACTCGGAAGGACATCGTCATCGGGCCGGGACAGACGGTCGAGCTCAACGTGAGCCTGACCATCGGTTTCGCCCATGAGGTCACCGTCACCGCCCGCCGCGAGGCCGAAAGCCTCCAGCAGGTGCCCCAGAACATCTCGGTCCTCACGGAGAAACAGCTTGAGCAGACGCCGCAGGTGAACATCGTTCAGGCGCTCAACAACGTTTCCGGCGTCGACGTGGAATCCGGAAGCGGGAACACGACGCTGGGCACGTTCATGTACATCGACGGCTACGAAGACGTCTATATCCGGAAGATGGTGGACGGCGTCAACGTCGGGGAAGTCGTCAACAATTGGAGCATGCTGAATTCGTATCCCCAGGAAATGATCGAGCAGGTGGAAGTGATCAAGGGCGGCTCATCCTCGGTTTGGGGATCGAACATGGGCGGCATCATCAACGTGGTCACGAAGCGGCCCCGGAACATGGTCCGGCCGAACATCACGCTCAAGAGCACCTACTCCCGTTACGGGGCCATGGATTTCCACGGGGCCAACGCCATCGGCATCAAGGGCGACAACCTCGGCTATTCCATGAACATCCTCGGCAACGCAGGCAGCACGAACAAGTTCGGCTACATGCTGGGCTACAACGGGACCCGGAACGACGGTTTCGTCCAGTACGGGCAGGAAAAGAACTACAACATCTTCGGCAAGCTCAGCTACGACTTCAACGACAACACATTCATCGATTTCCTGTACAACAGGAACAAGATGGATACGCAGAACCTCTCGTACCTCTACCTGCCGGACCTGCTCGGGCCCGACATGCCGTATTACTGGAATTACAAGGCCAATTACCGGGGGACCTCGAGCGTCGCCTCGCTGAAGTTCTCGACCAACCTCACCCCGGCCCTCAACCTCGAGACCCAGCTCAAGTTCAACCGGTCGAACTTCAACGGCACCACGGAGTACCTCGACGGGTCCTTCTTCCAGCCCCCGGCCGGGACCATCGAACACACGAATTTCGTTGACCAGAAGACGGGGTTCACGCTCAAGGGGTCCTATCGGCCTTCCGAGACCTTCTCGGTCGTCTCCGGCGTGGACTATTACAGGATCAAGGCCGATTTCACGGGCTTCATCGCCAGCCAGCCTATCATCTACGTGAACACCGTGGCCCCCTTCGTCAACGCGGAATACCGGATCGGGAGCCTCGCTTTCCACCTGGGCGCCCGATACGACTATGACAGCTCGTTCGGCAATCAGCTCAGCCCCTCGGTCGGGGCGACGTTCAACTTCCTCAAGGCGTCGCTCTTCCGGGTCAACGTGGCCCGGACCTTCAAGGTCCCCGACCTGTGGTACACGCTGGGCGTCTCCTACTTCGACCAGATCCTCCCCAACCCGAACCTCAAGCCGGAAAGGGCCTGGGCGTACAGCGCCGGCTTCGAATCCCAGGAACTGCGCTTTCTCTATATGAAGGTGTCCGGCTACTACCATCGGATGACCGACGGGATCGTCCGAGTTCCCGCGGACATCGAGGGCCGGTACACCTGGGGGAACATCTCCAAGTTCCTCCGGAAAGGCTACGAGGGCGAGCTCGGATTCCTGACGCCCATCGGCCTCACGGCCTACGTGGGGACGAACTACAACAAGCACGAGAACACGACGGGCGGCGACGCGGTCGTCCTGACCTGGATCCCCACGCGGACCCATAAGGCCGGGCTGAAGTATCAGAACGACAAGCTGGACCTGTTCGCCAACCTCCGGACCCGCTGGATCTGGTGGAACATGGACCCGGATACCGCCTTTCTGTTCAATCCGCACGACAAGAAGTGGATCGTCGACTTCCGGATCTCCAAGGGATTCAAGCTCGCGGAGAACACGCGGCTGGCCGTTTTCCTCGACGTCTTCAATCTGACCAACCAGATCTATTGGGACCGGAACGACATGCCGAATCCGCGCCGCTGGGCCCAGCTCGGCGTGGAAGTCAATTTCAAGTAACGCGGGAAGCGACACGGCCGAAAGCCAAGAGAGCTCCGTATGTTCGCGAGGAAATAGATGCAGAAAATCATGGGAAAATTCTTATTAGCACGGGCCGTGGCGTTCACAGTCGTCCTCTGGGGCCTGGGCGTTCCCGCCCAGGCCCAGATCACTCCCGAGACCAACAAGAAGCTGGAGCCGATCTTCGCCGAAGCCAAGGGCTCGTTCTTCGGGATGGTCGGAAGGATCCTCCAGAACCATCCGATGAAGTCCCAGCTCGGCGACGCCGAGCTGGCCAAGGTCCTGAACGGCGAGAAAGAGATCCCCTATCTGTTCGAGAGGCTGATGGTCTTCGCCTATCAGAAGGACGAGCCCCTTTTCACCGAATGGGCCCGGCGCGGAGACGGCGAGTCCCTCGAGAAATTCCGCAAGGCCTTCGTCTCGCTGGCGGAGGAATACGCCGCCCGGTTCGTCGGCTCGCTCTTCCGCAAGACCCGCCAGTACGATTTCGAGATCTCCCTCCCGCATAACCGAGGAAAATCCAGGCTCGACCTCGTCCTTCAATCGATCGGGTTCAACGCCCGGAACGACAGGCCCGAGATCCCCAGGGAAAAGTGGTTCACCAACAAGATGAAGCCCGAGTACGGGTCGCAGTGGGCCGTCGAGGCGCTCAATGCCCCGGCCTGCTGGCCCGTGACCAAAGGGGCGGGGGTCGTGGTCGCGGTCATCGATTCGGGCCTCGATCCCTATAATTCGCTGTTCAAGGACAAGACCGTCCCCGGCTTCAACTTTATGAAACGAACGACGCCTCCATGGGCGGACGAGGATCCTCCCATGATCGACTGGGGCATGCACGGCACCGGCTGCTCCTCAGCCCTACTGGCCGTCGCTCCGGACTGCAGCATCATGCCCGTCCGGGTCCACGACGGAGACACGATGAACGATCCGGTCTACGATTACTGGATCTATGAATTCGTCGCCGCCGGGATCTATTATGCCGTCCATCACGGCGCCCAGGTCATCTCCCTGAGCGCGCCCCTGCCGGCCACCGAGCTTCCCCTCCTGGACGCCGTCAAGTACGCCTACCGGGAAAATGTCCCCCTGTGCACGGCCGCCGGTAACATCTCCCGCGTCCAGTTCGGCCTGCATCTCGAGGACCAGATCTTCAAGGCCATGAAGAAAGAGGTCATCCTGGCGGGCGGCGTGGCCAGGGAAGACGGCGCCATCAGGCCGTGGCCGATCACCGTGCCCCACGACGAGATCGACATCGCGACGCCCTCGGCCGACGTTTTCGTGACCGTTCCCGTCTATATAAAAGACATGCAGGATATGGCCGTGGCCGGAACGTCGCTGTCCGCGCCGCTCGCGGCCGGAGTCGTTGCGCTCCTCCGCAGCGCGGCGCCGCCGTCCCAGGACGTCCTCAAGAAGCGCGGCGAATACTGCCGCCTTGTCGAGCTCAGCCTGACGAAGGCGGCCCGGCTGGATATTCTCGATCTGACCGAGCCCGACGACGTCGTCGGCCACGGGCTCGTCGATGCCTATGGCTCGCTCCAGGTGATCAAGGATCTGCTCCAGGAAAAACGCTGAACAAGCCTCGGCGTTCATCAAGTCCGTCGCAGGAGGTGATCATGGACCAAAAACTCAATCGCAGGGATTTTCTCAAGAGAAGCGCGGGGACGGGAGCGGCGGCCCTCATCGTCGGGGGCGGGTTCGCCTGGCCCCGGAACGGGACGGCCTTTCCCATCCGGCGGTCCCGGAATTTCCGGATGTCGCCGTCGTCCAGGGCCAGGATTACCTAGTGAACACCCGGAAGGTCGTGGACCTTCTCGGCGGGATCGCGCGATTCGTGCCGAACGGCGCCCGGGTGGCCATCCTGCCCAACTCCCAGAGCGCGCACCCGGGGACGTTCACCAAGCCGGATATCGTCAGGGCCGTCATCCGGATGTGCAAGGGGGCCGGGGCCCGCGAGATCAATTGCCTGAGCTGGCTCCCCGAAAAGTTCTGGACGGCGACGGGCCTCGCCGGCGTCCTCAAGGAAGAGGGGGCCGCTCTCAAGATTGTCGACCTCAAGGCCGAAGCGCTCTACAGGCCGGTCGCCCTTCCCAAGGGGAAGATCCTTCGGGAAGCCATGATCATGAACGAGCTTTTCGAGAACGACTGCCTGATCAACCTGCCCATCACCAAGGACCATGCCGGAAACAAGTTCACCGGGGCGATGAAGAACCTGATGGGCCTGAACTTCGCCGCCGTCAACCGGACGTTCCATAGCGGGGATTTCAAGACCAATCCCGACGACATCGACCGGCTCGACCAGTGCATCGCCGAC
The DNA here is from genome assembly GCA_963813235.1 of Candidatus Aminicenantota bacterium. Taxonomy (GTDB): domain Bacteria; phylum Acidobacteriota; class Aminicenantia; order Aminicenantales; family Saccharicenantaceae; genus JALHVH01. The sequence continues at coordinate 89,853 of CAWEYF010000012.1, read as the reverse complement.
CTCAACCTGGCGGTCAAGCCCGTCCTGGCGATCGTCGACGCCACGGAATTCATCACCACCAACGGACCCTTCGGGCCGGGCGAGCTGGCCGCGCCTCGGAAGATCGTCGCCGGAACGGACCGGATCGCCGTCGACAGCTATTGCGCCTCGCTCCGGGGTTTCAAGGCCCAGGATATCCTCATGATCAAGAAAGGCTATGAACACGGCCTGGGCGAACTGGACCTGAAAAAGGTCAGGATCCAGGAAATCGCCGTCTAAACATCGTGTTCATGGAGACAAGGAGCGGAATTCGCCGGCTCTCCCGCCTGATCATCATTGCCCTATTCTTTAACATGTTCTTAGCGGGGCAGGCGCCCCGCGGCCTTTCCGGCCTCCGTTCCCTTCTCCCGGCCGGACAAGAAGCGGGAGAGTGGAAAGAGGACGGCCCTCCCCAGGAATTCAAAGGGGAAGAGCTCTATCTCTACATCGACGGCGGGGCGGAGATCTACCGCGAGTATGGGTTCGAGGAAGTCCTCGTCCAGGAATACAAGGATCGAGAAGGAATAAGGCTCTCGCTCGAGCTCTTTCGAATGACGAGCCCCGAGAGCGCCTACGGCATGTACACCTTCAAGAGGAGCCCGCGGGGCGCACCGCTCGAGATCGGCGCCGAAGGCCAGCTCGAGGACTACTACCTGAATTTCTGGAAAGGGAATTTCCTGGTCACCATCACCGGGCAGGACGAGAGCCCGGCGACCAGCCGGGGATCGCTAGAGCTCGCCCGGGCCGTGGCGGGCAAGATCCAAGGTCCCTCGGACCCGCCCCCTCTCGTCGCCGAACTTCCCCGGCCGGGGCTCATCAATGCCAGCGTCCGCTACTTCAAAGGGTACCTCGGTTTCATGAACAATTATTCCTCCCTGGGTAAAGAGGCCTTCCGGTTCGAGGAGGGCGTCAGGGGCGATTATTCCTCGGGCGCGTCGCTCTTCATCCTCTCGTACCCTAGCGAGGAAGCCCTGCGGCAGGGCTTCCCGGCGGTTGAGCGAGCCCTCAAGAACGACCCTCGGGCGAAAGAGCTCAATTCGGGCGAAGGCCTTTCGCTCAATGTGACCGATGACCGCGGAAAGCTCTTAGGCCTTCAGGCGGTCGGGAATCTGCTTCTCATCTGTTTAGAGGACCGGGCCGCGGCGGGGAGCGCCCGAGAGCTGTTCGAAGCGATCCGCAAGGATCACTGATCCGGAAAACAGGTCCCCCAAGGGACTTCTCCTTAGCGAGCCTTCCAGAGGGCCCTGCTTATTCCGATGATTTGACAGCGCCGCGCGGCCGACGATATATTACCGGGGTGGCGAAGGGGAAACTTATCGCGCTTCTGGAAGGTCCTCGGGCCCGGACTCGTCACGGGGGCAAGCGATGACGATCCTTCGGGCATAGCGACGTACTCGCAGGCCGGGGCCGCCTACGGCCTTGCGACCCTCTGGACCGCCCTTGTCACATTTCCGCTCATGGCTTCCATTCAGGAAATGTGTGCGAGGATCGGCCTGGTCACATCAAAGGGCTTATGCGGGACGCTCAAGGCCTATTATTCGAAACCCGTCCTGTACTTGATGCTGTTGTTCAGCTTCCCTGCCATCGTGATGAACATCGGGGCCGACATTGCGGGAATGGGAGCCGTCGGCAATCTCCTGTTCCCCTCGGTCCGGGCATCTTCTTTCAGCCTGGCGTTCACCGCCATCCTTCTTGTGTTGATCATCTATCTGCCTTATCGAAAGATCGCCGCCGCCCTGAAATACTTATGCATCGTTCTCCTGGTCTATCTGATCGTTCCGTTCCTGTACAAGCAGGATGCGGCGGCCGTTTTGAAAGCCGCCTTCATCCCGACCGTAAGGTTCGACAAGGATTTCATAAGCATCCTTGTGGCCATCCTCGGGACGACCATCTCACCCTATCTTTTCTTCTGGCAGGCCACCATGGAAATGGAGGGCAGGAAGCAGAAGAAAGATCATCTGATGGTGGACAAAAGGATCATCCACGACATGCGTCAGGATGTCGATTTTGGAATGCTGTTCTCGAATCTTGTCATGTTCTTCATCATTCTCACCACCGGGACGGTTCTTTTCCACGGCGGCATTCATCGGATCGACACCGTGGAACAGGCGGCTCTGGCCTTGAAGCCCCTGGCGGGAAATTCGGCCTATTTGCTTTTTGCTCTTGGCGTGATCGGCACCGGCCTCCTGGCCATTCCCGTTTTGAGCGGCTCTCTTTCCTACATCATCACCGAAGCGTTCGGCTGGAAAGAAGGGTTGGACAAGAAGTTCCACGAAGCGAAAGCGTTCTATATCGTCATCGCCGTTTCGCTGGTCCTGGGCCTATCGTTGGAGGACATAGGCATAACGCCGATCAAGGCGCTGATCTATTCCGCCATCCTTTACGGATTGACGGCACCCGTTTTGATCGCCATCATCCTTCACATTTCCAACAACAAGAAGATTATGGGCCGACATACGAACGGTAGAGCGTCGAATATCCTTGGAATAGCGGCATTCGTTCTCATGACAGTCGCGGCCATGATCCTGGTCTTTTTGCAGCTGACATGAATACGGCTGCGGGGAACGAAAAGAAGGGCGGCAGGCCCGGAGCGCTGGGGAAGACGCTGGTTATCAAGGGGAAAGAGAAGCGCGCCTGAGGTGACTCGAACACCCGACCCGCTGCTTAGAAGGCAGTCATGGGTGACCTGCCCCCGCTATGGACAGGTCGAGGTATAACGGCGAGCCTGCCTGGGGCCCTCGCCGATATATGAGTAACAGGAATATCCGGCAAAGGCCACGCCCTTCTAGAAGGTGCGCCGCGTCGAGACGCGATCCCGTTCTCGGAAGCGCATGACGGTCTTGTCTGGCCGCGCGATGATCGGGCAAGAGGTCAGAAAGAACGCGGAAAGTCACCGCAGCCTGGGCCCGGCCAGGCCTGTCCGGATCCACCGGTCAGCAGAGGGAGACCGGGATGACCCCGGGGTCGTCACCGGCCCTGCGGGCCATGAACCGGCCCTCGGGACATTCGCTGCAAAGCCAGTTGAATTCGGCGGCCCTCCGCCGCGGCCATTTGTCGCCGCCGGAATTCACGACCTCCCGGATCTCTCCGCAACAACGACCGGGATCGACGACGGCGGTCGCGCAGATCTCGAAGAGGCGAGGCACCTCCCTGGCCGTGCCCGCCCAGTACCATTTCTCGCAGTCGCGGCATTCCATGAGTTGGCGGGCGGCGCTGGCACCGGGGCGCCGCCGGGGGGGACCCACCCCGTTCACGTTCCTATCCCAGCAGAAAGGACATCTTACTTCCATGGCACCCTCCGTTTCCGGTACGCCGCATTTTATCCAAGAAACGTGCCAACTCCGGAGCGCTTACCGGGCCGCTGTCTCCGGGCGGGGACCTGGAGAGGCGCAAAAAATGGGCGCGCCCGAGGAGGATCCGTCCCGCGGGAGAGGACGGACCTCCGCCTGGCGGGGATCCCGGGAGGGGGCTAGGCTCTTCGGGCCAGCACGCGGCGGATGGCCACGGCGATGTCCCGCGGCCGAGAAGGGCTTCAGCATGAAGGCCCGGACGCCTAGCGCCAGGGCCTGTTCCTCATCGATCGTCTCGGAGTATCCGGTGCAGAGAATGATGGGCAGATCCTGGCGGAGGGCCAGGGCTTCCCGGGCCAGTTCGGCTCCGGACAGGTTCGGCATGGTCTGGTCCAGGATGGCCAGGTCGAACGCTCCGGGGTCCCGGCGGAGGGCCTCAAGAGCTTCCCGGCTATCGGTCATCCCGGCGACCCGATAGCCCAGGTGCTCCAGGAGCCGGCTCATGGCCCGGACCTGGATGTCCTCGTCGTCGACGAACAGGACGCTCTCGGTTCCTTTCGGGTAAGGGGCCGAAGGCTCGGCCTTTCCGGCCTCCGGCTTTCCGGGTGCGCGGGGGAGCAGGATCGTGAAAACCGTCCCCTTCCCGGGCTCGCTCCGTACCGAGATGGCGCCGGCATGGCTCTTGACGATGCCGTGAACGACGGCCAGCCCCATGCCGGTCCCCTCGCCCGTCTTCTTGGTCGTGAAGAACGGCTCGAACACCCGGTCCGCGATATCGGGCGTCATCCCGTGACCGGTGTCCTTCACCGTCAGGCGGATATAATCTCCCGGAGCGAGGTCGACGTATTGGGCGGCGGCCGTCTCATCGAGCCGGGTCTCCGCCAGCCCGACTTCCAGGACGCCGCCTTTCTCCCTCATGGCGTGGGCCGCGTTGCTGCCGAGGTTCACGATGACCTGATGGATCTGGGTGGGATCGGCCTGGGCCATGGCGGATCCGGCCTCGATCCTCTCTGAGACCCGGACGTTCTTGGGCAGGGAGACCCTGAGGAAGTCCAGGGATTCCCGGATGACGGGCGAGATCTCGACGGGACGGCGCTCCTGCTCCCTGTGCTGGGAGAAGGCGATGATCTGCTTGACCATGTCCTGGCCGCGCCGGGCCGCTTCGAGGACCTGGCTCAGCCGGCGGACGGCCGGGCCGTCCTCCTTCCGTTCGTTCAGGGTAAGCTCGGTATTGATCATGATGGGCAGGAGGAGGTTGTTGAGATCATGGGCGATCCCGCCGGCCAGCGTCCCCAGGGCCTCCATCTTCTGCCACTGGCGGATGCGCTCCTGGAAGATGACCTCCTGGGTCACGTCCCGTTCGACGGCGATCAGGTTGACGAGCCGGCCGGAGTCGTCGCGGATCGGGGACACCGACGAGGTCCAGTTCGCGCCCGCCGGCCTGGGGCATGTTCCTGGAGAAGTGCCAGGACCAGGACTTCCCTTCCCCCACGGCCCCGCGCATGTCGTCGAGCATCGCCGCCTCTCCCGGCGTCGATGCCCAGGACCTCGTGCAGGGGACGGCCGACGACCTCCAACGGGCGGAAACCGTGGTGGCTCGCGAAGGCCGGATTCGCCGAGAGGACCCGGCCCTCGAGGTCGAGGATGGAGACCCCGTCCTTGATCTGCTCGACGGCCGTGGCCAGCCGCAGGCGCTCCTGCTCGGCGGCCTTGAGGGCGGTGACGTCCCGGGCGGCGGCGAAGACGCCGACCGGCGCTCCGGCCTCATCCTTGAAGACCACCGCGTTGTAGAGGACTTCGGTCACCCGCCCCGAGGCGTGGCGGATGGCCAGGGGGTAGTCCCTGACCGAGCCCTCCGAGAAGACCTTTTGGTATCCTTCCCTCGCCTTGGCGGGTTCCGTGAAATAATCGGAAAAATCGCTCCCGATGAGTTCCGTCCGCGGGACGCCCGTCGCGAGCTCCGTCGCCCGATTGACGTCCGTGATCTTCCCGGCCGGGCTGATGGCCACGAGCGGGTCGAGGCTGGCCTCGATGAGGCCCCGGGTATAGAAGGACGACCGGCGCATCGCCTCCATCGCCGCTCTTGCGAGCGGTGATGTCCCGGTTGATCTCAAGGACGGTCGCGGGCCTCCCATCCCGGGCCTCGAGCAGGACCCATCGGCTTTCGACGACGATGGTCCTCCCGTCGCTTCGGGTGTGGACGAGCTCTCCTTCCCAATGACGGTCCTTCGCGACCCGGCTCGCGATCTCGTCCAGGGGCTCGGGGAACCGGGTGCTCAATAAGGAATGGGTGACGTTCCCAAGGGCTTCTTCCTTCGGCCATCCATAGACGACCTCCGCCCCGTGGTTCCAGAAAGTGATCCTGTCCGCGGAATCGCGGACGATGATGGCGTCCGAGGCCAATTCCAGGAGGGTGGCCTGTTCCCGGAGCAGGGATTCGTTCCGGCGCACCTCCTCGTGCACCCGCGTTTCCTCCGTCACATCGTTCAGGGCGAAGACCAGGTATTCCACGCGCCCGCGGTCGTCCAGGATCGGGTCCAGCGTCCAGTCCCAGTAGGTGACGCCCCATTCGGGATGGTCGGGAAACGAGAACGGCTTGGCCTTCACCCGGAACGGCTTCCGGTGCCGGACGACCTTCCGGAAGATGGCCTCGTTCTCCCGGTTCGGGAAGAACTCGAAGTGGTTGTGCCCGGGAAAATCGTCGACCTTCTTCCTGCAGGCCTTCGCGTAGGCCTCGTTGACCCGGACGAAATTGAAGTCCCGATCGAGGATGACGAACGGGATGAGCCCCGTGGTGAAGCTGGCTTCGCGCAGCGCCCGCTCGGCGCCCTTCTGCTTCGAGATGTCGAGGACGAAACACTCCCATCGCAGGGGCGAACGGTTGATGAGGGCCGATCCGACCAGGAGGGAGACGCGGCTCCCGTCCTTGCGGACGAACTCCTTCTCGAACGGCCGCGCCGTGCCTCGCCGCATCAGCCACGCCACGGCCTCGTCGTCCCGCCCCCGGAACTCGCGGGGAGTCAGGGAGCGCCAGCGGATCCGGCCGGCCTCGAGGTCCTTCCGATCGTAGCCGGAGATCCGGAGGAACGCCTCGTTGGCATCGTAAACGCGGTCCCGTCCGACGGTGATAACACCGATGATGTCCGACTCGAACAGGGTCTTCAGCCGGCGCTGGCTCTCGCCGAGCTCGGCTTCGACGCTTTTCCGGACGGAATTTGCGACGGCCGTCCACTTTCCCTCCCGGCGGATCAAGCTCAGCCCGTGGTTGCTGAGGACGTCGACGATCTCATGGACGCCGCATCGGTCGAGGGAATAGGTGCAAAGGGCCAGCATCCGGCAGCGGCGGATCGTCGCGTCGACCTCCTCCTCATAATCTCTGAAACGATCCCAATCCTTTTTCTCCAACCAGAACGTGTTGCCGGAGAGCCGAAGTCCCTCGAAACCCCTCGCCAGGGCTCCGTCCAGCTTGTCGGCCCAGGCCTTGAGAACGCGCTTCGCCCCGAAATGTCCCCTGGAGAGGTACCAATCGTCATGGGGCAGGATTTCGATCTGCCCCCTTCGCAAGCGGGACGCGAGATCGGGGACGGCCTGCCGAAGGGCCTTCTTCGCATCCTCCACGCTCAGGGGATCCGAACAGATCCACATGCAGGCTTCGTTGCCCTCGAGCCCCGCCTTGAAATAGGGCACGAGGATCTCCAGGAGGTCCCGGCGTGTGCTGTAGAATTGGCAGAAGTGCGTCCCCCACGGCACATTGCCGAGGGCCCTGATCCCCGTCTTCCTCAGGGTGATGTCCACGCGATCCCTTTGACGGTCATGATCCCGTGCTTCCGGAGGTCGGATTTTATCATAGGTCCCGGGGGTTCCGCCCGGTCTTTCGCAAGCTGTCTCAGGATGCAGACGATTCCCGTCAGGCCGTTATCGATATAGCCGATATAGGTCGGGAAAAGCTTGTGGGCCAGCGCAATCGTCTCCTCCCCCTGTTCCGAGAGGGCGAGAAGCATCCTTGTCCACTTGAGGCAATCCCTGCAGGGAGGCGAGGCCGCGGAGGTCTTCATGGGTCGGGTCGTAGACGAGGAGCGACGGATCCCGGTTCCTTGGGCTGCCTGACCCGCGCGGCGAAGCTCGGAAGGTCCGTAAAGACCTCCAGGCTCTCGTGGGCTGCCAGGGGGACGGCCTCGGCCAGGAGCCGCCTCCCTTTCTTCCCGGGCTTGGGCATATAGATGAACAGATTCATGGCGCCTCTGACCAGAAGACATCCAAGAAATCCGTGCCAGGCTCGCGCCCCGAGAGCCGCCGGCGGAAGCCGCAACGGGCGTCCCGGAAGATGGGAACAAAGATCCGTCGGAGAGGACGGAACCCGGGGGGACCCGAGGATGCCGGGCGGCTGGAAGCGGCTAGCCGGAAGGCGATATCCCGTATTTTTTCAGGAGCGTATAAAGGCGCGACCGGGAAAGGCCCGAGATCCGGCAGGCTTCGTACCACGTTCCCGCCGGTCTTCCGCATCAGGGAAGCCAGGTAATCGCTTTCCGCGCGGGCCACCTCCGCGTCCCGAAAATCCTTCAAGCTCGCGGGGCCCGCCGACCGGGCAGGAGGCGCCTCGCCTGGCGGAGGTTCGAGAGGCCTCTTCTGGAGGACGGCCTCGCGAGCCAGCCGTATCCGGACATGCTCCGGGAGGTGCTTGGGGAAGAGCACCGGTTCGTCCCTGGCGTTCACGACCGCCTTCTCCAGGGCCTGGATGAGCTCGCGGACGTTCCCCGGCCAGCCGTAGGCCATCAGGACCGTCAGGAATTCCGGGGAGAAGCTCTTCATCGGGACGCCGTATTGTTCGCAGAGCCTGACCAGGTAATGGAGGACGAGGTCCCGGATGTCCTCCTTGGATTCGCCGAAGGGGCGGAAGCTCGAGGACGAGCGTCCGGATCCGGAACAGCAGGTCCTCGCGGAACGTCGCCTGACGCGACCATGGCCTCGAGATCGCGGTTGGTCGCGGCGATGAGCCGGAAATCGCTCGCGACCTCCTGGCCTCCGCCGACCGGCCGGAACCGCCGCTCCTGGAGCACGCGCAGGAAGGCCTTCTGGATGGAGATCGACAGCTCGCCGATCTCGTCCAGAAAGAGGGTTCCGCCGTCGGCCTGCTTGACGAGGCCGTCCCTGGGCTTTGTCGGCGCCGGTGAAGGCGCCCCGGAGATGGCCGAAAAGGGTGCTCTCCACCAGCGTCTCGGGCAGGGCCGCGCAGTCCACGACGACGAAAGTTCCGGGCGGCCCGGGCGCTGTTCCGGTGAATGGCCCAGGCGAAGAGCTCCTTGCCCGTCCCGGTCTCGCCGGTGATCAGGACGTTGGCATCGGACGCAGCCGCCGGGCCAGGACGTCCAGGCAGGCCGCGATCTTCGGGCCGCTCCCGACGATGCCTTCCGTCTTCAGGGCCACCGGCTTCGTCCGCCAATGCCTTTTCTCGCGATATTGGAGCGCTCGCTCCACGGACAGCATCACGTCCCTGACGGACAGGGGCTTTTCGACGTAATCCCAGGCCCCCTTGCGGATGGCCAGCTCGGCCCCGTCGGGGTCGCCGTAACCGGTGATGATGATGACCTCGGGCGCGGGACCGGCGACACGGATCTTCGGCAGGATGTCCAGGCCCGATCCGTCGGGCATCCGGACGTCGCAGAAGACGATGTCGACGCTCTCGTCCTGGGACATTCGCAGGGCTTCGGCAACGCTCGCCGCGACGGCAGGCCGTGTGGCCCATACTCTCGACCACCTGGCGGAGCGAGTCCCTCACCAGGCGATCGTCGTCGACGATAAGGATGTTGGCCATTGCGTAAGAGCGCCGAGGGCGATTATATCCGAGGCCTTTTCCCCAAGTCAATCCGGAATGCCGCCGGGCTCCCGGGGACAGCACAACGGGGAGGATCGATAAACACGGAAGATGGGCATCGGGGTCCTCCTTTCAAGGACAAAATCCTTTCCGAGAGGAATGGGAGGCTGAACGGAACCGCCTCCGGGAAGGCTGATCCGCCTGCGTTCCTGAGGGAACCAGTCCCGTGGTATCTGGCATGCTTCTTGCTAATTTATTCGGCGAAACTCAACCATAAGGAGGTATGAGGTGAAAGTAAAGATTTTGGTGACAGCAGGTATCTTCGGATTGCTGGCCGTGATGGCCGCGTACGGGCAGCACTTGCCGATCACGGCGAAAATCGACTTCCCGTTCACCGTCGAGGGCAAGGCTCTTCCTGCCGGGCAGTATGAATTTGTACGTGAGGCGCAGGGTGAGGCGTTCAGAGTCCAGGGCGAAGGTAAGAACGCTGCAATGGCGACGATCATGACCCGGCTGGCCGGAGACATGCATACGACCCCACTGGACGCTCACTTGGTGTTCGACGTCGTAGGTGGCACCTACCTACTTTCTGAGATCTGGCTTACGGGCGAAGATGGCTACATGGTGCTGGCCACTAAGGCCAAACACGAACACAAGGTCATGAATGTGAAGTACTAGGCCTGCTTCGCGCGCGGGTGACCAAGGGAGAATCTCCCTTGGTCACCCGTCATGCGGATGTGCGGGGTGAGAATCCTTCCCTCCGGATCCAAAGATCGGAGGTTCAAATCCTATTGGGGACGCCATTACGTAGGATCTTGACACGAATCCGGGCCGGGGATAGCATAGTTTCACGGTGGGGGTCACAACGGAATCTCGGGACGAACCGGGTCGCATCCCGGGAAGCAGGATGCTTTCCGATGCCGTGGAGCGCGGCGGCCGGATATTCCCGACACTCCTCCCTTCAGGTCCAGCGGGAGCCGTTGGCGCGTTTCTCGATAAATAGCCGGGTAATGAACAAGCGAGGTATATGCTCATGAAAAAGCTCAACGGACCAGGCCTTTCGGTCTTTGCCTTGATTTATCTTTTTTCTCTGGCCGGCGGGGCCCGGTGCCAGATTCCAGGGCTTGCGGCTGATCTTTCCACGGGGCAAGATGCGACCAAGGCGGTCCGAGGCATCGCAGATTCACACGCTGATGGAACAGATCAGCGTGGCGTTCGAGGGGGCGGCCAACAAGATCAGCGCTTTCGTCGTCCCGATCTTCGCCGAACAGGTCGTCCAGTCGCAAACCCAGGGCCTTCCTGACGATCCCTTCAGGGATTTCTTCGGCGACGATTTTTTTAAGCGCTTTTTCGGCGGCCCTCCTCAGGCCCAGAAAAGAACCGTGCGAAGCCTGGGCTCAGGCGTCATTGTTTCCAAGGACGGCCACATCCTGACGAACAATCATGTCGTGGCGGGCGCGAACAAGCTGACCGTCATCCTCGGGGACAACAAAAAATACGAGGCGAAGATCATCGGGACGGACCCGCTGACCGACGTGGCCGTGATCAAGATCGACGCCCAGAACTTGCCGGCGGCCGTTCTCGGCGACTCCGACGCGGTCCAGGTCGGGCAGTGGGTCATCGCGGTCGGCAATCCGTTCGCCCTGCTGCGGACCGTGACCCACGGCATCATCAGCGCCAAGGGCCGGTCCTCGGTCGGGCTGGCGGCCTATGAGGACTTCATCCAGACCGATGCCCCGATCAACCCCGGCAACAGCGGAGGGGCTCTGGCCGACCTCGACGGGAAGGTCATCGGGATCAACGCCGCGATCTCCAGCCCCACGGGCGGCAACGTCGGGCTGGGGTTCGCCATACCGATCAACATGGCCAAGAGCGTCATGATCGAGCTCCTGACCAAGGGAAGGGTCATCCGGGGGTACCTCGGCCTGAGCGCCCAGGACATCGACGATTCCCTGGTCAAACCCCTGAAGCTCAAGGACACGAAAGGGGCGTTGATCAGCGAAGTGACTCCCGGCAGCCCTGCCGAGCGCGCCGGGGTCAAGCTCGGCGACGTCCTCGTCGAGTTCGACGGAAAGACCGTGGAGACCAGCTCCGACATCCACAACATGGCCGCGCAGACGGCGCCCGGGACCAGGGTCAAGATCGGGCTCTTCCGGGACGGCGCGAAGATCGAGGTCACGGCCACCTTGAGCGAGCGACCTGCGGAGAAAGCCGGGAACAGGGCCGTCCTTCCTGAAAAGGCCACCGGTCCGGCGAGCCAAAAACTCGGGCTTGGCATTCAAACGCTGACGCCGGATATCGCCCAACAGCTGGGTTACGGCAACGACAAGGGTGCTGTCATCGCCGACGTCGCCCCCGGCAGTCCGGCCGACGACGCCGGACTCCAAAGGGGTGACCTGATCAAGGAAGTCAACCGGGTTCCCGTCCGCACGGCCCAGGAATTCGAGGGAGCCCTCCACGGGGCGAAGAGCGGCGATGCGCTCGCCCTCCTTGTCAGGCGAGGAGAGGCAACCTTTTTCGTGCCCCTGAAGATCCCGTGAGGGCTTTTGGCGGAGAAGCGGGATAGAAGAAGGGGAGCCGGCCCGGGCCTCGCTTGCAGCATTCGGACAACCGGGACCATAATCATCAGGGATCATTAAATAGCAGAGCCAGGAGGGAAGAATGAAACGCAGGACCTTCGTCAAGGGCGTTGCGGTGGCGCTTCCCGCGATGGCCGGCCTGGATCTTCCGGATCCCGGACCCGCCGAGGAGCTCGTACCGATCGGGCTTCCGAAACCCGAAATGGCCGGCGGCAGGCCCTTCCTGGCGTGCGTGAGGGACAGGAAGACCGTCCGGGACATCGGCCCGAACCCTCTCCCGCTCCAGACGCTTTCGAATCTCCTATGGGCCGCCGCCGGCGTGAACAGGCCGGACGCGGGGCTCATGGGCAAGCCGGGGAGAACGGCCCCTTCGGCCAGCAACTCGCAGGAGATCGACCTTTATGTCTGCCTGGCTCGAGGAGTCTACTTGTATGAAGCGGTCCCTCACCGCTTAGCCCCGATCGCGGCGGGCGATTTTCGAGCCAGGGCCGGCCGGGGCGCTGCGGCGAAGGCGCCCGTGAATATCTTCTATGTCGTGGATCTCACGAGATACGTCGTGGGAAAGGGGCAGCCGGACCGGTCCATCGGGGAGCCCGAGGTTCAAAAGTCCTATTATTTCGCGGACACGGGTTTTATCGCCCAAAACGTCTACCTGTTCGCGGCCTCCCAGGGCCTGGCGGCTTGGTTCCACAACTGTGACAAGGAGAACGCCGCCCGGGAGCTCAAGTTACGGCCCGAACAGCGCGTCCTCTTCGCCCAGACCGTAGGCTATCCGGCGAGGGCGTAATCGGCCTATTTTTTCCGTGGCTCTTTAGAGCCTCTGTCCGTCTGATGCTGGGTCTGATATGTCTCCTGCTCTCTTTTGTGCCTGTTCTCTAGGACCTGCTTCTCCTTCTGCTGTTGCTCTTCCAGGGCTCGCATCTCTTCCTGGTGGCGTAATTTCGTATCTTCTCCTGAAGAACCGGCAACCGAGACTTCTTGCCGATGCCGCCGCACCACGGCTTCCCGCTGGGCCCTGTGCTGATCGTCCAGCCGGGCCCGTTCCTTCCGCTGAAGCCCGGTCAGACCGTCGAGAGAGCCTCCAAAGCGGCGGGCGGGAAGGATGTTCCTGGGAGCCGCCTGGGGAGTCTGCGAGGAGACGCCGGGCCGGAACATTCGGACCTCCGTTCCGCTTAGACGGGCCATATGCGTTCGTTCGTTCGCCTGCTGTTCCACGATCGTGTAGCGCGGGACCCGCCGGCCGCTTTCCCGCTCCAGCTGGGAGAGCTCGATGTTGTCGTTGACGATCTTGTTGTTGACGTACGAATAATGGGTGACATTCCGGGTGGCCCGGATGAGGCTGACATTGCGCGCGGCATCGAAAACGCGCCTTCTCACGTCGTGATCGGTGAACCGCCCGATCTCGCAGAAGGACCAATTGGACCAGCCGATCCCGAACTCCGGATCGATGCCTCCCCAGTCCAGTCCGGATTTCGAAGGACCAGCCGACATCCGGCGGAAGGGGAGCCCATCCGATGATGCCGTCCCCATGGCGCCAGGACACCCAAGAGGGCCCCCAGATCGAGCCCGGGACCCAGAACCAGCCGAAGTCGTCCCGAAAGCCCCATCGTCCGTAATGATAGACGGCCCATCCCCATTCGACGGGGGAGACGAACGTCCAGCCGAAGTCGGAGTAGACCCAGTCTCCGTCCCAATACGGCCTCCAGCCGGCCTCGACATCGTAAGGGCACCAGACCCATCCATAGGGAGCGACGTTGACCCACTCCCCGTATGGGGCCAGCTGGTCGTAAAAGAAGTCGATCCCCACTTCGGCCTGCCCTGCCCGCGCCGCGCCCGCGACGAGTCCCAGCGCCAAAATCAGAAAAACCATTTCCTTCAAAGCCTTACTTTTCATCGAATGACCTCCTGCTTTTTAATTGAATGCCCGGCAAGCTTGGGCTTCCACCTTGAACTATCCAAGAAACGTGCCAACGCGCAGACGACCTCTGGAAGCCCGTCGCCCTGTCCTATCGCCGGGGATCGCCTGCCGGCTCCCCGGGACGGGGATCCGCCGAGTCCCGCGGAAGAGGACTCCATATCACGCGCGGAACTGACCGGCCATTTTTTCCGCCCGAAGGCTTTTGCGGGATGCCTGCCCCGCCATTCTTTTTATTGGCGAACTCCCATGCCCCCCTGCGGGCAGAAAACGTATCTACGAGGAAAACGATAAGGTCCAAGTGGCGCTACGGGCTGCCGGGCGTGAAATAGGGGCAATTCTGTAACTTGCTCGGCAAAGCCTCGAATTTTTGGGTGCATGGTTTTGGCATCGCGCACTTTTTGCCGACCTACACCCCATTGTCGGCTTGCAGGGGGACGAGCGGCCGGGGGCACCGCGAGGAAGGTCCCCGGTTGTTGACAGCGCCGCGCGGCCGACGATATATTACCGGCGTGGCGAAGGGGAAACTTTCGCGCCTTTGGCGGGTCCTCGGGCCCGGACTCGTCACGGGGGCGAGCGATGACGATCCTTCGGGCATAGCGACGTACTCGCAGGCCGGGGCCGCATACGGCCTTGCGACCCTCCGGACCGCCCTTGTCACATTTCCGCTCATGGCTTCCATTCAGGAAATGTGTGCAAGGATCGGCCTGATCACATCAAAGGGCTTATGCGGGACGCTCAAGGCCTATTATTCGAAACCCGTCCTGTACTTGATGCTGTTGTTCAGCTTCCCTGCCATCGTGATGAACATCGGGGCCGACATTGCGGGAAGGGGAGCCGTCGGCAATCTCCTGTTCCCCATGGAGGGCATGAAGCAGAAGAAAGATCATCTGATGGTGGACAAAAGGATCGTCCACGACATGCGTCAGGATGTCGATTTTGGAATGCTGTTCTCGAATCTTGTCATGTTCTTCATCATTCTCACCACCGGGACGGTTCTTTTCCACGGCGGCATTCGTTCTCATGACAGTCGCGGCCATGATCCTGGTCTTTTTGCAGCTGACATGAATACGGCTGCGGGGAACGAAAAGAAGGGCGGCAGGCCCGGAGCGCTGGGGAAGACGCTGGATATCAAGGGGAAAGAGAAGCGCGCCTGGGGTGACTCGAACACCCGACCCGCTGCTTAGAAGGCAGCTGCTCTGTCCAACTGAGCTACAGGCGCGTCCGAATATCCGGAGGTACGAAGTCGGGGAGATCGGATTTGAACCGACGACCTCCTGCTCCCAAGGCAGGCGCGCTAACCGGGCTGCGCCACTCCCCGCATATACCGCTTAAAACAATAGCATAAGAGGGGCCGGGTCTCACACTACAGGCAGGCCTCTAAGACTCTGGGTCCTGAGCCTGCCGAGTCCCTTGGCGATGGCGGAGCGGTCGAGCTTGACCACGACGGGCCGGCCGTGGGGGCAGAGCGTCGGGTTGGCGGCCCTGAACAGCTCCTCGACGAGGTATTCCATCTTGGCCATGGGAAGAGGCTCTCCGGCCTTGATGGCCGATTTGCAGGCCATCGTCGCCAGGAGCTTCTCCCGGCGCCCGGCCGCTTTCGTCCGCCCGACCTCCTCGAGCAGTCCCAGGAACGCCTCCCGGGCCTCCCCGTCCCGGAAGACCTCCGGGTATTCCTTGAGGGCGAAGCTCCGCCCGCCCATCGGCTCAATGAGGAAACCCGCCTCCTCGAGGAGGGCCCTGTTCTCCTCGAAGGCCAGGGCCTCCGACGGGGCAAATTCAATGATCTCGGGGACGAGGAGCATCTTCCGCGGCCACGACTTGGTCCTGTCGATCTCGAGGAATTTCTCATACAGGATGCGCTCGTGGGCGTTGTGCTGGTCCACGACGAGGAGCCCTTCATCCGAAACCGCGACGATGTACATGTCGAGATATTGCCCCAAGACCATGGGGCCCGTCCGCGGCGATCTCGGCCTCCGGCGCGGCGCGCGCTTCGCCGCCTCCGGGCGCGGCGTTTCCCGACGGCCCACTCCCGGCCGAACGGCATCGGCAGGCCCGGCTCGTCGACCCGCGTCCGCGGGCTCCCCGCCCTTTCCCCGGCCGCGGGGCCGCCGACCTCCTTGATGCCGCTCACCCGGAGCGCGGCCTTTTCGACGCCCCGCAGGACGAGGCGGAAGATCGCCTGGGAATCCCGGAACCGGACCTCGGCCTTGGCCGGATGGACGTTGACGTCCACTTCGCCGTAAGGAACGTCCAGGAAAAGGAACGCTTCGGCCGACCGGTCCTTCTCGAGGAGCCCCGAGAAGGCCTGATTCAGGGCCGCCTGGAGCGTCCGGTCCTTGACCGGCCGCGCGTTGACGAAGAAGAACTGACGGTTGCGGTCCGCCCGCCCTTTGAGCGGCCGGGACACAAGCCCCCGGACGCGGCATCCCGTTTCCGTGTAATCGACCTCCATCAGGCCGTCGAGGACATCCCGCCCGTAAAGCTGGAAGATCCGCTCGCGCAGTCCCGCCACGGCCGGGCAATCGAGGACGGTCCGCCCGGCCTGGGACAGGACGAACCGCACGGAGGGCGAGGCCAGGGCCGCATTGGTCAGGTATTTCGCGATCGCGCCCAGCTCGGACCTGTCGGAGCGGAGGAACTTGCGGCGGGCCGGGAGGTTGAAGAACAGGTCCCGGACCTCGATCGCCGTCCCCTTCGGGAACGCGACGTCCGTGACCCCGACGAGCTTCTCCCCTTCCCGTTCGATGCCCGTCCCGCGGTCTCCCTCGCCGTTCGAGGTCTTGAGCAGGATGCGGGAGACCGACGAGATGCTCGCCAGCGCCTCGCCCCGGAAGCCGAGCGTCGCGATGCTCTCGAGATCCTCCTCGCGGGCGATCTTGCTCGTCGAATGCCGGCGGAACGCCACGGCCGCGTCCTCCGGGGACATGCCCTGGCCGTTGTCCCGGACGGTGATGAGCTTCTTCCCGCCGTCGGCCAGCTCGACGCGCAATTCGGTCGCCCCGGCGTCGAGGGAATTCTCGACGAGCTCCTTGACGACCGAGACCGGCCGTTCGATGACCTCCCCGGCCGCGATCTTCCCGGCGAGCTCCGGCGGCAGGACGTGAATTCTTTGCATGGACATTTACGCTTTTAACATATACACACTATTGGTCCGCGCGGCAAGCCGCAGACCCGGAAATCCCCCCCCCCACCCCCCTTTTACAAAGGGGGGTCAACAACAGGAGTTTCCGTAGCCTTAGTTATCCCCTTTTACAGAGGGGGGTCAACAACGGGGGCTTCCGTAGCCTTAGTACCCCCTTTTACAAAGGGGGATACACCGCAGTTTAGCGGCTACAACAAGCAAGACGCGGGTTAAAGCGCAGACTGAAGTCTGCGGCTGCATAAGGCGCAGACCGAAGCCTCGGAACTTTCCCCCCTTTCCTAAAGGGGGGGTTGGGGGGATTTTGAAGCCAGCGGCTACATCGCAACGACGCCGCAGGTTTCGTCGGCGCAAGCCGCGACGATGCGGATCGTAACGAGTTCCCGGCGTGAGGCTCCGCAGTCCGGGACGGCAACCCGGATATTGTTTCCCGTCAGGACCTCGGCGCCGCGCCCCTTCCGAGCGATGACCACGGCCTCGAGCTCGCGCCCGACGAATCCCGCCCGAAAGGCGTGGTCCTTCGACCGCGACAGGTCCCGCAGAATATCGGCTCGCACTCCCTTGACCCTCTCGTCAACCGGCTCCATCTCCGCCGCGGGCGTCCCCTCCCTCGGTGAGAAGGGGAAGACGTGAAGATAGGTCAGCGGCGAACGTTCGAGGAACTCCCGCGTCCGATCGAACTCTTCGTCCGTCTCGCTCGGAAAGCCGACGATGACGTCCGCGCCGAGAGCTGCGTTCGGCGACCGGCGTCGCAGGCCCGCAAGGACCGCCTCGTAGGACTCGGGGCTCGATGCCCTCCCCATCGCCCGCAGGATCTTTGCCGACCCGCTCTGGAGCGACAGGTGGAAATGCGGCGCGATGAGCGGGCTCGCCACGGCGTGCGCCGCAAGCCGCTCGTCCAGGAACCGCGGATCGAGCGAGCTCAGGCGGACCCGCCCGAGCCCTTCGACCGCCTCGATGCGCCCGAGGAGCCCGAGGAGCGAGCTTCCCGGCGCGAGGTCCCACCCGTAGGAGCTGAGGTGGATGCCGGCCAGGACGATCTCCCGATAGCCGTCCGCGACGAGCGCCCGTACGCGCCCGACGACGTCGTCGCCGGCGACGCTCTCGCTCTTCCCGCGGACGCCGGGGATGACGCAGTATGCGCAGTGGAAATCGCAGCCGTCCTGAACCTTGAGGAAAGCTCGCGCCCGGTAGGGGACGGCGTCCAAAACCTCGGCCGCCTCTCCGCCCCGCGCCCCGGCCGCCTCGAGGACCTTCGCGGCGAGCCCGTCCTTGCCGCCGTTCGGGACGACCGTCCAGACGCCCGGCATCCGCCGGAATCCCTCGGACGCCTGCCCGGACAAACATCCTGTCACGACGATCCGCGCTTTCGGGTTCTCCCGGGCCGCCCGGCGGATGAACCGCCGCACGTCTCTGTCCGCGCGCCCGGTCAGGGTGCAGGAATTGACAAGCAGAAAGTCCCCGCGCTCCGAATCCTCCTCGAGCCGCAGCCCGCCCTTCCGGAGCTCCTCGACCCAGCCGAAGGCTTCGGCCTGGTTGACCCGGCAGCCGAAGCTACGGACGGCGAACGAGGTCATATCTTCTCTTGGAGCTTCCTCGAGTTCGCCTCGACCTTCTCGGCCATCTTCTTCCGATAGGCGACGAGTTTATCCCGGAGCCCGGCGTCCCCGACGGCCAGGATCTCGACGGCGAGCAGGGCGGCGTTCGCCCCGCCGGCCTTGCCGAGGGCCACCGCGGCCACCGGTATGCCCTTGGGCATCTGGACCGTCGAGAACAGGGCGTCCATCCCGGCCAGGGCCCCGCCCTCGACCGGAACGCCGATGACCGGCCGGACCGTGTGAGCGGCGACGACGCCCGCGAGGTGGGCGGCCTTTCCGGCCACGGCGATGAAGACCGCCGTCCCGTGCGCCTCGGCCTCCTTGACCAGGCGCAGGGTCCGCTCGGGCGAGCGGTGGGCCGAGGTCACCTCGAGCGTGAACGGCACGCCGAATTCCTTCAGGATGTCCAGGCCCCCCTCGATGACGTCGAAATCGGATTCGCTCCCCAGGAACACGGTCACGCTCACGGTCACTCCTCCTTCGCGGCGCCGATGTCGCGCCGGAAATGCATGGCTTCGAAATAGATCTTCCCGACGGCCTCGTAGATCTTCTTCATCGTCTCCTCGAGGGTCGCCTCCGAGGCGCAGACATCGAGGACGCGACCGCCGTTCGTCAGGACCTTCCCGCCCTCCGACGCCGTCCCGGCGTGGAAGACGACGACCCCGGGCGCCGCGGCGGCCTCTTCGAGGCCCGTGATGACCTTGCCCTTCTCGTACTTGAGCGGGTAGCCGCCCGAGGCCAGGACCACGCAGGCCGAGGGCTTCCGGCTCCAGCGGACCTCGTCGCGGAGGATCTCGCCGTCGACGGCCGCCAGGAGGAGCTCGACGAGGTCGCTCTCGAGCCTCAGCATCTGGGGCTGGGTCTCGGGGTCCCCGAACCGGCAGTTGTATTCGAGGACCTTCGGCCCGTCGGTGGTCAGCATCAGGCCGCAGTAAAGGACGCCCTTGAACGTGCGGCCCTCCTCGATCATGCAGGTCACCGTCGGGAAGACGATGGACTCCATCACGGCCGCATAGAGCTCTTCGGTCATGAACGGCGACGGGGAAATGGCCCCCATGCCGCCGGTGTTCGGCCCCTTGCCCCCGTCGTAGACGGACTTGTGGTCCATGGCGTTCGCCAGGACCTGGACCCGCGCCCCGTCGGAGATGACGATGAAGGACACCTCGGGACCGCGCAGGAACTCCTCGACGAGGACGCGCTTGCCCGCGGCGCCGAACTTCTTCTGGACCATCATCTCCGCCACCGTCTCCTCGGCCTTCTTCGGGCTCTGACAGACGATGACGCCCTTGCCGCCGGCCAGGCCGTCGGCCTTGATGACGAGCGGGTAGCCGAACTCGCCGGAGCGGATGATCCTCAGGGCCTGTTCGATGGCCGTCGGCGATCTTGAACCGGCCGGTGGGGATCTTGTGCCGCTCCATGAACTGCTTGGCGAAGATCTTGCTCCCCTCGAGCTCGGCCGCCTTCTTCCGCGGGCCGAAGACGCGCAGTCCCCGGACCTCGAACTCGTCGACGATCCCCAGGCTGAGCGGGGCCTCGGGGCCGACGACGGTCAGGTCGATGCCCTCCTTCTCGGCGAACGCCGACAGGCCCCGGATGTCCGTGTCCGCGATCGGGACGTTCGTCCCGAGGGCCTCCGTCCCGGGGTTCCCTGGGGCGCAGAACAGCGTTTCGCAGAGCGTGCTCTGCTTGATCTTCCAGGCCAGGGCATGCTCCCGGCCTCCGGAGCCGACGACGAGTATCTTCATCCTCTGCCTCCGTGTCCAAACGCGCTTCGATTCACGTCAATCCCCCGCCGCCGCCCGCAGGTTCTCCAGGAAGAGGTCCGCAAAGGCCGGGCCCGGGAATGCGCTTCGGAAGACCTTCGCCGCGAGCGGCACGGCCTCCCGCGCGGGCAGGCAATATGTCATCTCGAGGAAGTTCCGCCTATAGGCGGCGACCTCGTCCTTGACCGACTTCCCCCGGATGACGCAGTCGGCGAGGTAGCCCGAGAGCGTGTCGAAATCCTTCTCCGTCATCCCGAACCGGGTCATCTCCTGGACGCCCATCCGGATGCCGCTCGAGACGAGGAACGTTTCGTCGTCGGGCAGGGCCTGGTAGTTCGTCAGGATGTTGTTTTCCTCCAGGCGGCGGGCGATGGCCATCCCGTCCCCGAACGGCTTGACCCGGATGAGGACCTGGTGGGTCTCGGTGAACCCGTCGCGCGGGTCGCCCTCGACCGGGATCCCCTTGTCCCTGAGGGCCGCGGCGAACGCCTTGGCGTTGGCCCGGACCTGCTTCTGGAGGGGCGCCTTGAACTCGTTCATCTCGTAGGCGGCCATCAGCAGGCCGAGGAGGGTCCCGAGGTGGTGGTTCGAGGTCGAGCCGGGGAACGCCCGGGCCTTGATGTCCAGCCACAGGTTGCGGAGAGGAGCCCCCTGCGGAAAGTTGCCCGCGATGAGCCCGCGCTGGGGCCCGAAGAACGTCTTGTGGGTGCTGCCGGTGACGACGTTCGCCCCCTCGGCAAGCGGCTCCTGGAACGCGCCGTACAGGCCGAGGACGTGGGCCATGTCGAACATCAGAACGGGCTTTTCGGCCCAGTCCTTGACGATGCCGGCGACGAACCGGACCGGCTCCGGGTAGATGAACATGCTCTTGCCGAAAACCACGAGCTCGGGCTTGTTGTCGCGGAGGACCTGGGCGAGTGCGTCGAGGTCGGGCTTGTAAGGATTGTCGGGGAGGACTGGAAGGTGGACGACCCGCTCCTTGCCGGTGGCCGGGTCCTCCTCGACGAAGTTGAAGAGGGCGCCCATCGGCTGGGAGCTGAGGTGGCCGCCCTTGGTCAGGTCGTTGTTCATGACGAGCCGCAAGCGACGCGAGGGCGTCCCTTCGGCCTTGCCGCGGTTGATGTACTTGACCATCCCCTTGAAGACGACCTCGTTGGCCATCTGACCGCTAATCGGCCGGAGCTCGACCTCGCCGCAGCCGAAGAACTTCGCGAGCTCGGCCCGGGCCTCGACCTCGACGTCGCGGATGAAGTCGGTGCCCTGGTAGAAATAGACCTCCTCGCCTTTCATCGTCCGGTGCTCGGCGTACCGGCCGGAGGGGTCCGAGATCTCGCACATCTTGACCAGGAGGGACGGGGTGGATTCCGACGGGATGAGGTTGAAGCACTCCCGCTGGCGCCAGGTGTTGTTCTTCGAGACCCGCGCCGCGAGAGCCCGGGTCTTTTCGGCGAGCGAAGACATGATGACGGCTCCTATGAATAAGGTATTACCTGAAATTCCGGTTCTCGATCTCGCGGAGCTTGGCGAGGCGGGCGGCGTGGCGGCCCCCCTCGAACGCCGTCTCCAGCCAGATATCGACGAAGCGGACTCCCTCCTCGGCCGTGAGGACGCGCCCGCCCAGCGTGAGGCAATTCGAATCGTTATGGAGGCGGGTCATCTCCGCCGTGAATTCGTTCCAGCACGGGGTGGCGCGGACGCCCTTGAACTTGTTGGCCACCATGCCCATGCCGATGCCGGTCCCGCAGACGAGGACGGCGCGGTCGCATTCCCCCGCGGCGACGGCCCCCGCCGCCCGGGCCCCGAAATCGATGTAATCGACCTTCTCCCCCGGGCCGCAGCCGAAGTCGACGTGATCGATCCCCCGGCCGGCGAGGTGGTCGGCAACGGCCTTCTTGAGCTCGTATCCGGCGTGGTCCGAGGCAAGCGCGATCTTCATAACGACCCCCTCTCCCAAAGTTATTCGACGAATTTCGCCGCTTCGGGCATGACTTCCAGGGCCTTGGCCACGACGGGGTCGGACCCGCGGTAGGCCCGGATCCCCTCTTCGACGCCCCAGAGGGCCGACGAGATCTCCCTCTCGAGCTCCCGCCGGATCTCCCCCTCCGCCTCCTTGAACTTGTCGTCCTCGAAGGTGATCCCGGCCGCGCGGGCGTGGGCCTTGAAATCCTCCAGGACCTCGGGACCCGCGACGAACGTGTCGCCGATGACGACCTTGCCGGCCGCGCCGGCCTCCCGCTTGTCCGCGGGGAAGACGAACTTTGCGGAGAGCGGCGTCCGGTGCTGGGTGAACTTGCGGGCGTAGCCGAAGTAGGCGCCGCGGACCATGAGCTCGAACGTCAGCGGCTTGAGCGAGGACGCGACCGCATAGTCCGGCGAGATGCCGCCCTGGCCGAGGACCTTGCGCCCCTTGAGGGTGTACTTGATCTCGCGGCTCTCGGTCGGGGCCTGCTTGCCCATGAGGTAATCCTCGATATGACTGTAGTCCCTCTGGATGGCCCGGCCGCTTGGGGTCAGGTATTTGGCCGTCGTGATGGCCACGGCCATGTTCGTCGAAAGCGGGAAGACCGTCTGGACGAGACCTTTGCCCCAGGAGTCGTGGCCCACGATGAGGCCCCGGTCATTGTCCATGACGGCGCCGCTGACGATCTCCGAAGCGCTGGCTGTCCCCTGGTCGATAAGGATGACGAGGGGCAGTTTCTCGTACTGGCCGTCGCGCAGGGCCCAGAAGTCCTTGTTGTAGGAGCTGTTCCGCCCGCGGATCGAGACGACCGAGGCGCCCTTGGGGAGGAACTCGTCGGAAACCTCGATCGACGAGACGAGCGGGCCGCCGGTGTTGCCCCGCAGGTCGAGGACCAGGTTCTTCATCCCGAGGCCCGTGAGCTTCCGGAGCTTCTCCCCGAGCTCGGTGTCGGTGGCCTCGGCAAACGTCCGGATGAAGATGTAGCCGGTGTCGGCGTCCAGCATGAACGCGTAGGGCACGCTGTAGAGCGGGATCTCCTCCCGGATGATGGTCAGCTCGATGGGCTTGTCCAGGGAATCCCGGACGAGGATGATCCGGACCTTGGTCCCCTTCTCCCCCCGGAGCTTTTGCATGGCGTCGAAGCTCGAGATGGGCTTCGTGCTCTCGCCGTCGATCTCGGAGATGACGTCGCCGGGCTGGACGCCCAGCCGCCAAGCCGGGGCCCCCTCGATCGGGGCGATGACGACCAGCCGGTCCTCCTGCTTCTGGATCTGCATCCCGACCCCGAAGTACTTCCCGACGTAGTCCTCGCGCATCCGCGCGAAGTTCTCGGGCTCGAGGAAGTAGGAGTGGGGGTCCAGGGTCTCGAGGAGGCCCCGGACGGAGGCGTAGGCCAGCTTTTCGTGGTCCAAGGCCTTGTAATAGCCGTTCTCGAGGATGGTGACGATGGACCGGACCTTGTTGAGCGAAGCCGCCCAGAGGTCCTCGTCCCGGGCCGGGAGGCGGACGAGCGCCAGGAGGGCGACGGCAAGGACCAAGGCCTTCTTTTTCATGGCTTTAGGCTTTCGATACCACATGTCATCTTATCAAAAGGCGGAAAGGTTGTAAACGGACGGGAATTTACTGTGTGATAGCAAAGCAATAATGCCCCCCTTTCCTGAAGGAGGATCTGTGGAGACTCGGCAAATCCCCCCTCGCCCCCCTTTTTCAAAGGGGGGTAACCCAAGCCGGGCCCGGGTCTATGGGGGGGGGTAACTATGCGAGGCCCGGCTCTATAGATTCCCCCCTTTCCTAAAGGGGGGTTGGGGGGATTTGGTCTTCCCCCCTTTGCTAAAGGGGGGGCCGGGGGGATTTATTGACTTAGCCCGCTCGACCGTCTATATTGAGCGTATGTTCGGAAGCATTGGGCCCGCGGAGCTCGTTCTCATCTTCATCGTCGCCCTCCTGGTCTTCGGGCCGAAGAAACTCCCCGAGATCGGAAAGTCCGTCGGCAAGGCCATCCGCGAGTTCAAGCGGACCTCCGAGGAGATCAAGGGCCGGATCGAGGACGAGATCCAGGCCTCCGAGATCAAGGACGCCGCCCAGGACCTCCGGGACGGCCTCTCCGGCATCAAGGACGAGGTCACGGGCTTCAAGAACGAAATTCTCAAGGACCCAGAGAAAAAGGACCCCCCCAAAGATGGCGCCGAGGAAGGAAAAAAAGTCTCCTGACGAGATGACCTTCCTCGAGCATCTCGAAGATCTCAGGAAAAGACTGTTCAACATCTTCATCGGAGTGTTCATCGCCGTCATCCCCTGCTGGATCTTCGCCAAGGACCTCTATAAGATCATCGCCCGTCCGGTGACCCAATACCTGCCCGCGGGGACGAAGCTCGCCTTCACCCATCTGACCGCCCCCTTCATGCTTTACATGAAGATCGCCTTCCTGGCCGCCCTCATTTTCACCTCCCCGTTCGTCTTCCTCCAGATCTGGTACTTCGTCGCCCCGGGCCTCTACCAAAAGGAGAAGCGTTACGTTTTCCCGTTTGTCTTTTTCACGACGGTCTTCTTCGTCCTCGGCATTCTCTTCGCCTATTTCATGGTCTTTCCCTGGGCCTGCCGCTTTTTCCTCCAGCTCGGCTCCGACTTCCAGCCTGTCATCACGGTGGACCAGTACTTCACATTCGCCATCCGCGTCCTGCTGGGCATCGGGCTCGTCTTCGAGCTCCCGACCCTCATCTATTTCCTGTCCAAGATCGGCGTCGTCACGGCCGGCTGGATGGTCCGCAACTTCAAGTACGCCGTCCTCGTCATCTTCATCATCGCCGCGGTCATCACGCCGACGCCGGACGCGATCACCCAGAGCATCGTAGCCGTCCCGATGATCGGGCTCTACGGGATCAGCATCCTGATCGCCCTCGTCGTGCGCCGGAACAAGGAGCGGCGGCGGAAGAAGGACGCGGAAACCCCGGCGGGCTAGAACCATGGGACATCGCGCCAAACCGGCCCTCATCGGGCTGACGGGAACCAACAGCGCCGGCAAAGGCGAGGCCGCGGCCTTCCTCGGGACGCGGGGTTACGCGTACCTTTCCCTTTCGGACGTCCTCCGGGAGGAACTCGCCGCCCGGGGCCTCCCGGCGAGCCGGGACAATCTCATCGCGGTCGGCAACGAGCTCCGCGGCCGCTTCGGCTCGGACGTCCTCGCCCGCCGGACGATGGACAAGGTCCGGGGGCCGTCCGTCATCGACAGCATCCGGAACCCCGGCGAATTGGAATTCCTGAGGCGGCAGGAGGGATTCGTCCTCATCTCCATCGATGCCCCGATCGAGATCCGGTTCGCCCGGGCGAAGGCCCGGGGCCGGGACGAGTCCGCGGACACCCTCGAGGAATTCCGGGTGAAGGAAGAGAGCGAAATGGCCGGGAACGAGACCGGCCAGCGGCTCGCCCTGTGCATGGCCGTCGCCGACCGGCGCGTCGTGAACGACGGAACGCTCGAAGATCTCCGGCGGAAAGTGGAGGAGTGCCTATGACCAGCGCGCGCGTGTCCAAGGACGATTACTATCTCGGCATCGCCGGCGAGGTTTCGAAGAGGAGCACCTGCTTCCGGCGCGCCTTCGGGGCCATTATCGTCCGCGACGACCAGATCGTCTCGACGGGCTACGCCGGCGCCCCCCGGAAGACCAAGGACAGCCTGACCCACGGCTTCTGCCTCCGGGACCGGCTCGGCATCCCCCACGGCCAGCGCTATGAGCTCTGCCGGAGCGTCCACGCCGAGCAGAACGCCATCATCAACGCCGCCCGCGCGGGCGTCAGCCTCCTCAACGGCGACATGTATCTCTTCGGGAGCGACCCCATGTCGGCCAAGCCCATCGACGCCTTCCCCTGCTTCATCTGCAAGAAGATGATCATCAACGCGGGCCTCCGCCGCGTCGTCTGTTCGACCGAGTCCGGGACGCCGAAGGTCTTCCCCATCGAGGGGTGGATCAAGGATTGGAAGGAGTCGGACATCGTCGACGACACGCACCAGTACGGGAAGAAGAACGGGATTTGACCTCGGCCGCCGGCTGAGGCTTGAGGTGAAGCTCATGGCCTACGCAAAATCCGATCGGGCGCTTGCGGCATTGTTCGCGCTGATCACGGCCTCCGCCGTCCTGCTCTCGACGTCTCCGCTTCTTTCGGCGCCCACGTCCCAGGACGCCCGCCAGGAAGTCGGCCCGGCGCCGCAGGAAGGCGAGATGGGGCTCCTGAAGCTCCTGGGCCTCCAGGCTTCGCCGGAGTCCATCGATTATGTCCAGAACAAGACGCAGTTCCAGCTGCACACCCTGCTTACCGAACAGCGGCATCCCAAGACCTGGAACCTCGGCGAGCGAGTCCGGAAGGACACGGCCGCCGGCCTCCGGATGCTCTTCTCGGTGGACGAGGACGTCGCCGCGCGGCTCGACGCCCTGGCCGGGGACACGCGGGCGCTCGAGGCGGCCGCGGCGGCGGTCGAGGCAGCCGTCCTCTCGGGCCGGAAGGTCTACGTCTACGGCTGTGGGGCCACCGGACGCCTTGCCAAGCAAATGGAGAGCGCCTTCTGGCGGCCCTTCTGGCGGAAGGTCAAGACCGACGACAAGCTCTGGAAGAAGCTCGCGCCGTCGGTCGGCGCGGACATCGAGGATCGTCTCATCGGCGAGATGACCGGCGCCGACCGGGCCCTCATCTCCTCGCTCGAGGGATTCGAGGATCTCCTGCTCATCGGCCGGCTCCAGCTCGAAGACCGGGGCGTCCGCAAGAGCGACGTCGTCATCTGCGTCACCGAGGGCGGCGAAACGTCGTCGGTCATCGGTACCGTTCTCGCGGCCCTCGACCAGTGGAAGGCCGCCCCCGGCTACGACCCCGCCGAGAGCCGCAAGAGCCTCTACTTCGTCTATAACAACCCCGACGAGAAGCTCCTCCCGTTCACCCGCAGTCGCCGGGTCATCGAGGAGCCGGGGATCACCCGCATCAACCTGACCACGGGGCCGCAGTCGATCACCGGCTCGACCCGGATGCAGGCCACGACGAGCGAGACATACGTCGTCGGGGCCGTGCTCGAGACCGCGGTCCGGAGGGCGCTCGGGCGCACCCTGTCGGCGAAAGAGCTCGGCCGTATCGGGTTCGAAGGCGCATGGGACCTCGCGACCGTCCTCCGGAGCTTCCGGCGCGTCCTCGACTCGGTCAAGGACGCCGTCCCGGCGATCGTTCCGTTCACGGACGCCGAGTCCGCCGCCTATACGGCCGGCCGCTTCTCGACCTACTTCGCCGGGGAAGGGCTCGTGACGGTCTTCACCGACGCCACGGAGCGGAGCCCGACGTTCCGCCTCCTCCCGCTGGACACGGTCCGGGAGCCGAAGCGGAAATGTTGGATCCAGGTCTGGGCGGAAGCGTCCGACCCGCGGTCCGCTTGGCTCGCCTTCCTCGGACGCCCGTTCCGCGGGCTCGACCCGGAATTCTACCGCAAGCCTTTCGAGGAGAAGATCGGCGATCCCTACCTGCGGACGGCGGCCCTGGAAAGCTTGAAGAAGGCCGGGAACGACCAGGCGGACCTCTACGACCTTTCGTTCTCGAGCCGGAACCTGAAGGACCGGGGCCCCGCCGCCGGGGACGTTGGCGTCGCGGTCGCCCTCGGAGGGGAAGCGGCCGGGCTCGACACGCCCGATTCCTATCTCAGGCGTTTTGTGGATCTTTCAGCCTCGAGCGGCGCCGCGACGTTCCTGGTGCTGGCAACGGACCTCTCCGAAAATCAAGTCGCCGCGATCGAGGGGTCGCTTCGCAAGACAGCGGCAGGGAACACCCCCGCCCCGCGCGTCGTCCCCCTGAGAATCAGCGCCGCGAACGATCCGTTCGGGCTGAAAGCGCAGGTCGGGGTCAAGATGCTCCTCAACGCCCATTCGACGGCGATCATGGCCAAACTGGGCAAGGTCGTCGGCAATACGATGACCAATGTCAGCCCGAGCAACCTCAAGCTCATCGGCCGGGCGACCTTCCTCATCCAGTCGCATGTCAACGATGCCCTGAGCCGGCCCGGCTGGGTCCGCGCCAACGGGCGGCGGAACCCGATCACCTACGGCGAGGCCAACGCCGTCCTCTACGATTCCATCGCTTACGTCAAGAGCCGCCCGAACATGGCCGGGCAGACCGCCGAGGTGGGCCTGTCCATCGTCAGGATCCTCGAGTCGTTCAAACAAAAGCGCGGCCTCGCGAACGACGAGGCCTTGGGCCTCCTTAAGAAGACCGGCCTCAGCGAATACCTTTCGGCAATTTGAGCTTAAATCATTGATGTGGGCCGGGGGGGGGAGAAGGGCGGCCCTCATCGCCGCACACAAGTTCCTTCAAAGGAGGTATTCTTATCCGACGCGCTTGGTATAGATGATACGGTCGTCGCCGGGCTTGTAGTAATCGGGGACGCGGGCGACTTCCTTATATCCCAGCCGCAGGTAGAACTCCCGCGTCGGATGGTACTTGGGCTGGCTGGCCGTCTCGATGATGATCATCCGGCCGCCCAGGGCGCGGACCTTGTCTTCGAGCCACGCGACGAGCTCCTTGCCGCGGCCCCGGCCCTGCTCGTGGGGAGACACGGCCATCCAGTAGAGGTCGTAAACGTTCTCGGCGAGCGGGGTCGGGCCCCACGTCATGTATCCAACGACGCCGCCCCCCGCGTTTTCGGACACGACGACGTCGTAGTCCTTCTGGTCGGACGTTTCGAGATAGGCGTCGATGAGCTCCTCGGCCACGACGACCTCGGCGGGGGTAAACATGTCCGTTTCCCGGATGATCGCCATCACGGCCGGCTTATCGGGCGGCGACATCGGGCGTATCATGGGCCTCTTTACGTTTCAGGGCGTTTCCGATCATCGTTTTCCAGAAGGCTTCGTAGGGCACGTTCGCGGCCTTGAGGGCCCGGGCGAACCCGGCGTTCAGGCTGATGTCGGGGTTGGGATTGATCTCGAGAATGAAGAGCCGGCCCTTCCCGTCCATCCGGAAATCGACGCGGGCGTAATCCCGGCAGCCCAGGGCCTGGAAGGCGCCCACGGCCGCGGCCTGGAGGTTCGTGCTAAGCACGTCGTCGATCCGCGCCGGGCAGATCGGCGGCGTGGCATTGTAGAGGACATGGTCCTCGAACCACTTGGCCTCGTAACTGCAGATGCGCGGCGTCGACTCGGGCATCGCCGAATAATCGAGCTCCGAAACCGGCAGGGCCTCGGGGACCATGTTCTCGTAGACCGAAACGTTGAACTCGCGCCCGTCGATGAACGCCTCGGCGAGGGCCGGCTGATTGTATCTTTCCAGGACCCGGCGGGTCTGGACGGCGAAGCTCGCGGCGTCGCGGACGACGGACTCGGGATAGATGCCGAGGCTGGCGTCCTCGGAGTTCGGCTTGACGATGACCGGCAGGCGAATCGCCAGCGCTTGGCCGGGTTCCGTCACGAGCTGGCTCGGAGCCGTCGGCAGGCCGCGGGCGGATAGGATGGCCTTGGCCTTGAACTTGTCCTGGCAAAGGGCGAGGGTTTTGGAGTCGCTGCCGGTGAAGCCCATCCCGAGGAGCTCGAAAACGCCCGCGACGTTGGACTCCCACTGCGGGCGCCCGTAGAACCCCTCGCAGAGGTTGACGAGCACGTCCAGGTCGAGTTCCTTGATCCGGCCCAGGAAGTTCAGGAGGCTCCGCTGGAGGGGGATGAGCGTCACATCGTAGCCCAGCGATTTGACGGCCGCATGGACCTGGTTGGCCATCTCCGCGACGGACTCTTCCGACAGCCGCTCACCGGTATTGACGGGCCGGGGTTCGTAAGCGTTGAAGACGATGCCCACCCGCGGGAGGGGACGGTTCATGGTTTCATTTCGGCCTGGGCGTAAGCCTCCGCGGCGGCCGGACGCGCGGCCGTCCGCTTCAGTCCGTACCGACCGCAGGCTTCGTCCACCACGCGGTGGATCAGGCCGGAATATGTGTAGCCGGCGGTCCGGGCCGCCTTGGGCAGGCAGGAGTTGTCTTCGGGATTCGGGAGGGCGCCGGGGATCGGGTTCACCTCGAGGATGTTGGGCACGCCCGCGTCGTCGCAGCGGACGTCGATGCGACACCAGTCGCGGATGCGGAGGACCGTAACCGTCCGCGTCACGAGGTGCTCGATGCGGCGCCGGAGCTCCCCCGGGATGTCGGCCGGGCAGTGAAAGATCTCGAGCGGCTTGGCCGGCGTGTCCCAGATCCACTTGGCCTCGTAGGAATAGATCGGCGTCGCCCCCGGCGGGAGCTGGGAGTGGTCGATCTCGACGATCGGCAGGACCTCGATGTCCGGATGATTTCCCAGGACGCCGACCGTGAACTCGCGCCCGCCGAGGAACCGCTCGACGATGGCCGGCTCGTCGTAGAGCCGGACGACCTCGGCGACGCGCTCGGTGAGCTCGACCGGCGTCCGGACGACAGCGTTGTCCTTGATGCCCTTGCTTGACCCCTCGAACATCGGCTTGACGATGGCCGGGAGGCGGATGTCCCGCGGCAGGCTCTCAGCGGACCCCACGACCCAGAACCCGGGGTTCGGGATCCTGTAGTAGGAGAGGATCTCCTTGGTCCGTGACTTGTCGAGGCAGATGCCGAGCGTCAGCGGGTCGGAGCCCGTGTAGGGGATCTCCAGCATCTCGCAGATCGTCGGGATGTGGGACTCCCGGTTCGGGCCGAAGACCCGCTCGGCGAAGTTGAAGACGAGGTGCGGCCTCAGCCGCTTGAGACGCGCGTAGGCCTTGTCGTCGGCCTCGATCGGGAAGACCTGGTATCTCTCCTGGAGAACTTGCTGAATGGCTTGGATGGTCTCGTCGGAGTCGCATTCAGCAAGCAGGTCGGGTGGAGGTTCGTCCTCCTCGTCCCGCTTTTCGTTCCCGGGACGCTTGCCGAGCGATGCTTCCATTCCCGTCTTCGAGCTATAGAGCAGCGCTATCTTCATCGCCCTAGCTCTGCGTGCAACTCAAGTGAACGTACGTACCGAGGGGAGTGATCATTTTATGCTCTCTTCGCTCTTATTTTCATCTCATCCAGTTTTATTTATATACTAATTTTCCGAATTGTCAATGATTTTTTACGGGATGACCACTTTTTTCTGTAGAACGGCCCGCCGGAGCCACCATTAGTGGTGTCGGATGATCTCCTTGACGCGCATGAGCTGGACCTGGGTCGACCGTTCCATTTCCTCCAGCCGCGCGGAAATGGAATGGATGGCGTCACGGATGCCGGGGATGAGGATGTGCTCCAATGCGTTGACGCGGCGGCGGGTAACTTCGATCTCCCACGACAGGAGATCGGCGGTCTTCCACAGCCGTGCCATCTCCAGGAGGGCTGGAAGCAGGGACTCGGCCCGCCTCACGCCGATGTCCATTTCGGCCTCCGTTTCGAGGAGGTCGTAACCGGAAACGCGGAGATTCTCGACGGTGAAGGATGGGATGGCGAGGCTGAGCACGTGCGTCCTCCCGGAGGCGAGGTCGAGCACGCCGTCCGGGACGAGCCGGGCCAGCTCTGCGGCGGAGTTCCTTCCGGACGCGCGGGCGAAGGCAACGAAGATCTTGTCGAGGCCGGAGCTCACTTCGGCCTGAAGCGTCGAGAGCCGCCGGATGGTTTCGATGAACCGGCGCATGATCTCCTCGAGCTTGTCCTTGAGCAGCTTGTGGCCGCGCTCGGCCAGGGCGAGCCGCCGCCTCAGCCTCAGGAGTTCCATTCGGTTCGGGTTGACGTTGAGCTTCATGGCGTTTCCGCTGGACAGGCGTCTTCTGTAACCGCAGCCTTTAGGCTGCGCTTGTCAAGACGCAAGCTGAAGCTTGCGGTGATATCACGGGGATCATCGGCCGCGCTTGCTGTGGTCGCAACCTTTAGGTTGCGCGCTTCACGCAGGCTAAAGCCTGCGGCTACATCGCGCCAACCCGAGCCCGCGGCCATAATATCCCGCCGTTCTTTCATCACCTGCAGCCTCAAACTTTAGCGTGAGCCTCCTTATAGTACTTCTCTATATATTCCGGGCGGATCCGTTTCAGCTCGGCCGCGGGCAGGTCGCGGAGCAGGGCCCAGCCCAAGGCAATGGTGTCGCCGATCGTCCGGGCCGTGAACTCGCCCTGCCGCACGAACTCGTCCTCGAACCGTTCGGCGAACCTCAGGTAGAGCCTGTCGAGGTCCGTCAGGGCCGCCTCGCCGAGGATGACGGCCAGCTCCTGGGCCTCCTTGCCGCGGGCGTAGCACGCGAAGAGCTGGTTCGAGACGTCGGCGTGGTCCTCGCGCGTCTTGCCCGCGCCGATGCCCTTGTCCTTCAGCCGCGAGAGGCTCGGCAGCACGTTGATCGGCGGATAGATCCCCTTGCGGTGGAGCTCCCGGCTCGAGGATGATCTGCCCCTCGGTGATGTAGCCGGTGAGGTCGGGGATCGGGTGCGTCTTGTCGTCCTCGGGCATCGTCAGGATGGGGATCTGCGTGATCGAGCCCTTCCGCGCCCTTGATGCGGCCCGGCGCGCTCGTAGATCGTCGCGAGGTCGGTGTAGAGGTAGCCGGGGTAGCCGCGCCGGCCCGGGATCTCCTTGCGGGCGGCCGACACCTCGCGCAGCGCCTCGCAGTAGTTCGTCATGTCGGTGAGGATGACGAGCACGTGCATGTCCCAGGTCGAAGGCGAGGTACTCGGCGGCGGTCAGCGCCAGCCCGCGGCGTGGCGATGCGCTCGATCGTCGGGTCGTTGGCGAGGTTGATGAAGAGCACCGACGCGCTCGATGGCGCCCGTGTTGCCGGAAGTCCTCGATGAAGAAGCTCGCCTCCTCGAAGGTGATGCCCATCGCGGCGAAGACGACGGCGAACTTCTCCTCCCTTGCCGAGCACCGTCGCCTGCCGGGCGATCTGGGCGGCGAGTCCGGGTGCGGGCAGGCCCGCACCCGGAGAAGATCGGGAGCTTCTGGCCGCGCACGAGCGTGTTCAGGCCGTCGATCGCCGAGATGCCGGTCTGGATGAACTCCGTCGGGATAGTCGCGCGCGTACGGGTTGATGGGACTGCCGTTGATGTCGAGCGTCTTCTTCGGGATGATCTGCGGCCCGTCGTCGATCGGCTTCCCGGACCCGTCGAAGATCCGGCCGAGGATGTCCGGCGACACGGCGAGCTGCTGAGGCCGCGGCCGAGGAACCGCACGCGCGTTCCCGCGGACGTCGAGGCCGACCGTGCCCTCGAAGACCTGGACGAGCGCCCTGTCCCGGTCGACCTCGAGGACCTGGCCGCGGCGGAGGTCGCCGCCGGGCAGCTCGATCTCGACGAGCTCCCCGTAGCTTGCGTCATCGACCCGCTCGACGATGATGAGCGGGCCGGCGATGTTGCGATACGGTCTGATACTCCTTGCGCATGGTGACCTCCTCAATCCGTGCAGCTCCGGCAGGCACGCTTCGCGAGCTGCTCGTCGAGCGCGGCCGGGACTTCGTCGAGCCGCGCGCTCGTCCTCGGGGAGGTACTTCATCTTGGCGATCTCGCTCGCGCACCGGCAGCTCGAGGACCTTCTCGAGCGCGACGCCGCTCGGCGACCGCCGCTGAGGGCACGCGTGGTGGAGACCGAGGATCGCCTTGAGCATCCGGTACTGCTTGCGGCAGGCGACGTGTAGGTGTCCTCGGCGTCGAAGGCGTTCTGGTGCAGGAAGTCCTCGCGGATCGTCCGCGCCGTCTCGAGGACGAGCCGGTCCTTCGGCGAGAGCGAATCGACGCCGACGAGGCGCACGATCTCCTCGAGCTCGGCCTCTCTCTCGAGAAGCTGCATCGCCTCGACCGGCTGAGCGTCCACGAAGTCCTCGGCGACGTTGTCGCGGCCAGATAATCTGCAGACGTCGTCCTGGTAGAGCGAATAGCTCGTGAGCCAGTTGATCGCCGGGAAGTGCCGGGCGTAGGCGAGGTGTGTCCTCGAGGCCCCAGAACACCTTGACGACCTTGAGCGTCGCCTGGACGACCGGGTCGGACAGGTCGCCGCCGGGCGGGGCTGACCGCGCCGATGACGCTGAGGCGTGCCGGCCCTGCGGTCGCGGCCGAGGCAGATCGACGCGGCCGGCCCGCTCGTAGAACTCGGCGATGCGGCGACGGCAGGTAGGCCGGATAGCCTTCCTCGCCCGGCATCTCCTCGAGCCGGCCCGAGATCTCGCGCATCGCCTCGGCCCAGCGGGAGGTCGAATCGGCCATCAGGGCCACGTAGTAGCCCATGTCGCGGAAATATTCGGCGATCGTGATGCCCGTGTAGACGGACGCCTCGCGGGCCGCGACCGGCATGTTCGAGGTGTTGGCGATGAGCACGGTCCGCTCCATGAGCGGCCGCCCCGTCCGCGGGTCCTTGAGCTCGGGGAACTCCTGAGCACGTCCGTCATCTCGTTGCCGCGCTCGCCGCAGCCGACGTAGACGATGATCTGCGCGTCGGACCATTTGGCGAGCTGGTGCTGGACGACGGTCTTGCCGCTGCCGAAGGGCCCGGGCACGCAGGCCGTGCCGCCCTTGGCCATCGGGAAGAGCATGTCGATGACCCGCTGCCCGGTGACGAGCGGCTCGTCGGGCATGAGCCGCTCGGCCATGGGCCGCGGCGCCGGACGGGCCACGTCTGGATCATCGGGAGGTCTTTCGTCCCGTCGGCGGTCGCGATCGGGCCACGACCTCGGCGACGCCGAAGCTGCCCGCCTTGATCGCGACGATCTTGCCGGCGCAGCCTTCGGGCACCAGGACGCGATGCAGGATGAGCGGCGTCTCCTGGACCTCGCCGAGGACGTCCCCCTGCCCGACCGTCTCGCCGGCCTTGCACGGCGGGCTTGAACTCCCATCTCCTGGCACGGTCGAGCGAAGGCAGCTCGACGCCGCGCGCGATGAAGTCGCCCGTTTTGGCCCGGATCCCGTCGAGCGGCCGCTGGATGCCGTCGTAGATCGAGCCGAGGAGGCCCGGCCCGAGCTCGACGCTCAGCGGGCGGCCGGTCAGCGAGACGGGCTCGCCGGGCCCGAGGCCCGTCGTATCCTCGTAGACCTGGATGTACGCCCGGTCCTCCTTGAGCTCGATGATCTCGCCGATCAAGCCCGAGGCTCCCGATCCTGACCATGTCGTACATCTTGGCGCCGAAGCAGTCGGAGGCGACGACGAGCGGCCCGGCCACGCGAACGATCTTTCCTTCTTGCATGTTCATCCCTTCCGTTTCACCAGCGCATCCGAGCCCGTGGCCCGCACGGCCATTTCCCTCAACATGACCTCAAGATGGTCCGAGGCCGTCCTGGTAGTCCGAAAAGCCCACGACGACGGGGCTGAATTTCCGACCGAGCGCCTCCCTCTCCTCCTTGAGGGGCCCGAAGAACCTCTCGTGGAGGAGGCAGAGGCCGTAATGTCCTCCTTTTCGAGCAGCGCCAGCACAGCCCGCGCCTCGTCCGGGTTCGCGGGCGAAAACACCTTGATCCCGAGGGCCCGGAACCCGACAAGGAGTGCGGCGTCCCCGACGATCGCGACCTTCATCATGTCAGACATACGTGTCGCTGATCCTTTCCCCGATGAGCGCGGCCGGGAGCCCGTTGATCTTGCCGGAGGCCACGACGCGGACGAGGCGGAATTCGCGCCGCTTCGCCAGCCCGTAGGCATAGACCGGCTCCGGGCCGAAGACCATCGTGAGCGCCGGGCGCAGGCCTGCCATCAGGAGGTCTTCGATGCCGCGTTCCAGGTCGACGAACGTGTTCCGCTCGGCGAGCGCCCTTACGGCGTTCTCCCAGAGTGCGGCGTACGGCGTCGGCGCGAGTTGCGCTCCGATCTCGGCATCCGGCGCGGCGTAGCCTCGGACGAAGAGTCCTTCGTCGAGGAAGCCGCCGCGGAGAACCATGGCTTCAAACTTCTCCCCCG
The DNA here is from genome assembly GCA_963813235.1 of Candidatus Aminicenantota bacterium. GTDB lineage: Bacteria > Acidobacteriota > Aminicenantia > Aminicenantales > Saccharicenantaceae > JALHVH01. Next base: position 53,933 of record CAWEYF010000012.1, on the reverse strand, counting down.
CGAGCCCGAGACGCCGGGCGCGCAAGAAGATCTTGATGTTCCCCAGGTCGACCGCGCGCCGGAGGTGGTCCGTGATGAACGGACTGCCGAGGCTTTCGGCCAAAGCGAGCGCCTCATGGGGGCGGAAGTCCAGGTCGATGATCTCCGGGATTCCCGTATCGGCTAGGAGCTCGGCGAGCAGGGCTTCGAGGCCGGCCCTCTCCCCCTCGAGCGCCGCGTCCAGCCCGGGCGCCGTCCGGACGTCCGCGAAACCGTCGAGGAAGCGGCCGGCCTCGCAGATCATCTTCAGCGCCGCGGAGAGGTCGGGGGCACCCGCGGCCTCGCGAAAAACGGCCTTCCCGACGAGCCGGGTCTCCAAGGCGCGGACGCGGCCGATGGCATAGGCGTAGTCGAGCGGAGAGCGTCGTTTCATATCTTCAGGATCTCGGCGATCGCATTCTCCAGGCCGGACCGGATCTCCTCGAGGAGCTTTGCCCGGTCGAACGGTTCCTCGGTCTCCCCGTCCCGTGAGACGACGGTCTTCGACAGGGCGCGGTCCCGCAAGGAGTTCTTAGCGAGAGCGCGTTCGATGGCTTCGTTGACCAGGGCCTTGCGGGCGGCGAGGAGCTCGATGCGCCTTGCCAGGCGGGCCTGGGTGACGATCCGGCCGGCCTCGAGCGCGGCCTCGTTCCCTGCCTCGCGCCGCACGGCCTCGGCCTGGTCTTCGGCCCGGCGCGCCTCCTCGGCCCGCAGCTCATCGGCCCTCCGACGGTCGTCCGCCAGGATCCGGCCGGCCTCGGCCCGGGCGTCGTCCAGGACCTTGGCGATGATGATGTCCAGGCTCATGTTCCGGCTTACGGGAGCTTGATGCCGTTGAGGAGCAGGACCGTGGCCAGGAGCCCGAGGACCGCGTAGGTCTCGACGAGGGCGCCCATGACCAGCGGCTTCACCGATTCCTTTGGCTGTTTAGCGACCATATAGACGCCTGCCGTGCAGACCTTACCTTGGTGGATAGCCGATATGAACCCGGCCCAGGCCACAGGCATGCAGGCGATGAGGATCGCCCAGCCTTGGGGGACGGTCGGCTGGATGACCTGGCCGGAGATGAGCCCGAGCTTGAGGATGACCAGGAAGCCGCTCAGGAATCCATAAATGCCCTGCGTCCCGGGGAGGGCGACGAGGAGAAGCAGTCCGCCGAACTTGCCCGGGTCCTCGCTCATGACGCCGCTCGCGGCCTGGCCGGCCAGACCGACGCCAATCGCGGACCCGATGCCGGCCAGGATGACCGCAAGGGCCCCGCCGCTGATTGCCAACAATAATCCGAGAGTCATCTTCGCGTGACCTCCTTATCTCTATTTTCGCGCTCCGTCATTCGACGAACTCGACGTATTTGTTCTCGAGGCGGAGGGGCGTGAACGGCCGGCCGCCGCCTTTGTAGAATTTCGTGAAGAACTCGACGAACTGGAGGCGCATCGAATGGACAAAGCCGCCCAGGAAGCCGATGCCCAGGTTGAACAGGTGGCCGCCGACGAAGATGAGCGGCGCCAGGACCCATCCAGCGACAGGGATGCGGAACGCCGTCTGCGCCAGATTATTAATGACCATGCCGATGACACCCGTGGACAGGCCGAGGGCCAGGATGCGGGAATACGAAAGCGTGTCGGAGACGTAGCCCGAGATACCATAAAGGCTGTAGAGCCCGCCGAAGAAACGGGAGAACGGGTTCCGGCTGGGCGCCGCAAAGAAGATGACGCCCGAGGCCCCGACGATCGCAGCGATGCCCGCGGCCGGGTGCTTCGTCACAAAGTAGAGAATGAGCGACGGGAGGAGGATAAGCCAGCCCCCCTTGACGAAGATGGCCTCCATGTACGTTTTGTTCTTGAGACCGCTGATCATGCTCAGGAGCGTCCCGAACCACACCTGGAGGAAGCCCAAGGCCAGCGATAGCCCGAGGAACGGGATGGGGTCCTTCAGGGCATCGATGAGGAGGAGCGAGCGGATGGGGAACCCGAACCAGCCGCCGAACAGCGTGCCGAGGATGATATTGGAGATCCCAAGGTACAGGGCAAGGACGGCAAACTGTTTCGCGCCGCCGCGTGGGCGGGCAAACTTTATGTAGAGGAGACTCAGAAGCGCGACCAGGAAGCCGTAGCCCGCTTCGCTGACGCAAAGCCCGACAGAGATGAAGAAGAACGGCGCGAGCGGGATCGTGGGATCGAGATAGCCCTTCTCGGGAAGCCCGTAGAGCTTCGTGATGATCTCGAACGGCCGGGCGGCCCTCGGGTTCTCCAGGAAAACCGGAGGTTCCTCTTCGGGGAGCGGCTCGCGGAAGCAGACTTGGGCAACGTCCGAAACCGCGGCGACCTTTTTCTCCAGGCGCCCTTTGTCCGCGCCCAGCACCCACCCTTCGATACAGCTCACGGCCTCGGTCTCGCCCATGAGCCGGACGGCTAGGGCCTTCTCCCGATCGTTCATCAGAAGATCGTAGACCGACATCAGGGCCGGGGCATGGACGGTCATGGCTTTGATATCGGCCTCATGCGCGGCCTCGGCGGACGCCTTCCGGCCGCGCTCGAGCCTGTTCGCCGCGAGCAGGTCCTCGATCCTTTCTCCGGGGCCGGCGGAAGCGACTCGGGACTCGAGGTCGACCGGGATTGCGCCGAGCTCCGCGAGCGCCGCATCGGCCTCGTCGACGGATTCACGCGGGAAGATCGCGACGACACGGCAGGAACGCTTGTCCCCAAAAACAACCTCGAACCAGATGGGGCTCTTCGCCGCCATCTCCTCGAGCCTCTCCGCTTCGGCGGCGGGGACGAGGACGAGCCTGACCTCGGCCGTCCGCGTGCCGCGGAAGGCCTCGAGGGGCAGGGCAAGATCGCGGAGCGGCTCGAGGAAATCCGCCTCCCGGTCCAGGGCCTTCATCCCGGCCGTCAGGGCGTTCCCTTCGGATTCGAGTCTTTCGAGTTCGTCGAGAACGCGGCCGTGGCCGAAGCCGAGGGCCTCGGCCTTCAGTTTGAGGGAGAGTTCGGGCTTCGGGCGGAGGAGGCGTTTCAGGCCGGAGGTTTCGTCCAGGGCGGCGAATACGTCGAGAGCATGCTTGAGCCGGGCGAGAGTCCGGTCGACCCCCGAGGCGTCGACCTCGGTCCGGCGCAGGTCCACGCCTTCGAATTTCGCCTCTTCGAGGTGAACGAGCCCGGCCTCCTGGAGGGCCGACAAGAGCTCGGCTTTCCGCCCGGAGTGGACGAAAATGTGGACTTTCGAAACGGAAGCGACGGACACGGGCTAAACCGAGCCTCCCTCGAGGACCGCGGCCAGGCGGCGCTCCGCCTCTTCGGAGGCGGCGGCCATCCGGGGAGCGGCCTGGTCTCGCATCCGGGCTTTTTCCCGCTCCGTTTCCGCCCGGATCCCTTCGGCCTGCTTCACGGCCTCGGCGACGGCGGAGCGCTTCAGAGCATCGGCGTCCTTCCGGGCCCGGTCTAGAAGTTCGTCCCGGAGCTTCCGGGCGGAGTCCCGCGCGGTCTGGATGAGGTTCGGGCCTTCCTTCTCCCGAGCGTCCCTGACGATGGCGGCGGCCTCTTCCTCGGCCTTGCGGATCCTCTCCAGAGCCGCCTGGGCGTCGACGGTCGCTCTCGGTTCGTTCATTTTCATTCCTGGCATGAGCAGAGAATTATAACCCATCGGCCCCGCGCGGGGAAGGGCTTTCAGAGCAGGAACGCATCCTGCAGGTAGAAAGAGCCCGGTGCGGGCCGTCTCTTCCGGGCCTTCCGCTCGAGTCCGCGCATGAGCGACCGGCGGTCGCTCGGAGGGGTCTTGAAGAACAGGACGGCGCCGGCGTCGAAGAGCTTTCCGAGGAAGGGCACGGGCATCCCCTTTTCTATATAAACGATGATCTCGCCCCTGCCCGCGCGCGACGCCTCGAGAAGGGCGGTCATGATGTCGAGGTCCTTTTCCTCGAGGGCCCTGTCGGAGAGGTGGATGCGTGCGCCGGCAGCGGCAAGCCGGGCGAGCTCGGGGACGGGAGAGCCGTGATGATAATAGACCAGGAACCCGCTCCCGGCCGCGGCCGCTCCGGCCAGATCCGCCAGCGCGGGAAGATCCGCGACCCGCTCCCGGTTGGAGACGTGGAGGATGACTCCGTCCCGAGCCAGGTCGCCGTGCCGGTCTCCGAGAGGCCCGTTCACGAGGAGGGCGACCGCTCCCCCGCCGCGGGCGCAGGCCTTGGCGGCGCGGACGATCTCGGAGGCGTCGGGCCGGGCCTCGTCGGACGTGAAGACACGCGCTCCCGCCTCGCCGAGCCATTCGAGCTCCGCGGCCCCGAGTTTCCCGGTGTCCAGGAGGCCGAATCGCGCCTTCCGCGGCCGGGCCGCCCGGGCGGCATCCAGGAGCTCCTCGAACGTGTTCTGATCGTCCCGGACGACGAGCTCGCGGCCACGGCCGACTTTGTCGATGAGCTCGTAGGCGCCTGTCATGATCGTGTTCCGGAATCAAAACCATAGCATCCGGGGGGAGGGCTGTCAACAGAACCGCCCCAGGTTCGCCTTCGAAGGACTAGGGGCGCGGCGATCCTTCCGCGGGAGGGGATAGAGGTTATTGTAAATGCCCATTCACTGTCCTATCATGGGATACAGAGATCATGAGATCCTGCGTCGTTCTGTTCTCCGGAGGCATCGATTCTACGAGCGCCCTGTATTGGGCAAGGAAACGATATGATCGGGTCCACCCGCTGACGTTCGATTACGGACAAAGGCATCGGGTCGAGATCCGGATGGCGAAGCGGGCTGCACGCAAGCTCGGCCTGGCGCCCGTCGTGCTCAGGCTCGACCTGGGTCAGGTGGGGGGCTCGGCGCTAACGGATGCCGCCATCGCCGTTCCCAAACACAAGGGCCTTGGCAGGTTCAAGGCGGGCACGCCTCCGACCTATGTCCCGTTCCGCAATGGTATCCTGCTGGCGATCGCCGCGGCTTGGGCCGAAGCCCGGGGCATCACAGACCTGATCTGCGGCTTCAACGTCCTCGATTCGCCGAACTACCCGGACACGCGGCGCGAATTCGTCCGGGCGATGGCCAAGGCCGTCAACGCGGGGACACGGGCCGCCTTCGGGGCGCCCCGGATGCGCATTCTCGCGCCGTTCGTGGGCCTCCGCAAATCGGAGATCATCCGGAAGGGGCTCGCCCTCGGCGCGGATTACGCCCACTCCGTGTCCTGCTATTCGGGCGGCGAGGCGCCGTGCGGCGCGTGCTCGTCCTGCCTGCTCCGGGCGCGGGCCTGGAAGGAAGCGGGCCGCGAGGACCCGCTTGTCGCGAGGCTTCGAAAGGGAGGAAAGCCATGGGCTGGACGCTGAAGGTCAGGGACAAGTTTCAGGCCGCGCACTTCCTACGCGAATACAAGGGCAAATGCGAGAAGGTCCACGGCCATACGTTCCAGGTCGAGGTCGTCATCGAGGCGGCGGAGCTCGACCGGACCGGGATCGCCGTCGACTTCACCGAGATCAAACGGGCATTGGCCGAGGTCCTCCCCGACCACACGCACCTCAACGAGGTCTACGCCTTCAACCCGACGGCCGAGAACCTCTCCCGCCACTTCTACGACGAGCTCAAGAAACTCTTCCCGGTCAAGGCCGTGACCGTTTGGGAATCCGAGGATGCTTCCGCGACCTACACTGAGGATCACTGAGGTCTTTCCGTCCGTCCAGGGCGAGGGCCTCCGCCAGGGCGAACCGACCATATTCGTACGCCTCGCGGGCTGTAACCTCCGTTGTTCGTTCTGCGACACGAAGTACGCCCGGACGGGCGGCGAGATGCGGACGCGCGATTCCGTAGGAGCCGAGGTTAGGAAGATCCGCCTCGACTTCCCCGCCGCCTGGGTCTGCCTGACCGGCGGCGAACCCCTCCTCCAGGATATCTCCGGGCTCGTCCGCGACCTGAGGAAGGAGGGCCTTAAGGTCCAGGTCGAAACCAACGGGACAGTCGATCGCCTGCTCCCGGTGGATTGGTATACGGTCTCGCCCAAGCCCGAGGACTATTTCTATCAGATGCGCTTTCGGAAGGCGGCAAAAGAGGTCAAGCTCGTCGCCAGCCGGGAGCTGACCTACGAGGTCGTCCAGCGGCTGCGGAAAGAATTCCCGAAAGAGACGCCCGTCATCCTTCAACCCGAGTCGAACCGTCAGGCCAGCGCCAAAAGGGCCATGGGCATCCTCGAGCGATGCCTCAAGGACGGCCTTGCGAACATCCGCCTGTCCGTTCAGCTTCACAAGGTTCTCCAGATAAGGTAAGGAAGAGACACGAACGCGATGAAATACCGAAGGATGCCGATCGAGATCGAATCGCCGGAGCAGGTGGGCACCGGCAATATCAGGTTCAACCTCACGGAGAGCTCGATGAGCGATATGCCGGTGAGGGACCTCGGCGCGGACCTGAACGGGCTCGTGCTCGCCTACGGAGATCACGCGGGCCGGCCCGAGCTGCGCGAGGCGCTGGCGGCGGACGGCGAAGGCCTGGGCGCGGGCGACGTCCTCGTCACCCCGGGCGCGGCGGCGGCCCTGTTCATCGTCGCGACCTCCCTGCTCGAAAAGGGCAGCCACATGATCGTGGCGCATCCCAACTATTCGACGAACGTCGAGACCCCGCGGGCCATCGGCTGCGAGGTGGACCTCCTCGACCTGCGCTTCGAGGAAGGATTCCGCGTGAATATGGACCGGCTCGAAGAGCTCGTCCGCCCGGGCGAAACGAAGCTCATCAGCTTCACCTGCCCGCACAATCCCACTGGCACCGTGCTCGGTCCCGAAGAGCTGCGCCGCCTCATTGCCGTCGCCGAAAAGGCGGGTTGCCGGCTCCTCCTGGACGAGACTTATCGCGAGATGACGTTCGGCGAGCCGTTGCCTCTCGCGGCCTCGCTGAGCCCGTGCGCGATCAGCGTCGCCTCCCTCTCGAAATCCTACGGCATGCCCGGCGTTCGCATCGGCTGGGTCATCACGACGGACAAGGACCTGCAGGAGCTGTTCCTGGCCGCCAAAGAGCAGATCTTCCTCTGCGGGTCGGTCGTTGACGAGGGACTTGCGGATCGTCTCATGCGGCGCAGGGAGCAGTTCCTCCCGGCGATGAGGCGGAAGATCGGAACGGCGTTCGGGACCCTCAAGGAATGGATCTCCCGACAGCCAGAGCTCGAGTGGGTGGAGCCGCGGGGCGGCGTCGTCTGCTTTCCGCGCATCAAAGAGGATTCGGGCGTCGACGTGGACCTGTTCTATAGAACGCTGAACGAAAGATACGGGACGTTCGTGGGCCCCGGCCATTGGTTCGAGATGGACCGCCGTTTCATGCGGATCGGCTTCGGCTGGCCATCCCCCGAGGAACTGCGCGCCGGGCTCGAGAACATTTCGCGCGCGCTCGGGGATGCGAAAAAGCAAGGTGCCCCGCGGCCCATGTCGGTGAGGGGCTAGGACTTCCTGAAAAGCCGGCCCCACTCGGTCTTCATGAATTTCCGGACCCGATGCTTACCGATGGTGGGGTACCACATCACGTCGTGATAGACGTTCGAGGCGAACGGGGCCCAAAACACGAGGGGCGAATGAAGGAGGACCCTTTCGAAGGGGCGCAGGAAGCCCTTGCGGATCATCTGGTCGCCCCAGATGACCAGGCTGCGGCGCGTCTTGAAGCCGAGGTTCAGGTCCGCGACATCGTCGCCCGCGATCTCGATCTCGCGGAGGTCGCCGACACCCAACCCCCTCTCGTGGGCCATCCGGATGTAGGGGATGTCCAGCGGCTTGAAGCCCATGATCTTCGCCGCAACGGCGTCGACGGCCACGGAATCCCCGCTCGCGAGGATGATGTTCCCGGTCACGGGATGCATGGTCCGGGGCCCCGCGCCGTCGCCGCAGACGGTGCCGTCCATCGACGCAGAAGAGGCCGGGGTGAAGCTCCTTCTGCATATAGAGGAGGTCGACGAGGACCTCGTGAATGTATTTATGCGCGTAGTGACGGACCTCCTTGAGCAACCCGCCGAAGGCGTTCTTGACCGCGCCCGTCGTGACCGAATGGCCGTGCGTCTTGACCGTGGGCAGGTGGAGGATGTTCTTCCCGGCGTATATCTTCGGGACGAGGATGCCCTCGGGGAAGATCTCGTTGAGCTTGAGGAGCGGGCTCCGGAACTCGCGGACCTCCCATTCGACCTCGGGGAGCGGCGTGAACTTCAGGCCGTATCTCTCGAGGACCGGGAGCCAGCGATTGTTCCGGGCGCCTTTTTGCGGGTTGGTGACCACGGTTTTATTCTCGACGGGGAGGAGCCGCTCGCGGGCGTAGCCGTCCTCGAGCAGGGTCTTGATGACGCCGTCGACCTGCCAGGGCTCGCTCGAACAGGCCGGGAAGTACTTGGTCCAGGACAGGTTGAGCTTGAGGAGCGTCGCGTTGTCCTTGGGAAGGAAGCTTGCGTAGTCGGCCAAGCGCATGAGCTTCCCGTAATCGTCGAGGACGGTCGCCGGGGAGGTCCTCAGGACGGCGACGCGGGACCGGCTCATTCCGCTCACCTCAGGCCCAGGATCAGGAGCGCCGCGACGATCCAGAGGAAGATGTCGATGAGGAGGGGCTTGTCCTTGAGGATGATGTGCTCGGGAGAACCGCCTTCGTCCTTCTGATGGATGAGGTAAAGGTAGCGGAAGATGCCGTAGAGGACGAAGGGCACGGTCAGGATGAGGTTCTTCGTCCCGAACTTGGTCACGGTCTCCTCGGAGATCGTGTACAGGCAGTAGGCGACGAGGGTCGAGGCCGTCACGACGGAGATCATCTGGTCGAGGAGGTAGGTCGAGTATTCCCGAAGGATGGGCCGGTGGCTCCCGGCGTCGCCCTCGAGGAGGACGAGCTCGTGGCGGCGCTTGCTCATGGACAGGAACAGGGCCAGAAGCATCGTGCAGATGAGGAGCCACGAGGAGATCGAGACGCCGATGACCAGGCCGCCTGCCACGACCCGGATGACGAACCCGGCCGCGACCACGAAGATATCCAGGATGACGACGTGCTTGAGCCGGAGGGAATACAGGACCTGCAGGACGAGGTAGCCGAGGGAAACGTAGAAGAAGGGCATGTTCAGGGCGGCCGCCAAGCCGAGCCCGACGGCGGCCAGGACGATCATCGCCGCAACGGCCGGTCCCTTCTTAAGCCGTCCGGAGGCCAGGGGACGCTTCGACTTGACAGGATGGAGCCGGTCCTCCTCGAGGTCGCGGATATCGTTGAAGATGTAGTGGGCGCTCGAGACGAGGCAGAAGGCGCCGAACGCCGCTACCGTCCGCAGGACGAGCGGCCGGTCGAGGAAGTGCCGGGAAAAGAGGATGGGGGCGAAGATGAAGAAGTTCTTGATCCACTGCTGGGGCCGGAGCGACTTGAAGATCTCCAGGAAAACCATCGATCCCTCTATGTCATCTTATATATGCATTGACCGGAAAATTCAATGCGGCCCATGCCTTAACCTCGGACCTTCTTGAAGTACCGGTACCCCGACCGGGTCAGGTACACGCCCAGGAAGATCACGAGGCCGCCGCCCACCTGCAGGGGCGTGACCCTCTCCCCGAATGCGAGGACGGCGAAGACCGTGGCGAAGACCGGGTTGAGGTTGCTGTAGATGCCGGTCTTCGTGTTGCCGACCTTGCGGACCGAGCTGTAATAGATGGCGTAACCGACGACGATCGCAAAGACGCCGGCATAAACGATCGCTCCCCAGGCCGGGGCCGGGATATCGTCGATGCGGATGTCGGCGATCCCGCCGGCCGCGAAGGGCAGATAGAACAGCGTGCCGAACGACGTCGTCAGGACGGCCAGCCTCAGCGGCGGGATCCGGGCCAGGAGGGGCCTGGAGAACACCGTGTACAGGGCCCACATCAGATTGGCCCCCAGCACGAGCAGATTGGCCCGGACCGTGGCCGAGTTCAGGGTCAAGGGGCCGGCCTGCCCGGTCAGGAGGAGGTAAAAGCCCGTGAAGGAGACGGCGATACCGACCCACGCGGCCCAATGGATGCGCTCGGAGCCGAGGAAATGGCTGAGCATGGCGATGAACACGGGCGTCATCGGGGCGATCATCGAGGTCGTCGAGGCCGTCGTCGCCCGGAGCCCTTGGATGAAGAGGAACTGGTAGCCCGTCGTCCCCAGGAGGCCCAGCCCGGCGGCCTTCCAGAGGTCGCCCCTGCGGAGGGAGAACCCGTCCCGTAAGAGCGCCCAGACGCACAGGTAAACGAGCGAGGCGAACGTCATCCGGACGCCGTTGAATCCGTGCGGGGGGAGGACGCGGATGCCGTACTTGACCACCGAGAAATTGACGGCCCAAATCAGGGTCGCCAGAAGCATGGCGGCGTCGGTCGTCCCGAACCGGCCGCCGTTCGCATCGGTCGGGGCGACGGCGTTCCGCCCTTCGGACAAATCCATCTCGGGCGTTCTCAGCCGCGGGTGCGGCGGCGACGCTTCTCCGGGCGCGGGTGGCGGGCCTCGACCGTGGACCGGAGCCCTCCCCTCGGATTGAACTCGCCCTTCACGGTCGCCCGGACGGGCCGGCACGCCGCGACGACATCCTCGAGGACGCGGTTGACGACGTTCTCGTAGAAGATGCCCAGGTTGCGGTAGGCCAGGGCGTACTCCTTCAGGGACTTGAGCTCCAGGACGCGGGCCTTTGGCTCGTAAACGATCGTCAGCGTCCCGAAATCCGGCAGGCCGGTCTTGGGGCAAACAGAAGTGAACTCGGGGATCTCGATCCGGATCTCGTAGCCGGGGAACTGGTTGGCGAAGGTTTCGATCCGCGGCAATTTGGCCTTCAGCCCGGCCTTCGCCTCTTTGTCGGTGTATCCTGACATGGGAACCTCTTTCGCGTCGCGCCGGATTATGATACCGTAAACGCCGGCGCAAGACAAACACCCCGCGGAGGATACGATGAGCGAGTGCCGGAGCGAACGGAACGCCGTGAAGTGCAACTGCAGCTGGGAACCGTGCGGTCGCAAGGGCGTCTGTTGCGAGTGCATCGCCTATCACTGGGGCCACAAGGAGCTCCCCGCCTGCCTGTTCCCCGACGCCGCCGAGAAGACCTACGACCGCTCCCTGCGGGCCTTCATTCAGATCTACAAGGACAAGGCCTGATGTCCCCGGACGGGAAGGCGGAACCGGGCTTCGTCTACGGCCCCGTCCCCTCGCGCAGGCTCGGGTTCTCCCTCGGCGTGGACATCCTTCCCTTCAAGACCTGCACCCTCGACTGCGTCTATTGCCAGCTCGGGCGGTCCTCCCGGACGACGGTCCGGAGGCGGGTCTTTTTCGACCCGATGGCCGTCCTCGGACAGGTCCGGAGGGCCGTCGCGTCGGGAGCGCGCATCGACCACATCACGTTCTCCGGATCAGGAGAACCGACGCTCAACAGGTCGCTCGGGGAAATCATCCGGGGCATCAAGAAGATGACGGATATTCCCGTCGTGGTGCTCACCAACGGGACCCTCCTCCACCGGAGGGATGTCCGCCGCGACCTGCGGGAGGCCGATGTCGTCGTCCCGAACCTCGACGCCGCGACGCCCGGCCTCTTTTCCCGGGTCAACCGGCCCGACAAGGCCCTTCGGCTGGACCGGATGCTCGAAGGGCTGTCGGCGTTGCGTCGGGAGTTCAAAGGGGAGATATGGCTCGAGGTCATGCTTGTCGCGGGCGTCAACGATTCGCCGGCCCACGTCCGGAAGCTCAGGAAGATCACCGACGCGATCGGCGCCGACAAGGTCCAGCTCAATACGGTCGTCCGCCCGCCGGCCGAAAGGGCGGCCCGCCCGCTGACCGAGGCCCGGATGACGGCGATATGCAAGGCCTTCGGCCCGACGTGCGAGATAGCGGTCGCCTTCGCGAAGAAGACCGGGGCCCCATCCCGCGCGGGGCTCGAGAGGGCCATCCTGGCCATGGTCCGCCGCCGACCCGTCACCGCGCCGGATATCGCCGCCTCCCTCGGTCGCGATCCGCCTTCGGGTTGATGAAGCGCTGTCCTGCCTTGTCTCGGCCGGGCGCATCATGAGCGTGAGCCATGCCGGGAAAAGCCTACTACGAGCCCGATAACGCATTCCGGCCTAATTCTCCGCCTGCAGGCTGGGGGGCCGGATGGGGCGGACTGAGCGAACGTGGAGGTTAAGCCCAGGTTTCATTATCGGAGGTGAAGGAGATTCGGGCTCGTAGGCGGTCTGAGCCCCCCGGTACGGAGATCTGGGGACGCAGTCGCTTTTGGGCATGAGCGGAAGTCATGCGTCGTACAAATTCGCGAGTTCCGAGGCCGCCGAAGAGATCAGCAAGGGCGGCCTTCGTCGCCGCACTCAGGGTCGTGTGGAGGCGCCCCCTAGCGTCCCCACGCCTCTCGCTTTCCGGACCCAATATGTGCTAACATGGGCCTTCACGGAGAGAGTGCCTTCTTTTTAACCGCGACGCAACCGACGACTCCCAAGGGGGGATCGCGCAGTCAAGGTCCCAGAAACTTTTCGGTCCAAGGAGTCCGGCATGTTCCCTAACACGAACTTTCCCGGCGCGAAGAAATACTGGCACATGGGGGTCTTCCACGACTGGTCGGAAGCCGTTTTCCACCCGATGAGCCACGCCCTCCACTACGGCACATCGACGTTCGAAGGCATCCGGGCTTACAAGACACCCCGGGGGCCGGCCGTCTTCCGCCTTCCGGAGCACATCGACCGGTTCTTCCACTCCGCCTCGGTCCTCAAGATGAAGCCCCCCTACACGCGGGACGAGACCATCGAAACGGTCCTCCTCGTCGTCCGGGAGAACGGCCTCGACAGCGCCTACATCCGCCCGTTGATGTTCTATGCCTACGGCAACCTGGGCCTGGTCCCCAAGGCCTGCCCCGTCGAACTCCTCGTCGGGGCCTGGGAGTGGGGCGCGTATCTCGGGGAAAAGGCCGAAAAGGGCGTCTCCACCTGCATCCTTCCTAAAAGGCGCCTCCACCACAGCCAGCTGGACATGAAAGCCAAGCTCGGAGGGGTCTATGTCCAATCGACGATCTACGGGCTGGAGGCGAGGGCCGAGGGCTATGACGAGGCCCTGTTCCTCAACCTCGAGGGAAACGTCGCCGAAGGCCCCGGGGAGAACCTCTTGATCGTCAAGGGCGGTGTCGTCCGGACAAACGACCGTACGGAGTCGATCCTCGAAGGGATCACCCGGACGAGCCTCCTCGAGATCGCCCGCGATCTCGGGTACTCGACCGGAGTCGGTCCGATCACGAAGGCGGACCTCTTTGGAGCCGACGAGGCCTTCTTCTCCGGAACGGCGGTCGAGATTACGCCGGTCATCCTTGTCGCCGACGGCTCGGACCCGAAGGCTCCGAGGACCGAGCACGTCATCGGCTCCGGAAAACCGGGCCCGTTCACGCTCCGGCTCATGGAAGCCTACGGGAACATCGTCAGGGGCGGGGACCCGAAGTATGAAAAATGGTTGACCTATGTCCGATGACGGGCGGGTGACATACGAGCTTCGGCCGATCGGCGTCGTCCATTCCCCATTCGCGGAGCCCACGGACATCCCGCGGGAATGGAACTGCCGGAAGGGCGCTTTCGACGCCGTCGCCGGTGAGCTCGAGATCTTCCCGGAGCACGCGGAAGGCCTGGACGGCCTCAAACCCGGCGCGCCCCTGATCGTCCTGTTCGCCTTCCATAAGGCGGGGTTTTCCCACCTCAAGGTGACGCCGCCGGGCGAGACCGAGCCCAGAGGAGTCTTCGCTTCCCGCTCCCCTCACCGGCCCAACCCCATCGGCATGACCGTGGTCAGGCTCGTGGCTCGGGAGGGGAACGTCCTGAAGGTCGCGGGCCTGGATATGGTCGAAGGCACGCCGATACTCGACATTAAGCCGGATTAGGAAAGGGCGATGAAATATATTCGGGACGCTCCGCGGACCCTCTTCCGGGGACTCGACTCCCCGTTTCGCGTCCAGAGGTTCCTCGACCGGCTCGATTACGACGACCGCCCGGGGACGCGTTCTCCCCTCTGGACGGCACGGGAGGGGGCCGCCAACTGCTTCGAGGGCGCCCTATTCGCCGCGGCGGCCCTGCGCGCTTTGGGACATCGGCCGCTCATCGTGGACCTCGTCGGCGCCAACGACGATGACCACGTCATCGCCGTTTTCAAGAGGCGGGGGCATTGGGGAGCGGTGGCCAAGTCCAACTTCGCCGTCCTCCGGTACCGCGAGCCCGTCTACCGGACGGTCCGGGAACTTGCGATGTCCTACTTCGACGTCTGCTTCAACACCAAGCGCCGGAAATCTCTCCGATCCTATTCCTCTCCCTTCAGCCTCGCCCGGTTCGACCGCCGTGACTGGGTCACGACGGAGGAGGACATCGGCTACATCGGCGACGCCCTCAATGCCGCCCGTCACTTCCGGATGATCACGCCCCGGATGGTCCGCGAGCTCAGCCCGGCGGACGCTTGGCTTTACAGGTCCGTCTTCCTCGGCGCTAAGCCCTCCGGGATCTACAAGGCCCGGTGATCCAGTTGAGCTTGAACGCCATGGTCATGATTTCATAAAAGTCCTTGGCGTATCAGCATAAGGATCGCCTTCGAAGGACTCGAGGGCCTTTTCAGACTTGCCGTGCGTGGGCTGGCTAAAAGGCCCGGATAGAACGGCCTCGCTCCCGGTCGGGTTTTTAACGCCGCGCCCTCACCAATTTCATCGGCGGTCTCGTAATCGCGAACTTGCTCTTGGCTACGACCTCATGGTCACGCCCTGGGTGGCGTTAGCTCAAGAACACCGTACGCTCAGACATACGAGTCCGAATTTCCTCGAAATCGGCTTCGTGCGGGCTAAACCCTCCACGCCCGCTCGGTCCGTCCCGCCCGTGCCTCTAGCCCACGGATTCTTGCTCAGTGCCAGGGACAAGATGGGATCGCTGCACGGAGGACGGAAAGGCGTTCCGGAGACACGGCGATGAGGGCCGCCCTGAAGCCCCCCGTAGCGGAGGGGGGACCCGCCGTTCCCGGCGGGGGGAACCGCTGGGACTGGTTCCAGGGGGTCGGGGGGAAGGGGGCGGCCCTTATCGCCGCACGCAGAGTCCTTCGAAGACGATCCCATTCGGGCTGAGGGCCCGGATGATGCCTACGCGCCTGCGGACAGGGCCTCGGCCGAGGAGCGGATTATGTCCCAGGCTTCGCGCACGTGCCGCTCGGCGGTCGTCCGCTGGCCCACGACCAGCCGGATCGTATACTTGCCCCGAAGCGTCGTGTGTGTCAGGAAGACCCGTCCGGAGGCGTTGATCCGCTCGAGGATGCGCCGGTTCAGGGCCTCGAGTCCGGCTTCCGGGCGGCCGTCGTTGAAGCGGAAGCAGACGAGGCCGAAGTGAACGGGCGCCAGAAGCTCGAACCGGGGATGGCCTTCGACCCAGCCTTTGAACATGCCGGCCAGACGGAGGTGCTCCCGGACCATGGCCCGGATGCCTTCGACCCCGTAGGACCGGAGGACGAACCACAGCTTCAGGGCCCGGAACCGGCGGCCGAGCGGGATCCCCCAGTCGCGGTAGTTGTTCACCCGTGCGTCCACGCCCGTCTTCAGGTACTCCGGGTGGATCTCGAACGTCCGGACGAGGGCGCCGGCGTCCCGGACGAAATAGGCCGAGCAGTCGAAATTGGTCAGCATCCACTTATGGGGGTTGAAGACGAAGGAGTCCGCAAGCTCGACCCCGTCGAGGACATGACGTTTCTCGGGGAGCAGAGCCGCGGTCCCGGCGTAAGCGGCGTCGACGTGGAACCACATCCCGTGGTCGCGGGCGATCCGGCCGATGGCGCCGAGCGGGTCCACGGCGCCCGATGACGTCGTCCCCACCGTCGCCACGACGCAAGCCGGGACGCGGCCGGCCTTGGCGTCGGCGGCGACGGCCCGTTCCAGGGCCGCCGGGTCCATGGCGAAGTCCGCGTCGACGGAAACGATGCGAAGGTTCTCCCGGCCATAGCCGGCGATCTTGACCCCCTTCTCGGCGCTCGAATGGGTCTCGGTCGAGACATAGACCGTGAGGGTCCTCTTCAGGCCCTTCGCGTTGCTTTCGTATCCGGTGGCCTTCTCCCGGGCTGTCAGGAGGGCGGCCAGGGTCGAGGTGGAGGCCGTGTCCTGGATGACCCCGGACCAGCTTTCCGGCAGGCCGAGCATCCCCCGGAGCCAGCCGAGGACGACCTCCTCGAGTTCGGCGGCGGCCGGGGAGGTGTTCCAGATCATGCACTGGGCCCCGAGCCCGGCCGTGAGCAATTCGGCCAGGACCGAGGCCGGGCTGTTATTGGCGGGAAAATAGGCGAACCAGCCCGGGTGTTGCCAGTGCGTGATGCCGGGCATGACGATGTCCTGGAAATCCTTGAAGATCACTTCCATGGATTCCCCCGTTTCCGGAGGTGCGGAGGGGAGCTTTCCCATGATCTCTCCTGGCCTGATCTGGGGGTTGACGGGGTATTTTTCGGTGTTTTCCATGTATTCCGCCACCCATTCCACGAATTCGTGCCCGTTTTTGAGGAATTCTTCCTTGTTCATGTCCATCTCCAGGGGGTCAATATACAATTTTCCCGCCGAAACCACAAAATCCCGGACCTTTCCGCTTCGTTCCCGCCCCCGGAGCGTTGCCCGAGGCCGATTTCATCTCTTTAAAATGCCGCTTCCCCCCAACAAGAGCGATCTTCCGAAAAAAAGCAAAAAAATATTGCTTGTTTTCCCGGATCCATGGTATAATAGTTATTGACATCAGAAGGCCTGAAAAATCGGCCCTTCGCATTCTCGCCTTCCCCCGATAAGAAGTATTTCCCGGCACGCCGCGACGCAACTCTTCGGCGCCCGCCGTCGTATTATCCGATGTGAATCAACAACTCCTTCCCCTCTTTTAAATCCCTTCCAAGGGTTGCCCCGTCCTGATAAGGGACGGGGCAGCCCGATTTCTGCAGATTCCCCCGCCCGTTCCGTCGTTTGACAAGCCCGGGCGCGATGTTCTATATAATATCGGAAGCCCCTTCGCGGGGGGCCGTTCGTTCTTTGATCGACCGTTCGAGGGTCTGAAGTAAGGGAAGTCCGTGGGACGCGGACACAGCCCCCGCTACTGTGACCGGGGACGATTCCCGGACGACGCCACGGGCCGGCGGGCCGGCCCGGAAGGCCCGGGATGAGGGAGATCCGGAAGTCAGGAGACCTTTATCAGGCCCTTCGAAGGCCTGTCTTCGGGAGGAAGACCGGCTCGTTTTTTTTTGTTCCCGGGCGAAGAGCCCGGTCTCACGCGGGGGCCTCGCGATAAGGAGTCCTGATGTTGAACACGGCCCTCGGCATCCTCGCAACGGCATCATTGGCCTTCATGGCGCCCGGATACGGGACAAAAGACAAGGTCCCTCCGCCGGACCTCCGTCATGACCTCGTCATCACGGCGACGCGGGTCGAGACCCCGAGCAAGGAGGTCGCCAGCTCTCTGACCGTCATCACCCGGGAGGACCTCGCCCGCTCGAAGAAATCGACCGTCCTCGAGGTCCTCGAGGACGTCCCGGGGGCGTCCATTGTCCGGAGCGGTGGGCCCGGCTCCGCGGCCGCGGTCATGCTCCGGGGGGCCAATTCGGAGCACACCCTCGTCCTCTTCGACGGCGTCGAGCTCAACGACCCGATGAACCCCTCCCGCTCGGCGGACCTGGCCCACGTCTCACTCGACCAGGTCGAGCGCATCGAGGTCCTGCGCGGGCCCCAGAGCACGCTTTACGGCTCGGACGCCATGGGCGGCATCATCAACATCATCACCGTCACGGGATCGGGCCGGCCGAAGCTCGCCCTCTACGGAACGGGCGGCGCGCTGGCGACGGGGGAAGGACGGCTGGGAATTTCCGGCTCTACGGGACGGATGGCCTACTCTCTCGGAATCTCCGCCCTCCGGACGGCGGGGATCTCGGCCGCCGACGCGTCCCTCCCCGGGAACGGCGAAAGGGACGGATACCGGAACCTCTCGCTGACCGGCCGGGCCGGCATCAAGCTCGGACGGGGCCTGGACCTCGACCTCTCGTTCAGGTCCGTCCGGGCGCGTTCGGAGATCGATAATTTCGGCGGGGCCTATCGGGGACGATCCCAATAACGTTCAGCGGTACTCTTCGTCGTTCGCCAGGGCCGGCGTCCGCGGGCTCTTTCTGGGCAGCCGGTGGGAATCCCGCCTCGGCGCGGCGGTCATCGGGTCGGACAGGCGCAACGACAATCCCGCCGACGGGACCCATCCTTTCGATTCGGAGAAGGGCCGGTTCCGGAGCGGGCTCGTCAAGCTGGATTGGCAGAACAACCTTTTCCTGCGGCCTTCCCATACGGTGACCTTCGGCGCCGAATACGAGGGCGAACACGGGAGCTCCGAATACACTTCGGTAAGCCTTTACGGGCCCTACGTGAGCGCGTTCCCGCGGGCATCGGCTTCCGTTCTCGGGCTCTATCTCCAGGACCAGCTGAGGCTTGGCGGGACAGTTCTTCGCGACGGCCGGGATTCGGATCGACGCCCATAGCCTTTCCGGGACGGCCGTCACGTACAGGCTGGCCCCGGCCTGGGTCATCGGGAGGACGGGGACGAAACTGAAGGCCACGTTCGGGACGGGCTTCAAGGCCCCGTCTTTATACCAGCTCTACGCCCCGCCGACCGCTTGGGGGCCGATCGGGAACAAAGCCCTTGAGCCCGAGGAGAGCGCGGGTTGCGACGCCGGCGTCGAGCAGGACCTCGCCGGGGGCCGCCTGCGGCTCGGCGCGACATGGTTCCGGAACCGTTTCCGGAACCTCATCACCTTCGAAACGGCCCGCGGTTACGTCAACGTCGGCCGGGCCCGGACGGAGGGACTCGAGCTCACCGCCGGGGTCCTGCCCTTCGACGGGTTCGCCTGCCGTGCCGCATACACTCGCATGTCGTCAAAGGATCTGGACACCGGCCTCGACCTCCCCCGCCGCCCCAAAGACAAGCTGTCCGCCGGACTCGACGTCAAGCTCGCGAAGGCGCTCGATCTGGGCCTCCGCCTGAACATCGTCGGCCGCCGCACCGACACGGATTTCACGAGCTGGCCGTCGGTGCCGGTCTCGCTTCCCGCGTATACGCTCCTCGACGCCACGATCTCGTGGACCACCGGCCGCGGCATCGAGCTCTTCCTCAGGATCGATAACGTCCTCGACCGGCGCTACGAGATGGTCTACGGCTACGGGGCCCCCGGTTTCGGGGCGTACATCGGCTTCCGGCTCGATTGAGGTTGCGTTCGGGCCGCCGCTCGCATATACTTTTTTCAGCCGGCGGCCCGGCAAGGAGGAAGACATGACACGAAAAAGGCTTCTCGCGGTTTCCCTCATGGCGGGATTCGTGCTCTGGGCCGCCCCCGGCCTTCGGCCTTCCGCGCTCCAGGCGGCCGACCTGGAATCGATCTCGTTCACGAAGGAAGGGCCAGCCGTCGCGGTCACCCTACGCATCCGCGGCGAATTCGGGAACGAGGCCTTTACGCTCAAGGAGCCCGAACGGCTCGTCATCGACGTGTCCCCCGTCGATGCGATCTCGGCTTCCCCCCAGATCGAGGTCGCCGCGGGAGGTGTTCTCCGGGTCAGAACGGGCCGGTTCAAGGCCGACGTCGCCCGCATCGTCTTCGACCTCGACGGCCCGGGCGTCATGTACCGGATCGACAGGGCGGCCGACGGACTGAAGGTCACCTTTTGGAAGGAAGGGACGAGCGCCCTGAGGGACGATGAAAGGGCGCCGATCGCCCCGGCGAAGGCCGCGCCGCGGAAGCCCACGGAAGCCCCGCCCGCGTCCGTCGCCGCGCCCCGCGCTCAGCCCGCAGCGATCCCCGCGCCGGTCCCGCCCGGCGGCGGAGCCGATAAAGGGTTCTTCGTCCTCCTCGGCGGAGGGGTCGGGACGTTCCTGAGCTCCGGATCCGTCTTCACCCAAACCTTCGTCGTCAACGGGACTCAGGAGGAAGGGACGGCGGAATCGACCCTTAAGCCGAAGTTGAACACCCCGGCCGTATTGACCTTCGGAAAATATGTGCATCTCCAGGACATGAACATCAAGCTGGGGCTCGACCTCGAGTACTGGAACTTCAAGAGCGACGGGACCTACGTGTTCACGGTCCCCAATCCGGTCGTGACCGATGGCGCTCGGACCCTCACCCAAACGGACTCGTTCCGCAGCTACTTCACCGCCGTATCGGCGTTCGGGCTCGTCCGCGTCTTCACGAACGGGGCCTTGACGGTCCTGGCGGGCCCGGAGCTCGGCTATGTTTTCGGGAAGTCCAGGTTCCTCGACGTGATCGACATCGAGGACCGCTCTCCCTACACCGAGGCCGACGCCAGCATCCGCGAGGTCACCTTTGCGGATAAGACGGCCTCGAGCATCCTGGCGGGAGTCCGGGCCGGGTTCGAGTACGCGCTGTCAACTAAGATCTCGTTCATCCTGGACCTCAAGATGGCTTACGTCAGCCCCGAGATTGCCGACCTGTCGAATAAGCTCGGCCTCTCCCAGGCCGGCGCCGTCATCGGGATCCAGTACAACTTCTAGGGATCGCCTCGAAGGGCTCGGGGAGCTCGGCGCCTACATCCCGTATTTCTCGATGATCTCCTGCTTGCTCTTGCCCAGGATGTCGTACTTCCTCCCGACCTTGACGAACGCGTCGAGGGCCTTGTCGAGGTGGTGCGTCTCGTGGCCGGCCGAGAGCTGGGTCCGGATGCGGGCCTGGCCCTGGGGGACGACCGGGAAGAAGAAGCCCATGGCGTAAACCCCTTCATCGTAGAGGGCCTTGGAAAAGTCCTGGGCGAGCTTGGCGTTGAACAGCATGACGGGAACGATGGGCGTGTCGCCTTCCCTGAGGACGAAGCCGGCCTCGGCCAGGCCCTTCCGCCAGTAGGCGGAGTTCGCCTCGAGCTTGTCGCGTCTCTCCGTGCTCCCGGACAGGATCTCCATGACCTTGAGGACGCCGGCCACGACGACCGGGGCGATGGTGTTCGAGAAAAGATACGGCCGGGCCTTCTGGCGGCACATCTCGACGAGCTCGCGGCGGCCGGAGACGCAGCCGCCGGACGCCCCGCCGAGGGCCTTGCCGAACGTCGTCGTGATGACGTCGATCCTGCCCATGACGCCGCACCGCTCGTGCGTCCCGCGGCCGGTCTTCCCGATGAAGCCCGAAGCGTGGGATTCGTCGACGAGGAGCATGGCGTCGTGCTTATCGCAGAGGGCGACCATTGCGTCGAGCTTCGCCGCGTCGCCGTCCATCGAGAAGACGCCGTCGGTGATGACGACCTTGAGCCGCTTGTCGGCGTAGAGCAGAAGCTTGCTCTCGAGGTGGGCCATATCCGAATGCTTGTAGGTGTCGTGCATGGCGGAGCAGAGGCGGATGCCGTCGACGAGCGAGGCGTGGACAAGCCGGTCCGAGATCATGACGTCGTCCTTGGTCAGGATGGCCTCGAAGACACCGGCGTTGGCGTCCATGCACGAGGGGAAGAGGAGGGTGTCCTCTGTCCCCAGGAACTCCGTCACCCGGCGCTCGAGCTCGCGGTGGATGTCCTGGGTGCCGCAGATGAAACGGACCGAAGACATGCCGTAGCCGCGCGCGTCGAGCCCCTCATGGGCCGCCCGGACGACGTCCGGATGGCTCGAGAGGCCGAGGTAGTTGTTCGCGCACATGTTGATGACCTTCTTCAAGGCCGCGCCGGAGGGGAACTCCACCTCGATGTCGGCCGCCTGCGGCGAGTGGATGTACCTTTCCTGCTTGAAGATGCCCGCGTCCCGGATGCCCTGGAGCTGGGCTTCGTAGATGCCGCGGACCTTGTCGCTGTATGCCATGAGGGAACCTCCTGAGAACGGTCTTCCGTCGCCCGGCCGCCGGAGGGCTAGGCCTTGACGAATTCCCGGACGAGATCGGCGATGCGGTTGACGGAATCGAACGCCTCGGGCGTCGCCTTGTCGTCGGGGATCTGGATGTTGTATCTGTTCTCGAGGAACCGCTTCAGCGAGACCATCGAGAAGGAGTCCACGATGCCCCCCGAGATGAGCGGGGTCTCGAAGGTGATCGGATCGCTGTCGGTCTCGAGGTATTCCTCGGTCACGTACTTCAATACGACGTCTTTGAGATCGTCCATGTTGATTCTCCTGAAGGTCTATTGTACTTCAATCGTTCTCGAGCGTCGAGGTGTCGCCGATCTCCTCGCCCCACTCGCGGGCGTGGAGGATGCGGCGCATGATCTTCCCGCTCCGCGTCTTGGGCAGGCTGTCGACGAACTCGATCTCCTGGGGCATGGCCAGCGGCGAGAGCTTCTTCCGGACGAAGTTCATGATGTCGAGGTCCAGGTCCTTGCCCGCCGCGAATCCCGGCTTCAGGGCCACGAAGGCCTTGACGACCTCGAGGTTGATGGGGTCCGGCTTGCTGACGACGGCCGACTCGGCGACCGCCGGGTGCTCGAGCAGGGCCGACTCGACCTCGAACGGGCTGACCAGATGGCCGGCCGTGTTGATGATGTCGTCGTCGCGCCCGGCGAACCAGTAGTAGCCGTCCTTGTCGATCCGGGCCCGGTCGCCCGTGATATACCAGCCGTTACGGAATTTCCTGGCGAAGGCCTCCTCGTTGTTCCAGTAGGTCCGCATCCGCGACGGCCAGTCGAACTTCAGGGCGACGAGGCCGATCTTCCCGTGAACGGGATAGGGCTCGTTCCGAACCGGGTCGAGGATGGTGCCCGTGATGCCGGGGAACGGCTTCCCCATAGAGCCGGGCCTGACCTCCATGCCGGGGTAATTGCCGATCACGATGCAGCCCGTTTCGGTCTGCCAGTAGGTGTCGTAGAAGGGCTTGCCGAAGACCTTCTGGGACCAGACGACGGCTTCGGAGTTCAGGGGCTCGCCGACGCTGGCCAGGTGGCGGAGCGAGGACAGGTCGAACTTCTTCACGAGCTCGTCGCCGGCCTTCATCAGGGAGCGGATGGCCGTCGGGGCGGAATACCACATGGTCACCCGGCGCTTTTCGACGAACCGGTACCAGGCCTCGGCCGAGAACCCGGCGTCCATGACGCACTGGGTGACGCCCAGGGCGAAGGGGGCGATGATGCCGTAGGAAGTCCCGGTGACCCAGCCCGGGTCGGCCGTGCACCAGTAGATGTCGTCGTCACGGAGATCGAGGGCCCACTTCGCCGTGATGTACTGGGCGATGAGGGAGGAATGGACGTGCTTGACGCCCTTGGGCATCCCCGTCGTCCCCGAAGTGTAGTGGATGACCGAAGGCGACTCGGCCGTGGTCGGGTGGATTTCGAGGTGCTCGACGGGCGCGGCCTTCTCGAGGGAGAAGGCAACCTCGCGGTCCTTGAGGGGCGCGATGCCGTCGTGGTCCACGACGATGATGTGCCGGATGTGGGGCAGGCGGTCGAGGATCTTCCGGACCTTCGGGGCGTGCTTCTTCTGGGTGATGACCGCCGAGGTCCCGGCGTCCGACAGGCGGACGAACAGGGACTCGTCGCCGAAGGCCGAGAACAGCGGCTGGGCGATGGCCCCGATCTTCAGGACGCCGAGGAACCCGAGGTAGAGCTCGGGAACCTTGTCCATGAACAGGCAAACCCGCTCTCCGGGCTTGATGCCCAGGCCGCGGAGGAAGGCGCCGACGGTGTTCGAGGCCAGACGGACGTCGTTATACGTGAAGCGTTTCTCGACGCCGGTAGTGCCCTTCCCAAATGAGGGCGAGCTTGCCGGCCTTCCCCTGTCGCGCAAATCCTGTCGGAGCAATACCAGCCGATATTGATGACGTCGCCGTCCTTGTAGCCGAGCTCTTCGGCCGAGACGGCCCAGGTGGAGCCTTTCACCCGGTCGTCTAACGAGCCGATGTTGGACATGCGCTTCTCCTCCCGTGGCGGATCATTCGCGGGAACCGCTGATTTTTTCGGGCGCCGTTTCAAGGACGACGAAGGCCGCCGCTATTTCCTTGACGTGGGACAGTGAAACCGACATGCGGGTGACGCCCCGGGTCCCGCAGAACTCGCGGACCTTGCCGTGGACAAAGAGCTCGGGCTTTCCCAGGGGGTCGTTGACGATCTCGATCTCGTCGAACCGGTGCCCGCCGCTCCAGCCGGTCCCCATGGCCTTGAGGAACGCCTCTTTTGCGGCAAACCGGGCGGCGTAGTGAAGGGCGGGGCGGTGCTTGGATTCGCAGTAAGCGGTCTCGGTTCCCGTGAAGAGCTTCTTCTTGAGCCCCTCCGTCCGGGCGAGCTTCTGTTCGACCCGGCCGACCTCGATGATGTCGGTGCCGATGCCAAAGATCATGGGAATCATTATAAGGGACGGGCCGGAATTGTCAAAGACAGGGCGGCGGCCTCAGATCGCGCCGAGGGCTCTTCCGACCTTGGCGAATTTCTCGACGGCGAAGTCGATCTGCTCGGGGGTGTGGGCGGCGCTGATCTGGACCCGGATGCGGGACTTGCCGCGCGGGACGACCGGGAAATAGAAGCCGATGACGTAGATGCCCTCCTCGAGGAGGGCGTTCGGCGAAGTCCTGGGAGAGCTTGGCGTCGTTCGGCAGGTGGCCGAGGAGGATGGGGACGATGGGATGGATGCCCGGGACGATGCGGAACCCGGCGGCCTCGATCCCCTTCCGGAAGCGGGCCGTGTTCCGTTCGAGCCGGTCCTTGAGCTCCGTCGATTCCCCGAGGATCTTCAGGACCTCGATCGTGGCCCCGGCGATGCCGGGCGTCAGCGAATTGGAGAACAGGTACGGCCGCGACCTCTGCCGCAGGAACTCGACGATCTCCTTCCGCCCGGAGATACAGCCGCCGGAGGCCCCGCCGAGGGCCTTGCCGAAGGTCGTGACGATGATGTCCACATCGCCCATGACGCCGCAATGCTCATGGGTCCCCCGCCCCGTCTTTCCGATGAAGCCCGTGGCGTGCGAGTCGTCCACCATGACCAGGGCGTCGTAGCGGCGGGCCAGCTCGCAGATCTTGTCCACCTGGGCGATGATGCCGTCCATCGAGAAGACGCCGTCGGTGACGATGAGCCGGAACCGGGCGTCCGCGGCGTCCTTGAGCTTCGCCTCGAGGTCGGCCATGTCGTTGTTCTTGTAGACGTAGCGGCGGGCCCGGCAGAGGCGGACGCCGTCGATGATGGAGGCGTGGTTGAGCTCGTCCGAGATGATGGCCGAGTCCTCGCCGAGCAGAGGCTCGAAGACGCCGCCGTTGGCGTCGAAGGCCGAGGAATAGAGCAGGGTGTCGTCCGTGCCCAGGAACTCGCTCATCCTCCGCTCGAGCTCCTTATGGACCTCGGAGGTGCCGCAGATGAAGCGCACCGATGCCATGCCGTAGCCCAGCCGGAAGAACGTGTAATTGGCGGCGGCCATGACCCGCGGCTCGTTGCAGAGCCCTAAATAGTTGTTGGCGCAGAAGTTGAGGACCTTCGGCCCGTCCTCGGTCCGGATCTCGACGCCCTGCGAGGTCGTCAGGACCCGCTCGAGCTTGTAGAGGCCCTCGGCCTTGATCCTGCTCCAGCTCGCCCTGAAGATATTCTTGGAAACGCCCGTACATCGTTCACTCCTCGCCGGAAGCCGCGCCTCATTATAAGGGACTCAGAAAAATCAACCCATTCGACTCCCACGGCCTGAAGCCCGGGTATGCTCAGGGTTGATACTGAGCGGCGCTTTTTTACCCCGATTTGAAGATCGAGCTTGGCGCCGCGAACGTATCAAAGCCGGGGGTCGCGGGCCGCTTCCGAATCCCGGATCGCGGCGAGGACATCCTCTCCCGTCGCGCAGGACGCGAGGTCTCGGAGCAGGGACCTGTTCCTCGCGGCCCGGCCGGCCAGAGCCAAGAGCTCCACCTGCGTGTTCGGTTCCTCTTCGGGCGACAGGATGAGAAAAACGATCTCCATCTGTTTCTCGGTGACGACGTCCGGGACCCCCTCCCTCGTCAGCCCCAGGGCGATGGCCGGGGCGGGCAGGCCCCGGACGCGGACATGGGGGAACGCCACGCCCTCGTTGAAGAATGTCGAGCCCTGTCCCTCCCGCTTCAGGATAGCCGAGTAAAGGGCTTCCCCGTCGCCGATCCCGTCCTCCTTTCCGAAGGTCGACGCCAGCGTCCGGAGGACGGTCTCCTTCGGGACGGGTTCGTCCCAGATGACGATCCGGCGGGCGGCCAGCCATCGGCTCAACGAAGGCCCGCCGGCCTGCGGGGGACGCCTCTCTTCCCGCGGGCTCCCCTGCGGGGGTCGCATCGCGGAGATCGCCTCTCCCCGGGTATCGAGGACGGTCACGACGACGCCGCGGGCCTTTTTCAGAAGATCGCCGACGACGGTTCTGTTCCCGCTCAGGCGTTTCCAGAACGGCTTCGGGCACGATCGCCCGACGACGATATGCCCCACGCGGTACTCCCCGGCGAAACGGAGCAGGGTGTCGACGACATCCTCTCCCTTATAGGTGAACACCATGGCGCCGAGCTGCTTGGCCAGGGTCAGCGTGTCCGAGAGGAGCCGCTGGGTCCGGGCGTCGATGGCCCGGGCCTCCTCGGACGGCGTCTGGACATAGACGGCGTACCAGTTCCGGTTGAGCTTTCCCGCCAGCCGCGAGCCGTAGCGCAAAAGCCTTTCGCTGTCGGGCCCGCGCGAGCTGAGGCAGACCATGACCTGTTCCGCCGCGGAGGCGCTCTCGTCCTCGCGGGGTCTCCCGCCTCCTCAGATCGATCTGCGACAGCGAGCTCGCGGAGGGTCAGCTCGCGGAGCTTTTCCAGGTTCGAGGAGGTGAAGAAATTCGCCAGGGCCGTTCCGACGCGCTCGGCGGGGTAGATCTTGCCTTCTTCGAGCCGCTTCCGGAGGTCCTCGGTCGCCAGGTCGACGTCGACGATCTCGTCGGCTTCGGCCAGGACGGAATCCGGGAGCCGCTCCCGGACCTTGACGCCGACCGAGCCCTCGACGATGTTGTAGAGGCTTTCCAGGTGCTGGACGTTCATGGTCGTGATGACGTGGATCCCCGCCGCCAGGATGTCCTGAACGTCCTCGTACCTCTTCGCGTTCAGGCTGCCGGGGACATTGGTATGGGCCAGCTCGTCGATGAGCGCGACCTGCGGCTTGCGGGCGAGGACGGCGTCCACGTCCATCTCTTCCACGGCGATGCCGTGGTACTCCTGCCGGCGCCTGGGGACCACTTCCAGCCCGCGGGCGAGATCGGCGATATCGGCCCGGCCGTGCGTCTCGAGCAGACCCGATGACGACGTCGATCCCGCGGCTCTTCAGCCGGTGCCCTTCCTGGAGCATCTGGTAGGTCTTGCCGACGCCGGCGCTGTAGCCGAGATAGACCTTCAGCCGCCCGTGCCGCGAGCGGCGGATCATCCGGAGGAAGGTATCGGCCCTATCTTCCGCCATCGGGGACCCCGTCCAGGGCCAGATTCAGCGGCAGCACGTTGACGCGCGGCTCGCCGAGAATGCCCAGGGACCGTGCCTTCGGTCCGCTCTTCGACGAGCGTGCGGACGTCCGTCTCCGCGAGACCGCGCGCCTTGGCCACGCGGCGGGCCTGGAGGAGGGCGTTCTTCAACGAAATATGCGGATCGAGGCCGCTGGCCGAAGCCGTCACGGCGTCGGCGGGAACGAGCGTCCCGGCGGGGAGGCCGTTCTCGGCCGATAATCGGCGACGCGTCGGCGACGATCTCGAACAGATCGCTTCGATAACGGCCCGAGATTGCTCCCGCCGGACCGGGCGGCGTCCTAGCCGTTTCCCGCCGCCGAGGGCCGGGGATGGAAATACCCGGGGCCGGTGAATCCCTGCGCGATCAGGCTCGATCCCCTGATCTCCCCGTCCCGTACGATGAGAGAACCGTCGGCCCGGGCGGGGAAAAGGCCGTGGGCCAGGATCCAGACGACCACGGGGTAAAGGCCGCACAGAAGGACGGCCAGAGCCGACACGGCCATCAGCGACCTCCGGAATTCCGCGAGCCAGGGCTTCATTTCCGTTCACTCCCTCATGTTAAACGAGATGCAAGGCGTTGACAACGATGTCGATGAGCTTGATGCCCGGGAACGGCGCGATAAGGCCGCCCAGGCCGTAGACCAGGAGATTGCGCCGGAGGAGCGCGGCCGCGCCCAAGGGGCGGAAGCGCACCCCCCGGAGCGCCAGCGGGATCAGGGCGACGATGATGAGCGCGTTGAAGATGACGGCGCTCAGGATCGCGCTCTCCGGCGACCCGAGGCCCATGATGTTGAGCGGAGCGATGACGGGGAAGACGCCGACCAGCATGGCCGGGATGATGGCGAAGTACTTGGCCACGTCGTTGGCGATGCTGAAGGTCGTCAGGGCGCCCCGGGTGATGAGCATCTGCTTCCCGATCTCGACGACCTCGATCAGCTTGGTCGGATTCGAATCGAGATCGACCATGTTCCCGGCCTCCTTGGCCGCCTGCGTCCCGGTGTTCATGGCGACCCCGACGTCGGCCTGGGCCAGGGCCGGGGCATCGTTGGTCCCGTCGCCGGTCATGGCCACGAGATGCCCCGCCGCCTGCTCCTTCCGAATCAGGGCCAGCTTGTCCTCCGGCTTCGCCTCGGCGACGAAGTCGTCGACGCCGGCCTCCCCGGCGATGGCGGCCGCGGTGAGCGGATTGTCGCCGGTGATCATCACGGTCCTGATCCCCATGGCCCGGAACCGTTCGAAGCGGTCGCTGAGCCCGCCCTTGACGATGTCCTTGAGGTGGATGACGCCCAGGACCCGCGTTCCTTCGGCGACGACGAGCGGGGTCCCGCCCGGAACGCGATCCGCTCGACGGCGTCCCGGACCTCCGCGGGAATGGCGGTCCCGATGAACGGCCTGAACGGCGTCCGGGGCGCCCTTCCGGATGCGTCGGCCGTCGAGATCGACCCCGCTCATCCGCGTCTGCGCGGAAAAGGCGATGAACGTCGCGCCCGGCATCTCCGAGAGGGAGCGCCCCCTCAATCCGTAGTTCTTGGCCAGGACGACGATGCTCCGCCCCTCGGGCGTCTCATCGGCCAGGGAGGCGAGCTGGGCGGCGTCGGCCAGCTCCTCGACCGTCACGCCCGGCGCCGGCAGGAACGCCGTCGCCTGACGGTCGCCCAGGGTGATGGTCCCCGTCTTGTCCAGCAGGAGGACGTCCACGTCCCCGGCCGCCTCGACCGCCCGGCCGCTCATGGCCAGGACGTTCTTCTGGACCATGCGGTCGATCCCGGCGATCCCGATGGCGTTCAGCAGGCCGCCGATCGTCGTCGGGATCAGGCAGACGAGCAGGGCCACGAGCACGGTCATCGTCAGGTCGACGCCGGAGTAGCGGCCGAACGGCTTCAGGGTGATGACGACGACGAGGAAGATGATCGTCAGGGCCGAGAGCAGAATGGTCAGGGCGATCTCGTTCGGCGTCTTCTGCCGCTTCGCCCCTTCGACGAGGCCGATCATCCGGTCCAGGAAGCTCTTCGCCGGGGTCGGCCGTGACGCGGACCTTGATCCGGTCGGAGAGGACGCGCGTCCCGCCGGTGACCGCGCTCCGGTCGCCGCCCGCTTCGCGGATGACCGGGGCGGACTCCCCGGTGATGGCCGATTCGTCCACCGTTGCCGCGCCCTCGACGATCTCGCCGTCGGCCGGGATCATCTCGCGGGCGGAGACGACGACGAGGTCGCCTTTCCGCAGCCGTTCGGCCGGGACCGTTCGCGATCGAGCCGTCCGGCCCGACGAGCGTTGGCCATGGTCCGGGTCCGGGTCTTGCGGAGCGCGTCGGCCTGGGCCTTGCCCCGGCCCTCGGCCATCGCCTCGGCGAAGTTGGCGAAGAGCACCGTGAACCAGAGCCAGAGGGAGACCTGGAGCGACGAAGCCCGCCGGCTCGTTCTTCGATCCCAGAAACAGGCCGAGGGTGGTCAGCAGCGGCCCCGACCTCGGTGACGAAGATGACCGGATTCTTCAGCAGGGAGACCGGATTGAGCTTCCTGAAGGAGTCGATCGCCGCCTGGCCGACGATGGCCCGGTCGAACAGCGGATGGTTCATGCTGGCATCGTTCGTCCTCCCTTAATACAGAGACCCGTCCCGGTCATCAGGAAATGCTCGACGATGGGGCCGAGGGCCAGGGCGGGCAGGAAGGTCAGCGCGCCGACGATGAGGACCGTCCCGATGAGGATGACGGTGAACGTCGGGCCGCTGCCGGGAAAGCTCGCTTCGCCGGACGGGACGAGCTTCTTCTTGGGCCAGGCTCCCGGCCAGGGCCAGGACCGGGCACGATCATGAAGAATCGGCCGAAGAGCATGGCCAGCCCCAGGGTGGTGTTGTACCAGGGCGTGTTGCCGTTCAGGCCGGCGAAGGCGCTGCCGTTGTTGCCCGCGCCGGACGAGAAGGCATAGAGGATCTCGCTGAAGCCGTGGGGTCCGGCGTTGTTCAAGCCGGCCAAGCCCCACCGGCTGGCGGCGGCCCAGGCCGAGAACCCGAGGATCGCGAAGATCGAGGATCAGGACCGCCAGGACGCGAGACCTTCACGTCGTAGGCTTCGATCTTCTTGCCCAGGTATTCCGGCGTCCGCCCGACCATCAGGCCGGTGAGGAAGACGGCCAGGACCACGAAGACGAGCATCCCGTAGAGGCCGGCGCCGACGCCGCCGAAGACCACCTCGCCGAGCTGGATGTTGAACAGCGGGACCAGCCCGCCCAGGGGCGTGAAGGAGTCGTGCATGGAGTTGACCGCCCCGCAGGAGGCGTCGGTCGTGACGGTGGCGAACAGGCTGGAATTGAAGATGCCGAACCGGACCTCCTTGCCTTCCATGTTGCCTGCCGGCCGGGTCCACCCCGAGGGCGTGCAGGCGCGGATTGCCGGCGCTTTCGGCCCGCCAGCAGACGAGCACGGCGGCCAGGAAGAGGATCGCCATGGCGCCCCACACCGCCCAGCCGTGCTTCTGGTTCCTGACCGTGCGCCCGAGGTAATAGGTGAGGCCGCTCGGGATGAGGAAGATCGAGAGCATCTGGATGAAGTTCGAGAGCGGCGTCGGGTTCTCGTAGGGATGGGCGGCATTGGCGTTGAAGAAGCCGCCGCCGTTCGTCCCCAGCATCTTGATGGCGACCTGGGAGGCCACCGGGCCCTGGGCGATGGTCTGGCGGATCCCCGGCCTTGTCCGGTGGCCGCCGAGGCGCGCTCTCGCACGGGACGCCGCCCTGACGTAGGGCTTGAAGTTCTGGATGATGCCCTGGGAGACCAGGAAGAGGGCGAAGACGACGCAGATCGGAAGCAGCAGGTAGAGATTGACCCGGACGAGGTCGACCCAGAAGTTCCCGATGGTCCTGGCCGAATGCCGGGCGATGCCGCGGACCAGGGCCGCGGCGACGGCGATGCCGGCGGCCGCCGAGACGAAATTGTGGAAGACGAGCCCGACCATCTGCGAAAAATAGGACAGCGTCGTTTCTCCCGCGTAATTCTGCCAGTTCGTGTTGGTGGTGAAGCTGGCCGCCGTGTTGAAGGCGAGGTCGGGCCGAACGGGCCCGAATCCCTGCGGATTCAACGGGAGGAAATGCTGGAGCCGGAGGACGGCGTAGGTGAAGAGCAGCCCGACCAGGCTGAAGACGATCAGGGACCGGGCATACTCCCTCCAATTCTGCTCCTTCCCCGGATCGATGCCGAGCACGCGGTAAAGCAGGCGTTCGACGGGCTTGACGGGACCGGTCCAGCCAGGTTTTCCCTTCGGGCTCCAGGACCCGAACAAGATATAGGCCGACCGGTTTCGTGACGAGGAATAGAATCCCCAGAAAGAGCGTCAGTTGAAGCCAGCCGAAGACGTCCATCGTGATCACGCCATTAGAATTTTTCGGGCCGGAGGATGCTCATCAAGAGGTAGCCGATGAGCAGGAGGCCGATGATGAGCCCAAGGATGTCGGCCATGGTCACAGCCTTTTACATGCCCGGACGTAAAGCCCGCAGGCGGCAAAGAAGAGCCCGGCGAGGACGAGGTAGAGGAGGTCGGTCATGCCCGGATCTCCCCGCCGAGTCGCCGGTCGGCCCTTCGGAGGGTGAACGTGAATGTGGACCCGGTCCCCGGACCGGCTCTCGGCGCCGACCGTTCCGCCGTGGGCCTCCACGATCTCCTTGACGATGGCCAATCCGAGCCCGTGCTCCGATCTCTTTCCCGTGGCCCGGAACCCGAAAGAACGGTTCGAAGACCCTCGAAAGGAACTCCTCGGGGATCCCCGCTCCCGTATCCGAGACCGAAAAGCGGACGAAGGCCTCCTCCGCGGCGGCCCCGACCGCGATCCGGCCCCCGGCGGGCGTGTACTTCAAGGCGTTCGAGATCAAGTTGCCGAACACGTGACCGATCCGGGTCAAGTCCACCCAAACGTCGGGAAGGTCGTCCTTGAGCTCCGGGACGAGCTCGACGCCCTGGTCCTGGGCTGCCCTCCGATAGGGCTCGATCGAGTCCAAGACCACGGTCCGGGGGGGAGCCGTCCGGAATTCCAGCGTGGCGTTCCCGGATTCAATGCGGCTGATATCGAGGAGGTCGCTCAGGATGCCGTGCAGGCGATCGCTGTCCTCCCTGGCGGTCACCAGGAGCTCCGCCTGCTTCTCGGTCAAGGGGCCGACCTTTTCCTCGAGGAGAAGATGGATCGCCATGCGGATGGATGTCAATGGCGTCCTGAGCTGGTGCGACACCATCCGGATCACGCCCTTCTTGATCTCGTCCTGCTGGCGGAGCTGGGTGACGTCGCTGAGGAACAGAACCACTCCGTCGGCAAGGCGTTCGCGGTCGAGGATGGGCACGGCTTTCGGACGGAAGTACCTCTCCTCTCCGCCAACGAACACCTGGATCTCTCCCCGGTTTCCGGGAGTGGCGATGCGGCCTTCCTTGAGCGCCGTTCGAAACAGGTCGGCCAACGCCTCGAACGGCGAATCGGAGACTCGAATCCCCGGCTTCAGCCCGAAGACGGTCCTGGCCGATTCCGTGGCGACCTCGACCTTCCCCTCCGGATCGATGACCGCGACCGCGTCAGGGAGGCTGTCGAACGCTTCCTGGGTGGCCCGTCGGATCCGAATGAGTCGGGCCTCGTCGGTCCGCCGGAATTCGCGCAGGCTCGCCGCCATCGCATTGAAGGCTTCGGAAAGCCGGCCGATCTCGTCCCGGGAGCCGGTCGCGACGACCAGGTCGAGGTTCCCCCGCCGGATCTCCTCGGCGGACCCGATAAGGCGCTGGATGGGACGGAGGATCCACCTCCCCGTTAGAAGGAGGAAAGCGGAGGCGAGGACCGTGCCCGCCAAGAGGAGGGCGAACATCTGTCTGCGCGCGGCGGCGGCGCTGCGCCGGGCCAGGTCGTTGGCGTCGCTCATGTTCTGCTGGTTCATCTGCAGGATCTCGTCCGCACCGTTCTTGATGCGCTCGAACAGGGGAAGCACGCGGTCGAAATAGGCGCTTTTCCGGGCGGCGGCGGACAGGGCGGGATCCACGACGCCGGCGAGGGCCGATTCGAACCGGCCGAAGGAATCGCGGATAAGCGCGGCTTTCTCCCCTTCCCCGGGAAGGGTGATCGTATCCAGCTCGACTTGGAGCGCCGCCCGGAAAAATGTCTCGTTCGCGGCGACCAGGGCCTCGCCCTTCACGCTCTCGCCCAACAGAATGAAGAGGAGCCCGCTGTCAATGCGCTCGAGCGCCTCTTTCATCTGTTGGCAGGCGATGACGCTTCGATAATTCTCCCGGAGGATAACGTCGATGGACGCGCCCAGGCTCGAAAAGTGACGGACGCTCTGGACGCCGATGATGACGAGGATGGCCAGCATCCCGCCGAAACCGAGGGATAACTTCTGTCGAAGTCCGAGCATGTTCATTTCCTTTGATTGAAGGGGATGCACGAGCCGTGCCAGATCGGTCAGCGGTCATGTTATTGCGATTAATTGAGTTGCGTGCTATCCGCTTCCAGGCGTCATTGCATTATGCAAGGCGGTCCGGTAAATGGCGTTGAATTCGGCAATATGGGTACGCTCGGGCTTCGGCGAACCGCTTTAAGATGCCGTATTTCTTGCGACGATGAAGGTTGCCCGAAAAGCATTCCACCTGGCTCTCGCCATGCAATGTATCTATCATCGGGCCAGAGCACGACCTTATCCAGCACGACTGAGAAGACGGCGGCTTTTCCGCCACAACCATGTATTGCGCCTTGACGGAACGGAGGAGGTCCATGAGCAGGCCCCGGAAGATTCCCATTTGCTGCGAATCGGACTACAATGAAGATACTATCTTGAAAGAAACGGGTTCCTCTCTGGAGGCATCATGACACTCAAAAAGAAACTGACGTTAGGCTTGGGGTTCTTGTTCCTCATCATCTTTGTTTTAATGGTCTTCTATTCCCTTTATATCGGCACGCTTTCGCGTGACGCCGAGAACATTCTGAAGGATAACTACAAATCCCTCGTCTTTTGCAAGAACATGATCTCAGCCCTCGAAGATATGCGGACGGCCATCAGCAGCATCGTCTTCAACCCGGCCGATGACCAAGGGACT
Source organism: Candidatus Aminicenantota bacterium (assembly GCA_963813235.1). Classification (GTDB taxonomy): domain Bacteria; phylum Acidobacteriota; class Aminicenantia; order Aminicenantales; family Saccharicenantaceae; genus JALHVH01. The sequence goes on along the minus strand of CAWEYF010000012.1, from coordinate 19,547 downwards.
TCCGACTACGACTTGAAGCTCTTTGAAGCCGGGAGGACCGAATTCGAAAACAACCTCAAGTCCGAAAACGGCAACATCACCGAGATCCATGAAAGGGAATATGTGGATACGGTCAACCAGGGTTATGTTCTGTACGCAAACCTCTGCCTTCGGATCGTCAAGGGCGAGGGCAGTCGCGCCGTTTACTTTAACGAATACCAGCCGGCCCTAGGAACTCTCAGAAACGCCATCAACAACATCAACGACATCAACCTGCAGGCGGTCGAGCGGAAAAGCCAGATGGCGAAACACGATTCGGCCAGGATCATCAACCTCATGGCCGGTATTGGGGTGTTTTGTTTGATCCTGGCGTTCTTTTATTTTTGGTACTTCCCGATCTACATCTCCAACTCGATAGCCTATCTCTCGGTCAGGATGAAGGCGCTCCTGAAGAACTCTGACATTGTCCTCGATATCAAAACGAACGACGAGAGCTTTATTATTTTGCAGGGCATCAACCTGCTGGAGAATAAGCTGGGCGTGAAAGACGATAAGGATGCTCTAGCGTAGAATTCGGCAGGGGTGCGGAGGGGAAGGGCCCTCCCCTTCTATATCCCGTATTTCTTGCGTCGCCGCCAGAGGGTGGCCTGATCGATGCCGAGGATGTTTGCGGCCTCCTGCAGGGACGCGGACCCGGCGAGGACCCTGCGGATGTGTTGTTCCTCGATTCTCTCAAGGGTCATGGGGTCCCCGACGCGGGGAGACGCATCTTCGGGGGAGATGGTCCCGGGAAGGTTTTCGATCCCGATGCGATCGGTGCCGGAGAGGATAGCGGCCCTTTCGATGACGTTGCTCAGCTCCCGGACGTTGCCGGGCCAGGGATAGGAGGATAACACCCGGACGGCCTCTTCCGTAAAGCCGGAAAAGGACCGGTGGTTGTTCCGTCCATGAAAGACCAGGAGCCTTTCCGCGAGCGGCATGATGTCGTCGGGCCGGCTGCGCAAGGGAGGGATCTCGATCCGGAAGACGTTGAGCCGGTAATAGAGGTCCTCGCGGAACGCCCCGTCCCTGACCGCCTTCTCGAGGTCCAGGTTCGTGGCGGCGATGAGCCGAACATCCGCTTTTCGCGTCACTCCGCCCCCGACGCGTTCGTACTCCTTCTCCTGGAGGAACCGAAGGAGCTTTGGTTGGAGGACCGGGGGCAGGTCGCCGACTTCATCAAGGAAGAGCGTCCCTCCCTCGCAGGCTGCTATGCGGCCGGGGTTGTCCCGGACCGCCCCGGTGAACGCCCCCTTCTCGTGGCCGAAGAGCTCGCTCTCCAGGAGCTCGGCCGGAAAAGAAGGGCAGGAAATGATGCCGAGAGGTTTTGACGCCCGGGGGCTCCACTCATGAATGGCCCTGGCCAGGACGGTCTTGCCCGTGCCGCTCTCCCCGAGGAGGAGGACCGTGGCCTCGGAGACGGCCACGCGCCGAGCAAGGTCCACGGCCTTCCGCATCGGGAGGCTGGAGCTCGAGAGATCGATCTCGGGGTGCCCCCGGCCCAGGTCTTCTTGGAGGGCGGCGACTCTCTGCTCGAGGGTCCGCATCTCGAAGACACGCCGGACCGCCAGCTGGATCTGGGCGGGCGTGAACGGCTTCGGGATGTAATCGCTGGCCCCCCGCCGCATGGCCTCCACGGCGGTATCGATGGACGCATAGGCGGTGATGACGATGATCTTAAGCCATGGGACCGCGGCGAGAAGGGCTGGGATAAGATCGAGACCGTCCTCGGTCCCGAGCCGCAGGTCCACGAAGGCAAGCTCGAAGGGCCGGCGGGCGGATTCGGAAAGGGCGTCCCGGGGGCTGCCGACGCTGATGACCCTGTGGCCCTCCGTTTCGAGGCAAATGGACAGGGTTCGGCGGATGTTGGCCTCGTCATCGACAACGAGGATGTTCAACGGCGGGCCGGTCATGGGTTCGATCTTCAATGCTCCCCTCAGGTTGGATGGATTCAACATACAAGATTGAGGCCGGAAAATCAATTTTGCCCGGGCATCGCGGGACTCCCCGACGACATCACGAGTATGAAAGGCCGGGTTTATTTCCTGTGCACAAGCGTCGTCGAGGCCTGGTCGGTCGGCAGGACGAGCATCTCGGCGACGTCCACGTGCACCGGGCGCGTCGCGCAATAGACCACGGCATCGGCGATGTCCTCGGGCGCGAGCGGGGTAAAGCCTAGGTACGTCTTCCCTGCCCTCTCGGCGTCGCCATGAAAACGGACGACGCTGAACTCGGTCTCCGTCAGGCCGGGATCCACGGTCGAAACCCGGACGCCGGTCCCGTTGAGGTCGAGGCGCATGCCCTTAGTGAGGGCGTTGACGGCGGACTTGGTCGCGCAATAGACGTTCCCGCCGGGATAGACCTCCCGGCCGGCGATGGAGCCGATGTTGATGACGTGGCCGCGGCCGCGCTTGACCATGCCGGGCAAGACTGCCCGGCTGACATAGAGGAGGCCCTTGACGTTCGTGTCGATCATCTCCTCCCAGTCGGCGAGCTTCCCCTCCTGGAGCTTGTCCAGCCCGCGGCTCAGGCCGGCGTTGTTGACCAGGACCTCGATGTCCTTCCATTTTGCCGGGAAGCACCGCGACGGTCTTCGCCACGGCCTTCCTGTCGCGGACGTCCAAGGCGACGATATGGGATGTCGTCCCGAACGCGGCCTTGAGCTCGGCGGCAAGCCCCGCAAGCCGGTCCCGGCGCCGGGCGGCGAGGATGAGCTTCGCTCCCTGTGCCGCGAACGCCTGGGCGCAGGCCAGGCCGATCCCAGAGCTTGCTCCGGTGATGAATACGATTTTATCCTTTAGTTGAACCATCGTTTTCTCCCGTGCGATCAAAGCATATCAGAATCGGGGACACAATACCAAATTCCGAATTACTGAAAGCGGTGATTTCCCCAGAAGAGAATTTAAGAAATCGAAAATTGGCATTGTGTCCCGTATTCAAAGATGACCGGCGAGGATCTTGATCCCGATGCCGATGAGGATGAGGCCACCGAGAAGTTCCGCCCGCCTGCCGACCGCCCTCCCGACAAGCGGCCCGAGCTTGGCCCCGACGACCGTCAGCGCGAAGCAGACGACGCCGATGAGGGCCGCCGGAAGCAGGATGCTCGTCCGCAGGACGGCCAGGCTCAGCCCTACGGCCAGGGCGTCGATGCTCGTGGCAACGGAAAGGACCAGGAGGGGGGCGCCTGTGGTCCGGTCGACCGGGCCCGTGTCCCGATCGTGTGACGAGGCGAACGACTCGCGGATCATCTTCAGGCCGACGAAGGACAGGAGGGCCAGGGCCACCCAGTGGTCGAGCCTCTCGATATAGCGGAGGACGTTCTCTCCGGCAAGCCATCCCAGAACGGGCATGGCGAACTGGAAGAGGCCGAAGAACAAGGCCACCCGGAGCGTCTGCCGCCCCGTCAGTCGCGTCGCTCCGCAGGACAGGCCCATGGCCACGGCGAAACAGTCCATGGCCAGAGCCACGGCCATTCCCAGAACGACGAGCAGGTTCATGTCAGCGTCTCGGCAAGAAAGGCTATTATATCACGCCACACGTGGCCCGAAGCGCGAGCGGCTGCAGCGGCGGAATCCAGCCCTCGTCTTTCCCATGAGTTCCCCCCTTTGGAAAAGGGGGGAAGCAGGCCGTATTGCCGACAGAGGAGATGCAACCACATAACGTGATATCGCGCCGCACCCCCCGCTCGTCTAGCGCGCCTGGCTCTGATATAATAGATGTTTTGCAAGGGCCCGAAATGAGCAACAACAGGACCGCCCCGCGAAGATATCCCGGAGGACCCGGCGACGAAGGTCGCCCTGACGCCCCCCGTAGCGGAGGGGGGACCCGCCCTTCAGGGCGGGGGGAACCGCCGGGACTGGTTCCAGGGGATCGGGGGGAGAGGGGCGACTTTCATCGCCGCACCCCGAGTCCTTCGAACGCGATCCCATAGGGATCGGTGCAAAGCGAAATGAGCGAAAACGTCATCAAACTCCGCGGCGTGCGCGTCCACAACCTGAAGAACGTGGACGTGGACATCCCGCTGGACAAGTTCGTCGTCGTGACCGGCGTCAGCGGCTCGGGGAAATCCTCCCTGGCCTTCGACACCCTATACGCCGAGGGCCAGCGCCGCTATATCGAATCCCTCTCCGCCTACGCGCGCCAGTTCCTGGAACGGATGGATAAGCCGGACGCCGAGCTCATCGAAGGGATCCCGCCGGCCCTCGCCATCCAGCAGAAGAGCTCGGGCAAAAATCCCCGGTCCACCGTCGCCACCGTCACCGAGATCTACGATTTCCTCCGCGTCCTCTACGCCCGGATCGGGACCATCCACTGCCGAAAGTGCGGCCGGCCCGTCCGGAGGGACACGGTCGACGGGGTCGTCGACACCCTCCTCGCCCTCCCCGCCGGGACCAAGCTCTCGATAAGTTTCGCCTGGCCGGCCGGCAAGGGGATTGCCGAGCTGAAGAAGGAGGGCTTTTTCCGCATCCTCGAAGGCGGCACGGTGGTCGACCTGGAGCAGGCGGGGCCCGCGAAAAAGGGACCATTCGACGTTCTCGTCGACCGGCTGACCCCGGACCCCGAGGAGCGGGAGCGTCTGGCGGATTCCCTTGAACTGGCCCTCAAAAAGGGCGGCGGCCGGGCCATGGTCCGGGCCGAGAACGGCCGGGAGTTCCCCGTCTCCGACAAGCTTGAGTGCAAGGAATGCGGCATCGCCTACGAGGACTCCTTCCCGAACCTGTTCTCGTTCAACAGCCCCCAGGGCGCCTGCCCCGAGTGCCACGGGTTCGGCGATATGGCCGTCGTCGACGAGGACAAGATCGTCCCCGACCCGGGACTGTCGCTGGAGAGGGGGGCCGTCGAGCCGTGGACCAAGCCCCTCTCGCGCGGCCTCCAGCGCGAGATGCTCGCCGAGGCCCGGAAAAGGGGCATCCCTACGAATGTGCCCTTCCGCGACCTCGCTCCGGAGGCCCGGAGGTTCATCCTGGACGGAGGCGACGGATACCACGGGGTCAAGGGATTCTTCGAGTGGCTCCAATCCAAGAAGTACAAGGTCCAAGTCCGGGTGCTCCTCGCCCGCTACCGCAAGTACGTCGCCTGCCCCTCCTGCGGAAAGACGCGGCTCAATCCCCAGGCCCTGGGCGTGCGTGTCGGAGGCATCGGGATCGGCGAGTTCGTCCGGATGACCGTCCGCGAGGCCTCAGATTTCCTCGGGACCCTCGACCTCGGTCCGTTCGAGCGCCAAGTGGCCGAGAAGCTCGTCGCCGAGATAAGGAACCGCCTTCGGTTCCTGCTCGAAGTCGGCCTTGACTATATCACCCTCGACCGGATGACGTTCACGCTGTCCGGGGGCGAGGCTCAGCGGATCAACCTGGCCGCCGCCCTGAGCTCGGCCCTCGTCGGGACCCTCTTCGTCCTCGACGAGCCCAGTGTCGGCCTCCACCCCCGGGACAACCAACGGCTCATCCGCATCCTCAAGTCGCTCCAGGAGATCGGAAATACCGTCGTGGTGGTCGAGCATGACCCCGAAATCATCCGGGCCGCGGACGCCGTCGTCGATCTCGGACCGAGGGCGGGCGAGGCGGGCGGCGAGATCGTCTTCGCCGGGCCGATGGACGCGTTCCTCGAGAGCCGGACGTCTTTGACCGCCCAGTACATGCGGGGCGACAGGGCCATCCCCGTCCCCAAAACGCGGCGGACGTCCCGGAGGCGCCTCGAGGTACTGGACGCGCACCTGCACAACCTCGACCACATCGACGTCCGTATCCCGCTCGATGTCCTCTGCTGTGTCACCGGGGTTTCGGGGTCGGGCAAGAGCACCCTCGTCGCCGACCTCCTCTACCGCGGCCTCGAGGGTACGGCGTCGAACGGATTCCGCGAGATCCGGGGCGCTGAAGATGTCGGCAAGGTCGTCCTGGTGGATCAGTCGCCCCTCAGCGTCTCGCCCCGATCCATCCCCGCCACCTACACGAAGGCCATGGACGGCATCCGGGAGCTCTTCAGCCAGACCCGTGAGGCCAGGATCATGGGGATGAAGCCCGGGACCTTCTCCTTCAACACGCCCGGCGGGCGGTGCGAGGAATGCCAGGGCGCCGGCCAGAAGATCGTCGAGATGCAGTTCCTCTCGGACGTCGTCCTGACCTGCGAGGCCTGCAACGGGAAGCGGTTCAAGAACGAGGTCCTCGAGGTCCGTTACGAAGGCCGGAACATCCACGAGGTCCTGGGAATGAGCGTCACCGAGGCCAGCCTGTTCTTCGCCGGAAGGCCGGACATCACGAAGAGGCTCTACCCTCTGATCGAGGTCGGGCTCGGCTACCTCAAGCTCGGCCAGCCGACGACCTCCCTCTCCGGGGGCGAGCTCCAGCGGATCAAGCTGGCCCACCACCTCGTCCACGACAAGGGGGAAAAGGCTCTCTACCTGTTCGACGAGCCGACGATCGGCCTCCACCAGAACGACGTCTCGGTCCTTCTGCGCTGTTTCCAGAAGCTCGTCGACGCCGGGCACGGCGTCGTCGTCATCGAGCACAACCTCGACGTCATCAAGTGCGCCGACCACGTCATCGACCTGGGGCCCGAAGGCGGGGCGGCCGGAGGCCGGATCGTCGCCCAGGGCACGCCGGAAAAGATCGCTAGGTCCAGGCGATCGATCACGGCGAAATACCTCCGGGATTGCCTGTAGAGGGAACTTCCGCCCCGCAGAATTCGGGCTTCAGCTCTCATCCTTTCCGGGCGGTGTCAGCGCTCTCCTCAAGCCGCCGCCTGTACCCCTCGTAGTCCGGAAGGATGCGGTCGTACTTCTCGGACATCAGCGGGGAGGAGATGATGAAATCCGCCGTGGCCCGGTCGCAGGCGACGGGGATGTTCCAGACGACGGCGATCCGGAGGAGGGCCTTGACGTCGGTGTCGTGGGGCATGGGCTGGAGCGGGTCCCAGAAGAAGATGAGGAAATCGATCTCGCCGTCCGCGATCCGGGCCCCGATCTGCTGGTCGCCGCCAAGGGGGCCGCTCTGGAGCCTGTGGACATCGAGGCCGAGCTCCTTCTCGAGGAGGGCGCCCGTAGTGCCCGTGGCGAAGAGCTCGTGCCCCGAGAGCGATCCCTTGTTGAACTCCGCCCATTCGAGGAGGTCCCTCTTCATGTTGTCGTGGGCGACGAGGGCGATCCGCTTTCTCTTCCCGATGGGAAGCACGGTCTTTTTCATGGGTCTTCCTCCGTTGAACGCGACGCGCAAAGGATACACCCGGGCGGCTGGCGCGGCAAGGAGGCTGTTTTCGTTTGACAGCCGGAAGACCCGATTGTATAGTCTCAGTTCAGACATCCGGAGGAAATTCATGGCCATCCCGATCGCCGACCTGCACTGCGATACCGCCATCGGCCTCGCGGCCGGCAGGCGGCTCGACGACCCGGACCTCCAGGTCAACCTGCCCGCGATGGCGGACGCCGGCATCGGGCTCCAGGTCTTCGCTTGTTATGTCCCCCCCGCCGTCCCGGAAGGCCGCAGATTCGAGTTCGCGTCGCGGCTCCTGGACGGCCTGGACAGGGAGCTGGACACGTTCTCCGGCGACATCTCCGTCTGCCGGACCTCCCAGGAGGTCCTGGACGCCCGGGCGGAGGGCCGGTTCGCGGCCGTCCTGGCCGTCGAGAACGGTGACGCCCTCGAGAACGACCTGGCGAATCTCGAGCGGCTGTACGCCCGCGGCGTGCGGCTGATGACCCTGGTCCACTCCCGCAGCAGCGCCTGGGTCATCTCCTCGGCCGACCGGGAGCCCGCCTTCGACGGCCTGACCCGTTTCGGCGAGGAGGTCGTCGCCGCCATGAACAAGATGGGGATGATCGTCGACGTCTCGCACGCCCACGACACGACCGTACGGAAGGTCCTATCGCTGACCTGTCGGCCTGTCGTCGCGTCGCATTCCTGCTCCCGGACCCTCTGCCCCATCCTTCGCAACCTCAGCGACGACCTGGCCAAGGGCATCGCGGCCGGGGGGGGCCTCGTCGGGGTGAACATCTACCCCGGCTTTCTCGACGCGCGCTACCGGAAGGAATCGGAACGGGCGGGGGACCTCTTCGAGAGGCTCGACCGGGAAGAGGAAAAGGCGGGGGCGAACCCGGCGGCGCAATTCGCCCTCCTCAGGGACCTCGCGGGCCAATTCGGCAAGGCCATGGAGGGGTACCGCGTCCCCCTGGACCGTTATCTCGAACATATCTACCACTTGATCAACATCGCCGGCGAGGACCATGTCGCCTTCGGCTCGGACTTCGACGGCGTCCCCGACCTTCCCGCCGGCGTCACGGGCTGCCGCGGCCTGCGGACCGCCCAGGAGCGGCTTTCGGAGGCCGAGATGCCCCGAAAGACCCTCGAGAAGGTCTGCTGGACCAATTTCCTGCGGGTCTTCAAGGACGTCTGCGGCTGAGCGCCGGGCGCCGATCCGTCCGCGACCCGATTGACGCCGTTCCCGGCGCTGTGCTATATCGGATTCCCGTGACAAGGAGGGCATGATCATGTTCACTCCGGATCGTTCGCGCAAGGCCATTCTTTCGCTTGTCGTCCTCCCGATCGCCTTTCTCTTCGCGGCCGGGACCATCCCGGCGGGGCAAAAGGCCGCTCCGTCGAGGGACCTCAAGCCCCTCGAATACAACAAGGATATGCTCGTCGTCCAGGCGGTCGTGGGCTTCATCGCTCCGGCAGGGCTCGGCGACTCGCCGTACGACATCGACCCCGACGGGAAGATCCGGCTCAACCCGGGCACGGGAAGCATCACCTACAACTTCCGTTCGGGCGATTCGGCGATCAACCTGGCCGGCGACCACGTCGAGCCCGCGGTCACCCTGTTCAACCCGGGCGCCGAGAACTCCCGCTCCGGCCGCGAAAGCCGCGGCCTCAACACCCTGGCCTGCATCGGGAACAAGGTCAGGATATGGACGGGCGACGGCAAGGGGGCGATCGGGTACGTCATCGGGAAGCACGGCGGCGCCGAGCACGTCATGGTCGACTTCCCGGACGCCTCGGTCTTCGACAAGCTCTCGGTCGGCGACAAGATGCAGATATCCGCGGTCGGCTTCGGAATGGAGCTCAAGAACGCCCCCGGAGTCAAGGCCCTGAACATCGGGCCCGAGCTCATCGACGCCCTGACCGGGCTCGGCATGGGCGTCACGCCCGGGGGAAAGCTCCGCGTCCCGGTTGCGGTCGTGGTCCCGGCGAAGATCATGGGCTCCGGCCTGGGGGCGGACAACGCATACCGGGGCGACTACGACATCCAGATGTTCGATGAGAAGACCGTCAAGGAATATGGTTTAGATCGCCTGCGGTTCGGCGACCTCGTCGGGATCGTGGACGCGGACGCCACGTACGGAAGGATCTACAGGCAGGGCGCGATCACGGTCGGGAGCATCTCCCATAGCCGGAGCTGGGTGGCCGGCCACGGACCGGGCGTGACGGCCCTCTTCACCTCGAAGGACGGGAACATCGAGCTCGTCGAGGACCGCGGCGCCAACCTGGCGACCCTCCTCAAGATCCGGTAGGGACCGGGAGGACGGATATGCGAACGAAACGGATCGCCGCTTTCATGCTGGCCGGCCTCGCGGCCACGAGCGTCTACCCCTGCACGCTGGCCGTAATCTCGGGCAAGGCCACCCGCGACGGCCGGGCCCTGATGTGGAAGAACCGGGACACGGACAAGGTCGACAACAAGACCCTCTATCTCACCGGCCCCAAATACGCCTTCATCGCCCTGGTCGACGCCGGCGACGCGAAAGGCGAGGAGGCCTGGGGAGGGCTGAACTCGGAAGGCTTCGCCGTCATGAACTCCCAGACAGACGATCAGGGAGCGCCCGGGAAGGACGGGGCTGACAACGGACGGTTCATGAGGCGGGCCCTCGGGGAATGCGCGAACGTTCCCGAATTTGAGGCCCTCATGGAAGCGGTCAAGGGGACGCTCGACCTGACGGCGAACTTCGGCGTCATCGACGCCGAGGGGAACGCCTGTTTCTTCGAGGCCTCGCCGACGTCGTTCGTCAAGTTCGACGCGCAGGACGCCCGCGTGGCGCCGTTCGGGTTCATCGCCCGGACGAACTACGGCTTCACGTCGCCCGACAATCTCAAGGGAGGAGGCTACATCCGATTCGAGCGGATCTCGCACATCCTCGAGGCCGGATTCGGCCGGGGGGAGATCGACCCGGCCTTCATCCTCCAGCAGGCCTCGCGCGACCTCGTCCACGAGAAGCTCCATTCCTATCCCCTGACCCGGGAACTCCCGGACGATCCGGCCGAGCCGCTCTACATCAACACCAACGACACCATCAACCGCAACACCAGCGTATCGGTCATCCTCTTCCACGGGGCGCCTTCCCGTGACAAGGCCCGCCTCGCGACGATGTGGGTCAACCTCGGCCAGCCGGTCTCCTGCGCGGCCGTGCCGATGTGGGTCGCGGCCGGAGATGTCCCCTCGGTCACGACCGGTCCCGAGACGGCCCCGCTCAACGACTGGTCGAAAAAGCTCGTCTCTTATCTTTATCCGGACCAGCGCGGCCGGATGAAACAGTACCTCGATGTCGACCGGTTGAGGACCTGCGGCGACGAAGGCGTCCTGCCGAAGCTCTTCCGCATCGAGAACGAAGCCCTTGCCCGCGCCTCGGATCGGCTCGAGGAGTGGGAGGAGACGCGGCCCGCTCCGGCCGCCATCGCCGACTTCCAGGAGAAGCTGGCGGCCTGGGTCTTCGAGTCGCTCGAGGCGGCGTTCCCTGAGATCCGTTAGGGATTCCGCCTCGCTTGTCTCGCGCGTCTCGCCAGTCTCGCTCTCAATTAGCTGACCGTGACGGCCAGGCCCTCTTCGCTGACGGAATAATCGAAGAACCGGGCGAGGCCGTTGGGCGGTTCGGCCGTAAGGATGCGGCGCGCGGCTCCGGCGTCCGCGACCGACCGGCAGGCCATGAGGAGGAACCCTCCCCCGCCCGCCCCCAACAGTTTGGCCCCGCGGATATGCGGCCGGACCCGGGACAGGATCCCCTCGATGACCCGCGTCGTCGAATCGGGGTCGATCCTCTTGTTGAGGGTCCAGGCGAGGTCGATGAGCTCTCCGAACGCCCGCGCGTCCTTCGCGGACATCGCCTCCGCCATCTTCGGCGGGAACGCACGGAGCTCGGCCAAGGTCGCCATCGCCTCCCGGTCTCGGTCGAGAACATTCCCGACCACGGTGCGCAGGATGTTCTTGGCCAACCGCCGGATCCCCGTATAATAGAGAAGCGTCGCACCCCCGTTCCGCGCGGGATCGAGGATGTCGGGCGGAACGGGCCGGACGCGCGGGTCGGGGACAAGGCCTGCCTCCGCCTCGATCATCTTGACCCCTCCGACGACTCCGCCGATCTGGTCCTGCCACCCGCCGCCCGTCGTCAGCTCCTGCTCGAGGCGGAGGACGTTGTGGAACAGTTCCCGGGACGACAGCCTGCGGCCGGTCATCCTGTGGATGACGGCCAAGAGCGCGGCGCCCATGATACTCGAAGTTCCCAGGCCGCTGCCGCTCGGGATTGCGGCCAGCGTCGTCAGCTCGATCCCCCCGCCAAATAGGCCGAGCATGCCCCGGAGGGTCCGAACGCCCTTCGGCCAGACGGCGGCTTCTGGAGAGAACCCCGAAAGGGCAAGGGCCGCCTTGGCCAGGCCGAACATGCTCTCCGGCCGCCTGTAGTCGAGGAGCCCGGCAAGGTCGCGGACGACGATGCGGGCCCCGTGGTCGATGGACTCGATGCGGATCTCCGGCTCGCGGATCACTCGGGCGTAGACGTGGATGGGCGGCTGACCGTTGAGGTTCACGGCGGCGTTGATGACACAGCCCCCCCGCTCGAGGGAATACGGAGGCGTATCCGTCCAGCCGCCCCCGAGGTCGAGCCGGACCGGTGCGCGGCCCCATACGATCTCGTCGCTCCGCAGGGCGTTCCGGGGATGCTCCGGGTGCCTTTCCCGGCTCCGGACGATGGTCCGGCCTACGGTCTCGAACGCCGCGTTTCGGGCCGCTTCCGCCCAGGCGGCCGCGCTCCCGAACTCCCGCTTGCCCAGGCCGAGGCAGGCAAGCCATGCCCTCAGGGCGGCGGGCAGTTTTGCATGAACGATGGCGAGCGTCCGTGTCCAGCCGCGGTCCCCGCCGGCCATTCGCTTCGAGGCGGCGGAGCCGAGGGTATGAAGGGTTCGCGCCAGCCCGAGGCGGTCCAGTCCGGGCAGGGCTCCATCGTTCCCAAAGCGACGGAAAACGTCGCCCAGGACCCGCGACAACCACACCGACCGCTCATCGCGGCCCAGGTTCCCCAGGACAAAGGACAGCTCGGAGGCCGAGAGCCCGCTGTCCGGCCGGAAGACGCGTCCCGCCGTTTCCGCGATCTCCATCGCCCTGTTCCTGTGCCGCCGGGAATGAAAGGCGTCGTGGGAGGCGAGCCCGATCATCTCTGAAAAGCTGTAGCGGTCCGCGGCCTTCCACGCCCTTTTCTGTTCGGGGGTCGCGGTCTTCGGCCGGAGCATCCATAGCCAGTCCAGGAAACCTTCCGGACCGTTCGTCGCGGGGAAAAAACGTCCGTTCCAGACATGCTTCTCATCGCGAGGCGTCCGGCGATCCCAGACGTCTTCTGCCGACGCCCCGAGGGCCTTGAGCCATTCGCCCGGAGCCAGGCCGGCCAGGAGAGCGCCGGTGTTCGCGGGCTTATTGAGGATGTCGTCCACGGCATAGCATCGGACGAAATGGACCTTTCGCCCCTTCCTGTCGCGGCCTTCGAGGACGTCCAGGACGGCCTTGGGGGGGAGGGAGAGAGGAGACACGATGTCGGCCCCGGTGACCGCGTTCTCTCCGCCGAGGTCGAGGGCCGACCGGACGCGGCACCCTTCGACCCAGGAATTCCGGCCCCGGATGCGGCCGTCGCCGGAGACCTCGTTGTTCATCGCAAGAAGGGCCCCTTCCTTCGAGACGGCGCTCGGCCCGTTTCGGAGGGTCTTCCCGCTCCGGATGAGCTGGCGCGGGGTTCCGAAATGAAGGAACCCGCAGTCGGGAAGCTGCGACAGGCGGAAGGGGATTCGCGAGACCCGGCCGAAGATCCGCTTCAGGAGCCCGGTTCCGAGGGTCGAGCCCGCCCGCCGGACGGCGGCTGGATAGTCCTCGAACGAGGCCTCCGTGCCCATGGCGCAGCAGATCTCCCGATAGAAATCGAGCCCCGAGCGCTCGACCGCCTCCGCCATCTCCCCTTCCCAGGAAAGGCCGCCCGACGCGGCCCTCCCGACGCGGAAGAGCCGGATGAGCGCGACGGCCGACCGGGCATCGAGATTCATGACGCCGATGTCGAGAACGGAGAGGCCGCGGATCCCGACCGCGCCGTTCGCGCCCTGCTCGGCCGGGGACGGCTTCTGAAGGAAGCGCCGGACGAATCCGCCGTCGCCCGGACAGAAGACCCCATGGTTCGCCGCGAGCTCTGGGGGTTCGAGCGCACCCAGGCCCGTGATCCCTTCGTCGGCGAACCGCACGACCCCGGGATCGAAGGACAGGAGCACGTCGCCGGTGGTCACGACGACCTGGCCGCGGCCCTCCCGGACCGGCGGCAGGCCGAGATAGACGGGAAGGAGCCGGTCGAGGATGGTCGGGCCCGGGGCCCGGTCGGATGCCCCGGGAACGGGGATGAAGATCTTCCCGCAGGGGCCGTAGGCCGGAAGCCGACGCGAATCCCCTCCGGCGTGGATAATGAGGATCCTGAGCTTCGAGAGCGCCTTGATCCAGGCCCGGGAGTCGAGGGCCCGCGCCCCGGCGTTCCCGAGCTCACGCTCCAGGACCTTGAGCAGGGACCAGACCGTGCTCCCGCCGCTCCCGATCCGGGACCCGCCCGGGTCGGGAACGGCCATGGCCTTCCGGACGCCGGAGATGAATCCCAGCCCCATCCTGAGCGCGAGCTGATCGTCGTATGCGGCCGCCTGCCGCTCGTTCGAGGCGGTGACGACGAGATAGTCCCAGGACGGGGGGCCCATCGATTATTTCCGGGCGGCCTCGACCTGGGACTTGATCCAGGGATATGTCCGGGACAACCCGTCCCTGAGCGAGAACTCCGACGTCCAGCCGATGGACGCGATGCGGTCGTTCCGGAAATTCCTGGCCTTGACCCCGACGGGACCCTCGACGTGCTCGAGGCGGATCGTCTTGCCGGCGACGGAAGCGACCGTGAGGGCCAGTTCGTCCACGCTGACGTATTCGCGGCGGCCGATGTTGACCCCGTTCTCCAGGTCCGACCTCATGAGCATGACGATCCCCTTGACCAGGTCGTCGACGAACGTGTAGGCCCGCATGGCCGTGCCGTCCCCCCAGAGCTCGATGACGCCTCCGTCCTCGGCCTCGGCGACCTTGCGGCACAGGGCCGCGGGCGCCTTCTCCCGCCCGCCGCGCCAGGTCCCCTCGGGGCCGTAGGTGTTCTGGAACCGGGCCAGGCGGACGGCCATCCCGAAGCGGCGCCCGTAAGCCATGGCCATGCGCTCGGCATAGAGCTTTTCCCAACCGTATTCATTGTCGGGCAGGGCCGGGTAGGCGTCGTCCTCGCCGAGTTCGGGCTCGTCGGCCGTCATGTCCCGGTAGACGCAGGCCGAGGAGGAAAAGAAATAGCGCTTGACCCCCGCGTTCGCGCTCGAATGGACCATGTGGATGTTGATGAGCGCGCTGTTCCGCATGATCTCGCACTCTGCGGAGTGGATGAAGCCCATCCCGCCCATGTCCGCGGCCAGCTGATAGACCTCATCGAATTCCCCGCCGGGCGCCTTCACGGCCTCCCGGCAGTTCGCCTCCTCGCGGAGGTCGAGAAGCCGGAAGTCGTCCGCCGCCGTCGGCCCGAACTCCGGCCGCTTCAGGTCGACGCCCCGCACCCAGCCGCCTTCGCCCTTCAGTTTCTTGACCAGGTGGCTCCCGATGAAGCCTCCGGCACCGCACACCAACGCTTTCTTCATGATCTCCGCATCCTTTTACACATCATCTTCCCGAAGGCACCGCCCGCCTTCGAGGCCCAATTTATAGCACAATCGCGAGCACCGAGTCTAATCGGGGAGGGCAAGATCCGCGAGACGAGGAAGACGCGCAAGAGGCGGCCCAAGCCCGGTCGTCAGATCGTGCCCGGCCCGATGATCCCGCCCGAGATGACGGCGTTCATCGCGTCCTGGACCGTCCAAGGCAGGTCGCGGACCTTGTCCGCAGCGACCATGACCATGAAGCCCGTCGTCGGGTTCGGCGCCGTCGGGATGAAGAGCTTGAGGAGGCGCTCCCCGCTCTTCCCGTCGATGACATCCCCTGTCACGAAGGCGATGGACAGGACCCCCGGCTTGAAATGCTCGACGAGGACCGCCCGCTTGAACGCGTTCTTCTCGGGGAGTGAGAGGGCCGTGCTGAACTGCTTGCCGAGGTGGTAAACCGTCTTGATGATGGGGATGCGCTCCATCACGCGCTCGATGATGCAGAACACCTGTTTGCCCGCCCAGTTGCTCGCGGCGAGGCCGAGCAGGTAGAGGATGAGGAGGACCAGGAGGATGCCCAGGCCGGGGATCCGGAAGCCTATGACCTTCTCGATGAGATTGGCCACCTTCTGATCGACCGCCAGGTAGAGGAACCGGATGACGAAGAGGCAGAGGACCAGCGGGACGACGGCCAGGAGCCCGCGGAAGATGAACGTCCGGATGTGCTTGAAGATCGCTTTCATGACCCTAGAACCACTTCTTCCTTTTGAAAAAGGCGACCATCGTGAGGGCCACGGCGACGATGATCCCCCAGATCAGGAAGTACCCCCATCGCCATTCGAGCTCGGGCATGAGCTTGAAGTTCATCCCGTAGACCCCGACGATGAAGGTCAGGGGGATGAAGATCGTGGCGATGATGGTCAGGACCTTCATGACCTCGTTCATCCGGTTGGAGACGCTCGAGAGGTAGGTCTCGAGCATCCCGGACAGGATGTCGCGGGACGTCTCCACGTTGTCGATGATCTGGATCGTATGGTCGTAAACGTCGCGGAGGAAGACGTCGGTGGTCTCCTTGATGAGCGGCGTCTCGAGCCGTTCCAGGCCGTTGACGACCTCGCGGAGCGGCCAGACGGACTTGCGCAGATAGATCATCTCGCGTCTTGAGGCCGTGGATCTTCCGCAGGATCTCCCGCTTCGGGTCGGCGACCAGCTCGTCCTCGACGACCTCGATCTCCTCGCCGAGCTTTTCCAGGACCCCGAAAAAGCTGTCCACGATGCCGTCGATGATGGCGTAGGCGAGGTAATCCGCCGCCGAGCTTCCGGATCCGTCCCTTGCCCTTGCGGATCCGGTCCCTCAGGCCGTCGAAGATCCCGGTCTCCTTCTCCTGGAACGAGATGACGAAGTTCGGCCCGAGGACAAGGCTGACCTGATGCATCTTCTCCTCGGGCTGGCCGTTGCCGGACGAAGACCTTGAGCACGAGGAAGAGGTAATCCCCGTAATCCTCGATCTTGGGCCGCTCGGACGTGTTCAGGATGTCCTCGAGGATGAGGGGGTGCAGGTCGTAGTGGGCGCCGAGCTTCTCGATGAGCTCGACGTCGTGGAGACCGTCCACGTTGATCCAGGTGACGGTCGGGGAATCCCGGAACGGGAAGCACTCCTCGACCGTTCGCGACCTCCTTCTCCTCGAGGTGGGCTTCGTCGTAGTCCATGACCGTGATGCGGGCCTTCTCGCACCCGCTTCGGGACCGACGTGGACGAGCGTCCCGGGCGGCAGTCCGGCTTTCTGCGAGCTTTTTCTTCATCTGAGTCGTCATGCGCGCCTTCCTCCGCTGTGTCCTTTATCGTGCAAAGCGTGGAAAAATGCAAGAGGTTCTAACCTGTTTATCTTCTTCACATAGCCGTCGGCATCGAACTTGCGGCGGAGGCCCGCCGCGTTCATGTACCGGACGGTCCCGAAGATGGGCCGCTCGCCCCAGGGCCGGTCGTGTTTGCCGAAGCACCAGGCGACGCCCGCGAATCCGTTCGGGTCCCGGCCGTCGAGCTCGTACGTGTCGTTCAGCCGGAGGGCCGCCCGGCGGCCCGATCCGCTCCGGGTGGATCACGCGCCGATTATCCGAGCCGGGCTTCGACGGCTTTCCAGTCGATGTTCTTGAAGAACGCCTCGATGTAGTCGGCCCTCTTGATCCCGTAGTCCGTCATGTAGGCGTGCTCGAAGACGTCCATGATAAGGAGGGGCGTGCATCCCGCCGGATGGGCGACGTCGTGCTCGTTGATCCAGGAGTTGAACATCCGGCCGGAGGCGGGGTCCAGGTACAGGACGACCCAGCCGATGCCGCGCATGGCGCCGGTCGCCCGGAAGTCTTTCTCCCAGGCCTCGAGGCTTCCGAATTCCGCCGCGAGCTTCCCGGCGAGCTTTCCGGCCGCGTCGATGCCGGCCTTGCCGCCCAGGTTCCCGAAGTAGAGCTCGTGGAGCCTCATGCCGTCCCACTCCCAGCCCAGCCGCCGCTTGAGCTCGGCATACTCGGGGGCCCCGGTCTTGCCGTCCTTGAGCATCTGGGCCAGCGTGTCGAGGACCTTGTTGGTGTTCGTCACGTAGCCCCCGTACAGGGTGAAGTGGTTCTTCAGGAGGGTCTCGCTGAAGCCGGCCATTCCGATGAGTGTCCCAAAGTCTTTTGCGACGTAAGCCATTGTTCTTTCCTCCTTTACGGTCGTCCTTGTCCCCGGGGAACCGAAAGCCCTCCGCGCCAGCCAGGCCGTTCCCCCCAGGCCGAAAGAGCGCCAGGAATTCGCGCCTGTTCGAGATCATGATTTCCCTCTTTTCCTAAATACTACCGTAAAAGTAGGCTTTCTTCAAGCCGGCAGTTTAGCCTGCGGCCACAGGTTTGGGCTCAATGGTGCCTCAGGCTTCAGCTTGAGCTTCTTTTCGACGCAGGCTGGGGTCCCTGCCTCCAGCATAGGAGGGAGCAAGAAATCCCCCCAACCCCCCTTTAGAAAGGGGGGGGTATCTCGAGCGAAGAACTACTTGGATCGAGGCTTGGACTCGGACTTGGACTCGGACTTGTCCGTTCGGATCTTCTTCGACCTTCACCGGCCCGAGCCCGACCTTGGCCCGGATCTCGGCCTCGAGCCGCGCGGCGAGCTCCTTGTTCTCCTTGAGAAGCTTCTTGACGTTGTCCCGCCCCTGGCCGAGGCGCTCGCCCTTGTAGGAGTACCAGGTCCCGGTCCGCTCCAGGATGCCGTGGTCCAGGCCGCAGTCGACGAGGTCCCCTTCCCGGGAGATCCCCTCGCCGAAGATGATGTCGAACTGGGATTCGCGAAAGGGCGGGGCCATCTTGTTCTTGACGATCTTGACCTTGACCCGGTTGCCGATGGTGCTGTCGCCGTCCTTGATGGTCGCCAGGCGGCGGATGTCGATCCTCATGGAGGAATAGAACTTCAGCGCCCGCCCGCCCGTCGTCGTCTCCGGGTTGCCGATGAACATGCCGATCTTCTCCCGGAGCTGGTTGATGAAGATGAAGCACGTTTTGGACCGGGCGACGATGGCCGTGAGCTTGCGCAGGGCCTGGGACATGAGGCGCGCCTGGAGGCCCATGTGGGCGTCGCCCATCTCGCCCTCGAGCTCGGCCTTGGGCACCAGGGCCGCCACGGAGTCCACGACGATGACGTCGACGGCGCCGCTCCGGACGAGGACCTCGGCGATCTCCAGGGCCTGCTCGCCGTAGTCGGGCTGGGAGATGAGCAGGTTATCGATGTCGATGCCGATCCTGGCCGCATACTTCGGGTCCATGGCGTGTTCGGCGTCGATGAAAGCCGCCTGGCCGCCCCTTTTCTGGGCCTCGGCGATGACGTGGAGGGCCAGGGTCGTCTTGCCCGTGGCCTCGGGTCCGTAGATCTCGACGACGCGCCCCCTCGGGAAGCCCCCGATCCCCAAGCTCAGATCGAAGGCGATGGACCCGGTCGGTATGGCATCGACCGGGACGGCGGCGCCCTTCTGGCCGAGCCGCATCACGCTGCCCTTGCCGAACTGCTTCTCGATCTGGGAAAGGGCGGCCTCGATGGCCTTGCCCTTCGACGTCTGTTTCTCGGTCTCTTCGTCTTTCATGGATTCCTCCTGGCGTATTCTTTCGCGTTGTTTCATCGCGTATTCCTCAACGCGGTCAGGACAGCCCCGTGATCTCGCCGCTCCCGTCCACGTCGACCCTCTCCGCGGCCGGGGCCTTCGGAAGGCCGGGCATCGTCATGATGTCCCCGCACAGGGCGACGACGAAACCCGCTCCCGACTTCAGGACGACGTCGGTGACGACGAGCGTGAAGCCCGTCGGCCGACCGATGAGCTGAGGGTTGTCGGAGAGCGAGGATTGCGTTTTGGCGATACAGACGGGCAAGCTTCCGAACCCGTCCTTCTCCAGACGCTCGAACTTCTTTTTAGCCCGCGGCTCGAGGCGGACGCCCGCGGCCCCATACATCTTCCGGGCTATAGTCTCGACCTTTTCGGAGAGCGGCATCTCCAGGGGGTATAGAAACTCGAACCGGTTCCCGTCCCCCTCGATAGCCGCCAGAACCTGCCGAGCCAGATCGACCCCCCCCTCCCCGCCCC
>CAWEYF010000011.1:0-100241 GCA_963813235.1 Candidatus Aminicenantota bacterium | reverse complement strand
TATGAGCGGCTTGGCATAATCGACATCGTTGGCGAAAACGAACGCCATCACCGATCTTTCGCGGTGCTTCCGCAGCACGAGAGCCATAGCCTCCCTGACCTCGTTGGCATGGATATCGAAGCGACCAGTGAGTGCCGCAGAAAGATCGTTCGGCCCAAAGCAAACCATGTCGACGCCTTCGATTCTTAGATGTTCGTCCAGCTCATCCAGCGCGCCACTAGTCTCGATCTGGGGACAAGCGACTGTCCACGCATTGGCTTGTGAGACATAATCGCCTGAAAGATTAAGCTGCGCGCGATAAGGGCCCCAGCTGCGGGTGCCGTGGGGAGGATATTTGACAGCTTGTACGAAGCGCTCAGCATCGTCGGCCGAGTTGATTAACGGGCAAACCACGCCTTGGGCGCCAGCATCGAGGGCCCGGCCGATCAGCCCCGCGTCGTTAACGGCGACCCGCCAACGAGAGCGGGCATGCCTACTGCCTTTGCGGCGGTCAGGCAGTCCACCATCGCATCATGGCCACCCAGTCCGTGCTGCTGATCAATCAGAATGCAATCCCAGCCAGCCTCCTTAATCGAGTCTCATAAGAGAAGGAGAATTGAGAGTGAGCCAGGCACAGTATAATGCCTGGCCATCGTGGATGGATTGGCGAAAACGATCCTCGGTTGGTCGGCTATGTTCAATCTCAGCCATCGATGCAACACCAAGGTTCGAGCGACGTGATAAAAGAGGTTGAAGGCCCGGAGGCCGTATTTACGCGCAATCGATAGCAGCCAGTGGATTCTTGGTCAAAGGGCGAAAGTAAAATCGATCGTTGATATAAAAGCTTGATATCGAGCGAAATATCATCGGTCCGTCGTTCTATGGTTGCGACCCCGCTGATGCAGGTCATAAAAGGCAACTGATTGCTGAATTTGGGAGACGCGGCGGGCTGAGACCCGGGAGGATAACGTGAAAATCTGTATGATCGGTGCCGGCTATGTCGGCCTCGTGTCGGGAGCTTGTTTCGCCGACTTCGGTTGGACGGTGACTTGTGTAGACAAGGACGAGCAGCGCATTACGCAACTAAATAAGGGCGAAATCCCAATTTACGAGCCAGGCCTCGATGAGCTCGTGGAACGTAATATAGCGAGCAGTCGCCTACATTTCTCGGCGCGTCTGCCACAGGCCCTACAAGGATCCGATCTGGTGTTCTTGGCAGTAGGGACACCGATCCGGCGCGGCGACGGCTATGCCGATCTGCCGTCTATTAATTCCATATCATCCGGCAGGCAAATCGGAATTTCGTACATGTTGGACCGAGCATGGGGCACTGAAATATGATCCGTGAAAGCCGTGGGGTGGTATAAACTGCGCAGTGTATCAAGAACGATATTGGTGTGACCGTCGTTGATTCCCCGCAGTCCATCCCAATAAATGGCCTTATTACTGCTGTATCGAAACAAGCCCTTTGGGAGAGCGTCCAGCAATTCATCGGTGTATCCTAAATAGGGGCAGCGAAAGCCGTGCACCTCTATTCCATGACGGTCGATGACCTTGTAAGCTTTAGCCAATTGCTTGCAGGCATTGGCCACGGGATAGGCGCTTAGATCTACATGCTGGTAACCGTGAACGGCGATTTCTGCTCCGGCTTCCTGAAGGCTACGGAAATATTGTGGAAAACGCCTCACCACAAGTCCGGGGATGGCAAAAGTGGGGGCGCAGCCCTGGCCGACCAATCCTTTCAGGCAAGCGTCGATCGCGTTCATGGTTTGCGAAGATGAGGTACTATACCTGGCCAGCAATCGATTGGCTCGTCGGCGAATATATGCGGGCCTTCGCGCAGAAAACCACTTTTTAATCTTCATCCGATTGTCCCTTCAGTAATCCGCCCAGCTAAATACGTTCGAGGATTATTATTGCCCCGGATCGACCGGATCGCCGAGGTCCGGGACCTCCCGATCCTCGACGATGGCGGCCGGCACGTCGGTCACCATGGCCCGCGCCTTCTCCTCCCCCACGATCTTGGCCGCCTTCTTCACGGCCTGGGCGAGCTCGGGCGGCCGGGCCTCGTCATGGGCGTCGCTCGCGATGAGGTGGACGAGGTTGAGCTTCATCAGCCGCTCCGCGGCATCGCGGGTCCTGCGGCCGAAATCCCCGGTCAGGCTCTGGGCCGTGATCTGCCCCAGCGCCCCCATGCCGACCAGCTCGTACAACACCCCGGGCCGGTTGGCGAAGACGGCGTTCCGCTCCGGGTGGCTGACGATCGGGACGAGGCCGAGGAGCGTCATCTCGAAGATGAGGTCGCGCGCCCCGGCCGGGACGTGCTCGGCCGGGAACTCGATGAACGCATAGCGCGAGCCGTTGACGGTCAGTCCGTGCTCTTTGACGAACCGGCCCATGCCGGGGTGGATGTGGACCTCTGCTCCTCCGTAGAGTGTGACCGGCAGGCCCCGCGCCCGCTCGATGAACGCGGCCGTCCGCCTCTTCATATCCTCCGGGTCGTCCCCGTGCTTGGTCTGGCGGAAGAGGTGCGGCGTCAGGCAGATCTTCTCGATTCCGTCCTCGCAGGCCAGGGTGATGAGCCGGAGCGCCGCCTCCCAGTCGGGGACGCCGTCGTCCCAATCGGGCAAAAGGTGAGTGTGAAGGTCGTACACGGCGCACCCCCTCAGGCTTCCGGCCGGCCGTAGTACTTGTAGTACCGGCCCATATAGTAATAGTCGTAGTCGCGGACCCGGACGTCGTTGATGATGACGCCCACGGTCTTGATCTTGTGCTTGTCGAGCATCTCCCGGGCGCTCCGGAGGGCGTCCCGCGAGGTCTGTCCGCCCCGGACGACCAGGATGGCGCCGTCGAGGTGCGGGCCCATGACGACCGCGTCGCTCACGGCGAGGGCCGGCGGCGTATCGATGAGGACGAAGTCGAAGAACGCCCGCAGTTCGTCGAGTAGGGCGGCCATCTTCTCCGACCCCAGGAGATCGACGGGGTTGGGCGGCACGGGCCCGGCGGCGACGACGAACAGTTTCGGGATAGCCGTCGCCTGGACCACGTCCCCGAGGGTCGCCCCGGCCGCCAGGTAATTCACCAGGCCGGTGCGCCCCTTGAGCTTGAAAATGCGGTGCTGGCGGGGCTTCCTCAGGTCGGCGTCCACGATGACCACGTTCTTTCCCGCCTGGGCCAGGGCCACGCCGAGGTTCGAGACCGTGGCGCTCTTGCCCTCGCGGGGCAGGGCGCTCGTCACCACGATGGTCTTCAGCCTCGAATCCGGCATGGCCAGGAGCAGGGTGGTCCGGATGGACCGGTAGTTCTCGGAATAGGTGGACTTTGGCGCGAAATGGGTCACAAGCTCGATGGAGTTGGGCCCGTCACTCACGGCGGCCCCCTCCGCCCCCGCCTCCTCGCTCTTCTCCCCCTTCTTCTTATCCCGGCGCCTCCCGTACGGGTGGCCCGTCCCGTCCGGGCTGAAGGCCGGCACCATGCCCAGCGACGGCAGTCCCGCGTACTTCTCGACGTCCTCGAAGCTCTTGATGGAGTTGTCGAGATGCTCGAACAGGAACGCCAGCCCCAGCCCCCGAAGAGCCCCATCATGAGGGCCAGGACCATGTTGAGCTTCTTCTTCGGGCTCGAGGGATAGAGCGGGGCCTCGGCCCGGTCCACGATCCGGACGTTCGACGTCCGCAGACCCTTGAGCCGGGCCGAAACGCCCGTCTCGCTCTGCCGCCGCATCAGGTTCTCGAGCAGGCTCTTCTTGTTCTCCAGCTCGATCTTCAGCTGTTGTAGGGGATGGCGTTGCTGTTGAGCTGGATGGCGTCCTGCTTCTGCCGTGTTGAAGACCGCCGTCCAGGGACCATTCCCTGCTGGAGGGCCGCCTGCTAATCCGAATAGGCGCCCTTGTGCAGCGCTGCGTCTCGGTTCTCGAGCGATCTTGGCCGCTATCGAGCTCGGTCTTCAGCCTCTGCAGCTCCGGATAATCCGGCTTGAAGGTCTCCTGCATCTTCATGTATTCGCGGCTCATCCGGGTGTAATCCTCCCTGAGCCTCTGGATCAGGGGGTTATGAAGGCCTCGGGGATATTGTCCGGGGAGGCCATCCGGATCTCGTTGTAGTAGGTCTCCTTCTTGACCCGGTCGATCTGGGCCTCGGTCAAGGCCTTGTTCAGCTCGCCCAGCTTCTCGACGATGGTCGTCTCCGTGTCGCTCAGGGCGATGATGTTCTTCTCGGCCCCGTACGTCTGCATCGTCTGCTCGTCCCTGTCGATCTCGCCCCGGAGTCCGGCGATCTGGTCGGTCAGGAACTCGGTCGCCTGCGCGGTCGCCTCATACTTCGTCTCGATGTTCATGTCGATGAAGGCGTCGAAAAGGGCGTTCAGACCGTCGGCGGCGAACTTCGGGTCGCTGTCCTTGAAGCTGACCTCGACCAGCCGCGTCGTCCGGACGGGCTTGACGCTGAGCCGGTCGAGAAACTTGCTGATCAGCCGGCTCCGGAAAACGGGATCGTCCCGCCGCCGCCCCTCTTCCCGTTCTCCTTCAGCTTCCCGGCGAACCCCTCGTTCTCGTAGAGCTTCAGCCTGTCGATCGTATCCTGCGGCCAGGCTCCGGCTCTGGAGGAGCTTGTACTGGGTCTGGAAGTAGTCGTCGTTGAAGGTCTCGATCTGGAAGATCTCCTCGAAGCTCAGGATGTTCGGCTCTTTCTCGATGAGGAGCGTCCCCTTGGCCGTGTAGGTCGGCTTGACGACGAACGAAAGAGACCGTCACCACGGCGAACAGCGGGACGGCGAACGCGATGATGGTCCACTTCCGCTTGAGGACGACCCCCCAGTACTCGCGAGGTCGATCGCCGACCCTTCGCCGTCTGCTCCTGCCTTGTTTTGTTGTCCATCGGGTCCATGCTGTCCATCCCTCCCTCAGAATATCGATTCCGGCACGAAGACGACGTCGCCCTCGATGAGCTCGATGTCCGGCCTATTGCCCTTGATGATGTCCTTGAGGTTGAACTTCATCTTGATCTCTTTGCCCGTCTTCCGGTCCTTCCGCTTGATCGTGATCCCGCCCTTGGCCGCCCCCTCGGTCATCCCCCCCGCCTGGGCGATGGCCTGGAGGAGGGTGATCTTCTTCGACATCTTCACCTGAAGCGCGCCCGGGTTCCGCACCTCGCCGAAGACGAAGACGAGGATGATCTTGTCCACGGGGATGTTGACGATGTCGTTCGCCTGGAGGGGGATGTTGAGCTTCTGGTTGCCGTTGGCCATGAGGTCGTCGAGGTCGATGGCGATCGCCGCCGCGTTCGCCGCTCTTCCCCTCCCTGCAGGACGAAGATCTGGCTCGAGGCGTTCTCGTTGATGCCCGCCGGCCTTGGAGATCATCTGGAGGAGGTTCTGACGGCCGATCAGCTCGTACATTCCCGGCTTTTCGACCGCGCCGATCACGGCCACCCAGCTGGCTCTGGTATTCCCTGATGAATACCGAGACCCGGGCGTTCTTGACAATACTTCTCCTCGAGGAGCGACGCCAGCTTCTTCTCGACCGCGTCCTTGGTCATTCCCCCGACGACGACCTGGTCCAGGAGCGGGAGCGATACCGAGCCGTCCTCCGAGACGCGGACGGTCTGGTTGAGCTCCGGAAGCTCGAAGACCGTGATCTCGAGCAGGTCCTTGGGGCCGATCTTGTACTCCTTGACGAAAACGTCCTGCTCCTCCTGGGCGAAGGCGCCCAGGGCCAAGACGGCCATTATCAACAACAGCATGTTTCTCTTCATTCGCATATCCTCCGGTGAACCTAGAAATCGTAGGTCAGGTTGAGCCCGACGAAATTCCGCTCGTCCGTTTCCCAAGCAAGATTGGAGTCCCTGTTCCAAAGGCTGGCGACGGCGCCCAAGCCGATGTTCTTCTTCACCCTGGAAATAGAGTCCCAGCGAGTGGATCCGGTAATCATCGTTCCTTTTGACGTCCCCCGGCGCGCCCGCGGCCGCCTCGGGATACCGGTTCCGGCCCAGTCGGTAGTCGTAATCCAGCCGGATGTTCTTATGGATGTAGAGCGAAAGGCCGCCGCCGTAGATGTTCTCCGTGAAGAACGCATTATCGTAAAAGACGGAGAATTCGACGTCCCGCTTGTAGGACCCGCGGACGTCCAGGAACCTCAGGAGCCGGATGGATACCCCCGTGTCCCCCACGAGACCGCTGAAGAGGCGCTTGCCCGACGTGAGGGAGTCGAAGGCCTTGTATCCCAGGTTGACGCGGCCGCGGACGATGCCGAACGGCGAGAACTCGAACCCGCCGAAGAGCCCCAGGCTCCGCGAGTCCTTGAATGTCGTGGACCTGGGAAAGTTGAATCGGGAATATTGCAGGCTGACGAAACTGCGCACCCGATAGGAGAGCTGGTAAAACCCCGTGAAGCTCGACCGGTCCTCGGTCCTGTTCAAGCGGTCCCGGAGATTGGACAGCTCGTACGTCAAGCTCTCGAAATCGTAGTTCTGCCGGGAGAACGCGGCAAAGAACGACGTCTTCTTGGTCGCCTGCCAGAGGATGGAAGCCTCGGCGTTCCAGGCCTTGCGCCGCGGCCGGATATCGACTTCCGTGTTCCATCGCTGGCGGGCGTCCGAGCCTCCCCCGCCGACGGTGATGAAGAACCTGTTGAGGACGATATTCGCCCTTCCCGCCAGGTAGTAGTTCCAGGAGCGCTCCTGCTTGGTCTTCCGGTAATAGACGTATTGCGGCGAGCCGTAGACCGAAAGGACGACCTTCTTTTTCATGGGGAGATAGACGGTGAACTCGGGGCCCGGCGGTTACCGAATAATCCACGACCGGCGCCCCTGCGTATCCGTAATAGACGTTCGAATCGTAGCCGGCGTCCCTCAGGCTGATGCCCGGTTGGATCCTGAACGGGCCTAATTTCCAGGCGGCCTGGCGCACGGCCAATTCCAGGGCTGCCCCCATCCAGGTCTTGCCCCAGGCATAGCCCTCTCGTGCCCCGCATAATACGGCCATCAGCAATGAGATCACAACCGGAAGATAGGCCCTCTTCATCATTTCCTCAGTAAGCGCCGTGCCCGAAGAGCACGGCAGGGATCGTTCGCATCAATATTTTGACATCGAGCCATAAGGACCAATGATCCAAGTATTCGAGATCCATCTGCATCCACGTGTTCAGCTGGACATCTCTTCTTCCGCTGACCTGCCAAAGACAAGTCAGTCCCGGGCCGCATGGAGAATCGCCTCCGGAACCAGGTCTGATATTGTTCGACTTCTTCCGGCAGTGTCGGCCTGGGGCCGACCAAGCTCATGTGCCCCATGAACACGTTGAACAGCTGGGGCAATTCATCAAGGCTGAATTTTCTCAAGATCCTTCCCACGGGCGTCATATAGTTCATCTTCTTGTTTTTCCACTGGGACCCGTATATTTCTTCATAGATATCGACCTTGGACAGGTCTTTTTGGGCGGCCGTCAGCATCGTCCGATACTTAAAGATGATGAATCGTCTTTTGTTCAATCCTACCCGTTCCTGTCTGAAGAACGCGGGGCCCGGCGAGGTCATTTTGATCAGAAGCGCAACGAGCAGAAGAAACGGGCTGAGTCCTATGATCAATGAACCCGGAGATCGCCAGGTCCATGGCTCTCTTGGCAAGAAGCTGCCATTCGCTGGGAACCGTGGTTTTAAAAGACAACAGGGGGATGCCGTCGAGTTCGCTTGGCTGGGCCTTGGCGATCTTCATATCGAATAGATCGACGGCAATCGTGACTTGCACGCCTTCGATCTCGCAGTCGCGGATGGCATTCACCATATAGTCGAGTCTCAATCGGGGCACCACGATGACGACCTCGTCGATCGCCACCCGATGAAGGATATCCGGGATGGCCGCCAAATCGCCGATGACCTCGACTCCGTCGACTCGTTCCACTCCCCGGCCCGCTTCGTCCTCGATCGCGCCGACGATTCTGAGGCCCCATTCGGGATGACTTTGTATCCTCCGGATGAAGTTCTCGGCTCTCCTCCCCGTACCGATGATCAAGATCTGCCGGGTATTGTATCCGCGTATCCGGATCTCGTGCATGACAAACATCATGACGAGCTTTTCGCCGACGAGGCCGAGGAAGCCGAAGACGCCGAACATGATGAAGAACAACCGGCTGACGAACAGGATCTTGAATATAAAGAAAAAAGCGCCGGCAAAAAGGACTGTCAGGATCGACGCCTTGAAGACGACCCATGTGATCTGCCACGTTGTTCTCAGGCGCCAGGAACGGTAGATCCCATTTTTATGGAGGAGAAAACACCAGAGCGGGGCGACCACGATCAAGATCATGAATTGTTCGCTGAATTTCCATGGCCCGTCGATCGTCATATGTTTGAAAGGGAATAGATCGATCTTATAAAAAGAATGTAGATGAGCTCTGAAGTAATAGGACAGGAAAAAGGCGGCGGAGACGACCAGGGCGTCAAGGGCCATCATAATCTTCCTTATGACGGCGTCTTTTTCTTTCAACATGCCCCGATCTCCCCTTTATGTTTTCCGGTCCATTAGGATGTTTCGATCTTTCTCAATATCTCTTGTCGGAACCCCGGCAACGACCGTATGAGGAGGGACATCCTTCGTCACGACGGCCCCGGCGCCCACGATGGCGCATTCGCCGATGGTGACGCCGGCGAGGATCGTCGCGCTGGAGCCGACGGAAGCCCCTTTTCGTACGAACGTTTCGATCACCTTCCAATCCTTCTCCGTCTGCAGTCTGCCCGGAGCCCGACGTCGCCCGCGGGTAAAGGTCGTTGATGAACGTGACGTTGTGGCCGATGAAGACATCGTCTTCGATATGGACGCCTTCGCAGATGAACGTGTGCGACGAGATCTTGCAGTTTCGGCCGACGACGGCGTTCTTCTGGATCTCCACGAAAGTGCCTATCTTCGTATTGTCGCCGATCGCGCATCCATAAAGATTCACAAAGGAGAATATCTTGACGTTCTTGCCCAATTTGACATCCGGCGCGATGATGCACGTGTCCATGGCTCCCTCCCTATATTTTAACCTTTTCTGCCCGCCCTTCTTTAAAGACCTGTCCGCCGCTTCCAGCATCTTGACGACCTTCAGGCCGGCTTCGCCGTTATTGAAAGGCTCCGTCTTGTTTTCGATGCATTCCACAAAGTATTCAGCCTCCAGCTGGAGAGCCTCCTTATTGCCGATCTTTGGAGAATACATATCCCCCGATCGATAACTGACCAGGAGGTTGTGAATTCCTTCTGTCGTCTTGAACTCGACTCCCCTGTCGTAGATCTTGATCTTTTCGTCGGATACCAGATCATCCCAGACCAGCATCTTTTTATCGCCGCTGATGAGAGTCCTCCTGATCTTGACCGGGCTCAGCCAGTTGCAATGGAAATGGGCGATAAAGCCGTTCTCGAAGTGGGCCGCGATAAAAGCGACGTCTTCCGTTCCCTGGTTAAAATGTTCCGCGCCCAGGGCGGATACGGCCACCGGGTTCTTGTCGACTAGATAATGCATAATGGAAAAATCGTGAGGCGCCAGGTCCCAAACGACGTTGACGTCATGCTGAAACAATCCCAAGTTCACCCTCACCGAATCGTAGAAGAAAAGAGCGCCCAATTCATGAGAATCAATGACTTCTTTGATCTTCTTGACCGCCCCCGTGAACAAGAATGTATGATCGACCATGATGATGAGATTGTTCTTCTTGGCGCAGTTTATAAGTTCTTCGGCTTGCCTGGCATTGGACGTGAATGGTTTTTCCACAAATATATGCTTGCCTTTCTCCAAGGCGGCCATGGCCAATTCATAATGGTAAGATACGGGCGTAACGATCGCAACAGCCTGGACATCGTCCGATCGGATCAATTCCATGGGGTCCGAAAAGGTTTTGACATAGGGGTAATGATGTTTAGCGGACTTCAGGCGGCCCTCCTTCAGGTCGGAAATGGCCGTTAGATTCACGCTCGGGCAACTTGCGAAATTACGCGCGACATTAGGCCCCCAATACCCAAAGCCAATAACACCTATGTTTTCCATGATACATCTCCTAGAATACGTTTTGCCCCGGCTTCACCTAAAAGAATAGCCGCCGTTCGTCATCCATAGAATTCCTTTATGGAATGGACAACGTGGTTTATCTGATCGTCATTTAATTCGGGATACATCGGAAGGGAAAGAATTTCGTTTTGATATTGATAAGCGACGGGGAACTCGACCGGTTCGTGTCCCAAGTATCTGATAAGCCGGCATGAACGGAAGAGCCGTCGGATAATGAATTCCCGTCCCGATTTGTTTGGACGACAAATAGCCGGACAGCTTGTCGCGCTGTTCGGTCCGGATAACATAAAGATGGAATATGTGAAATGCCTCAGGACGTAGTTTCGGGACGGCTATCTGAGGAGTATGAGAAAGCAACTCGTTGTACTTGAGGGCATTTTTGTTGCGGGCCTGATTCCATTGATCGATATATTTCAGCTTGACATCGAGAATGGCCGCTTGAATTCCGTCCAGTCGACTATTCATTCCTTCGATTTCATGGATATGCTTTTTCAAAGACCCGTGATTTGCAAACATGCGCGCCCTGACGGCCAGGCCGTCGTCGTTCGTAATGATCGCGCCGGCGTCCCCGTAAGCTCCCAGATTCTTCCCCGGATAAAAGCTGAAAGTCCCGGCGAGCCCGAACGTGCCGGATATTTTTCCGTTGAATTTTGAAAAGTGCGCTTGGGCACAATCTTCGATGAGGACCAAATTGTGCTTTTCACAGATCTTTTGGATTTCATCAATTCCGGCCGGCTGACCGAAGAGGTGAACGGGCATGATCGCCTTTGTATTCTTTGAGATCTTTTCTTCGATCCTCTTGGGATCCATGTGAAAATAGTCCGGCTCGATATCGACGAACACGGGCTTGGCCCCGGCCTGAGTGATCGTTTCCGATGTCGAGATCCAGCTGTTGGCGACCGTGATCACTTCATCGCCGGGCCCGATATTCAGGGCTTTGAGAGTGATGTATATGGCATCGGTCCCGTTGGCGCAGCTGATACAGTGCTTCGTGCCGTGTTTTGCGGCGAACGCCGTTTCAAATTTTTCGACAATTGGACCGCCTACGAAAGCCGTCTTCTCGATGACCGACTGAATGGCGGCGTCGATCTCCGGCTTCAGGGAATCGTACTGAACCTTTAGATCCACAAAAGGGACACGCATTTCAACTTTTCTCCTTGATAAAGATTCTATGATTTCTTCTTAAGGAACGCTCGAGGACTTCAAAAACAAGCAGGCGGTCGTCCGCTTACTTCTGCGTTCCGCATAACAGCATGTTATAGAATTCCTCTAACCGGCGAATAAGAATTTTCCAGTCATATACGGTGACGGCGAGATCCCTGGCATTCTCTCCGAGCTTGTCGGCAATTTCAGGATGCTCTATAAGATAGATGATCTTTGCGGCAAAGTCTATAGGATCCCACTGGGCCAGGAGCCCGATCTCATGGCTTTCGAATAAAGTCTTGATATCCCCAACGGGATTCGAAATCGTAGGCCGTCCTAAGCTCATATAATCACAGACCTTGTTAGGCCAACGCCCCAAATTATAGACTTTGTCCGGAAAAGGCAGCAGAAACAGGTCCGCACAACCCAGAGCCCACGGCAGTTCTTCATAGGGGAGGAAGCCGGTGAGGTGAATATTGCCTTCTACGCCATGAGCCCTGGCCAGTTTTATGACCGACTTGGCCGGTTTACCGGTAATGAGGAGCTTGACGGAAGGATATTGTTTGGCCACTTTGGACAAGGATTGCAGCACGACCTCTAGATCCAAGTGAGAATCCGCGCTGGAAAAGCCTAAGATCAAAGCTGACATAGGGATGCCCATGCGCTCGCGGCACAAGGCTTTAGGCCGAGGTTTGAAAAAGTCGGGGAACGTGCCGCCTGGTATATGGCAGATGCGCTCCGCAGGAATGCCCAGCCCTATGGAACGTTCCTTCAGGGCTGAAGCTATCACCGTAACTCCTTCACCCCGTTTTCGAAACGCCTCCTCGTAATAGGTCTCTACGCCGCCAAACAAGACGCGGAACCATCTTGGGCGATTCACCTCCAAAAGCCCCCCCCTTCCCCACCAATCGTTCCAGTCCGTCACCAGGGGGAGCCTATTATGGCGGCAGTAACGCAGAACCGGATAGATCGTACCGGGTCGTGTTTCGAAGCAGTGGACGAGGTCATACGGGCCCTTATCCCGGCTCAAGTATTTCATTCGGTGAAAGAGGTCCCATAAGTCCCAACCCGAACGAAGCCTGCCCCACAGCAGATCGGGGGTCTCGATGACACGCACCCCATTCCAGTCTGACTCGACGATACCGACCTTGCGGCGCTCCGCGGTGACGATCAGGGAGACCTCATGCCCTCTTTGCACCAAGTATTTAGCCATGGCGTGTGATCGCGCCTGGGATCTAAATCGTCGGTGATGGGCGACCATCAGGATTTTAAGGGGTTTAGTCATAACTCGGGTTTTCATCTTATAAATTCAAGGATGCCTTAAGATCTGCTATTTGATCGGAAAATTCCTTCTCGGTCTCGACGCGCAACTTTATCATCCTTTCTTTGAGATCGAGCCTGTTCTGAAAAGCATACTGGATGCCCTCTGCAATTGATTCCGGATCATTTCTCACATAAACCGGATAATTCTTATAAAGGAACCTCGTTGTTTTGAGGTCCGAGACAACAGCCGGTATTTCGTAGGCCATAGCCTCTTGCATGCCGCTCAGCTGTACGGCCTCATGTTTCGTAAGCACGAGAGCTACGCCCGAATTGACGAATAGATGATTGAAATCATCGATCTTCAAATAACCCGTCAATATGACGTTCGACGGCAGGCTATTTCGTATCGTGCTTGAAAGCCGATCATAATTCCAGGTTAAAACGAACATAACTTCGGGCAGCATTCTTGCAGCTTCAAAAACTTCCTTTAATGGTTCATCCGAAGAATAGCTGCAAGGGAATATGACATAACTCTTCCGGCACAAACCCAGGTCATCCAGCACGCTGCTTTTGTAATGATCGACGGATAGTCTTTTGGCGATACCATCCCTGACCACGAACGGTCTGACATTCATGCTTCGCATTGCGGGCTCGATGAGATGTTCATTATGGACGATCATGTGTCCCTTGCTCAGCAACTTTTTTGCATGGATCCATTTGAACCAGTTCGCATTGGTAAGCCCAAGGTGACAATCCGACACGTACTTGGACCCTGTCAGATATGAATAGAGGGCAACGCAATAAAGTGCCGGCGCGGGCGGGAATTGGATGAATATCAGCGGGGGCTTCTTTTGGAAGAGGCATTTGAATGTATCGATCGACTTCATAAAATATGACAGGGCCTTAAGGATCTTTGACTTCTCTTCCCACGCATAATGAAAATAACAAATTTCTGAATCCAAAACCGGAGCCAGAACCTCCACGCGTCTTTGAAACTTGCTCCAGACTATAAAAACGCGCTTCTTTTGTTTCCGGGTCATGTTTTTATCGTATTGTGAACCGGCGATAGGCTCTTTATTTTCATGAGGATGGATATGATAAAAATATAGATGATTGTTACGTTCATCTGCTCTATGACTGTCGGCCATACGATGTTCTTTATGATTTGACACGTCATAAAGGCGATCAATATGAGGCCTGCTTCATTATTCAATTTATGGTAGATCGTATAGCCCAATTCGAGAGATTTAATGTATAGACCCATGAACAGGACCAATCCCAATATTCCATATTCGAGCCAGACGAATAAATAAGCATTGTGGACCCACACCCCTTCCTGCCATTGCCTTGTTTGGCCCCTGACCATCTTATTTTTTCCATAGGGCGTAATTCCCAGTATGTAATTCTTTTTGACATTAGCCCATCCATCTTCGATCTCGGCTCTGTGCCCCATTTCATTTCCGTATGCGGATGCATATTTATCGTCTATCAGTGATAAGCTGCTGATCACTCTCCCTAGGTAATAGTTCTTACCTATTCTGTCGGGTCCCATGAGAAGAACAAGGCTCAATATAAATCCAAGAAATACGAGGATTCCCGAAACATATAAATTGTCATGTCCTTTATTCGTCTTTCTAAAACGGAAATAATAAAGCATGACCAGTGCGACCAATATTTCTAAAATAAAGTTCCGTCTATAAGAAAAGATCGCTATGAAAGACGATGTGACGATTCCTAAAATATGCAAGATCTTGAGCGATTGTTTCTCGCCTGTTCTAAACAGCAGCCGAGTCAGCGCAATAACAAATAGCAGACAAAAAAAATCATGAAAATCAGTTTCTTGGGCTAATCGGATCCCGCCTACCATCTTATTAGTTGGTCCAAACCCCGCCATGAACTTAAGAATTGAGTAAAAGGCTCTTAATAAAATAAGCCCTTCCAGGATCGTCAGGCTTGTATTTAAGCGCTCTAAATTGTTGTCTTTGAGAAAAACATTTTGGACATAGTAAACAACGATGAGATACACAAAGAACCGGGCGACCGTATGTATTCCAAGATCTTTAGGATGGATATCTTTAAGGTAAATGGCGGCATATTGCAGAATAACCACGGGGATGAAATAGAGCCAAAAGATATATTTTAGAAAATTCTTTTCCTTCACACCATTAGGTTCTTTATTCGGGTTGTACTTAATAATCAAATACAAAATAAGGAAAACCCCAGAAAATAGGTAATAGATATTGATATTCCTAAAAAGCAATATCTTGTCAAAGCGAAAGATCTCGCCTCGTGCGCTGAGGCTATCATATGACCAATGGATTGAAGTAAATATACATACGAATAGCAGGCTATACATTAAGATGGACGTGAGACTCTTAATTTTTATCATTTCTTAAAAGGCGGATTTGCGACGGTGATCAATTCGCAAGCAAGTCGTTATAGCGGTTGAACATATCTTGAGCGATCTTCCTCCAATCGTAGTTTTTTTCTACGAGTTCGACGAGCACAAGATATGACCCTGGAGGTGTCTTCCGAGCCGGATATTATACGGTCTATGGCGCGAGCCATCGCGTCGGGAGTGTCGGCAAGGAACAGGTGCTTGCCATGTTCCACATCCAATCCCTCGGCGCCGAGCGTATTTGATACGACAGGACGCCCATAAGCCATAGCTTCGAGGATCTTAATACGCGTACCCCCCCCTGCGCGGATTGGAACCACGCAGACGGCTGCGCGAGAATAAATGGGCTCGAGCGAATCTGCTTCTCCTGCGATGACGACGTGCGGAGGGGCGTGCAACGCCGATATCTGCGCGCCCGGGTTGCGTCCTACCACTCTGAATACCGCGTCAGGGTGTTGCGCCAAAACGATCGGCATGACCTCGCCTGCAAAGAAACGCACCGCATCGATATTGGGGAAATAATCGAGCGAACCCACGAACAGGATCTCCTTGCCGGAAGGCGCGGGAAGAACCCGTATGGAGGAACAGTCTACGCCGTTCGGCGCGACATCGACCCTTGCACCGGGGCAAAGTCTGCGGACCTTTTCAAGATCGACTGTCGACGTTACCCACACGAGATCAGCCGTGGCAAAAACGTCACGTTCCATGCGCGACATACGTCGCGCGTCATGAAGAAGAAGTCGCTTCCATCCCGGTTTCATGACGGCGGCCTGGCGGCGGAGGCGGTCTGTTTCAAAATCGTAATGATTGAGAACTTTTAAACCTTGAAAGGACTTGAGTTGAGGCCAATAAAGCCGCATTATATATGCCTTCGAACACGACGACGTCCGGTTGTGTCCTGATATTTCTACGAACCGCTCTCCGCATCTCAGGGAAATACGAACCGGCGGAAATAACGGGGTAGCGCGAATAAAGAAACCGAAGCCCTTTCACGACTTTCTGTATAGCCCTTGGTCGCGGCAGCACAAGGCAATCAAAGTGAATGTTGCTTTCCTTTTCGGCGCGGCGAATCTCTTCTGATAAGGGACTGAAAGCGCGGCACAGAACCGCAACATCGGCATTGCGGGCCTCATGGCGGCAGATATGCCATACACGCTGTTCGGTGCCGCTGCGAGGAGGATAAGGGAAAAGATAAGCCAGGTGCAAGAACGATAGGCGTCGGCGTTGGGCGGTCATGACTCTGCAATCAGGGGTGCGAAAGAATCTTTTTAAGGAATCTTAGATTCAACTTTTATAGCTTTGTTTTCGATGAAATAATCAAGGATAATTTGTCCAGCAATGGCGTGACCATTTTTATTCCAATGGGAATCAAACGGGGAGCCATCGACGGTAATTCCTGCTTCTTTTTGTTTTAGAACAGCTTCAGGAACCCCTGGAATATAGTTCAAGTCGCAGTTTCTGCAAATATCTTCAAACGCGGTCCCAAGCCATTTTGGATTATCAACACAAAAGGCATAAATCGGAATATTCCCAATTCTTTTCTTTACGAGGCCGAATATTTCTGATGTTGTTCTTATCGTCTTCTTTAGGAGTGGATGGTCTTCATTGAGCGCATCTTCGATAGAGCCCGATTTTTTATTTTTAAGTATCTTTATTCTTATGTCCAGAAATCTTAATAAATAAGAAGCCTGTACGATCTTATATAATAGCC
Source organism: Candidatus Aminicenantota bacterium (assembly GCA_963813235.1). Taxonomy (GTDB): domain Bacteria; phylum Acidobacteriota; class Aminicenantia; order Aminicenantales; family Saccharicenantaceae; genus JALHVH01. Next base: position 83,717 of record CAWEYF010000011.1, on the reverse strand, counting down.
CACGCCTCTGAGTTGGATATCGCCATTCGATTTGCCCTCGCCTGTAATAGGGTCTGACCATATGGTTATTGTTTCTGAAACTGGCGCACTCAAGCTCAAATTCATTGTTAATAAGATCGTTGCTGGCAAACTGCCAAAGAATAAGATCCGGCCTGATGATATCAATATATTTGTCGAGGATCATATATTCCTGGAGTGAACCATATCCGCCTCCGCCATAAGCAAATATTTCCACTTTGTTAGCGTTGCCTTTGATAAAATCGAAATAAGTTTCTCCATCCGAAACAGTTTGTCCCTGCGTGAAGGAGTCTCCGACAACAAATATCTTGACCTTTTTCGTGTCCACATCGCCAAGAACTCGGAAACCCCATTTTTTTGTAGAATAGTTTATTTTGCCATACCCTTTTATTATTCGCTGCGAATGGTAATCCGCCACGGTTTCCCAGCCAAGATAATTTGAGAAGTTCCTTTCCCGAGGAGTTATTTTGTTGCTGACAAAATAAAAAATCCTTATTCCTCCTTCAAAAAAAAGAAGAAACAGGAAAAATGTGATTATTGAGAATATAACCTCTTTCGCCCGAATCGTCTTCCTGAACCCAATAAGAAAAGCTCCGACAATGACACACAATATTTCAAGAACGAGGATAATAATTCTATTTTCCGCATTTTGAATGGCCCTATCTCCACTGAATAATGCACCGAGAACCCATTCATTACATATCAGGCCAATGAATATCAGGCCTAGGCCGATATAAAATTGCTTTTTATGATATTGAGTATTTGCGCCCATTGGAAATCAGGGATTCGTCTTCCCGCTAAAATATCTGTTCTTTTAAAAAAGGCTATAGATGAATGGGGCTAAAGCAGAGCCCTGGGTAAAGACCAATAAAAGCCCGAAAAGGACTAAAACCATGATCATCGGAATCATCCACCAGAGTTTTCTTTGCCAAAGAAAGCCTAAGAGTTCCCCAAAAATGCCCAGCTTGGAAAGAAGAGGTGTTCTTGATGCCATGTCTTATCTTTCTCCTTATTTAATGGACCCATTCATTTGATAATATTGCTTAAGCGGAAATCGCTTAAACGGAAATTATATGCAACGCCGCTATCGTTAACGAACCTGATAAATTTGTATTTTAAAAAGATCACTGCCCCGATCAGACTGATCGAATCCATAACGACTATTTTTGTTAATGTTAAGCGCAGATGTAATATGATCATGGCTGAAATGAAAATAACGTTCATGATGCTCTTCAGGCAAGTTGCCGTCGTACTAAATCCCGCTTTTCCAATTCCAATAAACATGTAGTATTCAGGGACCGCCAGGGCATTAGCGAGCCAGCCAATTATGAGTATTCTAAGCGAAACGACAATTTGCATATCAAAACTTTTTCCTAGCCATAACCTTAAGATCGGATTTGCCAATAGGAATAGCGATAAAAAGAGTGGAAAAGCCCATAAGAACACAAATATCATGCCCTTTTTATGGACAGAAAGAACGGAACGTACGGATTCAACGGTTTTTTTATAGAGTTCGCTTGCTTTGGGTATTATGGCTTCCAAGCTTAGAACAAATAGGCCTCTGACCGCATTAATAAGTTGATAGGCTATTTGGTAAAATGTAACCGCGGATAGGCCTATGTACCTTGCAATTATTATTTTATTAAAAGGAATGACGAACATGTGCGCAACTGTTGCCAGAAGTAATGTGCCTCCAAGCTTAACTAATCGTCTTAGCTTATCCATTCTAAAACCAAATGGATTGAATACTTTTATTTTAAAGCCGTATCTTAAGATCATGACCCATATTACCGAGGCCAAAATATAGTACAGTAACCACCCGAAATATTGACTCCAGACTCCAAGTCCCACCTTCTGTAGATAAATGGTCATAATGACTCTAAGAACGCTGCTTAGAAGGAGGATATAATTCGCAATATCCATTCGACCTATCCCGACGACGGCTCCTCTAAGCACGTTAACAAAAAAACTGAATCCCGATAAAATCCCCACCCAAAAGATAAGTCGAATGCCGTCGTGCATAAAGGATTCTTTAAGATTGATAAGTGATGCAATTTGGTATCTAAAGAGTGCGAGACCCATTAAGACGAGCAGAAAGGTCGCAAACAGGATATAAAATGAAGTGGAAATATATTCCGTAATCGCTTTGAAATTTCTGTCTCTATACTCTTGGGCCACATATTTTGTTATGGCTGTTTCAATTCTCAATTGCCCGACGACGCTAAATTCCAGTATGACAGAAACAGTAGCCCATAACCCGTATATTTCCATTCCCAAATATTTTAAATAGATGGGAAAGGCTATGAGCGATATTAAGCTGCTTAGCCCCGAATATATGACTCCTGAGGATAGGTTCTTATTTAATTGCGAAATCCTTTTAATTTTATTCATTGCTGTAAACTTGAATTGCGAAGCCCGGCTAAGTTCGTTTGAGCAGGCGATTTATCTCTGTCTTAGGAATGCTCATGAGGTTTTCAAACCTTCCAAAATATCTATTCAACTGCCTGAATTTCGCTAATTTATGATGAAAGGAGGAAGGTTGACGCGCCAGCCTCTCCATAAAATCCTTTTTGACCCGCTCATATAGCTGAATATCAAGTTGATTATATTTTTTTATAGCCTCTAAGGTATCCAGAGGGATTTCGTCCTTTATGGCTCGTTTTTTTGTTACATTTTTTTTGTAATAGTAGTGCGAACGCCAGCCAAACAGATTCGTCATCAGAATCAATGACTCGTCAAAGCGCTCTGAGATTCCTACAGCTGAAAAGTGCTTAGAGATGTTATCTATAGCAGAATCCAGCATCTCCGGTGGACAATCGCCATAGGGAAGGCTTTTCCCAACACCTGACAAAAGCCTGGTCTGACCATTGTTTGTTTCATCGGTAAGACCGCGAACAATAAAGTCCTTAAGATTAATTTTTTCTGCAATAACTTGATCGTGAAGATAATGATCCGAAAATCGAAGAACGTAGTAATAATGGGAGATTATTCTTTCTATCGGCTCTCTTAGAAATGTGATATAGGTGACCGGTTGTTGCATGTATTCATGTAATCCAAACTTCATGTGCCCTATGAGGACCTCGATCTTCATGCGGTCATGTTCAGGAAGCTCTTTAAATTTTTCGATGGCATCAATGGATCTGATCGTCTTATCGCCGTATAAGCGAAAAATATTAGCAGATCTATATTCCCTCATGAATATTGACAGAAATGTTGAGCCGGCTGTTTTGGGGATATGCAGAAATATGATACGGCCTGGAATCTTTGATGTCATTTCGGGTCCCCGATCATGGATATTATCAATATGGGATGTATCATTCGTATCCGGGCGCATGCGGCGCCTTTCCGAGCCCGATGGCTTTGAGCCACTCGAAGGTCATCTCGGTGCCATGATCGTACGACACGGGCATTGTGCAGCCAAAAACCTTCGCGAATTTCTCCGCGGGCAACCTGTGACGCGTGGTTTGCAGCTCCCACATCTGGCGGTCCACCACGATTGCAGGTTTGTCGACTTGTCCCCTTGCGTGAGAAGCCGCCCGTTGGCGCAGATACCTCTTAATGCGCTCCTTGTACGCAGCCGGAACCTGCGATTTGAGCTTCTCATACCATCCGGTTTGCCTGAGGGCGTTCAGCCTGTACTGGAAGGAAGGGCGGAACCGGTCTGCCGGCACTCTGGGCATCTTTGAAAGATTCCGTCCTAAGCTTTCGGCCGTGGATGCATAAAACTCGCGCCAGGTGATGGCGGAGGGATCCGCTACGTTGTAAAAGCCGGCCGCTTTGCGAGGATGCAGGGCGCAGGTCGTGATGCAGAACGCCAGATTATCAACGTGGATCAGATTGCAAACACCCTCAGCTTCACCCACGAGATAGGCATTCCCTGCGAGCAGGTCCTTGGCCGCGTTGAAGCTCCAGGGCGAGTGTGGCCCCCACACGATGCCCGGCCGCAAGACCATGATCTCGAGGTCGTCGCTTTTCGGAGCCGTCCGTAGAAACATCTCGGCGGACCGCTTCGCCTTTGCGTATGGCGACCAGAGATTTGGGGCCGGAGGCGCATCATCGTCGGTTACCGGGTTTTCCACCCGTCCGTAGACGACGGCGGAGCTCATGTGTATCAGCCGCTTCACTCCGGCATCGATACAGGCGGCATGGATCGCACGGGTGGACTTCATGTTCGTGGCGACCCCGCCGGTGACAAGGTTGATGGCGACGTCGCAACCTTTGAAGGCCTCCGCAAGCGCCCCGCGATCCTGGGCGTCCGCGAGGGCACGCTCGATAGCCGATCCCAAGTACGCGAGGCTCGCGAAGCTCGCATGGCTCCGGCCGACGGCGCGGACGATCGCCCGCTCATCAAAGATGAGCGATTGAACGAGGCGCGATCCGACGAAGCCGCCGGCACCGATAATGGCAAACGTGCTCAACTTCGTGCCCTCCAATGGAGTCTCCGGACGGCCTCTTGATGCCGCGGGGGCAGCCAGCTCATCCGGCACGCTTTTGCCATGGCATAAGACCTTTCAATGATCTTCACCACTTCTACGGCTTCTCTGCCCGTCACTGCAGGCTGTTCCCCAAATAGGATCGCACGGATCATTTGAACGACCTGCAAGTAGATGCAGTCCTCGTAGGTCTGGGGGGTGGTCTTTGTGAGAGCGTCCGCCTCTACGCCGCTTGGGAAAGAGACGTCCGGCAACGGCATCTCCGCTGTCCCCGGCTGCAAGAACGGCGCCCCATCGATCTCCATCAGGCTGACAGTCGCCACGCCCGATGTCCCCCGCACCTCCATCATGTTGGTCAACGGATTGGCCCAGCTCAAATGCACGTCGCCGGAGCCGCCGGCCGTTTTCAATGTTAGAACGCAGTCGCACTCGACGCCGTCCAGAAGAGCGTCGTCTGCATATTCCAGGGGTTCGAGCGCCCCGAATAGCCAGACCAGCGAATCGAGGACGTGGGTTCCGAGATCAAGCAGGATTCCTCCGCCCGCCTGATCTCGCTGAAATATCGCTCCTGACATCACCGGCCAATTGAATCGCCCCCCCTCGGCATACGAGAAATGAGTGATCGTTCCCAGGACGCCCTCCTTTATCAGCCTCTTCAAGCGAACGAATGAGGGATAGAATCTGCGGGGAAGACCGACCGCCAGAAGACGCCGGCATGCATCCGCTTGTTCCACCATATGCATGGCATCCGCACCGGTGGTGGCCATGGGCTTTTCGCACAGGACATGACTTCCCGCCTGCAGTGCCGCCGTGCAATGCTCATCATGCAGCGCAGGAGGCGTCGCAATGATGGTAAGGTCGGGCGTCAAGGCCTGAAGACAGTCAAGCCCCTGATACGCGCCGGCCCGGGAGAAGAACGCTTGCAGTCGCTTCGCATGAGCAATGTTGGCGTCTACAAGCCCAACCACGCGCACGACACCCGCCTTTTCGAGTTTCTGGAGCGGTCTGCGATACAGGTTAAAAGCGGCGGCGCCACAGCCGATCAAAACGACATCGAGAGAATGGGCCACTGTCCTGGGCATTGCGAGCTACATCCTTTCCCCTGAAACTTGGCGTCGATGGGACCCCAGCAGGGAGATATAAAGTTTCTCCAGTTCCTTCCCCTGTATGTGGACGTCATACTTCTGCTCGGCGACCTGCCTTGCCCGCTTTCCCATCGTCATAGCCAACGCCGGCTGGTCCAGCAGTTGAACGATGTCATGGGCAAAGGCCTCCGGCGTGGGCTCACTGGCAAGACCGATCCCCTCTCGAACAACCATCTCCGCCACATCACCCACTCGGGTGCAGACGGTTGGCCGACCCGAGGCCATGTACTCGCCGATCTTGTTGGGCCACCGGGCGCGGTTCGCCGGAGTATCCTGCAATGGCAGGAGGAAGACGTCGGTTGCGCCAAGATAGTTGTACATCTCTTTATCTTCACACCAGCCGGTCTGCCTTACGTGATGCGCCAAACCCAGTTCGCGAATCTTCGCCTCCACGCGAGGATCCTTGCTTCCAATGATGTAAAAATCCGTCTGCGGATGATCTCCAAGAACTTGCCGGAACGCCTCGAGGGAAAAATCCAGATCTGCCTGGTGAGCCCCCAGGAACGACACCACCCGGGTACCGGACGGCACTCGCATAAGGCGGCGGGCTTCTTCCTTCGGCATCGGTTTGACCTGCTCGCAATCCACACTGCCCGGGATCAACCGGATCCTTTCCTGCCCGACGCCCATGTCTCGTGCTCGATCCGCCAGGTACGTACTGATCACCGTGACGGCATCAACCATTGTTCGATGGTGCCGCTCCAGGAAATCGCAAAATAGCGTGAGCGGATACCCGATCCGTCTGTAGATGAAACTCAATCGGTAAGGGCGGGAAGGGGAATCTCTCAACCCCCCCTTGCCGTAGTGGTCGCACCAATCGGAAACTAGAACCGGCAGCTTCTTCCGGGGCACGAGGTACGTCGGTCCGGCGGAGTTGAGGAAGTGCTCGAACGTGTGAACCACGTCATAATCACCTCGCCGCAGCTCGCCCAGCCGGCAGGCAATGTCCAAAAGACCCCAACCCCACGCTCCCGTCAATCGCATCATCCAACGGCTTCCGTCCATGAAGTTGGGAGTCTCCAGTATGCGAAAGCCGTGCTCCATGATCGTTCGAGGGCGGAACTTGCGCTCGGTGGAAACGCAGGCCACCGTCACCTCATGACCCTGGCCGGCCAGATACTTGGCCCAGTTATATGGCCGGTAGTATGTCCCATGTTCCTTCCTGTCGAAGTTGAGCATCAGGATCTTCATAGCCCGACTCTGCAATAGGTAGGGAAATCGCGATCCCGTCCGGAGCGGCCTGTTACTGGCTAAACAGAACATGGAGATCGTCTCGAGTGAATATCTTTAGAACGTAGACCAATGAAACGTACGTGATCGAAGCGACGGCGCAAAACAGGCCAATGACCAGGTAGCTGTCAAGATTTAACCATCTTTTCATTAGGAGACAGGAAACAAATATAATTGCGTTTGCAGCCAATACCTTAATATTCGCATAACAACCATACATTTTTGTCGATGGTCCAAATCTTTTTCTGTAGAAATGGTTGATGGCCAAGAAACCGAAGACCATGGAAACCGAATAACCGATACAGAAGCCGATGAAACCGAATAGCCAAGCCAATCCAAGAGCGAAGGTCACATTGACCGCCACCGACGCTAACGTCACTCTCATCACATCTCGTGCATAGCCGACACCATTCAGGATGACGTAAGCGGGCGTATTAAGGATCGAAACAAACGCCCCGATGAGAAATACAATAACGATCAAAGAAACGATCTTGTACTCGGTCCGAGCCAAACTCTAATAAAGTCGGGCACAACGATGATCATCAGCAGATAAGCAAAGATCACCAACGGTCATACTGCTTGATACGTGACAGGGTTATGTCCCTACTCTATCCGTCATCCCTTTTCCTGCCTCCTATTTATGGCTCAAGCCAAATTACTGATAGTTCTTTTTATTTTTATTCAACTTTTCCGACAATCTTCGCAATAGATTCGATATATCTTTAAACCGGAGTCGCATATCATCTGAGCACTTTTCAAAAAGGGTTTCCTTTTCCCTTTCCTCATACGAAGTGGGATACCCTAATAAACGATTGGCTTCAATCATTGCCTCACACTGATTGAGCGCTTTGATCTGGCTTTCGGAAATAGATTTTCTCGGCAAGGGCCTAATATCCTTTTTTCTTGCTCCACGAGACGTTTTCCCAAATTGAACGTCTCCGTTTACTTTATTGAATCTATAGAAATCCCTATACGCGGGGCTATATCGCAAACCTGTCGATTCGCATATGCTTTTCATCATATTTTCCGGGTCCGAAATGAAATCCTCATATTTAAAAAAGGGCATATGAGATGCGATCAAAGCCTTAACATATGTCGCGTAATGACCGGAAAAGTTATTGAGGTCAAAGTCCGACATTTCTATGTGCTTTGCAATGGAAAGGTAGACATCAATGACATCTCGAACAAATGCGAAAGGAACCAGGTGACATCTTGCCTTCAATGCTTCTAAGATAAGGAACCTCTGCGGAGGATCATAATTATTTTCTTTGGCAGACATGAAATTGACATAAGTCCAATCTCTAATGATGAGTTGCTTATCGGAACTTCTGCATATTTCTTCTAGTTCAAGAGCGCTTTCTACAAAATTATCACCGTCAGAACTCAGGTCAATGCCATACCAATTCTTGGACTGGGATTTTATGGTTCTATACGAAACGGGACCGATGCCCTTGCCTCCCCCGAGGGGATTGATCTCAGATAAAATAACCGTACCGGGCAACGATCCCAAGCACCTATTTAAGATCGTGCCTCCAGAGCGGGCAAAACAGATCATAACAATAATGGACATTCCTGCTATTCCTTTACATCTATTTTGTCACGCCTTTGCTTGACAACGGCATTTCAGATAATGCTCGGACCCGTCTCATGAGCTCTCTTTGAGTGCAGATACGCTTCGATTGTTCTATTCAAGCCCTTCTTAAAAGGTGTTTTTGCTGTGAAACCAAATTCTTCTCTAGCCTTTGTCGTATTTAACATTCGCCGCGGTTGTCCATCAGGTTTAGAATCATCCCAAACAAGGCGACCTCTAAAACCCGTTAATTCAGCGATGAGCTCTGCAAGTTCCTTTATTGTGATCTCGAAACCGGCTCCGATGTTTACGGGGTTTGATTTGTCATACTTTTCTGTGGCCAGGACTATCGCTTCCGCTGCGTCTTCGACATATAAAAATTCTCTTGATGCTTTTCCGGTTCCCCAGACAACGATTTGATCATCACCCTTTTCTATGGCCTCGATACACTTCACGATTAGGGCGGGTATGACATGAGAAGATTTTGGGGCGAAATTATCGTTTGGCCCATACAAGTTCACCGGCATCAAGAAGATAGAATTAAATCCATATTGCTGTCTATAAGCCATCGACTGGACAAGCATCATCTTTTTGGCTAATCCATAAGGGGCATTAGTTTCTTCCGGATAGCCGTCCCATAAACTCTCTTCCTTAAAGGGAACAGGCGTAACCTTCGGATAGCAGCATATTGTTCCGAGCGCTACAAATTTTTCAATATTGTGCAAATGAGCTTCATGTATAAGCTGTAATCCCATCATAGCGTTGTCGAAAAAGAACTTACCGGGCTCCTCCCGGTTCGCCCCTATTCCTCCGACGACGGCGGCCAGATGAATGACGACATCCGGTCTCTGACGATCGTACATATCTTTAATGTCTTTTGTATATCTGAGATCATACTCTGGCAGATCGGCGATATGTATATTGTGACACCCTCTTTTCTCTTGGAGATTCCGAACTAAATGAGAGCCCAGGAATCCCTTGCCTCCCGTGACCGTAATTCTTTTGGCCGTGAGATTCATCATTTCCTTTTCTTCCATGATTAGATTTGGCGATTATCAAGGATACGACACCGGATCATGGCGGCTTATCATTCGCTCAGCAGCCACTTCCACAGCGGCACAAAACTGATCCCCGCCTCCGTCTTCTCCGTATCCTTTGTGATGACCGCCAGGTCCGTGTCCCGCCTGCCGGCCGCGCCCCGGAATTCCAACAGCGGCTTCGAAACCGAGGCGTCCATCTCCCGGCCGTAGGAAACGTTGATTCCTCGGAGCCTGCCGTCCCCGCAGGTGACGAAGTCCACTTCTCCCCTGTCCTTCCAGAAGAAGACCTCGTCTCCGGCCCTCTTGAGCTTCTGGAAGACCAGGTTTTTCGCCAGGCGCTCCTCGTCCTCGGCAAGGTGGAAGGAGATGGCGTTCCGCAGGCCATTGTCAAGGCAGAAGACCCGGCGCGGGTTGACCTGCCGGGCCTTCTCCGATTCGGAGAACAGGGGAACCAGGCTGACGAGATCCGTCTGGACGAGGTAGGAGGCGTACTCCATGACGGTCTCCCGGGAGATCCTGGCCCCGGACCGGAGGCCGAGGAAGAAGGCGTTGAACGAGACGGCCGAGCCGACCCGGTCCGCGAGGTGCTTGACGAGGCTCTTGAGGAGGGCGACGTTGCGGATGGCGAAGTGTTCCACCATGTCCTTGTAGATGAGGATGTCGAAGCAGTCCCTGAGGATGCGGAGCTTCGAGGAGAGCTCGGACTGGACGACCTCGGGGAAGCCGCCGAAGACCATGTACTCGTCGAGAAGGAACCGGATGGTGTACTTGTCGCCGAAAAGGACGGGATCCGGGCCAGTCTCGACGCCCTTGAAGGTGAGATATTCCCGGAAGCTCAGGGGCAGGAGCCGTAAGGAGAGGACGCGGCCGGGGACGGCCCCCAGGAGGGACTCCGAATGGATCCGCGAGGAGGAACCGGTGATGAAGATGCGGAGGTTCCTCCGCTCGAGGAGGCGGCGGACGAAGAGATCCCAGCCCTCGACGAGGTGGACCTCGTCGAGGAAGACAGCCACCTCCTGGTCCCGGTTGTCGGGGTAGAGCTCGAAGTAGGCGTCGAAGAGCGAGGCGAGATCGGAGGCTTCGAGCGGGAGCAGGCGATCGTCCTCGAAGTTGATGTACATGGCGCGCGTCCTCGGCAGGGGCGATTCGGCCCGACTGCAGAGGTCCTCGAGGACCTGGAACAGGAATCGGGTCTTGCCGGCCCGGCGGGGCCCCGCGATCATGAGGGCTAGGGCGGGCATGGGCGAGGACCCGGCATCCCGATTGGCCTCCAGACACCATTCCGGAAGCCGCAGGTCCCGCCGGATGACGCGGGGCGCGGGGCTCGCGTGGAACTCCCTTATGAGGGCCTTGAAAATGTCTTTCCGGGATTCCATCATGGCAGGGGAAGGGAGAGAGCCGCTCCGGGCGGAGCTACCTCTCTTATTTTGGCGGTTATATAAGACAACTAATATCTACTAGCTGTCTTTTATAACAGGCAGGTTATGCAGAGTGAAGAAAAAAAAAGCAGGCTACCGCCGATAGTCGAACGGAAAAAATCGCGGGAACTGATTCCCAACCCTCCCCCGAAATCAACCATCTTCCGGAGAAAGCTAATTCTATTAATATTAGGATTCGTCTGTCAAGAGGATCTTTCGGCGTCGGGCGAAGACCGCCCGGCTCCCATCCCCGTCCCCGGGTAGGGGGGGGCTCCGAGGCCGTCAGGTTGCGCTACGGCCACGGCAATCCCTCCCCGGGAGGTCCTGGTGTTGAACCTCCTTTGACTATTTTTGATACTTAAAGGGTTAGCCCCTGGCTATCAAGCGATTAGTCCCCGATACCCATAAAATCACCCCTGATATCCCCCGATAAGGGCAATGCCTGTGCCTTCTTAGGGTCGACTAAACCAATAGATTAAAGGTGCAGGAGAACTAGATGAGGAAAACATATCTATTACTCGCTTTCGTTTTCATAGTGGCTACCGCGCCCATGTACGCCGGAACCGTCTATCATGTTGACGCCGCCAATGGGTCCGACGCAAACGACGGATTCTCTCCTGCAAATCCATGGAAAACCATCAATAAGGTCAATAATTCTATTTTTGTACCGGGTGATTCGATCTTGTTCAAGCGCGGCGAGACGTGGCGGGAAACACTGATCCCTCCATCGCACGGAGCTTCCGGCAACAATATCACGTTCGGGGCGTATGGGACGGGCGACCTTCCAAAGATAGACGGATCGACCAGAAGTAACTGCGTGGAGGGCAAAAAAGATTACATTACCATCACCGACCTTCATTTTGCGTCGCCAACTCAATATGGCATCGCACACACCAACTGGAACAGCAGCGGAACCGAGTTGAGCACCCCGGGTTGGATAATCCAAAACTCTAGATTTACCAACTGCGGGGTCAACCTGTTCGGCCCGAACACGGTCGTTCAGGACAATGTGTTTGTCGGCCCAAGCCCCATAACGGGACCGGACGCCGCTATTACAATTCACGGGCAAGTTGCCGCAAACTGCAGCGTTCTGCGGAATACGGTCTCCGGATATAGGGCTCGCGGGATATGGTTCTATAAAGGGGTAAACAATCCGACCGCTAATGACAACGTCGTCCACGATATTACTTTTCTTCTCGGGACATCGAACGAGGGATACGGGATCGACTTCGATGGGTATGGGTATCCGATTACGGGAACGGTAACCGCAAGTAGGAATACAGTGTATAACTGTGCCTCGAACGGGATAGAATTGGAGAACTGCTCCACGGCTTCCGTGATAAGCAGGAACGTGATCCACGATTGCCCGAGAGGCATCCTTTACCTGAACTATGCGGCATATTCCGGTCGTTATCCGGAACAGCGCGGAATCGACGTGCACGGGGTCGTTGCATACAACATCATCTACCATTGTCGAAATGGCATGTCATTGATTAACGTGAGCGGCGTCGACATCTGGAATAACACCTTTTATGACGGCATAGGGTCTTATCCAAGCGGCCTGTCGATAACCGATGACGGTACGTATTTTGTAAAGAACATTGACTTCCGCAACAATATCGTCGGTTCCGGCATGACAAGGTCGGCATACTCTAAATATGCATGGAAGAACCATCTTATCGCCTTTGATTACAATGCAGTTGTAAATCCGGCCATACAGATACAAAGCCCATCGTCGACATTGACGTTGGCCCAACTGCAGTCCGGGGGCGCCGCCTTGAATAGCTTCACGACTTCCCCCGGCTTCGTCAATGCGGCGGGACATGACTTCCATCTTCTCTCAAGCTCCCCCTGCATCAACGCGGGCGTGTTTGTCGGCCTGACGGAGGATTACGCGGGGAATGGTATCAATGGCGCACCGGACATCGGGGCCTATGAATCGGGACCACCGACTTCGACAACCCCGCCCATGGTAACAACGACCGTTCCTTCGGCTATTCAATCTACGAGCGCAACGGGTGGGGGGATCGTCACCGCAGACGGCGGGGCGACGGTGACGGAGCGGGGCCTCTGTTGGGGATCGACGGCGAACCCGGCGACCTCCGGTTCGCACACGCACGACGGGTCGGGGACGGGGAGCTTCGTGAGCAGCCTGACGGGGCTGAGCCAGAATACGCCGTATCATGTGCGGGCATACGCGACAAACTCGGCGGGAACGGGCTACGGGAGCGATATTGCACTTCACGACAACGCAAGAAATAACACTGCCTTCGGTGACGACCTCGGCGGTGACATCGATCACGTCGACGAGCGCAGCGGGCGGGGGAAACGTCACCGCAGACGGCGGGGCGACGGTGACGGAGCGGGGTCTCTGTTGGGGATCGACGGCAAACCCGGCGACCTCCGGTTCGCACACGCACGACGGGTCGGGGACGGGGAGCTTCGTGAGCAGCCTGACCGGGCTGAGCCAGAATACGCCGTATCATGTGCGGGCATACGCGACAAACTCGGCGGGGACGGGCTACGGGAGCGATATCGCATTCACGACATCGCAAGAAATAACACTGCCTTCGGTGACGACCTCGGCGGTGACATCGATCACGTCGACGAGCGCAGCGGGCGGGGGGAACGTCACCTCAGACGGCGGGGCGACGGTGACGGAGCGGGGCCTCTGTTGGGGATCGACGGCGAACCCGACGACCTCCGGTTCGCACACGCACGACGGGGCGGGGACGGGGAGCTACGTGAGCAGCCTGACGGGGCTGAGCCCGAATACGCCGTATCATGTGCGGGCATACGCGACAAACTCCTCGGGGACCGGCTACGGGAGCGATATCGCATTCACGACATCGCAAGGAATAACACTGCCTTCGGTGACGACCTCGGCGGTGACAGCGATCACGTCGACGAGCGCAGCGGGCGGGGGGAATGTTACCGCAGACGGCGGGGCGACGGTGACGGAGCGGGGCCTGTGTTGGGGATTGACGGCAAACCCGGCGACCTCCGGTTCGCACACGCACGATGGGTCGGGGACGGGGAGCTACGTAGAGCAGCCTGACCGGGCTGAGCCCAGAATACGCCGTATCATGTGCGGGCATACGCGACAAACTCCTCCGGGACCGGCTACGGTGCCGACATGCCTTTCACGACGTCGGCCATTCAGGTTTATACCATCCCGTTCAGCGAATCGTTCCCGGGGCCAAACCTGCCCGCCGGATGGACGACGCAGAACGAGGGGGCCGGGATCGTAGATAAGTGGGCGATCTCGGAGACATCTTTGGCGGGGGGGGACCCCAATGAAGCTTCTTACACGTGGCAGGATGTGAATCCCGGAACCTCGAGACTCGTGACTCCACCCATCGATACGACGGGATATTCGGCGCTATACCTGAACTTCAGGCACGTCCTGACGACGTTTGAATCGGGCGGGGTTACGGTCAAGGTCCAGACGAGTCCGGACGGAAAGATCTGGACGGACGAGACCTGGTCGTTGGTCGTTTCAGAATCCACCGAGGGGCCCAAGATCGTACCCACCATCCTCTCCCAGAACTTGAACAGAGCGACGACCTATGTGGCGTTCCTGATCAGCGGCAACCTCCACTATTTCGACAAATGGTACATCGACGACATCGGGATCACCGCGACCCCCCCGGGAACATTGAGGCCCCCGCGTCTGTCCTCTCCGCGCAGCGGGGCCGGCAACCAGCCCACGATCCTCAATTTCAAGTGGCTGGACACCAACGCCGATCCCCAGGAAAAGGGGTACCGGGTCCGGATCAGACAAGAGGGCGGGGAATACAGCTATTACGACGTCGGTCAGGACATCCATTCCTTCGCATTCATGGGCCTGTCGACGAACGTGCGATATTACTGGAACGTGATGGCGGTCGGGGATAACCTTGGGATCGCGGATTCGCCGTGGGCGAACTCGGGGAAGGACCGTCAATTCACGACCGGCGCTAGAACGACGCTGTACCCTCCCGTCCCCATGGGGGCCACGAACGCCGGCCCGGACCAACCGACGTCCATGATCCTGCAATGGCAGGATACGAACAGCAGTCCCCAGGAACTCAGGTATGAGGTCCGTATCAAACAGGCCGGCGGCAGATACACCCGGTATTCCGCCGGGGTGGACGCCGTCGACCAGCTGATCAGCAACCTCCAAAGGAACACGACCTATCTTTGGAACGTGCGGGCCAAGGGTGACAGGAGAATCACCGTGACCTCTGCCTGGGGGAATTCGGGTTCCGACATGACATTCCAAACAGGGCAATGACCTAGGGCGTTGCCTTAACAGGGCGGCCGGCAAAATTGACACCTCCGCATGCCGCTGTTATACTCATTTTATGATAGGTGTGAGAGTTTCAGCTTGTTATCTTTTATTCGCCTTTATTTTCATATTAGCCGCCGCTCCCATATACGCGGCAACCGTCTATTATGTTGATGCCACCAATGGGTCCGATGCAAACAACGGGCGCGCTCCTCAAACACCATGGAAAACCATCCATAAGGTCAATACCTCCATTTTTGTGCCCGGGGATTCGATCCTATTCAACCGGGGCAAGACGTGGCGCGAAACGCTGATCCCTCCATCGGACGGATCTTCCGGAAATAATATCACGTTCGGGGCGTATGGGACGGGCGACCTTCCAAAGATAGACGGATCGACCAGAAAATATTGCGTGGAGGGCAAAAAGGATTATATTACCATCACCGACCTTCATTTTGCGTCGCCAACTCAATTTGGCGTCGCCCACACCAACTGGAACAGCAGCGGAACCGAGTTGAGCACCCCGGGTTGGCTAATCAAAAACTCTAGATTTACCAATTGCGGGGTCAACCTGTTTGGCCCGAACACGGTCGTTAAGGACAATGTGTTTGTCGGCCCAAGCCCCATAACGGGACCGGACGCCGCTATTACAATTCACGGGCAAGTTGCCTCAAACTGTAGTGTTCTGCGAAATACGGTCTCCGGATATAGGGCTCGCGGGATATGGTTCTTTAAAGGGGTAAACAATCCGACCGCTACGGATAACATCGTCCATGATATTAGTTTTCTTATCGGGACATCGAACGAGGGATATGGGATCGACTTCGATGGGTATGGGTATCCGATTACAGGAACGGTAACCGTAAGTAGAAATACAGTGTATAACTGCGCCTCGAACGGGATCGAATTGGAGAACTGCTCCACGGCTTCCGTGATAAGCAGGAACCTGATCCACGATTGCCCGAGAGGGATCCTTTACCTGAACTATGGGGCATATTCCGGTCGTTATCCGGAACAGCGCGGAATCGACGTGCACGGGGTCGTTGCATACAACATCATCTACCATTGTCGAAATGGCATTTTGTTGAATAACGTAAGTGGCGTCGATATCTGGAATAACACCCTTTATGACGGTCTGGGATCTTATCCAAGCGGCCTGTCGATAAATGATGACGGTACGTATTTTGTAAAAAATATTGACTTCCGTAATAATATCGTCGGGTCCGGCATGAGAAGGTCGGTATATGCTAAATATGCATGGAGGAACCATTTTATCGCCTTTGATTACGATGCCGTTGTCAATCCCGTCATACAGATACAAAGCCCATCGTCGACCTTGACGTTGGCCCAACTACAGTCCGGGGGCGCCGCCTTGAATAGCTTCACGACTTCCCCCGGATTCGTCAATGCGGCGGGACATGACTTCCATCTTCTCTCAAGCTCCCCCTGTATAAACGCCGGGAGATTTGTCGGCCTGACGCAAGATTACGCGGGGAATAATATCAATGGTGCACCGGACATCGGGGCCTATGAATCGGGACCACCGACTTCGACAACCCCGCCTCTGGTAACAACGACCGCTCCTTCGGCTATTCAATCTACGAGCGCAACGGGTGGGGGGATCGTCACCGCAGACGGCGGGGCGACGGTGACGGAGCGGGGCCTCTGTTGGGGATCGACGGCAAGCCCCGCGATCTCCGGTTCGCACACGCACAAAGGGTCGGGGACGGGGAGCTTCGTGAGCACCCTGACGGGGCTGAGCCCGAATAAGACGTACCATGTCCGGGCATACGCGACGAACTCCTCGGGGACCGGCTACGGGATCGATATCGCGTTCAAGACTCTGTCCTACTAGATATAATTCCATTCCGTATTGATTCTCCGGGGGGGTTCAATATATAGTTCCGGGGGGTCGACCGAACATGAGAGCACCGGCCTTCCGCCCGCGGATTCTCCTCGCCGGGACGATCCTCCTCACCCTCGTCCCCGCCCTCCGGGCCGCCGAGATCCCCTGCGTCTGGACCGGGGTCGACCGGATCGTCGCCGTGGGCGACCTGCACGGTGATTACGGGGACTTCGTCAGGATCCTCAAGGGCACGGGGATCGTGGACGACCGGCTCGGCTGGGCCGGCGGGAAGGCCCACCTGGTCCAGACCGGAGACATCCTCGATCGCGGCCCGCAGGCAAAACAGATCTTCGACCTCCTGCGACGCCTGGAGCGCGAGGCCGCGAAGGCGGGCGGGATGGTTCACGTCCTCCTCGGCAACCACGAGGAGCTCAACATCACAGGGATCGCTTTCGACTATCCCGACTATGTCACGGTCGAGCAGTTCGTCGCCTTCCTTCCCCGGATCTACCGGCGCTACCGGGAAGATGAGTTCCTCAGGGGCCTACAGGCCCCGTTGACCTACCGGCGCGAAGACGTCGCGGTCGACGCCGACCTGAAAGTGAAGCTTCGCGAGCATTGGCAGAAGCTGATGAGGACGGCCGGCGGCCAGCGGGCCTATTTCTCGGGGTTCAACGAGGGCTACGGCAAGTGGCTGCTCGAGAAGAACGCCGTCATCCGCATCAACGACACCGTGTTCGTCCACGGCGGCATCAGCGAAGAGTATTCGACCCGGAAGATCGGGACCATCAACGACCTTCTCCGCAAGGAGCTGGCGTTCTTCAGGGGGCGGGGGAAAATCCTCATGCTCGACGGGAAGTCGTTCGAGCCGAAGATTGTCTACGACGCGAAGGGCCCGCTCTGGTTCAGGGACCTGGCGACGCGGGACGAGGGGGAGATCCGGGACGACTTCGGGCGCATCTTGAAGAACATGGGGGCCCGGTCCATGGTCATCGCCCACACGTTCAATCACGGCAACAGCCAGAGCCCCGTCCTCTCGCCCCTGTACTTGAGTCGCTTCGACGGCAGGCTCTGGACCATCGATACGGGCATCTCCCTCTTATACGGCGGGGCCGACTCCGCCCTGATCATCGAGCGGGGGGATTTCGTCCTCTGGGGAGGATCCGACCGGGGCGAAGAAGCGTCGGGCGCCCCTCCCCCTTCGAGCGCGGGCGCCCTGGGGTCTTCGGATATGGAAGAGTTCCTCCGGACCGCCCCGGTCGGGGACATCTTCCGCGGCGCCCAGCGCGGGCGGACGGAGCCGTGGACCGTCGTCCTGGCCGACGGCGTGGATGTCCGGAGGGCGATCTTCAAATACGTCGACCGTCGGCGTCCTTCGGTCCTCTCCACGAGCTACATGTACGAGCTCGCGGCCTACGAGGTCGCCCGGGAGCTCGGACTGGACATCGTGCCCCCGGTCGTCGAACGGGAGATCGGCGGGGTCAAGGGCTCGCTCCAACTGCTCGTCGAAGGGGCCCTTCCGGAAACCGCCCGCCGGGCCAGAGGCTTCGAACCCCCGGATCCCGCGGTATTCCGCGACAGGCTGGAGACCGTCAAGATCTTTGCTCTCCTCGTGGACGACGACTGCGACAACCTCGAGGATACGCTCGTCGAGACCGGGACCTGGATCGTCCATAGGGTGGATTTCTCCGAGGCCTTCGGCCTTTCCCCCGAACCCCGGTCGGGCTGCGTCCAGGGACCGGTCCCCGAAGGTCTCCTCGCTAGGATCCGGGGACTCGATGATGCGAAGCTCAGGGCGCGCCTGTCCCATTATCTCACCAAAGAGGAGGTCCAGGCCCTCGTCCAAAGAAAGGTCGCGATCATCCGGCTCCTGGAAGGAGTCGGGGACTGAGGAGAACGGAGTGGAGCCGAAAGCCTTTCCCGCGCCCGGAATGACGAAGGACGCGGCGTCCAAGGGGCTTTGCGAGAAGTTCCTCGGCCTCTTCACGGTCGTCCTGCCGGGTGAGGCGCCCAAGGCCCTTCTGCTGGGCCTCAACATCTACCTGCTCCTCCTGGCTTATTACCTCATCAAGCCCGTCCGGAACGCCCTCCTCCTGGCCGGGAACGACGCCGCGGTCCAGTCCTATCTCGGCGCCGCCCAGGCGTTCCTGTTCATCTTCGTCGTCAAGGCGTACAGCGCTCTTGCCTCGAAACGTCCCCGGCACATCCTGATCGCGTGGGTAACCCTCTTTTTCGCTTCGAACCTCGTCGTCTTCTATGTCCTGCACCTCGCCGGGCTGGCCCTCAAGCCCATGGGCATCGCCTTCTTCACCTGGATCGGGATATTCAACTATCTCGTCGTGGCCCAATTCTGGGGGTTCGCCAACGACCTCTACACGGAAGAAGCCGGGAAACGCCTGTTCCCCCTCATCGCGTTCGGGGCCACTTTCGGGGCCGTCTCAGGCTCCCGAATCGCCGAATGGCTGATCGGGCCCCTGGGCGTCTATAGGCTTCATGCTCGTCTCGGCGGCCGTCCTCGTCGTCACCGTCCTCCTTTCCGTTCGTGTCCACTACCT
Source organism: Candidatus Aminicenantota bacterium (assembly GCA_963813235.1). GTDB lineage: Bacteria > Acidobacteriota > Aminicenantia > Aminicenantales > Saccharicenantaceae > JALHVH01. Next base: position 64,192 of record CAWEYF010000011.1, on the reverse strand, counting down.
GGAGGTCCGGGCCTGCGCCGGGAGGCTGGCCGATTGCACGGAGGAGCGCAAGCTCGCCTTGAGAGCCCAAGAAGAGCCCTTGAAGAAGGGCGGTGGATTCAAACTGGTCTTCAAGAGCCGGTACCTTCTCTTCATCGCCCTCCTCATCGGCGTCTATAATTTCATCAACGCGACGGGCGAATATATCATCAGCGATGTCAGCAGGCGGGCGGCCCTCCAGGCCATCCAGGCCGGAACGGCGGGCGGGCTGTCCCTGGAGCAGATCATCGGCAGGTTCTTCGCGGATTATCAGCTCCTGACCAACCTCCTGGCGCTTGTCATCCAGCTCTTCCTCGTTTCGCGCATCTTCAAATGGATCGGGGTCGGCGGCGCGCTCTTCATCCTGCCGTTCATCGCCCTGGGCGGGTACGGCTACATCGCCTTCGGCGCCTCCCTCCTCCTGGTCAAGTGGGTCAAGTCGCTGGAGAACGGAACGGACTATTCGCTCATGAACACGACGAGGGCCGCCCTCTTCCTCATCACGCCGAGGGAGGAGAAATACAAGGCCAAGGCCGCGATCGACACGTTCTTCGTCCGGGGCGGCGACGCCCTGGCCGCCCTGGCCGTTTTCATCGGGACGACCTGGCTCTCGCTCTCCATCGAGCGCTACGCCATCATCAACGTCGTCATGGTCTTCATCTGGCTCGGCCTGTGCGTCCTGATCGTGAGGGAATACAGGGCGAAGAAGAGGACCGGACGATCAGGGGAGGGAACATGAACAAGAGACTCGTTTTCGCTTCCGCACTGGCCTGGGCGGCGCTCGGGGCCGGGCCGGCCCTGGCCCAGTTCACGCCCGACGAGCTGGCAGAGAGGCCGAAGTGGGAATCGTTCCTCTTGACGGCCGAGATCGCGGGCTCGGAGCAGATCCGGGGGGACAAGGCCGTCACCAGCCCCTGGAGGCTGACGCTGCAGGGGGATGGCGTCGTCCGGGACGCCTTGTGGAAGAACCCCGAGGGCATGATGGGGGGATTCCTGGAAGGGTGGAGGTACGAGATCGCGGCCTATCTCCTCGATAAATGCCTTGGCCTGGGGATGGTCCCCCCGACCGTCGAGCGGAGGTTCCATGAGAACCGGGGATCCCTCCAGCTCTGGATCCCGGACTGTATGACCCTCCGGGAGAAGACCGAGCGGAAGATCAAGACCCCGATGATCAAGGTCTTCAACTGGAACAGGGCCACCTATCTCCAAAGGGCCTGGGACAACCTCATCGCCAACGAGGATCGCCACTTGAACCAGATCCTCGTCACGCCGGATTTTCGGATGGTCCTCATCGACCACTCCCGTTCCTTCCGGACCGGGAAAAAGTTCGTCAAAGAGCTCATTTACACCGAAAAGCACCGGGAGGGCCCCAAGCTGATGAGCGAGCTGCCGCGGGCGTTCGTCGAAAAGATCAAGCCCCTGACCTTCGAGACCATCAAGACGCTGGTCGGCGACTATCTCAAGGACGCGGAGATCGAAGCCGTCCTGGCCCGGCGGGACCTCATCCTGGCGGAGATCGACCGGCTCATCAAAAAGGAAGGCGAGGCGAACGTCCTATACTGATTTGGCAGGGACGGCTCCCCGGAGCTTCTTGAAGACGAGAAGGACGTTCTGCCCCACTTCCCGCCTGTACTCATAGCCGTCCATCAAGGTCCGGAACAGGTAGATCCCGAACCCTCCCCGGTGCCCCGTCCTGAGTTTTTCGAGGATGTCCGGAGGCTTGACGGGCCGCGGGTCGAAGGCGATCCCCGTATCCCGGAATTCGAAGCACGCCCGGTCCCCCTCGAGCCAGGCCCGGAGGACGATCTCGCCCTTTTCGCCCGGGTAGGCGTACAGGGCGATATTGATGCAGATCTCGTGGAGGGAAAGCTCGATCTTGAAGCCGTCCTCCTCGGTCATCTCGACGCCCCGGAGGACCTTCTTCATGAAGGCGCGGACCTTGTCCATCGCCCGGAGGTCGGCCGCCACCCTCAGTTCGTTCATCGGGGCCCCATCAGCCGGACCTCCGGACAAGGACGAGGGTCATGTCGTCCGACGGGTCGGCGCGGCCCGTGAAACCCCGGACCTCGTCGAAGATCTTGCGCCATGACGGCCCGGGCGTCGAGGGCGGTGTTCTCCCGAAGGATCGCGAGGAGGCGCTCCTCCCCGAAGTCCTCCCGGTCGGCCTTCCGGCCCTCGGTGATGCCGTCCGTGAAAAGGCAGAGAAGGTCGCCCGGCGCGAGACGGACGCTGCCCGAGGTGTAATCGACACCGGAGAACATCCCGAGGCAGAAGCCCGTGCTTTCGAGCCGGACCACGCCGCCGCCGGCCTCGAGGAGGATCGGAGGATTGTGGCCCGCGTTGACGTAGGTCATCTCGCCTGCCACCGGGTCCAGGATGCCGAAGAAGAAAGTGATGAACGTGTGGCTCTCCGAGCTCTTGTGGACGAAGTCGTTGAGCCGCGAAGCCAGGGCCGTCACGCCCGTCCGGGTCCCCAGCTCGGCGTGGAGGGACGCCCGCAGGGAGGCCATCAGAAGGGACGGCCCGACGCCGCACCCCGAGACGTCGGCGATCGCGACGCCCAGCCGGCCGTCCTCGAGCGGGATGAAATCGAAATAATCGCCGCCGATCTGGTAGCACCCCAGGTTCCCGCCGCAGATCTCGTAGCCCTCGAGGCGCGGCTCCTCGCGGGGGAGGAAATTCCTCTGGATCTGGGCCGCCACGGCCATCTCCCGTTCCATCCGGCACTTCTCCAAGGACTGCTCGAAGAGCCGGGCGTTCTCGATCTTGACCGCCGCCACGTTGGCCAGGAGGGTCAGGAGCTTGAGGTCGTCCTCGGTGAACGGGTTGGCGATCGAGGCCCGGTCGGTGTAAACGATCCCGATGATCTCCTCGTTGTTCCACATCGGGACGCACATCGCCGAACGGACGTTCGACCGGACGACGCTCGCCTGCTCCTTGAAGAACGAATCCGACTGGATGTCCGACAGGAGGATGGAGGAGTTCTTGGCCAGAGCCGTGTTGAGGATCGTCCGGCTGACCTGGATGTTCTGGTTCCGGAGCCCCGGGTCGACGATGCGGACGACCTTCGGGACGAGCCGGAACGGGCTCGCCCTCCTTCAGCATCAGGACCCCCCGGTCCATCGGGATGTTCTGGATGATGAGGTCCATGATGTGGTCGAGAAGCTTGTCCAGGGGAAAGTGGTAGATGAGGGCCTGGCTGACCTCGTTGAGGACGAACAGGACCTTCTGTTCGCGCCGGAGGCGCTCCAGGTCCGCGGCCGGGGTTTGGGCAGGAGCCGTCCTCGTGTCCGGCGGGGGTCTTTTCAGGATGTCCCGGACCTGGATCATCGTATTGTAGTTCGACGGACCGGCCGGCCCCTCGACCATCTCCACCTTGGTCGGGGCCTGCTCGTCGAAAACGATCCGCGTCGACCCGACCAGGATCTCGTCCCCCCTGCACAGCAGGGTCTCCCCGAGGATCTTGACCCCGTTGATGAAGACGCCGTTCTTGCTCCCCTGGTCCCGGATGACGTACCCGTCCCGCGTGCCGACGACAAGCGCGTGGCGGCCCGAGCAGAACTGGTCGGGAAGGGTCAGATCGTTCTCCGGGGAACGGCCGAGGGAGACCTCTCCCCCGTCCAGAACATAGGTGAAAGGTTCCTCGGTCTTCGGGTAGATGTAAAGATGAACCATGGCCGCCGTCCCGCCTCCATTCTAGCGGAGGGGGGGGCCTCCTTTCAAGCCGGTCTTCCCGGCCCGCTTCTCGAGCGGCTGGAGGAGCTTCCCGCACCTCCGGGCCTTTTCGTCCGGCGGGAGGTCCTCGATCAGCGGAAACAGGAACGCTTTGAGGTCGTTCGCGACGAGGTTGTCCAGGAGCTCGAGCGAGTAGTCGATGGACTTCCGCGTCCCGCGGCAGATATTCTGGTAGGCTTTGACGATGTCCTCGGCGGGGTAGATGAGGCTGAGGAGGTCAAAGGTCCCCTTGATCCGGAAGGCCAAGAGGCCTCCCGACGCGTGCCCGGGGCCGCCTTCGAGAAGCACCCGGTAGGCCGACCGGACCTGCGCCAGGACAGCCGGGACGATCCTCTTTTCCCGGAACACGATGTCGGGACTCTCGGAGCGGATCCTGTAGAGGGATTCGATGATCTCCGGCTCCGCGGCCCCGGCCCCCTTCAGGAGCTCGTCGACGAGGGCGTCGGCGGCCCGCTGGCCGCCCATCCGGACCAGGACCTCGGGGATCGCGCGCCGGACGGCGATGTCCTCCTTCCCGTCCTCGAAGCGCTTGAGGAGGGCGCCCAGGATCCGGCTCCCGAAGGCGGCCAGGGCGTCGACGGCCGTGCGGCGCGTCCGGGGATCGGCCAGTTGGCGGACGATGAGCGGGCACATGCTCCTTCTGCCTGAGCTTGGCCGCGCTGTCCAGGGCGTAGTTCACGACGTCCGGGGAATCGTCCCGGAGGAGACGGCCCAGCTGGCGGACGACGCTCGGATCCGGCCGCATCATCCCCAAGACCTTGGCGGCCTCCATCCGTTCGATCTCGGACCCCCGCCCCTCCCCCGCGACCGCTTCGAGGTGCTCCCCCATGACCTTCCGGTACGATTCGAGGCCGAAGACCTCTCCGATCTCGGCATTCAGATCCGCGTCGGAGAGGGCGTCGTCGACCCCGGCGAACGGCGCCTCCCCGCCCGCGTCGAGCAAAGAATCCATGGACCGGGCCATGAGTTCCCCGGACTTCTCCGACAGGACCTCCCGGAGTTCGGGGGTCATCTTGTCCTTCCGGACGAGGTCGAACACGTTCATAGCGTACAGGATGGAGCTCCGCTCGCGGCTCTGGATCGTGTCGAACACGAGACGGGCGGAGTCGATGTCGACGTTCGCGGCGACGACCTTCTCTCCGTCTTCCCATTTCCGGACGAGGTCCTTCCGGACGACGCCCACATAGGCGCCTGAGATCCTCATGGCCAGGACGGCCCAGAGGGCGAGGAAGGCCACGACGAGGAAGCTGACCTGCTCGACCCGGATCCGGAGGACCGTGTAGAACAGGAGAAGGAGGAGGGCCCCCACGGCGCCCGCCATCTTGTTGACGAACATGTCGATGAAGATCTTGGCGCGGTACTTGTGGGCGGGAGCGACGGGGACATAGAGGAGCTCCCTTACGGACTGACCGAGGGTGTTCTCCAAACCCTTTTCGGTCCCCCGCAGGAAGACCGCCCAGATGATCAGGGAGGCCGTCGGAAAGAGGAAGACCGCCGCCGAACCGATGGCGAGGAGGGCGGGCGTCGCGAGGAGCCCGGCGCGGACGCCGAACCTCCGAAGGACCCGGCCGGTCCCGAACAGCTGGACGAAGTAGGACAGCACGAGGAGGGCGGCATTGAACGTGGCCAGGAAGGCCGTTCGCGGATCCTTGTTGATGTAGTTCCAGCTGAGGACGGTGCTGAACTGGAAGTCGATGAAGTTGCCCACGACCGCCGCGGTCCCGAGGAGGCCGGCCAGGAGGAGCAGATATCGGTCCCGGCGGACGAGGCCGAGCCCTTCGAGAAAACCGACCTTGCCCATGTCCTCCACCCCGGACCGGGCGTCCTCGTGGACGCCGCCCTTAAAGAGGCGGCCGGCTACGACGAGCGTCAGGAGGAGGATCGCCGGGCAGACCAGAAGGAGGTTCTCCGTGCCGATCGTCCTGGCCAGCCTTATGGCCAGGAGCGATCCTCCGACCCCGCCGAGCAGTCCGCCGCTCACGAAGAACCCGACGAGTCTTTTGGCCTGGTGCGGATGCAGGACGTCGTTCACGCAGATCCAGAACTGAGTGACGGTCGTGGCGATGAACATGTCCGACCAGAACCAGTAGATCAGGGAGGTCCCCCGCCAGTTGAGCTTGAACAGGCCCCAGAATAGGAAGAGACTCGCGATGAAGAACGTCCCGGTCATGGCCAGGTAGCGGGGCCTGGGGAGCTTCTTCATGAGCCGGATGTTCAACGAAACGGCGAACCCGATGAGCGCCGCCGTGAGCAGGTAGGCGAACGGCAGGAATCGGGCCGAGAACGAGATGAAGAACAGGGAGACTTTGACCGGCTTGACGATGTAGACGGGGAACGTGACGAGGAAGAAGTACAGGAAGAGAAGGAACGCCGTCCGGGACTCCCCCGGGCGCACGTCGGCGAAGCGCGACAGGAGACGATGGAAGCGGTCGCCGGATGATGGGCTCAAGGCCTGCCGAAGCTCTCGAGAGCGGCCTCTTCGGAGCCGAAGATCTCGAGGACCCTGGTCAGCATGGTCACCTGGAAGATGAGGAGGAGCTTCTTGGAGACCCGGGAGAGCTTGAGCTTCCCCCCCAGATTCTGAGTGGAGATGTAGCTGGCCAGGATCTCCCCGACACCGAAGCTGTCGATGAAATCGACCTTTTCGAAGTTCAGGAGGATGTCGGTCCGGCCCGCTTCGAGCCGGGCCTTGACAAGCTGGTGAAGCGTCGCCTCCATGGAATCCGACCGCCGGATCTCCCCTTCGATATCGAAGACGGCGACAGTGCCGTTCTCGCGCGTGCCGATGACCATGGTCTCCTGCCTTCGTCCTAGTTCTTATCAAAAGCGGCCGCCAAAGTCAATTTTTTAGCGTTCTGATGTACAATAGCGGCCGAAAGGAGACGCCCATGCCACTTGTCGAGATCCATCTTCTCGAAGGCCGGTCGGACGAGCAGAAGAAGGCCCTCTGCGCCGCCGTCACCGAGGCCGTCCGCACGTCCATCGGGGCCCCGGTCGAGTCCATCCGGGTCTGGCTCCAGGAGTTCTCCCCCAGGGAATACATGGCCGCCGGCGTCTGGTACGGCGACCGGAAGAAATAGGGCCCGGGTCGCATTTACTCCGCCGGACCGTTATGTTAGATTAGCCGCTATATTCCTTTCCGAGGAGGCTTCATGGCGACAGATGTCCGACCGGCGAAGCCGGCCCGACTCGCGTGCCTGGACGCATTCCGAGGGCTGGACATCCTGATCATGATCTTCGTCAACTACGTCGCGGGAATGCGCCTATCCCCCGCCTGGCTCCAGCATGTCGGCGACGGCGTCGACGGCTACACGATCACGGACGTCGTCTTCCCCGGCTTCCTGTTCATCGTCGGCGTCGCCATCCCGCTCGCCCTCCATAAGAGGATGATGTCCGGGGAGAGCCCGTGGAAGCTCGGCAAGCACATTCTTTCGCGGACCTTCGCCCTGCTCTTCCTCGGCGTCCTCACCGTCAACGAGCACTCCTACGACGCGGCGGCCACGGGCATGTCCGAGGCCCTGTGGTACTTCCTCGCTTTCGTCGCGGTCATCGTCTTCTGGAACATCTATCCGAAGACCGAGGACGCGAAGAAGCGGCGCCTCTACCAAGGCATGCGGCTGGCCGCCGTGACACTTCTCCTCGTCCTCGTCGTCCTCTTCCGGGAGACGACGCAGGCGGGCGCGATCACCACGATCCAGACCTCGTGGTGGGGGATCCTCGGCCTCATCGGCTGGTCCTACATGGGCTGTTCGTTCGTCTACCTCGTCACGCGGGGGGACCGGACGGCCCTGATGGGCGCGATGGGATTCATGCTCGCCCTGTACATCGGCGCGCGGCACGGGGCCCTGGACTTCCTCGGGCCCGCCGTCAACGGGTTCGTCCGGCTCGACTCGGTCTTCGGATCTCATTCCGCCATCGTCACCGCCGGGATGCTGGCCGGGACGCTTTTCGTCCCGGGCCGCGACATCCCCGAACCCGGCCGGCGCATGAAGTTCATGGCCTACCTCGGGCTGGGCACTCTCGTCGCCGGCTACGTCCTCAGGCCCCTCCACGGCATCAACAAGAATCAGGCGACGGAATCTTACGCCCTCGTTACTTCGGGGCTCTGCTGTCTCGTCCTTCTAGGATGCTATTTCCTGATGGACGTCAAGGGGATAAAAAAGTGGGCCCATTTTCTCCTGCCGATCGGCGTCAACCCCCTCCTGGCCTATATCATGCCTGACATCGTCCATTCCCTCTCGGAAATGATCTCTTCGGTCGTCCGTTGGGACGTCGGGAAGCTCCTCTGGCCGTTTCGGGCGGCGGGCGGCTGGCCCGGTCACATCAACGCGATCGCCATGACGCTGGTCATCCTTCTCATCGTCCGGATCATGACGAAGGCGAAGGTGGTCCTGAAGCTCTAGCCGGAAGGGACCGCGCCGCGCCCGTGTTGTTCGATCGTACCAAGATCCGAACGGGGCGGGGCGATGATCACAGGTAGCCCAAGGACTTGAGCTGTTTGAGGAGGTCCTCCCCCATCTCGACCTTCGCGGCGCCGGGCTTTCTCCTCGGTTTGTATATTTCCCGAAGAAGGGCGCGGAACTCCCGGACGAGTTCCGGCCTCTCCGAGGCGAGGTTCCGGGTTTCGCCCGGGTCGGGAGAGACGTCGAAGACCTCGACCTCGGCCAGCGGCGGCGGCGGGCTCACAAAATAGGCGAGATCCTCGGGAGAATAGGGTTCGTTGAGGATGAATTTGTATGGCGGGCGGACGAGGGCTACCTTCCCGGGGATATGCTTGTCCATCACATGGGAAACCAGATCGCTGATGCCTGCCCGCGGCGCGTTCCCGGCGGCCTCGTCCCCTCTATCGGCGAGAGCCAGAAGGCTCTTCCCATCGAGGCCTCCCGAGGAAAGCCCGATCCCCAGTTCCTTGACGATCGTCGGCATCACGTCCACGCCAAACACCGGGGTCCGGACGGTCCTCCCGGCGTTTCGCGAGCCGAAGAATTTGACGATGAGCGGGACGCGGAGGACCTCGTCGTATACGCTGTGGGTATGGGTCCAGGATCCGTGCTCGAAGAACTCTTCCCCGTGGTCGGAGGTGAGGACGATCATGGTCCGGTCGTAGATGCCGAGGGCCTTGAGCTTCGCGACCAGGGGCCCGATCAGGCTCTCGTCGGTATAGCGGATCTCGCCGTCGTAGAGGCCGACGATGTTCCGGCGCATCTCCTCGGATACGGGCTTGAACCGCCCCTCGTGATTGAAACCGAGCTGGACCATGTCGACGGCGGTCAGCCCGGCCCCCTCCCGGAGGTAGCGCCTGTTCCACGGTGCCCCAGCATTGTAAGGATTGTGGATCTGATAGGTGTGGAGGAAGAGGAAGAAGTTCCGGTCCGAGTTCTTTTCGATCCAGCCAGAGACCTTCTCGCCGAGCTTCCCGGCGCCGGCGGGGTCGGCCACTTCGCCCAAGACCCTGAAGCTGTCGAAGCCCTTTCTGAACCCATAGAATCCGCTGACGTAGCCGCCGCCCGTGAATGCCGCGTTATAGAAGCCCTTTTCCTTCAGGAGTTCGGCCAGGGTCGGCGTCCGCGGGTCGAGGCTGAGGTCGGGTTTGGAGACGCCGTGATTGATGGTATTGAGACCGGTCACCATGGAGATATGCGACGGCAGCGTCCAGGGGGATGGGGCGCGGGTCTCGGCAAACCGGACGCCGTCCCGGGCCAATAGGTCGATGTTCGGGCTCGTGTCCCTATCGTATCCATAACAGCCCAGATGATCGGACCTCAGCGTATCCAAGGAGATGAGGATGACATAACGGGCGTCCCGCCGGGGAGCGTAGAGGACGGGATTGAACCAGAACGCCAGCGCCCGCTCGTCCCCTTCCGTGACGAGTTGGAACGAGACGTCACGGCCGGCAAAACGGGAAAGGTCGATCGTCCGGCCGTTGAAGGCCAGGACGCGGCCGGGTTCCAGCCGGACCTTCGCCCGGAACAGGCTCTCCTCGACGCCGCCGGAGGTGATGCCGACGGCGAAAGAGGCCGTCCTAACCCCTTTCTTGGCCTTGAGGATCTCCTCGTCGCACCGGATCCCGTAATTGAACTCGAACCGGGCGCCGGGCGGGACCTTCAGGCGGAAAGAGATCGTCGTCGGCGGCGACGCCGCCAGGGCGTTGACTTCAGCCGGGCCGAGATGGAGCTTCATCTTGATCCCGAACGGATTCTCCCCCGTGCCGAGCTCGTTCAGGCCGAACTTGCCGGCGATCTCCATTAGGGAAGGATTCTTTCGGGTTGGGGGCCCGAAAGGGCGACGCGATGACGTTCTTCGCGCCGATCCGGTCGATGACCCGAAAGACGCCGGCATCATCTTTCGCCCGTGAACAGGAGCCGAGGAAGAACGCGGCGAGCGCGAGGAGGACGGCAGGGAGGACCGTTGGTCGCCGGGGCGGACGTTTCATGAGTGTCTAGAGGCGTCCATTCTAGCGGAGGCCTGGAATGCTGTCAACGCGCCGGCGGAATGCGGAAACTCGCGGGGGACTTGATTTTTCGCCGGAATCAGCCTATATTGCGACGATTAGGGGCGGAGCCGGTGCGGCTCCTCCCACGAAAATCTCATTGAGGAGTATGACCAATGGCAAAAGCGATGACGAAGAACGCGATCGTGGCGGGCGTGGCCGAAGCCGCCGGGATCAACAAGAAGCAAGCCGACGCGGCGATCCAGGCCCTCGTGAAGCTCGCCTACAAGAACGCCAAGAACGGCTTCTCGATCCCCGGCCTGGGCAAGCTGGTCCTCGTGAACCGCAAGGCCCGCGTGGGGCGCAACCCGGCCACCGGCCAGACGATCAATATCGCCGCCAAGCGCGTCGTGAAGTTCCGCGTCGGCAAGCCCGCCAAGGACGCCATCCTCGGCTGACCTGAATCCGTTCGAAGAACGCAAGGGCCGCGGCCTTCGGGTCGCGGCCTTTTTTTTGTGCTTCTGCCGATCTCGAAGGCGCGCTCAAGGGGATACGGCGAAGAACGCCGCCCGGCTGACGACAACCTATCGATTGGAAGAGCCGTATTTGTCGATTTGTGTTAATATCCTAAAGGGAGAGAAGGGCTATGAAGTTGTCGCTGATCTCCAAGAACTCATGGGATCATCCGCGATAGACATGGAAATCCTGTGTTCCTCTTCTTGATTCCTCTGTTGATAGGATTCGCTTTCAACTGGGCAAGCGCCTTCACGCATTTCTATTCTCAGCGCTGGGGTGAACGCCGCGGCCGGTTGGTGACGTTCGTCGCGCGAAATATCCTGGGCATTCCGGTTTGGGCGTTCGGCGTCGTTTTGGCCGCGAGGGAACCTGCCTCGGCCTTTTTCGAACCCGGCTCGGTCCTCAGGACGGCGGCGTGGGGGCTTCTCCTCTTCGGAACGATCCTCATGGTTTGGGCGCTCATCCTGCTCCGGTTGCGGTCCTTCCGGCCGACCGAGAAGGACACGTTGGTTGCGGAAGGCCTGTTCAAACATATCCGCCATCCGATCTACAGTGGTCTCCTATTGGATTTCATCGGATTGTCCCTGATGCGCCCCACGGCGCCGGTCCTCGCGGCCTGCGCCCTCGGCTGGGGTTTTGTCCTCGTCCAAGCCCGCCTGGAGGAAATGGATCTGAGGCAGAGAATCCCGGCATACCCCCGGGTTATGGCCCGAGTCCCCCGTTTTTTCCCCCGCCTGAGGAAAGACCTCCTGGACTAATAGGTTCTTGTTCTCAGTCGATGACGCCGCTAATCACCCTAGGATCATCTCAATAAACATCATAGGAACATCGAAACCGACGGCGTGGAGAAGCACGCGGTCCGGTCACCCTTGGCCCGGGAGCCTTCATTGACAGGACCGCGCGGACGGATATATATTGCCCGTGTCATAAAGAGGGGAGATTCGTGGACGGACGAAGCTATCTACGGCGTCACCAAAGGACGATCACCAATCTAGCATTTTTGGCTTTCGCGGTCTTCTTACTGCTCTACGCGGCGTTATCCAAACCCAGAAAAACGGGTGACGGGTGGCAGTATATGCTGATGTCGATCTCCTTTTCAAATCATCATTCATTTGAATTAAGAACTTCTGATCTCACCTATACTTATAACAATATTGCGATCATCAATAGTTACCAAGATGAATTTGAACGCCTCTATTTCAATGAAAACAACAGAGGTTATTATCAGGCGCTGAACAATGATTATTACTCCATGCATTTTTGGTTTTACTCTTTAATGGCCTCAATGTTTATTCCCCTCTTTTCTTTTTTGAAATTGAATTTGCTTGGCATATTTCAATTTACCAACGCCATTTTGATCATTATATTAATGGCTTGGATAAATTATCGGGCAAATATCACGCCCAAACAAAAATTTTGGCTGGCCTTTATCACATTATTGGGTCCGTCTTGGTACTATTTAAAATGGACGCATCCCGAGATGTTTATGTTCGCATTGTTGTATATCAGCATGCTTGAATTCAGAGATCATAAAAAGATCACGGCTTGTCTTTTTTCTTCTTTGGCGTCGCTGCAAAATCCGGCGATAATCATATTCCCGGCGTTCATCGTTGTCCAAGACCTTGTACAAAAAAGGAAGGTTGATAAGAACGTTTTTATGATGTCCCTCGTTGCCTCCATCTGTTTAGTTCCCGCCGCTTTTTATTATGGATATTTTAGGGTTTTCAGCTTAATGACGAAACATGCCGTTGATTATGGTCTCGTTTCATTGAATAGAATGTTAAGCCTTTTTTTTGACTTGAACTTCGGCATGATTCTTTTCATTCCCATGATGCTCTTGGCCGCCATGTTCTTATGCTTTAAGAAAGACAAAAATTGTCTTACGGCAGTATTTTTGCTGCTGGCGATGTCCCTCATATGCTCGGCTCAAAAAAATTGGAACAGCGGGATGCAATATATTCACAGGTATTCATTTTGGATGATGCCGATCTTATTTGTCGCGACAATGGACTACTTTACGGGTTTTGATAATAAGAAGATGAAAAGAGTTCTGTTGATCTTCTTCGTATCGACCACGATTCCGTGTCTGGGGTATAGGATTATTGATTATGGGTATCTCAGTTTCAGCCCGCTAGCAAAGTTGGTCATAGATTTAAAACCATCCTGGTATAATCCCGAATACGAGGTTTTCGCAGAAAGGACCGCACACAAAGAAGGGAATATTCTATTACCCTGTGGTCTATAAAAGCAAAACGTTCGGGGTTAGAAAAGTTCTCGTGAAGGATGAAAGAACCGGGCTTGTCGGGTATTTGAATAATGACAAATTAATAAATCACAGAATTCGCGGTGTTATAAAAAGATTTATCCGTAAGGCATTCTAATGGCACCGGGGAGAGGAAAACGATTCCGAAAGGATTGGAGTCATTCCAGACATGGGGCGTTGGGGGGGCATTCGCCTCCCCCTGCCTCAATTCTCGGCCCTAAGCTGTGCGATATCTGGGGGGCTGAGGCTTAGCCGCTCTTCATGGTAATTGACATTGCCGCCCGGCCGGGAGATATTATCCCGCTAAGGATAAAAGGGGTTGATTAATGGCGGAGCAGTGGGTCGAGGTGGCTGGAAGCGTCCCGTTCGTTGCGGCTTCAGGTCGAAACGGTCTCCAGCTGGTCTGCAAGCGCGATAACAAGCCGTTCGTCACCAACACGCCATAATCTTGTTGTTGGGCCATTGTGCGCAGAACAAACAATAGATTCGCTCTTTTAAAAGGAGGTTACCAATGAAATTCAAGACGCTCATGGTGATCAAGGCCGTTGTATGCCTCGGTTTCGGGCCCCTGATGCTGTTCTTCCCCGGCCCGTTGCTGATCTTGTTGGGCAGCTCGTTCGGGCCCGGAGCTGCCATTACTGCCAGGGAGTACGGGGCCGCGCTCATGGGCAATTTGATGCTTGCCTGGTTTGCCAGGAACGGCGAACCATCGGTGCTGCGGCGGGCCATCGTTCTGAACCTGTTCGTCTATGACGCCATTGCGTTTCTGGCCATGCTGCTGATCCAGCTCTCCGGCGGCATGAATCCGCTCGGCTGGGGCGTTGTCGCTATCTACCTCTTCTTCACCCTCGGGTTTGGGTATTTCTTACTGCCGCAAAAGAAAGCCGAATAACAATCAACATTTCCCAGAGGACCTCATCCCCTAAAAATGGTCCAGACATACGTTGAGTTTTCTGGCAAAATTGAACCACCCGCCCCTCTTCCGTCCCTAGAACGAGGCCTGGTCCGCCCTCGGGCGTCCCGCAAGACGGAGGAGGCAGGTCACCGCTCCCTCCTCGGCCTCAAGGGCTCAACTGGTGAGCGGCGGAACTTCGGGATGCAGAATTCAACCGTGGCCGAACCCGGGTTCCGCCCACGCTCTGTCTTGAAGTCCCTGATGCGGATGATTATTGATAATAGACAATAGCTCCGTATAAATAGCCGGTGTTAGAATTAAAGTACACAGGCAGATAATAAACATGATCGGGCCTGATGGTCTTATCCGTCGGAGTGCAAATATATTTTACGACATAGCCCGGGAAAGGAGTTGATGAATAGATACTCAGTAGATATGTCTTTGAATTGGTGTTCCAAGGATATGAATCAACCATTCCGCACCAGATCGAGCTGCCGAAATCATCATACACGTAATAATCCACATGCAGGATCTTTTTTGCACCTTTAGGGAAGATAACGGGTGCGTTCAAACCAGCGAGATTACCGTTAAGATAGCCATTATCCCAATCGCAAATATATGAGCCACCGAAGCCGTCCGGCACAAACGCGGCGGGAGGGATATTGATCGTTTTCCCCATCGCCGGCGCCACAGCCCCATCAATGGGACCAACTTGGTCCATGGCGACGGGAACGGCGACAACCTTTCCTATGAGCGGTCGCTGGGCATTGTTCTGATTCCCGCCGGGTTTCGGCGGGCCGGATTGCGCCGGAGCCGCGAGGACAGCCTGCGACAGAAAGTAGCCCGCGATAACAAAGCCCGCAATGGCCGTCACGGCAATTGCCCGTCCGTGCTTTTTCATAATACCCCTCCTTCTCCGAACACGAGGTGCCCGGGAAAAAATTTTTGTAAACGCGATCATATGTCTTACTGATATAAGAATTACATAGCGTAATGGGGCATCCTTGTCAAGCGCCCATTTCGGGAATTCTTCATGGCCTTTTTTCAGAGAGGGGCAGCTCCGGCGACACCCCCTCTATTGATCGCGCGGGCTCGTCGAAAAGACCGGTTTTCCCATCACGGTGACCGGCGCCAATCTTTCCGGAAAAGGGGAAATCTTCGATCCAGCCGACGCCATCGCACTTTTGATCGGAAAGTCGATGTCGTCGTCGGCGCCCGGGAAAAGCGTCCGACGGTCGTGGATATCTCAGGCGAGGCCCCTAGGATCATCCGCTGAGGCAACCGTGCCCGTTCGGGCCCCGGAGCCGTTCTTCGACCGGCCCACTCAAGGCTCCGGCCGCGCCGCCAAGCTCCTATTTTGTGAGGCTGAAGATTTCGCTGTTTCCCTGGACATGATTGTCCATGGTCTTGATCCGGATCTTGTAGTCCTTCCCGGCAACGAGGTTTGTCGGGATGTTCCAGCTATACGAGCCGGAGTTCGCCACGTTGGTAGCGATTTCCTTGACCAGAGCCCCGCTCCGGAGGACTTGGATCCGGACCAGGGAACTCTGAGGGCCGGCCGAAGTCCAGAAGATGTTCTGAGTTGTCCCCTGGGTCCAGGCCGTGCCTGTGGACGGCGCCGTGACCTTGATTGTGGACCCGATGACGGAGAACTTCCCACTGGTTCCTTTGTACCTTCCGTTGGTCGTCGTGATCTTGATGGAAAAGTCCGTGCCCTTGGCCGTTGATATGGGAATTGCCCAATCGTAGGTTCCATCGTTGTCGGTGGCGGCGGCGATGTCCGAAACCGTAGCCGTGCCCTTGTAGAGCTGAATCTTGACCGTCGAAGCCATGGAGCCGCTTACGGTCCAGTTGATGGTGTTGGTCGTTCCCCGCCTCCATTTGACCCCGACGGCGGGGTCCACGACCTTGATTCCGGCCGGCATCGCAGTATACGCTTTGATGCAGCAATTGGCCCTGTAGGTTGTATCTGCCGAGATATCCTGCCAGGCCGTTCCGATCGAGCCGGTGAGATTGATGAAACTTTGCCCCTTCGCTGCCGTCGCGGCGTTCGAGTAGTAAGATATCTTTTCTTCGGTGGGAACGGGGAAATAATATCCGGGCGTCGTAAACTTCACGACCACCGAAAACTTCTGAGCCGCCGCGACAGAAACCGTGTTCGGCAAGTCGATCGTATAGAAGCCCGGGAAGGTCACGCTTCCGGCCGTGGACGCCTTCAGGCTCCCGCTCCTCGGTTTGCCGGCCGCGACACCCGTATAGACGAAGATCTCATAAGAGCAATTCGACGAGACGGTCTGGAATCCGACCGCGGATATCGTCGATTTGACCGGGGCGGTGAAGATATTGGCGCCCCAGGCGACATCGTAGGGCGAGCTCCATCCCCACTGGTCAACCCAGCCCAAGGGGTCGTATTGGAATACGCCGCCGTAATTATTGGTTGCCTCGGCCCGGAAGCCCCCGTTGTACCATCTCCTGGCAAAAAACGTGTCGTAATAGGAAACATAAAAATACCCGCTGTCCCCCCAGGACGTCCCCCAACTGTTCTTGACAATGAAAGCCCCGTTGCCGGGGGGCGTGGTATTGAACTGGGAAGCGGGATAGTTGTCGTCCCACCCGACGATGCAGACGGCGTGGCCCCCGCCGTTGAGTTCGCTGGAGTTGCTATAGTAATAGCTGTCATAAGTGTCGTTGAACGCGACGTCGGACCACCACATGGACACGTAGGTGGCCCCATCCGTCGCGACGGCCGTCTTGAGATAGTCGTTGTCCGATGAGGACGCCCGGGGCGGATAAAAGATAAGGTTCTGGACATGTTTTTTGGGGTGCGTCGCCGCCAGGCTGGTGCCGCTGTAATAATGATATGGGTCATCGATCTCGCCGACCGGCCCGGACCAGCGGGCCAGGTAGGCCGACGACATGGCGATCTGCCCGCCCTCGCAAGGCGCCACGTTGAATCCGGCCGTATCGATGAGGTGCTGTTCGGAATAATCGGCGGATTCGGCCGGCATGAGATAGGATTCCATGGAACCCATCGTGGCAAAAGACCAACAACTGCCGCAAGCACCCTGGTCCTTGACCGACGTCAGCTTTCCGAGAGGCCGAAGGTCATAAGACCCAGGCAACGCCTGGTTGAGTCCCTGGGGCAGAACGGGCCTGACCGGGGATACTTCCGCCGGTCCCGAAATTTCGCCCAATCCGTGCCCGTCGGCGGTTCTTGGGAGAGCCCTGAGCATTGTCCGCTCGATTATGTATTTCTGGAATTCAGGGTTCATCGGAGCCCTTCGGGCCTCCTTGCCCGTCTGCCCGAACGATAACGCGATGAAGCCCGCGGCCCCGATCAGAATAAAACCTCGTATAAGCCAAACTCTTTTTATCATAAGTCTTCCCTCCCGACAGAAGACTGATAACTTCTCTTATTTTATAGGTTATGGCCTTCCGATATCAATTGGGTTTTGGGGACATGAAAAGGTGTTGCCGGAAGGCGAGGTCTTCCTTATTGCCTGGTTGAAGGAGGCATCGCCCGGCCGGAAAGTGTGTTAATCTGACCCCAGAATCAGTCCAGGTATAATGGGCAACTCGGAAGACTCGACTTGCCCCCTTTCCGTCTCTCATTGTGAGGCTTAATCCGCCTTCGGGCGTCCTGCAAGACCGGGGAGGACTGCCGTAGCCCCCTCCCACAGCTGAAAAGCAAGACCGTCTAGGATCGAGAATGACGGGTAATTTCCAAGATGGCTTTCCAGGGGGGAGACAAGCATCTTAGCTACCCCCGTACCATACATACCCTACGCACTTTTTCGCGGATTTTCGATGATTTCATCACTTTTTGTTCCTATCACATTGATAATAAATGAGTTATTCTTTCAGGGCAATTTCCCATAAGTAATAGATAATAAATAACTTAATTTTTTCAGTGACTTCTCATTATGCTGGCGGAAATCGGGCCTCTAAGGGCGTACGACACGCCTCACCTCGAGAGAACTTGAGCCTATTGCGGCCTAGTTCGCCCTGGCCGCAGCTTCAGCAAAGGGGTTTCCATTCGAGGGATCTACTGGGCCCTCACGGGGTCTTGGCCTTGGTTCCCTTGATCGTAAAGGATGTCCATCGAACGCCATTTTGGTCCGATTCCTGTATAGCTGAGACGGCCATTCGGTCGGCGCTGAAGACCCAGGTGCCGCGCCAACTCATGATCTTTCCGTCCGCAGTTGTTGATGTGCCGGTTTCTACGACCGTCCCGTCGTTATATGTCGCCGTGGCTACCCAGGTCGCACCGTCACTCTGAAAGCCGGAGGAGGTATGGGTTTTCTTGATGGGATCGTACGAGAGAATCTCCAGCGCGAGTTGTTCCGGACCATTACCCTTCCAGATCTGATCGATCTGTACGAAGAAGCCTCCCAGGATTCGGCTGCCGTGGAGGTTCCAATCCAACTTGTACTCAGGCCCCGCCGGAGTGTCTTTCGCCGTCCCCGCCATCGCCCAGTCTCCGACCCAGAGATCCCGGTTCCTCAGCTCCGGTGCAGGTTTCGGCACTGGGGACTGCGCCAGTGATAAAACCACGGGAAGCAAGATCATCACGCAGACTGCAATAGCAATGCGTTTCATAAAACCCCTCCTTTTGAAGCGATTCAGAGACAAGGGGACGGCAAAGAGAGATGTTCCCGAAAGGTTGCCTTCGACTTCCCCCAATCTCTTGCTGGCTAAATCATAACGCCGCAAGAATATGATGTCAATTCGAAGGGTAGCATTACGGCCCGGGTGAAAAGGCAGGCCTCTCCCCGTGTGACAACGGTGTGCCAAACCAAGCTGAAAAGCGCTGAAAACTACGGTTCCGGAATGAAAGACAAAAAAGGGTTGATAATTAGGCGTTCCCTCAGGGAAAACAGGGTAAAAGGTGTGCCGGAGGAGGGAATTGAACCCACACCCTCGTTTCCGAGGACGGGATTTTGAGTCCCGCGCGTCTGCCAGTTCCGCCACTCCGGCGCACCGGACAGAATATAGACGAATTCCCCCGGCATTTCAATGCTCGTTTGACCTTCCGGTCCCTTTTTGATTACAATCCATGCGGCAGGGACATATGCGCGACACCAAATCAGACAGGGACGGGCTTCTCGAGTACGTCGACCGCTTCGAAGGCCTGCGGATCGGGGTCTGGGGCGACCTCATTCTTGACGAGCATCTCTACGGAACGACCCGGCGTATCTCGCGCGAAGCCCCGGTCCTCATCCTGAATTTCAAGGACCAGGAATATTCCCTGGGCGGGGCGGGCAACGCCATTCAGAACCTGAGGGCCCTCGGGGCGTTCCCGGTTCCCGTCGGCGTCGTCGGCAGGGACGCGGCGGGCCGCAAGGTGCTGAGCCTCCTGAGGTCCAAGGGCATCCCGACCGATCATATCATTCCGGAAAGGAACTATCGGACACCCTTAAAGACGAGGATCATGGCCGGAGAGGACAACACCCGCAAGCAGCAGATACTGCGTATCGACCGCGAAGGCCGAGTCCCCGACTCCCTGGCCCTGGCGGGTCGGATCCGGAAGGCGGTCGGCGCCGTCATCCGGGATTGCGCGGCCCTGCTCGTTTCCGACTATAACTATGACACCGTCAAGGAAAAGATCTTCGCCGAATGCCTGCCGGCTGCCGAAGTGGCCCGCGTCCCCGTAAGCGTCGATTCGCGATTCAGATTGATGAGCTTCCGGGGGATGACGATCGCGACCCCGAACGAGTCGGAGGTCGAGAACGCGCTCGGCGTCGAAACGGGCGGAAACGCCGCCGCATTGTACGAGGCTTCGGCGAAGGTCATGAGGAAGCTCCGGTCCCCCGCCCTGCTCGTGACGCGCGGTTCGCGGGGCATGGTCCTCTTCGAGAGAGGCAAGCCCCCCTTCCCCATCCCCGTCCGCGGGACGACCGACATCGTCGACGTGACCGGGGCCGGCGACACCGTCATCAGCGTCTTCACCCTGGCCCTCGCGTCCGGGGCCTCGTTCCGGGAGGCCGCCGAGCTCGCCAACTTCGCGGGGGGCGTCGTCGTCATGAAAAAGGGCGCCGCCGCCCTCGGCCCGCGGGAGCTCCGACAGGCGATCCGACATTGAAACCCAGGAAACTCCGGACCCTCGCCGAGCTCGGGAAGATCGTCGCCGCGGAAAAGCGCCGTGGCCGTCGCGTCGTCCTGGCCAACGGCTGTTTCGACCTGATCCACGTCGGGCACATCCGATACCTCCGGGGAGCGGCGGAGCGGGGCGACGTCCTTGTCGTGGCCCTGAACAGTGATCGCTCGGTGAGGGCCCTCAAGGGGGCCGGGAGGCCCCTCATGCCGCAGGCGGAGCGGGCCGAGATCCTCTCGGCGCTCGAATGCGTCGATTACGTCACGATATTCCGCGAGCTCAACGTCGAAAAGGTGCTCCGCGCCCTTCGCCCCGACGTCCACGCCAAAGGCTCGGATTATACGGTCCATACAGTCCCGGAACGGAAAACCGTCAAGGCGTTGGGTGGCGAGGTCTTCATAGCCGGCGGGCCGAAGGTTCGCTCGACGCGCGACGTCGTCAAGCTCGTCGCCGGACGGAAGGGCGCGCGTGGATAGCTTCCTCATCATCCGGCTGAGCTCCCTCGGGGACATCATCCATGCCCTTCCCGCCTACGCGGTCCTGCGCAGGAGCTTTCCGGAAGCCCGGTTATCGTGGGTCGTGGAGAAGGCCGGGAGAGAGATCCTGAGCCTCGTGCCGGGGATCGACGAGATCGTCGTCCGCGGCGAGAAGGGCTGGCTCCGGAAACTCCGTCGCCGGGACCGGGCCGCGATCGACTTCCAGGGACTGTTGAAGTCCGCGATCCTCGCCCGGATCTCGGGAGCGCGCCGAAGGATCGGGTTCTCGGGAAAGAACCTCAAGGAACCGGCGGCGGCGATCTTCTATACCGAACGGCTCGAAGAATGCGAAGAGACGGGGCACGTCATCGGCAAGAACATCCGCCTGCTCGAGATGCTGGGATTGAGTCCGGGAACGACGGGCTTCGAGTTCCCGCTCGTCATTCCCGAAGACGCCCGACGCCGCGTCGCGACCGCCCTAGAAGAACTCGGACGGACGCCGGAGCGGAAGATCGTCCTATGCAACGTCGGGGCGGCGTGGGAAAGCAAGCGGTGGCCGGCCGAACGGTGGATCGAACTTCTCCCGTCGATCGCACGGAAGGACCTCTTCCCCGTCCTGCTCTGGGGGAACGCGTCCGAAAAAGAGACGGCTCTGGCGATCGCGGCCCGGACCGGTGTCCCCGCCGCCCCTTTCTTGACGATCCCGGAAGTCCTTGCCCTCATCGCGACCTCCGGTCTCCTTATCAGCGGTGATACATTCGCCCTGCAGGCGGCGTGCGCCCTGGATGTGCCGGTCGTCGGCCTTTTCGGCCCGACCAGCCCGGAGCGAAACGGCCCGTTCCGGGACAGAGATAGGGCGGCCCGGCCTCTGACGGATTGCCACCCATGTTGGAAAAGGGAATGCCCGACAACCGCGTGTATGGACGCCATCGCGGCCGCGGACGTCGCCAAGCTCGTCGCGGAGGTCCTGGACAGGGATGTCTGACCGAACGCTCCGCGAGAGCCTTTACCGCTGGCGTGTCCGGGCCGGCACTCCGGCACTTGTCGGGGCCCTCGTCTTTGCCCGTCCCTCTCTGGATAGCCTGATCGCCGGGCTCGGCGTCGGCCTCTTGGGTCTCGGACTGAGGGCCTGGGCGGCGGGCCATCTCAAGAAGGAAAAGGTCCTGGCGGTTTCCGGACCTTACCGGTTCACCCGAAACCCGCTTTACCTCGGGACCCTCCTCATCGCCGCGGGCGCGGTCGTAGCGTCCCGGTCTTGGCCGGTGTCCGCGCTGATGGCCGCCTACTTCGCCGTCTTCTATCCGGTCATCGTACGCGAGGAAAGGGACCGGATGCGTGCACTCTTCCCAGAGGCCTACGGACCCTACGAGCGGGCCGTCCCGCTCTTCCTCCCCGCCCCTGGAAGGAGCGGCGAGGGGACCGGCGCCCGCTTCGACCTTGCCCTTTTTCGAAAGAACAAGGAGATCCGGGCGATCCTCGGGACCGTCGCTTTCTGGGGGCTCATGGTCCTGAAAATGCTCGTTATTCGCTGGCCGCGCTAGCCCCCCCCGCGGTTGCATCCCCCATTCCGGTCTGCTATAAAGTCTCCATGGCGACGGACAGGAGGATCGCGAGGATCGAGGGCGTGCTATCCCGCCGCCAACCGGACCTCCGCGTGGTCCTGGAGGGCGTGACCATCGCTCACAACGCCAGCGCCGTCATCCGGACCTGCGACGCAGCGGGCATCCTCTACCTCGACCTCATCTCGCCGAACCCGGACCTGCTCGAGCTCAACGAGGCCATCACGACCCGGACGGAAAAGTGGCTCGAGATCGGGGTCCATGGGTCGGCGTCGGAGTGCCTCTCCAACTTGAAAGAGCAGGGCTTCGCCATCGTCGCGACACGACTGTCCGACGAGGCCGTGCCTTTTACCGAACTGGATTACGGCCGCCCCCTGGCCCTGGTTTTCGGGAGCGAATCGGACGGGATCTCCGACGAAGCCCTCGCCTTCGCCGATCACGTCATCCGGATCCCCATGATGGGCATGGTCCAGAGCCTCAACCTCTCGGTTTCTGTCGCCGTCGTCCTTTATGAAGCACTCCGGCAGAGACAGGCCCTGGGGTATTTCGACAGGTCGCGGCTTTCGCCGACCGAATTCGAAGCCCTCAAGGCCAAGTGGCTCAAGAACTCGAAGCCCTGAAAAAAGTCGGGGGACGGGAACCCATGGTCCCCGTCCCCCTTTCGAGAGATGGATACAGGAGCAGGTGACTCGGCTAGATCTTCCTCACCGCCCGGGTGAAGGCGGACCTCAGGTTCCTGGCGGCCGACCTGGCCTTTCCGGCCATGAGGGACAGCTCGGCATCAAGCTTGCGCATGTCCCCGTTCGCTTCCCGGCTGAATACCTCGCCCAACTTGTCGGCGTAGGCCCTTGCGGATTCTCCGTAGGCGCGAAGACGGTCCCGGGAATCGCCGGGCAGGGCCCAACCGACGACCCCGCCGCTCTCCTCTTCTTCGACCTCGACGTCGATGGAGAGAGGCTTCTTTTCCCGGAGGACCTCGAGCTTGATCTTGTCGCCTTTCTTCTTGTCCTGGACGGCTTCGCTAAGCTCGTTGATCGTTTCGACCCGCCGGCCTTCGGCCTTGACGATGACGTCACCGACCTTGAGGCCGGCCCTTTCCGCGGGGCCCTTCGGCGTCAGCCGGTTGACCAACAGCCCGGTCCCGTCCTTGACCCCGAAGTACGCGGATAATTCCGGGTTCGGCTCATCCAGGTAAACCCCGATGTACTTCCGCCGTTCCCAGGAGAACTCACGGCCCCTGGGCTCGACGAGGGCCTTGGGCGGCATCGGGGCCGCGCCCCTGGGCCGGGCGGCAAAAGGCCTCGGCGCCCCCGGGGGGAAGAGTCCCGGGAACTTGAGCTCCATCTCGCGCTGGGCCTCGAATTCCGGGTATGCGCCCAGCTTTACCTTGACGTCCATCGGCTTGCCGTCCCGCTCGATCTTCACAATGACGTCCTGGCCGGGTTTTCGCTTGCGGATCTCCGACGCGAGCATCGAGGCGCTCGCGATCTCCTTGCCGTCGAGCGCGAGGATGAGGTCCCCTTCCTTGAGCTTGGCAAGCTCGGCCGGGCTCTCGGCGTCGACGCCGACGACCTCGATGCGGTCGTTCTCGTTCTGTCCGATGGACAGCCCGATCCAGCCCCGCTGGACCTTCCCCGTGTCCCTGATCTCGAAAGCGATCTTCTTGACGACGTCCATGGGAATGGCCACGGCCATCCCGGAGGAAGGGGCCTCGGCCTGGCTGAAGGCGTAGCCGGAACCCACCTGTTCCCTGTCCCGGAACTCGAACAGGACGGGCCTGTCCTCGGTATAGATCCCGCGCAGAAGGCCGACCATCCGGCCGTTCTCGTCGACGACCGGCCCGCCGCTCGATCCCGGAGTGACCCAGATGTTCAGCCTCAGTCTTTCTTCGGAGACCGAGCTGACGATGCCCTGGGTGACCGCGGGCGTGATCTCCGGGGATACGCTGACGACGGAGATCCAGGTCCCGGGAGTGACATCCCCGGCTTCGCCCATAGCCAGGGGCGGGAGCCCCTTGTCCTTGGCTCGGATGAGGGCCAGGTGGGTCTCGGAATCGAAGCCGAGGAATTCGGCGTCGACCTTCCTTCCGTCCCCGGTGATGACGGTGATCTTCTCGTCGCGCGGCGAGATCAGGGCCGTCGTCAGGATGAGGCCGTCCCGGTCGATGACGACTCCGGTAGCGACCCTGCGGGTCCCGTTCCGGGCCTCGACCCGGACGACGGACGGATAAACCTTCTTGGCCAGGACGGCGATGTCCCTTTCTGCGGCGGGGCCGGCCGCTTCCGCCCCCAGGTTCATAACCACGGAAACGGCGGCTGCCATGACCACCCCGATGGGTCTCATTCTCATGTTCATGGCCCTAAACCTCCTCAATAGGTGATCTCCCGAGGCGAAACCTCGGAGACCTGCTCCAGTATGTATATCGTTCGCGGCTCGGAAGGCGCGTTACGGTATTCGGACGAATAATCCAGGGTTTCCATGACGGGGATAGCTTCGGACGGCCTCTCCGCGAGACGGACCGCCGCGGCCGTGCCGTTCCCGCCGGTCCGGTCGAGGACGAAGACGCCCCCTATGACGACCGTCGCCAGAACCACGGCGGCCGCGCCGGCATAGGCGAAGCGCCAAGTCCGCCGGGAGCTCCGAAGCCGCTCCTTCCGGCGGGCGAGTTCGGCCATGACCCGGCGCTCGAATCCGGGTGGAGCGGTGACCCTGTCCATGTTTTCGAGGAAATTATGCTCTTCCATGTTGTCTCACCTCTTTCTCCGCCGGCCCGGCATCCCCGCCGCGGGCGCTCTCGAGCATCCGCCGCAAGTACTCCCGTCCCCGGCTGATCCTGGCCTTGACGGTCCCCACGGGCCTTTTGATGATCCGGGCGATCTCCTCCTGGGACAAGCCCTCCATGTCCTTGAGGACGACCGGGATGCGGTATCTCGGATGCAGGGCGTCGAGGGCGTCCCTGAGGTTTCGGAGCAGGCCCGGGTCCGGGGGATCCTGGGAATAGGTGCCGGCATCGTAACTGTTGGGGACGTCGTCGAGAGGGACCGTGGCCATCCTCCGGCGCTTCCGGGCGTCCGTCTTGGCCAGGTTGGAGGCGATGGCGTAGATCCAGGAGGACAGCGGGGCGATGGGCCTGTACTTGTCGGCCTTGAAATAGACCCTGAGGAACGTCTCCTGGGAAAGCTCGACCGCCCTCTGGTAATCCCTCGTGAATTGGTATAAATAATTCACGATCCTGTCCTTGTAGATCTCCATGATCCTGGCAAACGCCTCCTCGTCTCCTTCCCGCACCCGCAGGATCAGCTCTTGTTCGTCCATTCTCGTTTCCTTAAACTCCCGGCCCTGGGGAATCGTTGCAGGCACCGGCGGTCACGCGCCGTCGCGCCGGACCCGGAACTCGTTCGAATTCTATGTGTTTTGGCCCCGGATGGCAATAAACCCACCCGACTCCCGGGCTTTGCGGTCCTCATTCGCGAAGCGAATGAGGGCGGTCTGAAGCCCGGGGTATGCTCAGGGTTAATACTGAGCCGCGCTTCTTACCCCGATTTGAAGACCGGGATTGGCGCCGGCGAACGTATCGTCACCTCCCCCCGCCGGGCCGGTCGCGCGGGACGCCCGATCCCGGTTGACACGCTCCCGGCCCGAAATTAGAATGGGGGCACCCCAAGGGAACTTTTTCCCCGGCGCATCCGTCAACCAAGGTGAATTGAGTGGATTTGAACACGGTCATCAGGGAATGCTTGAACGGCGACAGGAGCGCATGGGAAATGCTCGTTAACGCCTATTCGAAGAAGGTCTTCAACATGGCCTACCAGTTCTCCGGCAGCCGCCAGGAGGCCGAGGATATGGCCCAGGAGATCTTCCTCAAGCTGTACGGTTCCCTGGGAAAGTACGACTTCGAGCGGAATTTCACGGCCTGGCTCCTGACGCTGGCCAAGAACCACCTCATCGACGAGTACAGGCACAGCCGGTGGGAACGGACGCAAAGGGACGATTTCGATGAAAGGGCGATCGCCCAGGCGGCGTTCGACGGCCCCGAGAGGAGCCTCGCCCGGGAGGAGGACCGGAAGGCCGTCTGGAAGGCCCTCGACGGCCTGTCCCCGGAGATCCGGGCGACCGTCATCCTCCGGGACATCCAGGACTTGACCTACGAGGAGATCGCCGAAAACCTGGGGTTGCCCCTGGGGACCGTGAAATCCAGGGTGAACCGGGGCCGGCTCCAGCTGGCCCGGATCCTGAAGCCCGGGAAGGGAGAAGACACATGAGCGGGGCCCACGCCGAGGAAATGCTTTCGGCCTATCTCGAAGGCGAGCTCGACGGCGCGCGCAGGGCGGAGATCGAAACGCACCTCGGCGCCTGCCCGGAATGCGCCTCCCTGCTCGAGGCGATGAGGGACGCCCGGGACGCCCTGGCGTCCCTGCCGGAGCTCGAGCCGTCGCCCGACCTGCTCCGCAGGCTCTACGCTATCCCGGAGCGCAAAAGGAAGTTCCGGCCCGTCCGCGACTTCCTGCTCCGCCCCTCTCTCCA
Organism: Candidatus Aminicenantota bacterium; assembly: GCA_963813235.1. Lineage (GTDB taxonomy): Bacteria > Acidobacteriota > Aminicenantia > Aminicenantales > Saccharicenantaceae > JALHVH01. Next base: position 37,682 of record CAWEYF010000011.1, on the reverse strand, counting down.
GCCCGTCTTCGCCGGGGCGACGGGTCTGCTGGTCTTCCTTTCATTCCTGACTTTCAGCCCCGGCGGCCGGGCGCTCCAGAAAAGCCTCAATCGGGAGGTCCACGCGGGCTACGGCCAGATCGAGAGGCTCTACGCCAAGGCGGGCTCGATCCCCGCCGAGATCGGCGCCCGCAAGGAAATGATCCTCGACTCCCTCAGGAGCGTCGACATCCTGGGGAAGGGCGGAGAAAAAGAATAAATATTAAGGAACGATATGGAGGATTGACATGGAAGAAAAGATCATCATCCAAAGGAAGCCGCCAAAGTCTCCGGCAGCGGCGGGCATCCTGGCCGGCCTCTTCCCGTTCGGGATCGGGGCCATGTACAACGGCTTGTACGTCAAGGGGCTCGTTTACCTGTTCATCTTCGCCGGTCTGGTGACCGTCCAGGGCCGGGGCCACGGCCAACCGTTCTTCGGCCTGATCCTGGCGGGATTCTATTTCTACCAGATCATCGAGTCCGTCCAGACGGCCGCGGCCATCAACCGCCGCGCCCTGACCGGACGGGAGGACGAGACGGCCGCGGTCGAGGACCAGATCCTCGAACCGGCGAAGGCCGGGTCCATTTTCTGGGGGGTCGTCCTCGTAGGCCTGGGCGCCCTCCTGCTCCTGGCCAATTTCGACGTCATCGATTACGGAAGGCTGTTCGACTTCTGGCCGTTGGCCGTCATCGGCCTCGGCATCAAGCTTGTCTTCGACCACTTCGCCCGGGCGAAGAAGACCTAACTCAGGAGGCAGCCATGACACGAAAAGCGCGCAGAGACTCGCTCGTCTGGGGATTCATCCTCATCGTCATCGGCGTCGTTTTCCTGCTCGACACGCTGGACGTCGAGGTCTGGGATTCGGTGGCCCGGTTCTGGCCGCTCCTCCTCATCTTCTGGGGCGGCTGGAAGCTCTATTTCGGCATCAAGGAAAAGAACGAGGCCGCAAAGACCGGGAAGCCCGACGGGGTCTAATGTCATGAAAGCCAGAGAGGTCCTGCTCCTCGTCCTCATCGTGGTCGCCGGGGTCGTCTTTTATCAGGCCCGAAGAGGGGGGATTTGGATCGACGGGGATTGGGAGGGGCCCTTCGGCGGGGGCCGGACGTTCGACTTCGAGGAATCCCTGACCCTCGAGGGACCCATCCCCGGCCGGATCGAGGTCCGGAACGCCCACGGCGAGGTCGAGGTCCGGGGCGCGGACCAGCAGACGGTCACGGTGACGCTCCTGAAGAAGGTCCGGAGGAGGACCGAGGCCGAGGCCCGGGCCGTCGCGGACGCGCTGAAGCCGGTCGTCAAACGGGACGCTGGCCGGCTCGAGATCTCGACGAATCGTGGAGACTTCCCGAAGAAGAACTTCACGACGAGCTTCCGGCTCGTCGTGCCCGCGGGCACGGACGTCGTCGTCGCCAACTCCTACGGAACGGTCACGGTATCGGGCGTCCGGAGCGGCACGATCGACGTTCCCCACGGACGGGTGGACGCGGCGGACGTCGCGGGGGACCTGTCCGTCACAAATACGTACGAGGATGTCGCGGTCACCCGCGTCGGGGCCGCCTGCCGCGTTTCGTCGCGGCACGCCGACGTCCTCGTCCGGCAGGCGGGAGGCGATGTCCGGATCGATCACGCTTACGGTAAGGTCGAGGTGAGCGACGCCGCCGCGAAAGCGACGATCGCCGGCGAACATACCGAGGTCTCCCTCCTGAGAGTGAAGGGCGCCGTGGACGTAAGGACGACCTACGAGAGCGTTTCTCTGGTCGACGTCGGGCCGGCCACGGTGGTCGGCGAACACATGGCTGTGGCGGCCGACGGGATCGGCGGCGCCTTGAAGGTCGCGACGACCTATGAAAGCGTCCGTGCGAACGGCGTCCGGGGCGACCTGGACGTCGAGGGAAGGAGCGTGGGAGTCGTCGGCCGCTCCATCGCGGCCGGCACGATCCGGATCGCGACCTCCTACGAGGATCTCGACCTCGCCGACTTCACCGGCCGGGCGGACGTCAGCGTCTCCCACGCGGACGCCGTCCTGGCCCCGGGCGCGATCACGTCGGCCATCGACGTGAAGAATGTCTACGGGACGGTCCAGTTCTTCTGGCCGAAGGGGGCCCGGTTCCCCTTCGTTGGCCGCTCAAAGGGAGGGGAGGTCAAATGGGGCCTGGCCGAGCGCCCCGATGTCGAAACCACGAACGGTGAGTCGCTCGTCAAAGCGTTCGCCGGCGCCGCCGAAGGCCCTTCGGTCACATTATCAACGAGCTACGGCGACGTCGTCGTGGAAGAGGCCGAGCGCCCCGGGGCCGAAAAAGCGCCGGGCCACTAAGCCTGCGGCTGCGCCGAGCGGGACGAGAAGGGTCATCCCCCGGATTTTCGCTGGCGGAGGGGTATGCTCCCGCGATATATTATGGACGGCCGATACAGGAGGTGCCCCCATCATGAAACGAAACATCCTGAGCGTCCTGGTCTTGGTTCTCGGTCTCGTCCTCGGTCTCCGGGCGCAACAGAAAGAGTCGCCCCCGGTCTCCGTCGTCCCGGTGGCCGGGCCGGTCTATATGCTCGAGTCCGGCGGCAACGGCAACGTCGGGATCGTCGCCGATCCCGCCGGGGTTTTCATGATCGACGCCATGGAGGAGGCGATGGCCGGAAAGCTCCGCGCCGCCCTCAAGCCCCTGCCCGGCGGCGACCGGGTGCGGGTGCTCATCAACACGCACTGGCATTGGGACCACGTCAACGGCAACATGGCCTTTGGCCCCGCAGCCGTCATCGTCGCCCACGAGAACACGCGGGCCCTGGACGCCGCCGATCAGGCCATGTTCGGCGGGACCATCAAAGCCCTTCCCCGGGGCGCCCTGCCTGTCTTGACCTACTCCGACAAGATGACCGCGCACGCCGGCGGCCTGGTCCTTCGGCTCGTCCATTATCCCCACGCCCATACCGACGGCGATACCGTCATCTTCATCGACCCTCTGAAGATCGTCCACATGGGCGACATGTTCTTCAACGGCATTTTCCCGTTCCTGGACGTCCCCAACGGGGGGGATATCGACAACTGGGTGCGTCAGCTGGACGCCATCCTCGCCGCCCTTCCGGACGACGCCAAGATCATCCCCGGACACGGCCCGCTGGCCGGCAAGGGGGAGCTCCTGGCCTTCCGGCAGATGCTTTACGATTCGGCCGAGCTCGTCCGCGGACGGATGAAAGAGGGAAAGACCCTGAAGGAGATCCAAGCCGCCGGGATGCCGGAACGCTTCGCTCCTTGGGCCAAGGGTTTCATGCCCGTTCCCGGCTGGCTCGAGCTCGTCTATCGGAGCCTCGAGAAGAACAAGGGAGTCTGACCCCTCAGGAGTGCTTGCTCCGGAAATTGTAGATGCGCTGGGTGAGGGCGCCGTTGATCTTGATGTTGAAGTAGGAAATGAGGTTGGTCAGGTCCTTTTTGTACTTGGTCACATAACGGACGAAATCGGTTTCTTTTTTCTGCCGCAGGACGTTCTCGAATTCGCCGACCTCGTCGTGGAGCTCGATCAGGAAATGGTTGATCGTCCGGTACTGGGAGTTGATCTCGATCAGGTCCTTCCCCGAGAGCTTGGCGAAGTCGAGGTACGGCGGCATGGGCTGGAGGAGGAGCAGGCTCTCCGTGTGAAGCTCGTTGACGGATTCCCGGATCTCCTGGAAGAAGGACTTGTGCTCCTGCGGGGCCTTCAGCCGGGTCTTGGCCCGCTCGAGGAGCGTTTCGCACTGGCCCTTGAGGGAGATGATGCTCTCCTTCACGCCCAGGTACTTCCGGCTGAAATTGTACAGGTCGACGAAATCCCGGCCGATGTAGATCTTGTCCTCATAGTGGGAGAGCAGTTCCTTGGGAGAATGGGTATAGAATTTTATCTCGTAGCGCCGTCCCTCGGAATCCCGTTCCAGGAGCCGGGCTAGGACCAGGAAGCCGTTCTGTTCGACGAAGTAACTGCTGGTGTCAAGGAGCACGGAATAGATGGCCAGGTTCTGGATGATGTATTCCTTGATGTGGTCGAGGAGGTCCTCCTTCCGGTTGACGAGCTCGCTCACGCGATCGTTGGGCGTGGGAGCCATGACGGAATAGGACGGGGAAAGCAAATAAAGGGCCGGTCCGGTCCCGAGCTCCAGGTGGAGGTTCTTGAGGGCGTTCTGGTAGAGGTCGTCGAGGAGCATGGGCTTCAGGGGCGGCAGGTCCCCGGCGTCCAGCTTGAGGAGTTCGTCGATCTCGTTCATGGGATTTCCTCGGTTCCGAGCCGATGGTAACACCGGGGGTTTGAAAAGTCAAAGCAAACCCCTTGACTCTCCGGCATGAATGCCGAGGCCGGGCCGGCCCTAAACGTTGCGCCCGAGCGTCCAGGCTTCATCGCCGTAGCGTACAGCTTCAATACGGGAAATCTCCTCCCCCGCGACCCCGTCGAGGATCACGGGCTCCAGGGCGACGCCGAAGAATTCGGCGACACCTCGGGAGAGTCGGTCGGCGGCCCAGTCGAAGGACACGGGCCGCCCCAGGGCCTCGGCGAGCGAAGTCATGCGGACGCCCCTGTCGGGGGCTTCGGATCGGGCCACGCCCTTGAGGAGGTCCTCGTCCTTTTCCAGAGGCACGGAGCCGTGCTGGAGGAAGGCCGGCCCGGTCCTCCTCTGGGCGCTTCCGATGATCTTCAGCCCGCCGATCTCGACTTCGTCTTTGGCCGGATAGGCGAAACACGGCATCGTCCCCCGGGCATAGGAGGGCGGCGAAACCGGCGCCAGCCCGGCGGTCAGCCCCATGAGCTCCAGCCCCCGAACGAGCCCGAGCGAGATGCGCCGATAGGATTCCTGCAGCGTGTCCGTGAACGTTCCGGCATCGGACGAGGACAGGGAATACGTCAGCTCCCGGTGATGCAGGACGAGCTTCCCCCCGTCATCCGCCGGACGACGTCGATCCCGTTCTCCCGGCAAAAATCGAGGTCGGCCGCCCGGGCGGCATCCTGGGAATAGCCGAGGGACGCCGTGGGCCTCTCCCAACGGTAGAACCGCAGGAAGGTCGCTGACTCCCGCTGGGCCGCGAAGAACAGGTATTCGTCGACCGCCATGTTCCGCGAGCCCCGCAGGGGGGCTTCTTCGACGATCAGCTTCCAGGCTTTCATGGGAGGCGTTCGACGAACGGAAATGATGGAGCGGGCAATGGGAGTCGAACCCACAACACCCGGCTTGGGAAGCCGGTACTCTACCATTGAGCTATGCCCGCTCACGGGCGCCGTTCGAGCAGCAGAATTCTAGCACAATCCCGATCGATGTCAAACCGTTGACAGCCCCGCCCCGCGGCACATATAATCAACCCATTCGACTCCCCGGGTCTGAGGCCCGGGGTATGCTCAGGGTTGATACTGAGCACCACCCACCTAAAAATGGGGGGTGGGTGGTGTCGAACGTATCGAAAAACCCAACGGGAAAGGCGGACATCATGACCCAAGAAGACAGCCAGGTCAAGCAGCCGGCGGCCGGAGCCTCGCGTATCGGGAGCGGGCTGTCCTTCCGGGGGGATATCATCGGCGGCGAGGACCTCGTCGTCGATGGCCGGTTAGCCGGTACGGTCGACCTGGGCCCCCACGACCTCACCGTCCGCCAGGGGGGCCGGGTGGAGGCCGACGTCCGGGCCCGCAACGTCACCGTTCACGGCGAGATCGTCGGCAACGTCGTCGCCGCCGAACGGGCCTTCATCTCCGAGACCGGCCGGATGAGGGGCGACGTCGTCGCCGCCACGGTCTCCGTCCTGGCGGGAGCCCAGTTCAAGGGCGCCATCCGGATGGAGCGGCACTCCTAGTTGATATCGATCGAGCCCTTGTCCCTCTCCCTCCGCTTCCGGTCCATCTCGTCCCATTTCTTCATGCAGTCGGCGTCCGTGCCGCGGACCAGGGAGCATTCGAGGTACTCGGAAATGTAGATGACGCAGGCCCGAATGGCCTTCCCGGTCGGCGTCTTCTGATAATCGGCGCCGTTGATGCTGAAGTTCCTCAGGCTCAGGCCTGCGGCCAGCCCCTGTCCCTTCGCCTCGGCTTCGATGGTCCGGGTGTCGACGATCTCGCCGGTCTCGGAATCGACGACCTTGAGATCGACGGCGATATAGGCCTTCTCCCGCTTCCCGCCGACGCTGAGGCCCTTGAAACTGACCCCGCCGCCCGTTCCCTTGACGCCCTCCTCGAAGGAGGAAACAGTGGCCGCGACAAGGTACTTGGCCCCCTTGAGCTTGCCCATCTTGACCTTGGTCGCCGCATCGACCCTGTCGGTTTCGCTCAGGTCCTGCTCCCCGAGGACGGCATCGATGTCCTTCCGGTCGAGGACCTGGAAGGACCGGGTGGAAACGAGCTCCGAAGCGAGCATGTCGGACAGTTCCGAGCCGACCGAGGCGCTCCACCAGCCGGCGCTGGTGTGGTTCGTGAATCGCAGGACGCCGATCCGCGGTTTTTCGGCCGCGGGTGCCGCCGCGAGGAACGCGGCGACGGCGAGGATCGCGATCACGGTCAAGAGTATGATCTTCTTCATGGGCCCTCCTTTAAGCACCGGATATCGGGTCATCTTAAAACCTTATAGCACAAATTTTGTTATAATGCCATCGATGCGCGCATTCGACCTCCGATCCGATTTCGAGCCGCGGGGGGATCAGGTCCGGGCCATCGACCGTCTCGCCGAGGGGCTGACCGCCGGGGAGCGGCACCAGGTCCTGATGGGGGTCACCGGATCGGGCAAGACCTTCACCATGGCCAACGTCATCGCCCGGGCCCGGCGCCCGGTTCTCGTCATCTCCCACAACAAGACGCTGGCCGCCCAGCTTTACCAGGAATTCCGGCGTTTCTTCCCGGGGAACGCCGTCGAGTACTTCGTCAGCTATTACGACTATTATCAGCCCGAAGCCTATATCGCCTCCTCGAACACCTATATCGCCAAAGAGGCGACCATCAACGACGAGATCGACCGCCTCCGCCTCCGGGCGACGAACGCCCTCTTCGAGCGCCGGGACGTGATCGTCGTCGCCTCGGTCTCCTGCATCTACGGCATCGGCGCCCCGGCCACCTACCACGAGATGAGCTTCGGCCTGGAGGTCGGCCAGGCCCTGAGCCGGAAGAAGATGCTGGACCGATTCGCGGAGGTCCAGTACGAACGGCGGGAGGCCGACTTCAAGCGGGGCTCCTTCCGTGTCCGCGGCGACGTCGTCGAGATCTTCCCCTCCTATGAGGACTTCGCGTACCGCATCGAGCTCGAAGATGGACGCATCAAGGCCCTTTCCGCCGTCGACCCCCTCCTCGGGAAGACCCTGGAGGCCTTCGACCGGATCATGGTCCATCCGAGGACATTCTTCTCGACCCCCCGGGCGGTCCTCAGGGCCGCCGCAGACGGCATCGAGAAGGAGCTCGTGGATCGGGTGGCCGCATTCCGGGCCGAGGGCAAGTTCGTCGAGGCCGAGCGGATCGAGGAGCGGACCCTCTACGACCTGGACATGCTCCGGGAGTTCGGCTATTGCCCCGGGATCGAGAATTACTCGCTCTACCTTTCCGACCGGAAGACCGGAGAGCCGCCGTTCACCCTCATCGACTACTTCCCGGAGGAATTCCTGACGATCGTCGACGAATCCCACGTCACCGTTCCCCAGATCGGGGGGATGTACCACGGCGACCGGTCGCGGAAGACGACCCTGATCGAACACGGCTTCCGCCTGCCCTCGGCATTGGACAACCGCCCCCTGAACTTCAAGGAATACGAGGACAAGGTCGGACAGGTCATCTACGTCTCGGCGACCCCGGCACGGTACGAGATCGGGAGGTCGGGGAGCCGGATCATCGAACAGGTCATCCGGCCTACGGGCCTCACCGACCCCGAGATCGAGGTCCGCCCGGTCCGGGGGCAGGTCGACGACCTGATGTCCGAGATCCTGGCGCGGGCGAAGAGGAACGAAAGGACCCTCGTCACGACGCTGACGAAGAAGATGGCCGAGGACCTGACGCGCCACTACCACGAGCTGGGGCTCCGCGTCCGCTACCTGCATTCGGAGATCGAGACGCTCGACCGGGTCCGGATCCTGAGGGACCTCAGGAAGGGAGAGTTCGACGCCCTCATCGGCATCAACCTCCTCCGGGAGGGGCTCGACCTGCCCGAGGTGTCCCTCGTGGCCATCCTGGATGCCGACAAGGAGGGGTTCCTGCGGTCCGCGAGCGCGCTCATCCAGACGTTCGGCCGGGCGGCCCGCCACGTCTCCGGGCGAGCCCTCCTCTATGCGGAGACGATGACGGATTCGATGAAGGCGGCCATCGAGGAAACGAACCGCCGCCGGGCGATCCAGAAGGAATACAACCTCCGCCACGGGATCACGCCGCAGTCGATCATCAAGGGCATCGAGGAGGGCCTGAGCACCGTTTACGAGCGGGATTACGTCGACCTGACGCGCATCCCGGAGGACAAGGAGATCGCCCTATCCCCGGAAAAGAGGAAAAAGAGGATGGACGAGCTCGAAAAAGCGATGGCCAGGGCGTCGCAGGACCTCGAGTTCGAGAAGGCGGCCGCGTTCCGGGACGAGCTCAGCCGCCTGAAGAAACGGGAGCTCGAGCTCGCCCTGTGACGGGAGCCCGAAGGGACGGGAACGGATATGACGGGCTCGCTGAGGGATAAGGTCACGGGCTTCCCCGACAAGCCGGGCATCTATTTCTTCAGGGACGCGGAGGGAAAGGTCCTCTACATCGGCAAGGCCCGGTCGCTCCGGGACCGGCTCCGATCCTATTTCCTTCCCGGCCCGGACATCAAGGTCCGGAACATCTTGGGGGAGACCGCCGACATCGACTACATCCTGACCGGGTCGGAGAAGGAAGCCGCGTTCCTCGAGAACAATTATGTCCAGCAATACCGGCCGAAGTTCAACCTCAGGCTGAAGGACGACAAGAGCTTCCCCTATCTCAAGCTGACCGTCCGCCAGGAATTCCCGGGAATCTACGTGAGCCGTAAGGTCGGGAACGACGGCTCCCGCTATTTCGGGCCGTTCAGCCCCGCGAGCCGCGCCCGCAAGACCATCCACCTTGTCAACCGGTACTTCGGGGTCCGCGGCTGTGAAGACGCCCTTTTCAGGGGCCGGAAACGGCCCTGCCTGGATCATGACCTGGGACTGTGCTCGGCGCCCTGCGTCGGGCGGATCTCCGCGGACGGCTACCGGAAGGACGTGGAGAACGCCCGGCTCTTTCTAGAAGGGCGGACCGAAGAGCTGGCCCGGAACCTGAAGGCACGAATGGACGAAGCGGCGGCAGGACGGAAGTTCGAGGAGGCCGCGCGCCTGAGAGATCTCGTCCGCACGCTCGAGGACCTCCGCGAGAGGCCGCAGGCCATCGACGTCGGCCTCGAGGACCTGGACGCGGTCGGCTACGCGCGGTCCGGGGACGCGGCCGCCCTCCACGTATTCTTCATGAGGCGGGGCAAGGTCCGGGACTCCCGGGGGACATTCGCCCGGGGGACGGCGGGGCGCTCGGACCGCGAGGTCCTGGCGGAGCTCGTCGGGAAGTTCTACGCTCGGGCCGAGAAGCCGCCGAAGATCCTGCTGCCCTTCGAGCCCACGAACGCCGGGCGCCTTCAGGAAGATCTGGCCGCGGGGCCCCGAAAGAATACCCGGCTGATCGTCCCCAAGATCGGGAAGTACGCCAGGCTGACCAGGATGGCCGGGCAGAATGCGGCGCTTGCCCTGGGGAACGCCGGGGTCTCGACCCCGCCCCTCCTCCGTCTGGCGGAAGTCCTCGGGCTCGCGGAGGCCCCGTGGCGGATCGAGGGATTCGACATATCCAACACGGGGGGCGACGAATCGGTCGGCTCTCTCGTCGTTTTCGACGGGGGCGCGCCGAACAAGGCGGAATACCGGAAGTTCAAGATCCGAACGGTCGAGGGCTCAAACGACGTGGCCAGTCTCCACGAGGTCGTCCGCCGCCGCTACGCGCGCCTCAGGGCCGAGGGGGCCCGGATGCCGGGTCTCGTCCTGGTCGACGGCGGCAAGCCCCAGCTCTCGGCGGCGCTCGCGGCGCTTAGAGACGCGGGCGTCGCGGGGATCCCCGTGATCTCGCTGGCCAAACGCGAGGAGATCCTCTACACGGCGGAGAATCGGAAGGGCATCCGGCTCGACCGAACCTCGCCGGCCCTGAAGCTCGTCGAGCACGTCCGGGACGAAGCTCATCGTTTCGCCGTCGCCTTCCACCGCGGCCGCCGGAAGAAGAAGAGCTTCGGGTCCGCCCTCGACGGTATCCCCGGCATCGGCCCCAAACGGAAGGCCGCCCTCCTCGCCCGCTACAACGGCGTCGACGGCATTCGTAATTCGCCCCTCGAAGAACTCGCCGCCCTTATCGGCCGCGCTCCCGCCGCCGCCCTCAAATCCCGTCTCGCTCCCTGAGCCCTTTCTCCGTGATGGCAATGAGGTCTTTGCAAAGGGCTTGGCTTCCCGCTCCGGTCCAGATCGCCTTCGACTCGCGTCCGTCTCGGCTCCTCGGGCCCAAGACTCGAGGCACATTAAATTAGCTGGCGGAAACCCATCCTCCGAGCCTTGGTCCCTCGGAGGCCAAGAGGCTCCCCTCGTCGGCCGCTCGCCTCAGGCTGACCTCCGCATGGTCGCTGCAGCCCTTTGTAAACCCCTCGACACCCCGGCTTGAATGCCGGGGCCGGGGCTTGTTCGGGGTTAACCCTGAGCCATGCTTCGCGCCCCGCCTTTCATGGCGGGGTAGCGGCGGCGAACGGGTCAAAGCCCTCCCATCACGGGTCTGTGGGCTGGGAGCACGGACGGGACGGACCGAGCGGACGTGGAAGGTTTAGCCCGCACGAAGCCGATTTCAAGGAGATTCGGGCTCGTATGTCTGAGCGTACGAGAATCCCGGACCTATGCCACTTAGGACGTGATCATGATGTCGTAGCTCAGAGCAAGTTCGCGAGTTACGAGCCCGCCGATGAAATCGGCGAGGGCGCGGCGTTAAAAACCTGACCGGGAGCGAGGCCGTCCCGTCCGTGCCTATTAGCCAGCCCACGCCAGCTGATCGACGGGAAGTCCCCGAGTCCTGAGAAGGCGAGCCCGCCCTTATACGATGATGCGGATGAGCCAGGAGAGGAGGATGGCCACGGCGATGCTGAGACCTGCGGAGAGGAAGGCGACCTTCCTTCCGATCTCCTTCCAGAGGATGGCGAAAGTGGAGAGGCAGGGGATGAAAAAGCTGACGAACACGGTGAAGACGAGAAGCTGTTCCCGGGTGATGACGGAGAGAAGGTTCTCGTAGCCGGTCCCAAGGGCTTGGAGCATCATGATCAGCGAGAGCTCCTTCCGAAGGAACCCGAAGACGAGGGTCACGCCGAGCTCCCGGGGCAGGCCGAGGGCGCCCGACACGAGCGGCGAGAGGACCGCGTTGATCGCCCGGTCGGCATGGATGGCCTGGAGCAGGCCGAGGACGACGCTGCCCGCGATGAGAAGAGGCCAGGCGAACCCGATGAAAGAGCGGAGCTGGAAATAGGTCTTCTTGAGGATGTTCCCGAGGAGGGGGAGCTTCAGGGTCGGGATCTCAAGGATGAGCCCCGGCGACGGGGCCTTCGTGAATGCGGAAAGGATCCTGCCGAGGACCGCGACGAGCAGGATGTTGGCGGCGTAAAAGGCCAGCGCAGCCCATGGGCCCAGGGCGAAGGCGACGAGCGCCAGGATGATGGTCGTCCTGGCAGAGCACGGGATGAACGGGATGAGGAGCGAGGTGATGACGCGGTCCCGGCGCGATTCCAGGATGCGCGTCGAAACGATGGCCGGAACGTTGCAGCCGAAGCCGAGGATGAACGGCGAGACGGACTTCCCATGAAGGCCTATGTGGTGCATGAAGGCGTCCAACAGGAACCCCGCCCGGGCCAGATAGCCGAGGTCTTCGAGGAAGGCCATCAGAACGAGCAGGGGGATGAAATACGGCAGGACGATGGCGATCCCTCCCCCGATGCCTTGGACGAGACCGTCGGCCAGATGAAAAAGGAGCTTCGAGCCTAGGTGCCGCTTCAGGTCCAGGCTCACGGCGGCAAATGGCTTGAGGAGGAGCCCCTCGAGCGGGTTCCCGATCTTGAAGATGAGGAGGAAGAAGGCCATGAAGACGGCGACGAGGATGACGTACCCGTAGAACGGGTGCATGATCACGGCGTCGATCCGCTTGTCCCAGGAAACCCCCTTCCCGCGCGCGACCCGGCTGGTCTCCTCCGCGATCTTCAGGGCCAGATGGTGGCGCTCCGCGGCGACGACCTCATAGGCCGGCATGTCCCGACCGGACTCGATCTCCGCCCGGACGCGATCGACCTCGCTCTTGAGCCCCGGCTCGAGTTCGCCGAGCATCCGGTCGCAGAAGAGGCGGTCGGCTTCGATCATCTTGACCGCCGTGAATCTACGGCCGGCCACAAGCGGGAAATCCTCCGGAAGAAGCCGGGCCATCTCCTCGACCCTGGCCTCGACGTCCCGCGACCACGAGGGGGGGCTCGGCGTGGCGGGCCGTTCAAGGGCACGGAAGGCTTCGTCCAGAAGCTCCTTGACGCCGCGGCCGCGCGAGGCGATGACGGGGACGACGGGGACGCCGAGCCGGTCGGCCAGTTTCGCCGCGTCGATCGTGACTCCCTTTTTCTCGGCGAGGTCGAGCATATTGAGCGCGACGACCATCGGGCGGCCGAGCTCGATGAGCTCCAGGGTGAATTCCAGGCTGCGGCCCAGGATGGAAGCGTCCACGACGTTGATGATGAGGTCCGGCTTCTCGGAGAACAGGTGCCTCAGGGCCGTCTTCTCGGCCGGATCGGCCGGGCAGAGCGAATAGGTGCCCGGAAGGTCGACGATGTCGAGGAGGCGTCCCTCGATGGCGACGCGGCTGTGGGTGTGCTTGACCGTCGTCCCCGGGAAGTTCGAGGTCTCGGCCTTCAGTCCGGCGATGGAGTTGAACAGCGTGCTCTTGCCGCTGTTGGGCTGGCCGACAAAAACGACGGAAGGGACGTCAGGGACGGCCATCCGCGACCTCGACCCTGACCTTCCGGGCGATCCCCCTTCCGAGCGCTACACGGCTGTCGGAGGCGACGTTCCGGACGAGGATGGGGCCTTTCAGGATGGCCGCCGAATCAAGCTCGACGATATCGCCGGGATGGAACCCCATGGATAGGAGCCTCCTCCGCACGACTTCGCCTCCGGCTATCCCCAGGATCCGCAGGGGTTTGGCCATAGGGGCGTCGGAAAGGTTCATGGGTTCGCTCTTATCCTCGCTTCTCTTGCAGGACATTATAGCCTAACGGCCGCGTGAACTGAAACGGCAGGGACCCCGGAGCGCTTGCCGAGGGCGTCCGCGTCCGATATAATCGCGGACATGAAGAGAGCCTCCGCCGTTTTCCTGGCCGGCATGACCCTCCTGGGAGCCTATGCCTGCGGGACGCGGGCGCCCTCCCGGGCCCTCCCGGCGACGTTCGTCTGGGGCAAGGACCAGTCCTCCATCGACCCCGCGTCGGGCCGGATGAACGTCTGGGGAGGATTCGAGGTCCGGGACGGGGCCTTCGCCGCCCAAAAGAACACAGCCCGTTTCATCCTGTGGCGCAAGGCGGGGTCGGACGCCCGCATTTCGATCGAATATGTCCTTCGAGGAAAACCCTGCCGTTTCCTTTTCAACGGGACATCCGCCGGGGAGCTCGCCCCGACGCCGAGGCCGGCGTCAGCATCGTTCGGCGCCCGGCTGAACGCCGGTTTCAATTTTCTGGAGTTCGACAAGACGACCAACGACGTCCTCCGGATCCGTTCGGTCGTCGCCGGCCCGCGGCAGGACCGCCCGCAACGGCATCTCGGGGAAGGCGAATCCTTGACCGTGGATACCGGGCGGACGAAGGGGCGCTTGGTATTCGCGGGGAGCGGCCTCTTGAGGATCACCGAGGTCTCCTTCCCCGACGGGCGGGAGACCGTCGGGACCTTCGAACGGAAGCCCGGTTTGTTCTCGCGGAGGATCGTTTACGAATACGGCAATCCCGGCCAGGGATATTCCGTTTTTTCGGCGGTCTCGGGGAGCTTCGACGTCGTCGAGCGCTCCGTCGCCCCCCTCCCGGATCCGGTCCCGGCGGGCCCGGCGCCCCGGTTCCCGGGCCGGCCGGACGTCTTCATATTTCTCATCGACGCCTGCCGACCGGACCATCTGGGGCTCTACGGCTATGCTCGGCCGACGTCGCCGAACCTCGACCGGTTCGCCCAAGACGCCGTGGTCTTCGAGAACGCCTACGCCAACGCGTCGTTCACACGGTCCAGCGTGGCCACGCTGTTCACGGGGCTGTATCCCGAGAGTCACAAGGTCCGCATCCTGATGAACAAACTGTCCGAGCGCCTCCTGACCATTCCTGTTTACCTTAAAGCGAAGGGCTACCGGACTTCCCTTTTCACGGCCACTGGGAACGTCTCGGCGAACATGGGATTCGCTCGTGGGGTGGACGACTATTTCCCCCACATCGGGGAATGGCGCCGGGGGGAGGAAAGGAGCGTGCCTTCGAAGTTCGAGGGCTGGCTGGCCCATGGGAGCCCGCTCTTCAGCTATATCCACCTCATGGAGCCGCACCTGCCCGTCGTGCCCCCGCCGCCTTTCCTGGACATGTTCTCGGCCCCGAAGGACAGGGCCTTCGTCCACGACGTCCTCGAGGAGTTCCAGAGGAAGATCGACGCGGAGCGTCCCTTCGGCCCCGAGGAGGTCAAAGCGGTCGTCGACAACTACGATTCGGCCATCGCCTATATCGACGGAGAAGTGGGGAAGCTCCTGAAGAGCCTGAAGGACCGAGGGTCCTATGACGACAGCCTGATCATCGTCTTATCGGATCATGGCGAATCGCTTTATGAACGGCAATTCTGGGGGCACGGCTCCAAGGTCTACGAGGAAACGGCCCGCGTGCCGCTCATCGTCAAGTTCCCCGCAGGCATGGGCTTCAAGGGCCGGGTCAGGAGCGTCGTCGAGCTCGCCGGCGCGTTCCCCACGCTGTTGGACCTCTTCGGCCAAGCGGTCGGGCTCGACGGAAAGAGCTGGCTCCCGGCCGTCGCCGCCCGGGAGCAGGACGACGCCATGTCCGTGTCCCGTTCGTTCTCCAATGTCGGCGATTTCGGGCTTCGCTGGCGCGACTGGTACGCCATCATCAACCTGGGCGCGGGCACCGAGACCCTCTACCGCCGCGCCGAACCCGTCTTCGCGGAGGCCGGGGCGGGGACGGAGAATGTCCGGCTCCTGTTCAAGGTCCGATTCCTCGATTGGCTCGGCCGGTTCGCCGAGCTCGATGACCGGCCCGTGCCCGTGGACCTCCGGACGCTTCCGAAGAACGAACTGGAGAACCTCCGGTCCCTGGGATATATCAAATGAGCGCCTCCCCTTCCGAGCGGAACGGCCTCCGGACCTGGGTCGAGCTCAGCCGGTCGGCCCTGGCCCATAACCTGCGCGCCTTCCGTCGCGTCCTCGCGCCCGGCTGCCGGATCATGGCCGTGGCCAAGTCGAACGCCTACGGTCATGGGCTCTACGACCTCGTCCCCCTCCTCGAGGAGCTCGGGATCGACGCCGTCGGCGTGGATTCCATCGTCGAAGCGGTCACCCTGCGACGGAAGGGCGTGCGCAAGCCCATCCTCGTCATGGGTTTCACGCTTCCCAGCCGTTTCGGGGACGCCGCCCGGAACGGCGTCGCCATCACCGTTTCGAGCTTCGAGACCCTCCGGGCGCTGGCCTCGGCCGAGGACGGGCGGAAGATCCGGGTCCATATCAAGGTCGATACGGGCATGCATCGACAGGGATTCCTGCCGGCCCAGCTGCCGGAGGTCCTGAGATTCCTCAAATCTCGGCCCGAACGGATCGCGGTCGAGGGGCTTTACACGCATTTCGCGGCGGCCAAGAACCCCGGCGGGACGGTCGCCACTCGGGGCCAGATCGCCGAGTTCGAGGCGGCGGCCGCCGCCTTCGCCCGGGAGGGCTTCCGGCCCCTCCGTCACGCCTCCGCCACGGCCGGAGTCCTCAACTTCCCCGGGGCGCATTATGACATGGCCCGGATCGGCATCGGGCTCGTGGGGCATTGGCCCTCCCCGCAGACGCGGCGCGCTTGGGAAGACCGGATCTCCATCCGGCCGGTCCTATCATGGAGGACGCTCGTCGCGGAGACCAAGCTTCTTCCCGCCGGCGCCTCCCTAGGTTATGACCTCACCGAACGGCTGGCCCGTGATTCAAAGATAGGGATCTGCCCCGTCGGCTACTGGCACGGCTATCCTCTGGCCCTGTCCGGGAAAGGACGGGTGCTCGTCCGCGGGCGGAAGGTCCGGGTTCTCGGCCGGGTGTCGATGGACATGACGGTCGTGGACCTGACCGACGCGGGCGGGGCGAAGGCCGGTGACGTGGTCACGCTGATCGGCCGGGACAGGGGCGAGACCCTCGACGCCGACGCGACGGCCCGCCTGGCGGGAACGACGGTCTACGAGTTCCTCACGCGCCTCAACCCGCTCCTCCGGAAGATCCCCGTCCGCTGACCCCCCAAATTGACTTTCGGGGGGTTCTGTTAATAAATAGGAAATGTACAAGTGGTTCATCCGTAAAGTCTTCGGAACGCAGAACGACCGCGATCTGAAAAAGATCCGACCGGTCGTCGTCGCCGTCAACGAGATCGAACCCCGCATCCAGGCCCTCACGGACGATCAACTGCGTGCCAAGACCGCCGAATTGAAGGAAAAGCTCGCCCAGGGAGCGGGCCTCGACGACATCCTCGTCGAAGCCTTCGCCTGCGTCCGCGAAGCGTCCCGCCGGACCCTCAAGATGCGCCACTTCGACGTCCAGATCGTCGGCGGCGTCGTCCTCCACGGCGGCCGAATCTCCGAGATGAAGACGGGCGAAGGAAAAACGCTGGTCGCCACCCTCCCCGCCTACCTCAACGCCCTCGACGGCAAGGGCGTCCATATCGTCACCGTCAACGACTATCTGGCCAAGCGCGACACGGAGTGGATGGGCCAGATCTACCGGTTCCTCGGCCTCAGCGTGGGGACCATCTATCACGACATCGGCGAACAGGAGCGCTACGACGCGTACCGGCGCGACATTACCTACGGCACGAACAACGAGTTCGGGTTCGATTACCTGCGCGACAACATGAAGTTCCGGCTCACGGACCTCGTCCAGCGCGAATTCAACTACGCGATCGTCGACGAGGTGGACAGCATCCTGATCGACGAGGCCCGGACGCCGCTGATCATCTCGGGGCCGACCGACGAATCGACGGCCCTTTACTACAAGGTCGACAGCCTGGTCCGCCACTTCCACAAGGACAAGCACTACCAGGTCGACGAGAAGACGCGGACCGTCTCCATCACCGATACCGGCGTCGCCGAGGCCGAGAAGTACCTCGGCGTCCCCAACCTCTACGACCTCGCCCAGATGGATCTCGTCCATGCCATCAACCAGTCCCTCAAGGCCCTCACGCTCTTCAAGCGGGACGTGGACTACATGGTCAAGGACGGTCAGGTCATTATCGTCGACGAGTTCACGGGCCGGCTGATGCCCGGCCGCCGCTACAGCGACGGCCTCCACCAGGCCCTGGAAGCCAAAGAAAAGGTCAAGGTCGAACAGGAATACCAGACCCTGGCCTCCATCACCTTCCAGAACTACTTCCGCATGTACAAGAAGCTTTCCGGAATGACGGGAACGGCCCTGACGGAGGCCCAGGAATTCCGGCATATTTACGGCCTGGACGTCGTCGAGATCCCGACCAACATGCCCCTGGTCCGCTTGGAATGCCCCGACGTCATCTACCGGACGGCGGGCGAGAAATGGAACGCCGTCGTCGAGGAGATCATGGAGAGCCACGGCAAGGGCCGCCCCCTGCTCGTGGGCACGGTCTCCATCGAGAAGTCCGAGCACCTCAGCACCCTCCTCCGGAGGAAGGACGTCAAGCACGTCGTCCTCAACGCCAAGTACCACGAGCAGGAGGCCCAGATCATCGCCCAGGCCGGGCGCGTGGGGGCCGTGACCATCGCCACGAACATGGCCGGCCGCGGCGTGGACATCCTGCTCGGCGGCAACCCGGAGTACCTGGCCCGGGAAAGCCTCAAGAAGTCCGGCGTCGACCCGGTCAAGGCGGCGCCCGAACAGTACGAAAAGGCCCTGCAGGAGGTCTCGGCGACGACGCTCGAAGAGCACAACAAGGTCGTCGGCCTCGAAGGCCTTCACGTCATCGGGACCGAGCGCCACGAGGCGCGCCGGATCGACAACCAGCTCCGCGGGAGGGCGGGCCGCCAGGGCGACCCCGGCTCGTCCCGGTTCTACATGTCCCTCGAGGACGACCTCATGCGGATCTTCGGGAGCGAACGCATCTCCGGGCTGATGGCCCGGATCGGCATGGGCGAGGGCGTCCCCATCGAGCACGCCATGGTCTCCCGGGCCATCGAACGGGCCCAGAAGCAGGTCGAATCCCAGAACTTCTCCATCCGCAAGCACCTCCTCGAGTATGACGACGTCATGAACAAGCAGCGGGAGGCGATCTACGGACAGCGGAAGGAGATCCTGCACGGCAAGGACCTCAAGGAGTATTTCGCCGGGCTCGTCGAGACCATCGTCGACTGGCTGTTGGACACCTCGGCCAACAAGGAAAAGCCCGCCGACGAGTGGGACCGGGACGGCCTGAAAACGGGCCTCTTCGCCCAGTTCGCGCTCGACCTCGACAAGCTCGGGATCGACTGGGAGACCGTCACCCACGGGGAGCTCCGGGAGAAGATCGTCGCCGCCCTGCGGGCCTCGTACGAGGACAAGGAGAAGCTCCTCGGCCCCGAGCGGATGCGGGAGTTCGAACGGATGATCCTCCTCCAGGTCATCGACTCCCAGTGGAAGGACCATCTGCTCGAGATGGACCACCTCAAGGAGGGCATCGGCCTCCGGGGGTACGGCCAGAGGGACCCGCTGGTCGAGTACAAGAAGGAAAGCTACGAGATGTTCCAGGCCATGATGGACAGGATCGAGGAGGACGCCCTGCGCTACCTGTTCCTCATCCAGCCGGTCGTTTCCGAAGAGGCGCCCCAACAGCCCGTGCGGCGCGAACGCCCTCTCTTCTACCAGAGGTCCGAGGGCGGCCTCGAGAGAGGCGAGGCGCCGAAGGCGAAGCAGGCCCGGTCCACGATCCCCGGCCGTAAGAGGAAGAGATAAGGCAAGGAGGCATCATGCTGGAACCCGACATCAGGGAAGGGTTGACATTCGATGACGTCCTCATCGTCCCATCCGCCTCCGACGTCAGCCCCCAGGAGGCCGAGGTCGGGACCCGCCTCAGCCGGAACATCCCCCTCTGCGTCCCGGTCATCAGCGCGGCCATGGACACCGTGACATCGTCACGGATGGCCATCGCCATGGCCCAGCAGGGCGGCTTGGGGATCATCCACCGCAACATGTCCGTCGAGCTCCAGGCCGAGGAGGTGGATAAGGTCAAGCGCCACGAGAGCGGCATGATCGTCGACCCCATCACGATGCGGCCCGAGGAAATGATCGAGAAGGCCATCGAGGTCATGAAGAAATACAGGATCTCGGGCCTCCCGGTCACGGACGCGGACAACAAGCTCGTCGGCATCGTCACCAACCGGGACATCCGGTTCGAGACCCGGCTGAGCACGCCGGTCGCCAAGGTCATGACCCGGAAGCTCGTCACGGTCCCCATCGGGACATCCCTCGAGGAGGCCGAAAAGCTCTTCCACGAGCACAAGATCGAGAAGATCATGATGGTGGACGAGAACTTCCGTCTCAAGGGGCTCATCACCTACAAGGACATCCTCAAACGGACCCAGTACCCGGGCGCGGCCAAGGACCAGCTCGGCCGCCTGCGGGTGGGCGCGGCGGTCGGCGTCGGCGCCGAGACCCTCGAGCGCGCCGCGGCTCTCGTCGCGGCCAAGTGCGACGTCCTCGTCGTCGACAACGCCCACGGCCACTCGCAGCGGGTCCTGGACACGGTCCGCCTGATCAAGAAGGAGTTCCCGGGCCAGGAGCTCATCGCCGGGAACATCGGGACGGCAGAGGCCGCCGAGGCGCTCGTCGACCTCGGGGTGGACGCGGTCAAGGTCGGTGTCGGGCCGGGCTCGATCTGCACGACCCGGGTCATCACGGGGGCGGGCCTCCCCCAGCTCACGGCCATCGCCGACGTCTTCAAGGTCACGGGCCCGAAGGGCATCCCCCTCATCGCCGACGGCGGCATCAAGTTCTCGGGGGACATCGCCAAGGCGATCGCCGCCGGCGCCGACTCCGTCATGCTGGGCAATCTCCTGGCAGGGACGGATGAGTCCCCCGGCGAGGTCGTCATGTACCAGGGCCGAGCCTACAAGACCTACAGGGGCATGGGCTCGCTCGAGGCCATGAAGGAAGGACGGAGCCGAGACCGGTATTTCCAGGACATGGTCGATGCCGACAGCAAGCTCGTCCCTGAAGGGATCGAGGGGCGCGTCCCCTACAAGGGCAGCGCTACGGCCATCGTCCAGATGCTGGTCGGCGGTCTCAAGGCCGGCATGGGCTACGCCGGATGCCGGACGATCCCCGAGCTCCAGGCGAAGGCCCGGTTCATCAGGATCACCCAGGCCAGCCTCAAGGAGAGCCACGTCCACGACGTCGTCATTACGAAGGAAGCCCCCAACTATCATCAGGAATGACCGCCGGGAGGCGTGCATGTCCCCTTATCTGATCAAAGCGATGATCGCATCGGCGCTGGTCGCGACGGGCGTCGCGGCCTTCACGAGCCAGATGACCCTGATGGGCAGGGCCGAGCGGAAGGGGGATCCCGAAAAGCTCAGGAGGTTCCACAGGCTCGCGGGTCGGGCCTTCGCCGCCCTGCTCCTGCCGCTGGCTTTCCTGGGCGCCGGATTCTGGGTCGCCGCCGGGGACGGCCTGGCCGTCCGGACGGGATTTCACGTCGTCCTGGCCCTCGCGCTCGTCATCCTCGTCCTGCTCAAGGTCCTGATCGTAAGGGTCTATCGAGGCTTCCTGAGGCTCGCCCCGACGCTGGGCATGACGATCTTCGCCCTGACCCTCCTCGTCTTCGCCCTCTCGGCCGTCTTCGCCGGCCTGACACTCATATTAAGATAGGGCCGGAGCGATCCGGACGTTATCGATGAGCCGCGTCCTCCCGATGAAAACGGCCAGTGCGACGACGACCTCCCCTTCGATCCTATCCACGGGCCCGAGGTCCTTGGCGTCCGCGACCTCGACGTAATCGAGCCGGGCCAGGGGCTCCGTCGCCACGGCCTCCGCCACCCTCCGGGCGATAGCTCCCGCGTCCCTCTCCCCCGCCTCGATAAGGAGCTGGACGTCCCCGAGACTCCGCGACAGGACGAGCGCCGCCTTCCTCTCTTCGGCCGAGAGATAGCTATTCCTCGAGCTCAGGGCCAGGCCGTCGACGTCCCGAACCAGGGGGAGGGCTTCGACGCGGACGTCCAGGTCAAGGTCGGCGGCCATCTTCCTCAGGATGATGACCTGTTGGGCGTCCTTCCATCCGAAGAAGGCGAAATCGGGACGGACGATGTTGAAGAGCTTCAGGACGATCGTGCAGACTCCCCGGAAGTGGCCGGGCCTCGTACGGCCGCAGAGCCTGTCCTGGAGGTCGCGCACCTCGACGAACGTCCGGTAAGCCCTCCGGATACATCCCGGAGGGCTCGGGATGGAAGAGAAAGTCGACCCCTTCCTTTTCGAGGAGGGCGGCGTCCCGCTCGAGATCCCTTGGATAGGACGCAAGGTCTTCCCCCGGGCCGAACTGGGCGGGATTGATGAAGATGCTGACGACGGTGACGTCCGTCCGCGCCCGGGACGCGCGCACCAGGCCGAGGTGCCCTTCATGAAGAGAACCCATGGTCGGGACGAAGCCGATCCGTTTCCCCAGGGCCCGGTGCTCCCGGGAAACGGCCTTCATCTCCTCAACGGTCCGCACGATCCTCATCGCTTCCTCCCCGCCTTTGTTCGGGCCTTCGGACTTCCGAGCCCCTTGAGGATCCTGCCGGACTCGGAGGGCTTGAGGTGGTAGGAGGTCCCGTCGTCCGGGAAGGCCCCGGACCGGACGTCCTCCATGTACCTGCGGACGGCGTCTCCGATGACGGCGTCCAGGTCGGCGTACTTGCGGACGAACTTGGGCAGGAGGCCCGTCGCGTATCCCGTCATGTCGTGGAAGACCAGGACCTGGCCGTCGCAATGGGGTCCGGCGCCGATCCCGATGGTCGGGACCGAGAGCCGGGACGTGATCTCGCGGGCGATCTCCAGGGGGATGGATTCCAGGACAACGGCGAACGCCCCGGCACGCTCCAGACCGAGGGCCCCCGCGACGATCCGGCGGGCCTCGTCGAGTGTCGTTCCCCTGACCTTGTATTGCCCGAGGCCGCAGATGGACTGCGGCGTCAGGCCCACGTGCCCCATGACGGGGACCTCGGCCTCGACGAGCGCCTCGACGAGCTTTAGCCGCTTCGCGGTGGCACCCTCGATCTTGACCGCCCCCGCCCCGGCTTCCTTGAGGAACCGGGCCGCGTTGCGGAGGGATTCCTCGACGGATAGGTGGAAAGAGAGATAGGGCATGTCCCCGACGACCAGGGCGCGGCGCACCGCCCGTGTCACCGCCTTGGTGTGACGGATCATGTCCTCCATGGTCACGGGAACGGTGCTCTCGTGCCCGAGGACCGTCATGCCCAGTGAGTCGCCGACGAGGATGACGTCGATGCCGCAGGCGTCGAGAATACGGGCCGTCGGGAAGTCATAGGCGGTCAGGACGGTGATCCTGTCTCCCGCCGCCTTCCGGGCGCGGAGCGACGGTACGGTAACCTTGGGGGGATTCGGTTCGGACATGTCGTTTTCCTTTCTCCCCACCCCGCCCTTGGCGGGGTTGAGGTAAAGCTATTTCTTCCCGTTCCTCGGGAGTCCCGGGGCCCGAAAGCGGTCTCCGCGCTCCCCTTTAGTATATCACCTTTTCGGGGGTTTGGCCCCGAAGCTTTGCGGGACGTAGTAGAGACTGCCCTTCTTCATCTGCCGGACCTGTTCGAGGAGGTCATCGACGTCGTCCTCGCGGCCGAGGTCCAGGTCGTCGGCCTTGACGACGAGGAGCGGCGCGGCCTGGTAGTTGAAGAAGAAGTAATCGAAGGCCTCGACGATGTCCTCCAGGTATTTCTCGGAGATGTTCTTCTCCACGGGGTCCCCTTCCCGGGCGATCCGACGGAGGAGCGTCTGCAGGGAGATCTGGAGGTAGATGACGAGGTCGGGCTTGGGCACCCGCTCGGCGAGGATGCCGTAGATCTTGTCGTAGACCAGAAGCTCGTCGTCCGAGAGCGTCTGGTAGGCATAGATCTTATCCTTCTCGAAGAGGTAGTCGCAGATGACACGGTCGACGAAAAGGTCCCGCTGGAAGAGTCGCACCTGCTGGTGATAGCGGTTGGCCAGGAACACGAGCTGGGCCAGAAAGGCCGCCCCCTCCTTCTCCCCGTAGAAATCCTTCAGGTAGGGGTTGCCGACGTGGTCGAGGACGACCTTCCCCCCGTGCGCTGGGCCAGGAGGTTGGCCAGACGCCCCTTGCGGGACTTGAAGACGCCCTCGACGGCGATGTGCTTGAAGGGCAGATCGACGGCGTTCTTCATGGGCGATCCAGAAAACTGACTAGTTTATAACCGATAAACCGTGCCAAGTCAACGCGTTATTTCTGGACCGGCTCGAGGGGGACGACGATCCAGGCGATGACATAGAAGATGAGCATCGGCAGGACGGCCGTGACCAGGGCGAGGCCGACGAAGATCAGCCGGACGAGGGACGGGTCGATGTCGAAATAGTCGGCGAACCCGCCGCAGACCCCCCCGAGCATCTTCCGGTTCAGGGACCTGGTTAATCTTTTGGCCATGGGCGACTCCTTGGATCTAGATGTTGATGCGGATGGGCAGGATGACCGTCGTGATCCCCCGCCACCGGAGCTCTTGCTGTATGGCGAAGGCCGTCTCGTTGTGCAGGAGCTTGTGGAGCAGGTTCGGCTGGCGGAAGACGGACTGCCCGGCGAAGACGGTCGAGCGCGGGAACTCCTTCGCCGTCTTCTCGCACAAGTTGACGGCCGTATGGACGATGTCGGTCCCGAGGTCGAACCTCGACGTCGCGGCAAAGCCCAGCTTCCTGGCCAGGTCGACATACTTTTCGAGGTCGCAGCTCGTGCACGTGGTCAGCGACCGGACCGCGTCCGTCCCTTGAACGCGCTGACGTCCACTTCGGAGACCGACAGGAAGACGAAGTTCTTGTAGAGGCCCGGGAAGCTCCGGATGACGGACAGGAACGTATGGACGCCGAACCCGTTGTAGCTGTTGACCAGCTGGATGGCCGTCATGTTCCTGGGATCGACGGGATCGGTGTTGACCGGTCCCTTGACGGGCAGGCTCGTCAGGAGCTCGTCCAGTTCCCGGACCCCGCCCCTCACCTTGGAGTAATGGGCCCGGGTCAGATAGCAGAGGACGATGACGACCGCCGTGATGCACAGGGTCAGCCAGCCCCCGTACCGGAACTTTTCAAGGGCGGTGACGATCAGGATGGTCAGGCACAGCGTCAGACCCGGTCAAGTGGACGGGCAGGTGTTTCTTCCATTCCTTCTCCTTGCGCCGGTTCTTGATGAAGAACCTGGACATCCCGAGCTCGGATAGCGAGAAGGTCAGGAAAACGTTGATGGAGTACATGACGACGAGCGTCTGGATGCTGCCCCGGGCGTACAGGAGGAGGAGGACGGACGCCCCGCCCATGAGCAGGACCCCGTTCTGGATCGTGAACCGGTCCGAGAGCGAGGCGAACCGGCGCGGGAACCAGTAGTCGACCGCCATGTTGGCCATGACCCGGGGGCCGTCCATGAACCCGGCTTGGGCCCCGACGAGGAGGAGTGCCCCCTCCGAGAAGATCGTGACGAGGGCCAGAAGAGGTCCGATCCCCCAGCCCTGGTAGAGGGTCGAGGCGAGGACGGCGTTGAGGGTCTTGCCGGCGACGGGCGTGACGTTGAGAAGGAGGTAGCAGACCAGGATGCCGCCCGCCGTGAAGGCCAGCGACGTCGAGAGGTAGAGCATCGTCCTCTTGCCGTTGTGGACCCTCGGCTCCCGGAGGATCTGGAGCCCGTTGGATACGGCCTCGATCCCGGTATATGTCCCTCCGCCCATGGAGAACGCCTTCAGGAACAGAAGGGCCAAACCACCCATCCCCAGCGTCGCAACCCCCTGCTTGAAATCCCCGCGGATGCCATGGACGACGGGCGCGATCTGCGGAATATGGGAAACGATCCCGTAGCCGATCATGAAGAGATGGGTCGCGACGAACGTCAGGAAGATCGGGGCCAGGAAGGTCACGGACTCCTTGATCCCGCGCAGATTCAGGACGACCAGCATGATGATGGCCAGGATCTCGAAGGAGACCTTGTACTGTTGGTATCCGGCCGGGAAGAAGCTGAAGATGGCGTCCCCGCAAGCGACGATGGACACGGTGATGGTCAGCATATAGTCCACGAGGAGGGCGCACCCCGAGATGACGCCCGCTCTTTCGCCGAGGGTATGCGTGGCGACGATGTAGCCGCCGCCGCCCGAAGGGAAATACTCGATGATGCGGGAGTAGGCGTACGAGATGATGAAGACCGTCAGGGCCGTGGCCAGGGCCAGAAAGATGGCGAGGTACGTGTGCCTGCCGAGGGCCTTGAAAGCTTCCTCAGGCCCGTAGGCGGCGGACGACAACCCGTCGGCGCCCAATCCGATCCAGGCCAGGATGGGGATGAGCGCCAGCTTGTGGAAAAGAGACGGGTCCTTGATGTTCTTGGGCCCGCCGATCAGGGTTCGGCGAACTTTTTGAAGAAGGGAGGGGTCTTCCTCAGTGGCCTGCGATTCCTGCTTCATTTTCAGTTCACCTGCGCTTTTCGCTCTTAGGACCCGCGCCCCCGGGAGTAAGGGACCATCGGAGTCCCCGGATCCGGCGTTCACGGACGGCCCCTATTGTATGGAAAAATCCTAGTTCGGGCAAGTCGGCTTGACTCGCGCCATACCGTATGTTATCCGATAGGAGAACATCGAATGCGACGGATAAGAACGGGACGGAGGAGAGCATGCTCGGTTGGACGGGTCACATCCTCAGGGTCAACCTGACCGATAGAACCTTCAAGAAAGAGAGCTTCAACGAGGAATTCGCGAAAAAATGGGTCGGCGGCCGCGGCTTCGCCGTAAAGATCCTTTACGACGAACTCAAGCCCGGGATCGATCCCCTCGGCCCGGAGAACAAGCTCGTCGTGGCCCTGGGACCGATCGCCGGCATCCCGGCCCCCAACACGGGAAAGGCGGTCGTCGCCGCCAAATCCCCCCTGACGGGCTTCTACGGCGACGGGAACCTGGGGACGCGGGTCGCGGAGCACCTCCGGAAGGCGGGCTACGACGCCCTGATCGTCGAGGGGAAGGCCGACCGCCCGACGCTCCTTGCCATCGAGGACGACAAGGTCGAGTTCCTCCCGGCCGGAGACGTCTGGGGCAAGGGAACCTACGAAACGAACGATTGGATCTACGCCAAATATGGCAAGGGCGTCGGCGTCCTGAACATCGGACAGGCGGGCGAGAACATGGCCCGTTACGCCGTCGTCCGCAGCCTGGAGGGGCGGGCGGGCGGCCGGCCGGGCATCGGCGCGGTCATGGGCTCCAAGCTCCTCAAGGCCATCGTCGTCAAGGGGACCCGACCCATCCCGCAGGCCGACCCAGCCGGCATGAAGGCCCTCGGCTCCGGCGACCTCAAGAAGGTCGGCCAGATCGACAAGCAGACAGGCTGGTCCATCCAGAGCACGAACGGCGTCCTCGCCTGGTGCAACGAGGTGGCCGGCCTCCCCGTCAGGAACTTCCGCAAGACCCACCATGCCGACGCCTGGAAGGTCGACGGCGAACGCCTGAACAACTCCCGGATCGCCACCTACGGCTGTCCGAACTGCACGATGCGTTGCGGCATCACCATTCATGACCACGAGGGCCGCGAATCCGAGCTCGATTACGAGAATGTCGGCCTCCTCGGCCCGAACCTCGAGATCTTCGACCTCGACCAGGTCGGCTCGCTGAACTACCTGTGCGACGAATACGGCCTCGACACGATGTCGGCCGGATGCACGCTCAGTTTCTACGCCGACGCCATCGATCACGGCGCGACGTCCGGCGACTTCCGGTTCGGAGACGCTGAGGCTGCCAAGAAGCTCCTGGGCCTCGCCGCCCGCCGCGAGGGGGCCCTGGGGAACCTCCTCGCCGACGGCTCCCTGCGGATGGCCCGTGCCTTCGGCCACGGCTCCGAAGCCTATGCCATGCAGGTCAAGGGACTCGACGTGGCCGCCTACAACTGCAAGTTCATCCCCGGCCAGGCTCTGGCCTTCGGCGTCGCCCCGATGGGCGCCCACCACAAGGAAGCCTGGATCATCACCTTCGAGCTCAAGCACACGACCCGCGAATCCTACGGCCCCGAGAAGGCGGCCAAGGTCATCGAGCTCCAGCGCATCCGGGGCGGCATGTTCGAATTCATCGTCTCCTGCCGGTTCCCCTGGATCGAGCTCGGCTGGGGCCTGGACAACTACCCCAAGTACTTCAACGCCGTCACCGGCCTCGACTGGAACCTGGACGACATGTGGCGGACGGCCGACAGGATCTACGCCATGATCAAGCTCCACTACCTCCGGGAGTTCCCGGACGCGAAGCGCGAGGGCGACTATCCCCCGGCCGTCTGGTTCGATCCCTCCAACGCCGACACCGAAGGTCCCATCGCCGGCAAGATCCTGGAGCTCGACAAGTACGACGGGCTCCTCCAGCATTATTA
This sequence comes from Candidatus Aminicenantota bacterium, assembly GCA_963813235.1. Taxonomy (GTDB): domain Bacteria; phylum Acidobacteriota; class Aminicenantia; order Aminicenantales; family Saccharicenantaceae; genus JALHVH01. Next base: position 9,875 of record CAWEYF010000011.1, on the reverse strand, counting down.
CGACCAGCGCGGCTACGACCGCAGGGGCATTCCGACGAAGGCGACGCTCGATCGGCTCGGCCTTTCTCGGGAGGCGGCCGAAGCCGAAAAGCACGGGAAGCTCGAATGAAGGTCACGGTCAAGCTGATCGGCCCGCTCATCTACGCGGCCGGTTTCAGCGAGAAGGACATCGAGGTCCCGGAGGCCCTTACGGCGGAGAAGCTCCTCGAGCTCGTCGGGATCGGCCCGGACCGCCCCCGGATCGTCACCCGGAACGGCAAGGCGATCGGTCCGGCCGAGACGCTCGCTGAGGGCGACCGGATCGTCATTTCGCCCCTTTATTCCGGAGGATGACGCTTCTCCATGCCACCGCGATCGGAGGCCGGACGTGAGGCCGGTCCTCATCGGCGGCCAATGGCGTCCGGCCGCGTCCAACGGCTCGTTCAGGGCCGTGAATCCGGCCACGGGAGCGTCCCTCCCTGACGAATACCCGGTCTCCAGGATGGAGGACCTCGAGGACGCCCTCAATGCGGCGGTACACATCATCGACGAATTCCCCTCCCTCGATCCGGCTATGCTCGCCGGATTCCTGGACGGATTTGCCGTCAGCCTCGAGGCGAAACGCGACGAGGCCGTGGCCATGGCTCATTCCGAAACGGCGCTTTCCGAGGAACCGCGCCTGCGTTCCGTCGAATTCCCCAGGATGACGGACCAGCTCCGTCAGGCGGCCGCCTCCTGCCGGAAACGAGACTGGTGCCTGGCGACGATCGATACGAAGCGCGACATCCGGTCGATGTATGGGCCGCTCGGCGGACCGGTCGTCGTTCTCGGTCCGAACAACTTTCCCTTGGCCTTCAATGCCGTCGCCGGCGGTGACTTCGCGGCCGCGATCGTCGCCGGAAATCCCGTCATCGCTAAAGCCAACCCCGGGCACCCCGGAACGACGAGGGTCCTCGCCGAGGCCGCGTTCGAAGCCCTCCGGGAGAACGGCCTGCCGCCCGCACTGCTTCAGATGGTGTACCATTGCCGGCCTGAGGAGGGCCTGAAGCTCGCCGCCCATCACCTCACAGGGGCCCTGGCGTTCACGGGCAGCCGCGCCTCCGGCCTCGCCCTGAAAGAGGCGGCCGAACGGGCGGGCAAGCCCGTCTACGTGGAGATGTCGAGCGTGAACCCGGTCCTTGTCTTCCCGGGCGCTCTCGAGGAAAGGTCCGAACGCATCGCCGCGGAACTCTTCGGCTCCTGCACGTCCGGAGCAGGCCAGTTCTGCACGAAGCCAGGCCTCGTCGTCCTGACGCGCGGAACTCGAGCGAAGAGTTCTGCGATTCGGTCCGGCGGCTGTTCGACGGGGAGCCCGGCGGGTTCCTTCTCAGCCAGGGAACGGTCCCGGAAGCTGGCCGAAGCCGTCAACGCGCTCGAACGGGCCGGGGCCACTCTCCTGGCCGGGGGCCACCCCCTTCCCGGACCCGGTTTCCGATTTGCGAACACTCTGTTCCGCATAACAGGGCATCAATTCCTCAGGAACCCGGCCGCCTTCCAGACCGAGGCCTTCGGGAGTCTCGCGGTGCTCGTCGTCGCGGAAGAACCGGACGAGCTCGCCGCGATCGTCCGTGTGTTCGAAGGGAACCTGACGGGGACCATCTTCAGCGGGCCGGCCGACGCGGACAAGGGGCTCCACGACCTGATCGAGCCCGTCCTCCGGAGAAAGGTCGGACGCCTGCTCGATGACAAGATGCCCACAGGCGTCGCCGTCTCCCCCGCCATGAACCATGGCGGCCCCTTCCCCGCCACGGGGCATCCCGGTTTTACGGCCATCGGTTTCCCCGCGTCGATACGGCGCTTCGCAGCCCTCCGGTGCTACGACCACGTCCGCCCCGACCGCCTCCCGCCGGAGCTCAGGGGCAAGAATCCCACCGGCGCAATGTGGCGATATATCGACGGCGAATGGACTTTGAAAAGCATCGAGGCCCCCTCCGGGCCCTAGGAACCTCCGAGGGCATGGACGTTCCGGAATTAGCTCTTGCCCGGGCCGTAGATAACAAGAACGCCGAGATCGATACTAGTCCTCCCCTTCGATAGCGCTTATCGGCTGACTCCGGAGAGCGATCGAGTCAGGCCGCCTCGATCTTCCGTTCGCGCATCGCCGCAATGAACAGACACACGGCCAAGATTATGGCGAAATGGCACATGACCGAGGGAAGAAGGCCCGGCTGTTCGTTGACCAGGACGCGGACGGCCAGGGCCGGGAGGACGAACCCGAGAATCCCGGCTTGAAGGTTGGCCCAGTGCTTTCGGAGCACAGGGTCCTCGGCCGAGGCCATTCCGGCTGCGGCTGCAAAGATCAACACGCCCAAACTGCCCTGATAGAAGATCCCGTAGACGATGTCGAATAGAGGGGCATCCAGATATCGGGCGATGACCGTCTGGCAGACCGATCTGGTGATGGCCTGGGTGTCCGTAAAGATCCAGATCGACAGGCCCAAGGCCAGGGCGAAGTCGATGAGAGCCGCGGACCTCAGCCAGCGGGTTTTGGGCGAATTGAATTGAGAGCCAAGCCACAACCCCAGGGGAGGAAGCCAGGTGATGTTGAAAAAGGCCAGGCGGGTGAAGGACCCTATTTCTGGCCGTGAACAGACCGCGACTTCGGCGAATTGATAGGCCGCCAGCAGAAGAAAGATCAGGCCCATAGGATAAAGGATCCGTTTACGGCCGCGACCCGGGCTTAAGAAGACCCAACCCGCCGCCGCAAATTCCAGAACACCCGTGATAATCGCCAGCAAGGGTGAATATGTCATCGCGCCACGTTCCTCGAGCTATCTCTCCATGCGGCGAAGGTATTCAGATTTCTCACCTTTTCATTGCGTTCAGCGATAGAGGCACAGATATGCCGAATCCTCGGTGACCTTGAGCTGAAAATTAAGCCTGGGGCCGACGGTGAATGATTCGCCCTTGCGGAAGACCTTCCATTTAGCCGAGCCCGGGAGCTTGACGGTGAGCGCGCCGCTGACGACGGTCATAATTTCCTTCGTCGACGTCCCAAATTCATATTCCCCCGGCGCCATGACGCCGACCGTCGCGGGCCCATCGGCCGCAGCGAATGCAAGAGACTTGACCTTGCCGTCGAAATACTCGTTGACCTTAAACATCCCTACTCCTTTTTTCATTCATCCGCCCATTCCGGTGGCCTATTGAAGAATCACGGCGATGAAGGCCGCCCTGAAGCCCCCCGTAGCGGAGGGGGGACCACGCCATCCACGAGGGGGGGGAACCGCCGGGACTGGTTCCAGGGGGTCGGGGGAGAGGGGCGGCTTTCATCGCCGTTGAACATTCTTCGTTCGTTTGACCAGGAGCGCCACGACCAGGTTGGCCTGGAGGTTGGCGACGATCGCGACGCGGGGGGCCATCGGGCTCACGCCCTCAGGGCACTGGCTCTCCTCGTCGCCGCAGACGTACAGGTCGCCCATCCTCCGGCTGTGGAGCTTCCGATTCCCGCCGTACCCGGCGAGCCCCGAGGCCGCGACGATGGGCCTCCCCGGCCGTTGGGATAGCCAAATTTCGATCAGCATCCGCTTGGCCTCAGCCCGGTCGAACGCCTCGACCATGACATCCGCCTCTCCAAAGAGGGGAACGACGTTCGCGGCCGTTACCTCGACGTCATGGACGACGTATTCCGAGAAGGGGTTGATCGCCTCCAGGTTCTCCTTGAGGGCATCGACCTTCCGCCGTCCGATTTGGCTCACGAAGTACTGCTGTCGATTGAGGTTGGATGCTTCGACGGCGTCGCGGTCGGCGACGATGAGCCGGCCGACGCCGGCCCGGGCGAGCGAAACCGCGATATTCGAACCGAGGCCCCCGGCCCCGGCGATGCCGACCGTTCCCTTGCGCAAGGCGGCCAAAACGCGCGGATCACGCTTCGCGAAGAGTTCGCCGGCGGCGGCTCCGGACGGCGGCAGAGGCGACCCGATCAATAGGTCGGCAAGTTCTTTCGTCTGCGAAATCCGCAGGACGGGCGTATCGCCCGCGGCCGGGCCGTCCGAAACCACGGCCAGGAGCTCATCCGGAAGGGACCGCGATCCGCTCGGCGCCCTCGCGGACCAGGCTGATCTTCTTCAGGCCGCCGATCGCTTTACCGCCCTCGACGAGGACGATGTCGGCTTCGGCAAAGAAACGGCGGGCTAGGTCCTCGACGTCTGGGGCCGTTCTTAGGAAGATGGCCGCCCGGGAAGGGGTGATGATCCCGACCGTCCCGGCCCCGGCTCCGGAGAATGTCCAGGTGTCTTTGCCCTCTCTGTCGAGGGAGACGTCCTTATGAGTGTGCTTGATGACGCCGACCCTCAAGCCCCGCGACCGCAACTCGGGAATGAGCCGGGCGAGAAGAGTGGTCTTGCCGCTTCCGGACGGGCCGACGACGGCGACGATCTTCATCTCGGGTTTTTTATAGCACAGGGGCCCGGGGCTGTCAAAAATCCCCCCTACCCCCCCTTTTACAAAGGGGGGAACCTCTCTCCCCACGCTCCCCCTTTTTACAAAGGGGGGAACCTCTCACCCCCCGCTCCCCCTTTTGTAAAAGGGGGGAATCTATTTCCCCTAAACCCCCTTTTGAAAAGGGGGGAGTTGTAGCCGCAATATTTAACCTTTAGGTTGCGCTATAAATCGATTTAAACGCAGGCTAAGCCTGCAGTTACAGCTCGGCTGCCGCGGGTGATCTGCTTAGGGCTTGCCGCAGTCGCCGACGCGGCCCTTCATCAGCTCGACGGCGTGGGCCAGCGCCGGCAGGACGACCTCGAGGTTCTCGCGGGCGGCCTTCGGGCTTCCGGGGAGATTGATGATCAGGGTGGCCTTCCGAATGCCGGCGACGGCGCGAGATAGCATGGCAGTCCCGGTCTTCTTGAGGCTTTCGGCCCGCATGGCCTCGGCCAGCCCGGGGGCTTCCTTGTCCAGGACGTCCCGGGTCGCCTCAGGGGTCACGTCGCGCGGCGCGAACCCGGTCCCTCCGGTGGTCAGGATGACGTCGGCGGCCCCGGAGTCGGCGACCGCCTCCAGCTCCGCCCGGATGGCCGGCCTGTCGTCGGGAAGGACCCCCGTACGGACAACCCCGCCGCCGTTCTCCCTGACGATCGATCCGAGGAGCGGCCCGCTCGCATCGACGCGTTCACCCCTCGAAGAACGGTCCGATATCGTCAGGACCGCGAACCGGATGCCTTCAAGCATGGCCCTCCTCCTTTTCGTCCGGACGGGATTCGACTTCGACGCGGTCTCCCGGCCCGACCGGTCCGCCCGCAAGAACGCGGGCGAAGACCCCCTCCTTGGGCATGACGCAGTCCCCGGCCCGCTCGAAGATGGCACAACGGTCATGGCAGATCTTGCCGACCTGGCTGACCTCGAGCCGCACGCCGCCGCCGACGCGGAGGACCGTCCCGACGGGAAGCGATACGAGCTCGATCCCGGAGGTCGTGATGTTCTCGGCGAAGTCGCCGGGCCCGACGTCGAGCCCCATCGCTCTCATCTTTCCGATGCTTTCGAGGGCCAGAAGGCTGACCTGGCGATGCCCTTCCCCCGAGTGGGCGTCGCCCTCGAAGCCGAGGCCGGGAACGATCAGGCACCCCGGGACCGGGGCCTTGCGGACGCCCTTTATCCGGCTGATATTGACGGAAACGACGGTCCCCGCCTCACCAATTGAACGGGCCACTCTTTCCACCTTTCTTGAACACGACGCGGATATCTCCGATGATCATCCTCTTGTCCACCGCCTTGCACATGTCGTAGACGGTCAGGCAGGCGGCGGCCACGGCCGTCAAGGCTTCCATCTCGGCGCCCGTTCGGTCGATAGCCTTGACCGTGGCGGTCACCCGGACGAGCCCTTCGTCGGGAACGGGGACGATCGCGACGTCGATATGGGTCAGGCGCAGAGGGTGGCAGAGCGGGATCCATTCGGACGCCCTCTTCGCCGCCTGGATGCCGGCCAAGCGGGCGGTGTTCATGACCTCGCCCTTGGGGAGAGCGCTCGCCGCGATGAGTTCGAGCGTTTTCCGGTCGAGCCGGACCTCGCCCCGGGCCGCGGCGGTCCGTTGGGTTTCAGCCTTGCCGCCGACATCGACCATGCGCGGCCGGCCTTTCGTATCGATATGCGTCATCTTCATGGATCTAGCCTCCGATCGTCCTCAATCCGTTCCCCCTCGTTCCCCGGGCCGCCGCCTCTTTGTCCCGCGGCTTCCGCGACAGGGCGTCCTTGAGGACGTCCGTGAGGCGTTCATCGTCGATGCCGGCCCTCATCAGGGCCTTGATGTCGACCGCGTCCGCGGCGAACAGACAGGGGAGGAGGCGTCCGTCGGCCGATATACGGAGCCTGTTGCAGGACGCGCAGAAGTGGTCGGAATAGGGGCTGATGAACCCGAAGCTCCCCGCCAGCCCGGGGATCGAGTAGTATCGCGCAGGTCCGGCGCCTTCCGGGGCCGGCGCCCTTTCCAGCGGGCCAAAAGAGGCAAGCCGGGCCCTGGCTTCGCCGCACGAGACGAAATAGCCTTTGGCGGGAGAGAAGTCCATGAGCTCTATGAAACGGACGTGGACGGGTTTCTCCCGGGCCAGGGCGACGAATCGTGAAAAGTCGTCGTTCTTGCCCTTGAGGAGGACGACGTTGATCTTGACCGGCGCAAAGCCCTTGGCGAGGGCGCCGTCGATGCCCCCGAGAACGTCGGCCAGCCTTCCCCCTCCGGTGATCTCCCCGAACGTCTGCGGGTCCAACGTGTCCAGGCTGATGTTGATCCGCCTCAGGCCGGCATCCCAAAGCTCGTTCAGATGGTCCTTGAGCAGGATGCCGTTGGTGGTCAGGGAGACGTCGTCCGCCCCCTTGAGGCCGACGAGCGACCGGACGAATCCCGCGAGCCCCTTGCGGACGAGGGGTTCCCCGCCCGTCACCCGGAACTTGACGACGCCGATATCCAGGGCGAGCCGGGCCAGCCGCAGGAACTCCTCGTAGGACAGGATCTCCTCCGGGGGGAGGAAGCGGAACTCGCGGCCGGGGGAGCAATAGAAACAGCGCAGGTTGCACCGGTCGGTCACCGACAAACGCATGTAGTTGATCGGCCGGTCGTGGAGATCTTTCATGCTACCATTCGACCTTGTGGACCCTGACCGCCGCCCCGGCCGGCAGGGATTCCGCTTCGGACGGGATCAGGGCCAGGGCATCAACAGGGACCAGGCTCCTCAGGAGGCCCGACCCCTGCCCGCCCGTTTCTTCCGCCCAGACCTCCCCGCTTCGCATCACAAGCTTGACGCGGAGGAAATGAAGGCGGCCCTTTTTCTTTTTGACGTCCCGGATCAGCCTGGCCTCGAATTCAAGGGGAAGGAAGCCGGTCCGGCCCGAAAGGAGGCCGAGGAAGGGGCGCACGTACTCCTCGAATAGGATCATCACGGCCCCGGGGTTGCCGGGCAACCCGAAAAGCCAACGGGGGCCGTCCGCTCCGTCGAGGACATAAAAAGCCAGGGGCATGCCGGGCTTCTGGGCGACCTTCCAGAAGACGCGCCGCGCCCCGATCGCCTCGAAGGCGTCACGGACGAGGTCGTAATCCCCCATCGAAACGCCGCCCGTCGTGAGGACGACCCGGGAGGTCCGAAGGGCGTCGCGGAGGACGGCGACGGTCGCGCCCAGGTCGTCACCGGCGCTGCCGGCGAAAGAGATCAAGGCACCGGCGGATGCGATCTGGGCCCTGAGGACGTGACTGTTGCTGTCGTAGATCGCCCCGGGATCAAGGGCCTCTGCAACGTCCCTGATCTCCCCGCCCGTCGTGATGGCGGCAACGGCGGGCCGAAGGGATACCGGGACCTTCGCGATCCCGAGCGCGGCGATAAAGCCGATCGCGGCCGAATTGAGGAATGCGCCTTTTTCAAGGGCGGTTTCCCCTTCCCGGATGTCCTCACCCGATCGGCGGATGTTCGCCCCCGAAGCGACCGGCCGGGCGACGACGATCTCCCCCGGGAGTTCCCGAACATCCTCGCGCGGGATGACGGCGTCGGCTTCGGGCGGGACGGGGGCCCCGGTCATGATCTTGACCGCTGTCCCGGGGGCGACAGGCTCAGACAGCACCGTCCCGGCGGGGGCTTCCCCGGTCAGGCGCAGGGAGACCGTGCCCGCCACCGTATCCCGGCTCCGGACGGCGTACCCGTCCATGGCCGAATTGTCGAATGGGGGGAGGTCACGGGGCGAGACGATGTCGGCCGCAAGGACCCTCCGAAAGGCCTCCTCCAGTCGGATCTCCTCCGTCCCCAGGGGTCGGGCCGCATCGAAGACCGCCTTCCGGGCCGCTTCATAGTCGATCATGTCACGCCTCTCCGTCCCGGTTCTCGGCGGCGGCTGGAAGGGCCCTCAAGGAAGACGCCTTGACCCCGGCCCAAGCGGTCTCCCCGGGCCGGATGCCTAGCTCCTCGACGGACGCCTTCGTCAGCAGGGCCTTCAGCGGGAACCCGCAGTCAAGGGTGATGAGGGCGAAACGGTCGGACGGCGCGACCTCGACCACCCGTCCTTCGAACCAGTTCCGGACGCTGCTCTCGAACCGCTGCTTGGCGAGAAGAACGTCCTCGGGCCTGACGAAGAGCAGTACTTCGGAATGCGCATCGGCCCGGCCGGCCGCCAGGATCCGATGTCCGCCGTGGGAGACGACCAGGAGGTCCCCCCGCTGTTCCTCGACGACGCCCTTGAGGAGCGTCGCGTGACCGAGGAGCCTCGCCGCCTCGTCGTCGGCCGGCGCCGCGAAGACCTCTTCGGTCCGGCCCTCCTGCAGAAGCTTCCCGCGGACGAGGACGGCTAGGCGGTCTCCCAAGTATGCGGCCTCTTCCCGGTGGTGCGTGACGAAGACGGCGGTTTGGCCGGTCGCTTTGAGGACGCGTCCGAGCTCGGCGATGAGCTCTTCGCGGCTCGGGGCGTCCAGCGGGGAGAACGGCTCGTCGAGGAACAGGATGTCGGGCTCGAGGACGAACGCCCGGGCCAGGTTGACCCGTTGGACCTCCCCTCCCGAAAGCTTCCGGGCGTCCCGGCCGAGAAGATGCCCTACGGAAAAAAGAGAGGCCGCCTTTTCGAGCCGCCGCTTCATTTCGGGACGGGGGACCCTGCGGACCTTCATCCCGTAAAGGATGTTCCGTTCGACGGAGCCGGCGAAGAGGAAGGGCCTCTGGAGCAAGAGCACGAAGCGGCGCCTGACATCCAAGCCGTTCCGCCGGCCGACCTCCTCGCCACGGTAGGCAATCGTCCCTTGGGTGGGCCTTTCCTGGAGGGAGGCAAGACGCAGGAGCGTGCTCTTGCCGGACCCGTTGGGCCCCAGAACGGCGAGGCATTCCCCGCGAAAAACGGAGAAGCGGGGGACGTCCAGGACCGTGACCGGCCCGTAGTCGTGACGGACGCCCGTCATCTCCAGGTGCGCGGTCTCCACGCCTTGGCTCCTTTTTGTTGGATCGAGGTGAGGAAAAAATTGACGGCGAAGCTCAGGGCCAGGAGGACGATGGAAAGCGCGATCGCGACCTCGAAGCGTCCCATCCGCGTCTCCTGGACGATGGCCGTCGTCAGGACCCGCGTCCGTCCCTTGAGGTTCCCGCCGACCATTAGGACGGCCCCGACCTCGGAGATGGCCCCGCCGAAGCCGGCCATCACGGCCGCCAGCTGGGGGAGGCGGGCCTCCCGGAACAGGACGAGCGCCGATTGGAGGTTCGAAGCTCCCAGGGCCCTGGCCTGGAGGACGGCCAGGGGATCGACGTTCTGGAAGGCCGCCAGGGATAGCCCCGCGATGATCGGCACGACGATGATCACTTGGGCGATCACCATGGCCGCCGGGGTGTAGATAAGACCGAGTCCGCCCAGGGGGCCGGTCCGCCACATGAACAGAGCGACGAAAAGGCCGACGAGGCTTGCT
>CAWEYF010000010.1:0-159391 GCA_963813235.1 Candidatus Aminicenantota bacterium | reverse complement strand
GTTGGGGGTCGGTGAACGTCGCCGCGACCTTTTTCTGCAAGGCCTCTCCCTCAGATCGGAGATGCAGATCGAGTTGTCGAAGGATTTGCTCATCTTTCGCCCGTCGATCCCCGAGAGCTCGGCACCTCGGCCAAGAGCGGCTCGGGGATGGGGAAGACCTCCCCGTAGAGGAAATTGAAACGCCGGGCGATCTCGCGAGTCAGTTCCACATGGGGGAGCTGATCCGCACCGACCGGCACACCGAAGGCTTTGTACATGATGATGTCCGCCGCCTGCAGCACCGGATAGCCCCAGGAATCCGAAGGTCGAGAGATCCTTCTGGGAAGGCTGCTTCCCTCATCTCCTATGCGTGGGATTCCGCTCCGGCCAGGCCAAGGGGGTAATCATGGAGAGCAAGAGGAAGAGTTCGGCATGTTCCTAGATCATCGACTGAATAAAGAATGTGCTCTTTTGCGGGTCAAGACCGGCAGCAAGCCACTCGACCACCATGTCAATCGTATTGGCCTTGATCTCGTCGGTAGCGGCCCAAAAAATTTATACGGCGACCCGGGGAATGATCCAGGACGGGATGATCCTCATCGAAAACGGGAAGATCGCCGGGATCGGGAAAAATATCCCCATCCCGCGCAACGCCCGGGAGATCAATGCCCAAGTCGTCATCCCCGGCCTTATCGACATCCATTCCCATCTCGGTGTCTACAGCACCCCTAACGTCGAAGAAAACGCCGACGGCAACGAAATGACGAACCCCGTCACGCCCCAGGTCCGGGCCCTCGATTCGTTCAACTTCGAAGACCCGGCCATCCCGGTCGGCAGGGCGGGCGGCGTCACGACCATCGTCGCCCTTCCCGGAAGCGGGAACGTCATCGGGGGCGCGGGGGTCGCCGTCAAGCTCAAGAGCGGCCCCCCCGAGGACATGGTCCTTAAGGACGTCGCCAACCTGAAGATGGCCATCGAGGGGAATCCCGTCGGGGTCTACGGCGAGAAGAAGAAGATGCCGATGACTCTCATGGGAGTCTACCATCTGGCCCGGAAGGCTTTTCTAGAGGCTCAGGAATATCGAACAAGCTGGGAAACCTACGAGAAGGACAAGAAGGACGGCAAGGATGTGGCGCCTCCGAAGCGGGACCTGGGCAAGGAGGTTATCGTCCGGGCCCTGAAGAGGGAGATCCCGGTCCACATCCATTGCGCCACGGCCTCGGAAGTCCTGACCTGCATCCGGCTGGCCGACGAATTCCACTTCAGGCTCAGTCTGGGCCATTGCTATTGGGCTTATCTCGTGGTGGACGAGCTGGCCAAAAGAAAGGACGTTTATTTCAACGTCGGGCCGCCGATGTTCTTCAGCTACTTCGACGATACGCGCGAATTCAAGAACGGCCCCGCCATCCTGGCCAGGGCCGGGCTCAAAGTCTCCCTCCAGACCGACGCCTTGGGCGGAGGCCAGCAGAACCTCCGCCAGCTCGCCGCTCTCTGCGTCCGCTACGGCATGAGCGAGGAGGACGCCCTCAAGTCCGTGACGATAAACGAGGCCGAGGCGGCGGGCCTCGACGACCGGGTCGGAAGCCTGGAAACCGGAAAGGACGCCGACCTCGTCCTCCTCGACGGCGAGCCCTTCGAACTGCTGACGAACGTCGAGAAGGTCATCATCGAAGGTAAGGTGGAGTACGAGGCGCGGGCATCGAAGAGCGTCGAGCCCCTTCCGGCCGTCGCCCCGGCCCCCGGCAAGCTGACGGTCCCTCCGGAGATCGCTTCCTCCGCCCGGTTCGCCCTGAAAGGCGGGACCGTTTACACGATGGCCGGAGCACCCCTGAAGGACGCAATCATCCTGGTCAGCGACGGAAAGATCGAAAAGGTCGGGACCGACGTCGCGGTCCCCGCAGGCCTGCCGGTGCTTGACGCCGGGGATTTCGTGATCATGCCCGGGCTCGTCGCGCCCCGTTCCTATATCGGGATCTCCGGGAACTGGAGGAATCAGAGCTCCGTGGACGAGGCCTCGAGCCCCATCGCCCCGGAAATGGAGGTCCGGCACGCCCTCGAACCCCAGGCGCCCCTGTTCAATTATGCCCGGCAGATCGGGATCACCACGGCCCTCGTGACACCCGGCGACCGGAACGTCATCGGCGGCCTTGGCGCCGTCATCAAGACGGTGGGCGATGTGGCTGACAAAATGATCGTCAAGGACAAAGCGGTCATGATCTTCGGTTTCGGCGTCTCCGCCAAGCGGACCGACCAGATGCCATCCACCCGGATGGGCCTGGCGGCCCTGCTTCGGGAAACTCTCGTCAAGGCCCAGGAATACAGGGAGAAGACCGAAAGATACGATAAAGATAAAAAGGGGAAGGCGCCCCAGAAAGACCTCGCCATGGAAGCCCTCCTGCCGGTGCTCAGGGGCGAGACACCCGCACTTATCCACGCCGAACGCGAGGACGATATCCGCACCGCCCTCCGTATCGCCGACGAGTTCAAGCTCAAGGTCATCCTGGACGGGGCGACCGACGCCTGGAAGCTCGCCGGTGAGCTCAAGAAGCGGGATATCCCGGTGATCATAGAGGACCTGCTCCGCGGCGCCGGTCAGATCGAGGACCGCGGCTTCGATCCGCGGACCCCGGCCATCCTGTCCAAGGCAGGCATCCGGGTCGCCTTCCGGCCACAGGAAGGCTCCTGGTATACGCCGGGCCTCGGCTGGTCGGGCGGCGATCTCCTCGAGCTGGCGGCTTTCGCCGTGAGGAACGGCATGCCGGAAGAAGCCGCCTTGAAGGCCTTGACCATTGATGCCGCGCGCATCATCGGATACGACGCGGGTGCCGGGAGCCTGGAGCCCGGAAAGGAGGCCGACTTCCTCATTCTGCGAGGCCATCCCTTCCGGACCCGGTCCATCCCGGAAGCCGTCCTGGCGGGCGGCAAGATCGTCTATCTAAGGACGGACGAGGAACACGTCCGCCCCACCCGGTGACCGGCAAGGAGACGAACCATGCGAAAGCAGGATAGAATGCTTTGGCTGGCGCTCCTGGCGGCCGTTGGGGGAACCCTTTGCTGGGGGGCCCCTGCGGGCGACGAAAGGCCCCTGGTCCTCAAGACGGCCAGGATCGTGACCGTAACGCGGGGGGTTCTCGAGCCGGGAGTCATCCTCATCAGGAACGGCACGATCGCCGCCATGGGCACGGACATACCGGTCCCGGAGGGAGCTCAAGTCATCGACGCTTCGAAATATGCCGCCTACCCAGGGTTCATCGATGCTTTCACGAACCTGGGAGCTTCGGACAAGGGAACGATCGGGGGGGATGACGACGAAGCGACATCTCCGGTGACCCCGCACCTGCGGATCATCGACGGCTTTGATCCCGGCAGCGAATTTATCCCCCTGGCGAGAAGAGCGGGCGTCACCACGGTCCTCGTGGCGCCGGCGATCGGTAACCTCCTCTCCGGGCAGAGCGCCCTCGTGCGCCTGGACGGGGCCGACGTCGCGACGATGATCGTCAAGTTCCCCGTCGGGGTTCACGGCAGCCTGGGAGAGGCCCCGAAGCTTCGCTACGGCAAGAAAAACCAGATGCCCATGACCCGGATGGGAGAGGCCGCGTTGCTGAGGCAGACGCTGTTGGATGCCCAAACCTATAAGGGTGAGGTTGCGGCCTACGAAAAGAAAGCCCGGGCTTACGAACAGAAGAAGAAGGAGGGGAAGCCCGGAGAGGAGGAAAGACCGGTTGCCCCGGCCGCGAACCCCGTGTCCCAATCCCTCCTGCCCGTCCTCGAAGCCCGGATGCCGTTGATCCTGTCCGTCGACCGGCTGGACGACATCCTGACCGCGCTCAGGATCGCGGACGAGTTCAAGCTGAAGATCATCCTGAACGGCGGCGCGGACGCCTACAAGGTCAAGGAAAAGCTGGCCGCTCTGAGAATCCCGGTCCTCCTGAGGCCGCGGGCGGCTTACCGCCTGACGGTCGAAACCGGAGGCGCGATCGCCGAGAATGCCGCCCTTCTCCAAAAAGCCGGAGTGAAGATCGCCTTTGAGACCGGTTCGTCCACCAACCTGGGGGACCTTGCGGCCCAGGCCCGGATGGCCGTGGCCGCCGGGTTGCCGTATAAAGAGGCCCTCAAGGCGCTGACGATTAACGCGGCGGAGATCTTCGGGGCGGAGGACAGCGTAGGTTCGCTGGAAAAGGGGAAGTCGGCGGACATCGTCGTCTATGACCAGGACCCGATCACCGGCCCGGCCCGCCTGAAGCTGGTCATCGTCGCCGGAAAGGTCGTCGAAAACCTGCTCTGACCCGTTCCTGATCTTCGTGATCCTGGCAAAGCAGCCTGTGGGCTTGGATCGGCCTCCGTCGGCGACCGCGATCTTTCCGGGATCGTTACAACGGAATCCTCTTTTGGCCGATAATGACGGGCAATCCTTGACATGGCGTGACATAGTATTATATTTATATATATATAAGAAATATTGGAAACGAGGATTCGTCATGAACCCGGCGGGCGCTTTAGGTCCCGCGGCTTTGAGGTGGCTATGAGAATTAAAAGAATCCTGGGATGGACGGGAGTTCTCCTACTTTTCCTCTCTTGTGCCGGATGCGGGGCGGCTCGGAAGTCCCCGGACTATGATCTCATCATCGCCAACGGCCGGGTCATCGATGGCACGGGAAACCCCTGGTTCTATGCCGATATCGCCGTCAGGGGCGACAGCATTGCGGCCGTAGGACGCCTGAAGGGCCGGTCGGCTTCCCGGATCATCGACGCCCGGGGCCAGGTCGTCACTCCGGGTTTCATCGACATGCACACCCATTGCGAAACGGGGCTCTCCAGCCCGGCGCTGAAGGCCAATCTGAACTACATCACTCAGGGCGTGACCACGGTCGTGACCGGCAATTGCGGATACGGTCCGCTCAAGGTCCTAGAGGCCTCCCGGACCATGGCGAACATCGGGACGAACGCCGTTATCCTGGCCGGGTTCGGAACGATCCGGAGGGAAGTCCTGGGGACGGAGAACCGGGCTCCCTCCGCCGAAGAGTTGGATCGGATGAGAGCGCTCCTGCGCCGCGCCTTGGAAGAGGGGGCCTGGGGCCTTTCGACGGGCCTTCAATATATCCCCGACCGCAACGCGGGGACCGAAGAGATCATCGCCCTGGCCCGGGTCGTCGCCGAGTTCGGGGGGATCTACAGCTCCCACATGCGGAGCGAAGAGGAGAACTTGCTCGACGCGGTCCGGGAGACGATCCGCATCGGCGAGGAATCGGGCGCCCGGGCCAACATCTCCCATTTCAAGGCGACCGGAAAGCTGAATTGGGGTTCTTTGGGAAAGGCGGTCCGCCTCGTTCGCGAGGCCCGGGAGCGCGGCGTGGAGATCACGGCCGACATGTATCCCTACAGCAACTCGGCCACGGTTCCGCTCGAGATCGTGTTCAGCGTCCCTCCCGGCCTCGGACCTTTCGATGAGCTGGAGAAAGCGGCGGCGCGCGAGGGGATCAGCGGAGAGGAAAGCGCCGCTCTGGCGGCCCGCTACGCGAGCGAGCTGGCCAAGGCCCTGCGGGACCCGGGCGCCCGGGAACGGATCCGGAAGGCGACGGAGGAGGGATTGCCCGACCGGGTCAATTGGGTGGCCAAAGGAGGCTGGCTGAATTTCAGCATCATGGGCAGTCGCAAACACCCCGAGCTCATCGGCAGGATGTTCTGTGACCTGGCCGCCGAGCGGAAGCGGCCGGAGTTCGACATCGCCGCGGATCTCTATCTGGAAGAAGGGGACGGCGTGACCATTTCCCTGAGCACGATGTCCGAGGACGACGTCCTCCAGGCCTTGAAACAGCCCTGGGCGATGCTCGGCTCGGACGGTTCGGTCATCGCCGAGGGGGAGTCCAGCGTCCACCCCCGGAACTACGGGACGTTCCCCCGGGTGTTGCGGAAGTATGTCCGCGAGGAAGGGGTTCTGGGTCTCGAAGAGGCCGTCCGGAAAATGACGTCGCTCCCGGCCATGCTGTTGCGCCTCGAAGACCGGGGCCTGGTCAGGCCGGGCTGCAAAGCGGACCTCGTCGTCTTTGATCCGGCCTCCGTCAGGGACGAAGCGACCTTTGACGCCCCGCGCCGGTTCAGCGCGGGCATATCTCATGTTCTCGTCAACGGGAAGATCAGCCTCGAGAACGGACGGGTGACGGATGCGTCCCATGGCGTCGTCCTGCTCCGCAAGTCCCCTTGAACAGGAATCGGACGGAAGGAGAACCATCCTTGAACAAGATCCTGAAGCCGCTCGAGGCGTTTCGCGCCACCCCGAGAATGCCGCTGGTCAACCTGGGGACTCCCATCGAACGCTGCGCTTTCATCGAAAAGGAGATCCCCCGTTCCCCGAATATCTTCATCAAGCGGGATGACTTCCTCGGCTACCTTGTCGGCGGGAACAAGATCCGGAAGCTCGAATACGTCATGGCCGACGTCCGGGCCAAAGGCGCGACCGCCGTCGTCACCATCGGTTCCGTCCAATCCAACCACGCCCGCATCACGGCCCTTGTCGCCCGGCGCTGCGGCCTGAAGTGCGCGTTGGTCCTGAGCGGCGCGCCCCCGGAGCCGCCAACGGCCAACTACCGCATTGAGAATATGTTGGGCGTGGAGATCCACCCCGTCGACAAGCGCGGGGACAGGCCCGGACGAATGGCCGAGGTCGCCGCCGGGCTTCGGGCCCGCGGGGAGGTCGTCTACACAATCCCCCTCGGCGCTTCCGACGAGATCGGGTCCTTCGGCTTCGTCAACGCCTTCGAGGAACTGGTGCGCCAGGAGAACGAGATGGGCGTCGAATTCGACGCCATCGTCATCGCGAGCTCTTCGGGAGGGACCCAGGCCGGGCTTGAGGTCGGGAAAAGGCTTTTCGGCAGGCCCGGGCTCCGGATCGTCGGGATAAGCCCCGACGACCCTCCGGCAACGATCCGGGAGTCCATCGCGGGGATCGTGGGGCCGATGCTCGAACGGCTCGGACTCCGGGGCGAAGCGGGCCCGTCGGAGATCGTCGTCGACGATCACTATATCGGAGACGGATACGGGATCCCGTCGGAAGCGTCCCGGGAAGCGACCGACCTCTTCGCCCGGACCGAAGGGATCCTCCTCGATCCCGTTTACACGAGCAAGTCCGCCGCGGGGCTCCTGGACCATTGCCGGAACGGTCGGTTCCCGGCGGGCCGGAACGTCCTTTTCTGGCATACGGGCGGGCTGATCACCCTCTTCGAATAGGCCTTCGCCGGGACCCCTTGTTATCGTCGGCGGCTTCGAGAATAATGGCGGGGCCCGAGGGCTTCCGCAAGGAGGAATAATTTGTCGGACACGTTCGGTGTTCTGTCGCTCATCCCCCCGATCGTGGCGATCGGACTCGCGCTCTGGAAGAAACAGCTCCTGCCCGCCCTCTTCCTCGGGGTGTGGATCGGGGAGATCATCCTCACCGGCGGCCGCGTCCTGCCGTCCTTCTTCAGGACCTTGGATGAGGCCTTGAGGGTATCCTCCGCCAAGGGCAATATCGAGATCATCGTTTTCAGCCTCCTCGTGGGCGGCCTCCTGGCCCTCATCCGGGAATCCAACGGTTTCCAGGGATTCATCGGCCTGGTCGAGAGAACGAAGCTCCTCAAGACCAAGCGCGGCGTCTTCCCCCTGACGTTCCTCCTGGGCATCTCGATCTTCATCGAGTGCTATTCGAGCATCCTCGTCAACGGCTTCCTCATGAGGCCCATCTACGACCGGCTGCGGATCTCGAGGGAGCGGCTCGCCTATTTCCTTCATACCGTGAGCATCAATTTCGTGGCCATCATCGTCGTCAACAGCTGGGGGGCCTTCTACATGAGCCTGTTGGCGACCCAGAACGTCAAGTCTCCGCTGGGGCTCCTGGTGGGCGCCATCCCCTACAGCTATTATTGCCTCGCGAGCCTGGCCCTGGTCGCGGTCGTCATGTCCACGGGACTGACGATCGGACCGATGCGCAGGGCGGAGAAAGCGGCTGCGGCGGGGCCTCCCGCCGACAAGAGCGCCTCGGAGGCGTCGGCGGGCATCGGCGGCGGACGGCCCGGCGTCAAGCCGAACGCGCTCTACATGATCGTGCCCGTCGCCGTCCTCCTGGTCATGGTCTTCGTCAGCCTCTACATAACCGGGGGCGGGGACATCATCAAGGGTTCCGGCTCTTCCTCGGTTTTTTATGCGGCGATCATCGCGATCTTCGCGGCGGGGGCCTTGCTGATCGTAAAAAAAGCATTTCGCTTCGGCGAGATCATCGACATCCTCTTCAACGGAATGGGCGAGCTCCTTCCGGTCGCCGCTCTGCTGGTCCTGGCCCTGACTCTCGGGGACGTGAGCAAACAGCTGGGGACGGGGCTCTTCCTGGCCGGAGTGGCCGGACAAGGGCTGCCGGCCTTCCTCCTTCCCGCCCTCCTTTTCGCCTTGGGTTGCGTGATCTCCTTCGCCACGGGCACGTCCTACGGGACGTTCGCCATCCTGGTCCCCATCGCCCTTCCCATGGCCTCCGCCCTCGGCGTCAAGCCCGCCCTCGTTTTCGCCGCCTGCATCAGCGGAGGCGTCTTCGGGGACAACTGCTCGCCCGTTTCCGATACGAGCATCGTCACGGGCATGGCCGCGCGCGTCAGGGTCGTGGATCACATCAGGACCCAGCTCCCCTACGCGCTCATCGCCGCCTCGGTCGCCCTGGTCTTATTCGCCGTGACAGGATTCATCACTCGGGGCCTATGATCCGGAGGATCAAGCCGATGGATCGAAGAAAACCCTGCCGCGCGCGGAACTTCCGCCCGGCCCTGACACTCCTCCTGTTTTGGGGATCGCTGGGCTTTCCCCTCGGAGCGGTTCGCGCCGCCCAAGAGCCCGTCACCGCTGGCGTCGACCTCCTCCCCCAGGTCCGAAAGCTCAAGACCTTGGGCGGACGCGTTCATCTCGAATGGCTTTACATTGAGGAACGGGTGGACCGACGGCCCGAGCAGAAGGCCCTTGTGAGGAGCGGCCGTGCGCTTGAATTCGGGGATGGCCTTCTTTATCACGGCAGGGACGGACTGGATGAAGCCCTCCTTGCCGGGCGCGTTGACGGCGCGAGCTACCTGACTCGCGTCCCTCACGTCTGGGCCGTGGGTCCATTCCACAACCTGTCCTCGAGTCCCGCGATCTTCGTCATCTCCGCGCTCGGCTTCAATCGTTTGCGGGATGAAGGGAAGGCCGTCCTCGAGGCGGAGATCGATAAGGAATATGGGATCATGGATCCCTATCCCAAGATCCCGGGCGGGATCCCGCTGGACATGGTCCGAGAGATCTGGATCGACCAGGACACGGCCGAACGTTACGAGGGGCTTCTCGCCCGCCCCCCGGAGGGGCTCACCGGGAAGGACAGGTCTCTTCGGAAAGCGGTCGCCGAATGGCAGGCCGCAAAGAAGCTCGCCGTCATTCCGGGACTCAGGCATACGGCGCTCTCCGTCGGGGATTTCTACCCGGCAGCCTTCGAGGCTGTCGGGGCCTATTTTGTCGGGAACGGATTCCCGGATTGGATCCCCATCTTCAGGCCCAGGGAAAACGACCCCGCCGCTGAGCCCCGGCATTAGCGCCGGGGAGTCGAGGGGTTGACAAGGCCGCGGATCGCAGAACGGATCATATTCGATCCGAGCATTCCGGACTCCCTAAGAATTTCCGCCTGTGCCCTCGTGCATCCCGTCCTCAATAAAGTCTTGACAGTCGCCCGGAATAAATATATTTATGTATAATAATATACAATGTCGTCCATCAGCCGCGAAGGGTCAATGAAATCGTATCCAAGGAGGCCCTCATGATAAAGCGCCGGATAGCTTCCGCGGTCATCGGATGGCTTATCGCCCTGCCTTTCCTGTTGTCGCCGGACGGCCTTCGCTCAAACCAAGAGAATCCTCCCGCAAACGGAGGCCTCGGTTTTCAAGTGCGGAGTTCTCATCGATCCCGCCTCGGGCCAGGTCCTCCGGGACGCCGTGATCGTCACGGCCGGAGGAAAGATCCTGTGGATCGGACAGGCGGGCTCGGCGCGCCTGCCGGGATCCTTCAAGGTCGTCGACTTCAGCGCGAAGACGGTGATCCCCGGCCTCATCGACACGCATGGGCATCTGTTCGGAGGACTCGCCCGGAGACACACGACCTGTGACCTCCTGGCCCCGCTCTTTCTCGCGGCCGGGGTGACCACGGTGAGGAGCCCGGGTTCGATGGAACCGGAGGGCGACATGGGCCTCCGGAACCGGATCGACTCCGGCCGCGTCCTCGGACCGCGATACTTCCAATCCGGGCCGTATATCGAGGGGGACCCCGTGACCGTGGGCTGGATGAACCCGGTCCGCACCCCCGAGGAGGTCCGGCTCAAGATCGAGGCGTGGATCAAGGCCGGGGCGACCTCGGTCAAGGTCTATGCGAACATGAAGGAAGACCTCCTCCGGACGGCCATCGAGTTCGGCCACCTCCATGGGGTCAAGGTCATCGGACATCTCGGCGCAACGCCTTGGAAAGAGGCGATCCTCATGGGGATCGACGAGCTTTTTCATGGCATTCTGGCCATGCCGGAGATCGAGCCGGCGGATGCCGCCGCCAAGGATCCGAAGAACCCCTACGCCTGGCTGGCCTCCGTGGATCTTTCCCGCCCGGAGATCAAGGAGATCCTTCTTCTGGCCGCCGAGGCCATGGTCGTCCTGACGCCGACGGCCGGGGTGCTGGAGCCCCTCGACGTCGTGACCCAGCACCTCGACGAGGAGAAGAGATTCCTGACGCCGGAGGCCTGGGCCAAGGTCGAGGAAAGGATCGCCAAACCCTTTGTTCCCAACGGCGCCCAGATCATGACGAAGATCCGGCAATTCATCAAGATGGCCCATGACGCGGGCTGCATCCTCAGCACCGGGACCGACCAGGTGGGATTTACGCTCCTTCCGGGGTACGGCCTCTGGAGGGAGATGGAGATCTTCGCCGAGGCCGGCCTCTCTCCGATGGACGTCCTCCGCGCGGCGACCATCAATGGCGCCCGGGCCATCGGACGGAGCGACCTATTGGGCTCCCTGGAGGCCGGCAAGCTCGCCGATTTCGTCATCCTCGACGGCAATCCGCTTGAGGACATCCGCCGGGTGCGGTCCGTCCACAGGGTCGTCAAAGGGGGAGTCGTGTTCGAGCCGGAGAGCGTCCTCAAACCGGTCCTCGGCCAGATCTATTGAGAGAGGAGAATCCTATGAAGAGACGTGATTTTGTCGCCAAAGGGTTGACGGCGGCTGCCGGAACCTGTCTGGCCCCGGGGATAGGGTTCGGGCGGGGAGGGCGGAGCCTTCAAACCCAGGACGCGCTGGCCGCCGTCGCCGAGGAACGCAAAGCCCATCCCCTCTATTTCGATGGGATGACGTTCTTCGGGGGCACGGGCGAACCGCTTCCGGAATTCGGGACTGAGCGGCCTCGTCTGGGACGTTTCGACGGGGGAGATGGTCGGCGACAAGTTCATCCGCCGCCTGGTCCCCACGCTCAAGTCCACCGCGGCGGCCGTCAAGTTCCTCCGGACGAACGACCAGGGCATGTTCCTGGCCACGAAGGGGAGCCAGATCCCGGAAGCCCGGCGGACCGGGCGAACGGCGGTCTTCCTCCAATTCCAGAGTACCGAGTCCCTTTCGGAAGATGTCGAGACAATGGACGTCTTTTACGAGCTCGGCCTGCGCGTTCTTCAATATACGCATCACTATGACAACGCCTACTCGGGGGGGGCGCTGGTCAAGGAATGGAAGGGCCTCACCGAGCTTGGCCGGAAGGCGTTGGAGAAGATGAACGTGCTGGGCATCGTCCCTGACATTTCCCACGGCAACGAGGTCATGGGGCTCGAGGTCTGCAAGCTGACGAAGAAGCCGGTCATCGTCTCCCACACCGGCTGCCGGGCCCTGGTCAACAACGCCCGCTGCGTGACCGATCCCGTGATCCGTGCCGTCGCTGATACGGGCGGCGTCGTGGGGATATTTTCTATGAGCTTTTGGCTGACGGACGAGCCCGTCCCCACGGTGGACTCTTATATCCGTCAACTCGAGCACGTCATTAAGATCGGCGGCATCGACGCCGTCGGCATCTCCAACGACTATGACGTCGCGGGCCAGCTCGAGGCCGCCAAGCTCGGGAACGACAACGCGGAAGCCGTCAAAGGCTACTTCCCGTGGTGGAAGCAGCATGAAGGGATCCTCGGCTTCGACAGGCTCCCCACCCATTGCATCATCCCCGAGCTCAACAACATGCGGCGCTTCTACACCATCCAGGCCGCCCTGGAAAAGAAGGGGTACGGATCCTCCGAGATCGACAAGATCATGGGCGGCAACTGGGTCCGCCTCTACACGGAAAGCCTGGGGTAAGGGAAAGCTTGAATTCGATCGGAGGACTTCGATAGAATAGGCTCGAAGTCAGCGAGGAACGAAATGATCAAATGGTTCATAGACAAGAACAACCGCATGCCGCTGTATCTCCAGCTCAAGGACTTGATCAAGTACTTCATCTCCACCGGGGCCATCCATGACGGCGACCAACTTCCGGGCGTCGTCCAGCTGGCCGGGGAGCTGAAGATCAATTTCGAGACCGTCCGGAAAGCTTACAAGGAACTCGAGAAGGAGAAGCTCATCGCCATGAGCCCCGGGCGGGGGACCTTCGCCACCCTTCATAAGGATGCCGTCCGGAAGATCAAGGCCCGCCAGGACGGGGAGGCCGACGCCCCCCTTCGCCCTGAAGCCCTCGTGCAAAGGGACCTCAACGGGCTCTTCCAGGAAGGACGGACCGTTGACGAAATCCGAGCGCTCGTCGAGGCCATCCTTTCCGGGATCTCCCGCGACCAATCGAAAAAATCCGTCATCTTCACCGAGTGCAACCTTCTCCAGGTCCGGGAGATCTCGCAAACGCTCGCCCAGGCCCTGCACATCAAGGTCAAACCCATCCTCCTCACGGACCTGAAGGAGGAGTTACGCAAGAGGCTCCCGGAAGGGGACGACCTCCTGGGCATCGTCACCACGGGGTTTCACGTCAACGAGGTCAAGGACATCGTCGGCGACCTTCCGGTCGACATCGATATCCTGATCACCAACATGTCCCCGGACACTTTGGGCAAGCTCAGCGCCTTCGATAAGAACGCGCGCTTCGGCTTCATCAGCCGGGACAAGGAGTCCGTCCCCATGTACCAGGAACTCCTCAAATCGGAGTTCGGTCGCAAGCTCAACCAGACCTCCTGTACCCTGGCCGAGACGGAGAAGGTTCAAGCCCTGCTGGGATCCGCCGATGTCCTTCTGGCCACCCCCCCCGTCTTCGAGGACGTTAAGAAGCTCGCGGCGGGCAGGATCCCGGTCTTCTGCACCTTCGATCGGGTCGATCCCCAATCCTTGAAGATCGTCAAGGACGGGATCTTCAAAAAATTAGGCCAGTCCTGAAGATCGCTACCTCCCGGCATCCCCCCTTGAGGGGTGTCAAGGTCCGTTCGCCTGATCTCCAGGCTGATCGGCGGGCACCGATCCCGGGTCCCAGGTCACGACGGCCCGTTCACGGAAGGCGAACGATCCTCACGTATCAAGCCCGTTGAAAAGATTGATCAGCCCTCCGGTGTGCCAGAAAAGGACGCGCTGGGAGCGCAGGAACAGTCCGCTCCGGATGCGGGCGAAAAGGCCCGCCGAGGCCTTAGCCGTATACACCGGGTCCAAAAGGATGCCCTCGGTCTCGGACCATAGCCGACCGGCTTCCCTGGAGGCCTCGGTCGGGACTCCATAGGCTTCTCCGGCATATCCGTCATCGACCGTGATCCCCGCCGCGATCCCGCACTCCTCCAGGCCAAGGGTCGCGAACATGGGCCCCATCGCCTTCGCGATGTTCCCGACGATCTCCCCGGCGGAGTCGTCGGGACTGATGCCGATCACCTTCATCCGGTCCATGCCGAAGAGCCTCTTCCCGACTTCGAGTCCGGCCTGCGTCCCTCCGGAGGACGACGAGACGACGATCGCGTCGAAGCGGAGGCCCAGTCGTTCTTCCGCCGCGGCCACTTCTTCCATCGCCGCCGCGAGTCCGAAGGAACCGATCTCGTTGGAGGAGCCGAGCGGCACGACGTAGACGCGTTCCCCCCGCTTCTTCAGCTCCTCGGCCAGCTCGCGGGCCAGAGGCTCCCGCTCCTCCCGGCTCCCCACAAAATGGACTTCCGCGCCGACGAGACGGTTGAGGAGGAAATTTCCCCTGGGGGCGGCCCCCTCCTCACCGTTCAGGACGAGAACGCACTTCAGACCCATCCGCCGGGCGACCATGGCCGTGATCCTGGCATGGTTGGATTGGGTCCCCCCGGTAGTCAAAACGGTCGTCGCCTTCTTCTCGAGAACGTCGGCCATGACGTATTCCAGCTTCCGGAGCTTGTTCCCGCCGCAGAGGAAAGGCTGCTGGTCGTCGCGCTTGACGTAAAGATCGGGACAGCCGGGAACCGCAGCCCTCAGTCGGACGCACCGTTCGATCGGGGAAGAGGGCAGGATGAGAGGGATGCGCGGCAGGCGCCGGAAGACCCCCATCGCCTTCGCGATGCCCCGCTCAGCCGCCGGATCCGGGTGATGGGCGTCCCGGGACATCAGTCCGCCTTCCGGAGAAGGGGAAAGACGTTACGAAAGAGATACTCCTTGATGCGGACATCCAGGGCCTTCGTCTTCGGTCCCGTCGTGTTGTAGCCGACGATGTAGGCCGCCCGGGACTCGGGCTGATAGTAGAGGTGGGTGACGAAGGCGTTCTGGCCGCCGCTGTGCCCGATGAACCGCCGGCCGAAATTGTCTTCGACGAAGAACGCGAGGCCCATGTGGTCCTTGCGGTTCTCTCCCGGATAGGCTTTTTCAAAATCCTCGGGCCCGATCCCGATCCGGGGCTGGAACATCTCCTCCAGGGACGCCCTCTTGAGGATGCCGTCATAGACCGCCTGTTTGGCCGGATTCCCCATCAGGAAATCGACGTATTTCACGAAATCCGAGAATGGCGCGTTCAGGCCCCCGTTGGACACCGTGATCCCCGTGTTGACGTCGAAAATGGCCGGGGTCAGTTTTCCGGCCTCGTCCTGCCAGTAGCTGCGCGAACGGTTCTTGAGAAGGTGATAGGGAGTGCCGTCGAAATAGGAACGGGACATTTCAAGCGGCCTCAAGATGTTCTTGTCCACGTAGACCTCGTAGTCGTCCGTGGTCAGGAGCTCGATGATCCGGCCCAGGAAGACGATGCCGGGGTTGGAGTAGCCCCACTTGCTCCCGGGTTTGAATTCGACCTCCGTGTACGGGAACATGGCCACGAGCTGCTCCCAGTGCAGCGGCTCATGGGGCTGCCAGGGCTTGTCCTTCCACGGCCAGGTCGCCCCTCTGAACCCCGAAGTGTGCTCCAGGAGGTGGGCGATCGTGATCTCACTCTTGTCCCCGTAAGGATCATAAACGTCGCGAAGCTCGGGGAGATACTTGATGACGGGGTCATCGAGCTTGAGCAATCCCCGGTCCCGGAGCTGCATGATCGCGATGCCGGTGAAGGTCTTTGTAATGGAAGCCCAGTGATAGATCGTGTCCCGGTCCACGGGCTGGTTCTTTTCGATGTTCGCCAGGCCGTAGTATTGTTCGAGGAGGAGACGGTTGCCGTGATCCAGCATGAACGAACTGCCCGCGATGCCGGAATCCTTCAGGGCTTGGATATAAAATATGGAAAAATCGGCCAGGGCCTTCTTCAAGGCCTGGTCGGCCTTGGGAACGGCGGCCCCGGCCGCCGCAGCGGCGCAGAGCAGCATGAGAAGGGCGGGGAGGAGCCCTCCCGTTTTCCGCCGGTCATGTTATTTTTCATGAGGACAACCTTTCTGAATGGGCGCCCGCGGTCACGACCGCGGGCGCCCTGACGATCCTGTTGGCTCGTTCTCTAGAAGTTGAGAGCCACTCCCAGCCGGAAGATTCTCGGCGGAAGAATGGCCGTGGTCTTGTCGAACGTCGGGCTCTTGTAGAGGGCCCCGATCCCGATGGCCGTGTTGCTGTTGAGAAGGTTGAAGGCCTCGAAGAAGACGCTCGGCCGCACCCTTCCGACCTGGAGGTTCTTTTCGAGACGGACATCGATCATGCTCTGGAAGGGCGTTCTTTTCGCGCCGGGGGCTTCGGCGTTGAACGTCGTCGGCCCCGTGCTGAGGTTCACCGTGAACGTCCGCGCATAAGGCATCCCGGATTGTCCGATATAGTTGACCCCGAGGATGATCCCGAAGGGAGCATAATAGACCCCGCTGAACTTGATCTCATGGGTCTTGTCCAGATCGAGAAGCCCCCGAGTATTGACGAACATGTTCGGGTTGTTCCACGTGCCGTTGGCCGACATGCCGCCGCTGCCCCACGTCCCCAGAGCCACCATCCCCTTGGCCCTGCTATATGTGTAGGAAGCGAGGAACTGGTAATGGTTGGACAGGCCCTTCTCGAGGACGAATTGGATCCCCCTGTAAGCCCTGTCCGCGGCGGAAGGATTGGTATAGTAGGTGTCGCTGGTGACCGGCGCGCCCGGCTTCAAGTCGTACACGGTCATCGGGGAATTGGTGAAAGGATTCATGACCTGGAGAGCTTCATACCAGTTCTCGGTCCTCGCGAGGTCGATCGTCCCGATGAAGTCCAGGCTCTTCTTGTAGATCCCGTTGACCTTGAAGGCGAGGTCCCTGGCCAGGGAGGTCTCGAACCCCAGGACGAAGGTGTCGGAGTAGGGACGCTTGAGGTTCGGATCGACGGTGACCCCTTGCGGCCCGTAGATACCGATCGGGATCTTCGCTCCCTCGAGCGTGCCCTCCAGGAGGAGATACATATAGTACGTTTGGGCATTGGGGTTCAGGAAATTCATCGCCATGGAATTCGTGTAGTACCGGCCGAAATGGGCCTTGACGGCCATCTGCCGCCCGCCGGTGGAGAGGTCATAGACGACACCGAGCCGGGGTTCGAAGTTCGTGAACTTGAATTGCGTGATGGGTTCGGGAACATTGACCTGCTTGGGGACGTAGTTTTTCACGGAATTGAGACGGGCGCCGATGTTGAAGTTGAGCCGTGTCCCGAGCTTCCATGTGTCTTGGACATAAAAGGACAGGGCTCGGAAGATGTTGTTGGATTGCGTGCGGGCCGGGACGTCCACCTCCGTCATGAAGGGGACCCCGTAATAAGTGTAGACGAAGGATGGCCCGCCTTCATAATCGGTCTGGCTCGTGCCGTCGTAGCCGGATTCTCCCCGTTCGAATTCGACGCCCATCTTCAGGTCGTGGTCGCCGAGGAACCCTTCGGCCCAGTGGGAGAGGCTCGCCTGGAACTGGTAGCGGCGCCGGGTCTGCTCGTTATGGAAGCCGGCGCTTTTGGTCATCATGCCGGTCGTCAGCTCGTAATACATGGGCCCGGGGCCGTTCGAGTTGTAGGTCGTGGCTCTATCGACGAAAGCGCCGCGGGTTTCGATGAGGCTGTTCTGGTCGAGCATGTAGTTCCACTGAAGGTTGAACGCGGAGGTCCACTGAAGCGAATTCAGCGTCGACTCGGGGGTTCGGAACTGGCTCGCGAACATGTGGTTGAGCTTGTCCCGGCTGTTGTTGTACATGAGCGACAGCCGGTTCTTGGCGCCGAGCTGGGCCGTGACCTTACCGAAGGCATAATACTGTCGACGGTTGATCTCCGCATCGAACCCCACGGTTTCGGAGTTCGTGGGCATCATGTTGCCGCTCAGGAAGAACCAGACCTTTTCCTTCATGATGGGGCCGCCCAGGTTGAACGATCCTTCCCACTCGTTCTTGATGGCGTTGGTCGACCCGGTCAACCCCGTGCCCTTGAAGTTGTCCGTGCGCATGGATTTGTTCCGGTAGTAGAAATTGACCAGGCCGCTGAACTTGTCCCCGCCGGACTTGGTGATGACGTTGATGACGGCGCCCGAGGAGTTCCCGTACTGGGCGTCGTGGCCCGTGCCCTCGACCTGGGCTTCCTCGATGATGTCATAGTTCCAGTAGATCATCTGGGTCCCCGCCCCGGGATCGGTGAGGTACGTGCCGTCCACGCTGTAATAGTTTTCACGCGACCCGCTTCCGAAAGCGGAGCGTTCCGGGTACTTGGGGTCCGCCCCGAAATCGACGATCATGCCCGGCGTCATCTTGAAAAAGGCTTCCAGGTTCCTTGAGGACGGGAGCTTGGCCAGCATCTCCGTCGTGAAGTTCGTCGAAAGCCGGTTGCTTTCCACGTCCACGACCGGGCTCTGGGCCACGACCTGGACCTCCGTTTGGAGCGTCCCCGCCGTCAGCTTGATGTCCACGGTGGCGGTCAGACCGAGCCGGACGCGGATATCATTCTGTTCGTAGGGTACGAACGCCTGGATCTCGGCCTTCAGGGAATAAACGCCGGGGTCCAGGTTCATGAAACGATAAAAACCGCGGTCGTTGGTGACCTCGGACCGGGACCCCTGGATAAGGGCCGGGCTTCTGACCGTAACGGAGACCCCGGGAAGGGGCTCCCCCTGGTTGTCCAGGACCCTTCCGGTCAGGATCCCCGTCCGGACCTGCGCGACGGCCGCTGCCGACATCAGCAACAGGCACAGGACGGCGACGATGAGCTTCTTTTTTTGCATTCCGATTCCTCCTCCTTTCAAATATCTATAACTTTATATAAATGTAATTGAAATCGATGTCAAGGACAATCTTCCGCTTTTCGCCTCAAGGCGAGGATATCCGTACAAGTTGAGGCCCAGGCGCCTAATTCGGCAAATTCTCCTTTGATCTGAGGAATTCGACCGCCTTGGCCAGGACTTCATCCCGGCCGGCGCGGATGCCTTCGATGGTCGGCTCGACGGGGACATGGGGCAGGATACCGACTCTCTGAAGCTGACGGCCGTCTGCGTGGCGGACGTCATGGCCTGTGAAATTGACCGTAATGCCGCCGGGCAGGACCGTGGTCGTAACGTCGCCGTTGGCGCCGTTGGTCGGACTGCCGATGAACGTGGCGTCCGCGGCCGCTTCCAGGAACAAACACGTATGCTCGGACTGACTGATGGCGTCCTCGTTGATGAGGACGACGATCTTCCCCGTGTATCGCCACGGGCCGTCCGGTTCGGTCGTCTGGTCGAAGGCGCACAGGGATGGCCAGTCGATGAAAACGCCATGAGGTTCCGGCCTGCGGAATTGGGCCACGGCAAGCTTCCTGTCGGCCAAGCGCGGACCGATGGCCCAGGCCGTCCCTTTGGGATAGCCGCGCATATCCATGATCACGGCCGGGGTCTTCTTCACGGCTTCGAAAGCTTTGTCCACATCCGGGACGGTGAGCCGGGCGAGATCCATGTAGCCGAATCCTTCCGGCAGGACGCCGAAAACGGGTGTCGTCCGCTCGCGGCGGACGAAATTGGCTGTCCGCGCCAGGGAGATCTCCCGGGTCTCGCCCCCGGCGTCCTTGAACTTGATCCTGGCCTGGCTTTTTTCCTCGCCGGCCAGGAGGCTCTGATGGACGCGCCAGCGCAGGGCCTGAGGCGTGGAGGCCGCGAAGTAGCGGCCGAGCCTTTCCCTCCGGGCAGCGATGTCTTCGCCGTCGACGGCGAGGACCACGTCTCCGACCCGGATCTCCGGCAGTGTTCCGTCGGGGTTATTGAGCACGTGGGTGACCACGGTCTGACCCTGGATCCATTTCACTTCTACCGGCGGAACCTGGGTCCCGATGTATTTCCTGAAGACCGGGCTGCCGGAAAAGCCGTGCGTATCCCTGATGTTCGTGACGAGCTCCATCACTTGCAGCGTGTAGTCGAGGGCATCCCTCGCGTTCTGGAGCCTGGGGATGAACTCTTCCAGGGTCTCCTCCCACGGCCTGTCGAGAAGATGCTTGTACGGAAAAAAGATATTGATCACGTTCCAGAACCGGAACAGCGACAGGAGCCGATACTCCTCGGAGGGGTAGGTCATCTCGGCATAGGGGTTCTCCTTGGGCAGCGGCGGATTGGGCAGGACAGCCTGCGTTTCAGGTCTCTTGACCTGGGATCTTCCCGTCGCGATGTCCAAGGCCAGGGCCAGGGCAGGATCCCGGCCTGCCGCGCTCCGGTCGGCCGGGGGGACGGTGGCGTTCGGCGCGAACCCGACCGAGCCGTCGGGCTGGACGGTTTCCGTAACCCTGATGGAGGCGGAGATGCCGTCCGCCAGGGTCATGAAATGCATGCTCCCCCCGGGTTCGGAGGCCCCGGTCTCCGCCGCTTTTAGGTCCTCCTCCTGGATGATGACGGCGATCCGGGCCGCCTGGAGGCCGCTCAATTCCGATTCCAGCCCGTTCGGCCGCCCGTTGGTCAGGAAGATAAGCTCGATCTTCCTGTCGCTTTTGGCGCGGCCTTTGAGGGCGGCCTGCTGGTCGTAGACGAAACCCGAATAATAGCCGCCGCTCGACCCTCCGGTCTGGGTAGGATAGCCGGAATACATCCTGTGCCGGGAGGACGGAAGAGGGCAGCTGCCCTGAAAAAGGATAGGAAGGCTTTGGAGACACGCCCGGTTGAAGAAGTAGATCGAAGTTTCATCCCCATCCCTGCGCCGGATATCGAAGACGACCGTGTCCGCTTTCGAAGCTTGTTCGATGAGATCCGGAAGCCGGGCCGCTTTGGCCGGGTCGGAAAACACCCGAAGATCCGTTGCCGAGATAAGGGCTATGTTTTCTTTCGGCCATTGGATCGAAGGCTCGTCGGCCGCCGGACCGGTGTTTGCGGCAACGCCTCCCGGAGGCGCCTGGGGAGGCGTCGGCCCGACCGTCCGGGTCGCCGGGTCATCGAGAAAAGAGAGGAGAAGATCCAGAGCCGCCCGATATTCCGCGGCCGAAGAGGCGGTTTTCACTTTGGGAACGGCCTGAACCAGAGCGGCGTCCCAGTCGATCGGCTTGTACGCGAGATAGGGATGAAAATACTTGACCGTGCCCCAGAGCTTGCAGAGCCCGGCCAATCTTTTGGCCTGCAGGTTATCGGGCCGGGAGGGACTCTGGACTTCGGCCCGGGAAAAGGCCGCGGCAAGGACGATCCAAGCCGATAAAATGCAGATCGTGATCTTGGTTTTCATCGTCAGACCCCCGTCGGATTCATTCCATTCCGGTCACTTCTTGATGAAGAGCGGCATGATCCTTTTCTGGACGAAATCGTTGACCCGGGCGTACGCGGATTCTTCCCGTGGCCCCCGAACCTCGGGCACCGAATTGTAGGCGACGACGTAACCGGTCCTGGATTCCGGGTGGATGAAGAAGTAGGAGGCGTAGGCGTTCTGGCCGCCGCTGTGCCAGATGAGGCGGACGCCGTCGCGCTCCTGGATGAAGAACGTCAATCCCATCATGGACTTCACGCCGGAGTTCGGCTCGCCGGGGATCGTGATCGCCGGCCGCCACATCTCCTCGAGCGAGGAGCGCTTGAGGACCGTGTCGTAGATCTCCTGTTTCTTCGTGTCGCCGAGAAGGAAGTTCATGTACTTGACGAAATCGCCGACCGGGCAGTTCAGCCCGCCGTTGGAGACCGTGATCCCGGTGTTGACGTCCGGGTCGGCCGGTTGCGGCTTGCCGTCCTTGTCGATGTTATAGCTCAGGGTCTTGTCCTTCAGGAGATGATAGGGGGTGTGATCGAAATAGCTCCGGGTCATCTCCAGGGGCATGAAGATGTTCTTGTTGATGTAGACCTCCCAGTCGTCGGTGGTCAGGAGCTCGATCACCCGTCCGAGGAAGACGATCCCGGGGTTGGAATAGCTCCACTGGGTGCCCGGCTTGAACTCGACCTCGGTGTAGGGGAACATGGCGACGAGCTGGGAAAAATGAAGCGGTTCGTGGGGATTCCAGGGCTTGTCCTTCCAGGGCCAGGTGGCGCCGCGAAATCCGGCGGTGTGGGTCATGAGGTGGCGGATCGTGATCTCGCCCACGTCGCCGAACGGATCGTGGACCTGCCGGAGCTCCGGGATGTACTTGATGATGGGATCCTCGAGGCTCAGAAGGCCCTTGTCCCTGAGCTGCATGATGGCGATCCCGGTGAGGGTCTTCGTGATCGAGGCCCAGTGGAAGATGGAGTTCTCATCGATCTTCCTATTCTGCCCGATGTCGGCCAGGCCGTAGAACTCCCTGGCGATGACCTCGTTGTCGCGGATGAAGCGGAACGAGCTGCCGACGATCCTGTCCTTGGCCAGGGCTTCGCTATAGAGGGAACGGAATTCCCCCATCGCCTTGTCGAATTCCTTGTCGGCCTTGGCCGCTTTGATCCTCCCGGCCGCCGCCGGAGGCGGGACGACCAGCATTCCGGAGATGAGGATAAGGATGAGATACCGTGTCGCGGCTCGAATCATGATGTCCTCCTTATTAAGATGTCGTCTTCTTGGGCCGCATCCCGGTCGGATTGGGCAGGGCCCGCGTCGTCGTTCCGAAGAAAACGAGGCCGTCGTAGTTCGCATCGATCCGGGTCGGCGCGAAAAAGCTTCCGGGATCCTTCACGGAATAGCCGGACCCGATGGACCGCATGGGCATTTCGGTCTTCAGCCATTTTGCGACCGTCGGGTTCCCGGGAGCTCCCTTCACGTCGAGGACGTAGTTGGGGATGCCGGGACGGGCCAGGAACCCGTCGATGCTCCCGTCCGGCGCGTCGCCGACCGTGAATTCCGTCAATATACAGCCCTCGCTGGAATTGCGCGCGGAATCCATATCGCAGGATTGGAACGCCCCCTTGTTGAAGGCGAAGCCGAGGGCATAGTAGGCGTCCCCGAAGAATTGCTTGAGATATGCGCCCATGGCCGGCGTCCCGCCCAGATCGCCCCTGGCGACATGGAGGTTGTGGGCCCAGACGGCCATTTTCGTATCCGGACCGAGCGTCTGCATCAACTGCCAGATGTTATCGGCCATATAGAAGTCTCGGGAGAGCCTCGCGGCTTCTTCGGGCGTGGCGGGCGTCGCGCTGTAGCTGTTGAAGAATTGGCCGACGACCTTGATGTGCTGCATGACCTCTTCGTACTCCGCGGCAGAACTTCCGCGAACGTAGGGCGTCCGGTTGAAGGCCATGAAGGCCAGGAAGCCGTCGTACGCAGCCTTGATCTTCGTCCGTCCTTCAGGGCCGGCATCCCGCAGGGCCATGATGCGTTTCATGTCGATCATGGGCTCGAGGGCCGCCTTGGCCATCGGGACGGCGTTCTTGTCCAGACGCTCCAGGTAGGCCATGACAACGGTCATGACCCGGCCAAGGTGCTGGATATCGTATCCCAGGAACCGGACCTTGCGGTCCTCCGGCGCGGTCTTGTTGTAGTCCCTTATCCAGGCGATCATGTCGGCGACCTCGTGGGTGTCCCAGGTCCAGAATCCCTGGCTGGCCAATGCCGCCGCCGGGTCGCCCTTTCCGGTGAGCACGTAATCGTTGATGTTCCAGCAGGCCGGATAGCTGGCTTCGATGGCGAACACGGTGTATCCCATCTCCCGGACCAGGAATTCCAGCATGCGATGCTTGAACTGGAAGAATTCCCGTGTTCCATGGGTCGCTTCGCCGAGTCCCACGACCCGGACGTCCTTGAGGATGGCCTTCAGCGGCCGGAGATCGTCGAATCCGGCGCCCGCCCGGACGCTGACGAGGGGGATAGCCCTTTCCTTGAGCCAGCCCGTTATGGCCCTGACCTCGTCCTGGCTCCATTTCACGGGGGCCGCGTCGTTTAAGCCGGCGGCCCGGACGGGACCGATGGCAAGCCCCGCCGCGAGCACGAGAAGAACCCCGTTCCGATAAATCCTTGGGACGTTTTTCATTCCTGTCTCCTTTCCGGGGCCGGCGCCTCTCGAGATCATCACTGGCTTTTTTCTATTATATAATTATGTATTATAATATAATATCTTTCGAAAGCAATGAAAACAATTTCCTCTTCGATCCCGTCGGTCAGATAAAGGAGGATCATGAAGATCAAGAACGCTTTCATTCTTTTTTGGACCATTGCCGGGCTTGTCACGGCCGCCTATGCGAAGTGGGAGCCGGCCTATGCCGTCGTCGGCTGCCGTATCGTCCCCGTCGCCGGGGCCGTTGTCGAAGACGGGGTCATCATCATCCGGAACGGCCTCATCGAGGCCGTGGGCCCCAGGTCCAAGGTCGTCCTTCCCGTGGACGTCGAGGTCATTGACGGCAAGGGATCGGTCGCCTATCCGGGGCTCATCGATGCCTATTCCTCCATCTTTGTCCAGATCCCCCCCGAACCGCCGCCGGACCCGGGCGAACTCTTCGGGAACGTCACGGCATCCAACAGGGTGACGGGGCGCACGCCGGAGTTCATGGCCTTCGAGCATCTCAATCCCGGCAACGCCGAACGGGACGCCTGCCACAGGAGGGGGATCCTGACGGCACTCGTCGTCCCGCGCCAACGATTGTTCTCCGGCCGGAGCGTTCTGCTGAACCTGAACGGCGGGAGCCCATCCGAGATGGTCGTCCGGAATCCGGCGGCCCTTCATATCGGCTTTACCGGAGGACGCGGAACGTACCCCACGACGGCCATGGGGGTCCAGGCGTTCATCAGGCAGCTCAGTCTGGACGCGGCGTACTACCGATCGAAACAGGAAGCGCTGGCCCAGTGGGGGAAAGGCGTTCGCCGGCCTGTTTATGACCCGTTCCTCGAAACGCTGACACCCTATCTTCTCGGGAAGAAGCCGATGATCTTCGACTGCGACAACCAGGAAGATATCAAGAGGGCCATGCGCCTGATCGCCGAATGCGGGCTTCATGGCCTTATCGCCGGGGCAACCGAAGCTTGGAGGGTGGCGGACGCGCTGAAAGCATCGGGGGTCCCTCTGCTGTTGACGGTGAATTTCGCCCCCCCTTATTCCAGCATCTATAGCCAGAAAGGCAAGGAATCCCGGGAAAAAGCGGAAAAGGAGACCTATCCGGCGAACGCCGCCAAGCTGAGCGGAGCCGGCATCGCCTTCGCATTCACTTCGTACGGCTTGGAGAAGGACGCAGATCTTCTGACCCAGGTCCGCAAGGCCGTCAAGGCCGGGCTTTCCGAGGACGACGCCCTGAAGGCCCTGACGATCCACCCCGCCCGGTTTCTGGGGGTGGACGGCCAGCTGGGAACCATCGAGCCGGGAAAGATCGCGAACGTCATCCTGGCCGGGGGCGAGATCTTCAAGGACGCGACCCGCGTGAAACAGGTGTTCGTCGACGGCAGGAGATTCGAGATCAAGGAAGAGAAGACGGAAGGCGCCGCGGGAGTCTCGGGAAAATGGAAGGGTTCCATCACGGGCCTGGAGGGGATCTCCGAGGTGTCTCTCGAGCTCAAGCAGGAGAAGGATACCGTCACCGGAAAGCTGACGGCCGGGGAAAGGGCCTGGGACATCAAGGAGGGAAAGACGGGAGACGAAGGCCTGTCGTTTTCCGTGGTCCTCCCCATCGCGGGCAAGGATACCGTCCTGACCTTCACCGGGAAAGCGGCAAAAGACGCGTTGACGGGGACCTTGTCCCATCCCTCGGGGAAAGCGGAGTTCAAGGCCGAACGCCAGCCTGAGAAGAAGGACGACGGAGGGTTACAATGAAGAGGTTCATCGCCCTGTTGGGGTCTTGTCTTGCCTTGGCCACGTGGCCCATGCTCGCGGGTGCGCAGGACATTCTGATCAAGAACGCCACGGTCCTGACCGTGACCCGGGGGACGTTCCCGGGGACGGACATCCTGATCCTCGGGGGGATCATCAAGAAGATCGGAGAGAACATCGAGGCCCCCAAGGGCGTCCGCGTCGTCGACGCCACCGGAAGATACGCGGTCCCCGGCCTGTTCGATTCCCACACGCACATCGGTGTGACCGATGTCAACGAAATGGGGGAGACCATCACCCCTGAGGTCAGCGTGGCCGACGTCCTGACCGCCGAGGACATCCGGATCTTCTATTGCCTGACCGGCGGCGTGACCATGGTCCATACCATGCACGGCAGCGGGAATCCCATCGGCGGGCGGAACGCCACGATCAAGATGAAATGGGGCAAGACCCCCGAGGAGATGATCGTTCCCCAGGCATATCCGACGATCAAATTCGCCCAGGGGGAAAATATCAAGCAGTCCTATTACAATCCTCCCACGCCGCGGTATCCGAAATCCAGGATGGGCGTCGCCGCCATCGTCCGGGGGGAGCTTCTGAAGGCCAGGGAATACGTGGAGGAATGGGATCGCTATTGAGACCGCCAAGAGGGCCCGGAAGCCCGCCGGCTTCTTGTTGCCGCCCAGGAGGGACCTGCGCCTGGAGGCCCTGGCGGACGTCTTGAGGGGCAAGCTCCTGGTCCGGTGCCATACCTATCGGGCCGACGAAACCCTAGAGATGGTCAAACTGTCAAAGGAGCTCGGGTTCAAGATCGCTTGCCTGGACCATGCCTCCGAAGCGTTCAAGATCGCCAGGGAGCTGGCCGCCGCCGGGATCGGGATATCCGTCTTCACGGACAGCTGGTCCTATAAGCTGGAAACCGCCGAGGGGATCGCCTACCAACGCGGCCGCCTGCGCGAAGAACGGCGTTCTTGTCTCCCTCAATTCGGACGGCGGCCCCCAGATGCAGTACATGTTCAACGAAGCGGCCAAGACGATGAAGTTCGGCGGGCTGTCCGCCGACGAGGCGCTGAAGCTCATCACGATCAATCCGGCCATCCAGCTCGGCGTGGACAGGATCGCCGGCAGTCTGGAAGCCGGCAAGCACGGCGACGTGGCCATTTTCAACAGGCATCCCCTGGATTCTTACACGCGGTGCGAGATGACGATCATCGAAGGAGAAGTCTACTTCGACCGGGATCAATACATGAAGGAAAGGCAGGAGAAGGTGAGCGCCGACGCGGACAAAAGCAAGGTCAAGAAGGAGAGATGAGATGATGAAGAATTTCCCTATCGGTGTTCTTGTCCTGGCGCTTTTTTCCCTCGCCGGGGCCGCGGCGCAAAAAGAGCCGGGGCTGATAGCCATCCGGGGGGCCCGGATCATTCCCGTCGTCGGGGAGGAGATCCCGGAGGGGATCATCCTGGTCCGCAACGGCCGTATCGAAGCCGTCGGCCGGAGCGTGGCCATTCCGGAAGGCGCGGAGATCATCGAGGCCGCCGGCCTGTACGCCTATCCCGGCATGATCGATTCCTGCACGAGCCTGGGCCTGAACGAGATCTCCAACGTCGCGGCCACGGTCGATTCCGCCGAGATCGGCCGGATCAATCCCCAGCTCCGGATCGCGGACGCGCTGCACATGGATTCCGTGCACGTCCCCATCGCCCGGGCGGGCGGGATCACCGCCGCCCACGTCGTGCCCTCCGGTCCGTTCATCGCCGGCCAGAGCGGCATCATCCGGTTGAGCGGGCGGGCCGCCGGGGACATGATCATCAGGAGCCCCGCGTTCATGCACATCTATTTCCAGGCGTCGCCCCAGTTCATCGGGGGGAGCATGGTCCCGGGGGGAAAGCCGGACGACCTGGCAAAAGAGCTGAAAGGGATCCTGGAAAACGCCCGCGTCTACCAGAAGAGCAAAAGGGCCGCCGGGGAGGACCCCGCGAGGCCCCGGCCGGAATTCGACGAGGCCCTGGAGTTCCTCCTTCCGGTGATCGAAGGAAAGCTTCCCGTGATGCTCGACGTCGGCACCGAGGAAGAGATCAAGGCGGCCGTCAAGCTCGTGAAGGAGGAGAAGCTCAACGCCGTGCTCTTCGGCGCCGAGGAGGCCTGGAAGGCGGCCAAGGAGATCAAGGAGGCCGGAATCCCCGTCATCCTTTCGAACATGTACAACTTCCCCGCGAACTGGGAGGACGGTTACGACCTTCGTTATCGCCTGCCGGCGGAGCTCCACAAGGCCGGAGTGAGATTCGCTTTAGCCTCGGACAAGTATCTGCCTCCGTACTGCATCGATCTTCCATATCAGGCGTCCAAGGCGGCCGCCTTCGGGCTGGACAAGGCGGAAGCCTTGAAGTGCGTGACGATCTACCCGGCCGAGATCCTCGGCGTCGCCGATATCATGGGCAGCCTGGAGCCGGGGAAAGCGGCCAACATCGTTCTCGCCGACGGAGACATTCTCGACCGGAGGACCCAGGTCAAGAGGGTTCTTATCGACGGAAGATCCGTCGACCTGTCCAACAGATATACCGAGCTTTTGAAAAAATATGAGAATGAGAACTAGCCGGCCTGAAGGAGCCCGACCATGAGACATCTTCGAACCTTGAGCCCGAGAACGAATAGGCCGTTCCCGACGTTCCTTCTGATCCTGTCGGCGGCCGCCGCTTTGAGTTCCCCGGCCCTCGCTTTGAAGGAAGAGCCCCCCCCAACGACCATCATCAAGGCGGGCCGGCTGTTCGACAGCGAAAAAGGGGCCTTTCTGGACAGCCGGTACATCACGGTCCAGAACAACCGGGTCGTGAGCGTCGAAGCCTTGATGAAAGACCCCGAGGGCGCGAACATCATCGACCTCGGCAAGTACACCGTCCTGCCCGGTCTCATCGACTGCCATACCCATCTTCTGTTCCTGGAGAAGATCGGGCGCCCGGGAAGCGGGCTTTCCGAGGAAAGCGTCGCGTCCCTCGTCTTTGAAGGCGACGCTCTCCGGGCCCTCCACGGCGCGGCCCGGGCCAAGACGTTCCTCGAGGCCGGCATCACCACGGTCCAGGACCTCGGCAACAGCGGGCAGTTCGCCGATATCGCCCTGCGGCAGGCCATCGAAGACGGGAGCGTCCTCGGCTGTCGGATGAGGGTCTCAGGCCCCGGTTTGAGCGCCGAGGGAGGTCAGGTGCCGGGACTGCTCTTTAAGCATCTTCCCTTGGTCAACGACGATTACAGGATCGTCCGGGGCGTGGACGATGCCGTCGCGGCCGTGAGGGAGAATCTCGTCATGCGGGTGGATCTGATCAAGATCTATGCGGACAGCGCTCCCAATATCGCCCGCTTATCGGTCGAAGAAATGGCCGCGATCGTCAAAGAAGCCCACCGGTACGGCCTTCGCGTCGCCGCCCACGCGGTCTCGGACAAGTCCGTCCGCGATGCCGCCCTCGCCGGCGTCGACAGCGTCGAACACGCCTACTCCGTCAGCGACGAGACCATTCAGCTTCTCAAGGAAAAGAACATCTTCGTCGTTCCGACTCTCCTGTCCTCGGACAATTTCGCGCGCTACATGGAGCTCAGCGGGGAGGCCGATAAGGACGTCATAAAGAAACAATTCCAATCCATGCTAAAGCAAACCCAGGATGTCCTCCAGCGGCTCATGAAGAACGGCATCCCCATCGCCTCCGGCTCGGACGACTACATCGACCTCAACATGCCCCAGGGCCAGGGCGCCAAGAGGGTCCTCTACGCTTATGCCGAATGCGGGATGGGTGTCCTTGATATTCTCAAGACAACTTCCATCAACGCGGCCAGGCATCTCCGGCTGGAGAACAGGATCGGCGTCCTCAAGAAGGGGGCCTTCGCCGACATCATCGCCGTCGAGGGGAACCTCGAAAAGGACATCAGGGTTCTCGACAACATCCGGTTCGTCATGAAGGACGGGAGAGTTTATGTAGATCCGCCGAAAGCCCGGTGAACTCCGCACCTTCCCGGAAAAGGAAATCGTCGCCGTTTCCCGTTGAGTGTGATCCGCCCCGGCGGCTTCCTTCAGCCGCGCCCGTTCTTTAAGAATTCGATGGCTTTCTCCAGGATTTCATCACGGCCGTTCCTGATGCCGTCGATCGTCGGATCGACGCGGATATGGGGCTGGATGCCTTTCCGCTGGAGCTGGCGGCCGTCGGCGTGGCGGACGCCCATCCCCGTGAATCGCAGAACGATATTTCCCGGCGCGAACAGCATAGGTGATATTCCCATCGGCCCCGCTCGTCGGGGCTCCCGACGAAGGTGACGTCGGCGACCGTCTCCAGCCCGAGGCAGGTGTGTTCGGCGGCACTTTGCGTCGATCCGTGGATGAGAACCGCGATCTTCCCCCTGTAATCGAAATGATCGCGGGCCGGATCGACATAGCCGGGCTCTTCCCGGCGTCGAC
Organism: Candidatus Aminicenantota bacterium; assembly: GCA_963813235.1. Classification (GTDB taxonomy): domain Bacteria; phylum Acidobacteriota; class Aminicenantia; order Aminicenantales; family Saccharicenantaceae; genus JALHVH01. The sequence continues at coordinate 129,486 of CAWEYF010000010.1, read as the reverse complement.
AAAAGACCCCGTGTCTCCGGAAAACTCCGGGAATTCGAAAAGGGTGAAGGGCCTTCTCTCCTTCGCCAATCGGCCGGCGAGATCAGCCGGAAGGTCCCGCCGATGGGATACCCGCGCATGTCCAGGATCAAACCGGCGGTGTCTTTGACTTTTCAAGCGCCGGCCCGACGTCCGAATCTAAGATCCGGCCAAGATCGATGTAGCCGAAACCGCCGGGAAGAACGGTGAAGTTCGGCAACTTCGATGAGCTCCGGCCGGAGCCGGCCTTCCAGGGTGCGCGGCAGCGTCACCTTCACGACCTTTCCCGACGATTTTCGGACCGCAAGCTTTGGTAGGTCTCTCCTTATCTCCGGCCAGGAAACGCATGTCCACCTTCGCCTCGAGACGGCCGATCGTCGAGGCCGGCGATGACCTTTTTCAAACGGGCGCGCCGGTCCTCTGTCTTTTCGTCGTCGACGGAAAGAATGACATCTCCGACATCGATCCCTTTCTCCTTAGGCCGGGGATCCTGGACCTGACGACCACGGAAGGCCTTCAACGAAAGAAGAAGGACCCCGGAAAGCGCGGTGCCGTATACCGGGAGTATAGGGGGTTGATATCATCCCGTGGGAATCCTGGATCCGGGTCAGGAGCTCCGCGACCGTCAGGTCATAATCAAGGGCATCGCCCGCGCCTTCCAGCCTCGGGATGAATTCGAGAAGCGTCCTGTCCCAGGGTTGGTCCATGAGCTCTTTGTAAGGGATAGAAGTGGTCGATGATGTTCCAAAACCGAAAAAGCGCGAGAAGACGATAATCCCTGTCCGGATAGGTCATTTCCGGATAGGCCTTATCCATGACCGTGAATCCGTGGAGCGCTTCGCCGGCGTTCCCGGCCAGTTGCGGCCTCTCGATCCGCCGTTCGCCCCGGAGAAATTCTCGAGCCCGGCCGCCCGGGCATCGGAAGCACGACGAGATCCGGGCCGGAAATCGATCCTCCGTCCCTCCTCAGGATCTCGGCGCTGCGGACCCGAACTCGGAGGGAGTCGGGAAGATCGAGGATCCGCCGGGACTCCGGACCGGAGCCCGTCTCCCCTCCTGAATCACTAAGCCATCCCGTTGTCCTGAAGGCGGTCAGATGAGGGGAAGGCGCTGCTTCCCTTATTCAGGAGGAAGACCATGTCTCCGGGACTTGCGCCGGAGAGTTCATGGCCCGGACGATGCCGCTGCTCCGGATCGAAAGTTCGAATGATAGATCATCGATTCCCTTTGGGAGGGGTACCCCATATAACGGAGAAACCCTGGGAGGCGGCAGGACGACATCCCGCTCCAAGATCCAAGAGAGGTCCTCGGAAATGGCCAGGCCCAGGAGATGAAGGAACCGGGGCCGCCGAGTTCCGCAGATCGATCAGGACCCGTCGCGACCGTGCCGCCTCGACGAAGGCTTTCTTGAAATCGGCGATGATCCTGACCCAACCGATGTTTTCGGTCGAGAACTGCCGGTAGTCGTTGGCCACGATGCATGGCGATCCCGTCCTCCGTCTTGTTCGACGTAGGGTTGCAGTTCTTCCCTGGATGCCGGGATCGGCCGTCGTGGACGGAGGACCGGCGACGGAAGACGGGATCCTTTCAATGACCGTGACGGGATCGTCGAGATGATCGAGAAGCGATTTCAGGGCCTTTTCATAATCCTCGGCCGATGCAGCCTCCCGGACCATCGGGAGCGTTTTTATAAGCGCGGCGTCCCAGTCGATTCCCCTTGCGGCAAGATAAGGGTGGCAGAACCTGACGAGGCCCCAGAGCCGGCAGAGCCCGGCCAGCCGATCGATTGACGGCGCTTTCTGACCGGGATTGTCCTGAGCGGCGATTGCGGGCGTTCGGGCCGACGCGCCGGCGAGAACCAGAAACAGGAGAAGCAGCGATCCGATCCTCTTCATGATGGCCTCCTCAAACAGATCGTGGCATTAATATTTATATCTATGTAGAAATATAAGCTTGTCAATAGAAATTGGCATCTTCATCAGTATTTATGATATGCGGAGCAGTTAATGACCGGGGAATTGAAGAGGGAAGGGGGGCGCTTTCCTGATGATGAGGGCAGTCCTGCCGCTTTGCATGCATCTTTAGTTCCGATCAAAAAGATGTTGACATTATACAAAGTAGCATAATATTATATATTTGAATATTAAAAGAAATCGATAAGGGAGGGAAAATGAACAAACCCAAGAGTCTCTTGTTGGTGTCGGTACTCTGCATTCTTTTCCTGCCGATCCTGGGAAATGCTCAAGTCGTGAAGACGGGCATTCTCACGGGAACAATCGTCGAGGAGCAAAATCAGCCCCTGCCCGGGGTGGAAGTGACCATTGCCAGCCCGGCCCTCATGACGCCCCAGCTTTCCCGCATCACCAACGACAAGGGGGCGTTCCGCTTCACGTTCCTCCCGCCCGGGATCTACACACTGAGCGCCAAACTTTCCGGATTCGGCACATACAAGACCGAGAACATCTCGATCCTTTTGAACATGACGACGGAGCTAAGCATCGCGATGCAGCCCGCCAAGCTCGAGTCTGAGGTCGTCGTCGTCAGCGCGGCGCCGATCATCGCCGTGGAAAACACGAAGTTGGCCATGAACATCGATGCGAAGGAATTGAAGAACCTTCCCGTTTCCCGGAGCGTGTCCGCCGTCCTCAACCTGGTCCCGGGCGTTCTCGGCGGGACCGTCTTCAATTCCGGGTCCAGAGAGAATTCCTGGAACATCGACGGCGTCCAGGTGACCGACCCCGGAAGCGGAAGCGGCATGAGCGCCACCCAATCGATGGACGCCTATGAAGAGGTCCAGATCGAGACCGCCGGGCACGCCGCGGAGATCGGCAACGCCGGCGGCGCGGTGGTCAACGTCATCACCAAGTCCGGCGGGAACACCTTCACCGGCGAAGCCAGCCTGTACTTCACCAATTCCGACCTTCAAGCGCTGAACATCAAGGGAACGCCCGTCAGCGCGCCCACGACCCAGACGCTGTACAGCTACGGCATCAACTTCAGCCTCGGGGGCCCGATCATCAAAGACAAGCTCTGGTTCTTCCTCAGTTCCGGCTATGCCCCTTCCAAGTCCCGGCTTGACGGATTCTCCGAGGATACTCCCTACTCGACGATCAACCCGATGGGCAAGCTCACGTACCAACCCAACGCCAGCCATCGCATTTCCGTAAGCTTCAACTACAATAGAATCCGCAACCCGTACATGTTCGCCGGCCGATTCGTGGCACCCGAATCCACGTTCAACACGACCATCCAGGCGTATGCCTATAACGCGAATTGGCTGTGGACGATTTCCCCGAACACGATCCTGGAAGTCCGCGGGTTCCACCTCTACAGGCCGACGAACTATCTTTCCCGCACCCAGAGCGTCATCTATTACGACTACGCCACCGGTGTCCAGAGCGGCAGCGCTAACGACTGTATCCAGGAACGACGGCGCTGGCAATCCAACGCCACCCTATCCCAATATGTCGACAACCTGATGGGCAGCCACGAGTTCAAGGCCGGGTTCGAGTTCGAAAGGGGCGAATCCAGGAACGCCTCGAACTATTTCCCCGACCAATACGGCATGGTCATGTACGATACCTGGGAAGGAATTCCCCTCTATGCCTATAAGTACGTACCGGCCAGGGTATCCGCCCAGATCGATCCCTACAACCAGTATGCCGGATTCGTCCAGGACACCTGGAAGATCAACAAGTACTTCGTGGCCAATCTCGGGCTCCGGTATGACTTCGTCGATATTTACAATCCCCCCCAACAAGAACAAAAAGTTTCGGTTCCCTTGATGGATTGGAAGAACTGGGAACCCCGCTTCTCGCTGGGGATCGATCCCTTCGGCGACGGAAAGACCGGGATCAAGGTTGGCTACGCCCGCTATGCCCACATGATGTGGACCTGGTTCTACGGCCTGAATCCCAACACCGCGAAACTGTATATGTACGAGGTCTGGGCGCCGGGCGTTTTCAATCTCGTCTACGAATCGGAACCCTCGAAGTACGTCCTCGACCCCGATCTCAAGCGGCCGTACGTCGAGGAGATCCTCCTTTCCGTCGACCGGGCCATCACGAGAGATTTCGGCTTCAAGGCCAGCTACATCAATCGGAAAACAAAGAAGACGGTCACCTATAGCAACTTGAGCCTGCCCGAGGTATGGTACGTCCCATTCGAGATCACGAACCCCCTCTCCGGACAGCCTATGACCGTTTACAAGCTGAAACCGGACGCCCCCTACGATTCCAACACGTTATACAACAACGACCCGAGAGCCAAGAACGATTACCAGGGGGTCATCGTCGAACTGGACAAGAAGCTTTCGCATAATTATTCGTTCAGGTCCTCCTACACCTTCAGCCGGACGAAGGCCAATGCCCTGACCACGAGCAGCATGATGGGCCTCGGAGGCTTCGACAATCCCAATTCTTCCCTGTATGACTTTGGATTGACCAACGATACCATGCACGTCATCAAGTTCCAGGGGATGTGGTACGCTCCCTTCGGAATCATCCTGAGCACCAATTACCTGGGACGCTCCGGCTACCAGTATGCGGCGTATTTCACATACAATCTGGGCGGTCAACAGGGCGTCGCCTCTTTCCCGGCAGAAAAGCCCTCCAGTCGCAGGATGCCGTTCCTGCATTACCTCGACGTGAGGATCGGAAAGGACTTCAATATCCGGGCCTCCAAGCTGAGCGTTTTCGTGGACCTCTACAATGTTTTAAATGGTAATTCGGCGACCAGTATCTATTCCAGGTATGGGGCTTCCACCCCGTTCGGGAAGATCCTCGGGATCCAATCCGGCCGACTTGCGCAATTCGGGGTCCGATACCAGTTCTAATCGGTTCTCCTTACGTTTTGAGAGGCGGCATTCCCTCCATGCCGCCTCTCCTCTTTTAAAGACGGGGATTGGACTATGTCCCTCCGGTCCGGGCACGCTCCAGGTCCTCTTTCATCGCTCGGACCGTCATGCCTCTTCAATCACCCATAGGGCTCGAATTCACTCTGAAACGCCCTCGCCCGGGCCGCCTTGCCGAGCGCCGGGGTTTCCGGTATAACATGAGGCTGACAGATGCCCCACGCGCCCGTAGCTCAGCTGGATAGAGCGTCGGACTTCGAATCCGCAGGTCGTCCGTTCGAATCGGACCGGGCGCGCTCCCTTTTTTTCTCCAGTTGCCTCTGGAAAGTCAATCCTAAGCCCAAATCCCTCGTTCTTGACAAATAGGCAACTAGGGGGCTATAAACATGGATAAGAAGGGGAGATAGGTCCCAGATTTCCGTGTGCCCAAAAAGCACCCTTTTATTCCCTTTCCGATACTTAAAAAGGAGGGGTTCTATGAAACGCTTTGCTTTTGCGTTCAGCCTGGTCCTCTTGGTCTTTGCGGTCTCGATCTGGGCACAGACGACGGCTCCGAAGCCCGCTCCAGAGCTCAATAAGTTCGATTTCGCTGTAGGCCATTGGACCTACGTAGGAGAATACAAAGCCGGTCCCTTGGGGCCCGCCAGCAAGGTCACTGGCGAGTTGATCGACAAGAGGATTCTCGGAGGGTTCTTTTTCGAGAACCGGGCGACAGAAAAGGGACCCATGGGAGTGTCGCATGTCATCGAGATCTTCGGCTATGACCCTGTAAACAAGAACTATTTCAGTAACGAGTACCATGACGATGGAAGCATGATGTCAGGGGCTTACGTCTTCGTTGGAAACACATTTACGTATACGGGGAAGTCTTCCGCCGGGGCTATGATTAAGATGGTCTTGACACTTGCAGAAGATCAGATGAGCTTCACGGCGAAGGGCGATATCTCTGCTGATGGCACGACGTGGGCGCCTTTCTTCGAAGGCAAATATACGAAGACCGTGCCCGTTCCGCAGAAGTAACGGTAACCGGACATTAATCTGACCTCAGGGGGCCGGCGCTCCCATGATGTAGAGGTACATGGAAAATTGCCCCGCTCGACTGCACACCTACTGCACAGTCGCCAGGGCCCGCCAGGAGTCTATTTTGAATCAGCCGGTTAACATACACGGTCCGGTCCTTCGAATCCGCAGGTCGTCCGTTCGAATCGGACCGGGCGCGCTCGTTCTAATTCGGGGAGCAAGAGACCCAGAAACTTAAACCCCTTGTGAAATGTGTTTTTCCTGAGGTATGCTATATAAAGAACTCAATCCTAGAGTAAGAAGGAGAAGATATGGCAACTGTCGTAAAAAAGAGTCTAAACCAGCCAGAAGAAACTCAGACACCTGAGAAGATGAAGGTTGGGGTTGTTACGATTGATGGCATTAAAATTCAGCGAGTCACTGCAGAGCCTGGATGGCGGTGGTCAAAGCACTTAAAGCCGGTTGTTGGAGGGGAGAGCTGTCCGAAACACCACCTCGTTTATGTGCTTTCGGGCAAGTTGCATGCCAAGATGAATGATGGAAAAGAAGAAGAATTTGGTCCAGGCGAGGTAGGAGTTATACCTCCCGGACATGACGGTTGGAATGCCGGAGACGAACCTGTCGTATGGCTTGAACTTCCGCACTAAAAAGACAATTCGTTTGCTGACGTCAAACAGAAGACAAACTACCCGCCGTTTAAAGCGTATATCCAGCGACTTACGAGGCTGGTTTCGGCCTGAGCGGGTTCCTCGAGGCCCGATCATTTTTGGGCGTCTTTAAGTCGTTGGTGCCATCGGGACGTCAAAAGAGCACCGATCGGTTTTGCGAGCTTTCATCGCAGGAATTCTCCCCATAAATTCAACGCTCTCAACTCGGCCTATAACTACTTGAGCAAGCCCAACTGCTTCATAAACGCCAAATTGTCGAAGGAGGATCTGTCTTCGGCAATTAGCCCGGCGGGCGAGATTTTAGCGAGGAACGCAACCTTGAGACTGACCTTCTTGCCCGTGGGTGCCACTTCGCCTTCCGGAGTGGCCAGGGGACAGGTGAATGTCCCTTCGCCGACGCTACCCCGCCCTTCAGGGCGGGGACGAGAAGAGAGGCTCAGGGTTAACCCCGAACAAGCCCCGGCATTCATACCGGTGAGTCGAGGGGTTGACACTGATCTGAGGCGGAGAATATTATCAAGAATGTTAAGGAGGAGTTATTTTATGGACATTATCGATAGGACCTATGGAACAAGGCCGATCCAATTAAGTGAACTGGGCAGCCGCGTCTGGGGCGCGCCCGGAATCCGTCATGCTTCATGGCTCATGATTTGCGCCCTCGTCCTGGGATCGCTGATGGGGCGAGCGTCCTTCGCCCAAGCGGGGGATCAAGAAGAGGTGCGCCGCAGTCAACTCGAGTATACTCGGGCCAACTATACGAAGTATGATTACCGTATCCCCATGCGGGACGGCGTGAAGCTCTTCACGACGGTTTATGTGCCCAAAGATTTCAGCCGGACTTTTCCGATCCTGATGCAGAGGACGCCTTATTCGATCCCTCCTTACGGGATCGACAACTACCGGGCCGTGCTCGGTCCCTCCGAGGGCTTTGAAAAAGAGGGCTTTATCTTCGTCTATCAGGACGTGCGCGGCCGATATCTGTCCGAGGGGGAGTTCATCGATCTTCCCTATCATAAGACCCGGCTTTCAGGCCCCGCGGATACCGACGAGAGCACGGATACCTATGACACGATCGACTGGCTCGTCAAACACGTTCCCAACAATAACGGGAAAGTAGGCACTTGGGGGATCTCGTATCCGGGCTTCTTCGCCGCTCACGGAATGATCGATGCCCACCCGGCCCTCAAGGCCGCCTCGCCCCAGGCCCCGGTGGGGGACTCTGCGGCCGGCGATGATGTCTTCCACAACGGCGCCTTTTTCCTGGCGGCCAACTTCGGCTTCTATGCGGCTTTCAAGCCTCGTCCGGCGGGGCCTTTCCGCCCTGAGAGGGGCCCCCGTTTCAACTCCGGCACGCCGGACGCGTACGACTTTTTTTTACGCATGGGGCCGCTTGCGAACAGCAACGCAAAGTACCTCAAGAACGAGAACCCGTATTGGAACGATACCCTCGCGCATCCCAATTATGATGAGTACTGGCGGAGCCGCGCTCTCGCCCCCCACATGAAGAACATCAAGCCGGCGGTCCTGTTCGTGGGGGGCTGGTTCGATGCGGAGGATCTGGCCGGTCCGCTGATGCTCTTCCGCGCCCTGGAAAAGAACGGGCCGTCCGCGCCCAATACCCTAGTCATGGGTCCGTGGCTTCATGGCGGATGGGCCGACATGGATGGCGACAAGCTCGGAAACCTGGACTTCGGCTCCAAGACCGGAGAGTTCTTCCGGGAGAACATTGAGCTGCCCTTCTTCGTTCACCACCTGAAAGAAAAGGGCGACGGCCTGAAGACGTCGAAGGAAGCGGCCATCCCGAAAGCCTGGCTTTTTGAGACGGGAACGAATCAGTGGCGGCGCTTTGACGCCTGGCCTCCGAAGGATGCCCGCGAAAAGACCCTGTATCTCGGCCCGGGAGGCAAGCTTTCTTTCGATCCGCCCCCGGACACGGCCGGCGAGTTCGATGAATATCTCAGCGATCCCAACAAGCCCGTGCCGGTCCTAGGACATATCGGGGAGGGCATGCCGGGCGATTACATGACCGAGGACCAAAGATTCGCTTCCCGGCGCTCCGATGTCCTGGTCTACGAAACCGACCCTCTGGACCAGGACATCACGATCGCGGGCCCGATCACGGTGCTGCTCAAAGTCTCCACTTCGGGCACGGACTCGGATTTCGACGTCAAGCTCATCGACGTCTATCCGAACGATTATCCCGATCCGGACCCGAACCCGGCGGAGATCCATCGGGCGGGCTATCAACAGCTCGTCCGGGGGGAGCCTTTCAGGGGCAAGTTCCGCAAGAGCCTGGAAAAGCCGGAGCCGTTCATCCCCGACAGGCCGGAGAAGATCGAGTTCGTGATGCCGGATGTCTGCCACACCTTCCGGCCCGGCCACCGGATCATGGTCCAGATCCAGAGCTCCTGGTTTCCCCTGACCGACCGGAATCCCCAGAAGTTCATGGATATTCCGAAGGCCAAGGCTGAAGACTTTGTGAAAGCCGTCGAGCGCGTTTATCGCGGGGGGAAAGAGGGATCGAGGATCCAGGTGTTGACGCTCGATTAGCCCGATTCGACCTTTCTTCGTCCCGATTCTTCTCCGAACCGCCCGTCGGATGGGCGGGATTACTTCTTTACCCCCTCGTTCACGGGCGCCAGGTCCGGGATGTACAGGCCGGCGACCCCATGGACGATATCCCCCGGGTTCGACCCGTCCAGGTTGTCCAGGGCAATGACCGTCAGCCGGTCATTCACGTAGCGGGAAATGTGCGTGTTGAACCCCTGCCATGAGCCGCCGTGCTCGATGATCCTGTGCCCGCGGATCTCGTCGGGCCGCCATCCGAAACCATACTTCTCGGTCTTGCCGTCATTGAGCTTGACAGGGGTCCACATCTCGTCCAAGCTGGCCTTCTTGAGCAATTTTTCGGTGTAAAGGGCCGCGTCCCACTTGGCCATGTCGAGGACGGTCAGGTAGAGACTGCCGTCCGCGGTGGTGTTGATCATCGGCGCGACCCATTCCTGGTTCTTGAGCTCGCCCTTGACCAGCCGGTACCCGGCGGCCCGGTTCATGATGATGTCCGCCTCGTTGATAATGCGGGCGGTGGTCATCCCGAGCGGGTCGAAGATCCTCTTCTTGAGCTGGTCCCCGTAAAACTCGCCCGTCACCTTCCGGACGAGGATTCCCAACATCAGGTAACCGGGATTGCTGTAGTTCCATTTGTCTCCCGGGGCGAAATCGAGGGGAAGGGCGGCGATCTTTTTATAGAGCTCGTCTTCGGTGTAATCCTGGCGCATGTTGATCTGGCCGTAGAGCTTGTTGGAGATGCCCGCGGTGTGGCTGAGCAGGCGGCGGGGCGTGATGTCCTTCCATGTCGCCGGGGCATCGGGGAAATAGGTAGAGATCGGGACGTCCAGCTTTATTTTTCCTTCCTCGACGAGCATCATGACCAAGGTCGCTGTGAACTGCTTGCCGACCGAACCGGACTGATAGATGGTTTCCGCCGTCGCAGGGGCATTGAGCTCGACGTTGGCCAATCCGTAGCCCTGGGCCTTGATGACCTCACCATTCCTGACCACGACCAGAGAAAGACCGGGGATCTTCCGCTTGGCCATCTCGGACCGGACATATTCGTCGATCTTGTCGCCCTGGGCAAAGATCGGAGCGGAGCAAAGGAATACAAGAACTGCGGCAACGATCGCGGACTTTCTCTTCATGGACATCTCCTTTATATTCGGGAAATTCGGATTTCTACTTGGTGATCCCTACCTGCTTCAGCATCCAGGCCATTTCAAAGGCGGCATCCCTCAGCCTGTCGTAACGGCCCGAGGCGCCGCCGTGGCCTGCGGGCTCCATCTTGCACTTGAGGAGCAATTCGTTCTTGTCCGTCTTCAAGGTTCGAAGCTTGGCGACATATTTTGCCGGTTCCCAGTACATTACCTGGCTGTCGTTGAAGCTCGTGGTCACCAGGATGGCCGGATAGGCCTTTTTCTCCAGGTTATCGTAGGGGCTGTAGGTCTTCATATAGTCGTATGCCGCCTTTTCATTGGGGTTGCCCCACTCCAGGTACTCGCCCACGGTGAGCGGCAGGCTGGCGTCCATCATCGTGTTCATGACATCCGCGAAAGGCACGGCGGAATGGACGGCCTTGAAGAGGTCCGGCCGCATGTTCGTGACGGCGCCCATCAGCAGGCCGCCGGCACTGCCGCCCTCGATGACGAGGCGGTCTTTGGAAGTCCACTTCTGGGCGATGAGGTATTCGGCGCAGTCGATGAAATCGTTGAAGGTATTTTTCTTCTTCATGAGCATGCCGTCGTCGTGCCAGGCCTCGCCCATCTCGTCGCCGCCCCGGATGTGGGCGATGGCGTAAGCCAATCCGCGGTCCAACAGGCTCAAACGACCGCTCGAGAACGTCGCGGACTCGCCGTATCCGTACGAGCCGTATCCATAAAGCCACAGCGACGCTTTGCCGTCGCGGTTGAAGCCCTTCTTGTACACGATGGAGATCGGCACCTTGACGCCGTCCCGGGCCGTGGCCCAGAGGCGCTCCGTCGCGTACTGCGTGGTCTCGTAACCACCCAGAACCTCCTGCTGTTTCAGGAGGGTTCGTTCATGGGTCTCGAGGTCGTAATCGAACACGCTGGAGGGCGTGATCATGGACTGGTAGCTGATCCGGAACTTTCGGCTGTCGAACTCCGGCGTTCCGCCGCCGAAGGCCGAATACACGGTCTCGGGGAAATTGATCTCGTGCCAAGTCCCCGTTTTGAAGTTCAGGACCCTGAACCGGTTCAAACCCTCGAACTTTTCGTGGGCCACGGCGTAGTCCTTGAAGACCTCCAGGTTCTCGAGCAGGACGTCCGGCCTCGGGGGGACGAATTCTTTCCAGTTCCCGGGCCCGGGATCCGAAACCGGCGCCGTGACGGCGCGGAAATTCTTGGCCCCTTTGTTGGTGCGGATGTAAAACAGCCCGTCTCGGTGCTCCAGATCGTATTTGTGCCCCTTTTCGCGGGGGAGGACGACCTTGAAATCTCCGAACGGTGTTGCCGCGTCCAGATAGCGCGTCTCCCACGTATCGGTGCTCTCGATCCCCAGGACCACATACTTCTTATCCTTGGTGCGTCCCACGCGGATGCCGTAAAGCTCATCCTTTTCCTGGTAAAGGAGCTCCGGCTTTCCCCCCAGCGTCATGCGCCAGAAATGGTCCGAGCGCTTGGTGACCTTATCCTCGGTCGTGAAGAAGAACGTCCTGTTGTCCGCGGCCCACTCCCCGGACGTGATGCGCTCGGCCGTATCCGGCAGGATCTCGCCCGTGCGGAGGTCTTTCACGTGAAGGATATACTGGCGAAAACCCGTGGTGTCGGTGCTGTATGCCAGGAGGTTATCGTCATCGCTCACCGACGCTTCGCCGATGCTTAGGAAGGGAAGTCCCTTGGCCATCTCGTTCTGATCCAACAGGACGAACTCGGCGGCCTTCGCGTCGAGGGAACCATCCGGGGCCGCGGCTTTCCGGCAGTAAATGGGATACTGTTTTCCTTCCTCAGTGCGGGAGTAGTAGTAGTATTTCCCCTGCCGAACGGGCACGCTCAGGTCCGTCTGCTTGATGCGCCCGAGCATTTCCGTATAGAGGGCTTCCCGGAACGGCTTGAGATCCTTGGTCATGGCCTCCGTGTAGGCGTTTTCGGCCTCCAGATATTTTGCCACTTCGGGATTGGTCTTCTCCCTCAGCCAATAATAGGGATCCTGGACGATCTCGCCGTGCCAGACGGACTTGTGGTCGACGCGTCGGGCAACGGGCGGGACGGGGGCCTGCTGGGCCATTGAGAAGATCGCGGATACCGCGACAATTGCGAGAACCAGAACGGTACGTGATCGGGACATCTTCATTTTAAGCACTCCTTACCCGGGAAGTTTTCCGTGACATGCTCGGCTCAATGTACCACCACTGGAGTGAGCTTTTCAAGCTTTGACCTGCCCCCCTGGAAACCGAGTCTTCTCCCTCTCTCCAGGAGGGCAGGGGAGGGGACTCCCGAGCCTGGGCTTGGACAATTGAAAAAAGGCGGCCATTACGTTATAGTTCAGGCAACGCTTGAAGCTTCAGGTTCCTGAGAACAAAAGGGGTATCGGGAATGCCGGAAGGCGGGGGGAAAACACCTCCACAGATCAAGAAATCCAGGTTCAGAACTCTTTTCGCCAAGCTAAGGAAGCGACGGATCATCGAGACCCTGGCCGCCTTTATCGGCGGCGGCTGGCTGACCTACGAGGTTGTGCACTGGGTTCTTGTTGTGCACTATCACTTTCCAGAATTGCTATTGGACATTACGATCCTGACCTTTTTTATTGCCCTGGTTAGTACTGTGACCTGGCTATGGATCCGAGGGGGGAAGAGGGAAGAGGCTGGTGTCGATTCGGAACAGCAGAAAGAAGAGCCTAAGGCAGGAAAATCCATCGCCGTTCTCTACTTGGAGAACATGAGCCCAGATAAAGAGAGCGACTATTTCTGCGCGGGAATAACGGAGGACATCATCACGGATCTCTCGAAGATCAAAGAGCTGAGGGTCGTCTCTCGCGCCGATGTGCTGCCGTTCCGTAACAAAGAGGTGAACACGCGACACGTGGGGGAAATGCTTGGAGTGAACTTCATTCTAGAGGGGAGTGTCCGCAAGGCAGGAAACAAGATCCGGATCACAGGGCAACTCATCGACGTTCGTACGGGCTTCCACGTCTGGGCTGAGCGGTTCGACCGGCTTCTGGAAGACATCTTCGATCTCCAGAATGAGGTCTCCCGAAAAATTGCCGAAGCGCTCAGAATCTCGTTGACAGAATCCGAAAAGGAATCGCTTGCTCAAAAGCCTACGGACGACTTGCGAGCGTACGACCTCTACTTGAGAGGGCGGGAGCTTCTTTATCTTCGCGGAAAGAAAAATAACGAACTCGCGATCCAGATGTTTGAGAATGCCCTGCTGATCGACCCGAACTTCGCTTCCGCCTATGCCGCCCTTGCCGAAGCAGGCTCTTACATGTATGCGTGGTATGATGGCGACCCCAAGTGGCTAGGAAAGATCATCGAAATGAATCAAAAAGCCCTCAGCCTTGAGCCTGGCTCAGCCGAGGCGCTGTTCGGTATCGGAATGGTCAACTTCTATCAGAAGCGATATGGAGAAGCGAAGAGGACACTGGAAAGGGTCATTCAGCTAAAGCCCGATTACTATGATGCGCACCGTTGGCTTGGGTTCATTGCGGACATCCGTGGAGAATTCCAGGAAGCGCTCGGCCTCTACGATGCGTGCGCAAAAATCAAGCCCTACAGCGAGGAGCCCTATATTCATTTTTATCAGACCTACGCGAGAATGGGGAATGAAGCTATGGCGGAGCAGGCACGAAGCCGACTGCTCGAGCTTGGAGAGCGCAAGCTGGCATTGAATCCTGATGATGCTATTACGTTGAGTCGGGTGGCGGTTGCCTTTGCATACCGTGGAGAGAAGGGAAAAGCTAACGCTGCCATCGAAAAGATTTTGCAGATTGATCCTACGGACGGTCTTAGCCGGTATAATTGCGCATGCGCTTACGCTGTACTGGGGGAGAAGGAGAAAGCGCTTGCTTGCCTGAGAAAGGCGCTTGAGGGCGGCTATAAGAATATCCGTGAATGGGTGAAGAGCGATCTTGATCTTGCGTCCCTTCACGAAGATCCTGATTTCAAAGCTCTCTTAGCTGAATTTGGCTAAAGAGGAAACCAACGGCCCTACAGACGCCGGTTTTCACGGCGCTGAGCATTTTATCTTCTGCTGATTGGAACGACAGTCATATTTCCAGAAGGGCAGGAGCGGCGACTTTGAATCCGCAGGCCGGGAGTTCGAATCTCCCCGGGCGGCATGTTTATGGTTGTTGTATAATAGCGGCATAAAGGAGGGAAAACGCATGTCAGGCTATTTTGGACCGATCGAGGGGCAAACCCTCAAGAACAAGTATTTCCGTCAGGTCCTTTTCACCGGCACGTACTGTCAACTCGTGGTGATGTGCCTTCAGCCGGGCGAAGAGATCGGGAACGAGGTGCATCCCAGTGTCGACCAGTTCTTCCGTGTCGAACAGGGGAAGGCCAGGTTCATCCTGAATGGTTCGGAAAAACACCTGGTCTCCGCTAACGGGGCCGCGATCGTCCCCGCCGGGACCTTCCACAATGTTGTCAACGTCTCCAAGACCGAGCCGTTGAAGCTGTACACCGTTTATTCTCCGCCCAACCATCCGGACGGCACCGTTCACAAGACCAAGGCCGAGGCTGAGGCCGCGGAAAAGCTCAAACACCATTGACGGGCGGCTTCCCAAGTCGCGATTGAAGGGTTCGCTTTTCCGGGAAAAGTTCCGGGGAACATCCGCTCACGTTGTGGCGGTCGGCGTACGCGCGGCCATGCCGCCGGACTTATTAAGCAACAGGATCGCTGGCGTCGTCACTCCTGAAGTCTTTGTCGAACCCGTAGGAATCGTTCACCTGGGCTGAGGGGGCGGAGGCGGGACCATGCATTGCACGGCCGCCGCGAACCACTCTTTTCCCTGCTTCTGATAGACCCCGAGACAAAGGCCGTTTATGGGCGGGAGTTCGACGCCTCCGGGGCCTTTGAGACCGGTCACGGTGAAGGAGGCTTCTTCAACGGCGACATCGGACGACAAAGCGCGGATGTGCAGCGGGGTGATCGCGATTTGCGTGCCCTTCATGGGCCCGGAAAATTGCTCTTTGAGACCCTTGGCGATTTCGACGCGGCCGCGATGGGTGAAACCGAGCGCATAGGTGTGGGTGCCGTCGACGGCGTAGATGGCGGCTATGGCATCGGCATCTCCGGCGTTATAAGCGAGCACGTACTGTTTGACACGCTCTCGGACTGCGGTCTCCGCGGAATCCTGACCGAGAGCGAGGCCGGCGCAGAGAAGCGTCAGCGCTGCGAACGGGACGACACGCTTTAGTTTATTCATGTATTCCTCCATAAAAGCTTCCGGGCTGGCCGCCGCCCTATGATGTCCTTAGCGATATTCTCATACCCGTCCCCGGCATTTTCCTTTGCCATCGGGCGGCTAAGCTATTGTGGGGGGTATATGGAGAGATGTCAAGACGGCCGCGTTCTTCCGGTTGAAGTCCAGGTCCTCGGAGGGCGGCGCCGGCGGAAAAGCCGAGGCAGGCGGCAAGTCCTGACCGTGGCGAACCTTCCAGTCCCCTGGGTTCAGCGAATGAGAAGCCAGCTGTCAAACCGCGCGGCTTTAAGGGCTTCCATATGGCTTGCGAGGAGATGGCCCGCGATCGCGGGCACGGCCGGCACCGTTCCTTTCGCGATTAGGTCCGCCCCATTGACCGGTTCCGCGAAGGAGAGGCGGATATCGAGCCGGACGCTCCCCGGCCGCGTCACCTGCCGGAGGAACTGGAGAACCTCTGCCAGCTTCTGTTTCCGTGGCGCAGATTTCCGGATTCGGACCAGGGGACTTCGGGCGAAGCGCGGCGACAGGGCCCCGCTGGCGATGACCACCAGGAGCCGCGTCCCCGGGGCTTTGCGGAGTATGATCTCGAGGCTCCGGGACCAATCCCCGATCGCTTCGGAACTT
Source organism: Candidatus Aminicenantota bacterium (assembly GCA_963813235.1). Classification (GTDB taxonomy): domain Bacteria; phylum Acidobacteriota; class Aminicenantia; order Aminicenantales; family Saccharicenantaceae; genus JALHVH01. Next base: position 113,364 of record CAWEYF010000010.1, on the reverse strand, counting down.
CCGGGACCCAATTCCGGGTCGGGCTCCACGTCGCCGTGGGGGAAGATCAGAAGGGCCCTTCCCGCCCTGAGGCGTGCGATCGCGCCCCGCAGCGCCGCCGCGCGTCCGGCCGGTCCGGGCGGCGCAAAGACGAAGTAGCGGCCGGCCGCCTCGAAGGCGCGGGTGAAGGGGACGTCGGAGATGACGACGTTCATGTCGTTCCGGGGGATGGTGGCCAGGATGGCGACCGAATCCAGCCCGCCTGGGTGGTTGGCGACGACGAGCAGCGGCCCGTCCGCCGGGATGGTTTCCATCCCCCGCGCCGATACGCGCAGGGAAAGGTCCGGAAGGATGCGCCTCGCGGCCCCGGTGATTCCCGAGGTCGCGGCCGCCTCGTCCGCCCGGGCGGCGATCCGGCCCAACCCGCCGGCAGGGTGCCTGAAGAGCGGGCCGAAGATATGGCGAGAGGCCCCGTTCCGGGACAGCCCGAGGGCGTAGAAGATCTCATCGATGATCTTTTCGCGAAAGACGGCGGCGCCTTCGCGTTCCGGTGGGCCGATCATGGTTCCTTCGGCCATTGTATCATCCCGCGCCGTCCGATTGACAGGCCCCATCCCCGATGTTACATTGATGATAGTAGCGAGGGAGAATCGTGAAGGACACCATTCGCACAGCGTCTCTTTACCAGACCCCGGTATCCCAGAAGCTCGTCGATCTCATCGAGCGCAGCGCCGAGGAACTGACGAAAAGGTACATCGAAGACGTCAAAAAGAACCTCAGCCTGCCAACCTACAAGGTCTTCGACGAGAAGGAGCTTTTCCGTCGGGCCCACAGGGTCTACAGCCAGCTCGGCAAGTGGATCTCCCAGGAGGCCTCGAAGGAGGAGATCAAGAATTACTGGAAGGCCTTGGGCCGGCAGCGCCGCGAGGAGGGCTTCCCCCTCCCCGAGATCATCCTGTCGCTGAGCCTCCTCAGACGGCATCTTTGGCTCAAGGTCCAGTCCGACGGCCTCCTGGACACCGTCCTCGACCTCTACCAGGCGATGGAGCTGAACAATCGGGTGGTCACGTTCTTCGACCGGGCCATTTATTACGCTGCCTGCGGCTACGAAAACAAGGATTAGCGGCTGAAAGGGCCGCGCGGGGCGGCCCCGACGCGCTCCGACCCGCCGGCCGGCTGGAGGGAAACATGTGCGAGTTCTGCCATAAGCACGGGGAAGGAAAGACCTGGTATCTCAGGGCCGAGAACTATTCGGACGAGCTCATGAGCGACCTCGGCCGGCGGGGGTTCATCCGGGATTTCTTCGAGAAATTCCCGGCCCGCTATCCGGGACAGGTTCGCCAGCTGGAAAAGCTTGACAAGCTGCCCGCGTTCGTCCAGCGGGCCGTCCGGCGGCATATACTGCGGAAGCAGAAAGGTGACCACTTCGGGCAGGTCGTTCCCCTAGAAGAGATCGAAAGGATCTTCGGGTTCGTCACGTCGGTCGTCCGCCTGGCCTGCATCTGCCGTCACACGACGGTCGGGCACGAGCATCGGTATTGTTATGGGGTGAGCCTCGCCCCGAACGGAGGGGAATGGACGAAATTCCTCCGGGAGATCGACGCCGGGTATCTCGTCGGACCGGAAACGAAAGGCCTCGAACTCCTGACGACCGAGGAGGCGCTGTCCGCGTTCCGGGAGCACGATAAGCAGGGCCTTTGCCATACCGTCTGGACCTTCAAGGCCCCTTTCATCGGGGGCATCTGCAATTGCGACAGCGCGGACTGCCTCGCGCTGAAGTTCCAGCTCAAGCACGGGTTCGCCACGCTGTTCCGGGCGGAGCATATCGCAGGGATCGATCCGGACCTCTGCAGCGGATGCCGGGAGTGCCTGCGCGTCTGTTCCTTCGGGGCCTTGAACTTCAGCCCGGCGCGGCGCAAGGTTTCCGTCGACGCCGGCCGGTGTTTCGGCTGCGGCGTCTGCCGCTCGGCCTGCGCCAAGAAGGCGATCGCGCTATCGGACCGTGCCTCGGTTGCCGCGGCCAAAGAGCTCTGGGTCTAATAACCCGCGAGACGGGCCGGGCCGGCAAGCTGCGAAGGATCGACAAGCCCAAGGCGCCCATCCTGGAAATCCCTCGACGACCGTTCTATAATCTTCTCGCGTATCTTTCAAACGGCCTATTCAAGGAGGTGCGGGATCATGAACAAGAAGAACGTCGCGATCGGGTTCACCCTCGTCCTGGCCCTGGCCCTGCCCGGCTCGGCCCAAAAAAGGGTAGCGGACCTGAAATTCCATGAGATGCAGAGCTATTGCTGGATGCGCCTGGCGGAGATCGTCCCGGCGGTCACGGACAGGATCATCCTGCCGATCGGGACGGTCGAGGCCCACGGCGCCTGCGCCATCGGCACGGACAACGTCATCCCTCTGAATATCGCCGGGATGATCTGGGCGAAATGCAACGCGCTCGTCGCGCCCGCCGTCAACCACGGCGTCACCGGGGCGAGCATCTCGCGGTTCCCCGGCTCCATCACCGTCCGGCCCGAGGTTTTCGAGGAATACATCTACGACGTCCTAAAGGACCTCGTCCGGACCGGGTTCCGCAACGTCCTCATCCTCAACGGGCACGGCGGCAACACGGATCCGGTCAAGAAGGCGATGACCCGGCTCCACACCGAGACGGGCGCCAGGTTCATGGTTGTCGACTGGTGGGTGATGGCCTTCGACGCCGTCAAGGAAGTCTACGGCGCCAAAGCCCAGCAGTCCGGGCACGGCGACATGGAGGAGGCGGCGCTCGTCATGTCCTACGACCCCGGGCTCGTCGACCGGGAGATATATGAAAAGCTGGGCAAGGATAATGTCGGCAGCGCCGGCGTCGACGCCGGAATCGCCATGATCCCCGCCTGGGCGACGACGCGCTATCCGGAGAAGGGCGCGGGCTACCTCGACTTCGACGTCGATAAGGCCAAAGCCTACACGAAGAAGAAAGCCGACGCCATCGCCGACACGTTCCTCGAGGCCGTCCGGAGGTGGGAAATGATGGAGTCGTGGAAAAAGTAGGGCTTTACGTCCACTTCCCGTTCTGCCGGGCGAAGTGTCCCTATTGCCATTTCTCGAGCGTCCCGTACCGGGAGGACCTCCGCGAGGTCTGGTTCGAGGGGCTGGGAAAAGAGGCGGCCCGGCACGCGGCGGCGGGTTTCCGCGCCGATACCCTCTATGTGGGGGGCGGCACACCCTCGCTCCTCGGGCCCGGAGACATGGCGCGAATGCTGGAAGTCCTGCGGGCGAACTTCCGCCTTGACCTCGCGGAATTCACCCTGGAAGCGAACCCGGACCCTCGGGACTCGCCCTCTCTCAAAGGCTGGCGGAACACGGGGGTGAGCCGGTTGAGCGTCGGCGTCCAATCATTTGACGACCGTACGCTCGGCGTTCTCGGACGGACATACACCGCCCGCCAGGCCGGGGATTTCGTCAGGAGCGCGCGCCACGCGGGATTCCCGGACGTCGGGATCGATCTGATGATCGGCGTCCCGACGGAGACGCCCGATGCCCTAAAGAGAACGATGAACGCGGTCGCCGCCCTCGGCCCGGATCATGTGTCCCTCTACATCATGGAGAACCTTGAAGGACTCCCGTTCGAATCCTTCGCCCGGGCCTATCCTGTGGACGATGACGCGGCGGCCGATGCCTACGAGTTCATGCGGGAGGGGCTGGAGGCCGCCGGCCTCCGCAGGTATGAGATCTCGAACTTCGCCCGGGATGGGGCCGAATGTCTCCACAACCTGAAATATTGGCGCTACGAGCCCTTCCTCGGCCTCGGCCCTTCGGCCTGTTCCCATGTTGGGGCCGTCCGCTGGTGCAACAAGCCGGCGCTCGAGGATTGGGCTGTCGGCTTGGCCCCCGGCGGCGATCCGCGCGACGAGGTCCGAGAGCTCACGCCGGAGGCGAGTCTTCGCGAAGCCCTGATATCCGGCCTCCGTCTCTCCCGCGGTGTCCTCGTCGCCGACCTGAGGGCCCGCTACGGGATCGATGTCCTGGATATGTTCCATGAGGAGATCGGGGAACTCCGGGACGAGGGTCTTCTGGTTGTCGACGGGGGCACCCTGCGAATTCCCGAGGACAAGTTCCTGATATCCAACGCCGTCTTCTCGCGATTCGTCCGGAATCGTTAAGATGACGCCCTGAATGCATAAGCCTGCGGCAAAGGAGGTCGATATGGATTCGAAAACGTTCACGCCCGAAGTGCTCGCACGGCAGGGCAAAGCCCGGCTGAGGGCCAAGGCGGACGCGAAGAGGGCCGCGGGGGCACGCAAGTATTTCAAGGAGACCGTAGAGTTCTACGGCGTCGCCACTCCCGACGTCCGGAGCATCGCGGCCGAGCTGTATGCGACGATCAAGAAGGATTGGACGGTGGACGACGCCGTCCGGTATTGCGAGATCATGTTCCGCGAGGCGGAGCTCGAGGCCAAGGGTTTGGGGGCCCTCATCCTGATCCGCTACAAAAGGGTTCTGCCGAAGTCCCTTTTCGAGCGTATCAAGGCCTGGCTCGCCGCGGACCTCCTGAACAACTGGGCTTCGGTCGACGTCTTCTGCCCGGAGGCGGTGGGCACGCTCCTCGTCCGCTACCCCGAGCTTGTGGAGGGGATCAAGGCCTGGGCCGGCCATCCGAACCGTTGGGTGCGGCGGGCGTCTATCGTATCTTTTCTCAAGCTGGCGAAAGACGAGGCCTATTTCAAGTACGATCTATGGCGTCGCGCGCTCACACTTCGGCACGGAGGACGACCTCATCCAGAAGGCCGCCGGCTGGCTCCTCCGCGAAGTCGGGAAGAAGGACATGGCGCGGCTCGAGCGCTTCCTCCTCGAGCACGGGCCGGCCATCCCGCGGACGACCCTCCGCTACGCCATCGAGCGTTTCGACGCGAAGAAGCGGGCGTCCCTTCTGGTCAGGACAAAGGGCTGAACGGGCGAGTGGGGCGCCGGGACTGGGCCCAGCGGGTTCGGGGGGAGAGGGGCCGCCTTCATCGCCACACATATTATGGACTGAGCCTTTGTTCCTGTGCTATATATCCATCTTCGAACATCGGGAATAGGAGGCACGGTGAAGATCAAGTCTTCTTTCGGTCTCGTCATCATCTTTATGCTCATTTCTTCGGTTTCCTTGGCGGCGGAGGAAGCCCGGGTCCTGCGGTTCCCGACCGTCTCGGGCGACGCGATCGTCTTCTCTTACGCGGGCGACCTGTTCACGGTCCCGATCGCCGGCGGGACGGCCCGCCGACTCACCTCCCACGAAGGCTACGAAGCCTTCCCCCGCTTCTCGCCCGACGGGAGATCGATCGCCTTCACCGGCGAATACGACGGCAACCGCGAGGTCTACCTGATGCCGTCCGGGAGGCGGCGTCCCGAAGCGCCTGACGTACACGCCCTCGCTCCGGCGCGACGACATCTCCGACCGCATGGGCCCGAATAATCTTGTCATGGGCTGGGCCCACGACGGCCAGCGCATCCTTTTCCGCTCCCGGATGCGGGAATGGAACGACTTCAACGGCCAGCTGTACCTGGCCTCGAGCGCCGGCGCGGCGCCCGAGCAACTGCCTTTGCCGCGGGGCGGCTTCGGCTCTTTCTCCCCGGACGATAAAAAGCTCGCTTTCAACCGGATCTTCCGCGAGTTCCGGACCTGGAAGCGCTATCGGGGCGGCATGGCCGACGACATCTGGATCTATGACTTCGACAAGAAGACGGTCGAAAATATCACCGACAATCCCTCCCTCGACATCATCCCGATGTGGAGCGGCGACCGGATCTATTTCGTCTCCGACCGCGACGGGAATAAGAAGATGAACCTCTACGTCTACGAGCTCGGGACGAAGGCGACCCGCCAGCTGACCGAATTCAACGAGTACGATGTCAAGTTCCCCTCGCTCGGGCCGAACGCCATCGTCTTCGAAAACGGCGGATACATCTATCGATTCGACCTGGCCTCCGAGAAAGCCGCAAAGGTCCCTGTCCTCATCGCCGAGGATATGGCCGCGAGCCGGACGAAGGTCGTCAACGTCTCCAGCCGGGTGAACCAGTTCGAGATCGCCCCCGACGGAAAACGGGCCCTCTTCGGCGCCCGGGGAGACATCTTCACGGTGCCCGCCAAGGACGGCAATACCCGGAACCTGACCCGGACCCCCGGCGTCCACGAACGGGCCGCTAAGTGGTCCCCGGACGGGAAGTCGATCGCCTATATCTCCGACGCGAGCGGCACGGACGAGATCTGGCTCATGAATCAAGACGGCACCGGCACGCCCCGTCAACTGACGAAAAACGGCGACACCTATAAGTACCGGCTCGCCTGGTCCCCCGATTCGAAGAAGATCCTCTGGGACGACAAGAAGCAGAGGCTCAACACCGTCGACGTCGCGACGGGCGAGGTCGTCGAGGTCGTCAAAGCCGTCCGCTGGGAGATCGGCCAATCCGCCTGGTCTCCCGACAGCAGGTGGATCGCCTATGACAAGCCCGAAGTGGACGAAATGAACAAGGTCTATCTGTATTCTGTCGAATCGAAGAAGACCTTCGAGGTCACCGACGGCTGGTACAATTCCGGCGGCCCGTCGTTCAGCACCGACGGAAAGTATCTTTTTTTCGTCTCGGACAGGGACTTCGAACCGATCTACAGCGCCACCGAATGGAACCACGCCTACCTGGCCATGTCTCGTGTCTTTTTTATCACCCTGGCCCGGGACACGAAGTCGCCCTTCGGGCCGAAGAGCGACGAAGTGGCGGTCCATAAAGAGGAGGAGAAACCCGCCGGGTCCGATAAGAAGGACCCGAAGAAGGACGAAAAGGGTGCGGCCGCCGAGGCGCCCGCCCCCCGGTGAAGGTCGACCCCGAAGGCCTCAAGGACCGCATCGTCGCCCTGCCCGTCGCGACGGCCAATTACGGAAACATCATGGCCGTTGGCGATTCCGTCTATTACCAGAAATTCCCCGACCGGGAAGGGCCCGTCTCGCTCATGCTCTACGACCTGGTCGAGAAGAAGGAGAAGGATCTCGGCCCGGTCCGCGGCTACGAGATCTCGGCCGACCTGAAGAAGATGCTCGTCGGCCGGGACGCCGAGTACGCCATCATCGACCTGCCGAAGGATGCGATCAAGCTCGACCCGAAGCTCGACATCTCCGGAATGGAGGTTACGCTCGACCTCCGGGCGGAATGGAACCAGATCTTCAACGAGTGCTGGCGCCAGATGAAGGACTTCTTTTATGACCCCGGCATGCACGGCGTCGATTGGCCTGCCATGAGGGAGCGATATCGGCCGCTCGCGGCCGCGGTCGGCCACAGGGCCGACCTGACCTACGTCATCGGCGAGATGATCGGCGAGCTTTCAACCGGCCACACCTACGTCGGCGGCGGCGAGATGCCCACCCCACGGAAGGTCAAGACCGGGATGCTTGGCGTGAAGGTCGAGCGCGACGCGAAGACCGGCTACCTCCGGATCGCGAAGATCCTCAACGGTCAGAATTGGGACCGGACCCTGAAAAACCCGCTCCTTGACGTCGGTGTCAACGTGAAGGAGGGTGAGTATATCATCGCCATCGACGGCCGCGACACGAGCCGGCTCGCCGACATTGGAGAAGCCCTTTACAACACGGTCGGGCGGCAGGTGACGCTCAAGGTGAACCGTGTTCCCGAAGAGAAGGGGAGCCGCGAGGTCGTCGTCATCCCCGTCGAGACCGAGAACCGGCTCTATTACCACACGTGGGTGGAGGAAAACGTCGCGAAGGTCGCGAAGGCCACCGACGGAAAGGTCGGCTACATCCACATCCCGGACATGGGGACCGAGGGGCTCAACGAATTCGTGAAATATTTCTATCCCCAGCTCCGGAAGAAGGCCCTCATCGTCGACGTCCGCGGCAACGGCGGCGGGAACGTCTCGCCCCAGATCGCCGAGCGGCTGATGCGGGAGATGGTCATGGTCGAGGTCGGGCGCAACGGCGCTCCGGGCCCCGACCCGGCCGCCGCGGTCCTCGGGCCAAAAGTTTGCCTCTGCGACGAGTTCTCGGCCTCCGACGGCGACATCTTCCCCTACAGGTTCAAGATACTCAAAATGGGCAAGCTCATCGGCAAAAGGACCTGGGGCGGCGTCGTCGGAATCCGCGGATCCCTGCCCTTGCTCGACGGGGGGGTCCTGAACAAGCCGGAATTCGCGCCTTACGCCGCGGATGGGAAGGATTGGATCATCGAGGGGCACGGCGTCGACCCCGACATCGTTGTCGACAACGACCCGGCCCGGGAATTCGCCGGGACGGACGACCAGCTCAACAAGGCCATCGAGGTCATCCTCGAAGAGCTAAAGACCATGGGCCGGGAGATCCCGCCGGTGCCGGCCTACCCGAAGAAGAACAAATAAGCGCCGGGTCCCGGTCCGCCGGTTGAAATCGGGGGAGGATTCCTGTATAAATGGACCACACCAAGTAAGGAAGGAAGCCCTCGATGCCGGATGACGCGGCGGCGGACGCCAGGATCAAGGTCAGTTGCGCGTCCTGCGGCACGACCAACTATTTTCCGGCGAACGCGCCGGGAAGGAAGGTCGTCTGCGGGAAATGCAAGACCCCTTTGCCCCTGCCGGGAACGGTCCTCGAGCCAGCCCCGGGCCAGGCCTACAACATCTTCCAGAATTCCGGACTTCCCGTCCTGGTGGACTTCTATTCGCCGACGTGCGGCCCGTGCCATGTCATGCACCCGGTGCTCGACCGCCTCGCCCGGCGGCGCGCCGGTGAGATCATGGTGGTCAAGGTCAACGTGGACCAATACCCCGAGCTTTCCCACGGGTTCGGCATCCAGGCCGTCCCCACTTTCATCATCGTCCTGAAGGGCTCGGAGCGGGCCCGGACCTCCGGCGCCCTGTCGGAGGAAAATTTTTCCCTCTGGGTGGCCAGCCGGACCTGAGGGCCGGCCGCCCCGGAGATCTTCCCCGCCGATTGGGGTCTATTGACGGACACCTTCCGTTCGCGAATAATGGACGTTCATGTTCCGGTCCCGGCGGACCGGGGCCGACGGCGAGATGAAGAAGACGATCGAAAAGAACAGAATGCTCCGGCTCGGACCTGTCCTCCCCGCGGGGCTCCTCGTGCTGGCCTCGTTCGGCTGGGGCGCGCAGACCGACAGGTATCAGGTGAGCGCCCTCCGGGCCAGGGGACAGGTGAACGTCGACGGCCGGCTGGACGAGCCCGACTGGCGGAGGGCCCAGGCGGCGGACCATTTCATCCAGACGGAGCCGGAGGAGGGCCGGCCGGCGACCGAAGCCACCGAGGTTCGCGTCATCTACGACGAAAAGAACATCTACTTCGGCATCGTCTGCCATGACAGCCGGCCGGACCGTATCGTCGCCAACGAGATGCGCCGGGACGCCGAGCTCCGGAACGACGATTACGTCGAGATCATCCTGGACACCTACAACGACCACCGTAACGCCTTTTCGTTCATAGTCAACCCGCTGGGTGCCCAGCGGGACGTTCTCATTCGCGACGAAGGGGCCAATATCAACCGCGAGTGGGACGGGATCTGGACCGTCCGGACCCAGAGGACGGGCGAAGGATGGACGGCCGAGGTCGCCATCCCCCTCCGCACTCTCCGCTTCAACAACGAGGTGAACCAGACCTGGGGGGTCAATTTCGGCCGGTCCGTCGCCCGGAAGCGCGAAGAGAGCTTCTGGACTCCCATCCTCCGGAGCTACGGCTACACGGGCCGGATGAAGATCTCGTACTACGGTCATCTCGTCGGGCTTTCCGGACTCGAGCAGGGGGAGAAGCTCCAGGTCGTGCCGTACGTCATCGGGGGCGGCAACAAGGAGGAGGCCGCAGCGCCCTTCAAGGGCAAGGCGGACGCCGGCCTCGACCTGAAATACCGGCTGACCTCGAACCTAACCGCCGACCTGACGGTCAATACCGACTTCGCCCAGGTCGAAGCCGACCAGGAGCAGTTCAACCTGACGCCCTGGAGCCTCTTCTTCCCGGAGAAAAGGGAGTTCTTCCTCGAGGGGGCGGACATCTTCCGCTTTGGCGAGCGGGCCCAGGAACACGATATGCCCACGACGCTCCTTTTCTTCAGCAGGTCCATCGGCCTGTCCGAGGACGGCAAGGAGGTCCCCGTGTTGGGCGGCGCCAGAGTCACGGGCAAGGCGGGGCGCTACGACGTCGGCGTCCTGGATATCCTGAGCGGGAGGACCTCCTACGTCAACGACGACGGCGAATTCGTCGATATCGGGAGGGCCAACGCCTCGGTCGTCCGGATCAAGCGGGACATCTTCGAGAAGTCCTCGATCGGGGTCATCGGGCTGAGCAAGGACCCGCTCGACGGCGGCGCCTACAACCGGGCGACCGGCCTCGACTTCAACCTGGCCTTCGGCCCGGGCTTCAAGACCGACGGGTTCCTGGCCAAAACGTTCTCGCCCGGCCTTAAGAAAAACGATTGGGCGGGGGCGGTCAATTCGAGCTACGCCGACGACTTCTGGGACTTCGGCCTCTCCTATACGGACATCGGGGAGAACTTCAACTCCGAGCTCGGGTTCGTGCCCCGGACGGACATCCGGAAGATCAAGCTCAACACCGGGGTCGGGCCGCGGCCGCGCTTCCTCGGCCTCCGCCAGAGCTTCTTCATGAACAACCTGACCTACATTGAGGACCACGCGGGCCGGCTCCAGAGCCGGGACATCTTCTCCGGTGTCTGGAACAGCTTCCAGGACGGAAGCCAGCTATTTATCGGCTACGCCCGGAGCTTTGAGCGCCTCGAGGAGGATTTCGAGATCAAGGACGGCGTCATCATCCCCGTCGGAGGCTACTCCTTCAATTCTTTTTCCGCCATGTACAATTCGGACCGGAGCCGCGACGTGGCCCTTGGCGGGGACGTCCGTTTCGGGGAGTTTTACAACGGGCATTTGGCGTCGGTCGGGGCGGCGAGTTTCCTCAAGATCTCGCGGAATTTCAACATGGAGCTCCAGGTCAGCCGCAACCGGTTCGACCTGCCCGTCCCGGGGGGCAAGTTTGCGACGACGATCGCCGGGGGGCGATTCATCTATTCCTTCACGCCGAACCTCTACGCCAAGGCGTTCCTCCAGTGGAACGATGCGGAGGACATTTTCAAGAGCAACTTCCTCGTCAGGTGGATCTACAAGCCCGGCGCCAACATCTACTTCATTTACAACGAGACGCGGAACCTCGTCGGCGGCGCCCCGGTCGAGGACCGGACGATCATGCTCAAGGCGAGCTTCCTGTTCAATCTTTGAAAGGGAGTGGCGAAGAGGGGACTCGAACCCCTACGAGCGTTTAAGGCTCACTAACCCCTCAAGCTAGCGTGTCTGCCAATTCCACCACTTCGCCACGCTCGGAGCGGATATATTCCGGGGCCGGAACCCGGCCCGCGGGAGGTTACCTTCTTAACGGGCTCGGTTGCCGGTGCCTTCTCCTGCGTCTTGGCCGGAGTCTCCGTCGCGGGAACCTTGGCTCCTCGTTTCTTGGGAGCCGGGGCGGCGGCCGGCGCCGTCTGCGGCCGGCTTGGGGGCGGCCTCGCCGCTGACGACGGACTTCGCGCCCCTGGTCGAGAGGATCCAGAGGCCCATCGACGTGAACATGAAGAGGATCGCCGCAGGCCGTCGTGACCTTGGACATCAGCGTCGCCGACCCGCGCGGCCCGAAGGCCGTCGCGCTGCCCGCTCCTCCGAAGGCCCCGGCCAGGTCGGCCGACTTGCCCGACTGGAGCAGGACGGCGAAGATCAGGATGAAACAGACGATGATGTGGATAATGAGTGATTAACGTGCTCACTTCTCTTACTCTTCCTTGTAGGCCCGGAGGGCCTCCCCCGCGATCTGGACGAACGATTCCAGCCTCGAGGGACGCGCCTCCGACCAGGAAACCGTCGATGTCCTTTTCCCGGAACAGGGAATAGGCGTTGGCCGGCTTTACCGAGCCGCCGTAGAGAATTATAGCACAGGCGGCGGCCGATTTTCCATATCTTTCTTCGATGTCGCGTCCGGATGAAGGCGTGGACCTCCTCCGCCTGGGCGGGGGTCGCTGTCCGTCCCGTCCCGATGGCCCAGACGGGCTCATAGGCGAAGACGATCCTTTCCGCGTCGCCGGGGCCGATCTCCCGGAGCCCTTCGTCGAGCTGGGTCCCGATCCTGTCGATGGTCTTCCCGGCCTCCCGCTCCTCGAGGGTTTCGCCGACGCAGACGATCGGGGAGAGGCCGTGGCGAAGCGCCGCCCGGGCCTTTTTGTTGACGGTCGCGTCGGTCTCGCCGAAGAACTGCCGCCGCTCCGAATGGCCGACGACGACATAAGCGCAGCCGGCATCCTTGAGCATGGGGCCGGAGATCTCGCCCGTGAAGGCGCCCCTGTCCTCCCAGTGGAGGTTCTGGCCGCCCAAGCCGACCGGTGTGCCCTCCGTGAGCTGCGGCCGGCTTCGGAAAGAGCCGTAAACGGGGGAATGACGACGATCCGGGCGTCGCCGACGCCCGGGGCCGCCGCGACGACGGCGGAGACCAGGGCGCGCGCCTCGGCGAGCGTGGTGTTCATCTTCCAGTTGCCGGCGACGAACGGGCTTTTCTTCGACATGGCGGCTTACTTCTCCAGGGCTTCGATGCCCGGCAGGGTCTCGTAGGCCAGGAACTCGAGCGAGGCGCCGCCGCCCGTCGAGATATGGCGTGATCTTGTCCTTGACGCCGGCCTTCTTGACGGCGGCGATGGAATCGCCGCCGCCGACGATGGAGATGGCGCCGGAAGCCGCGACGGCCTCGGCGATCTTGATCGTCCCGACGGCGAACTTGTCGATCTCGAACACGCCGAGCGGGCCGTTCCAGACGATGGTCTTCGCCCCGGCGATGATCCTCGCGTAAGCTTCGACGGTCTTGGGGCCGATATCGACGCCCATCATGTCCGGCGGGGAACGGCGTCGCCGTCCACGACCATGGTTTCGGCGGCCGCGTCCGACGGCCGTCGCCAGGACGTGGTCCAGCGGCAGGAGGAAGTTCACCTTCTTTTCGGCGGCCTTGGCCAGGATCGTCAGGGCGATGTCCTTCTTGTCGTCCTCGACGAGGGACTTGCCCACGTCTTCTCCCTGGGCCTTGAGGAACGTGTAGGCCATGGCCCCGCCGATGAGGATGTCGTCGGCCTTGTTGAGGAGGTTCTCGATGACCGGGATCTTGTCCTCGACCTTGGCCCCGCCGAGGATGGCCACATAGGGTTTGGCCGGCGTAGTGGACGGCCTTCCGGAGGTAATCGACCTCCTTCTTCAGGAGATACCCGGCGGCCTTGACCGGGACGAACTTCGGCGATGGCCGACGACCGAGGCGTGGGCCCGGTGGCAGGAGCCGAAGGCGTCGTTGACGAAGATATCGATATCCTCGGCCAGCTGTTTGGCGAAGGACGTCGATCGTTGTCCGTCTCTCCCGTGATGAAGCGGACGTTCTCGAGGACGAGAACCTCGCCCTCTCCGAGCCCGGCTCTTGAGCCGGGTCGACCTCGGGCCCGACGACGTCGGGGCCTGGGTCACCTTGTTCGGGATGAGCTCGGCGAGGCGGGCCGAGGCCGGCTTGAGGCTCATCTTCGGGTCGGCCTTGCCCTTGGGCCGGCCCAGGTGGGAGGCGAGGACGAGCTTTGCGCCCGTGGCCGAGGAGATAGGTGATCGTGGGGAGGGAGGCCCGGATGCGCGTGTCGTCCCGGATCTCGCCGTGCTCGGTCAGGGGGACGTTGAAATCCACCCGGAGAAAGACCCGTCTTGCCCTTGACGTCCAGCTCTTCGACGAATCTCATGGCCGGCCTACTTCGCGATGTACTTGACCAGGTCGACGAGCCGGCAGGAATAGCCCCACTCGTTGTCGTACCAGGCCAGGACCTTGAGCAGGTTGTCGCCGAGGACCTTCGTGGACAGGCCGTCGACGATCGAGGAATGAGGGTTGGACATGAAGTCCACCGAGACGAGCGGTTCATCGGTGTAGTGCGAGGATGCCCTTGAGCGCGCCCTCGGCGGCCTTCTTGAAGGCCGCGTTGATCGTCTTCGGCCGTGGCCTTCTTCCTGAGGACGGCGACGAGGTCGACGAGCGAGACGTTGGCGGTCGGGACGCGGATGGCGATGCCGTCGATCTTGCCCTTGAGCTCGGGCAGGACCAGGCCGACGGCCTTGGCGGCGCCGGTCGTCGTCGGGATCTGGGACACGGCGGCGGCCCGGGCCCGGCGCAGGTCCTTGTGGGGGGCATCCAGGATCTTCTGGTCGTTGGTGTAGGCGTGGATGGTCGTCATGAAGCCCTGATCGATGCCCCAGGCCTCGTGGAGGACCTTGGCGACGGGGGCGAGGCAGTTCGTCGTGCAGGAGGCGTTCGAGAGGACGTGGTGCTTGGCGGGGTCGTAGGTCTTCTCGTTGACGCCCATGACGATGGTGACGTCCGGATCGGTGGCGGGGGCGGAGACGACGACCTTCTTCGCTCCGCCTTTCTCGATGTGCTGGATGACGTCCGGCCGCTTGGTGTATTTGCCCGGTGGATTCGATGACGACCTCGACGCCGAGGTCCTTCCAGGGGAGCCTGCCGACCTCCTTCTCGGCCAGGACCCTGATCTTGCGGCCGTCGACGACGATGGCGTCGCCGTCGACCGAGACCGTGCCCTTGAAACCGCCGAGGACGGAGTCGTACTTCAGCAGGTGGGCCAGCGTTTTGGCGTCGGTGATGTCGTTCGTCGCGACGATCTCGATGGCCGGGTCGCCGGCCGAGGCCCGGAGAAAGTTGCGGCCGATGCGGCCGAACCCGTTGATACCGATCTTGATGGCCATGAAGAACCTCCTTGGGGTGTGTCCCGATCGCGAAAAATCAATTCAAATTATCACAATTCCCGGCCGGTTTCAAGAGAGCCCGGCCGCCGACGCGCCCTATCCCGCTATGGCGCGGCTTGCCGGACGGCGTCGGCGAATATTTCCAAACCCTTCCCGGCCATATCCCGGGTGAGGACTAGAGGCGGCAGGAAGCGGGCCACGTTGTCATAATGACCGCCGATCTCTATGAGGAGGCCGTGCTTATGACAGAGGGCCCGGACGGCCTTGGCCAGCTCGGGCGCGGGGGCTTTTGTCTCCTTGTCCTTGACGAACTCCACGCCCAGCATGAGCCCGAGGCCTCGGGCTTCGCCGACGATGGGGGAGTCGTTCTCCAATTCCTTGAGCCGGCTCAACATCCATTCCCCAAGCCCGGCCGCGTGGACGGCCAGGTTCGTCCGGTCCATGAAATCCAGGGCTGCGGCGCCGGCCGCGTAGGCGACAACGTTTCCGCGAAAAGTGCCGATGTGCTTGCCCGGCGGGAACGTGTCCAGCTTTTCCCGGTAAGCGATGGCCGATATGGGAAAACCCACCCCGCCGAGCGCCTTGCTCATGACCACGATGTCGGGGATGGTCTCCGTATGCTCGAAAGCGAACATCCTCCCCGTGCGGCCGAATCCGGCCTGAACCTCGTCGGCGATGAGAAGCACCTCATGCCGGCGGCAGGATTCAACCAGCCGCGGCAGGAATTCCAGGGGCGGAACGATGGTCCCTCCTTCGCCCTGGACGGCCTCGACGATGACCGCGGCCGGCCGGCCCACTCCGGAATGCGGATCCTCGAGGACGTGTTCGACATAGGCGGCGCATTCGAGATCGCAGGCCCCCGCCTTTCGGCCGAAAGCACACCGGTAGCAGTAAGCGTATGGGAGGAAATGGATCTCGCCCAACAGGGGGAGGAATCCCTGCCGGAAGCCCCGCCCGCTCGTCACCGAGAGCGCGCCCGCGGTCATCCCGTGGTAGGACCCTTCGAAGGCGATCATTCCCGGCCGGCCGGTGTTGAACTTGGCCAGCTTCATGGCCGATTCGACGGCATCCGAACCAGTGGGGCCGCCGAAGAGAAAACGGGTCAGCTCCGGAGGGAGCCGTGTGCGGAGCTTCTCCAGCAACGCCCGGCGAGGCGGACTCGGAATGTCAAGGGTGTGGGTCAATTCGTCTATCTGGGCCTTGGCCGCGGCGATCACGTCCGGATTGGCGTGACCGACGTTCAGGACCCCGGCGCCGGCGAAAAAATCGATGTAGATGTTACCGTCCACGTCCTCCACCGTCGCCCCGCGGCCCCGGTGGAGAGCCATAGGCAACCCTCGCGGGTAGGAGACGGCGCCGCCCTCGTGGGTCCGCTGAAATTGCAGGTACTCCCGTGATCGCGGGCCGGGCGGTTCAACGCGAATGAGAGGCGCTTCGGGAAACGACAGGCTTCGAAGATCCATGGAGACACTCCTCGCTCAAGGCCCGAAATTTCGCTTATTTCGCACGACTTATTATCCTGGAACGATGATAGTCCCGGCCGCTGACCGGCGTCAACCATATTTGTCACTCTTAGAGGGCGGGCCGGCCGCCCCTGAGGCGGCGGGAGTGAAGGGCCAGAACAGCGGCGGTTGCGCCGGCCCCGGCGACGAGCGCCGCCCCCGCGGCCAGGGCACCGATGAGGCGGAGGGGCATGACCGCGACCCAAAGGATCGCCACGACGATCAGGATCTGGACGGCCACGCTCTTGACAAGCGGCCATGTCTCCCGGGCCCGGACGAGAAAGCCCCGCTGGAACGCGGTCAGGGCTTCGAGGAAGGGAAGGACGACCATGATGCGTGCGGGCCATAACGCGAATCGGGCCATTTCCGCAGAAAGCCCCGAGAGGCCTTCGAGGTAGGCGCCTGCGAGGGGGGTGAACAGGACGAAGGCCAGACCCGCCGATGCCAGGAGGCCGACCTTTTCGGCGAATCCCCGGAGGGGCCGGTAATGCTCGCCGCGGTCGCCGAGCAGGGCGATGGAGACCTCCTGGCAGGCGATACCGCAGGTCCTGAAAAGGAAGGCCAGGGAGGAAATGACGGGAAGGACGGCCAACGATTCCAACGGGAAGCGGCTCCTCCCGAGGAAGAACGTGGTCATGGGGTTGATGGCCAGGGCCAGGAAGGATGTCAGGCTGAGGGGGAAGCAGAACCGGGAGATCTCGGACCGGGTCAATTCGCGACCGAAGGGGCATTCGGCCTCTGGCATGGCCTTGAGCTCGCGGACCGAGCGCCGGGCCATGAACCGGCTGGCGACCGCCTCGGCAAAGACCCCCGCCCCGAGCGCCGCGGCCCCGACGCTCGCTCCTTCCATGCGGCCGGCGAGGCCGAGGGCGGCGCCGACGGCGGCCATCGTGGACAGGCGGATGACGGTCCCGGCCGTGACGGCGCGCGGCCGGCCCCGGCGGATGAGGATGCCCTGGTAGAACCGGCGGAAACCGATCGACCCCGGCCAGAGGACGAGGAAGACCATCGCGCGCGCCGAAATTCCCGCGACGTCCGCCGGAAGTCCGATGACGCCGCGGGCCACGAGGGAAAAAACCGGGGGCGCCAGGAGGACGAGCATGACGGCCGTGACCGCCGCGTTCATCGCCATGGCGAACCGCTTGAACTTCCGGTACGCGACGCCGTCCCGGACAAGGGAGTTCGACGCGGAGAGGAGCATCATGATGGGGGATTCGACGATCCAGGCGAGGGACGCGATGACGCCGTAGGCGGCGAGGTTGGCCTTCGGGTCGGCCAGGCGGGCGATGAGCGCGGCAAGGAACGGGCCTTCGGCGGCCATCATCAGCCACGTCGCCTCGAGCGGCAGCCAATAGCGCAGGATGGCGCGGGTCTTTAAGGGGGCGGCGGGGTCTTTCATGGGACTTTCCTGTTTCCGTCCAAAATAGCACGCCGGCGGAGTTCCCGCAACATCCGGCCGTTGAGGTGCGAGGCTCTTTGGTTTACAATGCCGGAGGAGGTGGGCGCATGAAGATCCTAACCTCGGCCCAGATGAAAGAGATCGACCGCAAGGCCGTCGCGGAGCTCGGCATCCCCGGGACGGTCCTGATGGAGAACGCCGGGATCCGGGTCGTTGAGGTCCTGGCGCACGCCGTCGAGGAGCTCGAAACGGCCACCGACGTTGTCATCGTCGCGGGCAAAGGCAACAACGGCGGCGACGGCTTCGTCGTCGCGAGGCATCTTCATAACATGGGCCTCCGGCCTTCCGTGTTCCTTTTGGCATCGAAGGACGAGGTCAGGGGCGACGCCGGCGTCAACCTGAGCATCGCATTGAATATGGGCATTCCCGTCGCCGAGGTCCTTTCTGCGGAGGTTTGGAAAAGGTTAAAGAAGGTTTTAACCCGGGCCGACCTCATCGTCGACGCTCTGTTCGGGACCGGGTTGACGAAGCCCGCCGAAGGCCTTTATGCCCGGGTCATCGAGGACATCAACGCTGCGCCGGGCTTCAAGGCGGCCGTGGACATCCCTTCCGGGCTATCTTCGGACACCGCGGCCATCATCGGCTCGGCGGTACGGGCGGACCTGACGGTCACGCTGGCGGCGCCGAAGATCGCCCATGTCCTTCCGCCGGCAGAGGGTTATGTCGGCAGATTATTCGTCGCGCCCATCGGCATCCCGCCCGTGCTGTTCGACAACCCCGAACTGAAGGTCGAGCTGGTCGAACGCGGGGATGTCCTGCCGCTCTTCGCGGCGCGGAAGTCCGACACGCACAAAGGGGCCTACGGCCACGTGCTCGTCGTCGCGGGGTCCCGGGGGAAGACCGGCGCGGCGTCCCTGGCCGCGAAGGCCGCCCTGAAGATGGGCGCAGGGCTGGTCACCGTTGCGACGCCGGCGAGCTGTCTGCCGATGATCGCCCGCTCCATGGACGAATTGATGACCGAGCCCTTGGCGGAGACGCCGCAGGGGACGATTGGCGCCGATGCCCTGTCGCGGGTCCTGGAGCTCTTGAAAGGGAAGGACGTCCTGCTCCTTGGCCCGGGAATTTCCACCCATCCCGAGACTGTCAAGTTCGTCCTCGCGCTCCTGCCGCGAGTCCGGGTTCCGATGGTCATTGATGCCGACGCCCTGAACATTCTCGGATCGAAACCGGATACCCTGGCCATCTTCCGAGCCCCCGCTGTCCTGACGCCTCACCCCGGCGAATTCGCGAGGCTCACCGGGTTGACGACAAAGGAGATCCTCGATAACAAACTCGAGCTCGCGACCGCCTTCGCCGCGAACCACAAGGTCCATCTCGTCCTCAAGGGCCATCGAACGCTCGTCGCCTGCCCGGACGGCTGCGTCCACGTCAATTCGACCGGGAATCCCGGGATGGCCACGGGAGGGTCGGGCGACGTGCTCGGCGGGATGATCGCGGCCCAGCTCGCTCAGGAGCGGGATGTCGAGGCCGCAGCGGTATCGGCCGTTTTTGCGCACGGGCTCGCGGGAGACATGGGTGCGGATGCGCTGGGGGAAAAAGCGCTGACGGCTGGGGACATCATCCGGTTCCTGCCGAAAGCGCTCAAGGATCTGGAAGAGCGATGACGACGGGACCGAAAAAAAACGCGGACGCCGCGGACACGGCTCGCGTCATCATCACGCGTTCCGCAGAGGAAACCATCCGGGCGGCCGAGGAGCTGGCTTCGTCTTTCAAAGGCAAGGAGGTCGTGCTCCTATCCGGTGAGTTGGGAGCAGGCAAGACCGTTTTTGCCAAAGGCCTGGCCGCCGGGCTCGGCGTCGAGGACACGAGTCGGGTGTGCAGTCCATCCTACACACTGGTCAATATTTACGCGGGACGGGTTCCCGTATTCCATATCGACCTGTATCGACTGGAAAAGGGATCCGAGATCGCGGACCTGGGGTGGGAAGACTATTTGGACGAGGGTGTCGTCATTATCGAATGGGCCGAGCGGCTTCCCTTCCCTCTCGACGGCATCCGCGTCGTCCTCGAAGCCGTCGCCGACGACACCCGGACGATCACGATCCGCCGGTCCTAGGCCTTTGATGAAAGCCGGGCTTTGAGCTCCGCGGCGGCCAGCCGCGTGTCCGGGGCGCCCAGGATGGCCGATACGACGGCGATGCCGGCCGCGCCGGCTTTCATGACGTCCGCCGCGTTGCTTGCGCTGATGCCGCCGATGGCGATGATGGGGATGCCGATCTTCTGTCCTATCCGACGGATTCCCTCCGGGCCGAGCACCGGGAGTTCCGTGTCCTTAGTGCTTGTTGCGTATATGGGTCCGAGGCCGACATAATCGGCGCCGAGCCGCTCGGCCTCCTGCGCTTCTTTCAAGGTGTTCACCGAAACGCCGATGATCTTCGAGCTGCCGAGCAGCTCCCTGGCCTTGTCGGGCGTCATGTCGTCTTGTCCCAGATGGACGCCGTCCGCCCCGCAAGCTAGAGCGATATCGACTCTGTCATTGATGATGAGCGGGATAGCGCGCCTTTTCAAGACCGAGGCCATTCGGGTCGCAAGTTCTAGGAACTCGCGGGTTTCCAAGCCCTTGGCCCGGAGCTGGACCATCGTCACGCCGCCCCGGACCGCTTCCTCGACCAAGGACGACGAGATCCCGTCCCTTGGCGTAATGTCGACGTCCGCGACGAGGTAGAGCCTGAGATCGGCCATTCTTTGGGCGCTCATGCTCCCATTATAGGTCTTCCCGATGATACGGGACCAAGGGATTCTCTTCTGATCGCCAAGCAGGCATGCGGCCTGGGATAAGCACGGGATAAATCCCCCCGACCCCCCTTTAGGAAAGGGAAGAAACGAAGCCCGGGGTGTGGGGGCCAAGGGCGCTCCGCTGAGTCTGGCGAGGAGGATCGCTCCCGAGACCCCCATTAGGAGGGGGGCCCGGCGTCTTCGCCGGGGGAACCCATTGATGGGTTCATGGGGTGTGGGGGTACAGGGAGCGATTCTCCGAGCCCTGCATTTGACTTCGGCGGGCAATTGTCTTTTAATGAGGGCGATTTTCCCTGAAAGGATCGACGCATGGCCATCGACCTCAAGACCATGATATGCGACGTGCCGGATTTCCCCAAGCCGGGCATCGTGTTCAAGGACCTCACCCCCCTCATCCAGGACGCCGCCGCTTTCAATCAGGCCATTGACGAGCTCGCCGCCTGGGCCATGACCAAGAGACCCGACGTCATCGCGGGCATCGAATCGCGGGGTTTCCTGTTCGCGGCGGCCGTCGCCCGCGAACTGCGTCTCGGCGTGACCGTCATCCGGAAGAAGGGGAAACTGCCGCGCAAAGCCGTCTGCGTCGTCGCCCCGAACGAGTACGCCGTCGAGCACTTCGAGATGCACACCGATGCCGTCGCGTCCGGTCAAAGGGTCCTCATCATCGACGACCTCATCGCGACGGGCTCCTCGTCGATCGAGCTCCATCGACCTCGTCGGCAAGCTCGGAGGCAAGGTCGTCGGGTTCGCCGCGGTCGTCGAGCTGTCGTTCCTCCACGGCGAGGCGAACATCAGGAAGGCCCACCCCGAAGTCGAGGTCATGAGCCTCGTCCGCTACTGACCGCAGGGAGGACGCATGAAGGATTGGCTCGAACGACACTTCAAGCTCGCCGAGAACGGGACGACGGTCCGGAACGAACTCCTGGGCGGCGCCACCACCTTCATGACCATGTCCTATATCATCTTCGTCCAGCCGGCGGTCCTGTCGCTCGCCGGGATGGACAAGGGCGCGGTCATGGTCGCCACCTGTCTCTCCAGCGCCCTGGCGACCCTCCTCACGGGCCTTCTCGCGAGATATCCCATCGCCCAGGCCCCGGCCATGGGACATAATATCTTCTTCGCGGTCATCGTCTGCGGGACGATGGGTTACACCTGGCAGGCCGCCCTGGGCGCCAACTTCATCTCGGGCTGCATCTTCATCGTCCTGGCCCTTCTCGGCGTCTGGGGGACCGTGGTCGAGGCCGTGCCCATGGCCCTCAAGTTCGGGATCGCCGTCGGTATCGGCCTCCTCATCGCCCTCATCGGGCTCCAGTACGGCGGGATCGTCGTGGACACGCCCGGGGTCCTTGTCGGCCTGGGCGACCTTGGGAGCAAGCCCGCTCTCCTCGTCCTCTTCGGCCTCGCCCTTACGGCCGTCCTGATGGCGCGGAAGGTTCCGGGGGCCATCCTCCTCGGGATCCTGGCCACGGCCCTGGCCGGCATCCCGCTCGGCATCGTCAAGTATCACGGTCTCGTCGCGCCGGTACCGAGCCTCGCCCCGACGTTCCTCAAGCTCGACATCGCCGGGGCCTTTCGGTCCGGATTGCTTTCGGTCGTCTTCATATTCTTCTTCCTGGACGTCTTCGACGCCGTGGGGACCCTCATCGGGATCGGCAGCTCCGGAGGGTTCCTCAAGGACGGGAAGCTCCCCCGGGCCGACAAGGCCATGATGGCGGACGCCGTGGGTACCGTGGGAGGCGTCCTGTTGGGGACATCGACGGTCTCGAGCTACATCGAGAGCGTCACCGGCATCGCCCAGGGCGCGAGGACCGGCCTGGCCAACGTCATGACCTCGGCCCTTTTTCTCGTCGCGCTGTTCTTCAGCCCTCTGGCCGAGATGATCAGCGGCGACTATGTTTTCAACGGCGCGACGCTCCACCCGGTCATCGCCCCGCCGCTCATCCTCGTCGGCTACATGATGATGAAGTGCGTGACGCGGATCGACTGGGACGATCTGACCGAGGCCATTCCGGCCTTCCTGAGCATCGTCATCATGCCTTTGACCCTGAGCATAACCGAGGGCATCTCGTTCGGATTCATTTCCTATGCCCTGCTCAAGCTGGTCACGGGGAAGGGAAGGCGGGTTCATTGGCTGATCTATGTGTTCGCGGTGCTGTTCATCATAAGATACATCATTGAATAGCGAGAAGCGTGAGACGCGTATCGACGGCGAAGGCGGCATATCGAGTGTTATTCACACGAAGGAGCAAGCGGTTATGAAAAGAGCCTGCTACATCGTTATGGTCGCGGCGATCGCCGCATCGGGCATAAGCTGCGCCCGGACGGCCGGGCCCGCGACGACCCCGTCCCTATCGGCCGGCGATCCCGGCTGGGTCGCCAGGACGATGAAAAGAATGACCGTTGAAGAAAAGGTCGGCCAGCTGATCACGCCCCGGTTCTCGCAGGCGTTCCTCAGCGCCGACGACGACACCCTCAAGGAATATATCGGCCTCGTCCGCGACCGGGGGATCGGCGGCATTATCCTCTCCGCCGGCGAGCCGTACGAGACGGCCATCCTCCTGAACCGGCTTCAGCGGCTGGCGAAGGTCCCTCTCCTCATCTCGGCGGACCTCGAAAGCGGCACCGGGAGCAAGATCGGCGGCGCGACCCTCTTCCCTCCGCTGATGTCCCTGGGCGCGTCCGGGTCGGAAGATCTGGCCTATGCGATGGGACGCATCACGGCGCTCGAGGCCCGGGCCGTCGGCATCCATCAGGATTATGCCCCGGTCGTCGACGTCAACGTCAACCCGGACAACCCCATCATCAACACGCGCTCGGTCGGGGAGGACCCGGAATACGTCGGCCGGATGGCGGTCGCCTTCGTCAAGGGCGCTCAGGAGAACGGGATGATCGCCACGGCCAAGCATTTCCCCGGCCATGGCGATACGGCCCTCGACTCCCACCGCCAACTCCCGACCATCACGGTGGACCGCGCCAGACTCGATGAGGTCGAGCTCCTACCGTTCAAGCGGGTCATCGACGCCGGCATCCAAAGCGTCATGACCGCCCATCTCGCCGTCCCCGCCCTCGACCCGACCCCGGACCTGCCGGCGACGCTCTCTCCAGCCATTACGGCGGGGCTCCTGCGCAAGGACATGGGATTCAAGGGGCTCATCGTTACAGACGCCCTCGACATGGGGGGCGTCACGAACGCGTTCACGCCGGAGGAATCCTCGCTGAAGGCCCTCCTGGCCGGCGCGGACGTCATCCTCATGCCGCCGACCCCGGCCAAGGTCATCGCCTATCTCGCCGACGCCGTCCGATCCGGACGCGTGCCGGGGTCGCGGGTGGATGAATCGGTCAAGCGTATCCTCGAAGCCAAGGCCAGGCTCGGCCTCCCCAAGAACCGATATGTGGACGTCGACGCCCTGCCCCGAAAGCTGGGCACGAAGGCGAACCTCGCTCAGGCGATGAAGGTCTTCGAGGGCGCGGCGACCTTGGTCAAGAACGAAGGCGGCGCCCTGCCGCTCGCCGGCACGGGGAAGAGGATCGCCGTATTCGCCCTGAGCAGCGACCTGGGCGACTATCACGCGGGGCAGGCCTTCGTCAACGCGATGATGAAGAGGAACCCGGGGTGCGAGGCGTACTTCGCTGACGGCGACACTGGCAGGGAAGCCCTGGACGAGGCCGAAGCTAAGGCCGCGGGCGCGGACGCCGTCGTTTTCGCCCTTTTTTCGACCCTCCGGTCCTGGAAGGGGACCGTGGACCTCGACCCGAAGCACGCCGAACTCGTGAAGAGGATCGCGGCCGGGGGGAGGCCCGTCATCGTCGTTTCGTTCGGGAGCCCCTATTTCCTGAGGCACTTCCCGGACGTCGCCGCCTATCTCTGCATGTACCGCAACACGCCCCAAACCCAGGAGATCGCCGCCCGGGCGCTCTTCGGGGAGATGGATCTCAGGGGCAAGCTCCCGGTCTCCATGCCCGGCCTTTACCCGGCGGGTCACGGATTGACCCTCGAGAAGCGCTGACGATATTAGTCCCGGGCCGCCGGCGTTCACACCGGGGAGTCGAGGGGTTGACATCGTCCCGCTCTTGGGCTATCCTCGATTGTGACCAATAGTCAATAATTTAACAACGGTCATTCATGGGTTCGAAAGAGCGCAAAGTCAGGGAGTTCGAGTCGCGGCGGAGGCTCATCCTTGCCACGGCCAAGGACCTCTTTGTGCGGAAGGGCTTCGCGGGCGTGACGCTCGACGACATCGCCTCCGGCATCGAGTTCAGCAAGGGGACCATCTACAACCACTTCGGGAGCAAGGAGGAGATCTACGCCACGATCCTCCTTGAGCACCTCGACATCCTGCTTGCGGAGCTGCAGGAGGCCATGGGGACGGCCAAGGACATGGCCGGGCGGCTCTGGAACTCCATGAAGGCCTACGTCCGCTTCTATCGCGAGCACCGGGAGCATTTCAAGCTCCTGTTCTTCATCGACATGGTCAGCGACCACGTCCGGGTCCCCGACGCCCTGCTCAAGGAGATCCGGCTCCGGAAGATCGCCTGCCTCCACGAACTGCAGAACGCGGTCAAGGAGGGGGCGCGGACGGGCGAGATCGGGGGAGGCCGGACGGCCGCCCGGATCAGCCTCGTCCTGTGGGGAACCATCAACGGGATCATCCATCTCGCCGAATCGCGCCAGGTCAGGGAAGAGGATCTCGACGGGCTCATCGCCGTCGGGTTCGACGTCGTTCTGGCGGGCTTGAAGGCCGAACCGAAACTTTCATTGGAGGCATAGACATGGACCTATTCGACAAGTGCGACCAGTTCAAGCGGGTGGAGGCGGTCATCCAGGCCGGCCTCTTCCCGTATTTCCGGGTCATCCAGGAGAACCACGGGCCGGTGGTCAAGATGGAGGGCAAAGAGGTCGTCATGGCCGGCAGCAACGACTATCTCGGCCTGTCCCAGCATCCCGAGGTCATCGAGGCGTCGGTCAAAGCCGTCAAGGAATACGGGTCGAGCTGTTCGGGGTCGCGCTACCTCAACGGCACGTCCATCCTGCATACGTCCCTCGAGGAGGAACTGGCCGATTTCCTCGGCGTCGAGGCCTGTCTGGCCTTCACGACCGGTTACCTGACCAACCAGGGCGTCATCCCGACCGTCGTCCAGAAGGACGAATACCTGATCTCGGACAAGGAGAACCATGCCAGCATCGTCGCCGGGGCCTGGATCGCCAAGGCCCGGGGGGCCCACGTCCTCCGCTACCAGACCAACGACATCGCCGGCCTCGAGGAGACCCTGCAGAAGGTCCCGAAGGACGCGGCGAAGCTCATCGTCACGGACGGCGTCTTCAGCATGTCGGGCCGCATCGTGAACCTCCCCGAGGTCGTCCGCCTCGCCCGGGCCTATGGGGCCCGGGTGATGATCGACGAGGCCCACGCCATCGGCGTCCTGGGCGAGGGCGGCCGCGGCACCCCCACCCATTTCGGCCTGAAGAACGGACCGGATGTCGATCTGACCATGGGGACGTTCAGCAAGTCCTTCGCCTCCCTCGGTGGGTTCGTCGGCGGCGACCGCCGGGTCGTCCAATTCATCAAGTACGCCTCTCAGGCGTTCATCTTCAGCGCCAGCATGTCCCCGGCGAGCGCGGCGGCCGTCCGGGCCTCCCTGCGGATCATCCGCCGGGAACCGGAACGGATCGAGAGGCTCCGCCGGATCGCCCGCGAGGTCCGCGACGGCCTCAAGGCCCAGGGCTTCAAGCTCATCGACGGCGTCACGCCCATCGTCCCGGTCATCATCGGGGACGACATGAAGACCTTCCAGTTCTGGCGCCGGCTCGTCGATGAAGGCGTATTCGTCAACGCCGTCATCTCTCCGGCCGTCCCCCCGGGCATGCAGCTCATCCGGATCAGTCTCATCGCGACCTACGAGCAGTCCCATTTGGACCGCGTCCTCGAGGCCTTCCGGAAGGTCGGGAAGGAATTCGGCCTGAGCCATTGAGGCGCGGGCCCGGATCGCGCGCGTTGACTTGACGGCCCGCGTGCCATAGAATCGGCCCGAAATCCCCGGCCTGTCCCCGCGGACGGGGCGGGGGAGCGACGACGAAAGGACCAGCCATGGGAGAGAATTGCACCGAAAGACCCGATCTTCCCCGAGTCCTAGGCGTGACGAGCGTCATCGGGATCGTCATGGGGACCATGATCGGGTCGGGGATCTTCATCGTCCCGGCCGTGATCGCCGCCCGCCTCGGCTCCCCCGTCCTGATGCTAGCGGTCTGGGTCGCGGGCGGCCTGTTGACGTTCTTCGGGGCCCTGTCCATGTCCGAGCTCGGGGCGGCCTTCCCTCAGGCGGGCGGGATGTACGTCTATCTCAAGGAGACCTACGGCCCGCTCGTCGGTTTCCTGTTCGGCTGGGCGACCTTCCTTATCATCGACTCCGGCACCGTCGCCACCCTGGCCGTGGGATTCTCCACGAAGTATCTGCCGTACTTCGTCAAGATGACGCCGCTCGGTTCGAAGGCCGTAGCGATCGCCCTCATCGCGCTCCTCTGCGCCGTCAACTATTTCGGCGTCCGGCGCGGCGCCATGCTCCAGAACGTCCTGACCTCCATCAAGTTCGCCGCTTTGGCCGGTCTTTGCTTCACGGTGTTCGTGTTCGCCAAAGGGAGCGCGGCCCACTTCTTCACCCCTGCGCCCGGCCGGATCTCGGCCGGGCTCGTCGGCCAGTTCGGCCTGGCCCTGGTCGCGGCTCTCTGGGCCTACAAGGGATGGGAGTGCTCTTCGTTCAGCTCAGGGGAATTGAAGAACCCGACGCGGGACCTTCCCCTGGGCATCTTCATCGGAACATCGCTCGTCATCACCCTGTACCTCCTGGCCAACCTGGCCTATCTCTACGCGTTCCCCGCGTCCGCCATCGCCACGTCGGGCCGGATCGCCGCCGACGCGATGAACTTCGCCATCGGACCGGTCGGCGCCTCGATCATTGCGTTCATCATCCTGTTCTCGATCGCCGGCGCCGCCAACGGCCATTGCCTGACGAGCCCGCGCGTTTATTTCGCCATGGCCCGGGACGGCCTGTTCTTCCGGAGGTTCGCGGAGGTCCACCCGAAGTACCGGACGCCGCACGTGTCCATCGTCGCCCTCGGCGTCTGGAGCGCGGCCCTCAGTCTTTCGGGGACCTTCGAACAACTCTACACCTACGTCATTTTCGGGCTGTGGATCTTCATGGGGCTGACCATCGCGGCGGTGATCATCCTCAGGAAGAAGCGGCCGGACCTGCCCAGGCCTTACCGGACCTGGGGCTACCCGGTGACACCGATCCTGTTCATCCTGTCCGCCCTCTTCATCTCGACGAACACCCTGATCAACCAGACCAAGGAATCGCTCGCGGGGCTCGGCATCATCCTGCTCGGCGCCCCGGCCTACCTTTTCTGGAGGAAGAAGGGCACGGCGGGCGGGAAGAAATAGGCTTGCATTGCGCATGACGCGAACGTAAAATTGTCCGGTGTCTTTCAACCCATCCTTGAGGAGTCCAACCCCATGAGAAAGCATCGCGCGTTCCTTATCGTCTCGTTCTGCCTGGTCGCGGCGGCGTCCGCGTCGGCCGGGACGGCCAAGGTCCTGATCAATCACGTCGGGTACGCCCCGGACTCGGCCAAGAGGGCCGTCATCGAAGGCAAGCCGGGCGACACGTTCGATGCCTTCAAGGTCATCGAAGCCGAGAGCGGCAAGGTCGTCATGACCGGCGCCCCGGCCCACGTCGGGCCCGTCCAGAAATGGAAGGACTGGGATTTCTGGACGGTCGATTTCAGCGGGATCAAGCAGGAAGGGACCTATGTCATCGAAGCCTCTTCCCCGAAGGGCGCGGTCCGGTCCTGTCCTTTCCTCGTCCAGAAGAACGTCCTCGAGAGGAACACGCTCTCCGACGTCGTCTATTACTTCAAGGGCCAGCGCAGCTCCGGCCTCTGGGACAAGGCGGACCGGAAGCTGAAGTTCGACGGGAAGGACGGAGAGCTTGACGCCCGCGGCGGGTGGTTCGACGCCACCGGGGACTACGGCAAGCACATGACCCACCTCTCGTTCTCCACGTACTTCAACCCTCAACAGCTCTCGCAATCGGCCTGGAGCCTGTTCAAGGCGTACCAGGAGCTCGACGCGAGCGGCAATGCCTACTTCAAGCAATACAAGAAGCGGCTCCTCGACGAAGCCATGTTCGGCGCGGATTACCTCGTGCGGACGAAGAACCCGAACGGGTCCTTCTACATCACCGTCTCCGGCCGCGGCCCCGAGAAGAAGCCCGAGGACCGGATCATCTCGGCCAAGGCGGAACGCCACATCATCCTGACCCCGGAGACCAAGGACAAGATCCGTGACTACGGGCGCGAGAAGATCAGGGGCGACGCCGCCTTCGAGGCGGGCTTCCGGGAAGGCGCCGGGGTGTCCATCGCCGCCCTGGCGATGGCATCCACCTATCCGGTCTCCGGCGACTTCACGGCTGCCGACTACCTCAAAGCCGCCGAGGATACGTTCGCGTTCCTCGAGAAGAACAACCTCTCTTATGCCAACGACGGCAAGGAGAACATCCTCGACGATTACAACGCCCTGACGGCCGCGACGGAGCTCTTCAAGGCAACGAAGAAGCCCGTCTACAAGGCCGCCGCCGACAAGCGGGCCGCGAGCCTCTTGGCCCGGCTGATGCCGGACGCGAAGCCCGCGGACTACTGGAGGGCCGACGACAAGGACCGGCCTTTCTTCCATCCCGCCGACGCGGGCTGGCCGATCGTGGCCCTCGCGGACTACGCCGAGATCGCGGACGCCGCGGCTAAGGCCAAGGTCGTCGACGCCGTGAAGCGGTCCATGGCCTTCGAGCTCGCCGTTACCGGCGAGGTCGCCAACCCCTTCGGCTACAGCCGCCAGTATGTCCAGAGCAAGAACGGCGCCCGGAGGACGAGCTTCTTTTTCCCCCACGACACCGAGACGGCCCCCTGGTGGCAGGGCGAGAACGCCCGCCTCGGCTCGATGGCCGCCGCGGGGAGGCGCGCCGCCCGGCTGGTCGCTGACGACAAGGCCCTGGCGGACAGGTATCGGGCCTTCGGCCGGGACCAGCTGAACTGGGTCCTGGGCCTCAATCCCTTCGACGCGTGCATGCTCCAGGGCCGGGGCAGGAACAATCCCCAGTACATCTTCTTCGAGTCCTACGAGTACACGAACGCCCCCGGCGGGATCGTCAATGGGATCACGGGCGGCTATAGGGACGAGGCGGACATCGACCTCAACCTTCACTTCTCCGAGACCGGCAAGGACGACGACTGGCGCTGGGCGGAACAGTGGCTCCCGCACGCCGCCTGGTTCCTCTACGCCGTCGCCCTGGGCGACTGAGGAGGGGCGCTTAGAGATGCGGCGATATCATGCCAAAACACTTATTCTGATCGCGCTCTTCATCTTCTTGTCGGGATCGCTGTCGGGCTGGTCCCGAACTTCCGCGGCGGACGACGGGAACCCGCGGATCATCGTCATCGGCGCCCATCCCGACGACGCGGAGTCCGATGGCCGCCGGCACGGCCGCCCTATGGATCGCCAAGGGCTATCACGTCAAGTTCGTATGCGCCACGAACGGCGACATCGGCCATTGGAAGGAATCCGGCCCGGCCCTCGCGGCGCGCCGGAAGGCCGAGGTCGAGCATGGGGCGAAGCTCATCGGCTATGATTTCGAGATCCTGGACAACCACGACGGCGGGCTCGTGCCCTCGCTCGAGAACCGGGCGAAGATCACCCGGGTCATTCGGGAATGGAAGGCCGACGTCGTCATAACCCACCGTCCGAACGATTACCATCCGGACCATCGCTACACCAGCGTCCTCGTCCAGGATTCGGCCTACATGGTCACCGTCCCCAAGTATTTGCCCGACGTCCCCGCGCTCAAGAGAAACCCCGTGTTCCTTTATGCCTCCGACCGGTTCATGAAGCCCTATCCGTTCCAGGCCGACATCGCCGTCGGCATCGACGCCGTGATCGACAAGAAAGTGGACGCGCTCCTCGGGATGGTCTCGCAGTTCTACGAGGGCGGCGTCGGGGGATATGAAGGGCTGGTCCCCGCGGACCCGGAGGGGCAGAAGGCGCGATGGGCCTCGCTTAGGAAAGGATTTGAAGAACGGAGCCGCGGCATCGCCGACCGGTTCCGAGCGAGCCTGGAGGAGTGGTACGGCAAGGACCGGGGGGCGGGATTCAAATACGCCGAGGCCTTCGAGATCTGCGAGTACGGCCGGCGCCCGGACAAGGCGGAGATCAGGAGGCTCTTCCCGTTCTACGAATGACGGGACCTTCCGCCGGGCCTCAGGACGCTTCCGCGGCAGGCGTCCACGGGTTTATTCCCTCTCGAATTTCCGGGCCTCTCCCTCCCTGAGCGAGAAGGGGATTCTCGTCCCTCCGAGCTCGATCTCGTATTCCCCCGGCGGGAGCGGGATGGAGCTCCGGACGTTGCTGACCTCGCCCACGACGGTGCCGGAACGGTCATAGATCCTGTGCCCCGAGGCGTCGGCATAGGGGACCTCTACGATTCCCGGCCTCAGGGTCAGCGTCTCTCCGGCCCGGAGCTCGACCGGCCAGGGGAGCTTTCCAAACATCACGACGTAACGCCCCGGGACAAGGGCGATGGTATCTTTCAGGGCGCTTACGGTCCCTTGGACGATCCCCGAAGCCTCCTCCACGACCTCGTGGCCTTCGAGAGCGGCCTGGGCGACGGAGATCCATCCCGGCTGGAGTGACGTGGTCCGCCCCTCGATGATCACCACCCCCTTCCAGAGGCTTTTTCCGAATACGACGTCGTAGGTCCCGGGCGGGAGCGGAACGACCGAACGGGTCGCGCTGACGCTTTCGACCTTCTCGGAAGTCCCGGCCTTCCTAACCTCTTGGCCTTCCAGTCCGGCGCCTTTGACCTCTAGCCATCCCCGCGGCGTGCTCACCTCTGCGGCTTCGGCCGGGGCTTCCTCGGGCTCGCCCGTCAGGGCATCGGTGCCTTCGGCGGCGGACCTTTTCTTCGAGCACTCCGCCGCGCCGAAAACCAGGGCGGCGACGACGACGGCAAACAGGAATTTCGATCTCAAAACGGCCTCCTTCGCGGGGTGTGTCCGGAAATATATGCCATAGGGCGGAACGGAGTCAACTCCGCTTGACATATCCCGGCGTCCGTAGTTAGATTGCGCTTTGGCGGAAAGCGTCCTGCAGACATCTATCCTTTAGGAGGACCACGTGTCGAAAAGAATCACGATCATCCTTGTGGCGATGACCGTCCTTTGCGGGGGACTTGCCGCGGGCCAGAAGGCCGACGAAGCGGCCGCTCTGCGCGCCGGGAAGAACCTCATCCCCACGACCATCTATTCGGAGGCCGACGACCTGAAGGTCCTTGAACTTTTCAAAGGTCTCCGGGTCTCCGACGTAACCGACGGCATGGATTCCGTCGGGCTCCAGAACATCGGCCTCATGGACCCCGAGATCGCGACCCTCTGGCGAGACACCGTGAACTTCACCCACCGGTTCGTCGGAGTGGCGGTCACCGCGCGCTACGTCCCCACCCAGGACGCGCCCGCAGGGAAGATGTCCGTCGAGGATTACGATAAGTGGGCCGGAGACTGGTACGAGAGACGGTCCACCGAGGCGTACCTGGACATCGTCCGTAAAGGCACGGCCCTGGTCATCGAGGAAGCCCCGAACGCCGACGTCGGTACGATCGGCTCCTACAACATCCTGGAGTGGTACGGCAAGGGCTGTGTCGGCGTCGTCACGAGCGCCACCGCCCGCGACACCGACGAGGTCATCACCGAGAAGGTCCCCCTCTACATGAGGAAGCCGGGGCGCGGGATCCGTCCCGGCCGCAACGAGCTCGAATCGGTCAACCGGCCGATCGTCTGCGGCGGCGTGCTCGTCATGCCCGGCGACGTCGTCGTCGCCGACGGCGACGGCGTCGTGGTCGTTCCCAGGGCCAAGGCCGCCGCCGTGGCCACGTACGCTCGGAAGATCATGGACGGCGACAAGGCCGGCCGGCGCGACCTGTACAAGTCGCTGAAGATGAAAGAGGACGTTTCCGTCAAGGAGTAAAGGACGGCCGATCTCCGGGCCGGGGAGGGAGGAGGGGTCAGGTCCTGAGACCTGACCCCTTTGACGACACGCGATCAGAATCCGAACTTGATCCCGACGCGGGCGCTGATCGGATTCATGAACAGGTAAGGCTTGAGGAAGCGCGGGTCGGGGTCTTGAGCGACGTTGCGGTAATCGAAATGGGCCAGGATCTCGGCCTCGGTCAGAGCCGGGTCGTCCTGGTTGTAGATCGGGTATATGCGCTGGGCCACATCGTTATTGGTCAAGTTCTCGACGTTGATGCTGAAAATCAAACGGGTGCGGCCCAGCTTGAATGGGGTATTCGGCGTAAAGGTTCGCGACAAAGACGAACGGGGAGCGCTTTTCCGTCCCTCGCCCGACCGGATAGAATCCCTGCATGCCGCCGAACTGGAATTCGATGGAAGTCGGCACGCCTGAGTAGGCGCTGGCGGTGGTGCCGAGGGTCAGGCCGAAGGGGAACGTGTAGGAGCCATAGGCCTTGAAATAGAGCGGCCGATCGGTCCCGAGCGGACCGTCGATAGGTTTGCCGTCCTGGGTATAGGGAAGGAACCAACCGTCCCAGAAGCGGGCCACGTTGGGATCGGTGCGGCCGTAGCCGTTGACGTCCACCTCGTCAGAACTGGCCAGGCCGGAGTAATTGCCGCGCAGGCGGCTCCAGGTGAACGAGACGCCGCCCATCCAGTTGTCGCTGAACCGCTTGTCCAGGGAGAAGTTGACGGCGTAGTATTCGCGCTTGGCCTTGGGGCACGCCCAGAGCTGGTCGGGCCACCGGCCGCCGTCCTTCTGATAGAGCGTCCAGCCGAAACCCGGGTTGGCGGTGTAGTACTGGGTACCCGTGCGGCTGTCTCGAAGCCGATGTCCTCGATGGTGCGGATCAGGTGCTTGTAGACGAACCGCACGGACGTGGAAAGGTCGTCCTTGAGCTTCTTTTCGAGCCCGAAAGAGACCTCGCTCTGGGCCACGGGCTTCAGGGCAGGGTCGGTCAGTGTCGAACGACGGCTCCCGCTCGTTCTTGGCGCGGATGAAGGTGCCCGGGTAGTTGCCGTTGACGCCGATCTGTTTCCAGTCGTACGTGTCGAGCGTGTAGTAGTCGGTGATCCACTGGAAGCCGCCGTAGGAACCGACGGCCATGCCGAGCTTGAACACGTCGTAGAACACGCCGTAGGATCCGAAAACCTTCAGGCTGGAATCGCCGAGCACGTCGATAGACGAAGCCCAGACGCGGCGCCAGCTTGTCGCCGAACTTGAAATCGACGGCCTTCTTGCCCTTGAACCCGGGCTGGTCGCTGAAACTGGGCACGTATTCGCTCTCGGCGCGCAGCCCGAAGTTGACGGTGAACCGATTGGCGATGGTCCAGGAATCCTGCAGGTACAGGGCGATGCTCGTGCTATGGGCCTCGGCGAGGGTGCCGAACGGCGAGGAGACGCCGCCGCGAACCTCGTAGTACCCGTACTGGCCGCGGTAGGTTTTCGTGGGATCGTTGGGGTCGGTGTAGGCCTGGCCCCAGTTCAGCCGCACCCAGGGATAGGCGAAGGAATTGTCGATGTTCTCATGCAGGCGCACCCACTGGACGCCGGCCTTCAGGGAATGCTCCCCGGCGAAGTTGGGATAATAGTTGAGGTCCAGGTTGGCGGATGCGCGGTCACTGACATACTTGTTCGTGACGTAGCCGTCCGCGGTCTGGGCATAGTTGATCCAGCCGCGGGCCCGGATGAGGTCCGCCGGGATTTCCGGATACTGGGCGTTGGTCTGACGGAACTGCCACAAGGGAGTGGAGGGCTTCACGCGCTGGTTGTTGTTGTTGGAGAAGAAGAAGCCCCCGCGGGCGCTGATAAGCAGATTGTTGCCCGCGGTGTAGTCCATGGACGCGCTGGCGCTCCAGTTCGGGAAATCGAATCCGAAATCGGACCAGGGCGCCGTCGGGTCCCCGGCGCCGTCGGATGTGGGCAGGTCCCCCAGGTATTTCCAGAAGTTGTTGAGGAGGCTCGCCGATAGGCGCAGATTAGAGAACGGCTGGGCCGTGAGCTTCATGGAGATAGTTGATCTCGATGTCCTTGCGGTTAAAATTGCTCTTCACGCCGTCTGATATGAACCTGACCGGGCGGGTTCGGTCGCGTTGGGCCGGCATGAACGTGCCGAAGAACCACAGCCGGTCCTTGAAGAGGTAGCCGCCGAGGTTGAGGCCGCCCTCGAGAATTGTCTCCTGCGTCTTGCCGTTCAGGTCCTGGTAATTGACGTATTCGGCGATCGTGTTGTCCAGGGGATTGACGCGCAGGGCGTCGCGCTGTTTCCCGCTTATGGCGCTGCCGCTGTAATAGCCGATGATGTCGCCGTGGAACTCGTTGCCCCCGGAGCGGGTGATGACGTTGACGACACCGCCCAGAGAGCCGCCGAACTCGGCCTGATAGCCGCTGGCCTTGACCTGGACCTCATCGATGAAGTCGAAGTTGACTTTCTGCGACATGGTCCCGTCCTCGAGCTGGGTGGTGTTCATGCCGTCGACGAAAAAGACGTTTTCCGAGGCCGAGGCACCGTCGACCGACAGGCCCCCGGCCCGCGCCGAAGCTCCGGCCCTATCGACGCCGCCGGCAAAGGCCTCGGTGTCCACGCCGGGCAGGATCGTTACCAGCGAGGCGAAATCGCGGCCCTTGGGCAAGGCCTCGAACGTGTTTTTGGTCAGGGTCAGGTCCTTGGACGTGTTCTTGATGTCGATCAGCGGCGCGTGACCCGTGACCGTGACCGACTCGGCGAGCTTGCCGAGTTCCATGGTCACGTTAAGCGTGATCGTCTGCTCCAGAGACACGCTGATGTTGTCCCTGACCAACGTCTGGAAACCGTCCAGGACGTATTGGATCCTGTAGGTCCCGGGCATCAGGTTGAGCAGGCGGAAGACGCCCTTCTCGTCCGAGATGGTCGTGGCCTTGCCGACGAGCCTGGGGCCCGTGGCCTCGACGGCCACGCCCGGCAGGACGTTGCCCTCGGTGTCGACGATCGTGCCGACGATGCGGGCATTGGTCACCTGGCCGAAAACCACGCTGGCGGCCAAGGCCAGGGCCAGCATCAGGATTGGAATTCGTTTGCTCATGTTCCACTCTCCTTTTAAATTTGAAAGGCTCGCCGTCTCTTTATGCAATTAATATGCCAGCGGCCCGTGTCGGGGAGAGCGTCGATCTTCCTCCGGGGCGCATCGGCGGCGAATCTGTCGGCGGAGGGGGTCCGGCGAATGAATATTTACGGCGCGTAAGGACGATTGCCATTTGTTCAAGATACTTGAAACCGGGGTGAACGGCACGAAGGAAGCTCCTTGAATTTTCCGCGGGACCGCCTTAATATGGATGCGCCACGATCCCCGGGATGCCGGGAAAGCGGCTTGTCATGACATCGCCCATGAGGTCTCGGATACGGACATTCCTGATCCTGACAGGACTGTTCTCCATCGTCACCCTGTTCTTCACGACATCCAATTTTTTCATTTTCTACATCGCCCCGAGCAATATCGGATTACTTTGTGGCAGGATTTCCTTCTCTACGCCGTCCGGTGGCTGCCTTGGGTCGTCTGCGCTCCGGTCGCGATCTGGCTCGCGCGCCGATTCCCCGATCCGGGGACGCGGCTGGCCCGCCCATCTCGCCGTCCTCATCCCCGGCGGCCTGTCTCCTCTCCTTCCTGGAATCGTCGATCTCCACCGGATTCTATGTCCTGCTCGTCCGGCCGCTCGTGGCTCTCCCTCCGGCGGAGGGGGCCTATCTCAACGTTTCTGGGGGACGAACCTGAACTATCTCCACAACAACATCGTGACCTTCCTGGTCATCCTGGTCGTCGTCTGGGGCCTCGACCATCTGCGCATGTACCGCGAGAGGGAGCTCGCCGCCGGCCGGCTCGAGGCCGAGCTGGCCCAGGCCAATCTCCAGGTCCTGAAGAATCAGGTCCATCCCCATTTTCTGTTCAACACGTTGAACATGATCTCCGCGATGGTCTACGAGGACCCCGGTAAAGCGGACCGGATGATCAGCCGCCTGAGCGACCTCCTCCGCGCCACTCTCGAACAGCCGGACGCGCCGACGGTCCCGCTCAAAAGCGAGCTGGAGATGTTGACCCTTTACCTCGACATCATGAAAGCGCGCTTCGGCGACAGGCTCGCCGTCGCGTACGATATCGCGCCTGAAACGCTCCCGGCCCTGATCCCGAGCTTCGTCCTCCAGCCGCTCGTGGAAAACGCGATCCGGCACGGGATCATGCCCCGCGACGACGGGCGGAACGATCACGATCGCGGCGAGCCGGGACGGCGGGCGGCTCGTCGTCCGGCGTCTCGGACGACGGGCTGGGTCTGAAGGAGGATCCCGAAGCGCTCCTGGACAAGGGGGTCGGGCTGAAGAACATCCAAGGCCGCCTCCGGAGCCTCTGCGGGTCGAGCGGCGTCCTCCGATTTCAGAACGCGACCGGCGGCGGAGTCCAGATCGCCCTGGACATTCCCTTCCAAGATGCGGGCCGGATGAAAAGATGATGCGCACGAAGGACACGGGCACGGCGATCCGGGCGGTCATCGTCGACGACGAGGCCTACGCCCGCCAGAAGATCCGGGAATTCCTCCGCGCGGAAAAGGACATCGACGTCGTCGGCGAAGCCGGCAACGGCTCGGACGCGATCCGGATCATCCGGGAGGCGAAGCCGGACCTCGTCTTCCTGGACATCCAGATGCCGAAGCCGGACGGCTTCGGCGTCGTCGAGGCCCTGGGCGACGGGCCCCTGCCCCACATCGTTTTCGCAACGGCCTACGATCAATACGCGCTCCGGGCGTTCGAGGTCCACGCCCTGGATTACCTTCTCAAGCCGTTCGACCGGGACCGGTTCCGGGAATCACTGAAGCATGCCCGGCAGCGTCATCGGGACGGAAAGGCACCGCCATGATTTCGGCGAAAGGATCAGGAGCCTGATCGAGGAGATCCGGACGGGGAGCCCCTACATCCAGAGATTCCTCATCCAGTCCAAACGGGGGACCCGCTTCCTGAGGGCGGAGGACGTCCTCTATCTGGAGGCGGCGGGGAGCTACGTCACCCTCCATACGGAAACGGGGGAGCATCTCCTCCGCGAGACGTTGAACGATCTCGAGAAGAAGCTTGATCCCCGCGTGTTCATCCGCACGCACAGGTCCTTCATCGTCAACGTGGGAGCCATCGAGGAGATCCAGCGGCATTTCCACGGCGAATCCGTCCTCATCCTCAAGAACGGCGGCCGGGTCAACGTCAGCCGGAGCTACCGCGAGCATTTCCGGAAAGCCCTCGAAGGCCAGTTCTAGGCGCCCCGCAGGACCGGGTGTTCCGGCCCCGCTCGCGGCCCGTTCAAGCCCTTTCGGGGCCCGTCCGCACCCTCGGTCGGCCGCTTCGAAGAAATAAGATTTCTCCGGACTCGATATCCTTCTATATTTTGAATGGAACCATGGGCGAACCGCCCGGAGGAATCTCATGAAAGACGACGCAACGCTCCCGATGTCGGCTCCCTGTCAGGCAGCAGCGGAACCCGGAAATGCCCCCGCGTCCCGTTCCCCGCGGCAGGACCGGGACGGGGCGATCGAGGCGTTGGCCTATTCCCTCGATAGCCTCTACGGCGGCATCGAATTGATCAACGAAGGGAAACCGGCCCCGATCCAGGAGATCATGAACGAGCTGGAGCGGAGCATCATTTCCCAGGCGATGATCCAGGCCCGCGCCAACATACGCGGGGCGGCCGTCCTTCTTGGGATCAAATACACGACGCTGTACGCGAAGATCCGGAAACACGGGCTCCATTTCTCGAAAGCGATGCGCTATTGCGCGGACGGCTCGGATTTCGACATCTGACCACCTTGTTGGTCGCATAGACTCCCCGACTCCTTTCTTGTGAAACTTATGGCCCGGAGGCCGCGTTCCCTGCGGTCGCGACCCCCGGGCCCGGCGCGACATCGCCCTAGAACCGGTATCCGACGGTGGCCCCTGCGAAGTTGAGGTCGAGGAAATCGATGCCCTTTTCGGTCCAGGCCACGAAATAAGCCGTCAGCTGCAAATTGCCCAGCCTGTATCCGACGTTGACCTTCGGCGAGATATGGCCCGTGTTGGAATCACCCTCGAAGAAGACGATGGGCAGGACCGCCCCGGCGCCGATAAAGAAGTTCCCAAGCCTGTAGTTCAGTACGGCCCCGGGATAGAGCCAGACGGCCTTGAAATCGAAGCTGTCATCGACCGTGGCCATCACCTCGGGGCTGATCTCGAGCGATTCGCCGATCGGGAACGCAGCCCTGGCGTCCAAAGTGAACCAGGCGTTATCGAAAGATGACCCCTTGAAGATGTTGGTCTGGACGCCCAGGTTCAAGCTGAGCCCGGGTTTGCGCCCTTTCTCGTCGGTCTGGGCGAACGCGCCCCCCGCCAACATCCCCAGCACCAAGAAACCCGTCACCATCTTTTTCATCGTATTCCTCCTTGTCCAGGTTTTC
Source organism: Candidatus Aminicenantota bacterium (assembly GCA_963813235.1). Lineage (GTDB taxonomy): Bacteria > Acidobacteriota > Aminicenantia > Aminicenantales > Saccharicenantaceae > JALHVH01. The sequence goes on along the minus strand of CAWEYF010000010.1, from coordinate 74,364 downwards.
CCTCGGACAAGAGGAATATGCGTATTTCGAGGCGGCAACTTGTCATGGGGACGTCAAGAAGATGTAAAGATTCGCTTGGGAGACTCCTCCATTTATGAGTATTATCAGGGAGTATGGGTCCCGGAAGGGGAGGTCCTATCCATGGTCGAAATGATCGCGCGTTGCGGCTTCAAGTGTCATGCCTGTCTAGCGTTCTCGGGGATCAACAAGACCCCGGAGGATCAGGAGGCGGCCGGCCGGGCCTGGAAGAAATATTATGGCCTCGTCGTCCCGGCGGCCGAGATCCGGTGCAACGGTTGTCTCTCGAAGGACCGCGGAGGCTATCGCTTTCCAGAGCCAAAGTGCTACTTCTCCGCCTGCGTGCAAAGGAAGGGTCTGGACAACTGCGCCGCCTGTTCCGAATATCCGTGCGATCGGTTGGAAGAGAGGATGAGGGACTGTGATAAGGTCCGCGACAAGTTCCGGGATAGGATGCCCAGGGCCGAGTTCCGGAAATGCATAGCGCTCTACGACCTGAGGACGACGCTGGAGGGGATCCGGGGGAAGAAGAGGGTGGGGTGAGTGAGGGGAATCGAACCCCCAACCTTCGGATCCACAGTCCGATGCTCTAACCGTTGAGCTACACTCACCGTCCGATAAGCGCCATCAATTCTCGCACGGCAGGCCGGATTTGTCAACAAAGGGGCGACGAACAAGACGCTGGCTGAAGCCCGCGGCATCTCCCGAAGAATTTCCGTTCGGGCTTCAGCGCCTTCTGCCCCTCGATGAGGTCGAGGACGTCCTCGGAGTCGCGCCACTGGGGGCGGACCAGCGGACCTGGAGCGCCAGGTAGACCTTGGTCTCCAGGACCTCCTCGATCTCCCGGCGGGCCTCGATGCCGATCGTCTTGATGAGGGAGCCGTCGCGGCCGATGATGATCTTGCGCTGGTTGTCCTTCTCGACGAAGACGGAGGCCTGGATGAAGGTCAGGGGCCTGCGGGTTCCCGTCCTTGTCCGCCTGGGTCTTTCTTCTCGATGCTCTCGATATAGACGGCCGTTGCGAACGGCAATTCCTGCTTCGACGTGGTTCAGGACCTTTTCCCGGATGATCTCGGCCAGGAGGAACCGCTCGGACTGGTCCGAGATCTCGTCGTCCGAATAGACCTTCTCGGCCTCGGGAAGGGCCTTGAAGATCAGGTCCTCGAGGACGCCGAGATTGATGCCGGTGAGGGCGGAGATCGGGATGATCTCCTTGAACGGCAGGAGGTCCTTGTAGCGCTCGATGAGGGGGAGGACCTTGTCCTTGCGGACGACGTCGACCTTGTTGATGAGGAGGAAGATGGGCCTCAGCTTGATCCTCCGGAGCGTCCTCGATGACGAACTCGTCGCCGTGGCCGAAGGGCAGGGTGGCGTCGATGAGGAGGCAGAGGAGGTCGGCCGTCTCCAGGGACGAGAAGACGAAGTTCATCATCCTCCGGTTGAGGGCGTGGAGAGGCTTGTGGATGCCGGGGTTGTCGATGAAGATGATCTGGCCCCGGTCCGTGGTCTTGATGCCCAGGATGCTGATCCGGGTCGTCTGGGGCTTGTTCGAGACGATGGCGATCTTCTGGCCGAGCAGGGCATTGATGAGAGTGGATTTGCCGACGTTGGGACGGCCGAGGAGGGCTACGGTAGCCGACCCTGACCGCGGGCTTCTTGGGGGCCTCGGGACGGGCGCTTTTCTTGCGGGGCCGCTTCCTTGCGGCCGGAGCCTTTTTCGCGGCTTCGCGCGCCTTCTTTCCGGCGGCGCCCGGCCGCCCGTTATTCGCTTTGGCGGTCTCTCCCGTGATCTCTTTTTCCATGTTCCCCTTCCTTGCCACGATCGCCGGGACCGCCCGGTCGCCGTCCTAGCCTTTTCGTATCCGGATCTTCTTGATCTTCTTCTGGTCGATGTCCAGGATCTCGAACTTCAGTCCCTTGATGTCGAGCACCTCGCCCTTGGCCGGGAGCCGGCCCAGGTCGTGGGTGACGAGGCCGCCGACCGTGATGAAGTCGTCCTCGGCGAGCTCCAGGTCGAAGATCTCCTCCATCTCCTCGACCTCGACGCCGCCGGAGACGGTGAAGTCGTCCGGGGCGTTCTCGGACGATTTGGGCCTCCTCGGTGTCGTACTCGTCCTGGATCTCGCCGACGATCTCCTCGAAGAGGTCTTCCATCGTCACGAGCCCGGAGACGCCGCCGTGCTCGTCGACGACGACGGCCATCTTCTGCTTGGCCTTCTGGAACTCCTTGAGCAGGTCGGCCACCTCCATCGATTCCGGTACGAAGAGGACCGGCCGGACGAGCGCCTCGATGGGCTGGCCCTTGTGCTTCTCGTCGGCGTACTCGATGATGTCCTTGGCCATGACCACGCCCTCGACGTTGTCGATGCGGTCCTTGTAGACGGGGATGCGCGAGTACTTCTCCCGGATGATGAGGTCCTTGAGGTTGTCGATCGTGGCGTCCTTCCGGATGCAGACCATCGCGACCCGGGGCGTCATGATCTCCCGGACGACGGTATCCCCGAACTCGACGACGCTCCGCAGGAGCTCGCCCTCGCCCTTCTCGATGATGCCCTCCTCCCGGGCCTCGTCGAGGAAGGTCTCGATCTCCTCGTCGGTCGCCTCGCGCTCCCCGTCCCTGTCCTCCTTCTCCTCGCGCTCGACGAGGTCCCTGGAGAGGAAGAGGATCGGGGCGCCGAGGGCCCGGATCACGCGGGCAGAGGGGAGGAAGGCCTTGAAGACGGCGTTCTCGCCCGCGGAAGTTGACGAGCCGCGGCACGGTGTCGAAGAACACGGTCGCGACCGCGACGGCGACGAGGAAGAGCCAGAGCGGCGAGAGCCGGAGCCCGGGGAGGGCGACGGTCATGTAGACGATGAAGGCGACGATGATGACCGAGCGCAGGTACTCCACCGCGATCCGCGTGTCGTCGAAGTCCCTGAGGATGGCCTGGCGCTCCGCCTGCTCGCGGTCCTCGAGGAAACGGCTGACCTGGATCTTGGAGAAGGACCCCAGCGCCGTGTGGAAGAGCGACAGGACGAACGCGGCCAGGAAGCTCAAGGCGAGCCCGGTCCAAGCGATGACATCCGCCGCGTCACGCGCGCTCCCCGAAGAGGAGGCGGCGCAGGGACCGTTCCTCAGGGCCCGGCCCGGCGCCGTGGTCGTAGCCGGCCAGGTGGAGGAACCCGTGGAGGACGAGGATCTCGATCTCCCTCCCGAGGGCGTGCCCGCGCGCCTTGGCCTGGCGGGCGGCGACCGGGACGGAGATGACGATGTCGCCGAGGTAGAAACGCCCGTCCGGCCCCCGGCGGCCGACGGGGAAGCTCAGGACGTCGGTCGGCCGCGTCCTTCTTCCGGTAGGTCCGGTTGAGCGTCCGGATGGCCCGGGTCCCGACGAAGACCACGGCGACGTCGGCGTCGCCGAGCCCGTAGCGGTCCGCCAGCCGCTCAATCAGGCTTTGGACCCTTTTCCTGTTGAGCGGGTGCTTGCGCTGCCTGTTGATGATCGCGACCATTGTCCTTCCTAGGGGCCGGAGCCCGTTTTTCCTTTTTGGGCTCGAACTCGAACCCCGGGTATTCGACCCGGGGGTGGTAGACCGCGTAGAGGATGGAAAAAAAGGACGCGGCGGCCGCCCGCAGGTCCCGCAGCGAGAAATCGCAATCGTCGAGCTGGCCGTCCTGGAGGTAGCTGTTGAAGATCTCGGTGATGAGCCTCCGGAGGCTGTCCTTGGTCGGCGCCCTCAGGCTCCGCGAGGCCGCCTCCGCCGAGTCGGCCAGCATGACCAGCCCGGCCTCCTTGCTCCTGGGCCGTGGGCCCGGGTACCGGTAGTTCTCCTCGCCGACCTTCTGGAGCTCGGGATCATATTTCTCCTTGGCCTTCTGGTAGAAATACCGGACGAGGGAGCTCCCGTGGTGCTGTTCGATGATGTCGCTGAGCCGGGCGGGGAGCTTGAGCTTTCGGGCGATCTCCATCCCCTCCTTGACATGGTTGACGATGACCAGAGTGCTGAGCGACGGGGTGAGGTCCTTGTGGAGATCGAAGTCCGCGGTCCGGTTCTCGATGAAGTACTCCGGCATCTTGATCTTCCCGATGTCGTGGTACAGGGCCCCGGCCTTGGCCAGCATGGCGTCGGCCTTGATCTCCTCGGCCGCCTTCTCGGCCAGGGTGGCCACGATGAGGGAGTGGTGGTACGAGCCGGGCGCCTCGAGGGCCATCTGACGGAAGATCGGCTGGTCCGAGTTCGTCAGTTCGAGGAGCTTGGTCGATGTGACGAACCGGAAGACGTTCTCGAAGACGGGAAGGAGGATGAAGGCCAGCCCGGCGCTCAGGGCGCCGCCCACGAGGCCCATCAGGACCTCCACCGAAGCCTGCCCGAGGCCCCCGATCCTCTCCCGGATGAGGTGGACGGTGATGACGGCGATGACGTTGATCGGGGCGACGACGAAGATCCCGGCCCTCAGGGTCGACGTCCGGCGGTGGCGCTGATAGACCTTGACGCCGTAGATGGCGGCGATCCCCCCGATCAGGCAAAAGATCATGGGGTAGTAGTTCGGGCCGAGCACAAAGCCGGCCATCAGGCTGTTCAGGATGGCGTAGATCAGGGCCAGGTGGTCCGAGGTCAGGAAAGCGAACAGGAGCGTGCCGACCTGGAAGGGGAACGCGTACAGGTAGACCTCGCCCGTGGCGAAATAGGGGACCGAGGCATTCCCGCTGAGGCTTTCGGCCAGGAAGAGAGACAGCCGGTAGAGGACGAGGCTCAGGACGAGGGTCGTGCCCATCATGACGAACTTCTTGAGGGGATTCCCGGACCGGAGGATGGACTTCAGGTAATACCAGAGGGTGATGAACAGGAGGGTGAAGAGCAGGAACGTCCCGGCGAAGTTCGTGAACCAGCCCGGCCTCCGGCCGAGCTCGATGTTGACCAGGCGGACCTGCTTCGCGGACTCGGGCGTGACCTCGTCGCCCTTGCGGACGATGACCTTACCCTTCTTGATGGTGTAGAAGACGGTCTCGACGCCCATCCGGGCGCGGGCCTTCCGGGCCTCCGTCTCCGCCTTGTCGAAGGCGATGTTGGGGACGAGGAAGACGTCCGCCAGGTTGACGAGGAGCATCTTGGACCGGTCCGGGAGGTCCAGGAGATCGACCTCGGCCGCGAAGCGCGCCTTGGCCTCTTTGATGTCCAGGATGTCCGCGACGCGGACGGCCCGCTCCTCGCCGGGCGCCCCGATGAGGGTGAACCCCCGCTCCAATTCGCCCTGGATGAAAAGGTTCTTGGAAAGGATGACGCCCTGGGCCGTGACCTTGCCGATGATGCCGACGAGGCTCTCCTCGAGTTCCCGGGCGAATTTCGCCTTGGCCAGGGCCGTCAGGGGCCGGGTCTCGATCTCGACGCCGAGCCGGTCGAGGAATTCCTTCTGGAGGGCCTCCGGCTTCTGGTCCCCGGAGGGGGACTGGAGCCACTCCCGGCCGCGTTCGAAGAACCTCCGGACGCGGGCCTCCGTCTCGGAGAAACCATTTATATCAAGGGCGTAGACCGGCGGGACGGCTTGTTCGGCGGCGACGCGCCGCTTGGCCGTCGTTTCCTGGTCCTCGATGGTCAGGTCGGAGGGGGCGATGATGTCGGCCCCGGCGATCTCGCCGACCCCCGGGACCGACAGGCGTCTCGAGGGGGCGTAGGAGATGATCAGCGAAAGGAAGGTGACGAACAAGGCGAGGACGGGGAACGGGCGGCGCAGGAGCTTCGGCCCCGGCGGGGGCTCATCGTCCTTCTTGTCGTCCGGAGTCGGGGAGGGCTGGGCCCTGCGGGGCAGGATCTCGGAGCTCTTGAAGAGGCGGATCTTCTTGAAGGATATGACGTCCATGGGCCCTCACGCCGGCCGGGTCTCGGCCTTCTCGTAAGCCCGGATGATCTTCTGGACGAGGGGGTGGCGGACGACGTCCCGTTCACTGAACCGGATGAACGCGATCTCCTTGAGCGAGGCGAGGATCCGCATGGCATGGAGGACCCCGGACTTCTTCGGTTCGGGGAGGTCGATCTGGGTGATGTCCGCGGTCACGACGAGCCTCGAGTCGAACCCCTGCCGGGTCAGGATCATCTTCATCTGTTCGCGCGTCGTGTTCTGGGCCTCGTCCAGGATGATAAAGGCGTTGTTCAGTGTCCGGCCCCGCATGAAGGCCAGGGGGGCGATCTCAATGACGCCCTTATCCATCAGCCGGGTGGCCTGCTCGTACTGGGAGAGGTCGAAGAGGGCGTCGTACAGGGGACGGAGATAAGGATTGACCTTCTGGGCGATGTCGCCCGGTAGGAAGCCGAGCTTTTCCCCCGCCTCGACCGCGGGCCGGGTCAGGATGATGCGCTCGACGAGCTTGTTCTGGAGGAAAGAGAGGGCCATGGCCATGGCCAGGTAGGTCTTTCCGGTGCCCGCCGGCCCGATCCCGAAGACCAGGTCGTAGGTCTTGATCGCACGCAGGTAGTCCTGCTGGTTGAGGCTCTTGGGACGGACGGACTTCCGGGAGAGGCTGAGCGGTTCGGTGGGGGCGTATTCCTCGAGGGCCCGGACCGAGCGGGCGGACCCCTCTTCGAGCAGGTCCAGGGCGATGTGGAAATCCTCCTCCTTGAGCTCCCGGCCCTGCTCGTCGAGCTCACGGATCTTGTCGAAATAAGCGCGGGCGAATGCGACCCGGTCGAGGTCCCCGTCGATGAGGAGCTCGTCGCCCCGGATGGCGAGGCTCACCCCCAGGCGTGCCTCGAGCCTCCTCAGGTTCCTGTCGAGGACACCGTGGAATGCGGTTTTGCTGATGCAGGGGTGGGCGATCTTTTCCATGTCAGGAGGGTCTGTCGGGGGAGAAAGGTGCGGTCATAACCAGGGATAATAAACAACAATGGCAGGGGTTTGTCAAGCTGCCCTCCTTCTGGGGGGGGCCCGCCCGTTGCCGGCTTTCGGGTGTTCCTCCTTGAAAAACGGCCGGATTTCGTATATATATAAGTTTAAATTTCGCCCCGGGAACGCCGTACCGGGAAAGGTCAAGGAGAACACGATGGACAAAGAATTCACAACCGTCTCTATCCCCACGTCCCTCCACAGGAAGGTCGAGGAAGCGATCAAGGGCACCGAGATCGCCTCCGTCTCGGCCTACGTCGTCAAGGTCGTTCGCGAAAGCCTGTCCAAGGAACAGGAGGCCAAGGAGGTCTTCAGCCAGGAGGACGAGGAGAAGGTCAAGGAGCGCCTGAAAGCCCTCGGCTACATCGACTGATGCGGGCCCGGATCCGCCCTGCGCGTCGCGCGCACCCACTTCACGATCCCAAAGGAGGAACACCATGATCCAGCCCCACGGCGGCAGACTGATAGAGAGAGTGCTCGCCGGCCCCGCGCGGGACGCCGCCCTCGAGAGGGCCAAGGCCATGCCGCGTCTCAGGCTCGACGCCGAGTCCGTCTCGGACGTCGAGAACCTGGCCACGGGCGTTTATTCGCCCCTGGAAGGCTTCCTGGGCGAGAACGACTTCCGGAACGTCCTCGCCCACATGCGGCTTGCCGACGACCTGCCCTGGACGATCCCGATCGTTCTGGACGTCGACCGCTCCGTCGCCGACGGCCTGAAGGTCGGGACCGAGGTCGCCTTGGTCGACGAGAAGGACGAGCCCGTGGCCGTCCTGTCCCTCGAAGAAAAGTACGGCTACGACAGGAAGGCGATGGCCGAAAAAGTGTTCGGGACGACCGACCCGGCCCACCCCGGCGTCGCCAAGGTCATGGGCATGAAGGATGTGCTCCTGGCCGGCAAGGTGGGACTCATCACGATGGCCCCCACGCCGTTCGACCGCTGGAAGCTCTCGCCCAAGGAAACACGGGTCCTATTCAAGGCCAAGGGCTGGAGAACCGTCGTCGGGTTCCAGACCCGGAACACCCCCCATATCGGCCACGAATACGTCCAGAAGGCCGCCCTGACCTTCACCGACGGGATCTTCATCAACCCGGTCATCGGGAAGAAAAAGAAGGGCGACTTCAAGGACGAGGTCATCCTGGCGTCCTACGAGGAGCTCATCCGGGGCTATTATCTCAAGGAGCGGGCCGTCATGGCCATCCTCCAGATGGAGATGCGCTACGCCGGGCCCCGCGAGGCCATCCACCACGCCATCATCCGCAAGAACTTCGGCTGCACCCACATCATCATCGGCCGCGACCACGCCGGCGTCGGCAAGTACTACCACCCCTTCGCCGCCCAGGACATCTTCGAACAGTTCCCCGACCTGGGCATCGTGCCGCTGTTCTTCCGTTCGTTCTATTTTTGCAAGAAGTGCGGCTCCGTCGTCAACGAGAAGATCTGCCCGCACCCGGCCTCCGAGCAGATCCAGTTCAGCGGGACCAAGATCCGCGACCTGCTCGTCCAGGGCGTCGTCCCGCAGGCCGAGCTGATGCGGCCCGAGGTGGCGAAGGTCATCATGGGGTTCAAGGAACCGTTCAACGAGTGAGGGAAGGGACATGAGCAAGACCAAAGTCCTCGTCGTCGGCCTGGACTGCGCCACCCCCCAGATCGTCTTCGACCACAGCGACGCGCTTCCCGTCCTGAAAGGGCTCATGGACCGGGGCGTCCACGGCCGCCTGCGCAGCTCCGATCCGCCGATCACCATTCCGGCCTGGATGGTCATGACCACGGGCAAGGACCCGGGCAAGCTGGGCCTCTACGGGTTCCGGCACCGCAAGGGCGATTCCTACGACCAGATGTGGATCGCCAACTCCAAGGCCGTCCACGAGAAGAGGCTCTGGGACATCATCGGCGAGCGGGGCGGGCAAAGCTGTCTCGTCAGCATCCCCCCGAGCTACCCGCCCTACCCGGTGGCCGGGAACCTCATTTCGTGTTTCATCACGCCCCCCGGCAAGGACAAGGAATATACCTGGCCGCAGAGCCTCCGCCGGGAGATCGAAGAGCGCTTCGGCCCCTACATCTTCGACGTCGTCTTCCGGACCGAGGACCGGGACCAGATCCTGGCCGAGATCTACCGGATGACGGACAAGAGATTCGAGGTCATGGACTGGCTGATCCAGAACAAGCCCTGGGACCTCTTCATGTTCGTCGAGATCGGCGTCGACCGGGTCCATCACGCGTTCTGGAAGTACATGGACCGCGGGCATCACCTCTACGAGCCCGGCAACAAGTACGAGAACGCCATCCTCGACTACTACAAGCATCTGGACGGGAAGATCGGGGAGCTGCTGAAGCGGGTCGACGGCGACACGGTCGTCCTCGTCGTCTCCGACCACGGGGCCAAGAGGATGAAGGGGGCTTTCTGCGTCAACGAATGGCTCATCCAGGAAGGCGACCTCGTCGTCCGGGAGAAGCCGCAGAAGGTCACGAGCGTCGACGACCTGGCGATCGACTGGGGAAAGACCAAGGCCTGGGCCTGGGGCGGCTACTACGCCCGGGTCTTTCTCAACGTCGAGGGGCGCGAGCCGAGGGGCATCATCAAGCCCGAGGATTACGAAAAGGAACGGGAAGCCATGACCCGGCGGCTCCTGGCCCTCCGCGGCCCCGACGGCGAGGAGTGGAAGACGCGGGTCATCTGGCCCCAGGAGTACTACGACGAGGCGAACGGCGAGTACCCGGACATGATGGTCTATTTCGACGACCTGTACTGGCGTTCGGCCGGGACGCTCGGTCACGGGACGATGTTCCTTCCCGAGAACGACACCGGGCCCGACGACGCGGTCCACGCCCAGGAGGGGATCTACATCCTCTGCGATCCCGCGGGGAAGGGCGGGGAGGTCCGGAACGCGGACATCCTCGACATCGCCCCGACCGTCCTCGACCGCCTGGGCATCCCCGTGCCCGCGGACATGAAAGGCAAAGTCATCAAGTAAGGAGAGATGAGAATTGTGCAAGGATGATCAAGTTGGGTTCACGCTGTGGTTCACGGGACTGCCCTGTTCCGGGAAATCCGCCATCGCCGACCGGCTGGCCGAGATCCTCAAGGAGCGCGGCCTGCGGGTCGAGCGGCTCGACGGCGACATCGTCCGCCAGAGCCTGACCCGGGACCTCGGCTTCTCGAAGGCCGACCGGGACGAGAACATCCGCCGGGTGACGTTCGTGGCCAAGCTCCTCTCGCGCAACGGCGTCGCCGTCCTGACCTCCTTCGTCTCCCCGTACCGGGAGATCCGCGACGAATCGCGGCGGGAGATCGAGAACTTCGTCGAGGCCTACGCCAAGTGCTCGCTGGAGACCTGCATCCAGCGGGATGTCAAGGGCATGTACCAGAAGGCCATCGAGGGCAAGATCAAGGAATTCACGGGGATCTCCGACCCCTATGAAGAGCCGCTTTCTCCCGAGATCCTCGTCGAGACCGACAAGGAAACCCTCGAGGAAAGCACGCAAAAGGTCCTCAAGAGGCTCGAGGAGCTGGGCTACCTGTAATCCCGGGACGCCATGGACTCCTACCTGGTGACGGGGGGCGCCGGCTTCATCGGGTCGCACATCGTCGACCTCCTCGTGCGCCGGGGAGCCCGGGTCCGGGTCTTGGACAATTTTCTGACCGGGAAGCGGGAGAACCTCGCCCCGTTCCTGGGGGCGATAGAGCTCGTCGAAGGCGACGTCCGCGACCTCGAGACCTGCCGGAGGGCGGCCGCGGGCGTCGATTCCGTCCTCCACCAGGCTGCCCTGGCCTCGGTCCCGCGGTCGGTCGAGGACCCCATCCTCGCCGACGCCGTCAACGTCGTCGGGACCCTCAACATGCTCGTCGCCGCGCGGGACGCCGGGGCGAAAAGCTTCGTCCTGGCCTCTTCGTCGGCGGTCTACGGCGACGCACCGGGGCTTCCCCAGAAGGAAGGGAAGGAGGGCATTCCGCTTTCTCCATATGCCGCGGGCAAGCGGGCCGGGGAGGATTACTGTCGGATCTTTAGCTCTCTCTACGGGCTGAGAACCGCGGCCCTGAGATACTTCAACGTCTTCGGGCCCAGGCAGGACCCGGCGTCCCGGTATGCCGCGGTCATCCCCCAGTTCATCGCACGGATGCTCGGCGGCGAGCCCCCCGTCATCTACGGGGACGGGGAGCAGTCGCGGGACTTTATATACGTTGGGGACGTGGCCGAGGCCAATCTCCTGGCCTCCGCGGCGCCCGGCCTCCGCGGCGAGGCCCTGAACATCGCGCGCGGCTCCGGCACGACGGTGAACGTCCTGGCGGCCGGGATCAACGCCGTCCTCGGGACGCGCATCGTCCCGGTCCACGAGGCCGGGCGACCGGGGGATATCCGCCATTCGTATGCGGACATCTCGGCGGCCGCGGAGAGGCTCGGCTTCCGGCCCTCCGTCCCCTTCGAGGAGGGACTGGACAGGACCATTCGCTGGTATCGGGAGAGGAGAGACCCATGAAGATCGCCGTCATCGGGACCGGATACGTCGGGCTGGTCACCGCGGCCGGACTCGCCGAGTTCGGTCACACGGTCATCGGCACCGACAAGGACGCCGCCAAGATCGACCTGCTCACTCGGGGGATCTCCCCGATCTATGAGCCCGGTCTCGACGACCTCCTGAAGAGGACCCTCGCGAGCGGGAACCTTTCGTTCGCCGCCGACGTCGACGCGGCCATCCGCGAGGCCGGCGTCATCTTCGTCTGCGTCGGGACCCCCCAGGACGAGGACGGCCGGGCGGACATGTCCCAGATCGAGGGGGTCGCCCGCTCGATCGCCCGGAATCTCAACGGTTACAAGGTCGTCGTCGAGAAGAGCACGGTCCCCGTCAAGACATCGGAGTGGATCAAGCGCGTCATCGGTCTCTATCGGAGGGGCGACACGCCTTTCGACGTCGCTTCCAACCCGGAGTTCCTGCGGGAGGGGTCCGCGGTCCCGGACTTCCTCGAGCCGGACCGCATCATCGTCGGCGTCGAGAGCGACCGGGCGCGGGACATCCTGGTCCGGATCTATGAGAAGTTCGGGGATAGGGTCATCGTCACCAATATCGACACGGCCGAGCTCATCAAGCACGCCTCGAATTCGTTCCTGGCCCTCAAGATCTCGTACATCAACATGATCTCCGACCTTTGCGAAAAGACGGCGGCCGACGTCGGACAGGTCGCCCTCGGCATGGGGCGGGACCCGAGGATCGGGAAGGATTTCCTGAACGCGGGGCTCGGCTACGGCGGCTCCTGCTTCCCGAAGGACATCAAGGCCCTGACCAAGATCGGCGAGGACATGGGCGCCAACATGGGCCTCCTCCGGGAGGCCGACAAGATCAACCATGCCCGGACGGGGCAGTTCCTGGACAAGGTCAAGAAGGCCCTCTGGATCCTCAAGGACAAGAGGATCGCCGTCCTCGGCCTGGCGTTCAAGCCCGAGACCGACGATATCCGCGAGGCTTCGAGCATCCGGATCATCCGGGAGCTCGTCAAAGAAGGCGCGATTCTCCGGCTTTACGATCCCAAGGCCATGGACAACATGAAGGAGGTCTTCCCTCCGTCCGCGCAGGTCGATTATTGCGAGGGCCCGTACCAGGCGGTCCAGGACGCGAACGCCCTTCTCGTGGTCACCGAGTGGGCGGAGTTCCGGGCTCTCGACCTGGCCCGGCTCCGGGAGCTGATGGCCAATCCCATCATCATCGACGGCCGGAACATGTTCGACCCGGCCGCGGTCCGCGGTCTCGGGTTCGAGTATTGTTCGGTCGGCCGCAAGTAGCCGACCTTATCCGCCAACGCGTTAGCATGGGCGGATGCCCTTGGTCGTGGGCAGTCCGTTTTTTTTTATTTTATAGGAATTGCTTTTTATGGTATCATATGTAGCTGAAATCCCCCTTAGAGGGGGCGCGGGTCGGATAAAGGTACAGAGGGCAGAGGCCCTGACAGGCGGCATACTCCTCTCCTTTATTGCGATCGATTTTTTGTACGGGACGTCTCGGGAGCTCCCCGGACGGACCCTTCGTCGAAGGAGACGAGTATGAACATCTACGTCGGGAACCTTTCTTTCACGGTGACCGAGGACGACCTCCGGGGGGCCTTCCAGGCCTTCGGGACGGTCGAGAAAGCGGCCATCATCACGGACAAGATGACGGGACAGCCGCGCGGCTTCGGCTTCGTCGAGATGCCGAACAAGGACGAAGCTGTTAAGGCCATCAGCGGGCTCAACGGCAAAGACCTCAAGGGCCGGAACATCAAGGTCAACGAGGCCCAGCCTCGCCCGGCCGGCGGCGGCGGCAGAGGCGGTTTCGGCGGCGGCGGCGGCCGCTATTGATCGCTGATCTGATCTAGCGGTCAAACCCTGTTCGAAAATGGGGCGGATGCCCGGGGAGGGCAGTCCGCCCTTTTTCATTGATTTTCAGGATGCTTCATGGGAGGTACACGAAGCCCGATCCGGTCCTGACGCCGTTGAAATGGGCGGCCGGACGGTGATGCGGAAAAAGCGCATTTTACCGTCACCCCGGACCTCCAGGCCCTGGTGATCTTTCGAGTCTCGTTCAGATCGAGGACTCGATTCTTTGCGATCGTTTATCCGAGTTTAAAAATAATCATGAGAATTCTAACCAACAACAGGATCCAGCCTGCGCAGACAATGATCCATGCAACCTTCTTGGCGACACCAACGAGGAACATGAACAAGGTCAATATGATCAAGAAGCCGAGGGGATCGACAAGGCTTTCCGGGAAACCGCTGCGTGGGAATATCGGCTGAATGACCTTGATGATCCCTAAACCGATCTGATGGGCAAGAAAATAGATGAACGTGAGGATCTTGTGAAGGATCGAATCCAGAGGTTTCAAATTCGCCGTTTCTTGCACGAATAGAATACTCATTTTGTTTGGGCCTCCCTTGCCATTCGCATTTACTCTTATCTATATAAATAAACAAAGCGCGACCCATCTTGGCCCTGATCCTTGCGATCTATTTCTTTTTTCCGGACGGGACCTTCTTAACCTTCTTGACCTGGGCGACCTTCTTGACCTGTTCGGCGTCGCTTTTATGCCGCGCGGTCAGTTGCTGCTGCTCGTTGGCATGGTTCTTCTTCAGGTCGGAGATCTTGGCCTCATAATCACTCTTGAGCGTGGCTTTTTCAGCGGCGTTGGGGAGTCGCTGTGCCTCCCGGTCGCGCTTCAGTTGCATGTTCTTGATCTCTTGCGCTTGACTCATCTTCAGGAGGCTCGCTTCTTCGACCTGACGCTTCCGAACGGCCGCGGCCTCCTTGTCGATGGCCAGTTGTCCTCGGGGATCAAAGACCATGGCCGGAGCCAGCTCTTGCCGGGCCTGCGCCCTGTTCAAATAGACTTTCGGTTTTGCGGCTTGATTTGGCCGGATGGTCGGCCGGAACATCTGGACCTCTTGGCCCACGACCCTCGTGCGTCCCGGCTGCCGGGCATCCTGTAGCCCATATCTGGGAACGGTCCGCCCGGTGATTCGACGGACCTCGTCAACCCCGATCCCTTCGTTGACGATCCTGTCGTTGCGGGTATAGATGTTGTTGTGTATGGATGTATAGTTGACGATCGTCTGGTTGCGTTCAAACGGAAGGACATAGGCATTGAGATACCGGTCCTGAAAATGCGAGCCTTGGATGAAGACCCAGAAATTGAAAGGGATGTCCATCGAAAGCGAATTGAGATTCATTCCGACACGGAACTCTACGCCGGGAGGAAGAGGCGCCCAGCCCATGTACTGGTCGTTCGACCTCCAGGTCACCCAGGCGGGGCCCCAGACCGTTCCGGGAACCCAAAACCAGCCGATCTCGTTATCCCATCCCCAGCGGCCATAATGGAAAGGAATATCTCCCCATTCCTGGTCCGCGATCCAGGTCCAACCGTAATCGGTCCAGACCCAATGCCCGTCGCTATAGGGCCGCCAGCGGTAGCCCATCTGCCTGGGGGTCCAAACATAGCCGTAGGGATTGAGGTCGGTCCAGTTCCCATAGGGGGACAGACGATCATAGAAATAGGATGTATCCTCATTTTGACCATACGATTGAGGACCAGGGGGATACTGTTGAACACCGGGTTCATTGTAGCTTCCATCGCCGGGGGGATAGCCGCCTCCAGGCGAAGACATATATCCAGCGCAGCTCGCCATCATCACAAGAACCACAGGAATGAGCCAGAAACCTTTTTTCATAAGTGGCCTCCTTCTCTCATAATTCATATTAAGCAAGTTATATGCCAATTCATTCTCAGCCCTATCACGGGGGTGGCCCGCTCCCGGTCACCGCGTCCCCGCCAAAGAGAAATCTTCAAGCTTTCATATCTCCAACGCCCGAGGCTTATGGCCCAAAGAGCTATTTTGTCGGCGCTGGTGATATTCCCCTCCCCAGTCCTTTATCACGATCCTGGCGTCCAAGAGCCTAACAAAGATCGCTCCTTTCACTCCATAGGGATGGGCCTTCGGCATATTTTGACAGGATCATGCGGCAAAAATATCCCGTTAAACAGGAAATGTGCTGTTTAATAAGTCAATATCTGGAACGGGAACGCGGCTTAGTCTATCCATCTGAAGCCTACGGATCGCCGGTCATCTGAAGATCCGCCTTTTCCCGGAGAGAAAATCGATTCCGCGGCATTTTGAGAACGCGGGATGATTCTGGCATGAAAACGGCTCTTAGAATGGGTAGCCTCTCCCCAGTCCATCTCGGCATCCGACAGCGGAAGAGCACGGGACGGCGAGAGGCAAAACGAAAAAAGGAGTTCAGCATGCTCGAGACAATCTTGATCATCCTGGTCATTCTGTGGGCTCTGGGACTTTTCGCCTTTCACGCCGGCGGAATAATCCACGTTCTTCTGGTCATCGCCGCGATCATTCTGGTCGTCCGATTGTTGCAGGGCCGGAGAGTTCTTTAGCGGAGGAAACGCCGAAACGATCTTATTGCGGGGAAATTGATTTTCCTATTATTGAGGAGGAATCGCGATGAAAAAAAGGAATCGGGAAGCTTTGGTGATGGGAGCCGTGGCATTGTTGATGATGACGGGCTCTTTGCTCGCTACGGAAATGGACGAACGCATCGAAGCGACCGCCAAGAAATCGTATGTATTCATTACCTATCTCAAAGGCGATGATATTCAGATCCACTCCCAAGATGGCGTCGTCACCTTGACAGGAACCGTTTCGGAGGAACACCATTTATCATTAGCCGCTGATACTGTCGCCAATCTGCCTGGAGTTAAGAGCGTGGACAACCGATTGGAGGTAAAGGGCGGCATTCCAGAAAAAAGCTCAGATGCTTGGATCCACATGAAAATTAAAGCAATGCTCATGCTGCATAGCAATCTGGACGGCGCTAATACCGAAGTTGAGGTGAAAGATGGTCGGGTGATCCTGCGGGGTGAGGCCGGCAGCCGGGCTGAAAAAGAACTGACAACCGAATATGTTAAAGATGTTGAAGGGGTGAAGGATGTCGACAATGAGATGACGTTGGCAAACGCACCCATAAAAAAACACCGAACAGTTGGAGAATTTATCGACGACGCATCTATATATTCGCAGATCAAATTGGCATTGCTCCTCCACCGCGGTACGGGCCCCTTAAATACCGAGATTGCTGTCAAGAACGGTGAGGTCACTGTGACAGGCAAGGCCAAGAACGCGGCCGAAATAGAATTGGTTAGCAAACGCATTGAAGATATCCACGGCGTCGTCAAGATCCGTAACCGAATGACTATTGAGTGATCGGTTCATATGTCTTGGCATCGAATCAGAGAGGTCCGGGAATAGAACTGGGCTCATTATGTAGCCATCGACACTCTAGGATTTCTGTAGATGACTGGGGTCTGCTTCAAGCCAAGTGATCTTAAAGATCAGAAGGTCTGACTCAGATGCCAATTTTCGTAGGAGCAAAGATAATTCTGGGCCCTCCCGCTTCAGCCTTTACTTGTCGAGATTACAGGAGAAGAGCCGGTCTTCTTGGTTTCTAGATTTCCATGCACCGGCCCGAATGACTGAGGCCATCCGATGTCACAAGCGTCGCGCCGCAACAGGCACCGAGAACAACGTGGAGTGAAAAAGAACATCCCATGAACACGATCAGGGCGAGTGAACAACAGCACCGGGCCGTTTTACAGAGCATCGCTCGGCGAGCGATGCTCGATCGAGGCTTGCTCCCTGACTTTTCTCCCGAAGCGCTCGCCGAAACCGAGAGGATCCGGGCCCCCGGCGTCGCGAACGGTGAGGCCATTCGCGACCTCACCCATCTTCTCTGGGCGTCCATCGATAACGACGACTCCCGCGACTTGGACCAGCTGACCGTTGCCGAGGTCATGCCCGGAGACGAGATCAAGATCCTTGTGGCCGTCGCCGACGTGGATTCGATCGTCAAAAAAGGATCCGCCATTGACGATCACGCCCGCCACAATACGACCTCCGTTTATACCGCGGCCATGATATTCCCCATGTTGCCTGAAAAACTGTCCACCGGCCTCACCTCATTGAACTTCATGGACGATCGCCTGTCCATCGTCATTGAAATGGTGATAGGCCCGGATGGATCCGTGCGGGACTCTCAGATCTATCGAGCGCGCGTCCGTAATCGAGCGAAGCTTGCCTATAACAGCGTGGCCGCCTGGCTTGAGGGGAATGGCGCCGTGCCGGAAGCCGTCGCGGCCGTGATCGCGCTTGACGAAAACCTGCGCACGCAGGACCGGGCCGCGCAGAGTCTGAGGAATCTACGGCACGTCCATGGGGCGCTGAGCTTGGAGACCATCAAGGCGAAACCTATCTTTGACGGCGATCGGCTCCGATATTTAGAGGTCGAGCACAAGAACCGCGCTACGGACATCATTGAGGATTTCATGATCGCGGCCAACGGCGTAACCGCCCGGTATCTGATGTCCAGAAGATTCCCTTCCATCCGCCGTGTGGTCCGTGAGCCCAAACGCTGGGATCGGATCGTCGGGCTTGCCGGAGAACGCAAGTTCAGGCTGCCCACTTATCCGGATCCAAAAGCGCTGGACGAGTTTCTCATTAAGGAGAAAGCCGCCGATCCGCAACGATTCCCCGACCTCTCCCTCGCGGTCATCAAACTCTTGGGCGCAGGTGAATACATTGCCGAGCTTCCCGGCGATACGGCCCCGGGACACTTTGGTCTCGCGGTCAGGGACTATGCCCATTCCACCGCTCCGAATCGTCGCTATCCCGATCTGCTCACCCAACGCTTACTGAAGGCCGCCATAGAGGGCGATTCCTGGCCCTATAGCAAGGATGAACTGGATGCCCTGGCGAAACACTGCACCGAAGAAGAGGATTCGGCTGACAAAGTTGAGCGGCAGGTCGAAAAATCCGCGGCGGCGCTCCTCCTTGAATCGAGGATCAACGAACAGTTTGATGCCATTGTCACGGGGGCTTCTGATAAAGGCACCTGGGTGCGGCTCCTCCCTATGCCGGTGGAAGGGAAGTTGGTTAACGGGTTCCACGGCCTGGATGTCGGCGACCGGGTTCGTGTACAACTGATTTTGATCGATGTCGAGCGGGGCTTTATCGATTTCAAGCCGGTTGGGCCAGCAAGACGCTAGGGTTGCAGCGGATATACTTTCCGGCGAAGGAATGAATGGGATTGCCGAAGAACACGCTGCCAGAGGCCGGAGATCTCACGGGCAGAAATAAAGCCAAAGCCTCCGATCAATTATTGGAAAAGGCGCGTACGGATACCGACACGGCTCTGAGAGATCTCGAATCGCGAGCCAGCGGACTCCGTACGGCGGAGGTCGAGGCGCGTCTCAAGCGCCATGGATTGAACGAGATCGCCCGGGAAAAGCGCCCGTCTCCCCTGGTGCGCCTATGGAATAACGTTAAGAATCCACTGGTCATCCTTCTGATCGCCCTGGGCGTGCTATCGTATCTGACGGGTGATCTACGGGCGACGACCGTCATTTTCGTGATGGTAGTGCTGGGCGTTGTGCTGCGTTTCTTATCAGGAGATGCGCGCCGATAACGCGGCCGAACAGCTCAAGGCCATGGTCAACACCACGGCCACGGTCGTGCGAGACGGCCGAGATACCGAGGTATCGCTCAAGATGCTGGTGCCGGGTGACATCATCCGGCTGAATGCCGGAGATATGGTGCCGGCTGACCTGCGGGTTCTTTCCGCTAAAGACCTGTTCCTGAATCAGGCGGCTCTGACCGGCGAATCCCTGCCGGTGGAGAAAAAAGCGGCGCCCGCCTCCGCGGACGTTCAAAATCCGCTGGATCTGCCGGACATCTGCTTCCTGGGTTCCAACGTGGAGAGCGGCTCCGCGACGGGAGTGGTCGTCCACACCGGGGGTCGCACCTACTTCGGTTCACTGGCCGCCAGTATCGTCGGGCAGCGCCAGCTGACCAGCTTCGACAAGGGTGTCAACAAGTTCACCTGGCTGATGATCCGCTTCATTGCGGTGATGGTGCCGGCCGTCTTCCTGCTCAACGGACTGAGCAAGCACAACTGGCTGGAAGCTTTCCTGTTCGCCATGGCGGTGGCCGTCGGATTAACCCCCGAGATGCTGCCGATGATCGTGACCGTCAACTTGTCCAAGGGTGCCCTGATGATGGCGCGCAAGAAAGTGATCGTCAAACGCCTGAACGCCATCCAGAACTTCGGGGCGACGGACGTCCTGTGTACCGACAAGACCGGCACCCTGACCCAGGGCAAGATCGTCCTGGAGAAACATCTGGACGTCAGCGGCAACGAAAGTCCGCGCGTCCTGCATTATGGGTACATGAACAGCTATTACCAGACCGGTCTCAAGAATCTGATGGATGAGGCCATCCTCGATCATGGCCACCTGGAGGAAGATCTTCAGGTGAAAACCAACTACCACAAGATAGACGAAATCCCGTTCGATTTTCAGCGGCGGCGCATGTCCGTGATCGTAAAGGACAATCAGAACCAGCACATCCTGATCTGCAAAGGCGCGGTGGAAGAGATCATGCGCCTTTCCATTCGTGTGGAAGTCGGAGGCGAAGTGCTGGATGTCCAGCCGGAGCACGACGCCCATCGCAAGCGGCTCGTGCAGGAATTGAACGCGCAGGGTTTCCGCGTTGTCGCCGTGGCCTACAAGGTCATGTCCGGGGATGACGACGAACCGCACTATGGAATGCGGGACGAAGCCGACATGACCCTGCTGGGATTCCTGGCCTTCCTCGACCCGCCCAAAGATACCGCGACCGAGGCTTTGAAGCGGCTCCACGCTCTGGGACTGGACGTCAAGATCCTGACCGGGGACAATGAGATCGTCACGACCTACATCTGCAAAGAGGTCGGCATGCCGGCGGACAAGATCCTGCTCGGTTCTCAAATCGAAGCGATGAGCGAGGCTGAACTGGCTGAAGCCGCCGGCGTGACCAGCATCTTTGCCAAGCTGGCGCCGGCTCAAAAGGAACGCATCATCCACGCCCTGCAAAGTCAGGGCCGCGTGGTGGGCTTCATGGGCGACGGCATCAACGACGCCCCGGCCTTGAAGGCCGCCGATGTGGGCATCTCGGTCGACAGCGCCGTGGACATCGCCAAGGAATCATCCGATATCATCCTGATGGAAAACAGCCTGCTGGTGCTGGAACAGGGTGTGATCGAAGGCCGCCGCGTTTTCGGCAACATCATCAAGTACATCAAGATGGCGGCTTCCTCCAACTTCGGCAACATGTTCAGCGTCGTGGGAGCCAGCGCGTTCCTGCCTTTCTTGCCCATGCTTCCGATCCAGGTATTGACCAACAACCTGCTCTATGACTTCTCGCAGACGGCCATCCCCACGGACGCGGTGGACGCCGAATGGCTGACCAAGCCACGCAAGTGGACGATCGGCGCGATCCAGCGCTTTATCCTGTTTATCGGCCCGATCAGCTCGATCTTCGATTACCTGACGTTTTTCATCATGCTCTATGTGTTCAAGGCCCGGAGCAACCCGGCCCTGTTCCACACGGGCTGGTTTGTGGAGTCGCTCTTCACCCAGACGCTGATCATTCATGTCATCCGCACCAACAAGATCCCATTCATCCAGAGCCGGGCCAGCGGACCGCTGATGGTGACGTCCATCATCATCGTCGCGGCCGGCGCCTGGCTGACAGTTTCGCCCCTGGCCGGCGCGCTCGGGTTTGTCCCGCTTCCGCCGCTCTACTGGCCGCTGCTGGCGCTCATTCTGATGGGCTATGTGACCCTCACTCAAATTGTAAAAACCTGGTTTTACCGCAGGTTTGGCGAATGACGGAGGGCCTGATCAGTGAGGGGTCCGAACCATCTTGTCGAGGACATTGCTCAGATCTATAAAGCTATCATCTGTTTGGCTCAAGAATCGGGGCAACAGAAGATGGGCGAGCCTGATGGTGCTGTCCTTTCGATCCGGGATAACGAGGACGACATAGATCTCCGTGAGCAGCCCGCGGAGCTGCTGCATCCGCTGAAGCTCTTCCCCGCTTGATGCCGAGAGGACCGCGATAGAATCCGGTTCTATCGGCGTCCGGAGTCTCTCCCTGAAGTCATCCAGTCTTTTGAAGAGCTCTATTTGACTTTCCGGGATCGCCTTATGAACGGCCGCCTCAAGTCTCTTTATATTTTGACCATCCGTACTTGAATAAAGAAGGAGCTGCATGACCATCTCTCCTTGTACCTCATGAATCATAATCAAGAAACATGCCAAATTCATAAAGCCGGACGATCAGTTTTTATAGGGATGAGGGATCTGTATGAGCCGCTTTCCGCCCGGAATCGTCAGCGATTTGTTCTCTTAAATAGCACTTATTCCGCTAAATGAGCACTCATCCCGGCCAACGCCCCAGCCGGTCGGTGCTTTCTGAGGAGAGTATAGAATCTTGAGCGAGACAAGCCGGAGATCCGGCAAGCTTTGTTGGTATCTCCGCCCACAAAAGAGATCAAGTCCTTCAGATACTGTTGCTCTGCCTCGGAAACTGCCGCGTTCCGGATCTCTTTCAACTTTGACGGCACTTTGGGAACGCTTGATCGTATCTCCGGCTTGCCTTGGCTTGCCGGCTTCTTCGGGAATGAGTTCCGTGCCACCTGAATCCGAATATACGTCGGAAGGTGTTTGGGGAACAGCATGGGTTCATCTTTTGCCGAAAGCAGAGCTTTCTCCAGAGCCTGGATCAGTTCCCGCACATTGCCGGGCCAGTTATATCCGGCCACGACGTCCCAGAATTCAGGAGACGCTCCTTTAGGTTCTATTCCAAACCGCTCGCACAAGTCGTTCATGTAAAAGACCGTCAATTTCTTGATGTCTTCGAGGAGCTCTCTCAAGGGGGGCAAATCAATGACCAGAGTCCGGAGCCGAAAGAACAGATCTTCCCGGAATCGTCCCTGCCGGACCCTGCTTTCCAGGTCTCGGTTTGTCGCCGCCACGAGCCTGAAATCGCTCTCGATCTCTTGACGTCCTCCGACGGGACGGAAGCGGTGCTCTTGAATGACCCGGAGGAACCTTTTTTGGATCAAGAACGGCAGCTCCCCGATCTCATCCAGAAAAAGAGTTCCCCCGTCGGCCTGCTTGATCAAGCCCTCCTCGCTTCGATCGGCTCCGGTGAAAGCTCCCCGCGCGTGCCCAAAAAGAACGCTTTCCACGAGCGTCTCGGGAAGCGCCGTGCAATCAACGACCACAAAATTTCTTTTGGCCCGGGAGCTGTTGGAATGGACGGCCTTTGCAAACAGCTCCTTCCCGGTTCCGGTTTCGCCGGTGATGAGGACATTGACGTTGCTGCCGGCGGCCTGGGCCAGAAGTTCCAGACAGGAAGAGATCTTTTGTGATTCTCCGACGATGCCGTTTCTTTTCAAAAGGATCGACGGCTTCCCCGGGTTTCTTTCCGCCCGATATTCCAGAGCCCGGAGAATGGGGAGCTTGATGGCTTCGAACGAAGCCGGCTTTTCCAAATAATCCCAGGCGCCGGATTGGATGGCGCGTTCGGCCTCATCGGGATCGCCCAGCCCGGTGATCACGATGATTTCCGGGGAAGATCGGGCGGCTTTGATCTTCGGCATGATCTCCAAGCCGCTTCCGTCGGGCAAGAGCACGTCGATAAAAACGATATCGAAGGGCTCGGATTGGACTTTCCTGAGCCCCTCCTCGAGAGTGTGGGCATAATACGAGGTGATGCCCTAATTGGGTCACGACATTCGCGATCCAGTCGCAAATGAGCTTATCATCATCGATGATCAGAACAGTCGCCATCGGATTCCCATCTGTTCTGGGTTTTAAGAGAATTATAAAAAAAGAAATAGAATTTGTCAAGCCCGGCCGGCGCGCGGGCGGGAGTCAAAAGGCCTGATTCTCAGAGCTCGAGGGAGATATCCTCTCTGTAATCCACGCGAGATCCTGACGCCCGCCTTGGGCTTCAACAGGTCGATGACCCTGAGGAACGTTCGATTGCGTTTCGTCCACGTGTGCTCGGTTCCGCGAAGACTCCGTTATTTCTTTCTTCGGTCCAAGAGATCAACGCGATACCCGCGACGATCGCAACTCCGCCCACGATCGGAGGCAGCGGGATGGTTCTTCTTCGTATCCGCCGTGACCTTGATGGATCCGATATCAATCAGTTTCTCCTGGGTTGTATAGTGGATCCCCTGATAGACCAGAGCCAAGACTCCGAGAACGATGAGAATAATGCCCACAAGCTTCATGGAATTATGCCTCCTCAAGCTAAAAATCGGGACAACGCCCTAGGCCTCCGAAAGAATGGGCGTCCTCCCCTGTGAGAGGACGCCCTCTTCAGATCAGTCGAGAGAATGACTTCCCGCCAGATCTTCCGCAGGAAAGGTGTCGCCGGACACGCTCAAGCTAAAGGACGAGACGACCAGGCCGATGACCGCCAAGATGATGACCACGATGAGGATGATATCTCTCGTGGAGAGATAGCCTCCCCCGGCATCGGAAGCCGTGATCACGTCTTGCCCGCCGATCACCAGCTGACGTCGACGTGCCCGCCTGCTGAAGCACCGGTTTTTGAAGAGCGACGGCATAGGAAGAGACCAACACGATCATCAACAGGACACTCCAGATCTTAACTTGTCTTCTCATTCGGATTCTCCTTTTTTTGAATGTTTTCAAGTCGGGCCCTTTCGATGTAGAGAGCCCTGACCTGTAAGATAATGCTTTCGGATAAACTCCTCACCCGGGGCAAGCCGGAGAGCCTGACCGAGGGACTGTAAAGCCTGGACAATCCTTTCCTTGATTGGCGTAAGCCAGGCCCAGGACGTCGTGGGCGTAAGCGCTTTTTGCGTCCAGGCTGAGGGCTTCGAGGGCATAAGCCTCAGCCTCCTCGGCCTTGCCTTCTCTCAGGCTGACCATGGCCAGGCTGTACAGGGGATAGGGATCTTCGCTGAGGGATTCCTTGGCTTTTTCCCACTGCTCCCTCGATTTCATGAAATCCGACCTCCGGTAATAAGCCGTGGCCAGATTGATGGAGGTCAGAGGGTCGTTTTGCAGAGCGGGAAAAGGGAAAGGGCTTTGACCGGGGACCACGGCCATCATCCACCGGGACTGGTTCCGCCCCTTTCCCAGCTCCCAGACCTTCATGAAATCCTTGGACGTCATGGCATGACGGTCTCCGAAATAGGGGTCGTGGAAGATGATCTGGTCCTCGTCATCATCAAACCCGATGACCACCCGGTAGTGCCCTTTGGCGATCTGTTTTATGGTTTTGGTCAGAACGATCACCGGGATGTCTTTGCCGACCACATCCTTCAAGATCCGCAGGTTTCCCTGGAAAGAGTAGCTCTCAAATCCTTTGGTGCGCGGATACAGGACCATCTCGGAGTTATAGGTCGCCTGGTTTTCGGAATCATAGATCTCATCCGTGATTTTCCGCTGGCTGAAGGATCGCGTTTCATCCCAGTAGTTGAGGACCATGGCCAAGCAGGCCGGGCCGC
This sequence comes from Candidatus Aminicenantota bacterium, assembly GCA_963813235.1. GTDB lineage: Bacteria > Acidobacteriota > Aminicenantia > Aminicenantales > Saccharicenantaceae > JALHVH01. The sequence goes on along the minus strand of CAWEYF010000010.1, from coordinate 49,585 downwards.
AATAATTTCTTTCCAGCCATTTTTCGAAGGGGACCGTCTGGATCAAATATCCCTTTTCAGGCTTGATTTTCTGGTATTTGAAAACCTGGGCGGAAAAGAGACAGGGGGTGATCAGCCCCAGGCCTGCGAGGAGTCCCCATATCCGTCTTGCGGCCCGGACCTTCGGCCACATCATTGTGGCGTTTTCCCCGTTAAAGAATTCTCCGGCCCTGCAACAGTCGGACGATCAGAACGATCACGGCGATGACCAGAAGAACGTGGATCAGGCCGCCGGCGTGGAACGCGAAAAATCCCAGAGCCCACAGAACGACCAGGATGATTAAAATTGTCTCGAGCATGCCGACCTCCTTTTTTCTTTTGCCTCTCGCCGTCCCGTGCTCTTCCGCTGTCGGATGGCCGAGATGGACTGGGGAGAAGCTACCCATTCTAAGAGCAGTTTTCATGCCAGAATCATTCCGCGTTCTCAAAATGTCGGGGAATCGATTTTCTCTCCGGGAAAAGGCGGATTTTCAGATGACCGGCGATCCGTAGGCTTCAGATGGATAGACTAAGCCGCGTTCCCGTTCCAGATATTGACTTATTAAACAGCACATTTCCTGTTTAACGGGATATTTTTGCCGCATGATCCTGTCAAAATATGCCGGAGGCCCATCCCTATGGAGTGAAAGGAGCGATCTTTGTTAGGCTTTTGGACGCCAGGATCGTGATAAAGGATTGGGGAGGGGAATATCACCAGCGCCGACAAAATAGCTCTTTGGGCCATAAGCCTCGGGCGTTGGAGATATGAAAGCTTGAAGATTTCACTTTGGCGGGGACGCGGTGACCGGGAGCGGGCCACCCCCGTGATAGGGCTGAGAATGGATTGGCATATAACTTGCAAAAACGATTATGAGATAAGGAGGTCGATTATGAAAAATGGTTTGTGGATCACGACTTTAGTTCTATTGATGGCCACAGGTTGCGCGGCATACGCCTCGTCGCCTCAGACGGGCTATCCCCCGGGTGCGGGCGGTCAGAATTACGGCGTCCCGCAACAATACGGGCCGGAAATGGGCATGGACTCCATGTATGACCAGATGTCTCCCTATGGAAATTGGGTCGTTCTGGATCCGTATGGCTATGTTTGGATCCCCAGGAACATGGGTTACCGATGGCGGCCCTATACCGACGGCCACTGGATCATGACCGACTACGGCTGGACGTGGATCGCGAACGAGCCATGGGGCTCCATTCCCTTCCATTATGGCCGATGGGGCTATGACAACGATTTCGGCTGGTTCTGGGTCCCCGGCACGGTTTGGGGGCCGGCCTGGGTGAGCTGGAGGTCGAACGACCAATATATGGGTTGGGCGCCCCTGCAGCCCGGGGTCGAATTCCATGTCGGCATGGATTTCGCCTCGCTTTCAGCCAACATACCCGGCAATTTCTGGGTTTTCCTCCAGACGTCTCATTTTCTGGACAATGACCTCTATCGCTATGCCCTCCCTTATGAGCGCAACGTGACGATCATCAACTATACCGTCATCAACAACAACATCTTCATGCGCGACAATAGGATCATGAACGAGGGAGTCGGGATCGACTTCGTGCGGCGTGCCACCCGGCGGGAAGTCCCTCGATACACCGTCCAGGACCTCCGGCAGCCCGGGCGGGCCCGGCTTGCGGGAAAGAATGTCGAGATCTTCCGGCCGGCCCTTCGGGCGGATGTCAAGGCGAAGCCGAAAGCCTTTCTGAACAGGGCCGAGGCCCGGCGGGAATTGGCGGCGGCGAAGGTTTTCGAGCCGCGGCAACAGTTGGCGGTGAAAGATCAGGAATCAGCCGTCCTGAAGAGGCAAGCTGCGGAGAAGGTCCTCCTCGAGCAAACCCAGGCGCAAGAGCTGAAGGTCACGCAGCGCAGGCAGGCCGCTGAGGAAGCTCGGATCCTCGACAAGGCTGAAAAAGCGAAGATCCGGCAGGACCAGCAGACCAAGATGGCCGAGCTACGGAAACAACAGCTGGCCGAGAAGCAACTGTTGATCGAACGGCACAAACAGGATGCCGAGCTGGTCAAACAGGTCGCCCGGAAGGCGAAGCTAGCCGAAGAGGCCAAGCTGGCCCAACAGGCCAAGGATGCCAAGGAGGCCAGGCTGGCCAAGAAGTCCAAGAAGGCCCCGACGGTCAAAAAGAAAGATTAAGGATTAGCGCTGAAAGAAACCTCGATGCCGGGCGTGTGCTGAACTCGCCCGGCATCGGCCGGTTAAAGGGGGGCGCTGATCTCGAGGGATGCCCCGGGATCCTCGGGGATTTTTTGGCGGCGCGCGTTTGACGGAACCTGATCACGTCGCGCGCAGGATGCGGATCTCGACAACGCCCTTCCTGAAACGGGTCATCAAGATGTCCGGCTGGATGTATTCGTCCCGGCCCAAACGCTGCACGCGGAAAGGGACCTTTTTACCGTCAACCCGGACCTCTATGCCCGGACGGGCTTTCGAGTCGTGGCCGGATCCGGGCACCGCCCAGGGATTCAGGATGCTGATGATCGGGCCGGTTTCGAGGTCGCAGCCGATCTCAAGGCGAATCGTCCGAACTGCGTCATCCACTCGGTAATCATAAGCCACGAAACGGCCGGCGGAGGGCAAATGGATATGGACCTTGGCGTTGTCCAGGCCGAGCCTCGGTGCGATCTCAAGGCCCTGCCTTGAGATCCTGATCCCCAGATAGCCTTCGACGAGTGCCCGGGCCAGGCTCCCCGCGCTCCCCGAGTAGAAATCGCTCCCGCGTCCCTGCCCGTCCTTCGTGTCCCATTCGTATAGGCCGCCGTTGGCGATGTCCTTGCGGGCGATCTCGAGGAGCTTGTCCCTGGCCTCCCGGGCAAATCCAGATTCGAACATCGCCAAAACGAGCCTGCCTCCGAACCAGTCCCACTGGCCGCCGTTCTGATACTCGTAGGGCTCGTCGAGGGCGGGATGCTTGAAAAAGCCCGCGGGATAGGGGGGGAACAACGACCCGCTGATGGTGGAGACGTCGAATTCTTTTTGTCGCGCGAGGGCTTGTTCGATGATCCGGCGCCTCTTGTCGTCGCCCGGCTCGCCCGCCAGCCCGGAGATCATGGCTTGGGCGTTCCCGCCCATGGCGAACATGGCGTCCTCGTCGAGATCATGCCGCCACGAGCCGGTGTGGACGTGGACGCGGTAAAAGCCCTTGTCCTCCTGCCATAGCCACTTGGCGGCGTTCCGGCGCGCCGTTTCCGCCCTCTCCCGCCAGAGGCCGGCCCTATCCTTGCGACCCCAGAGGATGAACCGCTGAGCGAGGTCGTTCGCGGCCTGATAGAACATGCTCTGGTCGTAAATGTCCGCCGTCCAACGCGTCGTCTCCCCGGCATAAATGGCGCTCTGGTCGGCGTCCTCCATTTCCACGTCCCCCCAATCGGCCGTATGGGCGCCCCTGATCAGCCCATGGACGGCATCGAAGCGGTCCTTCAGGATGTATTCGAGGGCCCTCTCCATCCTCTCGTAAACGGGAACGCCCCGGATCTCCCTGTCGCTCCATTCCTGTCCCAACAGATCATAGACCTGGCTTCCGGCCTGGACGGCACTCGCCTCCTGGTCCGTTTCCACGGTGTTCTTGTCTGTTACGCCGCGGGAATCGAACCAGTCGGGGAGCGACCCGTCCTGCCGTTGATAAGACAGCAGTTCGTCAAGCCATGACTGCATGTACGAGGCAGGATAGAAATACCTTGAGGCCGGAATGATTGTGTTCGCGTCCCGGACCCATATCTGCGGGTAGCCGGCGCCGGCGGAAAAGCCATCCACGCGCCCGGTCCTTCCTTTGAAGGAAACCTCATTGTGCTTTAAGGTGACGCGGATAAGCTTCGTTAGCGCATTGAATTCGGGCATTCCCAAGTCAAACTTCGTATAGGGGCCGGCCTCGAGGGAGATCGCGAACTTGTCCTCGGGCCATTCCCTCCTCCCGACCTCGAACGGCATGACCAGGGTCTTCGAGCCGCCGTCCTTGAACCAGGTGAGGCCTTCTACGACGAGGTCGAATTCAAGGTAGTAGCGGCCGGCCTCGAGCGGCGCCTTGACCACGACCTCGAGGGCCTCGGTCAAGCCGGGAGCGACCCTTCCCGGCAAACCGAACCTGGCGTTCTCGAATCGGACGGCGCGCCTTCCCGCGTCAAGGACGTGGTAGGAGACAAAGACGGGCGTCTTCCCGCCGGATTCCCAGGCTATCGAGCCCGTGTTCGCGACCGCGAGCGGGACGCGGGCGGTCTCGCCTTCGAAGGCCGCGCAAGCCCGGAGGGAGGAACTGATCCCGGCGAGGAACCTATTTTCGGGGGCACTGGGATGCGGGGAGGCCATGAGCATGGCGAGGGCCACCGGCCCCAGCAGGGCCGCGGCGCGCGTCAAGGCGGTCTTTCCGCTCATCGCGTCCTCGGGCTCAGCATATCCTCGGCAGGAGTTCCGACGTCAACGGCTCAAGGAGCCTCAATCCCCCGGCGTTCGTCCTCAGGAGCAACTCTCCCGGCTCTCCGACCTTCGTCTGGACCTCGCCGATGACGGCGGCCCTTCGCCCCGCGGGGTGGTGAAGGATCTCCCGGAGGATGGCGTCGGCCCTGGCCTTCGGGGCCGCGATGACGGCCCGGCCCTCGCAGGCCAGGAACAGGGGATCGATTCCCAGGAGCCCCGCGGCGGCGCGCACCGGCCGGGATAAAGGGATACGGTCCTCCTCTATGAGAAGAGGATAGGGCAGACGTTCGGCCAGTTCCGAGAGCACCGTGGCCAGACCGCCCCGGGTGATGTCCCTCATCCAGAGGGCGCCCTTCTTCCATGCCCGGAGAAGGAAGAGGAGCGGGGCGCAATCGCTCCTGACGCGGGACGTGAACCCGTATTCTCCCCGGGCCAGCAGGATCGCCGTGCTGTGCTCGCCCAGCGTCCCGGTGAGGATGATCTTGTCGCCGGGCCGGATCTTCGCGATCGACGGCCGGGCGACGACGCGGCCGATCCCTGAGGTGTTGATGAAGACTTTGTCCCCCTGGCCGCGGGGGACGACCTTCGTGTCGCCGGTCACGATGCGAACGCCCGCCTTCCGGGCCGTCTTGCGGACGGAGCCCAGGACCCGCTCGAGGTCCTCCCCGGCCAGGCCTTCCTCCAGGATGAGGGCCAGGGAGATGAACTGGGGAACGGCACCGGAGACGATCAGGTCGTTCACGGTCCCGTTGACGGCGAGCGTGCCGATATCCCCGCCGGGGAAGAAGATGGGGTCGACGACATAGCTGTCCGTCGTGAAGGCGATGCCGCCGGGCAGGTGGCTCGCGTCGCTGAGCTCGTCAAGGAAGCGATTGGCGAACCTCGGGACGATGCGCCCGGCGATGAATTCCCTCATGAGCTTGCCCCCGCTCCCCAGCTCCAGGCTGATCCTTTTCACGTGCCGCTCCTCGAATACCTGAAGGTGATGAAGCAGGCCCCTTCATACGAGACCATGCAGGGCCCCAGGGGAGAATCCGGTGTGCATCGTTTCCCGAAGAGCCGGCAATCCCTCGGCCTGATGACGCCGCGGAGGACCTCCCCGCACCGGCAGCCGGGGGCCTCGCGAACCGCCGGGCCCGTGACCAATCCGTACTTCGTTTCGGCGTCGAAGTCGGAATATTGCCGCCGGAGCTTGAGGCCGCTCGCAGGGATCATCCCCAGGCCCCTCCAGATGGCATCCTTTGGCTCGAGCGTTGCGTCCATCAGGGCGCGGGCGACGGGATTTCCTCCGGGCCGGACGACCCGGCGATATTCGTTGGCGACACCGGGGCTCCTCCTTTTGGCTTGGTCGAGGATCGACAGGATCCCGGTCAGAATCTCGATGGGCTCGAAACCCGCGATCGCCCCCGGAACGCCGAATTCATTGGCGATGAACGCGTAGGGCGCCTCGCCGATGATGGCGCTGACATGGCCGGGATAAAGGAAGCCCGTGACGGCGCATTCCCCCGCCTCGAGGATCGCCCGGATGGCGGGAGGGATGAGCCAAAGGGCCGTGAGCACGGAATAGTTCCGAACCTTTTCTTCGAAGGCGCGGCGGGCCGTAAAGGCGATGCCGGGGATCGTGGTCTCGAAGCCGGCGCCGAAGAAGACGACCTCTTTCTCCGGGGCTTTCCGGGCGGCCTCCAGGGCGTCCTCGGGCGAATAGACGATCCGGACGAGCGACCCGGGGGCCGGGATTGCCTCCCGGAGCGAGCCCTTCCGCGTCGGGACGCGGGTCATGTCCCCGAACGTAGCGAGGATGAAGCCTTCGCGCCGGGTCACGAGGTCGATCGCGGCCTCGTGGACCGCGTCCGGCGTGATGCAGACCGGGCAGCCGGGCCCGGAGACCGTCTCGACGCCGGCTTCCTCGAGCCGCGGCTTGAGGCCGGACCTGTGGATGGCCATCGTGTGCGTCCCGCAGACCTCCATGATCCGTACGGGAGAGGCAAGGGCGGCGGCGAGGCCCCGGACCTCATCGAGCCGCCGGTCGATGGTCCGTTTGTCCCTCAGGGCGCTCATGACGACGGCGCGTTCTAGGCCTTTTCCATTTCCTTGAACAGCCTCAGGGTTTCCCCGGCTTCCTTCGGGGTCAGCTTGGAAATGGCGAACCCGGCGTGGACGATGACCCAGTCCCCGGCCTTGATCCCGGGGAGAAGCACGAAATTCGCCCGGATCTCGCTGCCGAGATAGTCCACGACGCCGCCCCCGGACTCGTCGACCCGGGCGACCCTGGCGGGAACGGCGAGGCACATGCCGACATTTTAGACCATCGCGGCCGGCTTGTCTATTTTTGACAATTCCCGCCCGCAACCATATAATGGCCAATATGTTCGAAGGCCTCGAAGGGTTTATCCTGCCCGGCTCGGAAGAGGAGGCCCTTGTCCGCCGCCTGGACGTTTCCAGGCTCCCGTCCCACGTCGCCGTCATCATGGACGGCAACGGCCGCTGGGCTCGCGAGAGAGGCCTTCCCCGCATCGAGGGACATAAGGCGGGGTCCGACTCCGTCAGCGAGATCGTCGAAGCGTCGGCCCGCCTGGGCATCAAGGCCCTGTCCCTCTTCGCCTTCTCCAAGGAGAACTGGAAGCGCCCCCGGCAGGAAGTCTCCCGGCTCTGGACGCTCCTCCGGGATTATCTGAAGAAGGAAGGCCGGGTCCTTTCGGAGAACGACCTCCGGCTGATGGTCATCGGCCAGAGGGACGGGATCCCGCGGGCCGTCCTCGGGGAGCTCGAGCGGATGGAGGCAAAGACCCGGGACAACGGCCGGATGACCATCGTCCTGGCCCTGAATTACGGCGGCCGGGCCGAGATCGTGGACGCCGTCAAGGGCCTCCTCCGGGAGAAGGGGACCGACCCCGACGCACTGACCGAGGACGCGTTCGCGGCACGGCTGTATACGGCTTCCCTCCCGGACCCCGACCTCCTCATCCGGACAAGCGGCGAGATGAGGGTCTCCAATTTTCTCCTCTGGCAGATCGCCTACGCGGAGATCTGGATCACTCCGGTCCTCTGGCCCGACTTCCGGAAGAAGCATCTTCTGGAAGCCATCTGCGCGTATCAGACGAGAGAAAGGAGGTTCGGCGACATCCGGCCCCGCTGAGCCGGCCGGCCTCGCATCGCCATCCGCCCATGGAACTCGGAAAACGCACCCTCACGGCCGTCATCCTGCTGCCTGCCGTCTTCGCGGTCATCCAGTACGCTCCCGACATCGCGTTCTTCCTCCTGCTCCAGGTTTTCGTCCTGGGCGCCCTGGCGGAGTTCTACGGGCTCGCCGCGAGGAAGAAGCTCCAGCCCCGGCGGGCTCTCGGCATGGCCCTCGCCGTGACCTTCGCGGCCTCGTTCTACGTGCGAGGTTTCAGTTTCAAGGCGGCCCTGTTCGCCGGTCTGCTTCTGACCGGTTTTTACTATGTCATCCAAGTCTCCACGCTCGAGAGGCTGACGACGTTCCCCCAGTCCATTGCGGTCACGTTCTTCGGGGCCCTCTATCTGGGCTTCACCCTGAACTACATGTTCACCATCCGGGCCGAATACGGGGCCTATTACCTGTACTTCCTCTTCGCCGTGATCTTCCTCGGGGACACGGGGGCCTTCTTCATCGGGAAGCCGTTCGGCAAGCACAAGATGACGCCCGTGGCCAGTCCCAATAAATCCTGGGAGGGGAGCGCGGGCGGCATCCTGTTTGCCTGCCTGGGTGCCTGGGCCGCCCGGGAGCTCCTGCTGCCGGATATCCTCCTCTGGAAGGCCCTCCTCGTCGCGGTCCTGGTCCATGCCACCGCCCAGGCGAGCGACCCGCTGGAGTCCCTCTTCAAACGGGCGGTGGGGGTCAAGGATTCGTCCAACGTCCTCCCTGGGCACGGCGGGTTCCTCGACAGGATCGACAGCCTGATCCTTGCCGCGCCGCTGTTCTATTACCTCGTGGGGATCCTCTGGAATTAGGCACCTGAGAGCATGGAACACCGTCGCGAGAACGTCGCCGTCCTCGGCTCCACCGGATCGATAGGCCGGAACACCCTCGAGGTCGCGGCCCGCCTCAGGGAGCGCTTCAGGGTCGTCGGCCTCGCCGCCGGCGCCAATGTCGCCCTCCTCCTCGAGCAGGCCGAAGCCTTCCGGCCGGAGATCGTCTCCCTGGGGACGGAGCGCGATGCCGCCGAGTTCCGGCGCAGGTTCGGGCGGAGGAAGGTCCGGGTGGTCTTCGGCCCCGAGGGGGCCGCTGAGGTCGCCGGGCGGCGGGGGAACGATGTCGTCGTCTCCGCCATCACCGGCATCGACGGCCTCGGGCCGACCCTGGCGGCCATCCGGGCGGGAACCAAGGTCGCCCTGGCCAACAAGGAGTCCATGGTCGTCGCCGGCGCTTTCCTGAGGGAGGAAGCGCGCCGTTCCGGGGCCCGGATCCTCCCCGTGGACAGCGAGCACAGCGGCGTCTTCCAGTGCCTGGCCCGGGAAAAGCGACGTTTTGTGAGCCGTGTCATCCTGACGGCTTCCGGGGGGCCCTTCTTCCGGACCCCGGCCTGCGAGATCGCGGACAAGACTCCCGAAGAGGCCCTCCGCCATCCGCGCTGGAAGATGGGCCGCAAGGTTACCGTGGATTCGGCGACGCTGATGAACAAGGGGTTGGAGCTCATCGAGGCCCGCTGGCTCTTCGACATCGAGCCGGCGCGCCTGGGCGTCCTCATCCATCCCCAGAGCATCGTCCACGCCCTGGTCGAGTTTCGGGACGGGTCGGTCCTGGCCCAGCTCTCCAGGACGGACATGAAGGTCCCGATCCAGTACGGCCTGACCTGGCCCGACCGGGAGGCGTCCCCGCTCGCTCCGCTCGACCTCGTCCGGGCCGGGGCGCTCGAATTCCACCACGTCGATCCCGGCAGGTTCCCCCTCTTCACCTTGGCCAGAACCGCCCTCGAGGAGGGGGAGAGCCTTCCTGCGGCCCTTAACGCCGCCAACGAAGTCGCCGTTGCGGCCTTCCTCGCGGGAAGGATCCGGTTCGGCGGCATCGCCGGGGTCGTGGGGAAGACCCTCGACGGGCACGTCAAGCGGCCCGTCCGCGGCCTCGACGATGTTTACGGGATCGACCGGGAGACCCGGGAGCGAACGCGGAAAATCCTCAAGCAAAGGACCTAGAATGGGAACGATATTCGGCACGATGCTCGCCTTTCTGATCGTTTTCGGCATCCTCGTCTTCATCCACGAGTTCGGGCACTTCTTCACGGCCAAGCTCGTCGGGATCCGGGTCGAGGTCTTCTCTTTCGGCTATGGGAAGCGGCTCGTCGGCTTCAAGAAGGGGGACACGGACTACCGGATCAGCCTCATCCCCATGGGAGGCTACGTCAAACTGCTGGGCGAGGGCATGTTCGAGCCGGGACGCGAGCTCGCCCCCGACGACATGATGTCCAAGTCCCGGGGCGCGAGGCTCCTGGTCATGGCCATGGGCTCGATCATGAACGTCCTTTTGGCCGTCGTCCTCGTCGCCGTCATCAACGGCATCGGCGTGCCCGCCCCCGAATACCAGGACCAGAAGCCGGTCATCGGCCACATCGATCCCGGCTCTCCGGCCGAGAAGGCGGCCCTCGGGCCGGAGGACGAGATCCTGAGCATCAACGGCCGCAAGGTCGCCACCTGGAACGACGTCGAGATCGCCGTAGGCACCAAGCCGGACAAGGTCATCAGGCTCGAGATCCTGAGGGACGGCCGGGTCCTTCCGGTGGAGCTCCGGACCGAATCCGTCAGCCGGTACGAGATGGGCTATGCCGGGTTCCGGGGGAAGATCCTGACCCAGGTCCGGCTGGTCACGGCCGGGTCCCCTGCCGAGAAGGCCGGGCTCAGGGCCGGGGATGTCATCACCGCCGTCGACGGGAAGCCCGTTTATTTTTATTCGTTCATCCCGGTCATCGAGGGGAACGCCGGCCGCGAGATCGTCTTGTCGGTCGAGCGGGGAGGGGAGAAGCTCGAGGTGCCCGTCACCCCGAGGAAGGAAGGGAATGTCGGGAAGATAGGGATCCTCCAAGAGGCGAGGTCCGTCGTCCGCAAGTACGGATTTTTCGCGGCCATCCGGGAGAGCGTCAGGGCCAACCTGAAGAACGTCTTCCTCGTCATCCGCTTCCTCAAGGACCTGTTCACCGGCCAGGCCTCGACCCGGCAGCTCGGCGGCCCGCTCGAGATCGCGAACTTCTCCTACGCGGCCTTCCGCATGGGGTGGATGGCCATGATGAGCTGGATCGCCATCATCAGCCTCCAGCTGGGCATCCTGAACCTGTTCCCCATCCCCGTCTTCGACGGTGGGCAGATCTTCGTCCTGCTCCTGGAGAGCGTCTTCCGGAAGGACTTCAGCCCGAAGGTCCGAACGGTCTGGCTCCAGATCGGGTTCGTCATCTTCGTAGCCCTCATCGTCTTCGTCGTCCTGAACGATTTCGTCAAGAAGCTGCCCCACGGCTGGAACAGCCTCCTGCCGTTCTGAACTCCTTGAGGATCGCCTTCGAAGGACTCGGGGACATCCTTTCGCTCATTTGGCGTGGGCTGGATAATAGGCCCGGACGGGACGGCCTCGCTCCCTCTGCCGGAGACGCGGTCCTCATTCTCTCCCCCTAATTGTCAGGGGGAGTTGTGGGGGTCAATATTCTCTACAGTGAGTCTAGGGCGCGTCTCCGTGCCGCGCCCTAGCTGATCTCATCGGCGGTTCCGTGACTCGCGAATCTGCTTGAGAGATGACATCATGATCATGCCCTAAGTGGCGTTAGCTCCAACACGTCCGTACGCTCAGACATACGAGCCCGAATCTCCTCGAAATCGGCTTCGTGCGGGCTAAACCCTCCACGTCCGCTCGGTCCGTCCCGTCCGTGCCCCCAGCCCACGAACCCGTGATGGGAGGGCTTTGACCCGTTCGCCGCCGCTACCCCGCCATGAAAGGCGGGGCGCGAAGCAAGGCTCAGGGTTAACCCCGAACAAGCCCCGGCATTCATGCCGGGGTGTCGAGGGGTTTACAAAGGGCTGCAGCGACCATGCGGAGGTCACGGTGACGAGTCCAAGACTCTGAATGAATTTCTTCTCATCCCCAACCCCTTCTCGCAAGAGAGAAGGGGACCGTGAGATGGACCGCGATCGCCGATCGAAGCCGGGAGCAAAGCCCTTTGTCAAATCCCTCATTGCCATCACGGCTAGAGTAGAGAGGCCGTCCTGCCCGGGCCTTTTAGCCCGCGCACGCTCGAAGAGAGACGGGATGTCCCCGAGTCCTTCGAAGGCGATCCATCATGATTGGCCCTGGCTAACCGCGGATGGACGGGGTTGAATGAATAGTCTAGAATAGGGACCGCGAACATGGCGAATCAAGAGCTGTTTCCCAGACGTAAGACCCGACAGATAAGGATCGGGAGCGTCCTCGTCGGGGGCGGGGCGCCGATATCGGTCCAATCGATGACGAAGACCGATACCCGGAATGTCTCGGCCACGCTGGCCCAGATCCGGCGATTGGAGAGGGCTGGTTGCGAGATCGTCCGGCTGGCCGTCCCGGACGCCGCCGCGGCGACCGCCCTGGGCATGATCCGCAGGAGGTCCCGTCTGCCGATCGTCGCCGACATTCATTTTGACCATCGTCTGGCCCTCAAGTCCATCGATGCCGGCGCGGACGGACTGAGGATCAATCCCGGGAACATCGGTTCCGGGGCAAAAGTACGCGAGGTCGCCCGCGCCGCCGCCGGGCGGGGGATCCCCATCCGGATCGGGGTCAATTCCGGGTCGTTGGAAAAGGGGCTCCTTCGCGGCCGCGGCGCGACGGCGGAAGCCATGGCCGAAAGCGCCCTTCGGCACATCCGGATGCTCGAAGACTTGGGGTTCTTCGCGATCAAGGTCTCGCTCAAGGCCTCCGACATCCCGCGGACCGTCGAAGCGTACAGATTCCTGGCCGCACGCGTCGACTATCCTTTCCACGCCGGCATCACCGAAGCCGGAGGAGTCGAGGCCGGCGGGGTGAAATCGGCCGCCGGTCTGGCCCTTCTTATCCGCGAAGGACTGGCCGACACGATCCGCGTCTCGCTGACAGCGACCCCGGAGAGCGAGGTCCGGATCGCGTGGCGCGTCCTCCGGAGCCTCGGGCTGAGGGCGAAGGGGATCGACATCGTCTCCTGCCCGACGTGCGGCCGCTGCGAGGTCGACCTCATGAAGATCGCCGCCGCGGTCGAAAGGAAGCTGGCGGGCTTGGAGCAGCCCCTGACCGTGGCGGTCATGGGCTGCATGGTCAACGGGCCGGGGGAGGCGAAGGAGGCGGACTTCGGTGTCGCCTGCGGGCGGGGGACCGGTGTCCTCTTCCGAAAGGGCCGGGTTGTCCGCAAGGTCCGTGAGGCCGGGATCGTTGAAGCGCTGACCGAGGAGATCATGAAAAGGCGGGAGATCGAATGACAAACGACCGTCGACGGGTAAAGAACGACGCCGTCCTTTCCGGGCTTTCCGAAACCACGCGGCGCAAGTACACCAGGCTCACGGCGATCCTCGGCCGGATGAAGGGCGCCCTGGTCGCTTATTCCGGGGGCGTGGACAGTACCCTGCTCCTCAAGGCCGCTCTCGACGTCCCCGTGAAGCCTCTCCTGGCCGTCATTGCGGCCTCGGAGACCTATCCCGGGAAGGAGATCATCGCGGCGAAAGCGCTGGCCCGGAGGCTCGGCATCCGTCCCAAGGTCATCAAGACCCGCGAACTCGAGAACCCCGATTTCGCGGCGAACCCGCCCGAGCGCTGTTACCACTGCAAGAAGGAGCTTTTCGGCGCGCTTGCCGCCACCGCCCGCGAGGAAGGGATCCGGTTCGTCCTCGACGGCGCGAACCGCGATGACCGCCTGGACTACAGGCCCGGATCGAGGGCCGGCCGGGAGCTGGGGGTGCGCTCCCCCCTCAAAGAGGCCGGGCTGACCAAGGCGGAGATCCGGGAGTTGTCCCGCCGCCTCGGCCTGCCGACCTGGGACAAGCCCTCCATGGCCTGCCTCGCGTCCCGCTTCCCCTACGGCGCCCGGATCGAACCGAAGGGCCTACGGCAAGTCGGGGCGGCCGAGGACATCCTCCGATGCCTCGGCTTCAGCCAGCTCAGGGTCCGCCACCACGGGACGCGTCGCCCGGATCGAGATCGCTCCCGGAGAATTCCCCAAGGCCGTCGGGAAGGCTGCGGCCGGGCGGATCGTCTCCGGCCTGAAAAAGCTCGGCTACAGCTACGTCACCCTCGACCTCGAAGGCTACCGGACGGGCAGCATGAACGAGGTCCTGAAGAAGGGGTAAAAAAAGGGGAAGGAGCCTTCCGGCGTCCTTCCCCTGAATGGCTTGCTTCGAAGCGCCCTTACTGGGCCTTTTCCGTCTTCTTGTCGGTGATGATGCCTACGATCTCGATGCCGGCTTCGCGCATGACGTCGATGATATCTACGATCTTGCCGTATTCGAGGTCCTGGTCCGCTTTGATGTAGAGCTTCTTTTCCGAGACCGTCAGGAAGGCCTCTTCGAGAGCGTTCTGGAGGTTTTCCATCGTGACCTTGGTCTGGTTCACGTAAAGCGTTCCGTCCTTCTTGACGGCCAGGACGACGTCGGGGCTGTCGGGCATGGAGGAGGTGTTCAGAGCGGAGGGCAGCTTGACGTCGACGCCCTTCTGAACGAGAGGGGTCACGACCATGAAGATGATCAGAAGAACAAGCAGGACATCACACAAGGGAACGACATTGGGTTCGGATCTGATTTCTTCTTTGCCGCTCGCCGATATTGAAAAACCCATTGTGTGCCTCTCTTTTAAGAGCTGAAAAGTCTTGTTTTAGTCGTTTTACTTGGTTCTGTGGAAGAAATCGATGATCTGCGAGGTCGTGTTGCCCATCTCGGCGTCATAGACTTCGATCTTGGTGTTCAGCAGGTTGAAGCACCAGAGGGCGATGATGGCCACGCCGATCCCGAAGGCCGTCGTGACGAGGGCCTCGGCGATGCCGCCGGCGACCGCGCCGATGCCGCCCGACCCGGTCAGGGCCATGCCGCGGAACGCGTTGATGATGCCCGAGATCGTCCCGAACAGCCCGATGAAGGGGGCCGAAGTGGCGATGGTGGCCAGGATGTTCAGGCCTCTTCTTCAGGTCCTGGTTGAACAGGACGGAAGCCCGTTCGCAGCCCCGCTCGGCGGAGTTGATCTGCTCTTCGAAGCTCAGGTTGGCTTCCTTGCCGGACAGGAATTCCTGGATGCCGGCGGCCGTCACGCGGGCCAGGTGGCTGCCCTTGTTGTCCTTCTTGGACGCGAGGGCCAGGGCTTCCTTGAGCTGTCCGGCCTTGAGAAGCTCGGCGAGCTTCGGGGCGATGAGCTGGGACTTCGTCTTGGCGCGCATGAACGTCAGCTGGCGCTCGATGAACAGGTAGAGGGAAACGATCGACAGGGCGATGAGGAGAATCGAAACCGTCTTGGCCACGCCGCCCATGGCCTGCCACATTTCAATCAGACCGAATTGCATCTTAAGTACCTCCTTATTAGATCTCGAAAGCCATTGATTATAGCTTTGATTACTTGAGCTGGAATCTCACCGTGACGGTGAAGATGACGCCCCGGGGACGGCCGTTGATGATCATCGGCTCGTAGACCCACTGGCGCACCGCGTCGATGGCCGACTGGTCGAGCAGGGGGATCGACCGCAGGACCTTGATGCCCTGGACGCGGCCGTAGATGTCGGTCGTCGCCTCGACGATGACGACGCCCTCGACGCGCGCCTGGCGGGCGATCTCCGGATAGACCGGGTCGACCTGCTTGATGAGCTTGGGGGGCTTGATCTCGCCGATGGCGCGGACGGGCGCTTCGACCTCGCCGACGACGCCGCCGAGGACGCCGCCCACGACGCCGCCGAGGACGCCGCCGACGACGCCGCCTTCGACGCCGCCTTCGACGCCGCCCTCGATGCCGATGTCGGTAGAGCTGTTCTTCGGCGATCTCTTCGGGGATGTCGACGGGGGCCACGAGCCGGCCGGGCTCGATGGCCGCGGAGGCCTGGACGGGCTTGATGCGGGTCTTGGCCTGTGCGGAGGCGCGCTTCTTGGCGGGAGGCGGCGGGGGCGGCGGGGGAGGCGGCGGGGGCGCGAGGAAGGCGCTATAGACCTCGACGGTGGGCAGAGTGGCCGTCGAGAGCAGCGGGATGACGATGACGGCGATCACGAACGCGGCGTGAACGAATAGGGCGATGGGGAACGCGACGGCCTTCCTCTTGGATCCCGTTTCGCTCCTGAAGAAGGAATCCTTGAAGATCTCGGGGATCGCTTCCTGGGGTCTCGGCTTTTTGACTTCCGCCATTTTTATACCTCACGCACAGAAGTTTTTTCCGTAAGAAGTAGTATAAAAGAAAAAACGGCTTTTATCAAGGGGAATTTATCTCCGGAAGCCTTTTTTCGTCTTGAAGGCCTTCTGCCAGAAGAGGACCACCGGACAGGACAGGTAGATCGTCGAATAGACGCCCTCGATCGTCCCGATGAGCATGATGAAGGCGAAGTCGTTGATGACCTCGCCGCCGAAGAGGTACAGCGCGAGCAGGGTCAGGAAGACGGTGCCCGACGTGATGATCGTCCGGCTCAGCGTCTGGTTGAGGCTGATGTTCATGATCTCCTCGAGGGATTCCTTGCGGTAGATCTTCGAATTCTCCCGGACCCGGTCGAAGATGACGATCGTGTCGTTGATCGAGTAGCCGACGATGGTCAGGATCGCGGCGACGATGGGGAGGTTGATCTCGCGATTCGTGAACGAAAAGAGGCTCATCGTGATGAGGACGTCCTGGGTCAGGGTGAAGATGGCGGCGACGCCGTATTCCAGCTTGAACCGGACGGCGATGTAGATGAGCATCCCGATGAGGGCCCAGATGGTCGCCTGGGTGGCCTTCTTCCGGAGGTCCTTGCCGACCTGGGGCCCGACCGTCTCTCGGCTGATGACCGTCATCTTGTCGGGCGCGTTCCCGCGGAGGGCCTCGATGACCTTGTCCGCCAGCTTCTCGTGGGCCTCCATCTCCTGCTGGGCGTCGGCGCCCTTCATGAACTGGGTCGTCCGGACCTGGTATTCAAAGCCCTTCTTCCCGGTCTCCTGGATCGTGCTCGAGCCCAGGCCGACCTCCGCCAGAGCCTTGCGGACCTGGCCGACGGGGGTCGCGTCCTTGAACTCGACCCGGATGAGCGTCCCGCCGCCGAAGTCCACCCCGGGCTTCAGGCCGTGGAAGACCGTGACGTTCAGGACGCCGGCGAGGACGATGACGAGCGTGGCCGCCAGGGCCACGTACTTGTACTTCATGAAGTTGATGTGGGGGGTTTTGAAGAGTTGCATGTCAGATACTCAGCCTCTTGGCGGTCTTGGGGACCGTCAGGTCGAAGAGCATGTGAGAGACCCAGACGGCCGTGAACATGTTGGCGACGAGCCCGATGATCAGGGTGACCGCGTATCCCTTGATCGGGCCGGTGCCGAACTGGAAGAGGAACACGGCCGAGATGATCGTCGTCAGGTTGGAGTCGAAGATGGCGCTGAAGGCCTTCGAGAACCCGAGCTGAATGGCGCTCGGGACGTTCTTCCCGGCGGCCCGCTCCTCCTTCATCCTCTCGAAGATGAGGACGTTGGCATCGACGGCCATTCCGATGCTCAGAATGATGCCGGCGATCCCGGGCAGGGTCAGGGTCGCCCTGAAATAGGCCAGGGCGCCGAACAGGATGACGACGTTGAAAATGAGGACCGCGACGGCGTTCAGGCCCGCGAGCTTGTAGTAGAAGATCATGAAACCCATGACCAGCATGACGGCCACGAGCCCGGCCATCAGGCCCTGGCGGACCGAATCCGCGCCGAGGGACGGGCCGATCGTCCGCTCCTCGAGGTAGCGAATGCCGGCCGGCAGGGCGCCGGCCTTGAGGACGACGACCAGATCCTCGGCCTGCTCGACGGTGAACCGGCCCTGGATGATGCCGTCGCCGGAGATCCGGGTGTTGATGCTCGGGGCCGACTGGACCTTGCCGTCAAGGACGATGGCCAGGCGCTGGCCGACGTTCTCTCCCGTGACCTTCTCGAACCGGCGCGCTCCCTCGGAGTTCAGGCTGAAGGAGACGGCGGGGTTGTTCCATTCGTCGACGGACCGGCGGACCATCCGCAGGTCCTTGCCGGTCACCGAGGCCACCCGGCTGACGAGGAACAGGCCCGCCTCGCCCCGGCTGGCGTCGCCCTTGACGATCTCCTGGTCCTCGGGGACCTTGCCGCCGAAGTCCTTGAGGAGCGTCTCCTCGTCGGGGGCCGGCCCGGCCTTGACGAGCTTCCACTCGAGGACGGCCGTGACCTTGATCAGTCCCTTGACCCGGTCGGGGTCGCTGACGCCGGGCAGTTCGACGACGATCCGTTCCGCGCCTTGCCTCTGGATGAGGGGTTCGGCCACGCCGAACTGGTCGATGCGGTTGGCGATGGTCTCCCGGACCTGGTTGACGGCCTGGTCCTTGAGGAACAGGACGACCGGGGCCTTCAGGGTGAAAACCAGCTTATCCCCGGAGAAGGAGTAATCCCAATCCCTCGTGTACTGGTCGATGAGGTCCCGGGTCTTGCCTTCCTGGTCCGCCGCCGTCCCGGAGAACGCGAACCTGCCGGGCCGCTCCTTGGCCGCCGCCTGGAAGGTGACGTTGTTCTTCTTGAACAGCTCCTGGAACCTGGCGATCTCCTGGTCGGTCTCCATGTTGACGGCATCCTCGGTGAGGACCTGGAGGACGAGATGGATGCCGCCCTTGAGGTCAAGACCGAGCTTGATCTTGTCCTTGGGGGGATAGGCCAGGAAGACGGCCAGAGCCAGGACGCCGACGACGAGTATGGCTTTCCACTGCAATCCCTTTTTCATGTTCCCTTCACTCTCGAGTCGTGATTCGTTTAGGACCTGGACCGGCCGGGCTTCGCGGCCCGTCCGCTATTCGGGCTTCTCGCCCTTCTCGGTGCCCAGGATGGCCCCGACGGCGCTCTTGGTGATGTCGATCTTGACGTTGGCCGAGATCTTGAGCTCGATCCGGTCGGGCTGGACCCCCATGACCGTCCCGAAGATGCCGCCGGTCGTGATGACCCGGTCGCCCGGCTTCAAGTTATTCACCATGTCCTGGTGCTTCTTCTGCTTTTTCCGTTGGGGGAGGATGATCAGCAGATAGAAGATGCCGAAGACCAGGACGAAAGGCAGGAGGGCCGTCAGCATGTTCCCCCGGGGGACCTGGCCGGTCTGGGCTTGCTGGGCGGACATCAGTAGGCTTGCGAAGATCATGTCTTTTCTTCCTTATCGACGTTAATCTCGGATATTATACTCTTTTTCAGAAGGCTGAGCGAGTTGGATTCGATAGATTGCCTGATTCGCCGGAAGATGTCAAGATAAAAGTGGAGGTTATGGACGGTGTTGAGGATCGCGGAGGCGATCTCCCCGCGCTCGAAAAGATGCCGGAGGTAGGCCCGGCTGAAGTTCCGGCAGGTATAACAGGAACAGGCCTCGTCGAGGGGCGTCTCGTCCGCGGCGTACCGGACGTTCTTGATCGAGATCCGCCCGCGGCTCGTGAACAGGGACCCGTTCCGGGCGTTCCGCGTCGGCAGGACGCAGTCGAACATGTCCACGCCGCGCTCGACGGCCTCGAGGATATCCTCGACATAGCCCATGCCCATGAGGTAGCGGGGCCGGTCTCGGGGAAGCAGGGCGTCGCCCTTTTCGAGGACCTCGAAAAGCCGGGCCTTGGGCTCTCCGATGCCCAGTCCCCCGATAGGCATAGCCGTCGAAGCCGATGGCCATTAGCTCGGCCAGGCCCTCTTCCCGCAGGTCGGGGAAGATCCCTCCCTGGCTGATCCCCCAAAGCTGTCCGGGGGATCCGATGGTGTCGAACCGCTTCTTGGCCCGGGCGGCCCAGCGGCCGGTCCGCGTCACGGCCTCTTTCATCGTCGCCTCCGTCGCGGGGTAGGCGGGAAAATAGTCCAAGCACATCATGATGTCGGTCCCGAGCTTCGACTGGATGTCGACGGCGTCCTCCGGTGTCAGGAAGATCTTCGTCCCGTCGAGGTGGGAGGAGAACCGGACCCCTTCTTCGAGGACCTTGACCAGGGGCGACAGGCTGTAGATCTGGAACCCGCCGCTGTCGGAGAGGATCGGCTTCTTCCAGGAGATGAAACCGTGAACGCCTCCGAGCCGGGCGACGGCTTCCGCCCCGGGGCGGAGGGAGAGGTGATAAGCGTTGACGAGAATGATCTGCGCGCCGAGCTCCTCGAGGACGGCGTGGGTCAAGCCCTTGACGGAGCCCTGGCTGGCCACGGGCATAAAAGCGGGCGTTGCGACCTCCCCGTGGGCGGTTTCGAGGACCGCCGTCCTGGCCGAGGAGGAGGGGTCGCGGGTCGTGATCGTGAACGATTTGGTCATTGGGCAAAACGGAAGTATACCACGTCCCCATCCCGGACGACGTAGTCCTTCCCTTCGAGCCGGATGGCCCCGGCGTCCCGTGCCTTCTGGAGGGAGCCGCGCCGGACGAGCTCGTCCCAGGCGATGACCTCGGCCCGGATAAAGCCCTTTTCGATGTCGGAATGGATCGCCCCGGCCGCGGTCGCGGCCGAGGCGCCCTTTCGGAGAGGCCACGCCCGGACCTCGTCTTTGCCCACGGTGTAAAAGGTCAGGATGCCCAGGAACCCGGGAAGCTCCCGGAAGAATTTGGCGGCGCCCGGTTCCCCGAGGGCGTATCCGGCCCTGAAGGCCTCCTTCTCTTCCTCGGCGAGCTCCTGGATCTCGCATTCGATGGAGCCGCAGAAGGTCAGGACGTTCCCGGCCTCGGGCCCGACGGCCCCGGCGATATCCTTCTCGTCGACGTTGATGACGTGGAGGAGCGGCTTGAGGCTGAGGAAGGAGAAGCTCCGCACGAGCTTCTCTTCTCCCGGCGGGAAGGGGAAGGCGCGAAGGGATTTCCCCTCCCCGAGGAATGCGGCGAGCCGGACCAGAAGGTCCCGCTCCCTTTCCGCCTCGGGATCCTTCATCTTCTTCAGGTCCTTCTCGAGCCTCTCGAGCCGGGCATGGGCCGCGGCGAGATCGGCAAGGACGAGCTCCTCCTCCATGAACCGGATGTCGTCCGCGGGGCTGATCCTCCCCTTCGGGTGCGGCAGGGAAGGGGCCCGGAACCCCCGGACGACATGGACCATCCCGTCGGCCTTCCGGAGGCGGTCGAAAAAGGCCCCGTCCTTGACCTCGCCGAACGAGGCGCCCGCGAGATCGGTGAACTCCGCCGCGGCGGGGACTTTTTTCTTCTCCGGATAGAGCTCTGCAATCGCGTCGAGCCGGTCGTCGGGGAGAGCCCGGGCCCGGACGTTCGGCTCCCTCCTGCCGTCCCCGCGGGCCCCGGCCTCCGCTCCTGTGAGCAGACGGAAGAGGGCCGTCTTCCCGGCTCCCGGATATCCGAACAGGACGACGTTCACGATTGTAGTAAAGCCCGAACGCAGCCGGCTGTCAAGGTCGCCGAGGACTTGAGGATTTCCGGGATTTGGGCTATAGTAGCCCTTCGAACGTGAACCCATGACCAGGAAAGAAAAGAGGAAGAGCGACAAGGGCGTCGTCCGGGAATACTTCGAGCTGATCGCCGAAACCGCCGTCTTCGTCTTCTTCGTGATGACTTTCGTAGTCCAAGCCTTCCAGATCCCCACCGGGTCCATGGAGCCGACGCTCCTCGTCGGGGACTTCCTCCTCGTCAACAAGCTGGCCTATGCGGACCCGGTCCTCCCGCTGGAGGGGGCCCTTCTCCCGCACAAGCGGATCGAGCGGAAGGACATTGTCGTCTTCAAGTACCCACGCGAGCTGAACAAGGATTTCGTCAAGAGGGTCATCGGGCTCGAGGGCGAGAAGGTCGAGATCCGGGACAAGCAGGTCTTTATCAACGAAAAGCCCCTCGACGAGCCCTACAAGGTCCACAGCGATGCCCAGGTCTATTCCCGGAGCGATTCCTATCGGTACGACGACCTGATCCGCGACAACTTCGGTCCGGTCGTCGTCCCCGCCGGCCATTGCTTCGCCATGGGGGACAATCGCGACAACAGCGCCGACAGCCGCTACTGGGGATTCCTGCCTCTCAACAACATCAAGGGCCGGCCCTGGGTCATTTATTTCTCCTACAAGGCCGAGCGGGACGCCTGGCAAAAGACGGCTGTCGGCGACCGGCTCCGCAAGCTCGCGAGCTTTCTCCCCAAGGCCCGTTGGGGGCGAATGCTCAAGGTCATCCACTAATACTGGAATCGCCTTCGCAGGGCTCGGAGGCCGCCCCCAGGCCCCGGGAACCTGTCAACAGGTTCCCCCATCGGCAAGGCCGACGGGTCCCCTTCCCAATGGGGGCTCTGGGGGCGGCCTTCCTCGCCCATAGTTAGAACACGTCGCCGTGACCTCCGCATGGTCGCTGCAGTCCTCTGCAAAGCCCTCCAATCACGGGCTTGAGCCGGATCGCCGCACGAAGGACGGAGGGGATATCCCGGATGAAGCCATCGAGGGGCGGAGTGGGCACGGTTCCCCGTCCGTAGGACGGGGAGAGCGAAGCCCCGAAGCGGAGCGGATTTGACACGCTGGGGCAAATCTGCGTCTTCAGGAGGGATGTCCCCGAGTCCTGAGTAGGCGATTTCTTCCTTTAGAGTCCGGGCTTGCGGAATTCGATCTCCTCATAGGAAGAGATGGAGAAGATGGGGTTCTCGGCCGTGAAGTCCCCGACGAAAACGGGGCTCTGGACGATCCCGTCCATGTCCTTGCCCACGGGAAGCCCGAGGTAGTAGAGAAGCGTTGGGGCGATATCCACGATCTTCATCCCCTCGACGGTGTTCCTCCTCCCAATCCCGTTCCCGTAAAAGAATACGACCCCGTCCGGCCGGTCCTCGTGGTAAGCCGAGACGTCGGCGTTCCCGAGGACCCATTCGACGAATCGCTTCCACAGGGGGAGCGGCTCGACGCCGTAGGGCGAGTAGATGACGAGCAGGTCGTTATCTTTCAGGGAGGCCAAGTACTTGCCGACGATCTTGTCGTAGTATTCGTAGTACCGGGATATCACCGGCCCGTAGCGGTTGAGGTCCTCCTGGGCGATGTTGCCGAACTGCTCGGGGAAGCTGTACTTGTAGAAGAACGCCTCGACCGTGTTGAGGCCGTCGAGGCGGAGATGGAAATACCCCGGCGCCCGGCGGCCCTTTTCTTCGAACGCCCCCTCCTCGAGGCGCCAGTCCCGCGCGAAGGCCCTGCGGGCGACCCCGAGCGGGCGTCCCGTTTCCGAACTCTCCGTCTTGAAGACCTGGTTGAAGGCCTTTTCGGCCCTCGGATCGCCGTCCCCGCGCGTTTCGGCCGGCAGGGGGGTGACGACCAGGGCGCTCGAACCGTTGGCCTCGAAGACGCGCCGGAGGTCCGTGACCCCCGGCTGTGGGGGGTTGGGCAAGACCTTCAGGAGGCCCAGCCGGGTCATCTGCCGGAAGAGGATGTACCGCGGCGTGACCTCGAGCCTATAGCCCTTGAAGATCGGCTCGTAAGCGTTCACGGAAAGCCGGCGGTGCTTGGCCGGGAGCTTGCCCGTCTCGAGCGAACGGTCGAGGAGGGGGCTTTCGGTCGGCGCGAGCGTTCCCAGCCGTCCCCAACTGCCGTTCTCCACGAGCCAGGAAAAGTTGGGGAGTTTGCCCTCGGCGATGAGCGGGAAGATGATGTCAAGGCTCAATCCCTCGAGCCCGACGAGGAGGACGTTCCGGTCGATCGTCCGCGCTTCGAGCCGGCCCGTCCTTGCGCCCGGCCGGGGGAACGGGAACTCGGCCCTCAGCCAGGCGAGGAGAACCATGCCGGCCGCGAAGATCGCGAAATACGCCCCGAGCGGCAGAAGCTTCTTCCGGTACCGCCGCGACGCGTAGAGGGCCGCCGCTCCCAGGACCGCGAGGACCGCGAGCGCGACCCCCTGGGCCCGGAGCAAGGCGCCGACGGCCGGCTCGAAGAACGAGGAGTAATAGCCGCAATTTTCCCAGTATATGAAGAGGAAGAAGGCCATGAGCGCGGGGAAGGCCACGGCCAGGAACGACGGCGAAACGAGCTTGACGGCGAACCTCGCCCGGAGAAGAACTGGACGACGAAGAAGAGCAGGACGACGGTCAGGACGATGAGCGGTCCGTAGAATACGGCCATGGCTAGGGCGAGTCGGACGAAAGGCCCGGCCGCAAAAGCGAGGTTGATGTTGATGTCGAGCGTGAGCAGGGCGACCAGCCCGGCGAAAAAGAGCGCGCAGAGGACCGCGTTCGCCAGGACCTTGAGGAATTTCATCGGTCGGAAAATTAGCATGAAAGCGGGCGGGGGTCAACGCCCGTCTCGCGCGTCTCGCTTGTCTGGCCCTCTATGTTCCTTTAGAATAATAAGGAACATGGATCCTATGGACCAGCTGGAAGGCACCGTCGAGCAGATCGTCTACTACAACCCGGAGAACGGCTACGCGGTCTGCCGGTTCTCCGTCGGGGACGCGAAACCCGTGACCATCGTCGGGTCGTTCCCGCCCCTGTCTCCCGGCGAGGTCCTCAAGCTCAAGGGCTCGTGGGAGCTCAATCCCAAGTTCGGCAAGCAGTTCCACGTCGAGAGCTTTTCGCTGGCCCTGCCGGCCTCGGTCCAGGGCATCGGCAAGTTCCTGGCCTCGGGCCTCATCAAGGGCATCGGGCCGGTTCTCGCGGAACGCATCGTCGGCGCCTTCGGCGCGGAGACCATTGCCGTCCTGACCGACAGGCCTGAAAAGCTGAGAACGGTCGAAGGCGTCGGTCCGGTCAAGCTCCGGGAGATCCGCAGGTCCTGGGCGGAACACCGGGACATCCGGGACCTCATCATCTTCCTCCAGGAGCACGGCGTCTCCACGAACCTGGCCACCAAGATCCACCGCCAGTACGGGGACAAGGCCTTCCACGTCCTCCGGAGCGACCCGTATCAGCTCAGCCTGGACATCTGGGGAGTCGGGTTCAAGACGGCCGACCAGTTGGCCCTGAAGCTCGGGATGGACCCGGGCTCGCCCGAACGGGTCAAGGCCTATGTCCTTTACCTGCTGGAGAAGGACAACGAGCAGGGCCATGTCTTCTCGCTCGAAAGCGAAGTCCGGGCCCGATGCCTGGAGGACATCGCGGCGGACGATGACCGATGCGAAGCGGCCCTGGCCGGGCTCACGGCGAAAAAACGGCTCGTCCGGGAGCCGCTGGGTCAGGACCGGGCGCTCTACCGGCCGTCCTTCCACACGGCCCAAGAGGAGGTCGTCCGGTCCCTCCACGATCTGGCCGCCGTCTCGTGCGGGACTCCTCCGTTCGACCTCGACGCCGCCGTCTCGGACGTCGGGAAGGACCTGGGCGTCGTCCTCTCGACGGCCCAAAGGCTTGCCGTCGCGGAGTGTTTCCGGAAGAAGGTCCTGGTGATCACGGGCGGCCCGGGCACCGGCAAGACGACCATCATCAAGGCCGTGACCGATATCTTTCGCCGGTGGGGGAGAGAGGTCATCCTTGCGGCGCCCACCGGACGGGCGGCCAAGAGGCTCTCCGAGACCACGGGGCAAGACGCCCGGACCATCCATCGCGTCCTGGAGTTCAAACCCAAGCTGGGGACCTTCCGGCGCGGCAAGAAATGCCCGCTCCAGGGAGAGGCTCTCGTCATCGACGAATTCTCGATGGTCGACCTGCCGCTGATGCACCACCTCCTTAAGGCCGTCCCTGAGGCGATGCGCCTCGTCCTCGTCGGCGACAAGGACCAGCTCCCGTCGGTCGGGCCGGGGACCCTCCTGCGCGACATCATCGAATCGGGGACGGTGCCCGTCGTCCGGCTCGACGAGATCTTCCGCCAGGACAAGGAGAGCTATATCGTCCTCAACGCCCACCGCGTCAACCAGGGCCAGGGTCTGATCTACCCCCCGAAGGGCACCAAGGATTCCGATTTCTACTTCATCCGGCAGGACGACGAACGGAAGGCCTTCGAGACCATCGTCAGCCTCTGCCAGACGCGGATCCCGCGCTGGCTCCGCATCCCCGCCCTCTCGCCCGAGATCCAGGTCATCAGCCCGATGTACAAGGGCCTTTGCGGGGTCGACAACCTGAACCTGGAGCTCCAGCAGAGGCTCAACCCGCTCCGGGAGGGGCTCAAGTGGGGAAACCGCGAGTTCCGGGTCCGGGATAAGGTCATGCAGGTCCGGAACGATTACGAGAAGGACGCCTTCAACGGGGACATCGGGATCGTCGTCCACGTCGACCGGCCGCGGCTCCGGGTCGTCGTGGACTTCGAGGGGCGCTCCGTCCTTTACGAGAAGGACGACCTCAACGACCTCGTCCTCGCCTACGCCGTTTCCGTCCACAAGGCCCAGGGCAGCGAGTACCAGGCCGTGGTCATGCCCCTCCTGACCCAGCATTTCATCATGCTCCAGCGCAACCTCTTTTATACGGCCCTGACCCGGGCCAAGCGGCTGAGCGTCGTCGTCGGCTCCTACAAGGCCCTCTACATCGCGATCAAGAACGACAAGCCGGTCAAGCGCAACTCGCTGGTCAAAGAAAAGCTCATCGAGCTGAGCCGGGGCTAAAGGGTCGCGGTTCGAGGCCGTGGTTCGGGACCCTGGAACGGGATTTCCCGGTTTGACTTGCCCCGCGTTTAAATTATAATGAACGCGTCCACGAAGAGAGGGCATCATGACGAACACATTGCCACCCATGAATTTTGAGACATCATCGCGTTCGCCGTCGCCCGCGAGGTGGAAGCTGCGGCGGGGTACGAGGGCCTGATGGCCGCCGCTAAAACGCCCGGGCTGAAAGAGCTCTTCCGTGAGCTCCGGGACGAGGAGAGGGACCACAAGAGGCTTCTTGAAGGCCTGGACCCGGCCGGGGCCGGCTCCCTCGAGCCGCCGGCGGTCGAGGACCTCGGGATCACCGACGGCCTGAAGGCCGAGCCGCCGCACCCGGACATGAGCTTCCAGGACGTGCTGATCTTCGCCGCCCGGAAGGAAGAGCAGGCGGCCCGACTCTACTCCGGGTTGGCGGCGAAAGCGGGGAGAGCCGAGGTCCGGAGGCTCTTTGAGTTCCTTGCGGGCCGGGAAAAGCTCCACAAGCTCAGGCTCGAGATCCTGAATACGAGAGACGCGTTCTCGGCGAGGACTGAGCGTCCGTATCATCATCAAGGAGGAGGAAGAACGATGGAGAAATGGGAATGCACGGCCTGCGGATACATCTACGATCCGGCCGTCGGCGACCCGAATAACGGGGTCCCGCCCGGGACGCGCTTCGAAGACCTGCCCGACACCTGGGTCTGCCCCCAGTGCGGCGTCGGCAAGGAATTCTTCCAGAAGGTCGGCTGACCTCCGGCCTCCGGCGGGGACTGCCATGAAAGTCGTCATCATCGGCAACGGGTTGGCCGGAACGATGGCCGCCAAGAGCCTCCGGGAGCTCGATCGCGTCCGTCGAGATCGAGGTCTTCGCCGAGGAGAACTATCCGTACTACCCCCGGCCCAACCTCATCGAGTTCATGGCGGGGATCCTCCCTACGAGAGGCTGTTCGCCTTTCCCGGCCCAATGGCAGGAGCGGCAGAATATCGCCATCCGTTTCGGAGTGCCCGTCGCCCGCGATCGATCCCGCGGGCGGGGACGTCGAAACGCGGGACGGCCGAACCTCTTCGTTCGACCAGCTCCTGCTGGCCAACGGCTCCTCGGCCGTGGTCCCGCCCATCAAGGGCTCGGACAAAAAGGGCGTCTTCGTCCTCAGGACGCTCGACGACGCCCTGGCCATCCTGGAAGCCCTGAAGACCACCCGGGCGTGTCGCCGTCCTCGGCGGGGGCCTACTGGGATTGGAGATCGCCCGGGCCCTCAAGGCCCGGGGGGCAGAGGTCTCGGTTAGCGAGTTCTTCGACCGGCTCCTTCCGCGTCAGCTCGACCCGCCCGGCGCCGCCCTCCTCAAGGCCCAGCTCGAACAGCTGGGGATCGGCGTCCGCCTGGGAGTGGCGACCGAAGAGATCACAGGAGATAGGCGAAGCCTCGGGGCTGAGGTTCAAGGACGGGAGCACGGTCGAGGCCGATATGGTCGTTTTCGCCGCGGGCGTGCGGCCCAACGTCGCCCTCGCGAAAGAGGCGGGCATCGCGGTCGGACCGCGGGGTCCTGGTCGACGATCATCTGCGGACGAGCCACCCGGCCGTCTTTGCTGCGGGCGACGTCGCCCAGCACCAAGGCCGCGTCTACGGCATCATCCCGGCGTCCTTCGACCAGGCCCGGGTGGCCGCCTTCAACATGCTGGGCCCTGGACAAGAAGTACGAAGGCACGGTCCCCTCGAACACCGCTCAAGGTCGTCGGGGTCTTCGTGACGTCCGTCGGGCTGGTCAATCCCGAGGGGCCCGGGTACGAGATGATCGTTAAAGAGGACGCCGACGGCCGGGACCTACAAGAAGCTTGTCCTGAAGGACGGGGTCCTCGAAGGCGCGATCTGGATGGGGACGAAGAGGGGGGCCGCCGAAATCGGCCGGCTGGCCGCGTCCCGGAAGAACGTCGCGGCCTGGAAGACGGACATCCTCGAGGACGATTTCGATTTCTCGGGGCTGTGAATCCGATGAAAAGGACGTTCTTGGGGATCGGGTTCCTCCTCCTGGCGGCCCTCGGCTCCGGCGCCGAGGTCCGGACCGGCGGATACCTGTCATTTTCCTTCCTGAAGGGACAGGCAATGAGCGGCGCAAGTTTCGGGAGCTTTCAGGACCTGAGGGGGGGCCTCCTCGCGAGCGGGAACCTGGGCCAGGGTTTCTCCTTCCTCGTCGAGGTGAGGTTCAGGTCGGAATCGAAGTTCGAGCTGGAGCAAGCGCTTGCCGGCTTCCGGTTGGGGGCCTCCGGGGACCTTCAGATCGGGCTCTTTCTGGTCCCCTTCGGCAAGTACAACGAATCCAACCGTCCCCAGCAGACGGTCCTCGTCGGCATACCGCTGAACCTCGAGGCCGCCTATCCCGAGAGCTGGCGGGACATCGGGATCACGACCCAGGGCCGAGCCGGTTTCCTGCGATATGCGGCCTATTTTGCGAACGGACTCGGCGGAGAAGGACGGCGCCGTTGCCGGCCAATCGTTCCGGGACGTCAATAAGGATAAGGCCAAGGGCGGACGGCTCGGGTTCATCGCGGGCGAGGGATTCGAGGTCGGCGTTTCCTATTATTCGGGAAAATATGACCGGGACAACGCGCTCCGCCTCACCCTCGAAGGGGCCGACCTGACCTGGGTCACTAAGGATTACGAGGTCCGCGGCGAATACACGAGGGGCCTCTGGAAGAACCCCGGCGGCCTGCCGGACGGGAAGGCTTCCGGGTTCTTCGGGCTCGTCGCCCTCAATTTCGGCAAGATCCAGCCGGTCGTGAGCTTCCAGCGGTGGAATCCGGGGGACGCCGGTACGGGGCTTCGCCTCATCGCTCTCGAAGGCGGTGCCGAGACCCTCGCCGTCCGGAGCCGTTGGGCCCTCGGGGCCCGCTATTACCTCAGCCCGACGTTCGTCGTCAAGGCGGAATACGACATCAACAGGGAGAAGGGCCTCGCGCTGAAGAACAATCTGGTCCGAATCCAGGCTGCCGTCAGCTTTTGACCTTGTCGCGCCCGCGGGGATTTGTTAGAATCCCGGTTCCGCCGGCTTCCGGCGCCATCGTCGTCCCGCGCGGGCGCCCGCAAACGAAAGAAGGAGTCTCATGGCCAACCTGCTCGTCCTCGGAACGCAATGGGGAGACGAAGGCAAGGGCAAGATCGTCGACCTCCTGACCCCCGCCTTCGACGTCGTCGCCCGCTACCAGGGCGGCCACAACGCCGGGCACACCGTATATGTCAACGGCCGCAAGGTCGTCCTCCATCTCATCCCCTCGGGGATCCTGCATCCCGGGAAGACGTGCGTCATCGGCAACGGGCTCGTCGTCTCCCCCCCGGCCTTCTTCAAGGAGATCGAGGATCTTCAGTCCGGAGGCGCGGCGGCGGAGCCGGGGCGCATCGTCGTCAGCGATAAGGCCCATCTGATCATGCCCTATCACCCCCTGGTCGAGCAGATCTCCGAGGAGGCTCGCGGGGAGAAGCAGATCGGCACGACCTGCCGCGGGATCGGGCCCGCCTATGAAGACAAGGCCGCCCGGTGGGGCGTCCGGGCGGGGGACCTGCTCGAACCTCGCCGTGCTCCGGGACAAGATCCGCGAGAACGTCGAGGTCAAGAACAGGCTCCTCGCGGCCTATGGGGCCGCCCCGCTCGACGCGGGCGCTATCTTCGACGAATACGCCGGATACGCCGATCGCATGAAACCGTTCGTCCGGGACGTCTCCCTGTTCCTCCACGAGGAGATGAAGCGGGGAATGCGCATCCTCTTCGAGGGCGCCCAGGGAGTCCTGCTCGACCTGGACCACGGGACCTACCCGTTCGTCACGTCGTCGAGCTCGACGGCCGGCGGGGCCGCGACCGGCCTCGGGATCGGGCCAAAGTCCATTCACGGCATCCTGGGCATCACGAAGGCCTACACGACCCGCGTCGGGAGCGGGCCGTTCCCGACCGAGCTCGCCGACGAGCCGGGCCGGCGGATGGCGACCTGCGGCGATGAGTTCGGGGCGACGACCGGGAGACCGCGCCGGTGCGGCTGGTTCGACGCCGTGGCCGTCCGATACGCCTGCCGCGTCAACGGGATCGACCGGATCGCCATGACCAAACCCGACGTCCTCGAGGGGATGGCGGAGGTCGCGATCTGCACGGGATACCGCGTCGGGGGGGAGATCCTGAAGGAATTCCCGACCGAGTCGTGGATCCTGGACGCCGTCGAGCCCGTTTACAGGAAGATGCCCGGCTGGCGGGATTCCGTCCGCAAGGCCAGGGACCGCGCTGCGCTTCCCGCCGCGTTCAAGGACTACGTCCGGGCGGTCGAGGACCTCATCGAGACGAAGGTGGCGATCATCTCGACGGGCGTCGAGCGCGCGGACACGATCTTCCTCGAGCCGGAGCTCCGGGGGCTCCTCGACGTCGAAAGCCTCAAGGCCGGGAAATAGCCGGCACCGGGGCCCTTCGGCGGGAGCCTTCCCCGGACCCGAGGATTCTGTTACAATGCCATATCGAGGGGAGAACATGAAGAAAGACGATAAGACACGCTTGGACAAAGGGGAAGGGCCGGTGCCTGAAGCTCCGCATTCCGGGCCCTCGGGACCTCTCGAGCTGAGCACCGGGGCCCTGACCCTCGAACAGACGGACCTGCTCTTGACCCATCTGCCGGTGGATGTCTCCTTCGTGGACGCCGAGGATATCGTCCGCTATTACTCCGAGACCGAGGACAGGATCTTCGTCCGGACGCCCGCGGTCATCGGCCGGAAGGTCCAGAACTGCCATCCCGGAAAGAGCGTCCACGTCGTGGACGCGCTCCTCAAGGCGTTCAAGGCCGGGACACGGGACAAGGCCGAATTCTGGATCGAACTGGGCGGGCGGTTCATCCACATCCGCTATTTCGCCGTCCGGGACAAGGCCGGAGCCTACAAGGGGTGTCTCGAGGTCAGCCAGGACGTCACCGGGATCCGGGCCCTCAGCGGCCAGAAGAGGCTCCTGGACCGGGAATAAGGAACGACACGGGAGGCCATGATGCCGACGACGAAAACGAAACCGAAGACGACGGTGGGGAAGGCGGCCAAATCGGCCTACGCGTGCAGGGTCTGCGGTGCGTTCGCGGTGATCGATCCCGTCTGCGGCTGCGGCGAGGAACATGTGTTCATCTGCTGCGGCGAGCCGATGAGAAAGGCCGCCGCGAAGAAGTCCGCGGCGAAGAAAGGGACAAAGAAGTAGCCCCCGGCGGCCGCCGCCGGAAGTCCCGCGCGGGCTAATTCCTACAATATTGATAGGATTACTTGCCAAGGGCCGCGGAAAGACGTAGAATAGAATGCGTGTCGAGAGAGTGATCCAAGGAGCGCAACCATGAAAGATAAGGTCGAAAAGTCCCTGGCCAAGATCCGCCCCGCCCTCCAGGCCGACGGCGGCGACGTCGAGCTCGTGGACGTCGTCGACGGGGTGGTCAAGGTCCGCCTGACCGGGGCCTGCGGCGGCTGTCCGATGTCCCAGATGACCCTAAAGATGGGGATCGAGCGCCACCTCCGGAAAGAGATCCCCGAGATCAAGACCGTAGAATCCGTCTGACGCCGTGAGCCTCATCTACCTCGATCACATTGCGGCGACCCCGCCGCGTCCCGAGGTCGTCGAGGCCATGCTCCCGTTCTTGCGGGAGCGCTTCGCGAACGCCCAGAGCCTCCATTCGGGGGGCCAGGAGGCCATGCAGGCCGTCGAGGAGGCGCGGGGCCGCGTCGCGGGCCTCATAGGGGCCTCGGCTGAGGAAGTGTTCTTCACGGCCTCGGGGTCCGAATCGAACAACCTGGCTCTCAAGGGGATGGCCTTGGCCGGCCGGGGCCGGAGCAAGCGGATCGTCGTTTCGGCGATCGAGCACCTATCCGTCCTGAATGCGGCGAAGAGCCTGGAAAGGCTCGGATTCGAGACGGTCCTCGTCCCGGTCGACGGGCTCGGCCGCGTCGATCCTGACGACGTCCGGAAGGCCCTGACGCAGGGCGCCGTCCTCGTCTCGGTCCAGACGGCCAACAGCGAGGTCGGGACCTTGGAGCCTGTCGCCGAGATCGCCCGGATCTCCCGGGAGAACGGCGTCCCCTTCCATACCGACGCGGTGGCGGCGGCCGGGAACGTCCCGTTCGACGTCCGCGCCCTCGGCGTGGATGCCCTGAGCCTGGCGGCCGACCAGTTCTACGGGCCCAAAGGGGCCGCGGCACTCTATCTGAGGAAGGGGACCCGGATCGTTCCCCTTGTCGACGGCGGCGTCCAGGAAGGCGGGCGCCGCGGCGGGACCGAGAACGTCCCCGCCATCGTCGGCATGGGTCGAGCGGCGGAGATCGCCGCGGCGGCGATGATGAAGTGGATCGGGTCGGAGACATCCCTCAGGGAACGCTTGATCCGGGGGCTGCTCGACCGGGTGGACCGTGCCGTCCTCACGGGCGACCCGTCGAGCAGGCTACCGCACCACGCGAGCTTCTGCGTCGAATTCATCGAGGGCGAGGCCATGCTGCTCCACCTGGACATGCAAGGCGTCGCGGCCTCGAGCGGATCGGCCTGCACCTCCAAATCGCTCAAGGCCTCCCACGTGCTCCTGGCGATGGGCGTGGACCACGCCTTGGCCCAGGGGTCCCTGGTGTTCAGCCTTCTCGAAACGACTTCGGCCGCGGATATCGACCGGGTCCTCCAAGTCTTCCCCCCGATCGTCGACGATCTGCGCCGGATGTCCCCGCTCTACACGAAATTCCTCGAGGAGAACATGTCATGATCTACACCGAAAAGGTCATGGACCATTTCCAGAACCCCCGAAACGTAGGCGTCATCAAGGACGCCGACGGTGTCGGCCAGGTCGGCAATCCCGTCTGCGGCGACATGATGGCTTTTTACATCAAGGTCGTTGACGACCGTCTGGCCGACATCAAGTTCCAGACATTCGGTTGCGGGGCGGCCATCGCCGTCTCGAGCATCGTCTCCGAGATGGCCATGGGCAAGACCCTGGACGAGGCCATGAAGATCACCAACAGCCTTGTGGCCGAAGAGCTCGGGGGCCTGCCCAAGAACAAGCTCCACTGCTCCAACCTCGGGGCCGACGCCCTGCATGCGGCCATCGCCAATTACCGGGAGAAGTCTTCCCCCGCGGCGGCGGCGGGGGCGACGAAGGCCCCGGCCGGCGAAGCCGAGGAATGCGCCTGCCCGTATTGCGACGGGCCCCTTGTCGAGGAAGGAGCCGGGGAGCTCTGCCGGAAGTGCGACGTCGAATTCGTCGAGTGTCCCTCCTGCGGCGACCTCAACAAGAGGGGCGGCGAGCACTGCGTCCACTGTGGCGAAGATCTGGAGAAATAGCGCCGCCCCGGCCATGAACGAAGTGCGCAACCGTCTCTTCCGGGATATCGCCCGGCTCAAGACGGAGCGGCGTGCCGTCATCGTCGCCCACAACTACCAGCCCGCCGACGTCCAGGACGCCGCGGACTTCGTCGGCGACTCCCTCGAGCTCAGCCAAAGGGCCGCGGGCTGGGATGCGGGGATCATCGTGTTCTGCGGCGTGCATTTCATGGCTGAGACGGCGGCCATCCTTGCTCCGGACAAGACCGTCCTCCTCCCCGACGCTGAGGCAGGCTGTCCCATGGCCGATATGATCAACGCGGCTGAACTCAGGGCATGGAAGGCGAGATTTCCCGGACGCCAGGTCGTCTGTTACATCAACACCTCGGCCGAGGTCAAGGCGGAGTCCGACATCTGTTGTACGTCGGCCAACGCCGAAAAGGTCGTGAACTCGCTGCCCGAGGGCGAGGTCCTCTTCGTCCCCGACAAGAACCTCGCCGTCTGGATCGCGCGCCGGACGGGACGAAAGATCATCGCTTGGGACGGGTACTGCTATGTCCACCATCGCTTCAAGGCCTCGGATATCCGGGAAAAGAAGGCCCGGCACCCGGGCGCCGAGGTTTGGGCCCACCCGGAGTGCCCCCTCGAGGTCCTCGACACCGCGGACAAGGTCCTATCCACCGGAGGCATGATCCGGGAGGCGCGGGCGACCGTGCGCCGGGAGGTCATCCTGGCCACCGAGGCGGGGATCATCCATCGCCTGAAGAAGGAGAACCCGGCCGTGGCGTATATCCCGGCGCGGGATATGGCGTTCTGCTCGAACATGAAGAAGATCACCCTGGACAAGGTCCTGAGGTCCCTGGAGACGGGGGCGCCTCGGGTCACGGTCCCCCCGGCCACGGCTGACCGGGCCCGGGGCGCCATCGTCCGCATGCTGGATATCTGAAGGAGGAGAAAACACATGAAGAAGATGACCGAGGCCAACGTCAAAGA
The DNA here is from genome assembly GCA_963813235.1 of Candidatus Aminicenantota bacterium. Lineage (GTDB taxonomy): Bacteria > Acidobacteriota > Aminicenantia > Aminicenantales > Saccharicenantaceae > JALHVH01. Next base: position 15,275 of record CAWEYF010000010.1, on the reverse strand, counting down.
CGCCCTTGCCGGTGAGAGCCAGGCCCACATCAAGTACCTGGCCTTCTCGGCCAAAGCGGCTTCCGAGAACCTGCCCAACGTCGCCCGGACGTTCCAGGCGACCGCCTACTCCGAGCAGGTCCATGCGACCAATCACCTGAAGACGCTCGCGGGCGTCAGGGCGACCGCCGAGAACCTCGTCCAGGCGATCGGGGGAGAGACTTTCGAGATCGACGAAATGTACCCTGCCTACGTCAAGGTCGCCGAGCTCCAGGGCGAGAAGACCGCCCTCACCTTCCTGAACTATGCGCTGGCCGCGGAGAAGGTCCACGCCCGGATCTACGGGAAGGCCAAGGCGTCCGTCGATACGGGCAAGGATATCGAAGCCGTCCCCATTCACGTCTGCTCGGTTTGCGGCTTCACCATGGAGGGCGACGCCCCGGACACCTGCCCCGTGTGCGGCACCCCGAAGGAGAAATTCGTCAAGTTCTAGGCCGGATCCGTTCCGAAGGAGGGTCCCATGACTTTGGATCCCGGATTACAGCCGTTCCAGGTCGTCGCCGCGGCCATCCGGTCGGAGATCGACGCGACGGCGTTCTACAAGAAGCTCGGGGAGAGGGTGAAGAACGCGCTCCTCATCCGAAAACTGGCATTCCTGGCCTTCGAGGAGAACCAGCACCGGAAGATCCTCGAGCGGCTCTTCGCGCAGAGGTACGCGGGGATGAGCCTTGAGGTGCCCGAGTGTTCGCCGATGCCGCCCATCGGCGCCGCGCTGGGCGAGGCCCCGTCGGTCCTCGACCTGTTCCAGGCCGCCCTCGTCGCCGAGGAGGTCTCGGAACGAGTCTACGGCGAAGCGGGGGAGAGGGCTGAGGACGAGGGGAGCCGGCACATCCTGGCCTACCTGGGCCGCGTCGAGCGGAGCCACGCCGCCATGGTCCGCTCCGAGATCGACCTCCTGTCCAGGTTCCCTGATTACTACGACGTCGAGGACTTCCACGTCGGGCAGGACCTGTTCCACGTCGGCCCCTGACGGCGGGCGGGTCGAATGAAGGGGGCTAAAGAGCGGATCGCCGGGATCGTGGAGATCCTGCGCCGCGAGTTCCCGGAGGCCCGGACGGCCCTTGAGTTCCGGAACCCTTTCCAGATCCTCGTGGCCACCATCCTCGCGGCGCAGTGTACGGACGCGCGGGTCAACATGGTCACGCCGGCGCTGTTCCGGAAGTACCCTGCAGCCGAGGCGCTCGCCGGGGCCGACCGGACGGAGCTCGAGGAGGCCATCCGCTCGACCGGATTCTTCCGGAACAAGGCCAAAAGCCTCATCGGCGCCGCGAAGCGCATCGTCGAGGCCTACGGCGGGAAGGTCCCGGACACCATGGAGGACCTCGTGACCCTTCCCGGCGTCGCCCGCAAGACGGCCAACATCGTCCTCGCGGCGGGCTACGGTAAGGCCGAAGGGATCGCCGTGGACACCCATGTCCGCCGACTCGCCGGCCGGCTCGGGCTGAGCCGGGAGACGGACCCCGTGAAGATCGAGCAGGACCTGCTCGCGATCGTCCCCCGCGACGCTTGGCTGGATCTCAACTTCATGCTCGTCGAGCACGGCCGCAAGACCTGCCGCGCCCGGAAGCCCGATTGCCCCGACTGTCCGATCAGGCATCTGTGCCCATCGGCCCAGGGGCCGGACGGGCCCAGAAAGCGAGATATGCGAGACTAGCGAGACGCGAGGAAGGTCCAAGTATATTTAAGGACTCGCGCCATGATCAGGGAAGCGATGCTTTGGAAGGCCCTCGCGGGGGGCAAGGTCTCCTGTGCCCTGTGCGCCCACAGGTGCGGGATCGCACCCTCGGACTTCGGCATCTGCGGTGTCCGGCGGAACCTCGACGGAAAGCTCTACACTCTCGTTTACGGGGACGTCATCTCCGCGGCCGTCGACCCCATCGAGAAAAAGCCCCTCTATCATTTCCTGCCCGGGACGAAGTCGTTCTCGATCGCGACCGTCGGATGCAACTTCAAATGCGGCTTCTGCCAGAACTGGCAGATCTCCCAGGCGTCCAAGAAGGACGGGGCGGCGGGCGAGCACGTGCTCATGCCGGCGGACGTCGTCCGCGAGGCCCTCGCGCGCGGATGCCGGAGCGTCTCCTATACCTACACCGAGCCGACGGTATTCTTTGAATACGCCTTCGACACAGCGAGGCTCGCCAGGGACAATGGCCTCCGGAACGTCTTCGTGACCAACGGCTATATGACGGCCGAGGCACTGGAGACCATCCGGCCGTATCTGGACGCCGCCAACGTGGACCTCAAAGCGTTCCGGGACGAAACCTATAAGAAGGTCTGCAAGGCCCGGCTCGGGCCCGTGCTCGAATCCATCCGGCTCATGAGGGCGTTCGGCATCTGGGTCGAGGTCACGACGCTCGTCGTGCCCGGGCTCAACGACGGCGAAGAAGAGCTCGCGTCCATAGCTCGCTTCATCGCCTCGGTCGACCCGGACATCCCTTGGCACATCAGCCGGTTCCACCCGGACTACCATTACACCGACGCTCCCGCGACCCCCGTCCGGACGCTCGAAGCCGCCCTCGCCGTCGGGAAGAGGGAGGGCCTGCGCTACGTCTACGTCGGCAACATCGGGGGGTTCGATGAGGACACGCATTGCCCGTCCTGCGGGCACGGCCTCATCCGGCGGGAGGGCTTCCGAATCGTCGGCAGGGGCCCCGAGGGCGCGAACTGCCCCTCCTGCGGGACCCGGATCGCCGGCGTGTTTTAACCCTCTGGTTCATGCCCCGCCGGGTTGACCTTCACTCCGGCCGGGGGCTGTCTTTCGGAGCGAAGACTCTGTTAGAATGGGAGCATGGGTGATCCCTCGGGACGTTATAGGATCCTCCCCCATACCGCTGACGGGAAGTTTCAGGCCTATGGGGCGACCCTCGAAGAGGCGTTCGGGAACGCCGCCCTTGCCACGGCCTCTTTCATGTGGGACTGGGCCAAGGTCGAGCCCCGGTCGCGCTGCGCGGTCTGTATGAAGGCGAGGGACCTCGAACAGCTCCTGGTCAAGTTCCTCGGGGAGGTCATCTATCTGTTTGAAACGCGGCGCTTCCTGCTCGGGGAGGTCGCGGGTCTGATGATCGAGCGGGAGGAGGCGAGCAGCCGGATCGAAGCCGTCTTCATCGGCGACGCGCTCGCGGACCGGTACGAGCTTTTCGGGGACGTCAAGGCCGTGACCTACAACGAGATGAAGATCGAGGAGGGCGACTGCGGCCGGTACACAGTCCAGGTCGTGGTCGACATGTAGGGGGATGGATCTCCATAAGGTCGACGGGAATACTTGGGAGATCCCCAGGCAGGGGGACATGCGGGTCCCCGCGATCATCTATGCGTCGGACAAGCTCCTCCGGGACATCCGCCGCGATCTGACCTTGACTCAAGCCCGGAACGTCGCATGCCTGCCGGGCATCCGGAAGATGTCCTACGTCATGCCCGATGCGCACCAGGGCTACGGATTCCCCATCGGCGGCGTCGCCGCCTTTGACCTCGACGAAGGCGTCATCTCGCCCGGCGGGGTCGGCTACGACATCAACTGCGGGGTCCGGCTCCTAGCCACCGGGTATCGGGACAAGGACATCGCCGCCCGGCGTAAGGAGCTCCTCGCCGAGATCTTCAAGGAGGTCCCGGCCGGCGTCGGCAAGGGCGGTGTGACGAAGCTCAGCCGCGGCGTGCTGAAAGAGATCCTGGCCGAGGGCGCCGAATGGGCCGTCCGGAGCGGATACGGCGTCCCGGAGGACCTGGAGCGGACCGAAGAGGGCGGCCGGATGCGGGACGCGGACCCGGGGGCGCTCTCGGATCGGGCCCTGGAGCGGGGCATCCCCCAGCTCGGGACCCTCGGCGCGGGGAACCACTTCCTGGAGTTCCAGAAGGTCGCCGAGGTTTTTGACGCCGGGACGGCTCGGGCTTTCGGTATCGTCGGCGAGGGCCAGGTCACCGTCATGATCCATTGCGGGAGCCGCGGCCTCGGCCACCAGGTCGCTTCCGATTTCATCGAACGCATGGAGAACGAGCGCGGGACGGAGGGCCTTCCCGACCGCGAGCTGGTTCACGCGCCCTTCCGCTCGGACCTCGGCCGGAGCTATTACGGCGCTATGTGCGCCGCCGTGAATTTTGCCTTCGCCAACCGCCAGATGATCGCCCACTGGGTCCGGGACGTTTTCGCCCGGGTCTTGGGGAGCCCGGCGGGGATGAGCCAGGTCTATGATGTCTGCCATAACGTGGCGAAAGTGGAGACGCACAGGATCGAGGGCGTCGAAACCCGGCTCTGCGTCCACCGCAAGGGCGCGACACGGAGCTTCGGCCCCGGCCGCCGGGAGATCCCCGCCGCGTATCGGGCGGTCGGTCAGCCCGTCATCATCCCCGGCTCCATGGGCACGTCCTCTTATATCCTCGCGGGTACGACGGAGGCTGAGGAGAAGAGCTTCGGCTCGACGGCCCACGGCGCCGGCCGGGTCATGAGCCGCCACGAGGCGCTCAAGCGTTTCCGCGGCGAACGGATTCGCGACGAGCTGGCGGCGAAGGGCATCGAACTGCGCTCTTCGAACTGGAAGGGCGTCGCCGAGGAAGCCTCCGAAGCTTACAAGGACGTGGACGAGGTCGTCCGGGTCTCGGACGAAGCCGGGCTCGGCCGGCTGGTGGCCCGGGTCGTCCCCGTCGGCGTCATGAAGGGATAGGACGCCGAACTCAGCCCCGGCGGCGGAGAGCCCGGTCGAAGGGGGTCAATTGTCGGGGCATTTCCTGACCGTGCGGACCCTGTGGCGAGCGCCGTTGGCGTCCGAGTAATCGATCGTCATTTTGATCCCGTCGGTCTTAAGGAACACCATGTATGTGCAGGGGAGCCCGACCGGTTCCCAGCCGCCCGGAGGGACGGCCGGGATCGCGACCGACATGGTCTTGGTGGTCTTCAGGACCAGGTCGTACCATTCGAAGGCCACGGTTCCCGGGTTGGAAGCGAGATTGCCGTGGTTCTCGATGTAAATGTCCGGGTCGAAGAAGGCGAACAGGCCCAGGTTCACGGACAGGCCCTCGCAGGGAATGCAGCCGTCGCCCGGAAGGCTGAAGATCCGGACGTCGAGCCGGGCGCAGTTCACGCAGATGGCCAGGTCCAGAGGCGGCCGGAACTTGACCTTGAGGGCCTGTTTTGGCTTGACCGGGACCTGGTCGGTCAGGGGTCCCGCGGTGAACACCGCCGCAATGATGAACATAAGAGAAACGCCGATACCGAGTCTTCGAAAAGTCATCATGGTTCCCTCCCTAATGGCCCGATTATACACCGGAAGGGGCGCGGCGGAAAGACCGCCTCGCGCGTCATTGAATCCCTTCGGTCCTTCTGCTATGTTTATCCGCGTGAGAATCGTCCTGGCGGGATACAACGTCGACGCCGAGGTCATCGGCGAGCTCAGGCGGAGCTCTCCGCCCCGGGCCGACGTCACGCCCGAGACCCTCTCCGCGGCCTACGCCCGGATCTCCCGTGACCCCCGGCCCGCCGACGAGCTCCGGGCCGCCGCCCGGGCCGAGGTGGAGCGGGCCCGGCGCTCGAACCGCAACATCATTTTCGGGATGGGGCATCATTCCGTGGCCGAGCACGCCGTCTTCAACTTCGACGTCATCGGCGTATCCCGCCTGGCCATCGAGGACCTCGAACGGTTCCGCCTCTGTTCCTTCACCGAGAAATCCCAGCGGTACATCAAGCTGGGCGAGGATTTCCTTGTCCCCGCGGAGGTCCGCGAGGCCGGGCTGGAAGCCCTCTTTGCGGCCGCGGTCCGAAGGCAGAACGCCCTATACCATCGTCTTTACGAACGGCTTCGGCCTCACGTGTTCGAACGGAATGCCGACGCCGCAAAGGACCCCCGAAACCATTCCGTCCTGGACGGGTGGGCGAAGGAGGACGCGCGGTATATCGTGAGCCTGGCCGCGGAGGGCCAGCTGGGGATGACCGTCAACGCCCGCAACCTCGAGCTCCTTATCCGCAGGTTCGCTTCGAAGCCCCTCGCCGAGCTCCGCGAGATCGGCTCCCGGCTCCACGCCCTGGCCGGGGAGGTCGCCCCTTCGATCATCCTGTTCACCGAAGGCGCGGAATTCGACGCCGAAACCCTTCGGGAATTAGGACGCGCATTCGCAGGGTCCGTGACCGTCGGGCGCTCGCGCAAGACGGGGAAGGGGAGGCCGCCCCGTCCGGTCCGGCTCGTCGAAGCTACTCCGGACGCCGACGGCAGGCTGTTGGCCGCCCTGGCCTGCGCGACATCCGGCGATCCCTACGGCGCTTGCCTCGCCCGCGTCCGGGCCATGACGGCCGCGGCGAAAAAGCGCGTCGCAAAGGCGGCCTATCGGCGCATGGAATTCTATGATTTCCCGCTCCGGGAATTCGAACATCCCGACCTGACCTTCGAGCTCGTCGTCTCCGCCTCCTGCTACGCCCAGCTCAAGCGCCATCGGATGGCGACCCTGACCGCTCAGCCTTACGACCCGGAGCTCGGCGTGACCGTCCCCCCGTCGCTCGAGGAGATCGGGGCTACCGGCGAATTTCTGGAGGTCGTCGCCGCGACAAACGAAGTCCACGCCCTCCTGAATAAAACCGTCGGCCCGGCCGCGGACTACGTCCTGACCAACGCCCACAGGCGGCGGGTCCTCCTCAAGATCAACGCCCGGGAGCTCTATCACGTCTCGCGGCTCAGGGAGGACGCCTCGGCCCAGTGGGACATCCGCGCCGTCGTCGCGGGCATGTCGGCCCTGGCCAGGAAGGTCATGCCCCTCACGGGCCTGATGTTAGGCGGCAAGGATGCCTACCCGGGGATCTACCGGAAGGTTTTCGGCCGTCCCCCGGTGATGACCCCCCCGCCGATGCTCAAGTGAATCCCTGCCGACGCCGTCCGGGGTCGAAATAATCATTGGATTTTCCGGTCCCGGCGGGTTATAGTTCCGGTCCCATCGGGGTGAGGAGAGGCGGAACGGCCATGTCCGAACGGCATATCAGGTCCCTGGTCCACGGTTGGGAGACCGTCCGCCTGGAACTGCTGAACACCAAGATCTCGGACCTCGGCCTCCGCCTCGAGGGCTCGCCGGTCGAGCCCTTTACCCGCCGGCTCCTCCGCGAGCTCGAGTCCAGGAAGATCGGTTTCCGGCCGGAGTTCTACCTCACCGACGTCTGGGGATGCCCCAACAAGGTCCCGGTGATCGGCATTCCGTTCTACCTGTCCGACCCGCGCCTCGTCCGTCTGGAAGAGGAGCAGGCGGGGGAGATCGAGGACGGGCGGGAGATCATGATGTATCTGCGGCACGAGGCGGGGCACGCCGTGAACTACGCCTATCGGCTTTGGAAAAAGCCGGGCTGGAGGGAAACGTTCGGGCCGTTCTCGAGGCCGTACCCGGGCACGTTCCGGCCGGACCGCATGAGCCGGGGGTTCGTCCGGCACCTCGACACCCGCTCCTACGGCCGCATGTACGCCCAAAGGCACCCGGACGAGGATTTCGCCGAGACGTTCGCCGTCTGGCTGACGCCGCGCGGCGGCTGGCGGGCAACGGTACCGGCTCTGGCCGGCCTTGAAGAAACTGCATTTACGTCGACGGCCTGATCAAGGGCATCCGCGGCGAGATGCCGCGGGTCCGGCCGGGGGAGATTGTTGAGCCCCGTAGCGACGATGAACATCCGGCTCATCCGGTACTACGGGCTGAGGGCCGAGACGGTACCGGCAGGCCGCCCAGGGCTACGTGGACGACAGGCTGCGGCAGATCTTTCCGCCCTTCCGGGGGAAGGCGCCCGTCCTCGCGGCGGATTTCCTGCGCGAAATCACCGCAGGGACCTCCTGGCCCCATCGTCCGATGGTCGGGGCTGGACGAGGAGGAAGCGGGCGCGATCCTGGATAAGCTGGAGCATCGGGCGGAGGCTCTGGACCTCGTGTTCCCGAGGACCCGCCAGCGCCCGGAAGCTCATGGACATCGCCTCGCTCGGGACCGCCTTGGCGATGGATTATTCCTATACGGGCCGGCTCACCGGCTGACGGTCACCTTCGCCGGGCGCCCCGGCCGTTCACGGCGAAGGTCATCGGGATCTGGACGTCGTGGGGAGGGCCCTCGAACGCCGCCTGGATGATGAGGTTCAGCAGGTCCGGATAGGGGATCCCGGCGACGATCGCGCCGACCGGGCCAGGCCGATGCCCTCGTCGAGGCAGGGATTGCAGTTCACCTCGAGGACGCGGGGCACGAGGTCCTCGTCGAGGCGGATGTCCACCCGTCCGTAGCCCCAGCCGCCGATGGCCCGGAAAGCCTTGACCGCCGTGTCGGAGATCCGCGGCGGCGAGCCCGGGCTCGACGTCGGCCGGGCAGATCACCGAGATCCGCTGGTACTCCACCGAGGTCTCGATCCACTTGGCGGCGTAGGACATGATCGGCGGGACCTGCTGCGGCAGCTGCGAATAGTCGACCTCGGCCAGCGGCAGGACGCGCAGCTTCTTGCCCCCGATGAGGCCGACGTTGAACTCGCGCCCGGAAAGAATCGCTGGGCCAGGGCCGGCTGGTGGTACTTCGCCAGGATCTCCCGGACCTTCGTCCCGCAGCTCCTTCTTCGAGCCGACGATGGAATCGCGGCCCACGCCGATCCCGGCGTGTTCCTGGCTCGGCTGGACGATCAGCGGGAAAGGTCCACTTCGGGCCGTCGACGTCGCGGATCCGCTCGAGGAGGGTCGTGAACGGGGGGATGGGGATGCCGGCGCCCTGGAGAAGGCTGGCGCACATGTACTTGTACCGGCTCAGCCCGAGCCCGAGCGCGGGCGAGCCCGTGATCGGGTAACCCATGATCCGGACCAGCGCGGCCACGCGCATTTCGTAGAGGGCCCCGTGGACGACGTCGTCGTACTGGTTGAAGACGACGTCCGGGCTTCAGGCGCTGGAGCGTCCGCTGGAAATTCCGCAGGTCGTCGGCGAGGGGAACGACGGCGACGTCGTTGCCGCCCTTCCGCAGGGCGCGGGCCATGCCGCGGATCATCTGGCGCAGGTAGCGCACGCCGCCGCCGTCGGCCGCGGATTCGGCCACGCCGTCGGTGTACGCGTTGTAGACGAGAGCGACGCGCGTCTTTTTCATGTCTCTTTCTTATCATAAAGCAATCCCTGCGGGCACACAATCGCCTTTTTGCCCCGCGGGTCCGTTGTCATCGGCGTCCCGCTATGCTATAAAAGGGCCAGGAGCACAACGGACGTGAGCGGCAACGTGTACGATGAACTGAAGGAGCGCGGTTTCATCGCCCAGGTGTCCGACGAGAACGCCGTGCGGAAGATGCTCGGCGAACGGAACGTCACCTTCTACGTCGGCTTCGATAGCACGGCCCGAAGCCTTCACGCCGGGAGCCTCGTGCCGATCATGGCCATGGTCCACCTGCGGCGGGCCGGCCACCGGGCGATCGCCCTGACCGGCGGCGGGACGACCATGGTCGGCGACCCGAGCGGCAAGACCGAGATGCGGCCGTTGCTCGACGAGGCGACGATCCGGGCCTTCGGGAGGTCGATCCACGCCCAGCTCGACCGCTTTCTCGGGTTTGACGGGAAGGGGGCTCTCACGGCCGACAACGCCGATTGGCTCCTCCCGCTGAACTACGTGGGCTTTCTGCGCGACATCGGCAGGCATTTCTCCGTCAATCGGATGCTGGCCTCCGAGGCCTACAAGCTCAGGCTCGAAAAGGGTCTTTCGTTCATCGAGTTCAATTACCAATTGCTCCAAGCCTACGATTATCTCCATCTCTACCGGACCCTCGGCTGCGGCCTGCAGATGGGAGGGGACGATCAGTGGGGGAACATCCTGGCCGGCGTCGACCTCATCCGCAGGGTCGAGGGGGCCGAGGTCCAGGCCATGACCTTTCCCCTCACGACCACCTTCTCCGGCGAGAAGATGGGAAAGACCGCCAAAGGGGCCGTCTGGCTGGACCCTGAGCTCTTCAGCCCGTACGAATTCTACCAATACTGGGTCAATTGCGACGACCGGGACGTCGGCCGGTTCCTGCGGATCTATACGCTCCTCCCCCTCGATGAGATCGGCCGCTTGGAAGCCCTCAAGGATTCGGAGATCAACGAGGCGAAACGGCTCCTGGCCTACGAAGCGACGAAGCTCGCCCATGGCGAAGCCGCAGCCCATGAGTCTCGGGCGGCTGCCCTTAAGTTGTTTGGCAAAGGCCAGGTAGTTCCGGGGTCCACACTAAAGGTCCAGTCGAGTGATCATATAGTGACACGCGATCATGTGACCTTGATCCCGGGGATACCCACAACGGCCGTTCCACGGGCTCGCTTGGAAGCCGGGATCGGCACGGCCGAACTTTTCACCGACGTCGGTCTCACGCCGTCGCGCGGTGAAGCGAAGCGGCTGATCAAGCAGGGCGGGCTCTACGTCAACGATGAGCGCGTCGAGGGCCTCGAAAGGCTCCTGACGATCCGGGATATTGGCCCCGACGGCATGATGCTCAAAGCGGGGAAGAAGAAGGTCCACCGGATCGTCGTCGCGTGAGACGCCCCGGCACCCTCCGGGAGCGGACGCCAGGCGCGCGGGTCGGTATCCTGTCGCGGATGCGGGGCGCTCCGTCCCCAGGCCTCATGCGAGGATGAAGACCCTGCGGCCCTTGACCTCGATCCTTCCTTCGAAATAGAGCCGGACGGCCTCGGGGTAGATCCGATGCTCCTCGACGAGGATGCGGGCGGACAGCGTTTCGTCGGTGTCGTCCTGCAGGACGGGCACGGCGGCCTGAAGGACGATGGGCCCCATGTCCACCTCTTCGGCCACAAAGTGGACCGTGCACCCGGAGTAGCGGACCCCCCATTCGATGGCCTTCTGCTGGACGTGAAGGCCGGGGAAGGCCGGGAGCAGGGCCGGGTGGATGTTCAGGATGCGGTTCTTGAAGGCGCGGCAGAAGACCGGGGTCAAGATCCTCATGTACCCGGCCAGGCAGACGAGGTCGATGTCCCGGGCCTCGAGCTCGCGGACGATCGCCGCGTCGTAGTCTTCCTTCGACGTCAAGGGCTTGGGATCGAGGAAGAGCGTTTCGAGTCCCGCCTCCCGGGCGCTCGCGAGGCCCGGGGCGTCGGCCTTGTTGCTCAGGACGAGGGAGATCTTGGCGTCGATCCGGCCTTCCCGGACCGAGGCGAGGATGGCCCGGAAGTTGGAGCCCCTTCCCGAAAGAAGGACGGCGATGCGCCCTTTTTTCCGCGGACTGCGATAGGTCTCGTCGGTCACGTCGCCTCCTTCCATTCTAGAATTTAACGAAGAACCTGAGTTTCAGGACGAGGCCGCCTTGATCCACGACGGCGGAGTCTTCCCTTGCCGGTCGAAGATGACCTTCATCCTTTGATCTTATAGCGGGCGGGGATGCCTTCCTTCCACGCCCGGAACGCCGCGGCGACAGGAACCCGGAGGACCTCCCGCCGCCGGACGCGGACAACGACGTCGGAGCCGCCGACCCGGCCGATCCGGGCCGCCCGGACCTTCCGCCTCTTCGCCAGGGCCAGGAGCCCGGCGGCCCGGCGCGGGGAGACGGTCACGACGATCCGGGACTGGGTCTCTCCGAAGAGCAGGGCGTCCGGGCGGATGCGGTCCCCGAGGTCGACCGAGCAGCCCGGCTTTCGGTCCCCGAGAAAGGCGGATTCGGCCAGGCAGACGGCGAGCCCTCCGTCCGAAACGTCATGGGCCGACCGGAGGAGCCCCAGCCCGGCCGCTTCGAGGCAAAGCTCATGAACCGCCCGCTCGCGGGCGAGGTCGACAGCCGGGGGGACTCCCCGTTGGAGCCCGAACCGCGCCTTCAGGTATTCCGACCCCCCCAGCTCGTCCTTGTTCTCCCCGAGGAGGATGACGACGTCCCCCTTCGACCGGAACCCCGGCCGGACGGCCCTGCCGATATCTTCGATGAGACCGACGACTCCGAGGACCGGCGTCGGGTGGATGGACGCGCCCTCGGTGTCGTTGTAGAAGCTGACGTTCCCGCCCGTGACCGGGATCTCGAAGGCCTCGCAGGCTTCGGATATCCCGGCGACAGCCTCCTTGAACTGCCACATGACCTCGGGCTTCTCGGGATTCCCGAAGTTCAGGCAGTTGGTGACCCCGATGGGCCGGGCCCCGACGCAGGCCAGGTTCCGGCAGGCCTCGGCGACGGCGATCTTCCCGCCCGCCCGCGGGTCGAGATAAGCATAGAGCGAGTTCCCGTCCAGGGTCATCGCCAGGGCCCGCTGTGAACCCTTGATCCTCAGGACGGCCGCGTCCGCTCCCGGCAGGAAGGCCGTGTTGATCTGGATCATGTGATCGTATTGGCGGAACACCCATTCCTTGTCCGCGATGGACGGGGAGGCGATGAGCTCGAAGAAGGCCTCGTTCAGGTCCTCCGGAACGGGGAGCACGGGGAGCTTCGCGACCGTCCGCAGGAACGCGGGCGCCTTCACGGGCCTCCGGTAGGCCGGGCAGAGGTTGACGACGGCGTCCACCGGGATGTCGACGACCTGCTCGCCGTGGAATCGGACCTTGAGCCTCCCGCCGTCATCATCGGCCGGGTCACCGTCGGTGACCCGGCCGATGATGACGGCGTCCAGGTCCCACCTGGCGAAGATGGCCTGGACCTCCTTGACCCTGTCCTTCTTGGCGCAGATGAGCATCCGCTCCTGGGACTCCGAGAGGAGGATCTCGTAGGGCGTCATGCCCTCTTCGCGCTGGGGGACGAGGTCGAGGTCGACGTCCATTCCCGTGCCGGCCTTGGCCGCCATCTCGGTCGTCGAGCACGTCAACCCCGCGGCCCCCATGTCCTGGATGCCGACGATCATGTCCGTGGCCATCACTTCCAGGCAGGCTTCGAGGAGCAGCTTCTCCTTGAACGGGTCCCCGACCTGGACGTTGGGCCTCTTGTGTTCGGTGTCCTTGCCGAACTCGGCCGAGGCCATGGTCGCGCCGTGGATGCCGTCGCGGCCCGTCTTGGCGCCTACATAAAGGACCGGGTTTCCGGCGCCCTCGGCCTTGGCATAGAAGATCCGGTCCTTCTCGGCGAGCCCCAGGGCGAAGACGTTGACCAGCGGGTTGAGGGAATAGCCCGGGTCGAACTGGATCTCTCCGCCGACGGTCGGGATGCCGATCGAGTTCCCGTAGCCGGCGATCCCGGAGACGACGCCTTCCATGACGGACCTGTTCAGGGGGTCGTCGAGGGGCCCGAACCGGAGGGAATCCATGACGGCGATCGGCCGGGCGCCCATGGTGAAGATGTCCCTGAGGATGCCCCCCACGCCCGTGGCCGCCCCCTGGTAGGGCTCGATGAATGACGGGTGGTTGTGAGACTCGATCTTGAAGACGACGGCCAGGCCTCCGCCGATGTCGAGAACGCCGGCGTTCTCGCCCGGGCCCTGGATGACGTGCTTCCCCTTGGTCGGAAGGCCCTTGAGGTAGACCCGGGAGCTTTTATAACCGCAGTGCTCCGACCACATCACGGAGAAGATGCCGAGTTCCGTGAGGTTGGGGTCCCTCCCGATGAGCTTGACGATGATGCCGTATTCCTCGGGCGTCAGTCCGTGGTCCCTGATTAGCTTTTCGTCGATCATGGACAACTCTCTTTAAAAAACGAGACGGGCGAGACGGGAACGCCGGGCGCGGCGGACCGTTTTGGACGAACACTCTAGGCACGTGCGAAAGCTTTCCCGCGGTCCTTGCAACCGATGGACTCGATCAGGGATTCGAAGATGACCCTGCCGTCCTCGCTGCCGAGCAGGGCTTCGGAGGCCCTCTCCGGGTGGGGCATCAGGCCCAGGACATTCCCCCCCTCGTTCATGATCCCGGCGACGGCGCCCATGGAACCGTTGACGTTGGCCTCCTCCGTGACGCGGCCGTCGGCGTCGCAGTAACGGAAGACGACCCTCTTCTTCCGGAGGAGGTCCTCATAGGCCCTGTCCGGGGCGTAATAGTTGCCGTCGAAATGGGCGATGGGGATCCGGAGGACCCGGCCCTTCGTCGCCGCCCTGGTGAAATCGGTCCGGGCGTTTTCGACGCGGATGTGGACGAACTGGCAGAGGAACTTGAGCCCCTTGTTCCGGAGCATCGCGCCCGGGAGGAGGCCCAGCTCGAGGAGGATCTGGAACCCGTTGCAGATCCCGAGGACATGGCCGCCGCGGCGGGCGAACGCCTTGACCTCCTGCATGAGCGGGGAGAAACGGGCGATGGCCCCCGAGCGCAGGTAATCCCCATAGGAAAAGCCCCCCGGCAGGACGACGCAATCCACCCCGCGGAGGTCATGGTCCTTGTGCCATAGGAAGATCGTATCCTGTCCCAGGACATCCTTGAGGACATGGAACGTGTCGTGGTCGCAATTCGACCCGGGGAACATGACGACGCCGAATTTCATGGCATCCCCCGCTCAATCCTTGATGATCTGCCAGGTGTATTTTTCGATGATCGGGTTGGCCAGCACCTTGCGGGCGACCTCCGGGACGAGCTTCCCGGCCTCCTCCTCGGAGACTCCGGCGAGCTCGAGCTCGAAGACCTTGCCCTGCCGCACCTCCCGGACGCCGTCGTAGCCGAGGGTGTGCAGAGCGTTCTTGACGGTCTGCCCCTGGGGGTCGAGAACACTGTCCTTGAACGAGACCAGGATCCTAACTTTCATCGGGGAACACCCTTTCGAAGATGTGATCGATCCTGCCGAGGTAAGGGTCGAGGGAAAAACAGCGCTCGAGCTCCTCGGCGCCGAGGACGCCGGCGACCTCCGGTTCGGCCAGGATCAGGGCCTTGAAGTCCAGCCCTTCTTTCCAGGCCCGCAGGCTGTTCCTCTGGACGATCTGGTAGGCTTGCTCCCGGCTGAGGCCTTTGCGGGTCAGGGCCAGGAGGACGCCTTGGGAGAAGATCAGCCCCCGCGTCGCCCCGATGTTCTCCAACATCCGGCCGGGGTGGACGACCCAGTTGGCGAGGATGTCTGTCGTTTCCGCCAACAGGAAGTCCGTCAGGATGAACGAGTCGGGGAGGATGACGCGCTCGGCGGAGGAGTGGGAGATGTCCCTCTCGTGCCAAAGGGGGATGTTCTCCAGGGCGACCTGAAGGTTCGCCCTGACCAGGCGGGCCAGGCCGGATATGCGCTCACAGCGGACAGGGTTCTTTTTATGGGGCATCGAGGAGGAGCCCTTCTGGCCTTTGGTGAAAGGCTCCTCGACCTCAAGGACCTCGGTCCTCTGCAGTTGCCGGACCTCGAGGGCGAACTTTTCGAGCGAGGTCGCGGTCAGGGCCAGGGAGGCCATGACCTCGGCGTGGCGGTCCCTTTGGAGGA
>CAWEYF010000009.1:0-18859 GCA_963813235.1 Candidatus Aminicenantota bacterium | reverse complement strand
GCCCCGGCCTTCAAAGAACATACCATATGGAACCATGGGGTTTTTGCGGTGGAAATTCTTCATACTGGAGTGAATTCTTTATAAACGAATGGACAAGTGCAGGATATAGGGAAATACTCTGCAAGCTTGACACGTCAGGCTCGGGGGGGCCGTTCGATGAGACATTCATTTCAGCTTACACAGGAGGGAAAACGAAACTCACCAGACCCAAACAATTCGCTTTTTGCCGTGTAAAAGAATACTTGAACAACACGAGGCCACAATGGAAACCCGAACAATAGGTAAAAGTGTGTGCCCTAACCAGCGGTTCAAGCTGACGGTGGGAGCGTCGTGCGGTACTGGCTGGTGTGAATCAAGTGAAAAATGGACGTCATTAATAGATGTTGGCTCGGCTCAGTACCGACAGTACAGTCCCAATGGGTACGTTGCCGCAGCTTAACCGCCAGACGTTAGGTTGCAGCTTCTAAACAGTTGGAGAGATCGGAACAGCATGAAGGTCAGTACAATCCCTGATCCAGCGTGAGTTTCAAAGCGGTCAGTGCTGTTCGTGAAAGTAAGTTCGTTGCGCACGGGCGGTGCGGAAGGTCGCCAGCAGCCAGTGGAAAGTGTGCGTGCCTGTCCCATTCTACCGCTCATTGGGCTGTAGTACAGGACGAATTATACAAACGTCGAAGGCATCACTTCCCTACCACCATTGCTGAATCATTGGGTGGATGGTACAGTTCAAGTTCGTTTTTTGTGGTGGGTGTATCAACTCACGGAATCGGAATCAATCGGCGGTAGTGTTCCGCCCGTGCGCCACGCTGCAACCTAACCAGCAACTCAAGCTGACGGTGGGAGCGTCGTGCGGTACTGACAGATTTGATTCAAGGTGAAAGATGTTCGTCATTCATAAATGTTGGCTCGGCGCAGTACCGGTAGTACAATCCGGAAGGATACGTTGCCGCAGCTTAGTTGCCAGACGTTAGGCAGCAGCTTGAGACAGTTGAAGAGACGATATCAGTTGCGAGTGTGCAGTGCAATCCCGAACCAGTGAGCAGTTTCAAACGGTCAGTGCTGTTCTCGAAAGTAAGTTCGTTGCGCACGTGGCGGTGTCGGAAGGTCGTCATGCAGCTAGTCGAAGACGTTGTCACGTGACCGTACCATTCGACCGCTGCATGTGCTGTAGTACAGGACAAATTATGACAGCGGTCGAGGGCAGCTACTTCCCTACTCACCATTGCTGGAACCATTGCAGTGGACAGTCGAGATCAAGTATCGTATTCTGTGGTAGGTGTATCAACTCGACAGATGGCAGTCGACATCAATCGAGCGGTAGTCGTTCCGACCGTGCGACACGCTGCAGCCTAACCAGCGGTTCAAGCTGACGGAGGGAGCGTCGTGCGGTACTGGCAGGTTTGATTCAAGGTGAAAGATGTTCGTCATTCATAAATGTTGGCTCGGCACAGTACCGACAGTACAGTCCCAACGTGTACGTTGCCGCAGCTTAACCGCCAGTCGTTAGGCAGCAACACAGAGATGTACTGAACGAAGAGAGTAGCAGTTGACAAGTTGCATCACACTCGTTCTTAGAAAAACGTTCGGCAGCAAACACCGGAGGTTCCTCTCCCCTACCAAGGTTTTCGAGCGAAGGTGGCGAGAAAGAAAGTGGACCATTCATGGTTCGTTCGACGGATGCAGTCTGCAACACAGCCATTCGTCGAGAACGCTAGATGGTCATAGCCGCGGCGGTGGTCAAAGGCAGATGATCCTTCGAGGGTTCGGATCAAACCGGCATACTGATCCCCACCATTCTCGTGAATGTGTATGCTGCCTCACTGGGCCGACGATAGATGTGTCATGCAACTTGACTCAGGAAACCGTGTGTTGCTGCCTAACCAGCGGTTAAACCTGACGGAAGGAGCGTCGGCGAAATCCTGGCGGGTGTGATTCAAATAAAAAGCGGACGTCATTTATATAAATGTTGGTGGTC
Organism: Candidatus Aminicenantota bacterium; assembly: GCA_963813235.1. Classification (GTDB taxonomy): domain Bacteria; phylum Acidobacteriota; class Aminicenantia; order Aminicenantales; family Saccharicenantaceae; genus JALHVH01. The sequence goes on along the minus strand of CAWEYF010000009.1, from coordinate 16,887 downwards.
TTTGAGCCGCCCTTCAAGGGCGGCGGCGTTGCGCCGGAAGTCGGGGGTCCCCTCGAGGATCAAGGATTTCGAGCCTCCCCCGGATCGAGGCGACGATGCGCGCGGCCATGTCGGGATCGAGCCAGACGTGGGGATCGAACGGGCCGTGGTCGTCGCGGTGTCCGGCCTCCCCCTGCATATCCGTGCTTCTCATGAGCTCCAGCCCGGCCGCAGCCTCCAAGGTTTCAGGCCGGCGGCCGGCCAGCCCCCTCAGGAGGCCCGGGAGCCACGGCTCGAGGTTCGCGCCGATATAAATGAAGATGTCGCATTCCGCCAGCCTGACGAGGTCGCCGGCCCTCGGCTGCCATGTATGAACTCCCGCTCCCGGGGGCAGGAGAAGAGTCGCCTCTCCCCGCTCTCCGACGATGGCCGCAGCGAATTCCTTCAGGGGATAGACGCTGGTCAGGATCCGGATCCGGCCGGCGGGCGCTGCGGCCGCGGGGGGGCGGGCGGCGACAACGAGGGCCGCCGCCAAATACCAAAGGGTCAATCGTTTGCGGTTCATAGGAGAGTCACGGTGGACGCCCATTATAAGCGATAAATAATCTTGAATCCATCGGATTTTTGTGGCATCATTACCCTCTACCGGGAGAATACTTTTCAAGGAGCGCGAACATGTCATCCACCCTCAGCGGTCTGAAGCCCAGCCATCTCTGGCGATACTTCGAGGAGATCTGCGGGATCCCCCATTGCTCCGGGAACGAAAAGGCCCTCGCTCAGCATATCCTGTCGGTGGCCGGCGGCCTCGGGCTCGAAGCCAAGAAGGACAAGGTCGGCAACGTCATCGTCCGCAAGAAAGCGACGCCGGGGCGCGAAAAAGCCGTCGGGGTCATCCTCCAGGGCCATCTGGACATGGTAGGCGACAAGAATTCGGACGTCGCCCACGATTTCGTCAAGGACCCCATCCGGCCGTCGATCAAGGGCGAATGGGTGCAGGCCGAGGGCACGACGCTCGGCGCGGATAACGGTATCGGGCTCGCCGCCTGCCTCGCCGTCATGGAAGAGAAGGCCCTCGTCCACGGGCCCCTCGAGTTCCTCTTCACGGTCGACGAGGAAACGGGCCTCACCGGCGCCAACAAGCTTGAGAAGGGAGTCCTCAAGGGGAAGTTCCTCCTGAACCTCGACTCCGAAGAGGAAGGGACCTTCACCATCGGCTGTGCGGGCGGCGCTGATTCCGTCATCACGCTTCCGTTGAAAAGGAAGGCCGCTGTCTCGAAGAACCTGTACCGGCTCAAAGTCGTGGGGCTGCGGGGCGGGCATTCAGGCATCGACATCCATCAGGGCCGGGCGAACGGCATCAAGCTCGTCGCCCGCCTGCTCGCCCAAGCGGCCGAGAAGCATCGCTTCGAGCTCGTCGGGATCGAGGGCGGGAACAAGAGGAACGCGATCCCCCGGGAAGCCTGGGCCGTTCTGGCGGTCGATCCCGCCCGTGTCCGGGCGCTGACCGCGTTCTTCAAGAAGGCGTTCGAGGATATCCGGGTCGAATTCAAAGCGGTCGAAACGGGCGCCAAGGTCACATTCGAAAAGCTCGAGGGCATCTCGAAGGAAGCCCCGATGGTCGCCAAGTCCGGGAAGGCTCTGCTCAACCTGCTCGTCGGCCTGCCGCACGGCGTCATCGCGATGCACCCGGAGATCCCCGGCCTGACCGAGACCTCGACCAACCTGGCGATCGTCCATTCCGACAAAAAACAGGCCCAAGTCATCTGCAGCACCCGGAGCTCCATCGCCTCGGCCATAGAGGCGACCCGGGGTGTCCTCAAGGCCGTCTGCGACCTGGCCGGGGCGCGGATCGAGCTCCATAACGGGTACCCGGGCTGGATGCCCAACCTCCAGTCCACCCTGCTCGCCCGACTAAAAGAAATCTATCGCGAGACGACCGGAAAGGAGCCCGGGGTCGTGGCCATCCACGCCGGACTCGAATGCGGCATCATCGGTGAAAAGTATCCGGGGATGGAAATGATCTCCTTCGGACCGACCCTCGAACATCCCCACTCCCCCGACGAGCGGGTCAACATCGGCTCCGTCGGGAGGTTCTGGGAATTCATCGGGTCCGCCCTGGCCGGGCTGTCGCAATAGAGGACCGTTCCGCGACACGATTCCGCGGTCTGCTGGGGTTCTCCTGTGGATCTTTCTTGATCCGTTCGACACCACCCACCCCGCATTTTTAAATGGGGGGTGCTCATGATCTACCCTGAGCATCCCCCGGGCTTTCAGACCGGGGGGCGAACGGGTTGAAATTTTCCCGCGTTTCTTTTAGGATGGGCCCATCTCGCGAAAAGGATGGACGGCATGGGGAAGAAAGCGTCATCGGTCCTTTCGTTCGCGCTCATGGGCGCCGGTCTGCTGTTCCTTTCCGGCTGCGGCCGGGACAGGTCCGGCGATCGCGCCGGCTCCGCCCCCCCCTCCGGGGAGGTCAAGGGTGAGCTCAAGGTCCTGAGCGCCACGCCGAAAGGCTTGACGCGGAATCCGTCCGAGGCCGGGGTCCTCGTGGTCGTTTTCGACCGCCCGATGGTCGCGCTCGAGGCCCTGCCCGAGGGGAAAGGTTCCTCGCTCCTGAAGATCGCGCCGTCGGTTCGCGGGAAGCATCGCTGGCTCGGGACTCGGGCCCTGACGTTCACGCCCGACGTGCGCCTGCCCTACGCCACCCGTTTCGAGGTGACGGTGCCCGCGGGCACGTGCGCGCTCGACGGATATTGCCTCCCCGCCGATCACGTCTGGGAATTCCGGACCGCCCCGCCCCGAGTCGTCCGCAGTTTTCCCGTCGACGGGCAAAAGAACTTGAAGCCCGACACGAAGATCCTCATCGCCTTCAATCAAAACCTGGACGAGGATACGGCTGCGGCAGGCATCGAGATCATCGGAGTCGCTCCCGACGGCGGGTCCTCCCCCGTCCGATTCGGCGTTTCGCACCCATCTGAAAAACTGCTTCGGGAGGAAGAGATCGAAGCCGGCCCCGGCGAGACTCTCCTGCTCGAACCCCGGACTCCCCTCAAGCCCGATCTCGTCTATGCGGTCCAGGTCGCTGCGGGCCTCCGCGGCACGGAGGGACCCCTGGGCTCGGATGAGACCCATGCCTTCAAGTTCGAAACGTTCAAGACGTTCCGGTTCGAATCCTTGAATGCCGCCGCGGGCCACGATCCCCGCCAGCCCCTAAAGTTCCAGTTCTCCAATCCTGTCGCGTACGCTGATTTCCTGAAGGGCGTCCGGTTCGAGCCCGAGGTCGCCGTCCCCGACTATTATTCCGATTGGGACCAGACGAGCCCGGTCATCTGGCTCAACCTGCCGCTCGAACCGGAGACCGAATACGCCGTCCGGGTCCCTGCGGCGCTCAAGGACGAATTCGGCAACGCGCTCGGAAAGGATGTCGCCCTCTCGTTCAAAACCGCCCCCTATCGCGCTTCGATATCGATGACCACGGGTCATGGGGTCATCGAGGCCTACGGCGATGCCGTCTATCCGGTCCACGCGCTGAACGCGGAACGGGTCCTCGTCCAGGCGACGAACGTCCCCCCGGAAGCGGTCGTTCCCCTCCTCACTCGGGAAAAAGTCTTTTGGACAAACGAGAATATCCGGCTGGGCGCGGGCGCCCCCGGCATGGAAAGAGTCCTCGAATTTCACGTCACGCGGAACAAGCGGCAGGTTGTGCCGCTCGACCTCAAGCCCGTCCTGGAAGGACGGTTCGGGCTCGTTTTCGTCCAGCTCGACACCGGGCTCCCCGAGACGTCCGAGCGTTACCCGAAGGCTTTCGTCCAGGTCACCGGGCTGGGGATCTCGGCCAAGTTCTCCCCGGAGAACAACGAGATTTGGGTCACCGAGCTCCGGACCGGGCAGCCGGTCGCGGACGCCGGGATCGAGCTCCGCGACGACGCTAACGGGGTCCGGTGGGCCGGACGGACGGACACCTCGGGAAGGGCCGAAACCCCCGGGTGGCGAACGCTCGGGTTGAAGGGGCGCGACGAATGGTCCAGGCCGCAACAGTGGGTTTTCGCCCGCCGCGGCCGGGACGTCGCGTTCACTTCGTCCGAATGGGGTACCGGGGTCTACCCGTACAGGTTCGGGATCGATTACGACTGGAACCCCAGGCCCGAGACCGTTCAGGGCCAGATCTTCTCCGAGCGCGGCATCTACCGGGCCGGGGAAACGGTCCACCTCAAAGGGATCGTTCGGTCGATGGAGAAAGGCCGGTGGCGACTGCCGCGGGCGCGGCAGGTCGAGTGCGAGATCCGCGACCCGTACCAAAGATCGGTTCACAAGGCCAAGGCCGACCTGGACGCTTACGGATCGTTCGCCTTCGACCTCGAAACCGCGCCCGAAGCCGCCCTCGGGACCTACGAGGTGACAGCTTCGGTCCCCGCCGAGGCCGGAGGGGACGCGCCTTCGGTCCTGTCGGACTCCTTCCGCGTCGAAGCGTTCCGGCCGGCCGAATTCGAAGTGCTTCTCCGAACTCCGCGCACGGGCTTCGTGTTCGGCGAAGAATATCGGGGCGATATCCGGGCCAATTACCTTTCGGGGGGGGCGCTTGCAGGGGAAAAAGTGAATTGGTACCTAAGACTCGGCCCGGCGCTCTTCACCCCTCCCGGGCACAAGGGGTTTTCCTTCGGCAACCCGATGGATCAGGACGAAGATACGGGCGCGGAAGGAAGCCGCCTCATTGCTTCGGGAGAGGGGCGGCTTGACCCCCAGGGGCGGCTCGAGGTCCGGTCGGCCCTTGTGGCTGAGAAAGAAAAGGATTCGGTCCTCGCCACCCTTGAGGCCACCATCGAGAGTCCGAGCCGCAGCCAGATCTCCAATCGCATCCAGACGACGGTCCACCGCGGCGAGTTCTATATCGGACTCAGGCCGGGCACGTCCTTCGCCGAAAAAGGCAAGGCTCTCGCCCTGGACGTGATCGCGGTCGATCCCGCGGGCGCCTGCGTCCCCGGGCGCAGGCTCGCGGTCCGATTCCTCAGGCGCGAGTGGCGTTCCGTGCGCCAGGCCGGCGTGGGCGGCCGCTTCCGATGGCATACGGAGCGGGAGGACATCGACATCTCCTCAAAAGACGTCGAAAGCGGCCTGGAGCCGGTCGCCGTAGGGTTCACGCCGGAGACGTCGGGGCTTTACCTTTTCTCCGTCGCGGGGAAAGACGGCCGCGGAAACCTCGTCACGAGCTCGACCTATGTCTACGTGACTGGAGACGATTATGTCTCCTGGGAGCGTCGGGACGACGATACCGTCGAGCTCGTCGCCGACGCCGAGGAGTACAAGCCCGGCGACACGGCCCGGATCCTCGTAAAGTCGCCTTACGAGAGGGCGAAAGCGCTCGTCACCGTCGAGCGGGAGTTCGTCATCGAGAGCCGGGTCCTCGAGATCGAGGGGAGCTCGAGCCGGATCGAGGTTCCCGTGAGGCCCGAACACATCCCGAACGTCTTCGTTTCGGTCCTTCTCGTCCAGGGGCGGACCGGTGAGGCCCGGGCGGACGAGAACGCGGACGTCGGTAAGCCCTCGTTCAAGATGGGATACGTCAAGCTGCGCGTCGACCCGTTCGAAAAGAAGCTCAAGGTCGACGTCGCCCGGGACAAGGGCGAGTTCCGGCCCAAGGAGCCGGTCACCTTGAAGTTCAAGGTCCGGGATTCCCGGAACGCGGCGGTCAGGGCCTGCCTGTCCGTGGCCGTGGTTGACGTCGGCGTTCTGAACCTCATCGGCTATCAAACGCCCGACCCCTTCAGCCGATTCTACGGGGAAAGGCCCCTGTCGGTCCAGAGTTCGGAAACGCGGCTCCATGTCGTGGGGCAGAGGGAATACGGCGAAAAGGGCGAGGACCCCGGGGGCGGGACCGGCGAGAACTTGCTCTCCGCGTCCCCGGCCCTGACGGAGGTTGAGCTCCGGGGCGATTTCAAGTCCACAGCGTATTGGAACCCCGCCGTCCTGACCGATGAAGCGGGAGAAGCCTCCGTCACGTTCGACCTCCCCTCCAATCTGACGTCCTTCAAGGTCATGGCCGTCGCCCAGACCGCCGATTCGGCGTTCGGGCGGGGCGACGACATCTTTCGCGTGACCAAGCCTCTCCAGCTCCAGCCGTCGATGCCCCGGTTCGTCCGAGCCGGAGACCGGTTCGAAGCCGGTCGTCGTCGTCCGCAACCTTTCGGACAAAAGCGGCCGGGCGACCCTTGAGCTCGAGGCATCGGATATCTCCTGTTCTGATGCCGCGGCGAGAACCGTCGCGCTCGGGCCGGGAGACTCCCGGGAAGTACTCTTTTCTTTCGATCCATCGAAGCCCGGGCGGGCCAGACTGGCCTTCCGGGCGAGAATGGGCGGAGAATCGGACGGACTGGAAACGCATCTCGGCGTCCGGCCGGTCAGGTCGCTGGAGACGGTCGCCCTGACGGGGGTCGTCGAGGACAGGGCCGAAGAGCGGCTCAAGATCCCGGAAAACGCTTACCCCGAAGATGGGCGTTTGGACCTTCGAGTCTCTCCCACGGCACTTTCGGGGCTCCAAGGCGCCTTGAACTACCTGAGGGAATACCCTTATCTCTGCCTCGAACAGAGGATCTCTGCCATGCTCCCCTACCTCGTTGCGGCCCAGGTCATCTTCGATCTCAAGTTGGGGCCGCTCGACGAGCCCGGCGCGCGAAGGTACGTCCGCTCGGCCCTCCGCGACATCTATGCCTGTCAGAAGGACGAAGGGGGCTTCGGCCTATGGCCGGATTCGGCCTGGACCTCCCCCTACGCCACGTGCTACGCCCTCTTTGCCCTCGTCAAAGCGAAAGAATCCGGCTATGACGTCGTCCCCTTCCGGATCGACCAGGCCGCCCAGTATTTAAAGGATTGGCTCAGGGAAGACTTCGATCCCCGGAAGGCCCCGCTCAGCCGGGGGACATGGGCGGCGACCCGGGCCTTTGCCCTTTACGACCTTGCCCTGCTCGGCCGCCCGGAGCCGGCATATGCCGAAAGACTGATGGCGGAACGGCAAGAGATGCCGCTCTTCGGCCGGGCGCTGCTCCTCAAAGCCTTGAGGGCGGGACGGGGGGCGCGCCGGTCGCAGGACCTGCTGCTCTCGGAACTGCTGAACCTGGTCAAGGTCGCGCCCGCCGAAGCCCATTTCGAGGAAGGCGACGACCCGGGCCTGCAATGGGTCTATTCTTCCAATCTGAGGACCACGGCCATCATCCTCCAGACCCTCCTAGAGACCGGCGTCGAAAATCCCCTCATACCGCAGATCGCCCGGTGGATCGTGGCAAAGCGGGAGTCCGGGCATTGGCGTTCGACCCAGGAAGACCTCTATGCGCTCAGCGCCCTGAACGACTATTATGCCGCCTACGAAACCGGAAGCCCCGACTTCGGGTTTCGCGTCGCCCTGGACGCCAGGACGGTCCTGGAAGGGGCCTTCCGCGAACGGCGGGCGGCGGCCCAAGAGGCCGGGATCCGTCTGTCGGCCCTTGGCGCCGGAGCTACGGTCCCGCTGACAATCACGAAGGACGGGGCGGGGATCTTGTATTACGAGGCTCGCATGACCTACACCCCAGGCCGGAAGCTCGAGGCCCGGGACGAAGGCATCGCGGTCATCAAGAGGCTCGAGACCCCCGAAGGAAAGCCTTTGGGCGAGATCAAGGCCGGGTCCCTGGTCATGGTCACCGTTGATATCGTCGTGCCTCAGGAAAGGCTGTTCGTCGTCGTCGATGATCCCCTCCCCGCCGGGTTCGAGGCGGTCAATCCTCGTTTCCTCACCGAGAGCGAGGAGCGGCAACGCGCCCTGGACCGGAGGGAGGAGGGGGACGAAGATCGATGGTGGGAAGGATTCGGCCACGTCGAAATGCGCGACGACCGGGTCCTGCTCTTCGCGGAGTCCCTGAGCGCGGGGCTGCACACGCGCAGGTATCTGGCCCGGGCCCGGACCTTCGGCACGTTCCTCCTCCCGGGAACGCGGGTCTCGGAAATGTACGCCCCCGAGGTGTTTGGACGGGGGCCGGAAAGTACCGTCACGATCGTCAGGTGAGAACCCCGAGAAGGCTCCTCGTTGCATCCGCCCTGACAGGCGCGGGCCTGTTTGCGGCTTCGTTGTACCTTCCTTATCCGGCCTCGAAGCTTGACCCCGGGGCCGTGCTTTCCCTCCGGATCCTCGATCGGTCCGGATCCCTCCTGCGCGAGGTCCTTTCGGACGACGGCGGGCGATGCCGCTGGCTGGGCCTCGAAGGGATGTCCCCTCACCTCGTCCGCGCGACCATCGCCGCCGAGGACCGGGACTTCTTTGTCCACGGCGGCGTACGCCTGCCCTCGATCGTCCGCGCCCTCGTCCAGAACACCCGGCGGGGCCGCGTGGTGTCCGGGGCCTCCACGATCACCCAGCAGGTCGTGCGGAACCTCGAGAGGAAGCCGCGCACGGTCCTCGTCAAGCTCACCGAGGCCTGGCTCGCGATCCGGCTCGAACATACGATCTCCAAGACCGGCATCCTCGTTCAATACCTGAATCGCGTCCCTTACGGCAACGGAACCTTCGGCGCCGAGGCCGCGTCCCGGCTGTACTTCGACAAGCCCTGCCGTCAGCTGGGGCTGGCCGAGGCCGCTTTCCTTGCCGGGCTTCCGCGCTCGCCTTCGGCCTTGAATCCTTACAGGAATCTCCGCGCCGCGCTGGAAAGAAAGACCGGCGTCCTTCGCCGCATGGTTCGGACGGGCTTCATCACGCTCGATGAGTATAGGCAGGCCGACGCGGAACTCCTGAACGTCGGCGCGGGGGCAGCACGGTTCCGAGCCCCTCACTTCTGCGACCTCGTCCTCGATTCCCTGGAGGCGCGGGCGAAATACGGGTCGCGGGAAGTTCGGACGACGCTCGACCTCGGACTCCAGAGAAAGGTCGAGACCCTGCTCAAGCGGCGGGTGGACCATCTGAGGGACCGGGGCATTTCCAACGGCGCGGCGATCGTCATGGAAAACGGGATGGGCGATATCCTCGCCCTGGCCGGTTCAGCGGACTATTTCGCCGACACCGATTCGGGGCAGGTCAACGGGGCGATCGCCCTGCGCCAGCCCGGGTCGGCCCTCAAGCCTTTCACTTATGCCCTGGCCCTCGAACGGGGCCTGACGGCCGCGTCGATCATCGAGGACGCGCCGGACGCTTTCCCCGCCCTCGACGGAAACTATGAACCTCGCAACTACGACCGCAAGTTCCACGGGCCGATCCGCTTGAGGAGCGCACTCGCCTCCTCTTATAACGTGCCGGCGGTCTCGGTGCTCGAAACCGTCGGCCCAGACCTCTTGTATTACAGGCTGAAAGCCCTGGGCTTCGACAGCCTCGAGAAGCCGCCCGGACACTATGGTCTCGGGCTGACGCTCGGGAACGGGGAGGTCCGGCTCCTCGAGCTCGTCAGGGCCTATGCCGCCCTGGCCTCGGGCGGACGTTCCCGGAGGGAGAGGACCGTCCTCGAAAGGATTGACCGGCACGGGCAGGGGTCCGCTTTCGGGCCCGAAAAGTCCTTCGACGTCCTGGCACCGGGCGTGGCCTACATCATCACCCACATCCTATCGGATCCGGATGCCCGCGTCCCGACGTTCGGTTACGACTCCCCTCTTCGCCTCCCCTTCCCCTGCGCCGCTAAGACCGGTACGTCCAAGGACTATAGGGACAATTGGACCGTCGGCTACACTCCGGCGTTCACGGTCGGCGTTTGGATGGGGAACTTCGACGGAAAACCCATGCACGACGTCTCCGGGATCACGGGCTGCGGACCGCTCTTCCGCGACATTATGCTCCTCCTGGACGCCGGGGGCGGTTCCCGGCCGTTCCCCGAGCCGGCCGGCCTCGTCCGGTCCTCGATCTGCCCCGTTTCCGGTGGCCTCGCAGGTCCTCACTGCCCGGGGACCGTCGTGGAGATCTTCATTTCCGGAACGGAGCCGAAAAGATTCTGCGGCGCGCGGCACGGGTTCGGGAGCGGGCCGTCGCGTCCGCGAGCGGCCGACGAGACCGGGAAGGGGGCCCGAACGAGCCCCGCGATCCGCGTGGCCTACCCGCCCGACGGGGGCGTCTTCCGCATCGATACCGTCCTTCGCAGGGAGTATCAGACCCTCGGGCTCAGGGCCGGCGGCCCGGCGGCCGACGGTGCGGGAGACATCGAGTGGTGGATCAATGGAAGGCGGGCGGGCCGATCCCGGCCGGACCGAGGTTTCCCATGGAATCTCGAGCCGGGTTCCTATACAATTGTGGCTCGGGCGGGAGCCTCCGGCCGGGCGATCGAAAGCCGCCCGGTCCGGATCACCGTGATCGATTGACCCGCCCGCGAGGTCGACGAAATGAAACGAAGAGAGGCCCTGATCGCGCTGAGCCTTCCGGGCCCCCTGGTCCTGTCGGCGCGGCGCGCGGCAGGAAGGAGTGTCAAGATGAAACAGGAAGTCAGGACGGACAAGGCCCCCAAGGCGATCGGCCCATATTCCCAGGGCATCGTCGCCAACGGGTTCGTCTTCGTTTCCGGCCAGATCCCCTTCGATCCCGCTACGGGTGAGCTCGTGTCCGGGCCGATCGAGGATCAGGCCGGACAGGTCCTCCGGAACGTCGCCGCGGTCCTGGACGCGGCGGGAAGCTCGATGGACAGGGTCGTCAAGGCCACTGTCTTCCTCCAGGACATGAACGATTTCGCGAAGATGAACGCCGTCTACGGCGAATTCTTCAAAGCGCCCTACCCGGCCCGGGCCGCCGTCCAGGTCGCCCGCCTGCCCCGGGACGTCAAGGTCGAGATCGAGGTCGTCGCCCTGGAAAAATAGCCGTTCCGGGGTACAATGGGGATGCGATGCCGATCTACGAATATCTCTGCCGCTCCTGCGGATGCCGCTTCGAGGCGCTCGTCCGTCTCGGAAAGGATTGCGAGGTCCGGTGCGATGGATGCGGGAGCCCTGACGTGCGGAAGCTTCTCTCTTCTTTCGGGATAGGCGGGGGCGGCAGTCGGCTGAAGGAATCCGCCGGCGGTTGTTCGACCTGCCACAGCCATTCTTGCGGGACCTGCAAATAGGGCCGTCGCCCCTTCCTTCCGGGTCGCCGATCCTGCCGCTCCCTTAGGCTTTCCCGTAAAAGTCGGCGACGCCGGCCACGACCAGGTCCTGCTGCTCCCGCGTCAGCTCGGCGTACATCGGGAGGGCCAGGACCTCCCGCGAGGCTTGTTCCGTGACGGGAAAGTCCCCGGCCCTGTACGCCAGATCCGCGAAGCACTTCTGCATGTGCAGGCCCAGGGGGTAATAAACGGCGGACCCGACGCCCCTGTTCTTGAGGAAGGCTTGGAGCCCGTCGCGTTCCCGGGCTCGTATCACGTACTGGTGCCAGGTGTGGTGGCTGACGGCGCCCGAATCCTTGTAGACCGCGATCGGCAGGGCGATGCGGCCGGCGCCGGAAAGCCCCGAACGCTCGAAGGCGGCATCATAATAAGCCGCCCGCTCCCGTCTCCGGGCCTGCCATTCCGGGAAGTGCCGAAGCTTGACGCGCAGGGCCGCCGCCTGGAGCGCGTCGAGCCGGAAGTTCCCCCCGATCGCGTCATAATAATACCGTCGCGACTCCCCGTGGACGCGGAGGGCCCGAACCTTAGAGGCCAGCGCGGCGTCATTCGTCAGGACCATGCCGCCGTCGCCGATCCCCCCGAGGTTCTTGGTCGGATAGAACGACAGGGTCCCCGCGGTTCCCAAGGCGCAAGATTTCCGGACCCCCTGTTTGGAAGGGTACTCGCTGCCCACGGCCTGGCAGGCGTCCTCGATGACGGCCAATCCGTATTCTGCGGCCAGCGCGTTGATGGCGTCCATGTCGGCGCATTGGCCGTAGAGATGGACCGGGATCACGGCCTTGACGCGGGAGTTTCTCTTCCCGCGGACCTCGCGCTTGAGGTACTCGCCCAAGGCCTCCGGGGAAATATTATAGGTCTTCTCGTCGATGTCGCAGAACGCCGGCCTGGCCTTGAGCCTGGTGACGGCCCCGGCGGTCGAAAAGAACGTGAACGGGGTCGTGACAACCATGTCCCCTTCTCCGATCCCAAGGGCCATGAGCGTGACGAGCAGAGCGTCCGACCCGGAGGAGACGCCGATCGCGTGCCCCGTGCCGTGGAGAGCGGCCAATTCCTTCTCCAGGGCCTCGACCTCAGGCCCGAGGACGAATCCCTGGGAGCCGAGGACCTCCAGGACCTTTGCGTCGAGCTCGTTCCGGATGCCCATGTACTGAGCCTTAAGGTCCAGACTCGGGACGTTCATGTTCGTTCTCCTTCCGGCTCCGACCCCGCAATCTAGAGCAATCCCCGGGACTTGTCAACCGGTCCCCAAGGGGACGACCTTCTTCAGCTTGGTCTTTTCGATCCGCAGGACTCCCTGGTACGATACATAGCTGAGAAGGATCATGACCCGGTCCTTCTCGTCGAGGTCCTTCTTGAATATCCCCCTCAGCCCCTTGAGAGGGCCTTCGACGACCTCGATCTCGTCGCCGACCCCGGGCGCCTGGCCGTATTTCTGGAGCTCGACGAAGCCGTCCCGCTCCCGGCCCCTGATCCCGAGGACGACCTCCTCGGGCACGGGGATGGGTCCCTCCCGGTTCCCGACCACCCGCTTGACGCCCCGGGTGAACTTGACCATCTGGAACTGGGCGGGGTGGTCGAAGTGGAGGAAAGCGTAGCCCGGAAAGAACGGCTTGATCTTCTTCTCTTTGAGGTACTTCGGGTTGTAGATCGTGAATCCGCCCTCCGTGAACAGGCGTTCCACCTGGAACTCCTTCTTGGGCTTGATGTTGATGACGAACCAGCTCTCCATGTCGTCTCCCGCCGGCGGGGCCGGACGGCCTCTAGGCCGACGCCTCTTCGATATCCGCGACCGTCTTGGGGATGGGCGGGCCCAGGACCCGGCAGCCGCGGTCGGTGATGAGGACGTCGTCCTCGATGCGGACGCCGCCGAAGTCCCGGAATCGCTCGACCCGCGCGTAATCGATGAACTCGGCGAGCTTGCCCTTGGCCCGCCAGTCGTCGATCAGGGCGGGGATAAAATAGATCCCGGGCTCAACGGTGAGGACATGGCCCGGCTGAAGCTCGCGGGCCATGCGGAGGTACGCGAGCCCGAACTGTTCGCTCCGCCGGACGGACCCGTCGTAGCCGACATGGGCCTCCCCGAGGCCTTCCATGTCGTGAACGTCGAGGCCCAGCATGTGGCCGAGGCCGTGCGGAAAGAACAGGGCGTGGGCCCCCGCTTCGACGGCCGCCGTAACATCGCCTTTCATCAGTTTGAGGTCCTTGAGGCGGGCGACCAGGGCCGCGGCCGCAGCGAGATGGACGTCCTTGTACCGGACGCCCGGCTTTATGGCCCGGATGGCGGTCGTTTGCCCGAAAAGGACCGCCTCATAGATGTCTCGCTGGCGGCGGTTGAAGCGCCCCCCGACCGGAATGGTCCGCGTGACGTCGCAGGCATAATGCAAAGGAGATTCCGTTCCCGTATCGGCGACCAGCATGCGCCCCTTGGCGAGGACGTTCGATGTCCCGAGGTTGTGGAAAACGTGCCCGTTGACGGTGACGATGGGCGGGAACGCCCAGGAGCCGCCGAGGGAGCGCATGACCCCTTCCATAGCTCCCAGAACATACGTCTCGCCCCGCCCGGGCTTCGCCATGTGCATGGCCGCGAGGTAGGCCGGGCGGGCGATGCCGACGGCGGTCTCGATCTCGGCGATCTCCTCGGCGGACTTCACGGAACGCTGGGCGACGACGGCCCTGATGAGGACAAGGGACGCGCCGGCCTTGACCTTTTCGGAGGGAACGCCCATGAGGTCCCCGATCGCGGAAGTGACGTCGGCCCTGTAAGGAGGCAGATAATGGACTTTCCTTTTCTTCGCGAGGGCGGACTTGATATGCCCCTCGAGCTCCCCACGCGGCGCGGCCTCCCGAACGCCGACGGCCGCGGCCCGGCCCCGGAGGGGCGCCTGGGGACCGGTCCAGATGATGTCCTCGAGCCCGGCGTCATCGCCGAAGAGGACCTCCCGGTCGGCGTCGATGTCGATAAGCCCGGCGAGGCCGGGCCCGTCCAGGCCGAAGAAATACAGGAACGAACTGTCCTGGCGGAAGGGATAGGCGTTGGCCGGGTAATTCATCGGGCTTTCCCCGTTCCCCGGGAACAGGATGAGTCCCGACCCGACCTGCTTTTTCAGAAGACGGCGTCTGCGGACGTAGGTGCTTTTTTCGAACACGGGGGCCTCCTCGCGACGGGGTTAGGACGTCTATATAAATAGCATTTAACCGGGGGCAAATCAACGCGTGTCCTCGGGCAAGGCCGAGGAAGCCTGGGCCCTGCCGAAGGTTGAGGGCCGCTCAGGCCGGCCGTCAGCTCGGGAGGCCTGCCATCGAGCATTCGATGGCGTCCAGAAGATCGCCGGCTTCGAAAGGCTTGGGGAGACATCCGTAAGAGCCCGGCCGCCGTGTCCGGAGAAGCGTTTGATCGTCCGTATGGGCGGTGAGATAGATGACGGGGACGCCGAACCGGCTATAAATCTCGTCCGCCGCAGCCACGCCGTCCATTTCTCCCCTGAGCCTGATGTCCATGAGGACGAGGTCAGGGCGGAGGGATTCGACCTTGCGGAGGGATTCCTCTCCGGAAAAGGCCGTCCCGAGGGCCGTGAAGCCCAGGCTTTCGACGGTCATCCGGAGGTCCATGGCGATCAGGGCCTCGTCCTCGACGATGAGGATACTGACCGCCGCGGAGCCCTTTTTTGCAGAGCTCTCGTTCATGATGATCATCACAGATTGAGTCGCCGCCCATACGAAAAGATTGACGGCAATCTTATCGGAGTGAAAAAAGGTGGTAGCGGGGGCTGGATTTGAACCTGCGACCTCCGGGTTATGAGCCCGACGAGCTACCAGACTGCTCTACCCCGCGATACCGGACTCATTATAACAGAACCGTTCCTGTTGTCAAAGAAAAAATAATGGCCCGCCCGCCCCCATCCGCCCCTGGCTCTTGACATTTGCGGCCGACCTCAATTAAATAGGAACGGCCCAAACATGGCACAGGCTATTTTTATCGTCCTCTCCGCGACCTGCGTCGTTTCCGTCCTCGGGATGATCCTGTCCCGTGACCGGACACGCGGTGCGCTCTTCCTCGTCCTCGCCTTCGCGGCCCTCGGCGGGATCTTCGGGCTCCTCGACGCGCCGTTCGTAGCGGCGGTCCAGGTCCTCGTCTACGCCGGAGCGATCATGGTCCTGTTCCTGTTCGTCCTCATGACGACCGATCCCTCGGAGGGACGGGGACGGGAAAAAGGACGATGGATCGGCATTCCGGCCGCGCTTCTCTCCGTGGTGCTCCTCGCCGAGTTGCTTTTTGCTCTCAGGTCCGTCGCCGGCGGAGCATCGAGCCCCGCGGCAGGGTCGACCGCGCGGATCGCGGGGCTGCTCCTTGGAAAATATCTTTATGCGTTCGAGATCGCCTCGATCCTCATCGTCGCCGCGCTCACGGGGGCCATGGCCCTGGCGGGGAGGAAAAGCGGCCGATGATCCCCGCCTCCTGGTTCCTTCTTTTGTCGGCCGTCCTGTTCACCCTGGGGCTCGCGGCCTTCTTCCTGAAGCGCGACCTCGTCTCGATGGTCCTTTCGGTCGAGGTCATGCTGAACGCGGCCAACCTGGCCTTCCTGACATTCGCGAGGTCCGCCCCGTCGCCCGACGGCCAGGTCGTCGTGCTGTTCATCATTACGGTGGCCGCGGCCGAGGCCGCCGCCGGGGCGGCGATCGTTCTCCTTTTCTTCCGAACGAAAAGATCGGTCCGGCGGGACGCGGCCGATATCATGAAAGGATGAGATGACGGCCCCCTTCTGGCTCGCCCCGTTCGTCCCCGCCCTGAGCGCGTTGGTGCTATTTCTTTTCGGCGGCAAATGGGGCCGGAAATGGATCGCCTTCCAATCCTGCCTGGCCGTCCTCTCCGCCTTCCTCCTCTCCGCGGCTGCCCTTCCCGGCCTCCTCGAGTCCGGGCCCGTCTCAAAGGAGCTTTTCCCGTGGATCTCGTCCGGAGCTTTCTCGGCGGGCGCGGGATTCCTGTTCGATCGCCTGTCTGCGGTCATGGCCCTCGTCGTGACGGGCGTCGGCTTCCTCATCCACGTCTTTTCCGTCGGCTACATGAGCAACGACTGCTCGCCCGCCCGGTACTTCGGGCTCCTCAACCTTTTCACGGCATTCATGCTCGTCCTCGTCCTCGCTTCCGACCTCGTCCTTATGTTCGTCGGCTGGGAGGGCGTCGGGCTATGCTCCTACCTCCTGATCGGGTTCTGGTTCGAGCGGCCCTCCGCCGCTGCCGCGGGAAAGAAGGCGTTCCTCGTCAACAGGGTCGGCGATGCGGCCTTCCTCGTCGGCATGCTCCTCGTCCTGATGACGGCCGGCGGCTCCGGATTCGGGACGATCCACGCCGCCATCGCGGGCGGGGCTTTCTCCCCCGCCGCCGCCACGGTCGCAGCCCTCCTCCTCTTCGCCGGAGCGACGGGGAAATCGGCCCAGATCCCGCTTTATGTCTGGCTGCCCGACGCGATGGAGGGGCCGACGCCCGTGAGCGCTCTCATTCACGCCGCCACCATGGTGACCGCCGGCGTCTACATGGTGTGCCGGATGAGCCCCCTATTCGAGGCGTCCGCCACGGCCTCGGCGGTCGTTGCCGCGACCGGCGCTGCGACGGCGCTATTCGCCGCGACCATGGCCCTCGCCGAGAACGACATCAAGCGCGTCCTCGCCTATTCGACGATCTCCCAGATCGGATATATGTTCATCGGCTGCGGCGTCGGGGCCTACGCCGCGGGCATGTTCCATCTCGTCACGCATGCGTTCTTCAAAAGCCTCCTCTTCCTCGCAGCGGGGAGCGTCATCCACGCCCTTTCCGGGGTCCAGGACGTGAGGAAGATGG
>CAWEYF010000008.1:0-11315 GCA_963813235.1 Candidatus Aminicenantota bacterium | reverse complement strand
CTCTGCCCGACGGGCCGTCGTCGCCGGCGTTTCGGGCGGGATGATGTATGCCACCAAGGAGACGAGCGTCATCCTCTTCGGCGCGATCGCGGCGGCCTTCGCGGCGCTCTCTCTCGTCGAAAGCCTTAGGACCCGCCGTCGCGGTGTCGTCACCGCCGGGGACGCCTGGGTATGGCGGGATTCCCGCACGAGCTCCCGACCGCCTTCCATTTCGCTCTGTTCCTCATGGCCGGCGTCGTTACCGTCGTCGCCTTCTACACCTCGTTCTTTCATAACCTGCAGGGGCTGGCCGATTCGGTCCGGGCCATCGGCGCCTCGCTTGCCCGGGCCGGCCATCCCGGCGTCCACGTCCATCCCTGGTATTACTATTTTCAGACGCTCGCCTATACGAAGGCGGCCGGCGGCCCGGTTTGGAGCGAGGCTTTCCTGCTCTTCCTGGCCATGGCCGGCGGCATCGCCGCCCTGGGGCACGACGCGGGCCGGGACGGGACTCCCCGCTTTCTCCGCTTCGTCCTCTTCTTCACGGTCATCACGGTGGCCGTCTACAGCCTCATTCCGTACAAGACGCCCTGGAACCTGTCCTCCCTTCTATCTCGGCCTCGTCATCCTGGCCGGCCATGGCGTCGCGCTCCTCCTGAGGATCAGCCGCTTCAAGCTGGTCAAGGTCTTCGTTCTGGCAGTCCTCATCCGGGATTTGCCGACCTGGCCCGCCAGGATTATCGGGCGAGCTTCGAGCTCCCGGCGGACCCGGCCAATCCCTATGCCTACGCCCAGACAAGCCCCGACCTGCTCAAGCTCGTCGCCAAGGTCGAGCAGGCTGCCGCCGGGCTTCCGGAAAACCGGGATCTCCTGGTCGAGGTCATCGCCCCGCCGGATGAGACCTGGCCTTTGCCCTGGTATCTCCGGGAAGTTCGGACGGGTGGGCTATTGGACGAGCCCCGAGGCGGCTCTGCGGGACGTCGGCGCCGGCCAGGCTGCCGTGGTTATCTCCAGCGCCGCCTTCGCGGACGGGATCGCGGCCGGGCTCGGCGACGGCTACGAACAGACCTTTTACGGCCTCCGCCCGGAGGTCGTCCTATCCCTTTTCGTCCGCCGCAATCCTTGAGTCGCCGGTCGACGTGCCCGGGAGGTTTCCGATAGCCGATGACAGCGTCGACGAAAACCGGGCGGCTGTCGTCGTTCACGATCTTGATCGTATCGGTCGACTGGGTCACCGGGAACATGACCGAACCGAGCTTGAATCCGCCCGGCGTGCCGCCCGGGTTGAAGAGGCTGCCCAGCGGGTTCGCCCTCTTCGGTCATCCGGAAAGCCCGGCCAGCCCGTATCGGCCCTCGCCCTTCGTGACGACGCTGCCGTCGTCGGAGCCGTCCGTATAATAGATCCGGCTATCCATGAGGACGGTCATCTCGCCTCCGGGCCTAATCTCGGCGAACCGGCCGTCGGCCTCGCCCAGGGCGTCTTCAGGCGCGACAACGTTGATGTCGTCGAGAACCTGTTTGGCATAGGACGCCGGACGGATCTGGCGGGCAGGCCCGACTCCCGGCCAGACCGTGTTCAGGGCCAAGATCCCGGCCGCGCAAAGACAGCAGAGACCGCCGGCCGGGCAGGACGCCTTGTTTCTCATTCCCCGTCCTTTTCTTCAACAAGGGCGCGTAGACGTCCATTTTGGCCGGATCGCCGCCCATGACCCGAGCCGCCCAGAGGAATCCGCGCTCGACGATCGTCCGGGCCTCGGGAACGTCGAGTCGGCCGCGACGTGGCCGAGCGAGGTGTAGAAGACGCGGCCCCGGCCGTAGAGCTTCTTCCAGACGACGGGCATGACCTCGCCCGCAATCCAGGGCGCGTACTGGCCGGTGAAGGTCGTGGTCGCCAGGACGTCGTTGCCGGGATCGACGTGCATGAAATACTGCTCCGACTTCATGTGGAAGCGCCGTTTGAGGTCCTTGGTGATCGGATCGTCCGGGTTGGTGATGTCGACGTCGTAATCGATGACCCCGCCCGGATGGGCCACCCACTGGCCGCCGACCATGAACTGGTACTCGACGGCCGAGCGGTGGGCGTCGCCGAGACCGCCATGCCAGCCGGCCAGGCCGACGCCGCTCTTCACCGCCTCCTCGAGGTTCCTTTCCTGCTCGGGCTTGATGTCGGACATGGTGAAGATGTGGACGATGAGGTCGAGCGACTTCAGTTTTTCGAGGTCGAGGTAGGCGTCGAGGGTGTGCGAGATCTCGACTTTGAAGCCCTGGCTCTCGAGCCAGGGGGCGAAGATGTCGACGCACTGCTTCGGCTCGTGCCCCTCCCAGCCGCCCCAGACGATGAGGGCGGACCTCGCCTTTTGGGGCGCTTGGGCAGCGCCGGAACAGACCAGGAGACAGGCCGCGCCGAGGAGGACCGCGGCCCGCAGGATCGTTCTGTTCATGACGGAATCCTTCACTCGAGCTCCCGCAGCCAGATGTTCCGGTAGCGGACCGGGTGGTCGTGGTCCTGGAGCGAGATGGGCAGCTTGTCGGCGTGCATCTTGTAGGGCGGCCTGGCCTTGTGGGCCGTCGGCCCCGTCAAGACCGCGCAATCGTGAACGAGGAGCCCGTTGTGGAAGACCGTCATCCGGGCCGGGGCGAGGACCTTGCCGTCCTTGTCGAAGCGCGGCCTGCGGAAGACGATGTCGTAGGTCTGCCACTCGCCCGGCGGACGGCAGGCGTTGACGAGCGGCGGGTACTGGCCGTAAATGGCCGCGGTCATGCCGTCGGCGTAAGTCGTGTTCCCGTAGCAGTCGAGGACCTGGACCTCGTAGAGGTCCATGAGGAAGACGCCGCTGTTGCCGCGGTCCTGGCCCGTCCCCTTGGCCGGGGACGGAGCCATCCACTCGACATGGAGCTGACAGTCGCCGAAGCCCTTGACCGTGCGGATGCTGCCGGTCTTGGGCACGATCTCCACGGAGCCGTTCTCGACCTTCCATTTCGCCGGCTGACCCTTGGCGTCCGTCCATTGGCTGAGGCCTGTCCCGTCGAAAAGAACGATCGCGTCGGACGGCGGGGCGACGGGCGGCCCGGCCGGCCCGGGCGTCACGACCGGAGGCATCGGCCGATTCATGTCATGAACGGCCCACTGGTCCTGCGCGGCCAGGGCGGCGGCGACAAGACAGACGGCGATCGCCGACATCAGGGCCAAGCCTCTCTTCGTCATGTGCGAGATGTGCTCCATGGAATTTCGCTTACAGGCTCCAGCCGGGCCGATACGGGAAGTGCAGGAGCTCGTTGGCCTCGGGGAGGTTGGTGAACTCCATCTTCTCTCCGTTCCAGAGGAGCTTCATGTTCTTGTCTTTGACGCGCACGGCGACGTTGGCCAGGAGCATGGTCTCGGTCAGGAGACTCGAGTAGGCGAAGTCGGTCGTCGACTTCGTGCCCTTCTTAATGGCCTCGATCCACTCCAGGCGGATGCCCTTGGAGCGGGGGATCGTCTTCTCCGGCCGCTTGTAGTCCTGCATGCGCGATTCGGGGATGAGGCGGGGATTCTCGCCGTACGTGCTGCACATCAGCAGGCCCTTGGTGCCGCGGAAGAGGCAGCCGCCGCCCTCGTCCCCCATCATCCGCCCGGGCTCGAGCTCGGCCGGGCGCGGCGGCATGAGACCGCCGTCCCACCAGGTCAAGGTCAGCGGGCCCATCCCTTCGCGGGCGGCGAACTCGTAGGTCACGACTTCGGCTCGCGGGGCGTAGTCCTTCGTGAAGACCGTGGACGAGGCCTGGACGCTCGTCGGGGACTTGAGCTTGAGGGCCCAAAAGGGCTGGTCCATGATGTGGGCGCCCATGTCGCCGAGGGCGCCGGTGCCGAAGTCCCAGAGTCCGCGCCACTTGAAGGGATGATAGGCGGGATGGTAGGGCCGGAAGGGGGCCGGGCCGAGCCAGACGTCCCAGTCCAGCGTCGAGGGCACGGAAGGGATCTCGGTCGGCGCGTCGACCCCCTGGGGCCAGATCGGGCGGTCCGTCCAGCAGTGGACCTCGAAGACGTCGCCGATGGCCCCGTCCCAGATCCACTCACAGACGAGGCGGGCGCCCTCGCCGGCGTGGCCCTGATTGCCCATCTGGGTGACGACGTTGGCTTCCTTGGCGGCCTTGGCCAGGAGCCGGGCTTCCTTGATCGTATGGGTCAGCGGTTTCTGGACATAGACGTGCTTGCCCAGCTTGATGGCGGCCATGGCGATGACGGCGTGGTTGTGGTCGGGCGTCGTGACGGTCAACGCGTCGATGCCCTTTTCTTTCTCCAGCATGCGCCGGAAGTCGCGGTACTTGGCCGCCTTCTCGTACATGGCCTTCTCGGCCGGCTCGAGCTCCTCGCTGCGGAGGAGCCGGAAGATCATCTCGTCATCCACGTCGCAGAGGGCGACGACATTCTCCGAGCGGACGCCGCGGGTGTCCGAGAAGCCCATGCCGCCGACGCCGACGCAGGCGATGTTGACCGTGTCGCTCGGCGCCTTGCGTTGTGGGGTCGCTCCGACGACGTGGCGGGGAACGACCATGAACCCGGCCGCGGCGGTCGAGGCCGCGCCCAGGAACTTCCGCCGGCTCCAGGTCGGCTCGGCGGGCGAGGGGTTCTTTTTCGTTTCGTCCATGTTTAGACCTTCCTTATCGGGCAGATTTGACGGCTGGCGCGGTCCGGGGCACCGGGGGTGGACAAGCGGCGGGGAAAGACGGAGACGGCGGGATATTGACGCGACGCGGAAGTGATCGATGTCCTCATGGAGCCGGGGCCGATGCCAAGAGGGCTTATATCACAAAGGCGCGGATGGGGTCAATTTGGCGGCGTGGGATCCGCGCGTGGGGAGCTGGCGGCGGATGGACGGGCCCGAAGAATAAAAAAAAGGAGGGCGCGGGCCCTCCTTTTCGGAAGCTCGTTCGATCCGATCAGAAGCTGAAGCTCAGCCCGACGGTCGGGACGAGGATGTGCTCCTGATAGACGCCGGGCATCGCGGCGGTCGGGTCCGTGATGGTGCGCTTCTGGCCCGTGAGATATTCCACGGCCGCGTCGAACTTCAGGCCGCCGGCCTTGTACCCGAAGCCGAGGGCGAAGCTGTTGTAAGTGAAGCTCGGCGTCAGAACATTCAGGGTCGCGTCCGGGGCGGGCGCCGGATCGTAGTAATAGCCGCCGCGGATGGCGAACGTGCCAAAATCGTATTCCACGCCGGCCCTGAGCTGGGTCTTGTTCCTCCAGTGGAGGACCAGAGTAGCCTCATCGGCCAGGGCCGCGGCCCAGACGGGGTCGGAGAGGGTGATGTCGACCGTCTGAAGCTTGGACCAGTTGGTGTAATGGGCGTCGAAGGAGAAGGTCAGTCCGTCCATGGGCTTGATGGCGACGCCGCCGGCCAGCCACATGGGGCTCGGAACCTTCATCTCGGCGCCCGAGGACACGGCCAGGCCGAGAAGGTCGATATGCTCGATCTCCATCGTTCCGGTCATCTTCACCTTGGATTCCATCCGATAGGTCGCCCCGATGCTGATCCATTCGGCCGGCTTGACCATCACGCCGAAGGTCGCTCCGTAGCCCCAGCCTTTGACGTTCAGGGTCTGCTGGCCGAAGTTGATGATCGTGGGGGGCGCACCGACGTTGCCCGCGGGGGGCGCGGTGGGCGTGACGACCGTGAAGCCGCCCCACTGATCGGTCTGGAAGAAGCCGTAGTTGATATTGAGGGTCGCGCCGAGGAAGAACATGTCGCTCACCTTGATCGCGATCGCCGGGGCGATGGTGATCGAGCCGATATAGCTTCTCCAGTCGTAGGCGCCGAGCGGGGGCGTGAAGGCCGCCGGCGGGATCGGAGAAACGAGGGCCTCTTCGAGCCCGGTGTTGACCCAGTCCGCGCCCAGACCCGAAAGAGTGTAGGCGCCCAAGCCGACGACGATATTCTTCCCGATGGGCTGGAAATAGCCCACCAGGCCGGCCGGGTAGAACTTCTTTTCCGTACTCATGCTGAAGGAGCCGATGGCGTACTTGCCCGTCGGGATGAGCGCGTCGGCGGCCAGCCCGAATTGGGCCTTCGTCAGCTCGGCCAGCCCGGCGGGATTCCAAAACACCGCCGTGAAGTCGTTGGCCAGCCCGACATACGCGCCGCCCATGCCCGTGGCCCTCGCGCCAAAGCCATTCAGGTTCAGTCCGTTCGCCGAGAGGCCCGTCGTTAGGCCCACGGCCAAGAGCGCGATGAGAAACAGCCGAGAGAGTGTTTTCATTCTTGCCTCCTGTTTGTCGGAAAATTCTAGCCTATCCGGCAAGGAAAATCCACAAAAAACATCATCCTCCAGCCAACCCATTTATTTTCATGACTTTGAGGATCCGCATGAGGCCCGGAACGTCCTCTTTCGGGACGGCGGCGGATACTCAGGGCCGGCCGGATCGGCCGGATTCCCGGAGAATGAAGCGAAGGAGAAGCGCTCCCGACAGGACCAATCCGATCCCGGAGTATCCTCCGGCATAGCCGTCGAGGTAGCGGCAAGAGACCCCCTTTACTGTCGTCCCGGGGAGGGATAAGATTCCTCGATGACGGAAATGAGCGCCGGCTCGAAAGGCGGGTCCATGGACTCAGCGACGCTATCCGAGATCGCCCCGGTCCGGGGCCTCCTCCTCAAACATCCCCGGGAAGCTTGGATCGACCAATCTCACATCCGGAGCCAGTGGAGGGCCCTGGGCTATATCGAAGAACCCGATTTCGACAGGGCCTGCGCCGAGTACGAGGCCTTCGCCGGGATCTTGCGGCGCTTCGCGCCCGATGTCCGCTTCCTTCCCGCGGATACGGCAACCGGCCTGGACTCGATCTACGTCCGCGACGCGGCGAGCATCGCTCCGCGCGGCCTTGTCCTTGG
This sequence comes from Candidatus Aminicenantota bacterium, assembly GCA_963813235.1. Classification (GTDB taxonomy): domain Bacteria; phylum Acidobacteriota; class Aminicenantia; order Aminicenantales; family Saccharicenantaceae; genus JALHVH01. Next base: position 4,469 of record CAWEYF010000008.1, on the reverse strand, counting down.
CCGGATGGGGAAAGCGCTCAGGCGAGGAGAGCCGGAGGCGATCAGGGAGTTCTGCCTGCGGGCCGGGTGGCCGGTCGTAGGCGAGATCCGCGAACCCGGGACGCTCGAGGGCGGCGACATCGTCTGGCTCGACGCGAAGACCGTCGCCGTCGGCCACGGCTACCGGACGAACGCCGAGGGCATCCGCCAGCTCGCGGCGATCGTGGCGCCGGACGGCGTCGAGGTCGTCGAGGTCCCTCTGCCCCACTGGGACGGGCCGGGGGACGTCCTTCACCTGATGTCGATGCTCAGCCCGATCGACGAGACGAAGCTCCTTGTTTATTCCCGCCTTCTTCCCGTGCCGTTCCGCAAGCGCCTTCTCGACCGGGGGAGCCGGCTCATCGAGGTCCCGGACGAGGAATACGCGACCATGGCCACGAACGTCCTGGCCCTCGCCCCGGGGAAATGCCTGGCCCTCACCGGAAACCTGCGGACGGCGGCACTCCTCGAGAAGGCGGGCGTGGAGGTCCTGACCTACGAGGGGAAGGAGATCTCCGTCAAGGGCGCCGGCGGCCCCACCTGCCTGACCCGGCCGTTCCGCTAGATCCAAGGGCGAGGGGTGTCGTCGAACGAGCCATGGGGACAATGGCACAGGGGGCGGGAGAGAGGATTCTCGAGTCCGAAATTGACTAAAGGCGCGGGGAATTTTATACTGGGGGACTGAAATCCTGCCAAAGGATGTGACCATGGACCTCTTCGAGAAATGCATAGGCTTTTATTCCGACCCTGTGGTCGCCCAGAAATACGGCTATCCTCTCAATCCCCGGACGGCCCAGGCCATGGGCCTCTTTCCCTACTTCATCCCCATCGATCACGCCGAGGGGACCGAGGTTTTCATCCAGGGCAAGAAATTCATCATGATCGGCTCGAACAACTATGTCGGCCTGACCAACCACCCCAAGGTCAAGGAAGCGGCCATCGAGGCCATCCGGAAGTACGGCACGAGCTGCACCGGCTCGCGCTTTCTCAACGGCACGCTCGACCTCCACATCGAGCTCGAGGATCGCCTGGCCAAGTACGTCGGGATGGAGGCGGCCCTCGTCTTCAGCACCGGCTTCCAGGTCAACCTGGGCTCGATCCCGGCGATCATGGACAAGGACGACATCATCATCACCGACAAGGAGGTCCACGCCAGCATCATCGACGGCGTCCGCATGGCCAAGGTCCTCAAGAACGTCCAGGCGCGCTTCTACAAGCATAACGACCCGGCCGACCTCGAAGCCGTCCTGCGGTCCCTGCCGCCCGAGCCGGCCAAGCTGGTCATCGTCGACGGCGTCTTCAGCATGGGCGGCGACATCGCCAAGCTGCCCGAGCTCCTGCCCATCTGCCGGAAGTACGGCGCCCGGTTCATGTCCGACGACGCCCATGCGCTCGGCGTTTTGGGCGGCGGCCGGGGCACGGGCTGGCACTTCGGCCTGCAGAAGGACGTGGACCTGGTCATGGGCACGTTCAGCAAGTCCTTCGCCTCGGTCGGCGGCTTCATCGCCGGTCCCAAGGAGGCCGTCCACTTCATCCAGATGTTCGCCCGGCCGTTCATGTTCAGCGCCAGCCTGCCGCCGTCCAACGTGGCCACGGTCCTGGCCTGCCTGGATGTCCTCGAGAAGGAGCCCGAGCGCATCGAGAGAGTCAACAAGATCGGAGAGCGGGTCCGGAACGAGCTCCGGGCCATGGGCTATAATATCGGCGAGAGCGAGACGCCGATCATCCCCATCGTCATCGGCGATATGATGAAGGCCCTGGAGGCCTGGAAGGTCTTCTTCGAGGCCGGCATCTACACCAACGTCGCCCTGCCCCCGTCCGTCCCGCCTGAGTTCTCGTGTCTGCGGACGAGCTATATGGCGACGCACACGGACGAGCAGGTCGACCGCGTGCTCGAGGTCTTCCGCAAGGTCAAGGACCTCGTCCACATCGGCGGCTGAGTCCGGCAGCGGGGAGCGAGGGTTCCCCGATCTTCCTGGATTGCCGCTGAGCCCTGTGCTATCGTCTTTTTTGTCAGACACCTTAACATTTCCGCCCGGGCCCGGGTATAACCATGCGGATGAATGAGACGGAGAAGGAGCTCATCGCGATGGTTCTCGCCGGCCGCACCGAGGCGTTCGAGCCGCTGGTCACCCCCTACCGGGGACCGCTCCTCGGCCTGGCCGCGAGGCTCACGCGCAACCGGGAGGAGGCCCTGGAGGTCACCCAAGAGGCCCTGCTCCGGGCCTTCCGCTCGCTCGGCCGCTTCGACCCCTCCCGCTCGTTCAGGAACTGGCTCTTCCAGATCGCGGCCAACGAGGCCCGCGACCGCTACAGAAAGAAGACACGGGAAGTGGCGGCTTTCAAGGACGTGGTCGATCGGGCGCCTTCCGCGACGATCGGGTCGTCCGCGACGACCGGGTCGGCGGCCGCAACCCGGTTGTCTCGGACGAACCCCGAAGCCAGGCTCGATCAGACGGAGCTCCGGACCGATATCATGCGCTCGCTCACCTCGCTCAGTCCGCGGGAGAGGGAGGTCTTCGTGCTCCGGGACCTCGAGGATCTCGATATCCGGGAGACGTCCCGGGTGCTGGGCTGCTCGAACTTGTCGGTCCGGGTCAACCTGTCGTCGGCGCGGCGAAAGCTGCGTGAGGCGATCCGCCGGGATTATCCCCATCTCGAGGAGGGACGATGACGTGCCGTAGGGTCCGTAAGCTCATTCCTCTCGCCGCGGGCGACGATCTGCGGCCGCGGCTGTCGGCGGCGTTTCTCTCTCATATCGACGCCTGCCCGGGATGTCGCGAGGAGCTCGAGAGATTCCGGCGAACGTTGGCCGGGATCAGGGCCGCGGCGAAGACGGCGGCGGTCGCGGAATGGAGCGCGGGCGAATGGAACTCGCTGATGGCCCGGGTGACGCGGCAGGCGAGAGAAGACCTGAAGGCGCCGGGCGTCGCCGGCATGCGCGGTTACAGACCCCGTTGGGCCGCGGCGTCCGTTGTCGGCGCGTTTCTCGGCCTGATCGTTCTGAGCCTGCTTTTCAGGGGCCCGTCGTTCCGTCCGGAAAGGATGAGGGCGGTGGGCGAAAAGCCGGTTGCGGCCGGGGCCGGCGAACAGGACCAATTGACGATGACCCTGGTCTCCCCGGAGAGCGGGCTCCAGGTCGTCTGGATCTTTGACAAGAATTTCGATTGGAAAGGAGATCAAGAATGAAAAAAGGAATGATCGCGCTTTTGGCGTTGGCTTTCGCGCTGGCTGTCGTCGCTCCCGCGTTGGCGGAAGATCCGGCCGGGCCGGCCGCGCAGGATCAAAAGGCCGAGACGAAAAGCCTGCGTAATGAGATCGTCAGGCTCAAGTACGTCCGGGCTCAGGATATCCAACAGCTCATATACCCCTTTCTCGGCACTGGCGGATATATCCGGTCCAATGACAACACGCCCATGGTCCTTTCGGTCAGCGCTCCTTCGGAAAACATCGAAAAGGTCCTGGCCGTCATCCGCGAGCTCGACGTCAAGCCGGCCGACGTTCTCTATACGGTCCAGCTCGTCTTGGGCTCGGAGAGTGATGCGACGACGGACGCCGAGCTCCAGAGCGACCCCGTCGTCAAAGAGCTGCGCAAGCTCCTCCGTTACAAGGGCTACACCCTCCTCGACTCGACTCTTATCCGTGTCATCAACCGGGAGCGGGCTTCGGCCATCCTAGGTCCAAAAGCCGAGTTCAACCTTGCGCTCATGCCCGATGTATCCGGAGACCTCAAGACGCCGATGATCAAGACCCAGGTTCGGCTGGTTCAGACCACGCACGACGTTAAGAAAACGACCACGTCCGAAGGCAAGGAGATTCCTCTTCAGACCACCACCAACGTTACCATTCCGATCGAGAGCACGCTCAATACCAAATCCGGCGAACGGACGGTCGTCGGCGTGTCCAAGCTCGACGGCGGCGACAAGGGTCTCATCCTCATCATTTCGGCCAAGATCGTCGACTAGTTCGCGAGAAAAGAACGGGGCTGTTCCCGGGAAAGAGAACTCCCTTTCCCGGGGACGGTCCCTTTTCATTTTTACCCCAAAAAATGCCAGAATTAAGCCTTTTTCGGAGCCTTTTTGGCGGATAACTGGTTGATAACTATCAGAATCGCTGTGGTCCGACCCCGCTATTTGCGGAAGCCGGGGTTCCAGTCGTGGATCTCGCGGAAGAGCGAAACGGCTTGATCGTGGTCGCCGGAGGCTTCCATGACCTCGGCCAGCTCATAGACGAGCGCGTAGTACTGCTCGGAGTCCGCCCTGGCTTCGGCCATGGCCGTCTTCAGCCATTTTGCGGCCTCGTCGAAATTCCCCATCTGCCGGAAGCCCTGGCTGATAAGGGTGTAGCTGTCGATGGCCAGCTTTTTGTCCTTGGCCGCTTCGGTCAGCTCCTCGACGGCCTCCGTGACCAGGCCCTGGCCCATGAACGCCAGACCGAGTTGGTAGTGGGTC
>CAWEYF010000007.1:0-19711 GCA_963813235.1 Candidatus Aminicenantota bacterium | reverse complement strand
GCCAAGGAGAATCCGCATGAAACCGAGAACACTCGCCGCCGCCGCCCTGGTCCTCGCCACGGTCGCACTGCCCGCGCGCGGCCAACAGGAGGGAGGCGTCCTTTCCCTGTCCCTCGAGGAGTGCATCCTGAGGGCCATGAAGAACAACCTTTCCGTGGCCATCCAGGTCCTGAACCCCGAGATCTGCGGCGCCGCCGTGACCATGGCCGGCGAGAAGTTCTACCCCAGCCTTTCCCTCGGGCTCAACAAGAGGAACACCGACAGCGCGTCCTATTCCTGGCTCGACGCGGCCGGCAGCGTCGTCACCCGGATGAACGACTATACGCTGGACTTCAGCCAGACCGTTCCCGGGGGGGGCGCCGTGGGACTGTCCCTGAACTCGAACAAGAACGACACTAACCGGAGCTTCCAGACCATCAACCCCCGTTACGGCAGCACGCCTGACGTTCGACTTCACCCAGCCCCTGCTCAAGGACTTCGGCTGGAACATCAGCCGGCGGGAGATCCTCATCGCCCGGAACAACCTGTCCATCTCGGAGAGCGAACTTGAGACGACCCTCATGTCGACCATCTACCAGGTCGAGGCCGCCTACTGGACGCTCGCTTACACCATCGACAACTTGAGGTCCGGCGTCAGTCCCTCCAGCTGGCCAAGGACCTCCTGGAGAAGAACCGCCGGTCGGTCGAGGTCGGCCAACTGGCCCCGATCGAGATCCTCAGCGCCCAGGCCGAGGTGGCGACACGCGAGGCCGACATCCTGCAGGCCGAGGCCCAGGTCAAGAACGCCGAGGACCAGATGAAAACACTCCTCAACCTCTCCCAGGACGAGGACAGGGCGGCCGCATCCATCGTCCCCAAGGACCGGCCGGTCCTCCCCGAGAGGAAGATCGCCCTGGACGAGGCGCTGGCCATGGCCCTCGAGAACCGGCCGGACCTGAGGGTCACGCGGATCGGCTTGAAGAACCAGGAACTCAACCTGAGCTATGCGAAGAACCAACTCCTGCCCGGGCTGAACCTGACGGCCTCCTATTGGAACCCCGGCGTTTCGGGGACGCAAATTGTCTACACCTACTCATAACCCGCGCAGCGGCATCGTCCTCCGGACGATCCCGGGCGGGTCGAAGGCTTCCCTGAAGGACGCGTTCAATTTCAAGTACAATAACTGGTCCTTAGGCCTGACGCTCACCGTCCCATTCAACAACATCCTTTCCCGGGCTTCCTACACCCAGGCCCGGCTCATATGCGGCAGGCCCTGCTCGACCTGAAGAACAAGGAACAGCAGGTCTTCCTGGAGATCAAGACCGCCGTCCGGGCGGCCGAGACCAACGCCAAGCGGGTCCAGGCCTACAAGGTCGCGCGGGAGCTGGCCGAGCAGAAGCTTGCCGGCGAAGAGGAGAAGCTGAGGGTCGGGCTGAGCACCAATTACATGGTCCTCCAGTTCCAGCGGGACCTCTCCACCGCCCGGAGCACCGAGCTCAGGGCCGTCGTCGACTACAACGTCTCGCTGGCCGACCTGGACCGGGCGTTAGGCCTGAGCCTCAAGAACAAGAACATGGCGATCTCGGATTTTGCGGTTACTAAGTAAGGAACACAATACCAAATTCCCCCTGCCTGCCCAGGTGACCGGGAAGTGGGTATTGAGCCCCCGAATTTGCTACCCCTTCTTTGATTCCACCCAGGCGTAGAGCGCCGGCAGGACCAGGAGCGTCATCAGCGTCGAGGTGATCAGCCCGCCGACGACCACGACCGCCAGCGGCTTCTGGACCTCCGATCCCGGGCCCGCGGCGATAGAGCAGCGGCACGAGGCTGAAGATGGTGATCGTCGCCGTCATCAGCACCGGCCTGAGCCTGTTCGAACACCCCTTCGTGATCGCTTCGGCGAGCGGTTCCCCCTGCTCGCGCAGTTGGGTGATGTAGGACAGGAAGACGATCCCGTTGAGCACGGCGATGCCGAAAAGGGCGATGAACCCCACGGACGCCGGGACCGACAGATAGAGGCCGGACAGGTACAGCGAGAGGATGCCGCCGATGAGGGCGAACGGCAGATTGACGAGGACGAGCAGGGACAGGCGCAGGGAATTGAATGTCAGGAACAGGAGCAGGACGATGAGCCCGACGGTCGCGGGAAGGATGATTCCCAGCCGGCGCATGGCCCTCTGCTGGTTCTCGAACTGCCCGCCCCATGCCAGGTAATATCCCGGCGGCAAGGCGACGTCCCGCCGGACGAGGCGCCGGGCCTCGGCGACGAACCTCCCGAGGTCGCGGCCCGCGATGTTGCATTCGATGCCGATCCGGCGCTGGCCCGATTCGCGGCTGATCTGGGAGGGGCCCTCGGACGTGGTGATCGAGGCCAGCTCCCTCAGGGGGACCTTCGTCCCGGACGGGGAGGCGACGAGAATATTGCCGATGGCCTCGACGGAATCCCTCCGGTCCTCCGGGAAGCGGAGCTTGACGGCGAAATTCTTCTCCCCTTCGTAGAAGCGGGTCACTTCCCTGCCGCCGACGGCCGTTTCCACGAGCGCCTGGACGTCGTCGGCGTTGAGGCCGTGTCGGGCGATCCGTTCCCTGTCGACGCGCACGGAAATGTACGGTTGCCCGGCGACGCTCTCGACCACGATGTCGGTCGCGCCCCGGATGCGGGACAGGACCCGGCCGATCTCCTCGGCCCTGGCCTTGAGGACGTCGAGGTCCTCGCCGAAGAGCTTGATGATAAGCTGGGCCCGCGTCCCGGCCACGAGCTCGTCGATGCGGCAGGCGATGGGCTGGCTGAAGGAGAAGGCCATCCCCGGGAAGGTCGAAGCGACCGCGCGCATCTTTTCGGTCAGCTCCTCGCGCGTCCGCGCCGAGGTCCATTCCGACCTCGGCTTGAGCATGCCGACGTAGCCCGTCTTCTCGACGCCGCGGGCCTCGAGGGCGATGCCCGTCTGGCCCGTCCGGGAGACGATCGTCTCGAGCTCGGGGAAGGCCATGAGCTTTTCCTCGAGCTTGCGGCTCATTTCGAGGGATTCGGGGAGAGTGATCCCCGGCATGAACTGCATGTCCATGTCGAACGCCCCTTCGTCCATGATCGGCATGAACTCCGTCCCCAATCGCGGGACGAGGGCCAGGGACCCGGCGAGGAGGGCCAGGGAGACGCCGAGGAGGACGACCTTGTGCCTCAGCCCCCAGCCGAGGACGGGGAGGTAGGCTCTCCTGGCCGTCTCCACGACGACGCTCCGCTTTTCCCTCCCGGACTTGAGCAGGAGGTGGCAGAACGCCGGGATCGCCGTGAGCGAGAGGACGAGGGAGGCGAACAGGGCGATGACGTAGGTGAACGCCAACGGCAGGAACATCTTGCCTTCGATCCCCTGGAGGGCGAAGATGGGGATGAAGGTCAGGGCGATGATGAGCTCGCCGAAGATGCTGGGCTTCCGGACTTCGAGCACGGCCCGGCGGATCGTGGCGAGCTTCCCGGCCGCCGCGCCGTTCTCCCCCAAGTGCCGCTGGGCGTTCTCGACCTGGATGATCGTCGCGTCGATGATCATCCCGATGGAGATGGCGAGGCCGCCGAGCGACATGAGGCTCGCCGAGAGGCCGGCCAGGCGCATCATGATGAAGGTGAAGAGCATGGACAGCGGGAGGGCGAGGATGACGATGAGGGCGCCCCGGAAGCTCCGGAGGAAGAGGAACAGGACGAAGACGACAAGGAGGGAGCCGACGAGGAGGGCCTCAGTGACCGTGTGCACGCTCTTCGCGACGATGTCCGACCTCCGGTAGAAGGGCCGGATCGTCAAGCCTTTCGGGAGGATGCCGCCCGCGTTGATCTCGGCGACCCTGGCCTCGATGGCCTTGACGACCTCGCGGCTGTTGGCGCCGCGGAGCATCATGACGATCCCGCCGACGACCTCTTCCTTCCCGTCCTTGAAAGAGGCGCCCTGCCGGACGGCTTCGCCCTCGCGGACCTCGGCGACGTCCTGGAGGAGGACCGGGACGCCGCGCTCGGCCCTCAGGACGATCCGCCGGATGTCCTCGACGGACTCGAGGAGGCCGATGCCGCGGACGAGGTACTGCTGGGAATCGCCCTGGAGGACGTTGCCCCCGACGTTCCGGTTGTTCTTCCGGACGGCCTCCCCGACCTCGGCGAGCGAAAGGCCGTACTTGAGCAGGGTGTCCGGGTCGGCGACGATCTGGACCTCGCGGATGTAGCCCCCGAAGGAGTTGATCTCGTTGACGCCCGGGATGGACTTGAGCATCGGGGCCAGGACCCAGTCCTGGACCGTGCGCCGCTCGGTGAGCCGGCGGACGGGGTCCGGAGACTCCGCGACCCCCTGCCCCTCGAGGGTGTACTGGTAGATCTCCCCCATCGCCGTCGAGACCGGTCCCATGGCGATCTCGACGCCCTCCGGGACCCTCTCCCGGGCCTCGATCAGGCGCTCGAGGACGAGCTCCCGGGCGAAGTAGATGTCCACACCGTCCTCGAAGACGACCGTGATGACCGAGAGCCCGAACTTGGAGACCGACCGGAGCCCCGCGAGCCGCGGGACCCCCCGGATGGTCATTTCGACGGGGTGGGTCACGAATTTTTCCACCTCGAGCGGGGAAAGGCCCGGCGCGTTCGACAGGACCTCGACCTGGATGTTGGTGACGTCGGGGAAGGCATCAATGGGGAGCCGGACGAACGACTGGACGCCCAGGGCGACGAGGACGACGACCCCGAAAAGGACGAGGACGCGCTTTTCGAGCGAGAGCGAGATGAGGCGATCGATCATCGTCATTCCCCGGCGATGCTGTTCTTGAGGAGCTCGGACTTGATGAAGAAGCTCCCGGCGGCGGCGACCACCTCCTTTTCCTTCAGGCCGGCAACGACCTCGACCCGGCCGCCCGAGGCGGGCCCGGTCGTGACGTCCCGGAGGGTGAAGACGTTCTCTCCGGTCCGGACGAAGACGACCTTGCGGTCCGCGATGCCCAGGACAGCGGCCTCGGGCACGAAGACGGCGTTCGCTCCGGACGGCACGGTGATATCCGCCTCGAGGTAAAGGCCTTGCCGGAGATCTCCGTCGGGATTCGCCAGGTCGACCAGGGCCTCCACGGTCCGTGTCCTTTCGTCGACGACGTTCCCAAGCCTGAATATGCGGCCTCTGTATTCGCGACCCGGAGCGGAGGCCGTGCGGATGACGGCTTCGGCCCCGACGTCGACCGACGCCAGGTCCTTTTCATAGATGCGGAGGACGGCCCGGACCGACGACAGGTCGGCGATCCGGAAGAGGCTCGCCCCGAGCTCGACGTGGTCTCCCGCCGTCACCGGGCTTTCGATGACGGTGCCGGTCAGCGGAGCGCAGATCGGCAGAAGCGCCGTCGGGGCCCCGGCCTTTTCGATCCCGGCGATGTCGTCGTCCGAAAGGCCCAGGGTCCGGAGCCGATCCGCGATCGACGCGACCAGGGCCTCGGCCGAACGCCGCTCCGCGGGATCCTCGGCCGCGGGCGATTTCACGCGGGCGGAGGCCAGAAGGAGTTCGGCCTGAAGCATGAGGAAGTCCGGGCTGTAGAGGGAGAGAAGGACCTGCCCTTCCCTGACGCGGTCGCCGGGGTAGGAGGCGAGGCTCTCGATCCGCCCCGACGCCCTCGCGGTCACATGCGCCTTGCGTTTCGGGTCCATGGAGACCTCGCCGGGGACGCGGACCGTCCGGACGACGGGTAGGTATTCGGCTTCTGCGACTTGGATGCCGGCTGTACGGACGGCTTCCGGGGTCAGCGTGACGGAGGCGGGGACGTCGGGGCCCCCGGTCTTTTCTTCGACCTCCCCCTCGGAGCCGGGGCGACAGCCCGGGAGTCCCAGGATCAGGACGAGAACGGCGGCGGCGATATGGGCGTGGTTCGATCTTTTCATGGGATATTCCTCATTCGACGGGTTCCTCGCCGGCGACCTCGAGATCGGCCAGCGAGACGAGATAAATGTACAAGGACCGCAGATGCTCGAGCCGCGCGGAGGCGTAGGTCCTGTACAGGTCGAGGAGCTCGAAGAACGCGATCTCCCCATACTGATACCGGTTCAGGCTAAGCGTCATATCGTCTTCCATGTCCTTCAGGAGCGAGCCTTCGAAGACGCGCACCTGGTCCTCGGCGGCCCGGGCGGCCTCGAAGGCGGTCCCGATCCGAGCCGCCACGCGAAGCTCCTCTCCGGCGACGGCGAGGCGGGAGATCTCGCCGGCGGCCGCGGCTTCCATGACCTCGCCCTTCCGCCTCTGCCCAAGGACGGGCAGGGCGAGGCCCACGGAAAAGCCCCATCCGCCCGCCCTCAGGCTGGGGAAAAAGAGCCCCAGCGTAAGGTCGGGAAGACCGCTCTTGCGGGCCAGCGTCAGGCCGGTTTCGGCCTCCGCGCGTCGCGCCGCCGCGATCCTGAGCGACGGGCGGGAAGCCGGGGCTCCGGCCCGGAGTGCCGCCGGGTCCGCGTCCAACGGGACGTAGGCGAGGTCCGTGACCAGAGCCGCCGGGGCGTCGCCGTTCCTTCCGAGGAGCAGGTTGAGTTCGGAGCCGGCCGCGGCGCCTTCTTTTTTTTCTTCGATGATCTGGTTCCGGAGCCTCGCCTTTTCGACGCGGGCGCGCAGGACGTCGCTCGAAGTTGCGGCCCCGGAACGCCGGCGGGCCGTCAGGTTCTCGAGCAGGCGGTCGACGAGGGCGGAGGACCGCTCCAGCGATTCGACGGTTCTTCGCGAAAGGACCGCGCGGTAATAGACCCGTTTCACTCCGGCTCCTACGAGGAGGCGCGTCCTCTCGAGCTCGAGAGCCGCCCTCTCCTCGCCGAACCGGCCGATGCGTCCCCTGAGGGCGCGCTTCCCCGGGAACTCTAAGGACTGCTCGACCCCGAAGCTGTATTCCTTATCTCCCGCGGGGCTTCCCTTACGGAACGAAAGCCCCTCGTCGCTGAAGACGAAGGTCGGGTCGGCGAAGGCCTCGAGCCGGAGCGTGCGGCCCTTCGAGGCGGCGATCTCCTGGGCGGCCGCGAGGACGCGCGGGTTCCGCTCCATGGCAATGGCCACGGCCCGGTCAAGGGTCAGCGGGTCCTCAGCCCGGGCGGACGGGCCGGGCGAGAGAACCGACGCGGCGAGGAAAACAATCCATAAGGTTCTCATGACATACCTCCATTCCGATGTGTGCCTGCGAGAGGAGGGCCTTCGGTGGAAGTCTAATCGGGCGGGTGGTAGATGTCCGAGATAAACCCGGGGATGATGTCCTGCTCGCCCGCCGGCGACAGGTTCGTAAAGCGGCTGGAGGCTACCGGGACCGCCGATACAAGGACGGGTGCGGCGCCGGCGGCCGACCAATGGAGGGGGTTGCATACGCCTTGGAGCTCTTCGTGGCAACAGAAATCGTGGGAGATGGTGTTGAGGCAGAACAGGACGAGGACGAAGGCCAGGAGGCCTTTCGCCGAGAATTCGCCGCGTTCGGAAACGGACATCAACGGCCATTGTATGTGCCAAGTCTTCCCGTGTCAAATGATGAGGCCGTGGCGGAAGGGACTGGAACGGCGGCCCGCGACGGGGTACAATCGGGAGCGATGAACGTTCGGCGGCGCGTCGCGGGGGGGCTCATCGTCGCGGCCCTGGGGGCACTTTATTTTTGTTCGAGGCCGGAACGCGGCGTCGTCATCCTATGCGCCGGGGACAGCATCACCGAGCAGGGCTATCCGCGCTATCTCCGGGCGACCCTTAGGGCGGACGGGGTCCGCGCCCGGGTTCTCAACTACGGCCGGAGCGGCAACACCTCTGCCGAATATCTGGCGTTCCTGAGGGAGAACGGGGACAGGCTCCGGGCCGAACGGCCGGACGTCGTGCTCCTCGAGCTCGGGACCAACGACGTCCGGATGGACGGCGACCGCGTGACCGCGGCGGATTTCGAGAGGAACATCCGGGAGATCGTCGGCATCTTCAAGGGGTTCCGGACGAGGGCCGGGAGGGCTCCCGCGATATACCTGGCCGCCATTCCCCCCGTTCCCAGGGGGACGCCGTTCCCGTTCGGTTCTGTGTCCGGCGCCCGGGTGACGGATGAGATCAATCCCGCTATAAGAAACGTCGCGGCGGACCTCGGACTCGGCTTTGTGGATAACCATGGACTGTTCGCCCGCGCCCCGGATCTCCTTCCCGGCGTCCACCCGAGCCCGCAGGGCTATCGGGCCATGGCCGCCAACTGGTACGAGGCCATCCGGGAGCGCGTCCGGCGGGCGACCCGCTGAGCTTTTCCTTGCATTTTCGAGGACGCGGTGCTACGATGGCATCAATCGATCTTCTTCCTAAAGGCAGCAAAACCGTGGAAAGCAAATTCATCAACAGAAAACTCATCCGGCCCAACCTGTCCGAGATCAAGGAAAAGATGAACAGGGATCGGGACAAGGACGTGGACAAACGGAAGATGCACCCCCCCACGGACACGTTCGCCGAGAACTACTACCATCTCAAGCAGATGAACAAGAAGACGCCGATGGCCGTCGTCTTCACGGACGGCGAGGTCCTCGAGGGTACCATCGAGTGGTACGACCGCAACTGCATCAAGCTCAACAGGGACAACGCCCCGAACATGCTCATCTACAAGAGCCACATCAAGTATATCTACAAGGTCGGAGAGGCCCCGGAGCCCGCCGCGGACGAGCCGAAAAAGCGGAAATGACCCTCCCCGCGATCGGGATCAGCCTCGGGGATCCCGGGGGGATCGGCCCGGAGGTCGTTCTCAAAGCGCTGGCGACCCCTTCCCTTCTTCCCGAGGCGCGCTTCGTCGTTTTCGGCGACCGGGGCGTCTGGGACGCCGATCGGGCGGCGCAGGGTCTCCGGCTCGAGGTTCCGATCCAGGAAGGCGACACGGTTCCGCCGGCTCCCGGTTTCTATTTCAGCGACATCGGAGCGATGCCGGGGGAAGTCGTCCGGGGCCGGGCGTCCGGGGAGAACGGGAAAAGCTCCTTCCTGGCGTTCGAAAAGGCCGTCGGACTGGCCGGGAAGAGCGTTCTCGACGCCGTGGTTACGGCCCCCGTCTCGAAGACCTCCTGGCATCTGGCGGGTCTGCCGTGGCGTGGGCATACCGAGTATCTCGATTCGCTTTATCCCGGGACGATCATGACATTCTGGTCGGACCGCCTGAAGGTCGCCCTGCTGAGCCATCATATCCCGTTGAAAGAGGCTTTGGGGCGGGTCCGGAAGGATGTCCTTTTGGACTTCTTCCGGGCGTTGCATCGGAGTCTGTCGGTGGTTCGGTCGGGGATCGAGGAGATTCTTGTCGCGGGCCTCAACCCTCATGCGGGCGAGGGCGGACTGTTGGGCACGGAGGAGACCACGGAGATCCGCCCCGCGATCGATGTGGCGGCGAAGGAGGGCATTCCCGTCAGAGGACCATTCCCTCCCGACACGGTGTTCCTCAAGGCCCTCGACTGCCCGACGAAGATGGCCGTAGCGATGTCCCATGACCAGGGCCTCATAGGCTTCAAGCTCGTGGCCTTCACGACCGGCGTGAATACGACGCTGGGCATGCCGTTCGTCCGGACATCGCCCGACCACGGCACCGCCTTCGATATCGCCGGCAAAGGCGTCGCCGATCCCCGCAGCATGCTCGAGGCCCTCCGCCTCGCGATCCGGCTTTCGGCATCTTCTTGACAGGGTCGCCTACTCAGGACTCGGGGACATCCCTCCGGAAGACGCGGATCTGCCCCAGCGTGTCAAATCCGCTCGGGCTTCGGGTTCGCTCTCCCCGCCCTCAGGGATGGAAGAGCCAACCCTGAGGACGGGGAACCGTGCCCGCTCACCCTCAAACCGCTTCCTCCGGGATATCCCCTCCGCCCTTCGTGCGGCGATCCAGCTCGGTTCCGTGATGGGAGGGCTTTGCAAAGGGCTGCAGCGACCATATGGAAGTTCACGGAGACGTGTTCTAACTATGGGCTAGGAAGGTCGCCCCCAGAGCCCCCATTGGGAAGGGGACCCGTCGTCAAGGCCGACGGGCCTTGACGATGGGGGAACCTGTTGACAGGTTCCTGGGGCCTGGGGGCGGCCTCCGAGCCCTGCGAAGGCGATCCGACCGATGCCCCCTCAGCGCAGGCGCTTCTTGATCTCGGCCCGGATCTCGCGGTCGGTGTCCCGCTTCTTGATGGCCTCGCGCTTTTCGTATTCCCGCTTGCCGCGGACGAGAGCGATCTCGACCTTGACCTTCCCCCGGTCGTTGAACAGGACCTTGGTCGGGACCAGGGTGAAGCCGCGCTCCTTGATCTTCCCGGAGAGCTTCCGGATCTCGCGCCTGTGGAGGAGGAGGCGGCGCTCGCGCAGGGGCTCGTGGTTGAAGATGTTGGCGGCCTCGTAGGGGCTGATGTGGCACTTGACGAGGAAGACGTCCCCGCCCTTCACCTCGGCGTAGCTTTCCTTGAGGCTGATGCGGCCCTCGCGGATGGCCTTGACCTCGCTCCCGAGGAGCGCGATGCCGGCCTCGAAGCTCTCCAGGATCTCGTAATTGTGATAGGCGGTCTTGTTAGTGGCGACGGTCTTCATCGACTCGTCCCCTCCGCGGCGGGGGACGGGCGGACCCGGATGAGGCTGATGTGCCGCTTGTTCATCCGCTCGACGACGAAGCGCAGGCCTCCGTGGTCCAGGGCGTCCTTTTCCTTGGGGATATGGCCGAACTCGTAAAGGAAGAACCCGGCCAGCGTCATGTAATCCCCCTTCTCGGGGACCTTGAAGGGCAGGACCCGGTTGATCTCGTTGACCGAAGTGGAGCCCTTGATGAGGTAATCGCCCCCCTCGACCTGATGGAACCAGGCCTCGGACATTTCGTCCTGCTCGTCCCGGATGTCGCCGACGATCTCCTCGATGATGTCCTCGAGGGTCACGATCCCCTCCAGGCTGCCGAACTCGTCGACCACGAAGGCCATGTGGACGGCGTTCTCCTGCATCTGGAGGAGGACCTTCTCCACGGGTGCGGACTCGGGGACGAAGAACGGCTTGCGCAGGACGGACCTGAGGTCGAACTCCTTCCCCTCGAGAAGAAGCGAGACGAGGTCCTTGGCGTGGAGGAGCCCTTCGATGTTATCCATCCGGCCCTTGAAGACGGGATACCTGGAGAATCCGGCCGAGCGGATGATCTCCCGGACCTGGTCCACGGGGGACTCGACCTCGATGGCCCTAACCTGAGGACGGGGGACCATGATCTCCTTGATCGGGCGCGAGCCCATGTCCAGTATCCCCGAGATCATCCGGCGGCGGGACGAGGACATGCCCCGGACGCCCGAGCCGAGCAGGATCCGGACCTCCTCCTCCCCCATCCCTCCGGAGAGGCCCCCGGACCGGCCGCGAGCGGAGGGGAAGAACAGGCGCGACAGGAACGAAAGGACCCGGACCAGCGGGCTGAAGACCGTCATGAGAAAACGGACGGGGTGGATGAACAGGAAGGCGGTCTTGATGGGGTTGTGGGCGGCGAACGTCTTGGGGTTGATCTCCCCGAAGAAGAGGACGAGGAGCGTCGTGGTCAGGGTGGCCAGGAGGACGGCCGCGTTCTTATTGGGGATGAAGGAGACGAACACCGTGGTCGCCACGGAGGCCGCCGCGACGTTGACCAGAGTGTTCCCGATGAGGATGGTCGCCAAAAGCCCGTCGATCCGGGCGACGACCCGGCGGACGAGCCGGGCCTTCTTCGAGCCCCGGCCCTCGAGGGACTCGAGGGTATAGGGGTTGGCCGCCACGAAGGCCGTCTCGGAGGAGGAGAAAAAAGCGCTGAGGACGAGGAACAACAGGAACAGCAGAAGCGCCGGCAGCAACATCGGAGGTCAGACGTCCAGTCGGGGCTTGTTGTCCCTGAAGCACCGGGACAGGTTTTCGAGGAGCCTGCGCTCGACCCGGGTCAAAGGGACGCAGGACGCATCGGAGATCTCGCTGACGATCAGCTCCTTGGCCCGCTCCATCATCTTCTTTTCCCGGAAGGACAGCGGCTTGAGCAGGCTCAGGCAGAACAGGCTCTTGAGGACGAGGGCCATGTCCAGGAGCGTACCGGACTTCATCAGGCCGAGATGCTCCTTGTAACGCCCTTTCCAGTTCGTGGAGAGGTCGACGTTCCCGCTCCGCATGAACTGGAAGATCTTCTTGATGGCGCCCTCGGAAATAGGCCGGCGGATCCCGATCTCCAGCACGCCGGCCGAGGGCACCTGAACGAGCGTGTTGTTGTTGACGATCCGGACGTGGAAGATCTTGAACTGTTCCCCGTTGTAGGAGCCGTCCTTGATATCCTCGACGATCCCGAGGCCCTGGTTGGGATAAATGACCTTATCCCCGACTTTCAGTGAGTTCATTGAGACCGTCATTATACCCGAAAGCCGGCGCGGGGTCAACGATTCTCTTCGTCCACTTGACAGATAACTCACACTTTATTAACATAGTTGCCTCAACTGTAAAGGAAGACGTATGCCATGAAGCGAACATTTCAGCCGAACAACCGTCGCCGGAAGAAGACTCACGGATTCCGGGTCCGCATGAAAACCGCGGGCGG
The DNA here is from genome assembly GCA_963813235.1 of Candidatus Aminicenantota bacterium. Lineage (GTDB taxonomy): Bacteria > Acidobacteriota > Aminicenantia > Aminicenantales > Saccharicenantaceae > JALHVH01. The sequence goes on along the minus strand of CAWEYF010000007.1, from coordinate 7,228 downwards.
CCAGAAGGTCCTCAAGAGCCGCAGGAGCAAAGGCAGGAAGAAACTCGCCGTATAAATGGACGAACGCCTGACCCCAGGGGAGCGGATCAGAAAGAAGAAGGACTTCGAGACCCTGTACAGGATAGGCCGGCGTTACAGAGGACGACATTTTCATCTTGTTTACCACGCCAACGCGTTCGGGTTCCCGAGGATGGCCGTCGTCGTCAGCCGCAAGGTCGGCAACGCCGTCGAGAGGAACAGGATAAAAAGGCGGGTCCGGACCCTGTTCCGCAGGAATAAAGCTTTGTTCACGAGGCCCATGGACATCATCCTCATCGCGAAAAAAGAGATCCTCGACCTTTCCTGGCCGGAACTCGCCGCCAACTACGCGGCCGCGGTGGACGGGATCTTCCGGGAACGGTCGGTTTGATGAGAGCCGTCGCCCTGGCCCTGATCAAGCTCTACAGGGCGCTGCTATCCCCGTTCCTGGGAAATCACTGCCGTTATTACCCGACGTGTTCCGCCTACACCGCTGAGGCCATTCGCCGACACGGCTTCTGGAAGGGCGCATTCCTCGGCGGGAAGAGGCTCCTCCGGTGCCACCCGTTCCGCGAAGGCGGGATCGACCCAGTCCCATGAGAGGTTGACATATGGAAAAACGACTCGTCATAGCCATCGTCCTGTCCATCCTGGTCCTCGTCCTATGGCAGGCCTTTCTGGTCAAGAGCCCCGAGCCCGCGCCTGCGGCGCCGGCGGCCGCTCGAATCGCCGGACCGGGTCCCGCCGCCGTGGAGAAGGTCTCTCCGGCTTCCCCGGATAAGGCTCCCGCGGCCCAGGCCGTCACCCCGCCCGCGGACCTCCTGGCCGTCTCCGCCGAGGCAGAGGAGAAAGGCGCCGTCGAGACCTCCCTCTATCGGGCCGAATGGAGCAACAAGGGCGGCGTGCTCACGAGCTGGAAGCTCCGGAAGCACAAGAACGCCGCCAAGGAGGACTTGGAGCTTGTCCCCGAATCGGCCGCCAAGGTCGGGCGCTATCCTTTCGCCCTCTGGGCAGAGGACGCCGCGTTCGCGGACGCCGCCAATGCCGCGGCCTTCAAAGCGACCTTCCCGAACCCCCGGCTCGCCGACGGAGAGAAAGGGGAGGTCCGGTTCGAGTACGCCGACGGCCGGGGCCTCAAGGTCGAAAAGACCTTCCTCCTGACCGGCGGGACCTACGAGGTCGGGATCGTCGTCCGCGCCTGGCAAGACGGCCGGGAGATCGAGCCCTGGCTCCTCTGGGGGCCGGGGATCGGGAACCCCTCCCCCGCCGAGATGAAACAGCGGTTCAGCTCGAGCACCGGGGCGGCCGTCCTCGCCGCGGGGAAGGTCCTCCGGATGGACGAGCGGAAATTCAAGCCTGAGGCGAGCGCTTTCGCCTTCGCGGACTGGGCGGCCTACGAGGAGAACTACTTCGCGGCCCTGTTCGTCCTCCCCGAGGCGGCGGGCAAGGCGGTTTTCCTGAAAGAGGTCCGGGACGGCGTCCCCCACTTCTTCCTGGCCGCCGACCGGCCCCAGAAGGCGTTCATCGGCCCCAAGGACCTCGACGCCCTCAAGGCCTTCGGCCGCCAGGCGAAGAAGATCATCAATTTCGGCTTCTTCGGAGCCATCGCCGAGATCCTCCTCATCGGCATCCGGTACATCCACAGGTCCGTCCCGAACTGGGGATTTGCCATCATCATCATGACGTTCATCATCAAGATCATCTTCTTCCCGCTGACCTACAGCTCCACGAAGTCGATGGCCAAGATGGCGGAGCTCCAGCCGAAGGTCAAGGCCCTGAGGGCGAAGTACAAGAAGGCCAAGCAGGACATCCAGCAGCGCCGCCAGATGAACGAAGAGATGATGAAGCTCTACAAGGAGCACGGCGTGAACCCCGCCGGGGGGTGCCTCCCGATGCTCATCCAACTGCCCGTCTTCTGGGGGGTCTTCCGGATGCTGGTCGTTGCGGTCGAATTCCGCCATAGCCCCTTCATGCTCTGGATCGGGGACCTTTCCGTGAAGGACCCCTATTACATCACCCCGCTCCTGATGGGCGCCACCCAGTTCATCCAGCAGAAGATGACCCCGACCTCGGCCGACCCGGCCCAGGCGCGCATGATGATGATCATGCCGGTGATCATGACGGTCTTCTTCATGAACTTTCAGAGCGGGTTGATCCTGTACTGGCTGACCAACAATGTCCTTCAAATCGCCCAACAGGCCATCATGAATCGGATGATGGCCAAGAAAAAGAGGGAAGCCCATGGAACACGAAGTAAAGACTGAGCTCCCGACCGTCCCGGCGCCCGAAGAGAGGCGCGAGTTCAAGGGCCGCAACCTTGAGGAGGTCATCAGCCTGGCGGAGCACGTCCTCAAGACGCCCCGCGAGGAATTCAATTACGAGATCGTCACCGAGAAGACCAAGCTCTTCGGGATCAAGACCAAGGAGATCGTCATCCGGGCCTGGCCGAAGAAGGCCTCGGAGGAGAACGCCGCCGCCGACTTCCTCGCCCGGCTCATGCCGGTCTTCCCGCTCGAGCTCGAATACCGGATCACGAAACAGAGCGACATGATCGGCGTCATCTTCGACGGCGCGGACAAGAACCTCCTCCTCCGCAATGACGGCATGCTCCTCCTGGCCCTCCAACACGTCCTGAACAAGGTCTCCCCCATCAAGGTCCAGGTGGACTGCGAGTTCTTCCGCAAGCGCAAGGAGAAGAAGCTCAGGGATTACGGACAGCAGGTCGCCCATCAGGTGCGGGAGTCCGGCAAGGAAGAGGTCCTCGACTTCATGAACCCCTACGAGCGCCGCATCATCCACATCGCCGTGAACCAGGTCCAGGGCATCACCAGCGAGAGCCTCGGCGAGGGGTTCCTGAAGCGGGTCAAAGTCTTCGCGATCCCGCGGTAAGGGCCCTTTCCTTTTTGCGGGCTGTTCAACGGGCCCGGACGGGCCGGCCTCGCTTCTCTAGCCGTGATGGGAATGAAGTCTTTGCAAAGGGCTTTGCTCCCGGCTCCGGTCAAGATCGCCTTCGAAGGGCTCGGAGGCCGCCCCCAGGCCCCCACACCCCGCCCCCTTCCCCACCTCTGCCGGAGACGCGGTCCTTACATCCTCCTCCTGAATTCCAGGGGGAGTAGAGGGGGTTAAGATCGTATCAACGTCTTGGGCGCGTCTCCGTGGGGCGGCCTTCCTCGCCCATACTAATAGCATGCCTCCGTGACCTTCGCATGGTCGCAGCAGCCCCTCGTAAACCCCTCGAATCCCCGGCATGAATGCCGGGGATTGTTCGGGGTTAACCCTGAGCCCTGCTTTTCGTCCCCGCCTTTCATGGCGGGGTAGGGTCGGCGAACGGGCCAAAGCCCTCCCGTCACGGCCTCGTGCCGCGCCCCTCGACGGCTTCCTCCGGGATATCCCCTCCCCCCTCCCGGTGACACGGACCTTATCTGAGTCCCCCTTGAAATCCTCGAGGGAGTTGGGGGAGTTAAGAAATACGCTAATTCTGGGCGTGTCACCGTGAAAGCGGCGATCCATCGCATCAAGGCTTGTGTCTATGGGCTGGGGGCACGGAGCATAAAGGGGATACAATACCAATGTCCCGATTCCCAAGGGAAGCTGGGGAAATTGGATATTTGGTATTGTGCCGCCAAATTTGCGACGCCGCGCCGTAATATGGCCGCGCAGTAGGGCCGGCCATTCGTTGACACTCTTCCGGGGATTTGTTATGAACCATTCGGGATGATGGGAGGCACGCTCAGAAACTCGCCAAGCCAACCGTTCTTTTGAAAGCCCGGGGCGCTCTTCGGGCATGGAGGCGCCCTCAAGGGGCCGTGCCGCCCGCGCGAAGAAAAAGAGCCATAAGGCTGGTTAATATGTTGCCTTTGGGCTTTAAGTTCAGCACTACAGGAGTGCCGGCTGTGAGCACACAATACCTTGAGAGCCCTGAAGCCTTGCAAGGAGACCTGCCTGGAATTGAGAGAATGCCTGGAATGATTCCTGAGCGCCCTGGATTGAAATACCCTGGAGATAAAAGGACAGGGAGAGAATTTCCTGATAAAAAGATAAGGGACTCCGGAGAAACCCGGTGATATTTAAAAAAAGTCCATAAGAACCGGGATCCAGCGGCCCGGGGTCGCAGGCAGGAAGGACGATAATTTCCGGTACGCCCTTAGAATATTGGCTTCAAACCGGCCTGTTTACACAACTCGTTGGCGGTGATCCGGTCCAGTGCCGCGTGCCTTTTGATCGGGATGGTCTTCTTCTCGTTCGTATAGATCGAATGGTTCTTGCCCTCGCGGAGCAAGCAGAAGCCGTGCTCTTCGAGATATCGAACCAGGTCACGTCGCTTGACGGACATCTACAGTTGGACGGGGATCTGTTCCAGCAGGGCGCCGCCTAAAGGGATCTCTTTTTTCTGCTGCTTGTAGGCGAGGACCATCTCATGAAGAGCGTCCTGGAGCATGGCCCTGCAGTCCTCCAAGGATTTCCCTTCGGTCACGACCTCGGGCCATTCGACCAGTTGTCCCATGTATCCGGACGCGACCTTCGTATATTTAGCCGTGTAGGTATTATACATACTGCGCTTCCCTCAATATCCATTATAGTCTTTCTGAGCCATGGCCGCCAAGCGCTATTTCGCATGCAGAGTACACCATGCCAAGTTCCCAAGTTCCCCGGCCGCCCCTGGGAATCGGCAAGCGGGTATTGTGTTTCAGAATTTCTGCGAGAGCTAAAAAAGGGATCGCCTTCGAAGGACGCGGGGGGCGGCGATGAAGGCCACCCCTGTCCCCCCGACCCCCTGGAACCAGTCCCGGCGGTTCCCCCCGCCGTGAACGGCGGGGTCCCCCCTCCGCTACGGGGGGCTTCAGGGTGGCCTTCATCGCCGTTATCCCATTCGTCCTTCGTGCGGCGATCCTAAAAGCCAATATGACAACTGGGCCGGGACCGGCCTAAGTTATTGGCCCTATTTACTAAGTCGCCCCGGTCCCATACAATTGGCGGCGTAACATGCTTGAAGATACGATCATTGCGATCTCGACGCCGCCGGGGTATGGCGGGCTGGGGATCGTCAGGCTGAGCGGCCCGCGGGCGCTTCGGATCGCGAAACACGTCTTCAAGCCCCGGCGCGGCCCGATAGTTGCGGGGAAACCCATCCTCGGCGTGGTGCATGGCCCGGGCAGCGGGGCAGAGTTCGACGAGGCATTCCTGACCTTCCACAAGAGGCCTCACTCATACACCCGGGAGGACGTCGTGGAGATAAGTTGTCACGGCAGTCCAATAGTCCTAGAGGAAGTCATCCGTCTCGGGGTCCGTGCGGGGGCACGCCCGGCGGACCCCGGGGAATTCACGCTGAGGGCCTATATCAATGGCCGTCTGGACATCATCCAGGCCGAAGCCGTCAACGACCTCATCCGGGCGGCCTCTCTGACCCAGGCCAGGATCTCCTTCGGCCAGCTGGGCGGAAGCCTATCGAAGAAGATAGGCGCTGTCCGGGAGAAGCTCATCCACCTCTTGTCCGGCATCGAGGCCGGGATCGAGTTTCCCGACGAAGACCTTGAGGATATCCCGCAACGTCACGGCGCGGAAGCTCGACGGCTGATCCGGGATGTAGGATCGCTCACCGCCGGATACGAAGCCGGGCGGGCTCTGGCCGAGGGCATCACGCTGGCCATCGCGGGGAAGAAGAACGTCGGAAAGTCCACACTCTTCAACGCACTCCTCGGCCAGGACAGGGCCATCGTCACTCCCTATCCCGGGACCACCCGGGACTTCCTCAGGGAGAAGATGATCGTGCGCGATTCCGTTTTTCACCTCGTCGATACCGCCGGGCTGGGCCAGGCCACGCACCCCATAGAGAGAGAGGGGATGCGCAGAAGCGAGCGGCAAGCCAGGGATGCCGACGGAGTCTTGTTTGTCCTCGACGGGTCCCGGCCTCCGGGCCGGGAGGACAAGCGGCTTCTCGAGAAGTTCAAAAGGCAGTTAATATTATTGTAATCAACAAGATAGATGTGATGCCGCGGGCCGCCGGCACCGGGTTCGCCGGGCTGGCCGGGACGGTCCCGGTGGTCGAGGTCTCGGCCCTGAAGGGCACGAACATCGACGGTTTGAAGTCCCGTTTATACGAGAGTTTCAGGCCGTCGAAGAGGAAACAGGAGGACCTCGTCCTCCATTTGCGCCAAAAACTACTCCTCGAGGAGATGCTCGCCGCCCTCGAGAGAAGCCAGGCACCCTCCTCCGGACCGGCTATCCGGACGAGATCGTCGCGGAAGAGCTCCGCGGAGTCCTTCCCCCATGGGGCGGCTTACCGGAGAGATCAGGGCCGGCGAGGTCATCGACGACATCTTCGGCAGATTTTGCGTGGGCAAGTAACTGCATCTCAGGGGGCCCTGCCTGAATCGCACGATAAAATCGCCCTCGTTCTGTGTATAATGATCGTGACATGAAAGGCGTAAACTTCGACACTGTCGTAATCGGGGCGGGGCATGCCGGTTGCGAGGCCGCGGCCGCCGCGAGCACCATGGGCCTCGAGACCTGCCTGGTCACAATGCATCTCGAGACCATCGCCCAGATGTCCTGCAACCCGGCCATCGGCGGGCTCGCCAAGGGGCACCTCATCCGGGAGATCGACGCGCTCGGCGGCCTTATGGGGCTCCTGGCCGACGAGACGGGGATCCAGTTCAGGCTCCTCAACCGGAGCCGCGGCGGCGCCGTCCAGGCTCCGCGGGCCCAATGCGACAAAGCCCAATACAGGCTCGCAATGAAGAAGCGTCTGGAAGGCGCCAGGGGCTGACCTTGTTCCAGGGCATCGTCTCGGAGATCCTCGTCCGGGGAGGCCGGGCCGTCGGTGTCCGGACCCTGGATGGGACCTCCCTATCGAGCCGAGCCGTCGTCGTGACCCCGGGGACCTTCCTGAACGGAGTCATCCACATCGGCCTCGAAAGCTATCCGGCCGGCCGCGCCAACGAGCCGCCCTCTATTGAGCTTTCCAAAAACCTTGAAACCATGGGATTCAGCATGTTTCGGCTAAAAACGGGCACTCCGATGCGTCTGGACTCCCTGACCGTAGATTGGACACGCTTTACGCCCCAGGCGGGGACGAGCCCCCGGTCCCATTTTCCTTCAGGACCACCCGCCGCCTCGAGAACAGGATCCTCGTGCCATTCGGGATACACAAACCCCGGGACACACGAGGTCGTCCGGAGGAACTTAAATCGTTCTCCCCTGTACAGCGGCA
>CAWEYF010000006.1:0-125512 GCA_963813235.1 Candidatus Aminicenantota bacterium | reverse complement strand
GCCACCCGCTCTGCCAATTGAGCTACCGAGGAGCAAGGCGGAAATAAGATAGCATTATTCGTAGGGGAAGGCAACGGCTTTTCAAGGGGAAACGGCCGGCGCGCGTCAGAACCGGTAGGAGGCCTGCTTGGCCAGCTTCCGGTAATCTTCGCCCCACATCTCGACGATCTTGCACATCTCGTAGACCCGCGAGCGCAGGCGGATGCCGATCCGGTCGACGAGCGTGTCGCCGCCCTTCTTGTAGAACGAGTCGCGATTGTCCTCCGTCTCCTCGGTATCCGGATAGTTCGACGTGAAGATCGTCGTCTTCTTGTGGTTGTAGCGGTGGTTGATGATGTAGAAAACGGTCTCTTCGACCCAGGCCGTCGTCCGTTTGGCCCCGAGCTCGTCGAGGACGAGGACGTCGCTCCTGAAGATCGGGGCGAGGACGTCGGACTCGGTGAGGGCGGAGTCCGGGGCGAACGTGTTCTGGATCTCCCGGATGAGGTCCCGGAAATCGTAAAAGACGCAGGAGACGTTCTTTTTCGCTATGAGCTCCTGGATGATGCCTATGGCCAGGTGGGTCTTCCCCACCCCGCAGGGGCCGATGAACAGGAGGCCGACCTCCTGGGCGGGGAAGTTCTTGACGAACGTCTTGGAGATGGCCAGGGCATCCTTGTGGGAATCGTTGTCCTTGTGGATCTCGAAGTTCCTGATCGTGCAATCCTTGTAGCGCTTGGGGATGTTGGCCTTCTCGAGAAGGACGGCCGCCTGCCGTTCGTGAAAGCAGGCGCATCGCTTCGCGATCGGACCCTTATCGGCCTTCTCGATGATCCATCCGGTCCCGAGACACTTGGAACAGGTCGTTGCGTTGGTCAATTCAGGTATCCTCTGAGCTGCTGAAGCCTCCGCGAACGGGAGAGCTTCCGCATCGCTTTCTGCTCGATCTGCCGGATGCGTTCCCGCGTCAGGCCCAGGCGGTCTCCGATCTCCTGGAGGGTCCTGGGGCGGTCGTCGTCCAGCCCGAAGCGCAATTTTAGCACAACCGCTTCCTTCTCATCCAGCTCCCCGATCATCGCCCGGATCTGCTGCCGGACGGAGGACTTGATGATCAGGTACTCGACCGGCGGGCTGAGGTCGTCGCTGAGCCGGTCCTCGACCTCCAGGCCGTCATCCGAGAGCCGGTCGCTCAGGGAGACGTTCTTCTCCTCGAGCACGGCCAGGTCGTCGGCGTCCTCTTCGGAGATCCCCACCCCCCGGGCGACTTCCGCGCGGGTGGGCTCGCGGCCCAACTCCGCCTTGAGCTCCGCGGTCTTCTTCTTCATCGCCGAGATCTGGTCGGACATCTTCTGGGGAATATTGTAGATACGGGAATATTGGGACAGGGCGTGGAGGATGGCCTGGCGGATCCACCAGACGGCGTAGGAGATGAACCGGACGTTTCGGGTCGGGTCGAAGCGCTTGGCCGCTTCGATGAGCCCGACGTTTCCCTCGTTGATGAGATCCAGCAGGCCAAGCCCCATCCCCCGGTACTTCTTCACGTAAGAGACGACGAATTTGAGGTTGGACTCGATGAGCCGGCGCATGGCATCCAGATCGCCTTCCCGGGCCCGCTCGCCGACCTTCTTCTCCTCCTCCTCGGTGAGGGGGGAAACTTCGCGATCTCGTCGAGGTAGAGCTTCAGGTTCCTGGAGTCCGGGTAGTCCTTGCGGTCCGTCATCAGGTGTCCGGTCTTCCGACCTTGACGATGCGCGACGGGTGGACCCGGACGAGGGCCTTCCGCCGCGCCTCGAACTCCTCGTCCTTCCCCTGGAAGAACTCCCGGCGGACGAACTCGAGGAACTGGTTGACTTCGACCTCGATCTCCTCCATCCGGCCCCGCATGTTGAGGATGACCTCGACGCCCGCCAGGTTCACGCCCAGGTCCCGGATGAGGTTCAGGATCGTCGAAAGCCGCTTGAGGTCCTCGGCCGAGTACATCCTCGTGTTCCCCTCGCTCCGCGACGGCTTGAGGAGCCCTTCCCGCTCATAGAGGCGGAGCGTCTGGGGGTGGATGTTGTACATCTTCGAGACACTGCTGATGTGGTAATAGCGGGTTGGGCCCTGCGTGTCCTTCTTAGACTTCTTGGCCATGTCAATTCCCCCCCAAGTCCGCCCTGGGGTCCGGGCCGGAAATCTTTTCCAGCTCTTTCATGAGCTCCCGGACACGCTGGTCGGCGAAGGGCGGCGGCACGATCGTCACTTCGACGACCTCGTCGCCCCGGGCCTTCTTCCCCGGGATGGGGCGCCCCCTTGTCCTTGAGCCGGAACTTTTGTCCCGACTTTGTGCCCGGGGGGATGCGGATGGTCGTCGGCCCGAAGATGGTCGGGACGCTGATCTTGGCCCCCAGGGTGGCCTCGGGGACAGTGATGGGGAGCTTGAAGGAGATATTCGGCCCCTCGCGCCGGTAGAAGCGGTGAGGCGAAACTTCGATCTGGATGTAGAGGTCCCCGGTCGGACCGCCGTTCCGCCCGGCGTTGCCCTTGCCGGGGATACGGACCCGGGACCCGGAGTCAACGCCGGCCGGGATCCGGACCGAAACCTGCTCGGTCTTCTGGAAGGAGCCCGACGCCGCGGCACTCCCGGCAGGCTTCGCCCGGGGTCGCGCCCGTGCCGCCGCAGGCGGCGCAGGCCGTCGAGAACTTCATGAAGCCCCGCTGGGCGAATCCGCGTCCGGTGCCGCCGCAGGCGGGGCAAGCTTTCGCGCCGCCCGCCGTCACGGCGCCCCGCCCCCCGCAGGACGGGCACGGGGCGAGCCGGGTCAGGCGGATGCGGGTTTGGACGCCGTGGATCGCGTCCTCGAAGCCCAGGTTCATCGAATAGTTGAGGTCCTCGCCGCGCTCCGTCGCGACGGTCCCCGGGCGAGGCCCGCCGCCCCCGAACAGATTCTCGAAGAAGTCCTTGAACGAAGACGTGCCGTAATCGGAAAAATCGAACCCTTCGAAGCCCGCCGGGCGGCCGCGGGGACCCGCCCCTTCCGGAGGGACGTCCCCGGCGAAGCCGAACTGGTCGTATTGGGCCTTCTTTTTGGGGTCCGTCAGGACGGAATAGGCCTCCTGGATCTCCTTGAACTTCGCCTCGGCGCTCTTGTCCCCGGGGTTCAGGTCGGGGTGATGCTTCCGGGCAAGCCGGCGGTAGGCTTTCTTGATCTCCGCGACCTGCGCGCTCCGGGAGACGCCGAGGACTTCGTAATAGTCTTTGGCCATGGTGATGTTCCCGGAAGGCCGGCGCCGGCCGGCCCCCGGTCAGTCACGGACTAGTTTAGTTCTTTTTCTCGTCGTCGACAACCTCGGCGTCGATGACCTCTTCCTCGGGGCCGCCGGCGGACGGCCGTCCGCCGTCGTGCGGCGACGGCCCCTCGGCGCCGCCGCCCGCAGGGCCCGGGTCGGGCTGGGGCCCGGCCTGCTGATAGAGGATTTCGGTGAGCTTGTGGGAGGCCCGGGACAGCGATTCCATAGCGGACTTGATGGTTTCGAGGTCTTCCCCCGCGACCGCCTTCCGGGTGTTCTCGATCTCGGCCTGGACCTTCTTCGCCTCGGCCTCCGGGATGCGGTCCTTGTTTTCCTTGAGGAGCTTCTCAAGGCTATAAATGAGCTGATCGGCATGATTGCGGGCGTCGATGACCTCCCGCCGCTTCTTGTCCTCCGCCGAGTGGGATTCGGCGTCCTTGACCATCCGGTCGATCTCCCTCTCGTCCAGCCCGCTGTGCCCGGTGATGGTAATGGCCTGCTGTTTTCCCGTTCCCGTGTCCCGGGCGGAGACATGGAGGATGCCGTTGGCGTCGATGTCGAAGCTCACCTCGATCTTGGGGACACCGCGGGGAGCCGGCGGGATGCCGTCGAGGTGGAACCGGCCGAGCGTCCGGTTGGCGGAAGCCATCTCCCGCTCTCCCTGGAGGACGTGGATCTCGACGCTCGGCTGGTCGTCCGACGCCGTCGAGAAGACCTCGGCCTTCTTGGTCGGGATCGTGGTGTTGCGCGGGATCATCTTCGTGAAAACCCCCCCCAAGGTCTCGATGCCCAGGGTCAAGGGGGTGACGTCGAGGAGGAGGACGTCCTTGACCTCGCCCGAGAGGACGGCGCCCTGGATGCCGGCGCCCACGGCGACAACCTCGTCGGGGTTGACGCCCTTGTGCGGCTCCTTGCCGAAGAGGTCCTTGACCAGCTGTTGGATGCGGGGCGCCCGCGTCTGGCCCCCGACAAGGATGACCTCGTCGATGGCCTCGGTCTTCAGGTTGGCGTCGGCCAGGGCCTGGCGGCAGGGACCGACCGACCGCTGGACGAGGTCCTCCATGAGGCTCTCGAGCTTGGCCCGGGTCATCTTCATCAGGAGGTGCTTCGGGCCGGAGGCGTCGGCGGTGACGAACGGCAGGTTGATCTCGGTCTCCATCGTCGTCGACAGCTCGATCTTGGCCTTCTCGGCGGCTTCCTTGAGCCGCTGGAGAGCCATCTTGTCCCGGGAGAGGTCGATGCCCGATTCCTTCCTGAATTCGCCGACCAGCCAGTCCTGGACCTTCTGGTCGATGTCGTCGCCGCCGAGGTGCGTGTCGCCGTTGGTCGACTTGACCTCGACGACGCCTTCCCCGACTTCGAGGATGGAGATGTCGAACGTGCCGCCGCCGAAATCGTAGACGGCGATGACCTGGTCCTTTTTCTTGTCCATTCCGTAAGCCAGGGCGGCCGCGGTCGGCTCGTTGATGATGCGGACGACATCGAGCCCGGCGATCTTGCCGGCGTCCTTTGTCGCCTTCCGCTGGCTGTCGTTGAAATAGGCCGGGACGGTGATGACGGCCTTCTCGACCTTCTCTCCGAGGTAATCCTCGGCGGCCTTCTTCAGCTTCTTCAGGATGTAGGCGGAGATCTCCGGCGGGGCGTAGCGCTTGCCCAGCGCCTCGACCTCAACGCCTCCGTTCGGGGCTTCGATCACCTTGAAGGGGACCTGCTTGATCTCCTGACTGACCTCGGCGAAGCGCCGGCCCATGAACCTCTTTATGGAATAGATCGTGTTCTCCGGGTTGGTCACTCTCTGTCTCTTGGCGACCTGGCCGGAGAGGATCTCGCCCTTGGGCGTAAAAGCGACCACGGAAGGAGTCGTCCTTCCTCCCTCTTCATTCGGAATGACCGTTGTCTTGTCACCCTCCATGATGGCGACGCAGGAATTCGTCGTCCCGAGATCGATTCCTATGATCTTTGCCATTTGATCCTCCTTTTCTATTAGTAGATTACTAATATATTATTTGAGCATCCGTTTGTCAACTATTATTATAAACTTTTTTATTCTTCTTCAGCTTGGGGAAAAACCCTTCTTTTAATTCCGGGCTAATCAGGCTTCGGCAGCCAAACTAGTCCCTTCAGCCCTTCGGTAAGGGCCCAATACATCGCCTGTCCTTCATTGGGATCTTCAAAGCTGACTTCGATGAAGGTCATCGGCCTGCTTCTTCCGCCTCGATCTTGAGGGTCCTCAGGGGGAGGCCGATGTACCACTTGAGGTCCTTCCAGGCGCCTGAAAGCCCTTTGGCCCTGGGAGCGACTCAAGATCCTCGTCCCGTCCTCAAGCTCCAGCGTATAAGCCTTCGGCATGTCCTTGACCTCGAGGGCCTCGAGCTCGAATTCGCCCGGGCTTGGTCGATACGGTCTCCGGCTCCCCGGGCTTGATGACGCGGCGTTGCGGCAGCGTCAGGGCCGTCTTCCGCGCCAACGAAAGCGTTTTGAACGCGACCGGCGTCCCCCAGAACCGGACCCGGTCCGGCGTCCACCGCTTCAGCACGAACCCCCGCGCCTTGAGGTCGATCGTCCTCGCCCCGAGGTTCATCATGAAATAGAAATCCGGGGTCTTGGCCAGCGCCAACTCTTCTTCCATGACCCTGTTTTCCGGTCACGGCCCCGGGCGTTCCTTGACCCCCGGCGACGGCCGGCGCATACCGCCCCGGCCAAGGTGACGGCGATGACGATCAGCGTTCGGCGCATCGTCTTCTCAATAGATGTAGATCTTCGTCCCGATGGGAGAGGACTTGAAGAGGAACTTCAGGTCCTCGTCCCCTATCCGGACACAGCCGTGGGTCACGTTCCTGCCCAGCAGGCGCGTGTACAGCGTCCCGTGGAGAAAATAGCCGCTGCCGAATCCCAGGGCATAGTCGCCCAGCTCACCGCCGACGACCCGGTCGTCCTTGTTCTTGGGGATGGGCTCGCCCTCCTCGATGAAGGCCCAGTCCGGCTTGACCCAATAGGGATTCTCGACCTTGGATTTGACGGCGTACTCGCCGCGCGGCGTGTCGAAGATCCACTGCCGCTTTCCGCTCGGGTCCGGAAGGATATCCCCGCTCCCCGTCGAAACGAGCCCCTGACGTACGATCTCCGTCCCTTTTTTCAGATAAAACCTGTTGGCTCCCGTATCGATGACGATATGGACCCCCTTCGGGGCGAACCCGTCGAGCTTCTTCTTCAGGGCCGTCGCAGCCGCGGCGGCCTTCCGGAGGTCGGCGTCCGAAGCCTTTCCCGGCCCGGCTTCGCGCCACCGGCGAATTGCCGAAGGCCGATGATCGTTCCGTAGCCCACGGCCAGGAGGGCCGCCACGTAGCCGGCGGCCGCCAGGAACAGGAAAGCCTTTTTCAAGGACATGTCATGTTCCTCATTCGTCCCTGAGGACCTTGACGATGGGGCTTTCCCTGTCCAGAGTCCCGACGATCGTCACCGGGGTCCCGACGGAAACCATGCCGAACAGCTCGTCCATGACCCTGTCGTCCACGGAGACGCAGCCCCGTGGTCAGGCTGTCCTCCCCTCCGCCGTGGATCTCGACGAGCCCGCCGATCCCGACCCAATAAGGGATCTCCCTCTTCTGCTTGGCCGCCGCGAACCGCCGCCGGTCCTCTTCGTTGGGGTAATTGATGAGCAGGGCCTTGTAGAAACGGCTGGCCGTGTTCTTCTTGGTGATCCGGTACCGGCCTTCGGGCGTGGCGTCGTCGCCGGAGTGGAGCTTGTCGGAAAGCCCGTTGAACCCCAGGCCGACGTCGAACTCGGCCACGGCGACGCCCTTCTTGTAGACGATCATCCGCTTTTCCAGCTTGATGACGAGGAGGGCCGTCGTCCCCTTCGCCCGTGACTCCTGGACGGTCTCCTCGGCGAGCCTCCTCCAGATTCTCGATCTGGCGGGGGTCCTGATAGCGGCTGAGGAACTTCAGGCAGGTGACCTCGGCGTCCTTGATGACCTCCCGGGCCGCCCGGAGCTTGTTGAGGGCCTCCTCGTACTTGGTCCCGTCGGCCATCAGCCCGGCTTCCTGGAGCATGAGCTCGGCCCGGGACAGGCGAGCCGCGGGCCCGGCCCCGCTCGTTGAGAGCCAGCGTGATGTCGTTGAGGGTGCCGAGCCTCTTCCGGAGGACCCGGACCTCTTCCCTGATCCTGTCGCGCTTTTCTTCCTTGTCCTTCCGGGTCCGGGCCAGCAGAGCGTCCCCCGCGACGAGCGTCCTCCGGAAGTCGTCCCGGACGGGAGTCGTACTCCCGGAACCAGCCCAGCTTCAGGCTCTCATTCGCCAGAGCCTGTCGGGCCCGCTTGACGTCCCCGACGTACGCTGCATAATCCCCGGGGGCGAAAACAGAAGCACCGGCCCTCCAGAGTTCCCGCTCCTGCTGAACAGCGAGCCCGGCCTCCGGAGGAACCGGTGGCGTCTTACAACCCGTGAGATATACCGCTAGGAGACAAAGAAGCGATTCTACGGAATCTCACAAAAAAACAAAGACCTGATGTCGGGATCGCCCTTATCTGCCCTTGACCTTCTCGATGGCGGCCTTGACCTGGTCGGCAGATGACGACGGCCTTGTCCTTGACGACGACGGCCTTGTCCTTGGCGCCGAAAAAGTCCTGGCGCGTCGATGGCGGCCTGAACGTCGGCGAACGAGGTCTCGATGCCGGCGAGGTCGGCCTTCATGGCCTCGATGTCGGCCTTGGTGCCCTTGCCCTTGGGGGCCTTCTCGAGGAGGGCCTTGGCTTCGTCAAGAGCGGCCTTGGCTTCGGTCTGGGCCTGGACGGCGGCGTTCTTGGCTTCCTCGATCCTGGCGGGAATGAGGGCCTTGACGGCGTCGGCGTCGGTCGACGAGCTTGGCCAGCATTTCCTTGGCCTTGCCGTACTTCTTGAAGAACTTCTTGGACTGGGCGGTGACCTCGTCGTTGGCGACGGTCAGATCGTCATTGAGCTTCTTGAGCTCGTCCTTGGCGTAGATGTCGCCCTTCGCCTGGGCGACGGCCTCGATGGCGGCCTTGGCGGCATCCATCTGCTGGGTGGGCTGCTTGGCGCAGCTCGTGAAAACAAACGCGACCATGCAGACCGAAAACTAAGACCTTGATGAAATTTTTCATCTTCCAGAACCTCCTTCGTGGTTTTTTTGATCGATTAGAACCTTATGATAAGACCGTTGCTGTGCCTTCCTTCTGATGATTCCCACCTCCTCTCGCTGAACTCCGGGCCTTCGTGCCCGAACCGTGTATCTTCATTCGACTATCTCGGCTTATTATTCGTATCGGACGTGTTCGATCAGGGCGGGCCAGCGGCTTCTCCGACGGGCCTCTCCGCGTTCTCGCTCATGCTGTGCTTCGCCACTTCTTCATTCTCAACATTTGAATCGATCACTCCGCAGTGAGATGATTAATAGCACAGTCGCGATCCGTTGTCAATCTCCGGCGACTCCGTTCCGGTCCCGTCGGTCCCCGCCCTACTTGTCCGGGTCGATGATGATGCCCTCCTTCATCATCCACTGGACCTCGTTCCGGGCCTGGCGGATGGTCTCTTCGGCCATCTTGAACCGCTCCTCGGCAGTGAACTTGAAGCGGGCCACGCCCTGTTCGATGGCCTTGGAGCCGACCGCCACGGCCTCGCGCGGGAAGACCTCCCACTCGTCCATGTTCGGGATGATGTAGTCCTCGCGGATGCCCTTGTCCTCGGCGACCTTGGCCAGCTCGCGGGCGGCGGCGATGCACATCTCGTCGGTGATCGTCGTCGCCCGGACGTCGAGGGCGCCGCGGAAGATGCCCGGGAAGCCGAGCGAGTTGTTGACCTGGTTCGGGAAGTCGCGACCGGCCGGTGGCCACGACCCGCGCGCCGGCTTCCTTGGCCTCCCAGGGCCAGATCTCGGGGACGGGGTTGGCGCAGGCGAACGACGATGGAATTCGGGGCCATGGACCGACCCACTCGGGCTTGATGGTCCCGGGGCCCGGCTGGGATACGCCGACCAGTACGTCGGCGCCGACGAGGGCGTCCGCGGCCTGGCCGAGGCGACCCTTCGGGTTCGTCCGCATGGCAGATGTCCCATTTTTCCTTGAACTTGGTCTGGAGCACTTCCCGGTCGATGCGGTCGCGGGACAGGATGCCCTTGGTGTCGACGGAGAGCATGTTCTCGGGGCTGAACCCCGCCTTGATCATCATCCGGGCGATGTTGATGCCCGAGGCTCCGGACCCGAGGACGACGGCCTTAGCTTCGTGCATGTCCTTCTTGACGATCTTGAGGGCGTTGATGAGGCCGGCCACCGTGACGCAGGCCGTGCCCTGCTGGTCGTCATGCCAGACCGGGATCTCGCACTGTTCGCGCAGGGTGTCCAGGATCCGGAAACACTTGGGCTGGGAGATGTCCTCGAGGTTGAAGCCGCCGAAGGAAGGCTGAAGCGCCCTGCGCGATCTCGATGATCTTGTCCGGGTCCTTTTCTGCCAGGCAGATCGGGAAAGCGTCCACGCCGCCCAGGTACTTGTACAGGATCCCTTTCCCTTCCATGACGGGCAGGCCTGCTTCGGGGCCGATGTCCCCGAGGCCGAGGACCCGGGTCCCGTCGCTGATCACCGCGACGCTGTTCCACTTGTTCGTGTACTCATAGGCCTTTTCCCTGTCGGCGGCGATCTCCTTGCAGACCGCGGCCACGCCGGGCGTGTACCAGATGGCGAAATCGTTGAAGTCGCGCACCCGGCACTTCAACGAAACACCCATCTTGCCCTTGTAGAACTTGTGGAGACGGGGAGCGTCCTTGGACGGCTGCTGGGCCTTCGCCAGCAGATCTTCAACGGTGACTTTCTTCATTCACAGACCTCCTAGGGAATTAAAAAGCTATAATTACTAAAGAAGTTATATCATAAAGAAGGTCGCCTGCGAAAGTCAACCCATTCGTCCGCAGCTCCGTTCTTTGCGAATCCCGCGCCTCCCGCCCCTTTCGCTCGTGAGTTCCTTGAACGCATATTCCCGCCCCGTTTTCCCGATCTTCCCGAAGAACCGCCGCGGGTCGTGGCTGAACCCGAGGACCCAGTCGCCGGCGAGCGCCCGGGCGCAGGTCTTCTTCTTGTTGTCCAACGTCTCCGCCGGGAAGAGGTCGTAGCTCATGATGGCGTCCGGCCCGACATGGGCGGCGGTGGGGACGAGATCGCCCGCGAAAAAGAATATTGCCCCCCCGTCCGTGACCTTCAGGCACTGGTGAAAGGCCGTGTGCCCGGGGACGAGGACGGCTTCCACGCCGTCGGCGATCTTTCCGTCCGCCTCGATGAGGTCCAACCGCCCCGAGGCCTCGAGAGGCCTCAGGCGCCGCGGCACATAGCTCGGCTTGTCCCGCGCGACGGGGTGGAGAGCGGCGGCCCATTCGCCCTTCCGGACGACGTACCGGGCCTTGGGGAACGCCGGGACGACGGCCCCGGAGGCATCGCGTTTCACGCTCCCCCCGCAATGGTCGAAATGGAGGTGCGACTGGAAGACGATGTCGATGTCCCCGGGCCGGCAGCCGAGCGCGGCCAGGTGGACCTCCAGGCCGGGATCCCCGACAAACCCGTAGAAGTCGAGGTGTTTGCGGTCGAGGAGCGTCCCGATGCCCGTATCGGCAAGGATGAGGACGTCCGGCGTCCGGACCAGGAAGCAGTTCAAAGCAAGCGGGACCCTGTTCTCGGCGTCGGGCGGGCATTCCCTCGACCAGACGGACCGGGGAACGACCCCGAACATCGCCCCTCCGTCGACCTTGAACGCGCCCGCGGAAAAACCCGTGACCGAGATCCTCCCGAAGGTTCGGGTTTCCGCCCTCACTTCAGAAGGTCCTCTTTTTCATAGAGGAGGTCGGCCCGGCTTCGCTCAGCGGCCTCGAGGATCCCCGTGTCCATCCGGATGGCGTCCTCGGGGCACGCCTCGACGCAGAAACCGCAGAAGCAGCAGCGGGCGAGGTCGATCGTGTACCGGGACGGAGTCTTCTGGATCTCGGGGTCCGGGTCCTCGGCCGCCTCGACCGTTATGCAATCCGACGGGCAAACGGTCGCGCAGAGCATGCAGGCGACGCATCGGGGCCGCCCGTCCTCCCTGCGGACGAGGCGGTGCAGGCTGCGGTGGCGGGGGGCGATCGGTTTCCTCTGCTCCGGGTACTGGATGGTCACGGCCCCCGGCCGGCGCGTCTTCAACCCAAAAAGGGCGAGCGTGTGACGGCCCATGTTGACGAAGAAATGGCGCGACGTGATCAGGGCTCCCTGGACGATCGCGACGAGATATCCGAACGCTTTCCTCATCTCAACCCCATGAGCAGGGCCGTACCAAGGATGTTGAGGAACCCCAGCGGGACGAGGACCTTCCATCCGAGATCCATGAGCTGGTCGTACCGAAAGCGCGGGTAGGTCCATCGCAGGAGGACCTGGAACCCGCAGAAGAGGAGGACCTTGAGGTTGAAGGAGAGGACCTGGAGGATGACGACGGCTGCGCGGGGCAGGTCCCATCCCCCACCCCACGGGAACCGGAACCCGTCCGGGCCGAGCCAGGGGACCTGCCAGCCGCCGAAGTAAAGGGTCACGGCGAGGCAGGAGACGATGATGACCTCGAGGAAGTCCGTCATCATGAAGAGTCCCCACTTGAGCCCGCTGTACTCCGTGTAGAACCCGATGATCTCCGACTCCCCTTCCGGGAGGTCGAACGGGACACGCTTTGTCTCGGCGAGGGCGGCAACGAAAAAGACGAAAAAGCCCAGCGGCTGGAGCAGGACCCCCCACCGGGGCAAAACCCCGAAGAGGAGCCCGCCCTGGTACTCGACGATGCTGGACATCCTCAGGGAGGGAAGGGCGATGACGAGGCCGATGAGCGAAAGTCCCAGGGCGACCTCGTAGGAAATGAGCTGGGCCGCGCCGCGCATTCCGCCGAGCAGGGCGAACCGGTTGTTCGAGGCCCAGCCGCCGACGAGGATCCCGTAGACCCCGAGCGACAGCATGGCCAGGACGAACGGAAGGCCGGCCTCGAGGTCGGCCACCCCGAGCTCGATGACCCGGCCCGCGACGCGGATGGCGGGCCCGAAGGGCACGGCGGCGACGGTCACGGCGACGCAGAAGAACGAGAGGAAGGGAGCGAGGGCGTGGAGGAACCTCCGCGTGAAGGACGGGTCGAAGTCCTCCTTGAACATCATCTTGATGGCGTCGGCAAAGGGCTGGAAGAGGCCGAAGAAACGCAGGCCGAACACGGACGCGCGGTTGGCACCGATCCGGTCCTGGATGACGGCGCTCTCCTTGCGCTCGACCCAGGTCAGGAAGAGCGTCAGGGAAAGGAGCCAGACGAGCGCCAGCACGACCTTGGCGAGGACGATGAGAAGATCGGTCATGCCCCGGCGCCTCTTCCACCTTCGAGCGCCTTAGCCAGGTCGGCGAGGATGTCGCCCGCCGGGCGGGCATCGCCGGGCGGGTTCCAGACCGGCCGGAAAGCCTGGACCTTCCCGTCGACGTTCGTCACCGACCCCGATCGTTCCGCCATGAGGGCCGTCGGCAGGATGACGTCGACGTTCCGGTCCAACGCCCCGGTACGGGTCGTGAAGAGGAACTTGGCGCGGACGCCGGCAAGAACTTCCCGGACGCGGGACTCGGAGCCGTGTTCCAGCAGGCCGGTCCCGAATATGAGGAGGAGGTCCGCGCCCTTTGCGATCTCCCCGAGGTCCGGCGGCCTGAGCTCGAATCCGAGGTCGTGGGCGCCCCTCCGGTTCGGGCTTCGCTCGGCCGTCAAGAGGAGTCCGTCGGCCCGGCCCGGCAGAGGGTCGGCAAACCAATAATTCCGGCCTGCAATGGGCTCGGCGAAGGCCTGCCGAACGAGGGAGAGCTCCTCGTTGGACAAAAATGTATCGAGGACGAGCCCGATGCGTCCTCCCCGGCCCGCTCCCCGCAACCCCCGGACCTTTTCCTCCAGCATGATGAGCGCCTTGTCCCAGGACAGTTCGGTCACCGTTCTGTCCTTTGTCATCAGCACCCTCAGGCACCTATTCTCCGTCCATTTCGGGTGGGCATAGCGGCCCAGGTCGCAGATCCAATGGCCGTTGACGGCGGGGTTCTCGCGGGCACGGACCCTGAAGACCCTCGTCCCTTCCCCGGTCCTCTCCGACGCGGGCCGGAATTCCAGGGTGACGTTGCACCCGCGGCCGCAATGCGGGCAGAGAGAATCCCCCTTTTCCATGAGCCAGGTCCGGGTCCGCCCCCGGAAATCGGCGTCGGTGATGGCCCCGACCGGGCAGATCTCGACGAGGTTCCCGGAATAATCGTTGTCGATCTTCCGTCCCTCACAGAGCCCTATCCATGTCCGAACGCCTCTCTGATAGACGCCCAGCTCCCCCGTCCCGGTGACGCGGCGCAGGAACCGGACGCATTTCGTGCAAAGGATGCACCGTTCGTTGTCGAGGATGAGGCTCCTCCCGATGGGGACGATCTTATCCTTCTTCTCCCGCGTTTCGCGGAATCGTCCGTCGAAGCGCCCGTACCGGTCGTAATAATCCTGGAGGCGGCATTCGCCGGCCTTGTCGCAGACGGGACAATCCAACGGGTGCTCGGCCAGCAGGAACTCCAGGACTTCTCTCCGCGCCGCGGCGACTTCAGGCCCGTTCGTCGTGACCTTCATCCCGTCCCGGACCTTCGTGGCGCAAGCGAGCTCGAGCTTGGGCGAGCCTTCGATGCCGACGAGGCACATCCGGCACGTGCCCTCCGGCTCGAAGGCCGGGTGGTGGCAGAAGTGCGGGATATCGATCCCCGCGGCGCGGGCGGCGGCGAGGACGGTCGCTCCCTCGGCGGTCTCGATCTCGCGGCCGTCGATCCGGATCTTCATCATGTCTTTTTCCTTGCGGCGGCTTCCGCGGCCCGTTCTTCGAGTTCCGCCCGGAACTTGCCGACCAGGGCGAGGACGGGAAGGGCCGCCGCGTCTCCCAGGGGACAGAAGGTCCTTCCCTTGATGGACGCGGCGACGCGGACGATCTCGTCGAAGTCCCGGGATTCCCCGCCTCCGGCGGCAATACGGGCCGCGCTTTTGTGCATCCACGAAGTCCCTATCCGGCAGGGCGTGCATTGGCCGCACGATTCATGGTCGTAGAACCGCGTCATGACGCCGAGGACTTCCAGCATGGAGGTGTTCGAGCCGACGACGATGACGGCGCCCGATCCCATCATTGTCCCGGCCCCGGCCAGGACATTACATTCCAAGGGAAGGTCGAACTCGTCCGGCCTGAGGATCGGGGCGGACATCCCCCCGGGAATGACCCCCTTGATCGACGTCCCTTCCGGCGGCCCCCCCGCCCGGGAGAAGAGGAGCTCTCGGAGCGGGGTCCCGACCGGGAGCTCGTAAAGGCCCGGACGGCGGACGGCCCCGCTCACGCCGAAAAGACGCGTCCCTCCGTCGCCGGGCCGACCGGCGGCCGCGAACGCCTCTCCCCCTTCGCCGATGATCCGCGGGACGTTGCAAAGCGTTTCGACGTTGTTGATGACCGTGGGCGCGCCGAACAGCCCGACGGAGGCGGGGAAGGGAGGCTTCAGTCTCGGCTCGCCGCGTTTTCCTTCGAGCGATTCCAAGAGGGCGGTTTCCTCCCCGCAGATATAGGCCCCGGCGCCTCTGTGGATCACGACCTCGAGGCCGAAGTCCTTCCCGAAGACCTTCTCCCCGAGGAACCCCGCTTGGCGGGCCTCGGCGGCGGCCTCTTCGAGGCGGCGGGCGGCGCCTTCGTATTCTCCCCGGACGTAGACGAACGCCTGGCGGGCGCCGACGGCGTGGGCCGTGATGATGATGCCCTCGAGCAGGAGATGGGGCTCGTGGGTCATGAGCCAGCGGTCCTTGAACGTCCCCGGCTCCCCTTCATCGGCGTTGACGCACAGGTAAACGGGCTTGTCGCCGTCGCGCCGGATGAATCCCCACTTGACCCCGGCCGGGAAAGCCCGCCCCGCCCCGGCCCCGGAGGTCGGCCTTGCGGACCTCGGCCAAGACGTCGGAAGGCGCCATGTCCAGGGCCTTGCGGGCGGACTCGTACCCGCCGCGCCGCCGAAAGGCGTCCAGGCGGAAGAGGTTTTCCGCGGCGTCCATGAGCGGCCGCAGGGAGGTCGTCGTCATGACTTCCCCCGTTCCCCGGAGGCATTCCCCTCGCCGTATCCCTTTTCCCGGCCCGAGGCCGCCAACAATGCGTCGATCGCGTCGGGATCGACCGGACCGTGATCCTCACCGTCGATCGTGAGGCACGGCGCCCGGTCGCAATTCCCCAGGCATTCCGCCGTGACCAGAGTAAACTTCCCGTCGGCCGTCGTCTCGCCGGGACCGATGCCCAACGCCTCGCGGAGCCGATCGAGGACGGCTTCCGAACCGGCCATCGTACAGCTCAGGTTGATGCATACCTCGATGATGTGTGCCCCGGCCGGCCGGGTCCTGAACATCGTGTGGAAGGTGACGACCTCCCGGACGCGGACCGGGTCGAGACCGAGGGCTTCGGCCGCCTGTCGCTCTTCGACCGGAGTGATGGCGCCCGACAGCCTCTGGAGGAGATGGAGGACGGGAAGAAGGGCCGCCTCCCCCCGGGGATAGCGCGACGCGATCGCGCGGATCTCTTCCCGGACCTCGGCGGACAGGACGGGATTCATCGGTCGAGCTCCCCCCCGATCATGTTGAGCGACCCGAAGGTGGGGATGATATCGGCCACGAATCGGCCGCGGATGAGCCGCTCGAGCGCCGCGACGAGATGAAAACAGGGGGCCCTCAGATGCAGGCGGTAAGGCTTGTCCGTCCCATCGGAAACGATATAGAAGCCAAGCTCGCCGTTCCCTCCCTCGACGGATGAATACACCTCGCCCGCGGGAGGGCGGATACCGTGGCCGTCCATGAAGAAAAGGAAATGGGAGATGAGCCCCTCCATGGTCGTGTAGGCGTCTTCCTTGAGCGGGAGGGCGCAACGCGGGTCCGAGGCCCGTATCCCTGCGGCAGCTTCCTTTTCGCTCCCCTCGAGGTTGGGAGACAGGCGGATCGGGGCCTCGACCCTGCGGCGCCGGGAGGCGCTTATGGCCTCCGCGGGCTCGACGGCTGAGACTTCTGCCGAGACAACAGGTCCCCGGGGCGGGAGGGCCGCCGCGGCCTGTTCGACGATCCTCAGGCTCTGGTCGACCTCTTTCATCCGGACCATGTACCGGTCGAAATTGTCCCCGTACTCGCCCAGGGGGATTTCGAAATCCATCCGGTCGTAGACGAGGTAGGGGCGGACCTTGCGAACGTCGTATGAGACCCCGGTCGAACGGAGGCATGGCCCGGTCCATCCGTAGGCGACGGCCTCGTCGGCCGTCATGACGCCGGTCCCCCGCGTCCGGCCGAGGAAGATCGAGTTCTTGTCGAGAAGGCCATGAACGTCCTTGAGGACGCGTCGCGTCTCGAGGACGGCTTTGGCCAGGGCCGCCCGGTAATCGGGGTGGAGCTCCGCGCGCACGCCGCCGATCCGGATGTACGAGGTCGTCATCCGGGCCCCCGTCGTGAACTCGATGACGTCCCAGATGTATTCCCTGGCCTTCATCATGTACAGGAACACCGTGAAGGCCCCGCACTCCATGGACATGGCCGCAAGGCACGTCAGGTGATCGGACACGCGGGACAGCTCGCCCATCAGGACACGGATATACTGGGCCCGCTCGGGCGCCTCGACGCCCAGGAGTTTTTCCATGGCCAGGGCGTAGCCCGTGTTGTTGATCAGGGGCGAGACGTAATTCAGACGGTCCGTATAGGGCAGGAGGTTGAACCAGGTCCGGTGCTCGCAGGTCTTCTCGAATCCCCTGTGGAGGTAACCGATCTCCACTTCGGAGGAGACGACGCGCTCGCCGTCGAGCTCGGCCATGACGCGGACCGTGCCGTGCATGGAGGGGTGGGACGGGCCCAGGTTGATGAGCATGGTGCCGCGCCCGGGGCTTGTGTCGAGCGTCATGCCCCTCTCTCTTTCTCCGCACGCGGCTGGCGGCGGCGGAGAGGGTAATCCTTGCGCAGGGGGAACCCCTCGAAACCCTCGTACATCAGGATCCGCTTCAGGTTCGGGTGGCCGTTGAAGACGACCCCGAACATGTCGAAGACCTCCCGTTCGAGCCAGTCGGCGTTCTTCCAGAGCCCGGTGAGGGAATCGACGGCCGGGCCGTCGGCCCCGAGCCGGACCTTGATCCGGACCCGGCTCGGCCGTTCCAGGGAATTCAGATGATAGACCATCTCGAACACCCCCGCGGAAGCCCGAAGATCGACGCAGGTCAGGTCGAGCAGCATCCTGTAGGCATGCGGCGGCCCCTTGAGGAATCCCGCGACGGCGATCAGGGATTCCCGGCGGAGGGTCAAGACGACATCCATGCCGTCCACGGACGCCCCCCCTGTTTCCCCGGGGAACCTCGCCTCGATCGCCTCGATCAGCCCTTGCGGCCCCATCTCCACTCCTGTTTCCCTTGCCGGATCCCTTCCTGCAGCTTGATCATGCCGTCCAGGACGGTCTCCGGGCGGGGCGGACAGCCCGGAATATAGATGTCCACCGGGATGATCGTGTCGATTCCCTGGACGACCGCGTAATTGTCATAGATGCCGCCGCTCACGGTGCATGTCCCGAAGGCCACGACCCACTTCGGTTCGGCCATCTGGTCATAAACCGTCCGCAGCACCGGGGCCAGTTTCATCGAGATCGTCCCGACGACCATCAGGAGGTCGGCCTGGCGCGGGGAAAAACGGGTCAGGCCGGCTCCGAATCGGTCCAGGTCGAAGTGGGCGCAGGCGGTGGACATGTACTCCATCCCGCAGCAGGCGGTGATGAAGGGATAGTGGAACAGCGAGAACTTCCGGGCCCATCCGAGGGCGCTATCGAGCTTCGTCGTCAGGAAATCGCCGCTCATCGGTCCCAATCGAAGGCACCCTTTTTCCAGGCGAAAATGAAGCCCGGGACGAGAACCGCCAGAAACGTGACGAACGCGAGGACGCCCCGCGCCCCGGCCTCCCTGAGCACCAGGGCCATCGGAAAAAAGAAGACCACCTCGACATCGAAGAGAAGGAACATCAGGGCCGCGAGCGCGAAGGGGACGGGGACCGGAGGAATGCCCTTCTGGAGGTAAGGGCTGCCGCATTCGAACGGAAGGTCCTTCGCCGGCACACGTTTGCGGGGTCCGAGGAGCCGGTTCATGAACAGCATGACGACGCCCAGGACGCCGAAGACGATGAAGGTCAGGACAAGCTCGTTCACGATTTCACTCAGGCCAAAGAATTGTAGCCAATCGCCCGGTGCAATGCAACTATTTTGACAATCCCTCACGCATTCTCCATAATACGATATCGCGAAGCGGCCCAACGATGTCCAGATCCTCGAGTCCCCGGAGAAGCTCCCGCCGCGGGAAGCTCGCCCTGGCCTGCGCGATCCTCCTGGTATCCTCGGCCTCCTGCCGGCGGGGGGCCGGACCCGCCAATCTCGTCCTGATCACCCTGGACACGACGCGGGCGGATTTCGTCGGCGCCTATCACGCGGGGAACGCGCGGACTCCCGCCCTCGACGCGCTGGCGGCGCAAGGGATGCTCTTCGAGAACGCGAATTCCCTCATCCCCATCACCCTCCCCTCCCACGCCTCGATGTTCTTCTCCGAGGCTCCGCATGCGATCGGGAACTATAACAACGGCCAGGCCGTCCGGCGGTCCGGGGCCCGACCGGCCCTCGCCGAGCTGTTCCGGCGAAACGGCTTCGCCACCGCGGCGTTCGTCAGCCTCGGCGTCCTCGCTTCCGAATTCGGGCTCGGCAGGGGCTTCGAGACATATGCGGACGATTTTCCGTCCGACCGCTGGTATCTCTCCGCCGACGAGGTCAACGCCAGGGTCTTTCCGTGGCTCGAGGCCAACAGGTCCCGGCGGTTCTTCCTCTGGGTCCACTATTCCGACCCCCATGATCCTTACGCCCCGCCCGGCACCCCGGACGACACGAAGATCAGCCTCAACGGGAAGCCCTTGGGCGCGTTCTGCATCGAGAGGGGCGCGACGATCCAGGTGCGTCTCGACCTCGATAAGGGCGTCAACCGGCTCGTCTTCGAGATCGCCAACCCCTATCCCGTCGAGGCCGGCCGGTTCGCCGCCAGGATGGACAAGTTCGTCCTGGATCCCGCGGACGCGAAGGGCATCTCCGCCAGGTTCCCGGCCGATACGGCCTTCCGCCGGGACGACGGCGTGACCTTCCTGAAGGGCCGCTCCGAGATCGAGGTCGCCTGCGCGGAGGGGCCGCGCTCCGTCACGCTCGTCCTCCGGGGAAATCTGATCGTCCCGGTCGAGGCCGCCCGCGAAGGGTACCGGCGCGAGGTCGAATTCATGGACCGCGAGATCGGGAAGCTCTTCGACGAGCTCCGGAAGCTCGGCCTATATGACCGTACGGCGATCCTGGCCGCGGGCGACCATGGCGAGGGTCTCGGCGAATACCGGACGGCAGTGGGCGATCCCCATATCGGCCACGTCCATTTCCTCAACCCGATCTATATGGAAGTTCCTTTCATCGTCCGCCTTCCGGGGGCCCGGGCAAAGGGAGTCCGGAGGGAGGAGACCGTGACCCTCCTCGATGTCGCGCCCACCATCGCCGAGCTCATGGGCATTACCGTCCCGGCCTCGTTCCGGGGCCGGGACCTCCTCAAGCTCGCGCCCGGGACCGAAACGGCCGTCTTCCAGGAAACATACAGACCCGAGGCCGCCCAGGACAGATTCGGGATCCTCGAACGATCGAAGCATCTCATTTTCTGCCCGGCGACCGGCCGCTATGAATATTTCGACCACGGGAAGGATCCCGACGAGAAAAGCGCTGTGACGCTCGAGGACGGGCTCCCGGCCGAAGCGCTCGCGCTCAAGGAACGGCTGGATGCCTTCGTCCGGGATGTCCTTAAGAACAAGAAGGACGTCGCGGTCGACGCCAAGGCCGAAGAGATGCTCAAATCTCTCGGCTACGTCGGGAACAAGAAATAGCGGCCGCGGTCAGGACCGCTTAAGGGCGCGCCAGATCCTGGCCGGGAGCCGGAAGAGGGCCCGGTTGACGAGGCGCAGGACGAGCGGACGACTTCGGCGCGACGACGACTGGCGCGTCGGGATCGCCGGACTTCCCGTCCTTTTTCGCGAGCTCCCGCTGGACGATCGGACAGCTCAGACACTTGAGGCAATAGGGGCTGAGCTTTCCCTTGGCGAGATAGCTCCGGATCTCTTGCAGCTTCGGGGAATTCCAGACGCGGGAGTAGTCGGTGATGAATTCGTCCACGGGGAAACCGTAACAGCACGGCATGACGCCGCGCCTCAGGATATAGAAGCTCATCCAGGGCTCGCGGCATAGCGGCAGGTTCGCCCCGCCCAGGACTTCGGGATCGACGACGGTCGCGCGAGGGTCGGCGGGCGCCGTCATAACGCGTCTCCTTCCCTTCCCGCGGCGGGTTCTTTCATCAGCCCGAAGTCGAACTGGCTGGCCAGGGGAACGCCGTACGTTTTGGAGAACGTCTCCGCCTTGCGGATAACCTCCTCGACCTCCCGCCGGTTGAGCATTTCCTTGCTGTAATCGAAAACGTGCCCTCCCCTTTCCTCGACGATGTTCGGCGAGGTCAGGAAGAGCATGGGCCTGAGGACGAGAGCGTCGGCGCCGACGATGAGGCACAGCTTGAAATATTCTTCGAGGTCGTCCCGGTTGACCCGCATGGGGATGAAGACCATGAAGACCCTCGGCAAGCTCCCCGCCTTCTTCCGTTCCTCCCCGAGCCGCCGGAGCCCCGGAATGATCTCGTCCCACCGGTCGTTCCGGATCTTTGCGTAGGTCGCTTTCGAGGCGGCGTCGAGGGAGATATAAAGGTATATGGGCTTGCCGACGAGGGCCTTGATCGTCCTTTCGGTGAACGCCTGGCCGTTGGTCGCGAGCTCAACGATCTTTTTATTCCGCGCGCAGAATTCCATAAGCTCCGTGAACTTCGGGTGGAGGAGAGGTTCGCCGAACGAACAGTTGACGAGCGTTCGTGCCGATGTGAAGAACGGGCCGTAGCCCTCGAGCGTCCGGGCGTCGACCGCGGTGTCGACGTTGGCCCCTTCGAGGACCTTCATGCTGTCCCAGAGGCAGTAAACGCAATGCGGGCTGATGTTGCACTTCCCGTAAATGTCGATGCCCAGGTTGAGGGGATAGGAATCGAGCGCCGTTTTCCCCTCCGTCATCTCCCGGTAGTTCAACGCGGCGTTCCGATGAAAGGCTTGGAGGGTCCGATGGAGCCCCTCGTCGTCATGGAGCTCCGGCGGGCCGATGCGGACGCCGAGATCACGCGTATCGTCCGGATAATATTTCTTGGGGAAAAGCTTGTTTAGCGTGAGCGTCAGCGTCACGGCGGAACCGGACGGCTTGTCGTCGTCTCCCCCGCCTTCCGGGGCGAGAGGGACGCCGTAATAGTTCCAGTGGTCAAGGAGAGCGAACTTGGCGAGGACCCGGCCGCCTCGGCGGACGGTGAGGACCTGGCTGAAGTTCCGGAATTCCGAGAACACCGGGAGCGTCAGATACCGGTTCCGCGCGACGGCCTCCGCCGGGACCGTCAGTTCGGCCGACCCAGATATCCAGCGGAACCGGGTGAAGTCGTCCCGTTCCTCTTCGTGGAAGCCCTTCCCGTAAATGAAATCGCCGTCGCTCATGATATGCGCGGCCATTTTATGCCCCGGGGGACGGGCTGTCAATTCAGGAGGTGGAGGGCCTCGTTCTTCGCCTTGAGAGCCGCCTCCCCGACGGCCTCGGAGAGCGTGGGATGGATATGGATGAGCCCGCCGATCTCGGAAAGCGTGGCTTCCCGGGCGACAGCCAGGGCCAGCTCGTGGATCATCTCGCTCGCGCCGGGCGCGACGATGTGGGCGCCGATGATGCGGTCCTTCTCGTCGGCCAGAACCTTTACCAAGCCGTCGAGACTATCCATGGTCAGCGCCCGGCCGCTGGCCTGGAGCGGGAACACCCCCGAACGGACCTTGATCCCCTTTCCTTCCGCCTCTTCCTGGGTCAGGCCGACGGAAGCGAATTCCGGGTCGGTGAACACGGCCATCGGCAGAGCGCGATAATCGACGGTCCTGTGCATGCCGCAGGCGTTCTCCACGGCGACGATCGCGTCATGATAGGCCTTGTGGGCCAGGAGCTTGCCGCCGATGAGGTCGCCGATGGCATACACGCCGGGGATCCCTGTTTCGAGCCGTTCGTTGACCGCGACAAAGCCGCCCCGATCAAGCGTCAGCATGCCGTCCGTCGCCAGGCCGGCGGAGTTGGGCCGGCGGCCGGCCGCCAGGAGGGCGCGCGCCGCGGAATATTCGAACGGGGCGTTGTTCTTCAGGCAGGTCCCCTTGAGCGTCACTTTCCCGGGCGCGACCTCCGCGCCGGCGATGCTCATCTGGGTCAGGACCCTGAGCCCTTGCTTTCTGAGGGTTCGCTCGAGCCGGGCGGCCGTCTCCCTATCGCTCCCTGGAATGACGCCCGGCAGGATCTCCAGGATGGTGACATCGGTCCCCAAGCGCCGGTAAATGGATCCCATTTCGAGCCCGATGGCCCCGGCCCCGATCACGAGCAGGCTCGTGGGGACCTCCGGGAACGCGAGCGCCTCGGTACTGGTGACGACCTCGGCACCGTTCGGCGCCAGGAACGGGAGAGACGCGGACCGGCTTCCCGTCGCGAGGATCACGGCGTCAGCGTGGTATGTCCTCGGCCCGTCCGGGGTTTCGGCGACGATCCGGCCCGCGTCCTCGAGCCGGGCGCGGCCCTTGACGATCTCGACCCTGGCCTTCTCCAGGAGGAATTCCACGCCCATGGACCAGGCGGTCCACGACCGCCTGACGTCCGGTCTGGACGGCCGCCCAGTCGAGGCCGACGCCCGCCGCCCCGGTGACGGTCCTGGTTTCCCGTACCTCTTTGAGGACCTTGGTCTGATGGAGGAGATACTTGGTCGGGATACAGCCGTAATTCATGCACGTCCCGCCGACTCGGTCCTCTTCGAAAAGGACAACCGTCTTGCCGAGCTGTGGGGCCCGCAGTGCGGCCAGGTACCCGCCGGGCCCGCCGCCGATGATCGCGATATCTTTCTTGTTGTCCATGGGTCCTGCCTCGTTTGCCAGACGGTTCTGTTATGACCGATGGATTATAACCCATCCCGAACGGCATGTTAAGCCGCGCCGCCCTTGACATCCCCGGACCAAACTAGTAAGAATTGTGAGCTTTATGAAGTTACTCAATCTCGTCAGAGCGGCCGTCGTCCTCGTGTACGGGCTCGCATTCGTCGCGGTCGCGGGCGTCGAGGCCCGAAACATCGCCGCGATCCGGGGCACCGTCGCCGACCCGGACGGGCGGGCCCTCGCGGGCGTCAAGATCCGCCTCGCGACTCCGGACGGCGCCCGGACCGCAGACGCGTCCACCGACGTGCACGGAGCCTTCGGCATCGCGGGGCTCCCGCAGGGCCGTTATGTGATCTCCTGCGCCCGCGGCGGAGAGGAACCGGTTCCCTCTGTCGCCCTGGACCTCGGGGGATTCGAAACGGTCTTCGTCGGGTTGAAGCTCGTCCCCTCCGGCCCGCAGAATGGGCTCTTCATCGAATCCCTGTCCCGCGACCCCGGATCGCTATCGTCGGCCACGACCATCGACACGGACCAGATGAGGCTCCTGCCCTCGGGCGGCTCGGTCTGGTCCCTCATCGAGAACCAGGACATGTCCGCGACGACCGATCGGATCGACATCGGCGGCATGCGGTCGGACCTCCCTGCGCTCTTCAGCGCCCGCGGCGGAACCTCCTGGACCCAGAACGAGTACCGGCTCAACGGCATGAGCGTCACCGACCCGTACGAAGGGGGGCTGCCGTTCTATATTCCCGACCTCGGCAGTCTCCGGACGGTCCGACTCGAGAACGCCGGCCACTCGGCGGGGACCCTTTCTCCGGGCGGAACGCTCGACCTCGTCACGAAGGACGGGGGGAACGCGTTTGCGGGCTCGTTCTTGGCGTTCGCCGGCGACAAGCGCCTCGTCAGCTCGAACATCACCCCCGCCCTCGAAAAGGAGGGCATCCTCGAGGTCGATACTCTCAAGAGCTCGATGGACCTCCACTTCGATCTTTCGGGACCCATCGTTCCCGGAAAGCTCTTCTTCTTCACGTCCTTGTCGGCGCTCCGGATCACCCGGGACCCGGCCGATTTCGCCGAGGACGACAAGGGGGCCGTGACGACGGGGCTCCTCGGGCTGAGATACGAGGCCGGGCGGAGCACATGGTCGTTCCTATGGACCGGCCAGGTCGCGAAGAATCCGACGGCGGGCGCGGGGCGCGAGGTTCCGTTCATCTCCACGCTCGATCGGAAGAACACCGCCAACATCCTGCAGAGTCGAGGGGACGTTCCGGCTCGCGCCGGGACACGTCCTCGCCGCCGGGGCCGGATTCAACCGCCTGGATCTCTCCTCCCGGCTCCAGGAGGGTGCTTCCGGGCAGGCCGGGATCGACCTGCTGGGCGGCGTCTCCGGGCCCTCGGCCGCCGCGGGGCAGGGACGGCGGGAGCTCCTGACGGCTTTCATCCGCGGGGACCTCGCAGATATGATCGGCAGGGCGTACAACCGGCTTGAATACGGAGCGGAGATCCGCCGGGCTTCCGCGAGCACGCGGCCGGATGTCGCCGGCAACGTCCTCCTGCGCTTCTTCGACGGCGTTCCGTATGAGGTCGTCAAGTACGGCGCCCCTGCCGAACACCGCGAGACGTCCCTCGAGGGCGCGGCTTTCATCCAGGAGACCCTGACTTTTCCCAACCTTGTCGCAGTCTCTCTTGGAGCCCACGCTTCCTATAGCCGGGGGCGAGCCGGTGCGGGCGTGTCGGCCATCGACTGGCTCCATATCGCGCCAAGGCTCGGCTTCGTCTTTCCCCTGTCGCGATCGGGAAGAACCTCCCTCAAGCTCTTTGCGGGCCGATACTACCACAGCCTCCCCCTCTCCTGGCTGGCGTACGGGAATCCGAACGCGCCGGGCGGGCTTGTTTACGCTTGGACGGACAGGAACGGTGATGGGATCTACGAAGACGGCGAGGCGGGTGCTCTTGTGCGCCGCGAAGGCCCGTTCTACGCCGCGATCGACCCGGCCCTCAAGAGGCCCCGGACCGACGAGCTTTCGATCGGGATCTCCCACAGGACCGAGGGAGGGTTTTCCGTCGGCTTGACCGGGTTCCTCCGGGAAGCCCGGGACCTGGTCGAGACGCTGAACACGGGCGTCCCGTTCGCGTCCTATTCCCAACGCACGTTCACGGACATCGGCGATGATCGGCTCCCCGGCAACTACGACGACCTGACTTTCACCCTGTTCGAGCAGGACGAACGGACGCTTGGCGGCGACTTCGCCCTCCTCTCGAACCCCGGCGGGGACGCACGATACTCCCGTTACGAGGGACTTGACCTCGTCTTGGCGAAGCGGACGTCGGCCCGGTTCGGGTTCTTCGTCTCCCTCACGGCCATGCGCTGCGTGGGCACGACGAGTCCCGGGAACACCGCTCGAGAGAACGACGACGGCGTCGTCGGCTCCCTTTACGACAACCCGAATACGCTGGTCAACGCCCGTGGGAGGCTCCGGTTCGACCGCGCCTACACGGGCCGCGTAGGGTTCGCCCTCCGTCTTCCGCTGGGCTTCAGGCTCGGATACATCCTGAAATACTACGACGGCCAGCCGTTCGCCCGGGAGATCGCCGTCACCGGCTTCCGCCAAGGACCGTTCCTCATCATGGCCCATCCGCGCGGGGTCGCCCGGTACGAGTTCAACATGACCAATGACGTCCGGGTCCAGAAAGAGTTCGCGGCGGGCCCCGGCGTCCTCCGGATCATCCTGGACGGGTACAATATCTTCAACCAGCACCTGGCGACCGGGGAGGATGCGCGCACCCGTCCCGAGTTCCCCCTGCGCTACGCCACGGAGATCCAATCGCCCAGGACCTTCCGATTGGGGTTGTCCTATGATTTCTAAAACAACCGTCTCGCGGCTCGGGCTCTTCGCCGCGCTCGCGGCGCTCATGGCCGGGAACGCCCGGGCCACCGAGATCTTCATCTACCGCCCGGAGCTCAACAAGACCTCCCTCGCGGTCTCCCGCAAGGTCATCCTCCACGGCGATGTCTTCTTCCATTTCCTGACCCCGTCCACGTTCCCGAGCTACAACGACCTCAGCGGCGCGGTCGACCGGTGGAACATGGGGTTCCAGAATTATTTCCCCATCACGCCGACAACGACCCTGATGGCTCAGATGGTCGCCCACGACGACGGCACACAGAGGACGAAGTTCGACTGGCACTTTCACCTCCGCCAGGCCCTGTTCCAGAACCTCGTCGTCTTCGTCGGTCACGACAGCGACCACGATTCCGAACATCAGAGCTTCCTCCGCGGGAAGCCCTATTACACGAACCGGAACTACATCGGGATCGGCATCCCCATCGAGGGGCGCCATTTCTTCGTCGAGCCGTTCACCTGGTTCTTCCATCATTCGAACCAGAGGGTCGGCCTGGACCTATCGGGGGAACGCCTCCGCCAGGAATACGGGCTCCGGGCGAGCGTCTGGGCCGACGAAGGGTTGAGCGTCCATCTTCAGACGTGCTTCCAAACGGCCACGGCCTTCTCCCTCGGGCAGGCTTTCTCGGGCGAGATCATCCTCCGTCTGAGGCTCGTCCCGTGGCTCGAACTGTCCCTGGGCGGGAGCCTCTGGGCGGATCTCGAAAAGACCGCCCTCGGCGCGAAGCAAAGCTTCTACAAGCTCGTCTGGGGGCTCGCCGTCCCGTTTTAAGCGAGGAGGGCCCATGCTGTCGACGCTCGGAAAAGATCGTCTTCGCGGTCGTCATCCTGGCCACGGCCTGGGCGTTCCTGACGCCCCTCTGGCGCCGCTTCCGGATCGTCTTGGCCGGGAGGCCCGAGCTCCGGTTCGACGGCATCTTGAAGCGGGCCGCTGCGGGCCCTGTCCAAGGTCCTCCTCCAGCGGTGCACGCTCAAGGACGAACGCCTGTTCACGGGATTCATGCACGTCTTCATCTTCTACGGGGCGCTCACGTTCGACATCATGACCGTCAACCACACGCTCGAGGGGTTCTTCGACGGGTTCTATCTCTTCGGGAGGGGCGGGTTCGGCCTCTTCGTCTCGTTCCTCGTGGACACGGCCGCGATCCTGGTCCTCGTCGGGGTCCTGTTCTTCGCCGTCCGGCGATTCATCGTCAGGCCCAAGGCCTATGCGACCACGCCGGTGGACTCCGCCCTTATCTATGCGTTCATCGTCCTGGTCACGCTGAGCTACCTCTATTTCGAGGCGTCGGCCGTGGCCTTCCACCCGGAGACGGTCCGGCTCTCGTTCCTCGGCCGTTTCCTCGCGGCCCAATTCCCGGCCGGGACCGGCGCGGCGGCGCTCGGAGCGCACTTCCGATTCTCCTGGTGGCTGCACATAATCCTCGTCTATGGATTCATCGCCTACGTGCCGCATTCGAAATACCTCCACATGTTCACAGGGCCGATCAACCTCTTCTTCCGGCGGAACGAGCCCAGCGGGGCGCTCACCCCGCTCGACCTCGAGAACTCGGAAAGCTTCGGCCTCGGGCGGGCGACGGACCTGTCATGGAAGGACAACCTGGACACATTCGCGTGCATGGAGTGCGGGAGGTGCCAGGATGCCTGTCCGGCCTTCGCCAGCGGAAAGCCGCTGTCGCCGAAGATGATCCTGGTCAACCTGGAAAAGCACCTCCTCGGGAACCACGCCGCCATCGTCGCCAAGAAGGCCGATGATCTGGAGCCGCTCGTCCCCGGGACCGTCACCGAGGGCGAGGCTTGGACCTGCACGACCTGCGGGGCCTGCATGCACGTCTGCCCCGTCGAGATCGAGCACATCCCGAAGATCGTCGGGCTCCGGCAGGCCCGGGTCCTCATGGAGAGCAAGTTCCCGACGGAGCTTACGCCCTTCTTCCGGAACATCGAGACCAATTCCAACCCCTGGGGACTCGGGTCCTCGAAGAGGGGCGATTGGATGGAGGGGCTTGACGTCCCGTTGCTCAAGGACAAGCCGCGGGCCGAATTCCTGTTCTGGGTTGGCTGTATGGGTTCGTTCGACGACGAGGGGAAGAAGATCGCGATTGCGACGGCGGCGCTTCTGAAAGCGGCCGGGACGGACTTTGCCGTCCTCGGGACCGAAGAGAAATGCTGCGGCGATTCGGCTCGACGGCTGGGGAACGAATATCTATTCCAGACGCTCGCCCTGGAGAACCTGGAGATCTTCCGAAAGTACGGGGTCCGGAAGATCGTGACCATCTGCCCGCACGGCTTCAACACGTTCAAGAACGAGTACCCCGGGCTCGTGGACCGGATGCCCGGCGTTACGGACGCGGAAAAGGCCGCGCTCAAGTCCGTCGAGGTCGTCTCCCACGTCGAGCTCATCGCCCGGCTGGTCGAAACGGGCGCGCTCAAGCTCCGGCCCCGGGAGCCGGGCGCGGTCGGCGTCCTTCACCTTCCACGATCCGTGCTACCTGGGCCGCCACAATGGGGTCCTCGATCCTCCCAGAGAGATTCTCGCGCGTGCCTTGGGTGGCCGCGCCAAAGAGCTCCGGGACAATCGCGAGCACAGCTTCTGCTGCGGCGCGGGCGGCGGGCTGATGTGGACCGAGGAGTCGCTCGGCACCCGGATCAATCACATGAGGACGGAGGCGATCATCGCCTCGGGCGCCGGCCTCGCGGCCGCCGCGTGCCCGTTCTGCCTGACGATGCTCAAGGACGGGCTCAAGGACAAGGACCGGACCGATATTCAGGTCAAGGACATCGCCCAGATCGTCGCCGAGAACCTGGCTAGAACCGCAATCCCAGGCTGATCCCGCGCGGAGAGAGGCCGAAGTACAGATCCCGCCCGGGCGGCGCGCTCGCGAGGGCGCCGTCTCCCCCCTGGACCAGGGCTTCGTATTCCCTCAGGTCCCGGATCGCCCGGCGCGGCTGGGTGAAGATGGTGAGGAGCGAGACGGCCTCGCCGGCGGCGAAGGTCGCAAGCCCGTCGGTCCATGGCCGATGGAAGGCCGCCGCCGTCACGATCCCGGCCGCGGCGTTGACGCCGAGGTTCAGGAGATGGGTCGTCAGGCCCCTCCCCTTTTTCTCCCGCGCGGCGCATTGCCGGAGGATCTCCTCGGCCCGGAGAAGCTTGGCCCGGCGCTCCTCCGGCGTCGCTTCCGGCAGGCGTTTCAACGCGTTCGAGCCGTACGCGGGGACGAAGGGATCGATCAACAGGCCTCCGAGGCCGAGTGCCGTCGTCGCGCCGCCCACGAGCATGTCCTCAGCAAAGCCCCGGTCCCTGACCCGCCGCGCGCCCGGAGAGTCGTCCAGCCGGTTTGGTGTCGTTCCAATGGGCGCCCGCAAGACTCCATTGGACGACGGTCCCGGCGGAGTAGGCCGAAATCCAACCGTACCACCAGGCCCGGGCCGCCGGTCGGGCGGAGCTCAGGGCGTTCTCCAGATAGGATAGCCGCTCCTTCACCTGCTCGTCCGAAGGCCCGGCGGTTGCCTGCGCCCAAGCCGCGCCCGCCACCGCTCCCGCGAGGACGAGCGCCGCAAAAGATCTCAATATCTGACGGCAAATCATGGTTCCCCCCTTTCTTTTCAAGTCTGTATGGACCGAGGTCAGCCCCCCAGGATCTCCCGGAACGCCGCAACGGCCCGGTCGACATCCCCGTCGTCGACGTCCTTGTGCGTGACGAAACGGATGCCGCCGGGAAGCGAAAGGGCGAGGACGCCCTTCTCCTTCAATTTGGCCAGGAACTCGGGGATGGTCGAGCCGCGGATGTTTGAAGTCGAAGAAGACGATGTTCGTGTGGACAATGGCGGGGTCGATGATGATGCCCGGAAGGCCGTGGATGGCCCGGGCCAGCCGTCCGGCCCTTTCGTTGTCCTCCTTGAGCTGCGGCGGCATCTCGGTCAAGGCGATGATCCCGGGAGCCGCCAGGACGCCGACCTGGCGCATCCCGCCGCCGAGTGCCTTGCGGATGCGGCGGCCATAATCGATGCGCGCCCTGTCCGCGACGAGCATCGAGCCGGCCGGGGCCGAGAGCCCCTTGGACAGGCAGAACATCATCGAGTCGACGCAATTTGCGTATTCTTTGACCGGGACGCCGGAGGCGTGGCTCGCGTTGAAGATCCGGGCGCCGTCCAGGTGCACCTTCAGGCTCGTTCGCGTCCGCCACCTTCCTGATGGCCTGAAAGTTCTCGAGCGGAACGACCGCTCCGCTCCAGTTGTTGTTGGTGTTCTCGAGGCAGATCAGGGAGGTCCTGGGCGTGTGGACGTTGGGCTTGCGGATCGCGGCCCGGACGTCCTCCGGGTCCATGACGCCCCGGTTCGAACGGACCGGGCGCGGCGTGACGCCCGATATAAAGGTCATGTGCGTCGATTCCATGTTGTAGATATGGGACCTCTCCTCGACGATGACCTCCTCGAGGGCGCCCGTCCACATCTTCACGGCGATGGAATTCGCCATCGTCCCGGACGGGCAGAAGAGCGCGGCCTCCTTGCCCATGGTCTCGGCGGCCAGCGCCTCGAGCTTCTGGACGGTCGGGTCGTCGCCGAGGACGTCGTCCCCGACCACGGCCTCGGCCATGGCCTTCCTCATCTTATCGGTCGGCCGCGTCACGGTGTCGCTCCGGAAATCGGAACAGGTCGTCATGTTCGTTCTCCCTTGAAAGACGCATTATATCCCAGCCGGTCCCGCGGGGAAAGAGCGAAGTACCGCGGGGCGACTTCACGGTCGTTCCGGGCAACGTTCGGCCGGTTTACTTGGTTCTGGTTCTATGGTATAGATATTCTCGTACCTGGATCCCTTGAAACCGTCGCATGTCCAAGAAGAACCTGATTAATATTGCGATATACGCCCTGGCTTTCGGCAACCTCTTCTTCCTGAGCGCGGTCGTCTTCTCCCAGATCATCCTGAAGGGCGAGACCGTATCGGTCCCCGACCTCGCCGGGAAGACCGTCGCCGAGGCCAAGGCCCTCCTCGAGAAAAAGGACCTCGGCCTCGCCCAGGCTGGGGACCGAGTTCGAACGACGCCTGGGAAACGGGGCGAATCGTCCGCCAGGACCCGGCGCCCGGGCTCCAAGATCCGCGTGACCAAGGTCGTCCAGGTCGTCATCAGCTCGGGAAGCCGGAAGGTCGCCGTTCCCGGCCCTCGAAGGCCGGAGCCTCGAAGCCGCCATGCCGCTCCTCAAGGACTCGGGTCTTTTCAAGGGCAATGCTCACCCAGATCCACACGCCCCGGGCCGCGGCCGGCAAGATCCTCGCCCAGAGGCCCCAGGCGGCGGAGCCGGCCGAGCGGAATTCGGCCGTCGGGCTCCTCGTCAGCCAGGGCGACCGGGAGGAGCGCTATGTCATGCCGGACCTGATCGGCCGGGACGCGCGAGTCGTCATCGCCCGCCTGCACGAGCTCGATTTCAAGATCGGCGACATCCGCTACAGCTATTACCCCGGGCTCGGCAAGGGCGTCATCATCAAGCAATCCCCCCCGAACGGGTACAGGATCCAGAAAAGGAACCTCGATCACCCTGGAGGTCAGCCGCTGATGGCTCTCATCGCCCCCTCCATCCTTTCGGCCGACTTCGCCCGCATCGGCGAGGCCGTCGCGGTCGGCCGAGAAGGCCGGAGCCGACCTCATCCATATCGACGTCATGGACGGGCACTTCGTCCCCAACCTGACCCTCGGGCCCCCAGCTCGTGGCCTCCCTGCAGGAAAAGACCCGCCTCCCGCTGGACGTCCACCTCATGGTCGAGGAACCGCGGTCCTTCATCCCCGCTCTTCATCGAGGCGGGCGCCGATTGGATCTCCTTCCATCTGGAAGCCTCCGCCCACCTCCACAAGGACGTCACCCTCGTCCAGGAACTCGGCCGCAAGGCGGGCCTGGCCCTCAATCCCGCGACCCCCATCGCCATGCTCGAGGAGATCCTCCCGGACCTCGATTTCGTCCTTCTCATGTCCGTCAACCCCGGCTGGGGCGGCCAGAAGTTCATCCCCTGCCTCCCGGGAGAAGATCCGGGCGCTCGGGGCGCGGATCCGGGAGCGCGGCCTCGACGTCCTCATCGAGGTCGACGGCGGGATCAACCCGGACAACTTGGAGGACCTCGTCGCAGACGGCGCGGACGTCCTCGTCGTCGGCTCGGCCATCTTCGCGGCCCCCGACCCGGCCGCCGTGATCCGCCGGATGAAGGAAACGGCCGGCGCATGCGCGGCGGGGCACGACGGCCATGAAGATCGTCGTCACGGGCGCGGCCGGGTTCATCGGCTCGAACCTGTGCCGGGAGCTCCTCGCCGGACGGCCACGTCGTCACCGGGATCGACGCGTTCACGGACTACTACCCGAGGTGGATCAAGGAACGGAACATCGCCTCCCTGCGCGACGGAACCGGGGTTCGAGCTCCTGGAGAAGGACCTGGACGCGCTGGACCTCGGCCGCGTCCTCGGCGGGCGCGGACGCGGTCTTCCACCTCGCGGCCCAGGCCGGCGTCCGGGCGAGCTGGGGCCGCAACTTCGACATCTACACCCGGAACAACATCCAGGTGACCCAGAAGCTGCTCGAAGCCTCCAGGGACGGCGGCGCTCAAGAAGTTCATCTATCGCGTCGTCGTCATCGGTCTACGGCCTGACGCCGGTCCTCCCGATGGCGGAAACGAATCCCGCTCCAGCCGCTTTCCCCGTACGGGGTCACCAAGCTCGCGGCCGAACAGCTCTGTTTCCTGTACTTCAAGAACTTCGGCGTGCCGGCCGTCTCCCTCCGGTTCTTCACGGTCTACGGGCCCTCGCAGCGGCCCGACATGGCCTTCCACAAGTTCTTCAAGGCCCTGGCCGAGGACCGGGAGATCACCGTCTTCGGGGACGGCCGCCAGACCCGGGACTTCACGTTCGTCGACGACATCGTCCGGGCCAACCTGGCCGCGCTGGATTCGGGACGGCCCGGGGAGATCTACAACATCGGCGGCGGTCACCGCAGGACGCTGGCCGACGTCATCCGGCGTCATGGAGGGCGTCAGCCGGGCCACGGCGCGGGTCCGATGGGCCGACCGCCAGAAAGGGGACGTCCCCGACACCTGGGCCGACATCGCGAAGGCGCGGAGGGACCTGGCTTACTCCCCGGGGACCGAGCTCGAGGACGGGCTCCGGCAGGAGTGGCTCTGGGTCCGCGAGACTCTATTCTTCCTGAACGGAGAGGACTCCACAATGATACCGACAGCACGAACGACCCGCTTCGCGATCGCCCTGGGCATCGCCCTCTGCCTCGCCCTGCCCGCCTGCAGGGGGAAGAAGGTCGAGGTCGCGCCCGACATCGCCTCCTCCGACGAGGCCCTGTTCAAGCTCGGCGAGGCGGTGATGAAAAAGGACACCGAGAAGGCCCTCCTCTACCTCAGGCAGGTCATCGATTCCTTCCCCAAGAGCTTCTATGCCCAGAGAGCCAAGCTCCTCATCGCCGACGCCTACTTCAGGAAGGGTGACGAGGGCAACATGATCCTCGCCGCGGCCGAATACCGGGAATTCATCAACCTCTATCCCTACAGCCCCTCGGCGGCCTACTGCCAGTATCAGATCGGCATGACCTTCTTCGGCAAAGCCCTGAAGCCGGGGCGCGACCAGACCAAGACCGTCCAGGCGCTGGCCGAATTCAAGAAGGTCGTCACGGCCTATCCGGCGAGCGATCAGGCCAAGACCGCCCAGGACAAGATCAAGGATTGCGAGGAGCGGCTGGCCGAGCATACCTTGACCATCGGCAAGCACTATCACCGGGTCAAGGCCTTCAAGGCCGCGACGAGCCGGCTGAACGAGATCCTGACGACCTACCCCGGGTTCTCGAAGATGGACGCCGTCTACTTCTATCTCGGGGATTCCTATTTCCTTTGGAACAAAGCCGACCAGGGCGCTCCCTATTTCACCAAGCTCATCACGGATCATCCGAAAAGCGAGTTCGCGAAGAAGGCCCAGGAGCGGCTCAAGGCGATCGAGGCCCTGGCCCAGGTCAAGAAATGAAGCTTCCGAGGAGGCATCGATGAAGAGAACTTTGAAGACGTTCGTCGCCCTGGCCGCCTGCGCGATCCTCGCCGGGACCGCGTCGGCCCGGACTCCCGGAAAGGGACTGTTCGGCAACGTGACTCTGAGCGCGGGCCTTCAGGGCGGGTTCGCGGACCGGACCGTCCGATGGGACAAGGGGACCGACACGACTAAGATCAAAACCCGCGTGGCGGGCCTCGCCCTGGACCTGACCTTCCCGCGCGGGTTCAACATAAGTCTCTTCGGCGGGATGGCGTC
This sequence comes from Candidatus Aminicenantota bacterium, assembly GCA_963813235.1. GTDB lineage: Bacteria > Acidobacteriota > Aminicenantia > Aminicenantales > Saccharicenantaceae > JALHVH01. The sequence goes on along the minus strand of CAWEYF010000006.1, from coordinate 90,972 downwards.
TACCGACCCTCGGGGAACGGTTTTTAGGAACCTCCCGATCTCGCTCGACTATCAGGGGGGGAAGGTCCGGGGGTTCGTCTTCGGCGCCGGGGTCCGGAAAATCCTGTACGCTTTTGGGGACTTTGAGATGGGAGCACGGGCGAGATACGTCATCTTTACAGGGCCGACAAAGACCTGGCCCATCGAAGGGTTCACCGTGGCCGGTGAGGTCGTTGGAAAGCCGAAATGGTCCGAGCTCGAGATCGGCCCGACCCTGGCCTATAAGGCCTACAGGAACTTCACGCCCTATCTGGGCGTGTCGCTGAACTGGTTCCACGGGGATTTCCGGATGACGGAGACCCTCGGGGATCTCAAAGGGACGCAGGTCCGGAAGCTCTCTCAGAAAGGCCTGTTGCGCGTCGCCCTGGGGGCGTCCTGGGAGCTCGGGCACCGCATCGTCGTCGATGGAGAGGTCGGGATCATCCCCGTCAAGGGCGGCTCCGACCTCGGCGCGACCGTCCGGCTTCTCTACGGATTCTAGAGCTTTGAGGAGGCACACATGAAACGGCTTAGAAAAAGAGGCGTCCTTAAGGCGCCGGTGATCGTCCTGGCCTTCGCGGCTCTCGTCCTCATCAGCCGATGGACTCTGGGCTTTGTATCCGACCCTCCCCGGGAACGCAGGCAGGTCCGGAGCGCCACCCCCCGGAGCGACGCCCCGAGGTTCCGCACCCTCGGGCGGGCGGACATCCCCGCCCCGAGCGGGCGCCGGTTCGCCGAGGACCGGGTCATCGTCAAGTTCCGTCCGGGCCTCGCCGCCCGGAGCGTCGGGCCGCTGCTCGAAGCCTACGGTTCCTCGACGATCGCCTCCGTCCCCGGCGTCGCTCTCCGCGTGGTTGCCGTCCCGAAAGGCGTCACCGCGGCCGGGTTCATTTCGGCTCTCAACCGCAACCCCGACGTGGCCGTCGCGAGGCTGGACCCGATCACCCGCATCGCCGTCAGGCCGAACGACAAGTACTTCGGCGACCAGTACGCCCTATCCAATTCGGGCCAGGTGCTCGACGACCTCCCCGACCGGCCTCAGGGCAAGGCCGGCGCCGACATCAGCGCCACGGGGGGATGGGGCCAGACCAAGGGAAGCTCCGGCGTCATCATCGCCATCCTGGATACCGGCGTCGAATTGACTCACCCCGACATCAAGAACAAGATCGTGTCCCCGGGAAAGGATTTCATCAACAACGACAACGACGCGAGCGATGATCACTGGCACGGGACCCATGTCGCCGGGATTGCCGCGGCGGAAACCAACAACGAGTTGGGGATCGCCGGGGTCGGATGGGACTGCGCCGTCCTGCCCGGCAAGGTCATGGCCGCCTCGGGCGAGGGGGATTACGGGGCCCTGATCCTGGGCATCTATTGGGCCGTCGACCAGGGGGTCGGGATCATCAACCTCAGCCTCGGCGGCGATGCGCGCGACACCGATCTCCTGGCGGCGTTGAGATACGCCAACGAACATAACGTGGTCGTCGTGGCCGCGGCCGGAAATGACGCCGGGCCCGTTCTCTACCCGGCGGCCTACGACGATTATTGTCTGGCCGTTGCCGCCACGGACTACAATGATGCCCGGGCCGCCTTCTCCAACATCGGCCCGGAGGTCGACGTGGCCGCTCCGGGCGTGGACATCCTGAGCCTTTACCCGACCTGGGACACCCCCGCAGGGTTCGCCCCATACGTCTATGCCAACGGCACGTCGATGGCAACGCCCCACGTCTCCGGACTGGCCGCGCTCCTCAAGACCCTCAAGCCCTGGCTCACGGTCGGGGAGATCATGAACATCATCCGGTATTCCGCCGACGACGTGAACGCGGACGCGTTCCCGGGCCGCGACAATTATATCGGCTTCGGCCGGATCAACGTCGAGAGGGCCCTGGCCCCCTACGCCTTGAAGCCCACAAAATAGCGCGAAGGGGCATGATCAAGTTCCTGCGGGTCCGGAACCTTGCCACCATCGAGGACCTGACGCTCGAGCTGGCCGGCGGGTTCTCGGTCCTGACCGGCGAGACCGGGGCCGGAAAATCCATCCTCATCGACGCCATCCGCCTCCTCCTCGGCGAGAAGGGCTCTCCGGATTACGTCCGGACGGGCGCCTCCGAGGCCACGGTCGAAGCCCTGTTCGAGGCCCCGCCGGGGCCCCTCCCCGTCCCGGAATCCGAGGGCGACGGGATCCTGGTCCAGAGGCAGATCCCCGCGCAGGGGACGGGGAAAGCCTACATCAACGGGATCCTCGTCCCGGCCCGCGCGCTCAAAGACGCCGGGGCGGCCGTCGCCGACATCTACGGCCAGAACGACCATGTCTTCCTCCTGCACATCGAGAACCATCGCGGATACCTGGACGCTTTCGCGGACGCGGCCGCCCTCAGGGATGAGGTCGCCCGGGCGGCCCGGGAACTGAGGTCCGCCCTTCGCCAAAAGCAGGACCTGGAGGCCCGGAGCCGGGACCGTGCGCAGAGGCTCGATCTCCTGGCGTTCCAGATCCGTGAGATCGAGGCGGCCGGACTCAAGCCGGGGGAGGACGAAGACCTCTCCCAGACAAGGGAGGTCCTGAAGAACGCCGGAAAGATCGCCTCCCTGATCGACCAGGCGATCGAGCTGAGCTACGCCGGGGAGGAATCCCTCCTTCCCCTCCTTTCCCGCCTCAAGGCCGTCCTGCGGGACCTCGCTCCGTACGAGGCCTCCGTCCCGGCGTCCCTGCGGACCGTCGAGGAATTCGCCATCACGCTGGGAGAGCTCGCCCGCGGCCTGCTGCAGTTCAAAGACGGCAATCAGGGAGGGCCGGAATCCCTGGAAGCCGTGGAGGAACGGCTCGACGCGATCGACAAGCTCAAGCGGAAATACGGGCCCGGGATCCCGGAGGTCCTGGCCCACCTCGAGGCGACGAGGGCCGAGGAAAAAGAGCTCATTTCGGGCCGCGAGCGGCTCGAAGGGCTCGACCGGGAGGTCGCCGGGCGGTTCAAGGCCTACGTCGACAGCGCGCACCGGCTTTCGACCCTCCGGACCGGCCGCGGCGCCGGAGCTCGAGAGACTCGTCGAGAAGGAGATCGCCCTTTTGGGCATGAAAAAGGCCGCGTTCAGGGCGGAGGTGAGGACGTCGCCGGCTTCCCTGTCCGACCTGTCCTCCGTACGAGACGAAGGGGCCGACGACGTGGAATTCCTGATCTCGCCCAATCCCGGCGAAGAGCTCCGCCCCCTGCGTAAGATCGCGTCCGGGGGAGAGCTTTCCCGTGTGATGCTGGCCTTGAGATCCCTGGGCAAGGGGGCCGAGCCCGCGAAGACCCTCGTCTTCGACGAGATCGACGCCGGGATCGGCGGAAGGACGGCCGAGGCCGTCGCCGAAAAGCTCAAGTCCCTCGCCCGCCGGCATCAGGTCCTCTGCATAACGCACCTTCCCCGGATCGCCGCGTCCGCCGCACACCATTTTCGGGTCGAAAAGTCGGTCGAACGGTCGCGAACCTTCACGACCGTCCAGGAGCTGGGGGCGGAGGACCGGGTCGAGGAGATCGCCCGCCTGATCTCCGGAACGCGGGTCACCGAGGCATCCCTGCAGAGCGCCCGGGAGATGATCGCGGAGCCCCCGGCTCGGGAAAGGGCGAAGGAAGGACGACAATGAACAGGAAGGACCGGGCCCTCGGGCTTTTCAAGGAAGGGTACAGCTGTTCCCAGGCGGTCGCGGCGGTTTTCGCCGAAGACCACGGATTGCCCGTCGCGACGGCCCTAAGGCTCGCTCAGGGGTTCGGCGGCGGCATGGCCCGTCTGGCCGAAACGTGCGGCGCCGTGACGGGCGCGATCTTGGTCGTCGGGCTGAAGCACGGCCGGACCCGGCCCGAAGACGAGGCGGCCAAGGAGCGTACCTACGCCCTCGTCCAGGAGCTGGTCCGGCGCTTCCGGGCCCGGCACGGCGCCCTGGACTGCCGGGAGCTCCTCGGCTGCGACATCGGGACGGCCGAGGGGCGGAAGCTCGTCGCCGACGGGAAGCTGCACGATCACCTCTGTCCCCTGCTCATCGCCTCGGCTGTCGAGATCCTGGAAGACATCCTTTAAAGCACGCCGGACAACGCATGAACAGGACATTGGAAGGGTCCCGATTCTTCATCAAGACCTTCGGCTGTCAGATGAACGAGAACGACTCGGAGCATCTCGCCGGCCTGCTCGTCGCCGAAGGGGCCGCGAAGTCCGGGTCCCTCGAGGGCAGCGATATCGTCATTGTCAACACGTGCGCCGTCCGCGGGAAGTCCGAGGACAAAGCCGACTCCTTTCTCGGCCGCCTCTCGGCCATGCAAAAGAAGCGCGACGTCGTCATCGCGGTCGCCGGCTGTTCGGCCCAGATCCGTCGCGGGGAGCTCCTCCGGAAGAAGCCCAGGATCGACCTCGTCGTCGGGCCCGGCCGTTATCATGAATTGCCCGGCCTCATCGCGGAACGGGCGCGCGGCGGGCGTGTCGCGACGGGCCGGAGCCGGGCGTGGCACGAGATCGGCCCGGATAAAACCCTCCGGGAAGACCCGTCGAGCGCCTATGTCCCCATCATGGAAGGATGCGACAACTTCTGCGCCTATTGCGTCGTCCCCTTCGCCCGCGGCCGCGAGAAGTGCCGGCCGATGGAACGTGTTCTGGCCGAGGTCGCGGACATCGCCGCAAAGGGATACAAGGAGGTCCAGCTCCTCGGGCAGAATGTGAACTCGTACCGCGACCCGGGGACGGGAGCGGGCTTCGCGCCGCTCCTCGACCGGGTGAGCCGCGTCGAGGGGATCGCGTGGGTCCGGTTCCTCACCTCCCACCCCAGGGACCTCTCCCCGCAGATAGCCGGGGTCATGGCCGACCGGCCGACGGTCTGCCGTCAGATCCACCTCCCCCTCCAGTCGGGGTCGTCGGCGGTCCTCGAAAGGATGAACCGGGGGTACACGCGCGCCGGCTATATGGAGAAGATCGCGATGCTCAGGGGCCTCATGCCGGAGATCAGCCTGAGCACGGACATCATCGTCGGCTTTCCCGGGGAGACGGAAGAGGATTTCGAGGCGACCCTGTCCGCCCTCGAAGAGGTCCGCTTCGCCAACATTTTTTCCTTCCGTTATTCGCCCCGGCCGCGGACGGCCGCCGCGAAGCTCGCGGACGACGTCCCTCCCGAGGTCAAGAGGAAGAGGCTCATCACCCTCCAGGACCTGCAGAAGCGCCTCCAGCTTGCGGGCAACCGCGCGTTCGTCGGGACGACGGTCCGCGTCCTCGGCACGGGGGAGAGCCGGAAGGGCGGAGGCCGCGTCACCGGCCGGAGCGAGAGCTCCCAGGTGGTCAACTTCACCGCACCCGAAGACGTCCGGGGGCGCTTCGTCGACGTCCTCGTCACGGACTGCGGCCCCTACAGCCTCGTCGGGGAGTATGCGGGAACGATCCTCTGACCTCGAACCTCAAACCCCATCGCGTTGCTATTCGACCGGGATTTGGGTATAATTTCTTGTCTTTCCGGTTCCCCGAGGAATCAAGATCGTCGCCATGAAAGTCAACGTCTGGAACTCGATCCTCCAGCTCAGCAAAGAGCGCGGGGTCGAGCCTCGCATCATCATCCAGGCCATCGAGGAGTCCCTGCGCGTCGCATCGTCCTGCCACTTCGTCCACGGCGAGGAGATCCGGGTCCTGTTCCGCCCCGAAAAGGGGGAGCTCCGGGTCTATGTCCCCAAAAAGGTCGTGCTGGAGGTCGGGGACCCGGCCCGCGAGGTCTCCGTCGAGGAGGCCCGGGAGGTCCGGCGCGGGGCGAACCCCGGAGACGAGATCGAGATCGATCTCCCGGCCGACACGCTCGGACGCATCGCCGCCCAGGCCGCTAAGCAGGTCATCTTCCAGAAGGTGCGGGATGCCGAGCAGGAGAAGCTCTACGGCCAGTTCGCGCCCCGGATCGGCGAGATCGTCACCGGCATCGCCCGGCGCTTCGAGAACGGCATGATCATCCTCGAGGTCAACCGGACCGAAGTCGTCTTCCCCGAGCGGGAGAAGCTCCCCAACGAGGAATTCCGAAGAGGCGACACCGTCAAGGCGGTCATCGTCCAGGTCCAGAAGGGGTTCAAGGGCCTGCAGATCGTCGTTTCGAGGGCGAACCCCCGGTTCCTGGCCAAGCTCCTCGAGAACGAGATCCCCGAGATCGCCAACGGGACGATCGCCATCCGGGACGTCGTCCGCCAGCCCGGCGAAAGGGCCAAGGTCGCCGTCGAGAGCCTGGAGAGGGACATCGACCCGATCGGCGCCTGCATCGGCGTCAAGGGGAATCGCATTTTGGCCATCTCCAAGGAGCTCGCCGGAGAGAAGATCGACATCATCGGATGGTCCGCGAACCCGGCGTCCTACGCCAAGGCCGCCCTCAGCCCGGCCAGGGTCGACGACATCCAGGTCCTGGACAGGAACGATAAGACCCTCCAGGCCGTCGTCCCCAGGGACCAGCTCTCCCTGGCCATCGGCCGCAAGGGGATCAACGTCAAGCTGGCCTCCCGCCTCGTCGGCTGGAAAATCTCTATCCAAGAAGAATCACAACCATGAACAACATCCCACCCAAAAAACCCGTGATGCCTGTCCGACCCACGACGGCCGCCAAACCCGTGACGCCGGTCAAGCCCGCGGCTCCCGTCAGACCCTCGACCCCCGTCAAGCCAGCGATGCCCGTCAAGCCCTTGACGCCCCCGACACCCGTCAGGCCAGCGATACCCGTCAAGCCCTTGACGCCCCCGACACCCGCCAAGCCCGCGACGCCGGTCAAACCCCTGACGCCCGCGATGGCCGTCAAACCCACGACCGCCGCCAAGCCGATCGTCAAGCCCGCGGCGCCTCCGCCCCCGAAGGTTCGGCCAAAGCTCCTCCTGAGGGAAGGGCACCTCGTCAAGGACGTCGCCGAGATGATGAAGATGAAGCTCAGGAACCTCCTCGACAAGCTCGGGGAAAGGGGCCTGGCCCTTACGGCCAACGACCTCGTGGACGCCGCGCATGTCGAGCCTCTGGCCCGGGCCCTTGACGCCGACGTCGAATTCCTTTCCGTCGAGCAGGAGGCGAAGCTCCGGGCCGATAACCGGCCGGCCGACCTCCTCCCGAGGCCGCCCATCGTGACCATCATGGGCCACGTCGACCACGGAAAGACGACTCTGCTCGACGCCATCCGCTCTTCCCGGCTCGTGGACAAGGAATCCGGAGGCATCACCCAGCACATCGGGGCCTACCGCGTCAGCCACAAGAACCGGCCGATCACATTCATCGACACCCCGGGTCACGAGGCTTTCACTCAGCTCCGGGCGCGCGGGGCCCGGCTCACCGACATCGTCGTCCTGGTCGTCGCCGCCGACGACGGCGTGATGCCCCAGACCAAAGAGGCCATCGACCACGCCAAGGCCGCCGGCGTCCCGATCATCGTGGCCATCAACAAGATGGACAAGCCCGAGGCCAACGCCGAGCGGGTCAAACAGCAGCTGTCCAAGGAAGGCCTCCTCGTCGAATCGTGGGGGGGCAAGGTCGTCAGCGTCGAGATCTCGGCCAAGGCCAAGGAGAACATCGACGATCTCCTCGAGATGATCGTCCTCACGGCGGATGTCGCCGAGCTCAAGGCCAACCCGCGTGTCCCGGCCCAGGGCGTAGTCCTGGAGGCGAGGCTCGATGCCCAGAAGGGGCCGCTGGCCACCATCATCGTCCAGTTCGGCACGCTGGGTCATGGCGAGTCATTCGTCTCCGGCACCTCGGCGGGCAAGGTCAAGGCTCTGTTCGACGAGGCCGGAAAGCCCGTCCGGAGCGCGGGGCCGTCGGCCCCCGTCGAGATCCTCGGGTTCTCCGAGGTCCCGGCGGCAGGGAGCCCATTCCAGGTCGTCGAGAGCCAGGAGAACGCCAGGCTGATCGCCCAGTACCGGCTGTCCAAGGTCAAAAAGGAAGAGCCCGTCAAACCGGAACGGGTCACCCTGGACGAGCTCTTCAAGAAGATCGAGGAAGGCCAGGCAAAGGAGCTCGCGCTCGTCCTCAAGGCCGACGTCCAGGGCAGCGTCGAGGTCCTTCGGGACGTCCTCCCCTCCCTGAGCTCCGACAAGGTGAAGATCAACCTCCTCCACGCGGCGACCGGGGCCATCACCGAGGCCGACATCGTCCTGGCCTCGGCCTCCGACGCCATCATCATCGGCTACAACATCAAGCCCAGCCCGAAGGTCCAGGAGATGGCCAATAAGGAGAACGTGGAGATCCGGACCTACAAGATCATCTACGAGCTCACCGAGGACATCAAGAAGGCCTTGGTCGGAATGTTGGAACCCGTCATCCGGGAGGTCTATCAGGGCCGGGCCGAGGTCCGGCGGACGTTCCAGATCCCCAAGGTCGGGACGATCGCGGGCTGCTACGTCACCGACGGGAAGATCGCGCGGAACGCCGAGATCCGCGTCCTGAGGAACAAGGTGGTCATCCACTCGGGACGGATCTCCTCGCTGAAGCACGTCAAGGAGAACGTCACCGAGGTCAAGAAGGATTACGAGTGCGGGATCGCTCTCGACAAGTTCCATGACGTCCAGCCGGGGGACCTCCTCGAGGCTTACGTCAAGGAGAAGGTCAAGGCCGAGTAGGACCCATGGTCGTCGGAGTCCTGACCCTCGAGGTCTTCTTCCCTTACGCCCGTTCGCTGAAGGACAAGAGGCACTCGCTCAAGGGGTTCAAGGACCGCGTCCGGAACCGTCACAATGTCTCCCTGGCCGAGGTCGAATTCCAGGACAAGTGGCAGAGGGCCCGGATCGGCGTCGCCGCCGTCAACAGCAGCCGGGCGGTCGTCGAGGAACTGCTCACGCGGGTCCTCCGCGAGGCCGAGGGGACGATCGGCGGCACGATCGTCGAGCACCGGATCGAGTATTACTGAAACGGGGTCCGGGAACGGAGGGGACATGACGGAAGACCGCCGGGCCAAGCGCGTGGGCCGCAGGATCATGGAGGAGCTGGGACGGTTCCTCATCGAGGAATTCCAGGGCCCCGGGCCCTGGATCATCACCGTGACGCGGGTCGAAATGACCCCCGATCTGATGACGGCCCGGGTCTTCGTGAGCGTCTTCGGCGGTGACGGGCCGGAGGAGGTTTTCGCCCGGCTCGAAAAAAGGAAAGCCGACGTCCGCAGGCTCCTTGCCGCCCGGGTGAATTTGAAGTATAATCCCGAACTCATTTTTTTACCGGATCCGGCCCCCGAGTACGGGGAACGCCTGGACCGGCTGATCGAGATGGCCAAGAAGCATGAAGACTGATCCCGTCGCATCGATCGTCCGCCGGATCGGAGAATGCCGGCGCATCGCCATCACCTCGCACCTCCGGCCGGACGGCGACTCGGTCTGCACGAGCCTCGCCCTGGCCATGATGGGCGAGGCGCTCGGCAAGGAGATGGCCGTCGTCAACCGGGACAACACGCCCTTCCCCTTCTGCCATTTCCCGGACGCCCGCCGCATCCGGATCGGCCAGATCGACCCGGCCGGATACGACTGTGTCATCCTCCTGGAGTGCGCCGACGTCTCCCGATCGGGGCAGGAGAATCTGGGCGACTGCTACAAGATCAACATCGACCACCACTACTCCAATTTCAAATACGCCGACATCAACTGGATCAACCCTCAAGCCTCAGCCGTCGGCGAAATGATCTTAGAGCTCGGCGAACGCCTCGGGGTCCCGATCGGGCCGGAGATCGCCGAAAACCTCTACAGCGCCATCGTTTCGGACACGGGCTCGTTCCAGTTTTCGAACACGACGGCCCGTGCCTTCGAGGCCTGCCACAAGCTCGCCGCCCTCGGGGCGAGCCCCATCCGCGTCTCCGACAGGCTTTATGCCAACAACACGCCGGAGAAGATCATCCTGCTGGGCCAGGTCCTTGCGACGCTCCGGATGAACGCCGGGGGCAACATCGCGGCCATCACGATGTTCCGGAAGAACCTCGCGGACCTCAACCTCAAGGAGATCGACACCGAGGACATCCTGACCCTCGCCCGCTCCATCAAGGGCGTGGAGATGGTCCTGTTCTTTAAAGAGATGGACCGGGACGTGTTCCGGGTCAGCCTCCGGTCGAAGGGGAACGCCAACGCGGCCCTGGTCGCGGAGCACTTCAGTGGTGGTGGCCACGTCCACGCCTCCGGGTTCACGGCCCTCGGGCCCTATGAACAGCTCATCGTGGAGATCCCGCGGATCGTCGAAGGCCTGCTCCGGGCCAACCCGGCCGGAGACCCGCCCTCCTGACCCCGCCGGCGCGCGCCCGGCGAAGAAAGGCCCCTTTGGACGGATTGATCGTCGTCGACAAGCCGCGCGGCCCCACGTCCCACGACGTCGTCGCCCGCATCCGCGGGCTCCTCGGGGGGGCTAAGACGGGACACTGCGGGACGCTTGACCCCGAGGCCACGGGAGTGCTCCTCGTCGCCGTCGGCCGGGCCGCCCGCCTCTTCCCCTTTCTCTCCGGGCACGATAAAGGCTACGCGGCGACGGTCCGTTTCGGCTTCGCGACGGATACTTATGACGCCTCGGGCCGCCCGACAATTCCGGAGTCCGCCGACCTCCCGGCCGAAGCAGCCCTGCGGGAGGCGATGCGCCGCTTCGAAGGGCCGATCCTCCAGGCCCCGCCCGCTTACTCCGCCGTTAAGAAAGCCGGCCAACCCCTTTACAAGCTGGCCCGGGCCAACCGGGAGGTCCCGATCGAGCCTCGGGAGGTCGTCGTGCGCCGGTTCGAGCTCGTCTCCTGGTCCCCTCCGCTCGCCGCGGTCGACATCGAATGCTCGGCGGGAACATACGTCCGTTCGCTGGCCCACGATCTCGGGCGCGCCCTCGCCTGCGGGGCCCACCTTGCCTCGCTCCGGAGAACGGCCAGCGGACCGTTCCGCCTGGAGGATGCCAGGACCCTGGACGACGTGGAATCCATGATCCGGTCCGGCAAGCGGGACCGGTTGCTGCTCCCGATGGAGGGGCTCCTCCCCGAGCTCCCGGCGCTCGTCCTCCGCCCCGAAGGGGCCGAGCGCGCCCGGCACGGCAACCGGATACTCCCGGAACACGTCCTCCCCCCGTCCGGGAGGGCAACAGGCGAAGCCCAGGGGAGGGACGACGCCGTCTTCCGCCTCTTCGGAGGGGACGGGCGGCTCCTGGCCCTGGCCCGTCGCTCAGGGGAGGATGCGGGTCTCTCGCCCTTCCTCGTCCTGGCGGACTGATCCCTGCGCCGTGTTCCCCGGCGGCCGCCCATGTCAATTTAATTGACAGTCCGTCCTTGAATTTTGGGGCGGGATACTATATCTTATCTAGGACATGAGGCTGAACAAGAACCAGATCGAACACCTGGCCTTCGTGATCCTGCGCAACTTGTCCAAGGAGGGCAAGATCATCGTCGAGGACCGCAACCGGCTCCTCGAGGAGATGACGAACCTGATCCTGGACGAGTTCATGAAGGAGGACAAGCTGGACCAGGAGGTCAGGGAGATCCTTGGGAAGCACATGGAAAAGATCCGCCGGGAGAACATCGAGTACCAGACGATGTTCCGGATGATCAAGATGAAGCTGGCCAGGGAAAGGAACATCGTCCTGTGAGCAACAAGCTGTCGCGGGAAAAGATCACCCACCTCGCCCGCCAGGTCATCACCGCCCTCACGACGAACGAGCAGGTCGAGTTCCTCGACGACCCGAACGAGATCCGCCTCATCGTCGTCAAGTCCATCGAAGAGGAGATGAAGCTCTACGAAGCCCTCGACAAGAAGGCCGTGGACAAGATCCACTCCCAGAAGAAGGCCATCGAGGAGGGCAGCCGGGAGTGGGAGATCCTCTATCGAAAATATTACAATGACGAGCTCGCCAAGCTCGGCAAGCTCTCCGGATAATCCTCCCCCCCGGCCTCATAGACCGCCTCCTCGCCTGATCCTTCGCGGATCGCCTTCGACGGACTCCGGGACATTCCTACGCTAACATTACGTGGGCTGGATAATGAGCGCGGACGGGCCGGCCTTGCTCCCGGTCGGGTTTTTAACGCCGCGCCCTCGCCGATTTCATCGGCGGTCTCGTAACTCGCGAACTCGCTTGGAATCCTAGGTCCTGATCATGCCCAAAATGGCCTAGGTCCAAGATCCTCGTGCGCTCAGACATACGAGCCCGAATCTCCTCGAAATCGGCTTCGGACGGGCTAAACCCTCCACGTCCGCTCGGTCCGCCCCGTCCGTGCCCCCTGCCCACGGACTTCAGCCTGGCGAGATAGATCGCCGCACAAAGGACGAACGGGATAACGGTGATGAAGGCCGCCCCGAAATCCCCCGTAGCGGAGGGGGGCCCCGCCGCCTACGGTGGGGGGAACCGCCGGGACTGGTTCCAGGGGGTCGGGGGAGAGGGGCGGCTTTCATCGCCGCACGCCCAGTCCTGAGAAGGCGATCCGCAGAATTCATTGCCGTCCAAAAAAATGGGCCGGAGGCGTGAGCCCCCGGCCCGTGTCTTGCGGTTCGGTCGGACCCTAGAACATGTACCTGAAGCCAAGGGCGAACTTGTGGTGATGGTCGAAGTCGCGTCCGCTGCCGCCGAGCGGGCCGCGGAACTCGAAGAAGATCGAGCCCATGCTGGTCCACTTGTTGAAGACGTCGACGCCGATGTTCGTCACCCAGTCCACCCCGGATTTCCGCGTGACCTGCTCCTTGGTGCTGTAGCCGAGCCCGGCGCCGAAGAAGGCGGGGCCGGCATGGACGTTGGCCAGGAGGTTGGCCAGGAACATGAACTTCCAGGGATCGCCCTGCGTCGGGACGGCGCCGCCGGCCGAAGCGACCAGGCTGAGCCGGTTGGGCGCGAGCCAGTAGAATAGGCCGCCCCTGACGAAGCCGTAGGCCGTGTAGGTCCCGCGGGCGATCAAGGGGCCGGCTTCGAACATCCAGAAGAACCTCTTCTGGGTCACCTCGAAGGAGAGGCGGCAGGCATCGGAAGCGGGCGAAACCGCGCCGGCATTGTCAAAGACGGTGGCGCTGATGGTGTAGACGCCCTCCTTCTGGAAGATCTTTTCCCACAGCAGAGGCTTGTCGGTTTTGGTGAAAGTGTCGATGACGGCGCCCGTGGCGTCCGTGATCTCGAAGACGGCCTTGATGATCTCTCCGTCCGGGTCCGTGGAGCCGGAGGCGTCGAACGCTATCGGCCGGCCCACGTAATCCTCGCAGGGCAGGCAGGACGTCAAGAGCTTGCAGACGGGCGGGAAATTGATGTAGGTCTTGGCCTGGCAGGGGTTGTCCGAGATAATGTCCCGGAGGTTCAGGGCGCTCGCCTTGAAGACGTATTCGCCGGGCTTGTCGAACTTGGTCTGCCACTTCGGGGAATCGGGCGTCAGGTTCTGGCTCGCCACCTTGTTCCCTTGAGCGTCGACGACTTCGACGACCATGCTCTTGGCATTAAGGGTGCCGCTCATATCGATCGTGATGGGATCGTTGAGGTTGGCCTTCTCGGGCGTGACGACCAGGCTGCAGACGGCGAGCGGCGGCGGCGCATCCTCGATGTTCCTCAAGGCGATGTTGCCGCAGGGCTTGGGGATGATGAAGTGATAGATCTTGTAGTCCCGGGTGACATCGATGGCGAAGACCTCGAGGGGGGCCTTGCCCGCCCACTCGATCTCCTTGGTCACCTTGACCTCGCCCCGGTTCCGGAAGAGCATCCACATCATCCGGTCGCCGACGGCCAGGGTCGTATCGGCCCAGGGGCCGGCCTTCATCTGATCCAGGAACGGCAGGTAGATGTCCCCGTATCCGGCCATGTCGAATCCGAGCTTGATGTCGGCGGCGTACCGGTCGACGACGGTCTTCATGACCTCAGCCGTAGGGATATTCCCTTTGACCCGGGCAAATGTGTAGCGGCCGATGGTCTTGAGCTTCGTGACCTCGGCATAGGAGCTGACCGCGAAAACGATCAACCCGATGATTACGAGAATCGGGACGATCCTTTTGTTCTTCATCCGTTCCTCCTTGTTTTTTGGTGAACCCGTTCCCCGGGCCGACATATATTGATTATGTATATCCGGGCGGATTTGTCAAGCAAAAAACACTCGTTTCTCAGCCCTGGAGGAACGCCGCGACGACCGACACGACGAGACCGTCGTCCCGGGGCTCGGAACGCAGGGCCTGTTCGATCAGGGAGCCCCCCGCGTAACCCCGTTCGAGCTCTGCCCCAAGGAGCTCCATCCCGTCCTCCGGGCCGATCTCAGGGTGGGACTGGACGCCCCAAACGGGCCTCGCGCCGTAACGGAAGGCATGGATAGGGCAAACGGATGTCCCAGCCAACACGGTCAGGAGTCCATCCGGGTCGACGACCTCGTCGAAATGAATGGTGAACGCGTGGGCGGTCCGGGCCGGTCCGAGCAGGGGGTCATTCCCCAGCACCCGGATGGGGAGCCAGCCGATCTCGGGTTCCCGGCACCTCCGGACGTATCGGGGACCCCCGATGGCCAGGGCGAGGAGCTGGTGGCCGTAACAGCTCCCCAGGATCGGGATGCCTCGGGCCAGCGCGTCCCGTACAAGGGCGACCTCGGCCTCGGCCCAGGGCGGCCTCTCCAGGATGGAGGCCTCGGACCCCGTCAGGAGGATATGACTGAATCCGTCGTCCAGGGAGGGCAGCCGGCCGTTACGGGCTTCGAACGAGTCCCAATCCCCCGTCAGCCATCGGCTCCAGTGTCGGACGGGACGATAGACCTCCGGGTCTATGGCGTTATCGATGATGGCGATCCTCGGCATCCCGCTTAATCTCCTTCTTCCCCCCATTATATCCGTCCGCCGCCGGATGGCAAACGGCGCGATTTTGTGCTTTTCCGGCCGAATCTGCTATAATTGCCTTTCGGAACAAGGAGAGGAATCCGTGAACATCGTCAAGGAAGGCACCGAACTCCACGTGATCACGCCGAACGAGCCCGGGATCCTCGGACGCGTCCTGGGGACCCTCGCCAATGCGGGGATCAACCTGAGGGCCTTCTGCGTCTCGTCCGAGGGCGAGGATGGGCATTTTCTCCTGGTCACGGCCGACAACAAGAGGGCCGAGAAGGCCCTGCGGACGCTCGGCTACAAGGTCAAGTCGAACAAGGTCGTGACGGTCGAGTTCGGCGACCGGATCGGGGCGGGGGCCGAGATCGGCGCCCTCCTCGGGAACGCCGTCATCGACATCCGCTACTCCTACGGAAGCTCTGCCGGAGAGGGCCGGACGCTCCTGGTCTTCAACACGAGCAACAACAAGAAAGCCCTGGATACGCTGAAATAGCCGGCGGGAGGTCATTCCATGGCCAAACGGGTCCTGGTGGTCACCTCCGACGTTCCCTTCGTCGAGGGCGGGCACATGACCATCGCCCGGGCGACGGTCCGCGCCCTCCGGGACTGCGGCCACGAGGCCGACCTCGTCCTGACGCCCCAGAACCGGTTCGGGCGCCAGTTCCGGGCCTATCTCGCCAACCGGTTCACCGACGTCGGGATGGACGGTCTCGGCCGGCGCATCGACCAGGTCATCTCCTTTCGTTTCCCCAGCTATGCCGTGAAGCACCCCCGGCACGTCTGCTGGCTCAACCACCGGATGCGCGAATACTACGATCTGTGGGATGACCTCCGCTCCGGGCTCGGGTTCAAGGGCAGGATCAAGGAGACGGTCCGCCGCAGCCTCATCCGAGCCGTGGACACGCGCCTCCTCAAGCACAACGTGACCAAGCTTTATGCCCAGTCGGCCACGATCCGGGACCGCCTCCGGACGTGGGGGAACATTCCCTCCGAGGTCCTCCACCCCCCCGCCCCGCAACGGGCGTACCGCCGTGAACGCCCGGGCGATTTCATCTTTTCCGTATCGCGGCTCACCAAGCTGAAGAGGCTGGACCTTCTCGTCGAGGCCTTCGCACACGTCCGGAACCGCGACGTGAAGGCCCGGATCGTCGGGGAAGGGCCCGAGCTCGAGCCCCTTCGGACCCTGATCCGGGCCCGCGGGCTCGAGGACCGGATCGCCCTCCTGGGAGCAACCGGCGAGGAAGACGTCATTTCCGGCTACGCCGGCAGTCTCGCCGTGTTCTTCTGCCCCCTCCGGGAGGACTACGGCCTCGTAACTCCCGAAGCCTTCGCGTCGGGCAAGGCCGTCATCACCGCTCACGACAGCGGAGGCCCGGCCGAGCTCGTCCGGGACGGTGAGAACGGTTTCCTCGTCGCCCCCGACCCCCGCGCGATCGCCCTTCGGATCGACGAGCTGGCCGGGGACAAGGCCCTCGCCGAACGGATGGGCGGGGCCGCCTTTGAATTCGGGTCCCGGCTGAGATGGGACGAGACCGTCGAAAAGCTCCTCCTCTAAGGACTCGCCGCCCGAACCGTATCCCGTTCCCGCCGCGGCTCAGCCGGCCGGGAGCTCCCGTTTCCGGAGGAACGTCCTCGCGAAAAGCGCCAGGACGCCCAGGGACAACAGGAACAACAGCAGGTCCGCGGCGATCAGAACGAAGTTCCGCTGCCGCACATATCCCGCCATCAGGATGCCGAGCGACGCGAGGGTCGTCAGGAACATGAAGACCGCGGGGACGAGCGTGAAGGTCGCCCTTTTCTTCCTGAGGAGCAGCCAGGCCGAGACGGCCAGGAGGCTCAGGGCGGCCAGCAGCTGGTTGGCGGTCCCGAAAATGGGCCAGAGGGCGCTGAAGGCGTTCGAATAGGCCAGGACCCACATGAGCAGGACGGAGATCCCGGAATTGAACCAGTATTTCCGGAAGAGCCGGGGGACCTTCCGGAAGAGAATGGCCCAGAGTTCCTCGAGGAGATACCGATTGAGGCGGACGGCCGCGTCGAGCGTGGTGATGACGAACCCCTCGACGAGGAGGATCCCGAAGACCGTCCCCAGGGCGATGGGGATGCCGAGCCCGCGGTGGAAGAGCTGGCCGGCCGCAAGGGAGAATCCGAGGATCGGATTGGACCTCACGGCCGGATCGGCGGGCCAGACGATCGACTTGTAATCGGCGAAGCTCATGGCGGCGCCGATGGCCAGCAGGACGCAAACGGCGAGCAGGGACTCGAGGAGCATCGCGTTGTATCCGACCCGCCGGGCGTCGGTTTCCCGAATGAGCTGTTTCCCGGTCGTCCCCCCGGCCACGAGGCAGTGAAAGCCCGAGATGGCGCCGCAGGCGACGATGCAGAACATCATGGGCCAGATCAGGCCGAGGTGGCGGACGCCCTCCTGGAGGTTGAGGGCAGGCGCGGAGACCCGGAGGCCGCCGAATCCGGTGCCCAGGAGCGAAAGCGACCATGAGGACGATCCCGCCGTAGAGAATTTGGACGTTGATGAAGTCCCGGGGCTGGAGGATCAACCAGACGGGGGCCCCGGCCGCGAGGAGCACGTAGACGGAGATGATCACCATCCAAAGCGTCGGCGTCAGGGTGACGGGATGGGCCATCCCGAGGAGGACCGAGACAACGCAGATGACCGAGGCCAGGAGGTAGGACGGGAGCGTCTTGAGACCCTTTTTGGCGATGAGCCAGCCGAGGAGGGGCGAACACAGGGTGATGACGATGACGGACATCGACGCGATGCCCCCGATGAGGCCCATGGCCACGCCGTCCCTGACGACGGTCTTGAGGAAGGTCTCCCCGTCCCGGACCCCGATCTTGGCCAGGGGCCAGAGGGAGGTCAGGGAGATCGACGTGGCGCTCAGGAACGACGAAGTCACAAGCACGATCATGATGATCGTGAAGGCGATGAAGAGGTTGAAGCCGGAATTGCCCAGGGTCTTTCGGGCGACCTCGGCCATGGACTTCCCCCCTTCGCGCATGCTGACGAAGAGGGTCGTGTAATCGTGGACGGCGCCGATGAAGATCCCTCCGAGGACGATCCAGAGCCAGGCCGGGACGAACCCGTAGAGGAGGGCCATGGTCGGGCCGAGGATGGGGCCGGCGCCGGCGATGGCGGAGAAATGATGGGCGAAGACGACATAGGTCTTCGTGGGGACATAATCACGGCCGTCGTTGCGGGTGACCGCCGGGGTCGGATGCGAAGGATCCTCGCCCAGCCTCCGGGCGATCCTCGCCGAATAGAAACGGCCGGCGACAACGAAGCCGGCGGCCGAGATCGCGAGAAGGACCAGAACGTTCATGCCGCCCTCCCGGGGATACCGCCGTTCTTCCCTCTTCGCCCGCCGGGACGAACGGTCCGGAACCGAGGGGCCCTTATAACATACGGCCGGAACGAAGTCAAAAACGGCTCCTGAGAAAACACCATTGACAAAAACGTCCCCAATGGCATAAAATGTCTGTCTCCGGTCCTCCGGAGTACAGATAAGGAGGCACGAATGTCAAAAGCCGAACCCAATGTCGTCCCGTTGTGCGATGTCCTGCTGGTCCTGCTGATCATCTTCATGGTCATTACCCCTCTCGTCCAGAAAGGTATCGACGTCAAGCTCCCCGAAACACAGGCGGACGCGGCGGGCGGACAGCCTTCGGGCCTCGTCGTCCTGACCGTCCAGAAGAACGACAGCATCCTGATCAACAAGGACCCCATCGAGCTGAGGATGCTCCTCGAAGAGCTCCGGCGCATCTATTCGACCCGTCAGGACAAGACCATCTTCATCCGGGCCGAAGCGAAGCTCCCCTTCAGCAAGGTCATGGAGGTCATGGACATCGCCAAGGGCGCCGGCATCGACGTCCTGGGCCTCATTCCGGAATACATCGAGGAATAGCGCCCAGCCTTCATATTCCGCGAACATGGGACGTCTGAAGAATCTCCTGGTCCCGTTCTCCTGCCTCCTCCTGCTGAACGTGGTGCGCGGACAGCAGGAGATCACGGGCCCCGTCACACCTGAGGACCTCCTCCTGAAGCTCCCGGAGTGGGGGGCTGTCGCCGCGGCCTACGTCCCCGGGCCCGAGGCCGTCGACCGGCTGAGGGCCGTCTCCCGCGAGATCGGGGTCGAGGTCGTCCTGGGCACCTGGTGCGACGACAGCAAGGCCCACGTCAGCGAATTCCTCAAGGTCCTCGAGGTGACCGACAATCCCCTCATTCGGGCGACATATGTCGGCGTTCCCGAGGACAAGACGAAGCGCTCTCCCTATGTTCAGGGAAAGGATATCGTCAAGATCCCGACGTTCATCGTTTCCATCGACGGCGCCGAAAAAGGACGCATCGTCGAGAATCCCGTCAAGACCATCGAAGAGGATCTCCTCGCCATCATCGAAAAATAGGCCCGGAGGGCCTATTTGACGATCGGACCGATGACCTCGCGCGAGATGACGAGGCGTTGGATCTCGTTGGTCCCCTCGTAGATCTGGAGGAGCTTGGCGTCGCGGACGAGCTTCTCGATCGGATAGTCCCTCATGTACCCGTAGCCTCCGAAGATCTGGAGGGCTTCGAGCGAGACCTTCATCCCGACGTCCGTAGCGAAGCACTTGGCCATGGCCGATTCCTTGCCTGCGGGCTTCCCGTTCTCGAGGAGCCAGGCGGAGTGCCGGACGAGGTGGCGCGCGGCCTCGATCTCCATGGCCATCTGGGCGAGGACAAACGCCGTGTTCTGGAAGGCCGCGATGGGCTTCCCGAACTGGATCCGGGTCTTGGCGTAGGCGACGGCGTGTTCCAGGGCCGCCCTGGCCAAACCCACCCCGGCGGCCCCGACCGCGGGCCGGGTCCGGTCGAACGTCTTCATGGCCGTGAGAAAGCCGTGCCCTTCCCGGCCCAGCATGTTCTCGACGGGGATATGGACGTCCTCGAAAAAGATCTCGGCGGTGTTCGAAGCGCGATGACCCAGCTTGTCCTCGACCTTGCCGACGGAGACACCCGGGGTGTCCCGGGGGACGACGAACGCGCTGATCCCCCGCGGCCCCTTTTCCGGGGCGGCGTTGGCGAAGACCAGGTAGAGGCTTGCGACGCCGGCGTTGGTGATGAAGCATTTCGAGCCGTTGAGGACATATTCCGAGCCGCTCTTCCGGGCCGTCGTCCGGATGGCGGTGGTGTCCGAACCCGCTTCCCTCTCCGTCAGGCAATAGGAGGCGAACGTCATCGTCTTGGTGACCGGGATGAGGAACCTTTTTTTCTGCTCTTCGTTCCCGGAGAGGAAGATGGGGGTCAGCGCCAGGGAGTTCGCCATCATCGACGTGTACATCCCGGCGCAGCCCCAGGCCAGCTCCTCGCTGAGGATCACGGTATCCAGGTCGCCGAGCCCGCCGCCGCCGTACTCGGCCGGGACGGTGCTCGTGAGGAAGCCGGCGTCGAAGGCCTTCTTCATGACCTCGGTGGGAAATTCCTCCCCCCGGTCATATTTCGCGGCCACGGGCCGCATCTCCTTCTCGGCAAATTCGTGGGCCATGTCCTTCAGGGCCTGCTGTTCTTCGGTCAGACTGAAATCGATCATCGGTCCTCCTTCCGGTCAGAGAGAATCAAGAGATGAATCCTTCCCGGGTCAGGGCGTAAACCGCCCCTTTGACGCCAAACATGTCCCCGGCGATGTCCTGGGGACGGGGATTCTTCCCCTCGACGAAGGGGATCGTCATGAAGAGCTTCCTCTTTTTCCCATCCAGGGCCAGGCCGACGCCCGCCGGCTTTCTGATTTCGTATCCCTCGACGCGGGCCCTCAAGGCCCGGATCGTCGGACGCCTCCCGCCCTTCGCCAGGGACTCCTCGATCTCGTGGTCCCGGAGGTCGAGCGCATAGACCGCCCCTTTCAGGACACGGCTCAGGGACGGGGCTCCGGGGACGAGCTTCTCGATCCCGGCGATGCGCATCCCGGGCGGGAGGACCCGGTTCATGCGCTTGATGAACGCCCCCGCATCATAGAGGAACGGCGCCCGGAACTCCAGGGGCTCGGCGTGGCCTTCCATCCCCAGGGCCAATGCAGGGCCGTAGGTCATCAGCATCTTGGGGTGAAATCCCTGAGATTTCGCGACGTCGATCCCGGCCCTCCGGAAAGCGCGCTCGAGGACGTGGATGAGATCGATGTGGGAAAGGAACCTGGCGTTCCCCCGCTTGGAATAGACGGCCCGGTAGCGCTCCGGGCCGGAGCTCGGCGTGCCCCAAACAGGAGGCTCCCGAAGGGAGACACGGGGCTCCGCGCTCGCGTCCCGCGGCGTGAGCCTGAGATGAGGGACGTCGCACGCCTCGCATGTGCCGCAAGCGGTTTCCAGGCAGGCGGGCGAAGGAGTCCCTTCGAGGGCCATCCGGTATTCGCGGGCAAGATAGGACTTCCGGATCCCGGTCTCCATGTGGTCCCAAGGCAGCCGGGCCCCGGGATCGAGCGCGCCCCGATAGACCGCGGGGTCGACGCCTTCGCGGGAGAAAGCCTCCGCCCAGAGCCCGGGCTCGAACCGGTCGCCCCAGCTGTCGAAGCGCGCCCCCGCCGCCCAGGCCGTTCTCAGGACGCCGTTGAGCCTGCGATCGCCCCGGGAGAAGGCCGCTTCGAGGAGGGAGACGTCGACCGGGTGCCTCTTGAACTCCACGGACCTCGACCTCCGCAGCTCCGAGCGGAGGTAATCCTGCTTGGCCATGAGCGTGTCTCGGTCGTCCATCGCCGCCCACTGGAACGCCGTATGTGGCTTCGGGATGAACGAGGACACGCTGAGGTGGATGCGCGGCGGCGCCCCGAGGATCCTCTGCCCCGCTCCGAGGACGTCCCGGACGAGCGCGACGATCCCTGCCAGGTCCTCGTCGGTTTCGGTCGGAAGGCCGACCATGAAATAGAGCTTGACGAGCTTCCACCCTTTTGCGAAGGCGTAGGCCAGGGCGTCGTGCATCTCCCGGTCGTCCATCTTTTTGTTGATCACCCTCCTCAGCCGCTCCGTTCCGGCTTCCGGGACCAGCGTGAATCCGGTCTTACGGACCTTGACGATGTTCTCGACGATCTCCGGGGAGAGCCCCCCGGGCCTCAGGGAGGACAGGGAAAGGGATATCTTTCGTTTCTCGAGCCCGCTCATCAGGACCCGAACCGTTTCCTCTAGCCGGGGGTAATCGGAGATGGACAGGGCGGTCAGGGAGGCGTCCTGGTAACCGGTCTTTCCAAGGCTCGACCCCATGGTCCGGACAAGGCGGTCGGGGTCCTTGACCCGGTAGGGAAAGTACAGGCTCGCGGCCTGGCAGAACCGGCAGTTCCGGGGACAGCCGCGGGCCGCCTCGACGGCCACGCGGTCGAACACGGCCCTCATGCTCGGGACGACGATAGCGTCCGGAAAGTCCGAATCCCGGAACGTTTCGAGGATGCGCTTCCGGATCCGGACGGGGGCGTCTCCCCGGGGTTCGGGAACGAGGAGCGGAGATAAACCCGTCGGGACGGCGTCGTAAAGGGACGGGACGTAGGCGCCGCGGATCGCGGCGAGCTCCCGGACCGTCGCGCTTCTCGACGTTCCCGCCATTTTCATGGCAACGACCTTGTCCACGATCTCGAGGATAGCCTCCTCCCCGTCCCCGGCCAGCATGAGGTCGAAGACCTCGGCGACGGGCTCGGGATTGAAGACGGCGGGCCCGCCGGCGATGACCAGGGGCACGCCTTCCTCCCGGTCGGCGGCGCGCGCGGGGATGCCCCCGAGGTCGAGGACCGTGAGGACGTTGGAATAGTTGAGCTCGTAGAGCAGGGAAAAGCCGACGATGTCGAAATCCCGGAGAGGGATCCGATTCTCAAGGGAGTACAGCGGGATCCCGGCGCCGCGGAGGCCCCGCTCGAAGTCCGGCCAGGGGGCGAAGACCCTCTCCGCGAGGACGTCCGGACGGGCGTTCAGGATGTGATACAGGATCTTCTGGCCGAGGTAAGACATCCCGATCTCGTAGGCATCGGGGAAGACGAGGGCGACCCTGGCTTTGACCTTGCTCGGGTCCTTGCGCTTCTGGTTCCATTCCCCGCCGACGTACCTCCCGGGCTTTTCCACGGCCCGGAGGACCCGCTCCAGGAGGCGGGAGTCGATCGTTCCCTCATGTCCGGCCATGCGGCCCATGATACACGAAAACTGCGGGGCTGGCGAGATACGAGAGACGAGCAGGGCTCGGGGCGAAGCCGGGCCGAGCCCGGGCGCAAGACGCGACTATTCGGTCCCTTTGGCCGGGAGCTCCACGCCGTCCGGCTTCGTAAAAGGGTGATTCGGGCAGAAGGGTCGCGAGGGCGGCCGCTCCCGCCGTCAGGAGGGCGAGACCGACGATCGAGGTCGTCATCGCCCCGTCCGACGCGGACCTTCCGGCGTCCATCCCGAAGATGAACAGGATCCCCGAGATCTGACCCACCAGATCAGAAGGCTGTTCGACGTGCCTTCCGGCGCCGGATGGGTGATCTCCGCCGCGTACTGGAACCCGATCGGCCCGGCGCTCAGCAGGAAGAAGCCGAAGGTGAAACCCGACAACGAGAAGAAGCGGAGGCCGCGCGGCGAAGCTCATTCCCAGGAAGCCCGGGGATGAGTCCGGCGAGGGCCAGGACGATGAACGGCTTCCGGCGCTTGAGCCGTCGGAGAGAAGCGACATCACGACGGCGCCCACGATCCCGCCGACGAGCATCAGGCCGCCGAGCGAGGCCGGCCTGGGAGATGGTGAAGCCCCGGGGCCGGACGATGTCCTCGATCCAGGTCGAAACGCCGTTGAACATGCCCAGGCCGACGAAGAAGATGACGAGGAGGATAGAGGAAATCGCGCCGGCGGAGCATGGCCTTGAGGCCGTCGAACATCAGGGCGCGCTCGTCGGGCCCGGCGGGCGTCGGCGGCTGCTCTCGGGCCGCGACGAGGAACACGACGGCGGCGACGGCCGTCGCGACGCCGTAGAGGAGAAGCATGCGTCGCATGCCGACGCGGAGGAAAAGATACGGGCTGAGGAGCATGGCGGCCAGCGGGCCGAGGTATAGGGCCAGCGTCCCCAGGCCGGAGGCCGTCGCCCGCTCCCGGGCCGGGAACCAGCGTGCCGCCACTTGGTGATGGCGCCGATGACGAAGGGCTGGCCGGCGGCGATGCCGACCTGGGAGAGCGAAGACGATGGTGAAGTTCGAGGCGAAGAACCCCCGGGTCAGGGCGAACACGGCCGAACAGGACGGCGCCGATGCCGACCGCTGTCTTGAACCCCCAGGTGTCGATCACCCAGGCCGACGGCAGGACGATCAGGATGTAGACGATCATGAAGACTCATGGACAGGAGGCCGATATTCAGGACGGACGTCCCGTAGAACTTCGCCGCGGCGCTGGTGATCGGAGCGAACGAGATCCACAGGATCTGGGTCATGCACGCGACCAGGACGAAGGCGGAAAGGACGATCCATCGGTAAGCATAGACTTTGTCGGTTCCGGTTCCGTTCATCGGGATTGCCTCCTTTGACCGGGCTTGCGAATCTCTCTTGTCTCGCGAGTCTCGCCTGTCTCGCTCTTTATTATATATTGGCGAACCGCCGCATCCGGACGTTGACGACCAGGCCTATGGCGATGAAGTTCGACACCAGCGAGGAGCCGCCGTAGCTCAGCAGGGGCAGCGGCACACCCGTCACCGGGAAGAGCCCGATGACCATCATGACATTGACAAGGAACTGGTAGGCGACCAGCACGGAGGCCATGAAGACGATATACACCCCCGCCCTGTCCCTGGCCTTCGAGGCCGACGCGAACATCCGGGCCAGCATCAGGAAGAACGCGAGGAGGACGAAGAGGACGCCGGCGAATCCCGCCTCCTCCCCGATCACCGAGAAGATGAAGTCGGTGTGGCGGGCCGGAAGGAAACGAAGCTGGCTCTGCGACCCTTTCCCGAATCCCTTGCCGGCGAGTCCCCCCGAGCCGATCGCGATCTTGGACTGGAGGATGTGGTAGCCCGCGCCCCTCGGATCCTGGCCCGGGTTGACGAGCGTCGTCAGCCGCCGTTTCTGATAGTCCCTGAGCCCGAAGTTCCAGCCGACGAGGCCCACGGCCAGGGAAGCGACCAGCAACATCGCGACGATCCGCTTCTTCAGTCCGGCTAGCATGAAGGCGGCGAGGAGGATCGGAAAGAAGGTCATCGCCGTGCCCAGGTCGGGCTGGGCGGCGACGAGGAGGACCGGCGCGAGGATGAGCAGGAAAGCCTGGGCGGCGACGTTCGAGGAAAGCGTGCTCTTCTTGTACTCCGAGAAGACGCGGGCCAGGAGGAGGATGACGGCAAGCTTGGCCACCTCCGACGGCTGGATCTGGAAGAACGGGAGCGTGATCCAACTCTTGGTATGGGCCACGAGCCTCGCGAAGAGGAGCATCCCGACGAGGACGGCCAGCGACGCCAGGTAGAAATACGGCGAATATGTCATGAGGACCTTGTAGTCCACTGCGAGGACGACGAAAAGGACAGCCAGGCTGAACAGGACCCAGAGGGCCTGCCTCACGGGGTGGTTCCCCGGCAGAAAATGCGACGAACTGTAGACGAAGATAACGCCGATGACGGCATTGAGGACGGCGAGCCCGATGAGGACCCAGTCTATGTCCCGGAACACGCGCCTATCGATCATATTTCTTCCTGTACAGATCGAAGATCTGGCCGGCCAGTGGCGCGGCGGCGGTCCCGCCGCCCCCGCCGAACTCGACGAGGACCGTGACCACGACCTTCGGGTCCGACATCGGGGCGAAGCCCGAGAACCAGGAGTGTGTCTTCTTGACCTCCCGGCCCTGCTGGGCGAGCCTTTCGGCCCGTTCTTTGCCGATCCATTGGGTGGACCCCGTCTTTCCGCAGACGTCGAAGCCTTCGACGCGCGCCCCGCGTCCGGTCCCCTCGGCGTTGACCGACATCCACATACCCCTGATGACCGATTCGAAGGCGCTCCTCTTCACGGCGACCCGGTCCCCCGCGATCCCCGGAACGCCCTCGGCCGCCGCGAGCCGGGGGACCACCGGGACTCCCCTGTTCGCGACGCAGGCCGTCATCTCCGCGATCTGGAGCGGGGTGGCGAGAAGCGGTCCTTGGCCGATCGCGACCGAGATGGTCTCACCGCGATACCAGACGGCCCCGGTCGTCTTTTGCTTCCAGTCCGGATCGGGGACGAGGCCATCCTTCTCGCCCGGGATGTCGATGCCCGTCTTCCGCCCGAGGCCCAGCATCCGGGCGTAGGAGGCGATGGGCACGATGCCCATCCTCTGCCCCAGCGTATAGAAATAGATGTTGCACGAGTTCTTGATGGCGTTGGTCAGGTTCATCGAGCCGTGCCCTGGCTTGAACCCGCACGAGCGGACCGTCCCGTAGATCTCCTTGCTCCCGCTGCAAAAAACAGTCGTTTCCGGGTTCACGTAGCCCGCGTCAAGACCGGCCAGGGCCATGACGATCTTGAAGATGGAGCCCGGCGAGTAAAGACCGCGGATCGCCCGGTTCTCGAGAGGGAAGCTCGGGTCGCCGACCAGGCTCATCCATTCCTCCGGGGTGAATCGGTTGATGAACCGGGCAGGGTCGAAGTTCGGATAGCTGGCCAGGGCGAGGACGTCCCCGTTCTTCGGGTCCAGGACGACGACGGCACCCTCCCTGCCCTCGAGGCCCTCCTCGGCCATCTTCTGGAGATCGAAATCCAAGGTCAGTCGCATGCTCCTGCCCCGTTTCGGTTCCTCCCGGGCCATCTCCCCGCGGCTCTTGCCGAGGCTGTCGACGACCTCGAGCAGGCGGCCATCCACACCACGCAAGGTTTCTTCGTACTGCCGCTCGATGCCCGTCTTTCCGATCATCTCCCCCATCCGCCGGTCCCGGCCCGATTCGGACCGAATCTCGTCGGGGGATATCTCCTGGAGATAGCCGAGGACATGGGCCGTCGACGACCCGAACGGATACCATCGCCGAGGCTCGATCCCCACTTCGAGCTCGGGAAAATCCGACCTCCGGGCCTCGATCCGGGCGACCTCTTCCGTGGTCAAGCCATCCTTGACTACGATAGGCTCGAAGGAGGGGGTGTCCCGGTACTTTTCGATCCGGGCCTTGAGGTCGTCTTCGGAGATTCCCAGCAGGCGGGCGATGTCCCGGCAGGTCCTCGCAAAATCCTTGATGTTCTCCCGGATGATCGAGACCTTGAACCCGGCCGCGTTGTCGGCGAGGATGATCCGGCCGCTCCGGTCGGTGATGACCCCGCGGGGGGCCGGGAGCGCCCGTTCCCTGAGCCGGTTGGCCTCGGACATCCGCCAGTATTTCTGATGGTCGAGGACCTGGATCTTCCAGTAGTACGCGAGGAGAAGAGCGAACAAAATGCCTACGACAATGAAGGTGATCCGGACGCGCAGGAGGATGAGCGAAAGGTCCTCGTAGATCCTGTCCTTCTTGAACATCGGCGATCCTACGACTTGGGGGCCTTGAGTCTCCGGGCGAGCGTGAAGATCGCGCTCCCGAGGGCGGCCGTCGCCAGGGGCTGGAAAAGGACCAGCGCGTTCCCGGAGGCCATCTTCCGGGAGAAGACGAGGTTATAGAGGACGGTCCAGACGGCCAGCTCGCCGGCCGAACAGACGAAGACGAAGACGAAGCTGCGGAGCGCCGGGCCGATCTGCATCTTCTTCGAGACGAATCCCGCCGCGGCGCCCAGCAGGGTCTTGGAAAGTCCGGCGATCCCGAAGACGCCGAGCGAGAACGAATCCTGGAGGAGCCCGCAGGCGGTCCCGAGAACGGCCCCGAAGACTTCGCCTTTCCAAACGGCGAAAAGGATGACGACCAGGGAGAAGGCGTTGAAGACAAGCACGAGGGGGGGGTACGCCCGTCCCGCGAGGCTATAGAGGAGGAACGCCGCCAGGATGGCGGCCGCGGCCTCCAGGACGTCCTTCAGGATCCCCCTCATCTCAGAACAACTCCTCGAACCGTTCGGTGATCACCGCCACCTGGTCCAGGTCATTGAAACGGAAGAAGGGGGCGACCCGGATCGTCTTGAACAGGGTGGCGTCCAGGAGGACGGACGTGATCCGGCCGACCCGGATCCCCGGGGGGAAGAGCCTGTCGAACCCGGTCGTGAGGAGCTCCTCCCCTTCCTTCCCGCCGGGGGTCGTGTTCATCACATAGCGTAGCCGGCAGCCTCCGCCGCCGTCGCCCGCCAGGACGCCGACGATCCGGTCCGTCCCGGAGATGACACTCACGCCGGCCTCGGCATCCGTGATGAGCTGGACCTTCGCCTCCCGGAGGGAGACGGGCTCCACGACCCTCCCGACGAGATTGCCGTCCCGGTCGCAGACGGCCATGTTCGCCCGGACGCCGTCCGCGGCGCCCCGATTGATGACGATGGACCTGAACGGGTCGCTCGCGTCCATGCCGACGACCCGGGCCGCGACAAAGGTCTTCCGGATGGCGGCCAGGTTCTCCCGGATCTTCGCCTCGCCCTGGAGGAAGCGCAGGCGCTCCCGGAGGAAGAAGTTCTCCTGGCGGGCGAAGAAGAGCTCCTTGAGGAGCTTCTGGTTCTCGGCCCGGATACCCCGGAGCCGGAAATACCCCTTCCAGGAGCCGGAAACGGCGGAGCGCAGCCCCCACCGCCAATCTCTGGACGGGGGCGAAGACAGCGAAGACGCCCCTCTCGAAGAGCGTCCGTTCGCTCCCCAACGGGACCTGGAGGGAGATGATGACGAGGTTGGCAAAGACAAAGGCGCCGATGACGATGGCGTTCTTCCTGTCCTTCCAGAACGAGGGCATGGACCTCTTTGGATCCCGGCCTATATCAGGGAGATCTTCTTCAGGAGCTCGAGATCGTCCAGCATCTTGCCCGCCCCGAGGACGACGGCGGTCAGGGGGTCGTCCGTGATGAAGACGGGGAGCAGGGTCTCCTCCCGGATGCGCTTGTCCAGATTCTTGAGCAGGGCTCCCCCGCCCGTCAGGATGATGCCCCGGTCGATGATGTCGGCCGAGAGCTCGGGCGGCGTCCGTTCGAGCGCGATCCTGATGGCGTTGAGGATGGAGGCCACGATCTCCTCGATCGACTCGCGGATCTCCTGGTCGTCCACGACGATGGTCTTCGGGATGCCCTCGCGGAGGTCGCGCCCCTTGATCTCCATGGTCAGGGGCTCGTCGAGCGGGTAGGCGGACCCGATCTGCAGCTTCACCATCTCGGCCGTCCTCTCGCCGATCAGGAGGTTGTACTTCTTCTTGAGGTAGTGGATGATCGACTCGTCCATCTCGTTGCCGGCCGTGCGGATGGAGTGGTTGAAGACGATGCCGTCGAGGGAGATGACGGCGATGTCCGTCGTGCCGCCGCCGATGTCGACGATCATGTTCCCGGTGGGCTCCGAGATGGGGAGGCCGGCGCCGATCGCGGCGGCCATCGGCTGCTCGATGAGGTAGACCTCGGAGGCCTTGGCCCTCATCGCGACGTCCTTGACGGCCCGGCGCTCGACCTGCGTGATCCCGGTGGGGATGCCGATGACGATCCTCGGCCTGAGGAGGAAGCCCCGGTTGTTCATCGCCCGCCGGATGAAGAAATCGAGCATCTTCTCGGCGATCTCGAAATCGGCGATGACGCCGTCGCGCATCGGCTTGATGGCGATGACGGTATTGGGGGTCTTGCCCAGCATCTCCTTGGCCCGGGCGCCCACGGCCTCGACCTTGCCCGTCGCCTTATTGATGACGACGATGGAGGGCTCCTGGACGATGATCCCCTTGCCCTTCAGGAAGACCAGGGTGTTGGCCGTCCCGAGGTCGATGGCCAGGTCGCAGAAAAACCGGCTTTTCATCCAGCTCGTTAGACTCATGGGCTTGTCCTTCTTTTCACAAAATCACATATTTAGCACAATTTATCGATTCCGGCAACAGCGTTCTCCCAATTATCGGCAGCGTCCCCGCCCGGCCGGCGTCATCGCCGTCCCGCTTGACTTCTCCCCGGGAATTCCCTTATACATTAACTTCGGATAAATCCACCGGCAAGGAGAGCCCGATGAGCCATCAACCCTACGTCCCCGAAAAGACCGAGATGAGGGAGTTCACCCTGCGGGCGCTCATCCTCGGCGTCTTCATGACCGTCATCCTCGGAGCGGCGAACGCCTATCTCGGCCTGAGGGCCGGCATGACCATCGCGGCCACCTACCCGGCCGCGGTCATCGGCATGGCCGTCCTCCGCCTGATGAAGGGCTCCATCCTCGAGGAGAACATCGCCCGGACCGTGGGCTCGATCGGCGAGTCCGTCGCCGCCGGGGCCATCTTCACCATCCCGGCCTTTCTGATCGTCGGCGCCTGGACGAATTTCAACACGGTCGACGCCTACATCAAATCGACCCTCTTGATGTTCGTCGGCGGCCTGCTCGGCATCCTCTTCGTCACGTTCCTCCGCCGGGTCATGGTCACCGACCCCGACCTCCCCTTCCCCGAGTCCGTCGCGGCGGCCGAGATCCACAAGGCCGGCCAGAAGGGCAGCGCGGGCGCCAAGTTCCTCTTCCAGGCCATGGGTTTCGGGTCCCTGCTCTACGCCCTCGGCGTCGTCCAGCTCTTCGCGGCCAGCAAGGAGTTCATCCTGAAGGTCGGGACGATGGGCTCGAGCTTCGTCCGCGTTGGGGCCGATCCGACCTCCCCGAAGCTCGACGTCGGCGGCACCGTGGCCGTCGCCGGCCCCGGCATCTACCCCGCCTACCTCGGCGTCGGCTACATCATCGGCCCGCGACTGGCGTCGCTCAACTTCGCCGGCGGCGTCCTCGCCTGGGGGCTCTTCGCGCCCCTGCTCATGTACTTCCTCGGTCCGCAGCTCATCGAACGGTTCTATGGGCCGGGCGCGGACATGGCCGCGGTCGCCTGGCCGGATATGGTCACCAACGTCTGGAAGTTCATCATCCGGCCGATCGCCGTCGGCGGCATGCTCGTCGGCGCCGGCTACACGCTCTATCAAGATGCGGAAGAACCTCGCCGCCGGCATCAAGCGCTCCATGGGCGACGTCAAGAAGGCCGCCGGCCAGGTCGAGGTCACGTCCCGCCTCGAAAAGGACCTCAACATCAAGCTCGTCCTCGGCGGCCTCGTGGCCGTGTTCGTCATGATGGTCTTCGTCTACAAGATGTTCACCGGGACCTTCCCGCCGGCCCTCCTGGCCGCCGGCGTCATGGCGGTGGCCGGGTTCTTCTTCGCCGCCGTGTCCGGCAACCTGGTCGGGACGATCGGCTCCTCCAACAACCCGATCTCGGGCTTGACCCTATCGACGCTCATCATCGCCGCCCTGCTCATGGTCGTCATCGGGGCGACCGGCCCGAGCGGCGTCGCCGCCGTCCTCGGCGTCGCCGCGGTCGTCTGCGTCTCCTCGGCCGTCGCCGGGGAGATGCTTCAGGACCTCAAGGTCGGGCATCTCCTCGGCGGCACGCCCTGGAAGATGCAGGTCGGGAACATCTTCGGCGTCCTCGTCGCCTCGATGGTCCTCTATTTCCCGCTGATGGTCCTCATCGGGGCCTTCAAGCTGGGAGGGAAGGACCTGCCCGCGCCCCAGGCCGGCCTCATGGCCGCCCTGTCCAAGGGCATCGTCGGCGGCGAGATGGCCTGGCCGCTGGTCATCGTCGGCATGCTGATGGGCTTCGCCCTGATCCTGGTCAAGGTCAGCTCGCCCATGCTCGTCGCCGTCGGCATGTACCTGCCCCTCGAGACGACGTTCGCCATCTTCTGCGGCGGCATGATCAAGGGGCTCGTCAACCGGTTCGCCGACAAGCGGAAGCTCAACCCGGCCCAGAAGGCGCGGACGGAGAACGTCGGCATTCTGCTCGCGGCCGGGCTGATCGCCGGCGAGGCCCTGACCGGTCTGCTTCGCGCCCTATGGAAGTTCCTGTTCTTCCAGAAGGTCATCGGGTTCGACATCCCGACGATCTTCAAGAACCCGAGCTATCTGCTGGGGATCGCCGTGCTCGTCCTGATCGGATTCTATCTCGTCGCCGTTCCCCTGAAGAACGCCGGCGCGCCCGATGAGCCGCCGCCGCCGTCGGCGGTCATCTAGGATCCCGGGTCTCTTGAACAAGGGGCGGGCTTCGTCTAAAATGGAACCGCAGGGGCGTGTTCCATGGCTATCCTCGAGATCCTGAAAATAGGCCACCCGACGCTGACCCGGAAGGCCGATCCCGTGACGGCGATCGACGAGGGCCTCGTCCGACTGGCCGGGGATATGGTGGAAACCCTGCATGCCGCCCCGGGCATCGGCCTGGCGGCCCCCCAGGTCGACGTCAGCCGGCGTCTGATCGTCGTCGACCTGTCGGTCGGCGAGAACCCCGACGATCTGATCATCCTCGTCAACCCCGAGATCGTCGCCCATGAGGGCCAGGTCGTCTGCGAGGAAGGCTGCCTTTCCGTCCCCGACATCAACGAAAAGGTCGCCCGGCCCTACCGGGTCCGGGTCAAAGGCCTGGACCTCGAAGGCCGGGAGACGTCCATCGAGGGAGAGGACATGCTGGCCAGGGCCCTCTGTCACGAGATCGATCATCTCGACGGGAAGCTCTTCATCGAGCGCCTGTCCCCGCTCAAGCGCGCGTTGGTGAAAAAGAAGATCCGGAAACAGCGGGAAGCGAACGGCGCCCGATGAGGATCGTCTTCTTCGGAAGCCCGGAAGCGGCCCTCCCCTCCCTCCGGCGGCTCCTCGAGGCGGGCCATTCCATCGAGCTCGTCGTTACCCAACCCGATAAACCCGCCGGCCGCGGCCGGAAGGCTGACGCCGTGCCCGGTGAAACGGTTCGCCGCGGAGAGGGGCCTGCCGGCCATCCAGCCCGCCCGGGTCCGAAAGGACGAAGGCTTTCTCGAAAGGCTCGCGGCCGCCCGGCCCGACGTCAATGTCGTCGTCGCCTACGGCCAGATCATGCCCGTCCCGGTCATCGACCTTCCCCGCTACCGTTCCCTGAACGTCCATTTCTCGCTCCTGCCGCGATATCGGGGCGCCTCGCCCGTCTCCTGGGCCATCCTCAGGGGGGAAACGAGGACCGGGGTCACCATCTTTGAACTCAACGAGCGCATGGACGAAGGCGACGTCCTGGCCATGGAAGCGACCGACATCGGACCTCGGGAAACCGCCCGCGAGCTGGAATCGCGGCTTGCCGGGATGGGTGCCGATCTCATGGTGAGGACGCTCGCGGATATCGACACCGCCCGTCGTGTCCCCCAGAACCACGCGGAAGCGACCCTTGCCCCGAAACTCCATAAAGAGGACGGCCTTATCGACTGGGCAGCGGACGCGAGAGCGATCGACCGGAAAGTGCGGGCGTTCGACCCCTGGCCCACCGCCTTCACCTTCCTCGGAGGGGTCAGGCTCCAGGTCCGGCTCGGGCTTCCGTCGGACGCCGCCTCCGGGTCGTTGAAGCCGGGTACGGTCATCGCCGTCGGAAAGTTCGGCTTGGACGTCGCCTGCGGCGGCGGCACGGTCTATCGCATCGAGCGCCTGCATCCCGAAGGCAAGTCCGAGATGGATGCTCATGCATTTGCCCTGGGCGGCAACGTCCGCCCCGGCGATACCTTTGATCCCGCCTAAGCGTCGTTGTTCCCGGCCTACGACAGTCATGAAGCGGGGATCGCCTTCTCAGGACTCGGGGACATCCCCTCCGACCTCTGCCGGTGACACGGACCTTCTCCGAATCCCCCTTGAGATCCTCGAGGGGGTTGGGGGAGTTAAGAAATACAAAGATTCGGGACGTGTCACCGTGAAAGCGGCGATCACGCTCAGTCCCGTGATGGGAGGGCTTTGACAAAGGGCTGCAGCGACCATGCGGAGGTCAGCCTGAGACGAGCGGCGGACGAGGGCAGCCTCCGGGCCTCCGAGGGTCCAAGGCTCGGAGGATGGGTTTCCATAGCTATTTAGATGTGCCTCGAGTCTTGGGCCCGAGGAGCCGAGACGGTCGCGAGTCGAAGGCGATCTGGACCGGAGCCGGGAGCAAAGCCCTTTGCAAAGACCTCATTGGCATCATGGCAAGAGGACCCGAGTCCTGAGTGGGCAAAGACCAAAATGACGAGAATGTTGGACGGAACGAACGACGCGATTATTCTTCGAGGATGTAATTGTAGGGATTGACGGCCGTGTCGTTGATGTGGACCTCATAATGGAGGTGGGGACCCAAGGCTTTCCCGGTCTTGCCCACGGTGCCGAGGATATCGCCGCGGCGGACTTTCTGTCCCGGCTTGACGACGAATTTTTCGAGGTGACAGTACTGGGTGACCACGCCGTTCCCGTGGCTGATGATCACGGTATTCCCGAAGAACTTATCGTAGGCGGCCTCCGTCACGCTCCCGTCGGCCGCCGCGGCCACGGGGTTCCCGAAGTTCGTCGCGATGTCGATGCCCCGGTGGAAGGTCCGCCTCCCGGTGAACGGGTCGATCCGGTAGCCGAACGGCGAGGATACCCATCCCTGGGCCGGCCAGATGGTCGGGGTCGAGGCCAATCGGGCCGCCTGGCTCTCGAGCATGCCGACGAGCGAGTCGAGGTTCTTCTCCACGTTCTCGGCCTTGACGGCCAGGTTCTGCATGGCGCTCGGGGAAAGGTTCGCCGGGAGGGATTGGGGTTCGCCGCCCTCGCCCAGGTCGCCTCCCCCGATGCCGGGCTCGCCCGGGATGACGTCGGCCGACTTGAAGCCCATCAGGATGTTGAGCTTGCGGGCATAATTCTCGTAGTTCGCGACCGTCGCCTCGAGGCGCTTGATGGTATTCTCGGTCTCGGCGATCCGTTCCTTCTGCTCCGAGTTCTCCCGGACGAGAGTCCGGTATTTGGTCCTGATGAAGGTCATCGAGAAATAGTCCGCCAGAAAGATCCCGAGGACGAGGACGGCGAGGCCGGACCCGCCGACCAGGAACTTCAGGGCCCTCTTGGAGAACGAGAGGGTCCTGGTGTTGGTCTTCGAGTGCGGAACGACGATGATCGAGAAGAACTTTTTAGGCATATATTCTTCTTATGCTTTCTTTGCTTACCACAGCGCAAAAATCCGTGTCAAGCCTTTTTTCGACCCGGAACCTCCCGCGACGACCCTTTCCCGACGCCTTCACCGAAGGCGAATTATGCGTAATGATAGCAGAAACGGCCGTTCTTGGCAAGTCCGCTCACCCGCCGCAAAGGACGGAACCGCCGTTGACGTTCAATGTCTCGCCGGTGATATGGACGGCCAGGTTCGAGGCCATGAAGAGGATCGGGCCGGCGATATCCTCCGGGGGCGGGATCCTTTTGAGGGGGATCGACTGCCGGACCTTCTCCCGGTAGCCGGGCTCGCTGAAGACGCCCGTGCACATGTCCGTGTCCACCCAGCCCGGAGCCACGCAATTCACGCGGATGCCGTGCGGGGCGAGCTCGACGGCGAGGGATTTCGTCAGCGCGACGAGCGCCCCCTTGCTGGCCGCATAGTGGGAATGGTAGGCCTCGCCCCGGACGGCCGCGGTCGACGCCACGTTGACGATCCACCCCCTCCCCTGGGCCTTCATCGAGGGAACGACGGCGTTCGTGACATAAAAGGCGCCGTCAAGATTGGCGCCCATCAGCTCCTGGTAAACGGCTTCGTCCATGGCTCCCATCTCGAGATAGGTCCAGACGCCGCCGTTGTTGACCGCCGTGTCGAGGGTGCCCCAGGCCCTCAGGATGCCGTTCACCATCTCGTCCACGTCCTTTTTCGACGAAAGCTCGGCCTTGTGGACCAGGCATTGACGCCCGAGCTTCTCCACCTCGGCCCGGACATCCGCGGCGGCGGCTTCGTTCCTCTGGTAGCTGATGGCGACGTCCGCCCCAGCCCGGGCGAAGAGGAGCGCCGTCGCCCGCCCGATGCCGCGCGAGCCTCCGGTGACGAGGACCTTCCGTCCTATCATATCGAGCATGTTGCCTCCCTTAATTAGCCCGGGAAACGGATCGCCCGTCCCGGGTCATGGGTATCCCAGAGTGAAGTCCTTGATCTTGTCGAACTCGAGATAGCGGTAGATCTCGGCGGCAAAAGGCAGGACCTTTTCCTTTATGACCGCGAAGTACTCGTCCGTCGACGGCAGCCGACCTTTGAGGGCCGCGACGGCGGCCAGCTCGGCCGAGCCCAGATAGACCCGGGCGCCGTCCCCCATCCGATCGTCGAAGTTCCGGGTGGAGGTCGATATAAG
Source organism: Candidatus Aminicenantota bacterium (assembly GCA_963813235.1). GTDB lineage: Bacteria > Acidobacteriota > Aminicenantia > Aminicenantales > Saccharicenantaceae > JALHVH01. The sequence continues at coordinate 55,093 of CAWEYF010000006.1, read as the reverse complement.
CGTCGCCCCCGGCCTGACCCTGGCCTGGTTCCCCATGCAGAGCGAACACCCAGGAATCTCCATCCGGACGCCGGCTTGGGAGTAGATGGAATAGAGCCCTTCCCGCATGAGCTGCGCGGCGTCCATCTTCGTCGGCGGCGTCATCCAGACCCGGGGACCGAGAGGCCCGGCCTTGTCGAAGACCCGTGCGGCCGCCCGGAAGTGGCCGATGTTCGTCATGCACGAGCCGATGAAAACCTCGTCGATCCGGTCGCCGGCGACCTCCGAGAGCGGCCTGACGTCGTCCGGGTCGTTCGGACAGGCCAGGATGGGCTCCGCAATCCCGTCCAGATCTATCTCGAGGACCGCGGCGTACCCGGCATGAACGTCCCTTCGGAGGAGGACCGGGTCCTTCAGCCACGCCTCACAGGCCCGGATGCGTTTCTCCAACGTCCCGGCGTCCCGGTAGCCCTCCGCGATCATCCGGTCCATCAGGGCGATGTTGCTTCTCAAGAAGGCGGCGACCTTCTCCGTGTCGAGGGCGATGACGCCCCCGGCCGCGCTTCGTTCCGCCGAAGCGTCCGTCAGCTCGTAGGCCTGTTCCACGGTCAGGCCCTCCAGGCCCTCCATCTCCAGGATGCGGCCGTTGAACACATTCTTCTTCCCCTTCTTGGCGACCGTCAGCAGTCCGCTCCGGATAGCGGCGAGGGGAATGGCGTTGACGGCGTCGCGGAGCGTGACACCCGGCCTGAGCTTCCCGAAAAACGAACGAGGACCGATTCGGGCATGTCCAGGGGCATGAATCCCAGGGCCCCGGCAAAGGCCACAAGGCCGGAGCCCGCCGGAAAGCTCAACCCGACGGGGAACCGGGTATGCGAATCCCCACCGGTACCGCAGGTGTCCGGCAGGAGCAGGCGGTTCAGCCAGGAATGGATGACGCCGTCGCCAGGCTTGAGGGCGACGCCCTTGCGTTCGATCATGAACATGGGCAGGCTCTTGTGCATGCGGACGTCCGCCGCCTTCGGATAGGCGGCCGTATGGCAGAACGACTGCATGAATAGGCCGGTCTGGAACTCGAGGCAGGCCAGCTCCTTGAGTTCGTCGGCCGTCATCGGCCCCGTAGTGTCCTGGGAGCCGACGGTCGTCATCTTCGGCTCGCAGGCTGTGCCGGGGAGAACGCCGGGCACGCCGCAGGCCCGTCCCACGATCTTCTGGGCCTGGGAATAGCCCTGGTCGGGCTTCGCCGCCGGGCTCTTGACCCTGGCGAAGATATCCGTTTCGCCCAGCCCGAGCGTCTTCCGCGCCCGGTCCGTCAGCCGCCTGCCGATGATGAGGTTCAACCTGCCTCCGGCCCTGTACTCGTCCGGGATCGTCTCGGGCGTGAGTTCGATCTTTGAGAGAACGGCGCCCGACGGGGAGCGCATCTCTCCGGCGCGCAGGTCGAGGAACACGCTGTCGCCGGTCTTCACGCCGGCCAGGTCCACCTTCTGAACGGGCAGGCCGCCCGAATCCTCGGCCGTGTTGAAGAAGATGGGGGCGATGAGCCCGCCCAGGACGACGCCGCCCCTCCTCTTGTTCGGGACGAACGGGATGTCGTCGCCGATGTGCCACATCACGGAATTACATGCGGATTTCCGGGACGACCCCGTCCCGACGACGTCGCCCGCGAAGGCGACCCGATGGCCCTCCGCCCGGAACTCCCGGATGGTCGCGATCCCGCCGGGAAAACGCGTTTCCCCCATGGCCATGGCGTGTAAGGGAATATCAGGGCGGGTGGAGGCGTGCTTGGCCGGGGAGAAGTCATCCGTGTTGATCTCGCCGTCCACCTTGAAGACCTTGAGGGTCAGGGTCTCGGGGAACGCCGGCCGGGACAGGAACCATTCGCCGGCGGCCCAGGCTTCAAGGACCGCCCGGGCGTTCGTGTTGCCGCCCGACATCTTGACGACCTCATCGAAAGCGCCGTAGACAAGGATCGTCCTCTTCAGGGCTTCGGCCGCGGCGCCTCCCAACTCCCGGTCCCCGAGGAGGGCAGACGAGCGGCGCGACGTTGTATCCGCCGAGCATCGTCCCGAGCATGAAGACCGCGTCCTTCCGGGAAACGGCCGGCGCAGCGACCTCTCCGGACGCGACCCGGGCGAGCCATTCGGCCTTGACCTTCGCCGCCGGGTCGACGCCGGGCGAAACCCTGTCCCGGAGGAGGTCGACGAGAGCCGCCCCGTCCCCGCCTCGGGCGGACTCGAGGGCCGCGCAGACCTCGGTCGCCTCGGCGGAACTCAGGGGCAACGGCGGGATTCCCATCTCCCCGCGCTCCTTTTCCTGTCGAAGATACGCCTCGAGCATATCGGGCCTCCCTCTTGTCGTGTCGGTCGGGGCTCGCCTCCTCCGACTGCACTCCCCTGTATAGATTTTTCGTCCCGTTTTGTCAAAAACTATTTTCTTCCGCCCGGCCCGGTCAAGGTTGCTTTTTCCCTTTCTTCATAGTAGAATCCAGATTCCATAGCCGGTTCAATTCCACGAAGGGAGGATATTGCATGGACAACGTCGCCATCGAGCGCGCCAAGGAGCACTTCGGCAGGCTCCTCGAGATCCAGATGAAACGCATGGAAAAGATCAAATCCATGCCCGGCTGGATCGACTACAAGAAGCTCCGGCCGATCCGGATCGGGATCCTCGCCGGCGACGGCATCGGGCCGACGATCGCCGCCGAATCGAAGCGCATCCTCGAGTTCCTGCTCAAGGACCAGGTCAAGGAAGGCCAGGTCGAGATCCGCGACATCGAGGGCCTGACCATCGAGAACCGGGCCGCCCACGGGAAGGCCATCCCGGACGACGTCCTGGCCGAGATCAAGAAATTTCACGTCACCCTCAAGGGGCCGACGACGACCCCGCGGAAGGGCGATCCCTGGCCGAACATCGAGAGCTGCAACGTCGCCGTTCGGAAGGAACTCGATCTCTTCGCCAACGTCCGGCCCGTCCGCGTCCCCAAACAGGGCATCAACTGGATGTTCTTCAGGGAGAACACCGAGGACCTCTACGCCCTCGGCCCCTACGGCATCGAGGTCGACGCGGACATCGCCATCGATTTCAGGCTCATCACGGCCCCCGGCGCCGACCGCATCTGCCGGCTGGCCTTCGAGCACGCCAAGGCCAACGGCCGGACGAAGGTCACCTGTGTCACCAAGGCCAACGTCGTCAAGACGACCGACGGACGGTTCCTCGAGAACTTCTACCGCATCGCCAAGGAATACCCCGGCATCCAGACCGACGACTGGTACATCGATATCATGACCGCCAAGCTCATCGACGAGAAGCGCCGCCGGGATTTCCAGGTCATGGTCCTGCCCAACCTCTACGGCGACATCCTGACCGACGAAGCCGCCGAGTTCCAGGGAGGCGTGGGGACGGCCGGGAGCGCCAACATCGGCAAGCAGTACGCCATGTTCGAGGCCATCCACGGCTCGGCGCCCCGGATGGTCACCGAGGGCCGGGCCCAGTACGCCGACCCATGCAGCATGATCCGGGCGGCCGCGATGCTCATCGCCCACATCGGGCACCCCGAAGAGGCCCGGAAGCTCGAGATGGCCCTCGACGTCACCGGCCAGTACGAGAAGAAGCTGGTCATCACCGGCCGACCGAACGGGGCCACCGGCACGGACTTTACGAACTACCTCATGGATTGGATTGTCAGCCCCAATCTCAGGGAGACCTGGGAAGGGTACGTCAAGGGCTGAGGAATATTAAACCTAATAAGGAGATGCCCGCATGAGAAAGAAGATCGCGCTCATCGGCGGCGGACAGATCGGCCAGATCCTGGCCATGCTCGCCGGCCAGAAGGAGCTCGGGGACATCGTCATTCTGGACGTGCCCCCGTACGAGAACGTCTGCAAGGGCAAGGCCCTCGACCTCATGGAGATGGCCCCCCACGGCAACTACGACGCCAACATCACCGGCACCTCGGACTACAAGGACATCGCTGGCGCCGACGTCGTCATCGTCACCGCCGGGAAGCCGCGCGAAGCCGGCATGACCCGGGAGGACCTCCTGGCCGTCAACATCAAGATCATCACGGATGTGGCCAACGGCGTCAAGCAGTATGCCCCCAAGGCCTTCTGCATCATCGTCACCAACCCTCTCGACGCCATGGTCTACGTCTTCCACAAGCTCACGGGTTTCCCCAAGACCCAGGTCGTCGGCATGGCCGGAACCCTGGACACAGCCCGCTGGCGGGCCTTCATCGCCATGGAGCTCGGCGTGTCCGTCGCGGACGTCGCCGGGACCGTCATGGGCGGGCATGGGCCCGACATGGTCCCCCTGCCCCGTCTGACGACCGTCGGCGGCGTGCCGCTCGACGAGATCGCCACGAAGGAGCAGATCGACCGGCTCGTCGTCCGGACCCGCGAGGCCGGCACCGAGATCGTCAAGCTCTTCGGCAAGGGCTCAGCGTTCTTCAGCCCGGCCTGGAGCGTCATCGTCATGGCCGAGTCCTACCTCAAGGACAAACGGCGCATCCTCCCCTGCGCGGCCCTCTGTCAGGGCGAATACGGCATCAACGGCCTCTTCCTGGGGGTTCCCTGCATGATCGGGGGCAAGGGCCTCGAGCGGATCTTCGAGATCAAGCTGACCGCCGAAGAGAACGCCCTGCTCCAGAAGACCGTCGCCTCGGTGACAAAGACCGTCCAGGAGTGCAATGTATAGGCTCTGAAAAACGCCGTCGCCTTTCTTGGTCGCTGGCCCATCGTCGTGACCGGTTTGTCATGACCAGGGCTTGTACGGGATCACGGGGATATTCTGTTTCTTTTCAATTCGATAGATGGCGAATATTCCGCCCTTGTCGGGGACCAGCCCGTACTTCCGGTACCGGATGAGGCCGTAGGCCGACTGGGGCTCGAGTAGGCTCGGGACCAGGTTGGCCGCGGCCTGGACGCAGGAGACGTAGAGGTCGCCCTTGCGGGCGATCGTCGTCGTCGTCTTTTTGGCGACCTCGATGGTCTCGGGGGCCAGGTAATCCTCCTTCGCGGGAATGAGTTCCTTGACCTCGTAGGCCGCGACCTCGATGGGCGCGTCCTTCGCGAGCACCTCGACGGCCACCCCGTGGTCGAGGAGCGTTCTCACCACGTCCGCCCGGGCGGATGGCACAATGTACCCGACGGGTCGCGGGACGCTCAGCGTCGGCGCCACGTCCGGGAACCAATGCTTGACGACATCGGCCACCACCTTGCGGCCCGCGGGCGCGTCCGCCGGCACGAGGTCCGTTTCGAGGAGTTCCTCGCCTGCTTTCTTATCGGTCTTGAGGACACCGAGGACCTCCGGCCCGGCCGGCGCGAACTTCTTGAGGACGATCTCGGGCACCTTCGGGTCCCGGACGTACTCCATCCTCAGATGGACAGGGTCCGAATCGGCCCGGGCCTCGGCCCTCTCGAGGAGCCTGGCTCGGCGGTTTGCGACCATCTTCAGGACCTCCCCCGCGTGGCCGGCGACCGAAGAAGAGAACGCGCGGATGCCGGCGTACTGCCATCCGGTCCTCGCCTCGAGAGTCCCGATGTCATGCCGGGACGCCCCTTCCTGGATGAAGGACAGGCTTTCGTAGATCCCGAAGCTGTTCCGCCCGTCGTTGAGGTCCGTCGTGCTGAAGCGCTTCATCTTTTCGACCGGCCCACGGTCCTCGCGCTCGAGCCCGCGGGCGCCGCTCGATGTATCGACGCCCAGGTCCTCGGTGATGAGATACTCGTGGAACGCGACGCCCTTTTTCGAGAGCTCCTTCCCGACCTCGGCCAGGAGCACCGTCCGGGAGAATTCCTGGAGCGCGGGGGCGATGTTGGCGTTCGAGACGCAGCCGATCGAGACGCGGTAATAGTCGTCGCCCTTCTCGTGGACGTCCATCGTGACCTCGGGCGTCCACTCCCGGTAGACGCGGTGGAGGGCCCGGACGCTCTCGGACTCGAGCTTGACGTGGTCCCGGTTGAGGTCGAGCCCGATCTCGTTCTCCCGGACGCCGAAGGCGTTCCCGTAAGGGTTCGACTGGGGGACGACGAGGACGTTCATCGCCTTGAGGAGCGGCTTGAGGTCCCCGAAGGCGAGGTCCCGGACGAAGCGGAGGGCCGCCTCCTTGGCCGATTGCTCGTTGCCGTGCTGGGAGGCCGTCAGGAGGAGCGTGGGTTTGGACCGGTCGAGCGCCGCGACTTCCGCCGCGCCGCTCTCCGTCAGGAGACAAAGGTAGATGTCACGACCGGCGTAACCGTCCACGTCCGCCGTGCGACCGACGATCCGGACGGCGAGCTCCGGCGACGCGGCGTCCGCCAGCGTCAGGAACAGGGCGATATCCTCGTTTTGCGAGTAGGCCTTGTAGCCGGCGGCCTCGCCGGGGGTCCTCGGGACCTGGGGTCGCGCCGAGGCGGTCAGGAAAACGACCGCAAGAGACAGGGCGGCGCCCGCGATGTGCATCGGGATTCTGGTTCCGGACATGATCATTCAGCCTCCTCGTTCGAGTCCCGGCTATCATATCCCCGGCCCCGAAACCCTGTCAAACGGGCCCGAGTTCCGCTATAATCACCGCCAATGGAAAACAAGGGACCCGAAACCCGGAAGACCGTCCGGACCTTCGCCCTCGCCTCGTTCCTCAACGACATGGGCTCGGATATCATCTACCCTGTCTGGCCCCTCTTCGTGACCCAGGTCCTCAAGGCCAACATGGCCGCCCTGGGCTTCCTCGACGGGCTGGGCGAGGCCATTGTCTCGCTGTCCCAGGCCCTGTCCGGCTACGTCTCGGACAGGATCCGGAAGCGCAAGGTTTTCATCTGGATCGGTTATCTCTGCGGCGGCGTCTCACGCCTGGGCTACGCGATCTCGGCCGTCTGGCAGCACCTCATCCCCTTCCGCGTCCTCGACCGTGCGGGGAAGATCCGAAGCGCACCCCGCGACGCCATCATCGCCGACCTGTCGACCGACGCCAACCGCGGGGGTCACTTCGGCCTCATGCGGGCGATGGATAACGGCGGAGCGGTCGTCGGCGTCCTCATCTGCATCGCGTTCGTGAACCTGATCGGCTACAGGATGCTCTTTGCCCTGGCCGCCATCCCCGGCCTGGCCGCGAGCCTGCTCGTCCTCACGGCGGTCAGAGAGCGCAAGGCGGAAGGGATCAAGGTCTACAAGGGCCTCTCCCTGAAGGACCTGGGTCCGAACCTCAAGCTCTATTTCGCTCTGAACGCCGTCTTCGCCCTGGGGGCGTTCACCTACTCGTTCCTGATCATCTATGCCAGGAAGTTCGGCTTCGCCGTCGCCTTCGTCCCCGTCCTCTACCTGATATACAGTTTCACGGCCTCCGTCCTTTCGATCCCGTTCGGCCGGCTGTCCGACAGGATCGGCCGCAAGCCCGTCCTCTTCATGGCCTACGGGCTCTGGGCCGCCGTCTGCCTGGGGATCCTCGTCAGCCGGAGCTACGCCCTCATCGTCCTTGTCTTCGTCCTCTACGGCGTCCACAAGGCCGCCCTCGACCCGGTCCAAAGGACGCTTGTCTGCGAGCTTTCCCCGCTCGCCTTCCGGGCAAGCTGTCTGGGCGGGTTCCAGATGATCATCGGCCTCTGCGCCCTTCCTGCCTCGCTCATCGCCGGCGTGCTTTGGGAGTCGCTCGGTACCGCCGCCCCGTTCTATTTCTCGCTTGGACTCACGCTCGTTTCCGGGATCCTGCTGATGTTCGTCAAGGAAAAGGCGGGCAGAGGGGAGACCTGCGCGGCCTAGGGCATTTCCAGGCTCATCACCGCGCCCGGGTTGTTCCGACGCGGTTCCCCGGGACTCCCCCCTTGCCTAAGTTGTGCCGATCCGGCTTCACGGAATTCCCCCCTTTCCTACGTTGTGCCAATCCCGCTCCACGGAATTCCCCCCTTTCCTAAAGGGGGGTTTGGGGGGATTTAATCGCACGGCGGCGCTTCGGGCCCGCCCGCGCTCCGGGCCGATATGAACATCCAGACCGACGTGTAAAGCACGGCAACGATGACCACCCATTTGATGAGGGCCAGGGGAAGGGACCGCACGACCCAGGCCGCGAGGAAGACCCCCAGGATCCCGGCCGCGCTCAGACCGAGGGCGGCCTTTCTATCGTAGGCCCTCTCCTTGACGAACCGGGCGCTCCCCGCGGCCATCAGCATAGCCGTCGCGGTCATCATGATCGGGAACGCCGTCCGCGGGTGCATCCCCAGCGCGTAGACGATGGCCATGCACGGCGCATAGAACCCGACGCCGATGGTCTGCAGGGCGCCGAAGGCGAAGCTCAGGACGGCGGCCACGACGAGCTTCCAGCCCGCGAGCCCGATCGCCTCGCCGCCCATCGGGAACCAACGGAGCAGGCCGCCGAGCATCGTGACGGCCACGACCGCCAGCCCGAAGCCCATCCCCAGCTGGATCCTTCGCCGGGACATTCGCGCCACGACGCCGGCCCCCAGGACCGACCCGGCCGGCGCCGCGAGAGACATTGAAACCAGGGTCAGCGGATCGACCGGGACCGCCGACATGAAGATGAGCGCTTCGGCGACGGTCGGGAACGTATTGCCGACGTTCATCGTGCCGGGGATGATCCGGTCGTCGACGAGCCGGAAGAGTTTGAAGATCGCCGTTTGCTGGGCGAAACTCCCGATGCCCAGAGTATCCAGGAAGTTGGTGACGAAGCCGGTCCCCAGGAATCCCGCCCAAGGCTTGCAGGAGAAGCCTTTCCTGTTCCTGAGGGCGTCCGAGAGGAAGTAGGCGCCGAAGAGCGCAGTCATCAGGGAGAGTACGGTCTTTAGGATGACGACCATCGGGAACACGCCTCCGATATCGGGATCAGCGGACCATCGTAGACCGGTTCGCCGGCCCGGTCAAGGGCTCACGCCCGCCGGGCGGGCGTCAGTCCTCTTCTTCCGGCCTGACCCGGCCTTCCTTGACCGCGTCGGCGATGATCTTCTGCTGGATGTGGCTGGGGGCTTCCTCGTAGTGCGAGAACTCCATCATGAACGAGCCGCGGCCGCCCGTGATCGAGGTCAGGTTGGGCTCGAAATCGAGCATCTCCGACATCGGGACGGCCGCCTTGAGGACGCGCATCGTCCCCTTCTGTTCCATGCCCTGGACCTTGCCCCGGCGGCCGTTGAGATTGCCCATGATGTCGCCCATGTACGCTTCGGGTGTATAGACCTCGACGTTCATGACCGGCTCGAGGATGGTCGGCTTGGCTTCCTTCATGGCCTTCTTGAAGGCCTTGGAGGCGGCGATCTTGAACGCGATGTCCGACGAGTCGACGTCGTGGTAGGACCCGTCGTAGAGGATGACCTTGAAATCGACGACCGGGTAGCCGGCCAGGACGCCCTTCTTCCGGGACTCCAGCATGCCCTTCTCGACCGAGGGGATGAAGTTCCGGGGGATGGCCCCGCCGAAGATCTTGTCCTCGAACTCGAAGTCCTTGCCGCGGGGCAGGGGCTCCATCTTGATCCAGACGTCGCCGAACTGGCCGCGGCCGCCCGTCTGCTTCTTGTGGCGACCATTGACGTCCGCCCGGCCCCGGATGGTCTCCTTGTAGGAGATCTTGGGCGGCTTGAGGTCGACGTCGACATTGAAGCGCTTCTTCAGCTTGTCCGTGATGATACGGACGTGGAGCTCGCCGTTCCCCGAAATGAGGAGCTGGCTGGTGTCCGGGTCGCGCTCGAACCGCACGGTGGGGTCCTCGTCCGTGATCCGGTGGGAGGCCTGGGAGATCTTGTCTTCGTCGGCCCGGGTCTTGGGCTCGATGGCGAAAGAGATCGAGGGTTCGGGGAATCTTATGGTCGGGATGACGATCCCGGCGCCCTTGGCGCACAGCGTGTCGCCGGTCGCCGTCACCTTCAGCTTGGCCGTCGCGACGATGTCGCCGGCCTTGCCCTGCCCGGCGGGGACCTGCTCCTTCCCCTGGGGGAAGAAGAGGCCGCCGAGCTTCTCGTCGGCGTCCCGGGTCGAGTTCGTGACCGTCGCGTCGGGGTTGACCGTCCCCGAAAGGACCCGCATCAGGGAGATGCGCCCGGTGTAGGGGTCGGAGATCGTCTTGAAGACCAGGGCCGCGAACGGGGCGTCCGGGGCCGGCTTGAGCCGCGCCTCCTTCCCGTTGATCGTGACCTCCGCCTCGCCCCTTTCGACGGGAGACGGCATGTAAGCCACGACCGCGTCGAGGAGAGCCTGGGCCCCGACGTTGAGCAGGCCCGAGGCCGCGAAGACCGGGAAGAGCTGGCGTCCGAGGATGGCCCTCTTGAGGCCCAGGCGGACCTCTTCGGGGCCCAGCTCGCCCTTTTCGAGGTACTTCTCCATGAGCTTCTCGTCGCTTTCGGCGATCATCTCGACCAGCTCCTTGGCCCTCCGGGCGGCCTCGTCCTTCAGGTTCGCGGGCACGTCCTGTTCGGTGAACTTCCCGCTTTCATCCCTCTCGTAGGCGTACGCCCTGAGACCGACGAGGTCGATGACCCCGGCGAAGCTCTTCTCCTCGCCGATCGGCATCTGGACGGGGACGGCCTGGCGGCCGAAGAACTGGCGGACGGACTCGAGGGCCCGGCCGAAGCTCGCGTTCTCGCGGTCCATCTTGTTGATAACGACGAGCCGGGGCAGGCCGGTCTCCTCGATCATCTCCCAGACCTTCTCGGTCCCGACCTCGACCCCGTAGACGGCATCGACGAGGACGGCGGCCGCGTCCACGGCCCGGAGGGAGGCCCGGGTATCCCAGAGGAAATTGCTGTACCCCGGGGTGTCCAGGATGTTGATCTTGTGGTCCTTGTGCTCGACGGAGCAGGCGGCCGAGCTGATCGAGATCTTACGTTCGATCTCCTCGGGCTCGAAGTCCGTGACGGTGTTCCCCTTGTCCACCTTCGTCAGGCGCGAGGTCACGCCGCCGTTGAAGAGGATGGCCGCGGCCAGCGAGGTCTTCCCCGACGAGCCGTGCCCGACGAGGGCGAGGTTTCTGATCCTGTCCGCCGCGTAATCTTTCATCGGCAATCCTCCATGGGCCGCCTGTCGCTGTCCGCCAAGGATCCGGGTCGCTTGGAGAAAAAGAAGATATGATAATGAATTTCGGGAATTTCCTCAAGTCCTAAATGCCAGCCGGTGCCGCTCGGCTTCGAGGACCGCCTCGAGCTCCGCGGGGAGCGGCGCCGCGAATTCGAGACGCTCCCCCGTCCCGGGGTGGAGGAAGGAGATGGACCGGGCGTGGAGGAAGATCCGGGGATATCTCTTCGCTTCATTTTTGCGGCCGTACAGGGCGTCGCCGACGATCGGGTGGCCGGCGGCCGCCAGGTGAACCCGGATCTGGTGGGTCCGTCCGGTGAGCGGGCGGACCTCGAGGAGGGTCGCACGCGGCAGGACTTCGAGGACCCGGAAGAAGGTCTCCGCCTGCCGGGGATTTTTCGAATGCGTGGAGATCCTCTTCCTCTTCGTGGCATGCCGGCCGATGGGCCAGTCGATGCGCCCTTCGGCCGCGGCGACCCGGCCGTAGACGAGACCGAAATAGGTCTTCCGGACGTCATGCCGCTTGAACTGGCCGACGAGGGACGCGTAGGCCCTCGGGGAGCGGGCGGCGACCATCACGCCCGACGTCCCTTTGTCGAGCCGGTGGACGATTCCCGGCCTCTCCCTGGGCCCCACCCCGGCCAATTCCGGAAAGAGGGCGACGAGCGCGTTTGCGAGAGTCCCCTCCTCGTTGCCGGCCCCCGGGTGGACGACCAATCCGGAGGGTTTGTCGAGAACGATGATGTCCTCGTCGGCAAATAGGACCTCCAGGGGGATCTCCTGGGGTCCGGGTGCCTCGGCGGCGTCCTCCCGGAGCTCGAGCCCGGCCGCGACCTTGTCTCCTTCCTTGAGCCGAGCGCTCGCCTTCCCGGCCTTTCCGTTGACCAGAACCCTCCCGTCGTCGATGAGCTTGCGGGCCGCCGCGCGGCTCAGCCCGGGGACCTGCCCGGCGAGCCAGACATCCAAACGGGCGCCGGACCCGGGGCCGGGGGCAACCACGAACTCTATCTTAGGCACGTTGGCGTTTCTTCATCACCATGTAGAACAGGGCCCCTCCGGCCAGGCCCAGGACACACCAGACCTGGGGATAGGAAAGGCTGGCGAAGGGCGTGGCGCCCTGGACGAGGTACGCCTTGTCCGGATGGTCGCCCCGGAAATATTCCGTCACGAAACGGATGACGGAATAAGCCGCGATGTAGAGGGCGAAGACCTGGCCGTCGAAAGCCTTCTTTTTCAGGACCAGGAAGAGGAACAGAAAATTCAGGGCGTTGAGGATCGCCTCGTAGACCTGTACGGGATGCAGCGCGATGTTGAGCGGGATGCCGGTCAGCTCGTGGGCGTAGTCATTCGTGTAGGTCGCGCCCCAGGGGAGCGTGCAGGCGCTCCCGTAGCAGCAGCCCGCCGCGAGACAGCCTATGCGGCCGAAGGCATGGCCCAGGGCAAGGGCCGGGGCGATGACGTCGGCAGCCTTCCAGGTCGGGATCTTCTTCCTGCGGAAATACCAGAGGGCGAAGATGACCCCGAACGTCAGGCCTCCTTGGAAGACGCCGCCCGAGCGGGCCAGGCTGAACAATTCCCTGGGATAGCTCACGTAATAAGAAAGGTTCGACACGAGCAGGATGAGCTTGGCCCCGACGAGCGAGACGATGATGGTGTAAAAGACCGCGTCCATGAGCTTTGGCGCGTCCAAGCCGCGCTTCCCCGCCTGGACGTAGACGAACCAGAGGCCGAAGCCGACCCCCATCGCCATCAGGAGGCCATAGGTGTGGACCGTCAGGGGCCCGAGCTTTACGAGGATGGGGAGCATGCGGGTTTCCTCCTGAAGAAAAGGACGACGAGAAGCAGGGCGCCGACGGTGATGCAGGAATCGGCGACGTTGAAGAACGGCCAGTGGTGGCGGCCGATATGGAAGTCCAGGAAATCGATGACGTACCCCCTGAGGATCCGGTCGGTCAGGTTCCCCAGGGCTCCGGCCAGAATAAGGGCAAGGGCGACCTTGGTGAGCCTGTCGGTCGAGGGCGTCTTGACGAAATAGCTGAGGACAAAACCCAAGGCGAACAGCGAGGCGCCGGTCAGGAGGATGAACACCGGAAGGTTCCCGGAGCCCGAAAGGATCCCGAAGATGGCCCCGGAGTTGTGGATGCGGGTGATGTTGAAGAACCCCGGAATGACCGGGATGACCCGGTAAAGGTCCACGGCGCCGGCGATGACGGCCTTGGAGACCTGGTCGAGGACGGCCAGGCCCAGGATGAGGGCAAGATAAGGGGCGTTCCTGCGCATCATCGCTCCATCTCGCGGACGACTTCGGCGCAACGCGCGCAGAAAGTGGGGTGGGCCGTGCTCTTCCCGACGGACTCGGACCGGTTCCAACAGCGGTCGCACTTATCGCCCGCAGCCTTCTCGACCCGGACGACGAGGTCCCCCGCCGCCGGCTCGAGTTCCACGGCGGAGACGATAAAGAGCTCGGCGAGTGAGCCCCGGTACCTCTCCAGCAGTTCGCGCCGGTCCGCGGGGACCCCCAGGACCACTTTGGCCTCGAGGGAATTGCCGATGAGCTTGCTTTCCCGCGCCTTTTCCAGCTCCTTGAGGGCCTTGTCCCTGACGAGGATCAAGGCCTCCATGTCGGCAACGAGGGCGGCATCCAGCCGCGTCCCCGTGTCCTTCGGGAACTCTTCGAGGTGGACCGAGGCTTCCTTCCCCTCGGAGGCTGGCATGGCCTCCCAGGCCTCGTCGGCCGTGAACGGCAGGATCGGAGCCATGAGCGTCAAGGTGTCCCTGAGGACGCTGAAGAGCGCACTCTGGGCGGACCGCCGGAGGATCCCCTTCTTCCCGGAGCAGTAGGCCCGGTCCTTGATGACGTCCAGGTAAAAGGAGCTGAGGTCCACCGTGAAGAAATCGTAGATCGCATGGAAGACGACGTGGAACTCGTAGTCCTCGTAGGCCTTGAGGACGCGCTCCCGGACCGCCCGCGCTCTCTCGAGGATCCAGCGGTCGAGGAGGAGCATCTCCCCGTCCGGGATCGTGTCGACGGTCGGATCGAAGTCATAGAGGTTGCCCAGGACGAACCTCCAGGTGTTCCGGATCTTCCGGTAGGCCTCGACGAGCCGCTGGAGGATCTCGGGCCCGAACCGGGCGTCCTCCTTGAAATTGAGCATCGCCACCCAGAGCCGGAGGATCTCGGCCCCGTTCTTGGCGATGATCTCGGCGGGCTCGATGACGTTCCCGGCGGATTTGGACATCGCCTTGCCGTGCTCGTCGAGGACGAAGCCGTGGGTGATGCAGGTCCTGTAGGGGGAACGGCCCCGGGCGCCGACCCCGATCAGGAGGGAGCTGTTGAACCAGCCCCGGTGCTGGTCGTGGCCTTCGATGTAGACGTCGGCCGGCCAGGGCAGGCCGTCCTTCTTCCCGAGGATGTTGTGGCTGGCTCCGGACTCGAACCAGACATCCAGGATGTTGTTCTCCTTGCGGAACTCCGTCGCGCCGCAGGCGGGGCACTTTGTCCCGGCGGGCAGGAGATCGTCCGGCGTCCTCTCGAACCAGGCGTTCGAACCTTCCTTCGCAAAGACGTCCGCGACGTGGCCGACGATCGCGGCGTCGGCGACGACGTTGCCGCAGGTCCCGCAGGCGAACGCCGGGATCGGGACGCCCCAGGACCTTTGCCTCGAGATGCACCAGTCGGGACGCCCCTCGACCATGTTGGCCATCCGTTCCTCGCCCCAGGCCGGGATCCAGGCAACCTTTCCGATCTCTTCCAAGGCCTTGCGTCTGAGGCCGCCCGCGTCCATGGAGATGAACCATTGCTCGGTCGCCCGGAAGATGACCGGGTTCTTGCACCGCCAGCAATGGGGATAAGAATGCGTGATCCCGCCCTCCTTGAGAAGCGAGCCGCCGGCCTTCATGTCGTCCATGATCGGCCGGTTGGCCTCAAAGACGGTCATCCCCGCGTATTTCGCGACGTCGGCGGTGAACTTCCCTTCCTCGTCGACGGGCGTGTAGATCTCGATCCCGCAAGCCTGGCCCGTCACAAAGTCGTCGTGGCCGTGGCCCGGGGCCGTATGGACGCAGCCCGTCCCGTCCTCGAGGGTCACGTAGTCCGCGAGGACGAAGACCGAATCGCGGTCGATCCAAGGGTGCCGCGCTTTGAGCCCCTCGAGCTCCCGGCCCTTGAATTCCGCCAGGACCGACGGGGCGCCGAGGTTCAGTTCCTCCGCCACGGCCCGCAGGAGCTTCTTGGCGATGATGTAGACTTCGCCGCCCGCTTCGGCCGCGACGTAATCGGCCTCGGGGTGGAAGGCGACGGCCATGTTGGCCGGGAGGGTCCATGGCGTCGTGGTCCAGATGATGACCGAGACCTTCTTCCCCTTGAGCAGGGGAAACTTATCCGCCAGCCCGGGGCCGGCCGGAAGCTTGACGTAGATCGAGGGGGACCGGCGGTCCTTGTACTCGATCTCCGCCTCGGCCAGGGCCGTCTTGCAGTGGATGCACCAGTGCACGGGCCTCCTCCCCTTGTAAGCGTTCCCGGAGGCGAAGAACGCGGCCAGGAAGCGCAGGGTCTCGGCCTCATATTCCGGATTCATAGTCAGGTAAGGGTCTTCCCACTGCCCGAGGACCCCGAGGCGGATGAACTCGGCCCGCTGGATATCGATGAACTTCAGGGCGTATTTCCGGCATTCCTCCCGGATCTCGATGAGGGACATGCCCTTCTTTTTCCCGCCGAGGAGCTTGTCGACGTGGATCTCGATGGGCAGGCCGTGGCAGTCCCAGCCGGGGACATAGGGCGCCAGGTAACCCTGCATGCTCCGGGTCTTGACGATGAAATCCTTGAGGATCTTGTTCAGGGCCGTCCCCAGGTGGATGTGCCCGTTGGCATAGGGGGGGCCGTCGTGCAGGACGAACGGGGTTCGCCCGGCCCTCTTCTCCAGGATCTTTTTATACAGGTCGGTCTCCCGCCATTTCCGGATGGTCTCGGGTTCCTTCTCGGCAAGCGCCGCCTTCATCGCGAAGGAGGTCCGGGGCAGGTTCAGCGTGTTCTTCACATCGTTCTTATCGGCCATAGGGAACTCCAATCCGTCGGGTCGTTCCCGTCATTATAGCAAAATTCGGCAGGGGCGGGAACGGCGGGACGGCAAATGCATTGCAGCTGCAAGCTTTAGCTTACGCTTACCCGAAGGATCCGTTTATCGCTCGAATCCCCCCTTGCCCCCCTTTTCCAAAAGGGGGAAGCCAAAGCGCAGGCTGAGGTTGCCTGATAGCCGAGCGTTTCAGCCTGCGCCGGTCACTCCTTTCGGCGGCATTCCAGCCTCAGCCAGGGCTGTTCGAGGACGATATGGGTCACTCGGCCTTCCGCGTCCTTGACGAACGTCAGATCGACGTCCGTAGTCATGGCAAAAAACCGTTCCGGTGACGCCGCAAACAAAGGGTAGGCCTCCTGTCCGGCGGCCTTGAGGGACAGGCGGCCATCGGCCAGAGTGACCTCGACCGTGACTCCGCCGGCGGTATAGGTCCCCGGGTAGCCGGCGACAACCGAGGGGTCGATCGCAATTTCTTTCGGAACGGGCAGCGATCGACCCGCCGGAAGCAGGTCGACGAGCTGTTTTGCCCCGAGCTCGGGAATTTCGGAACTCGAATTGGAAAGGACGACGATGCCGGTGCCCGTCTTCGGGCAGAGCCCGAGGTAGCTCCGGAACCCGCCGGTGCCCCCGTTGTGCCATACGAAGACAGCCCCGCGGCTTTGAAAGAGGTGCCAGCCCAGGCCGAGGGCCAGGCCCAGTTTCTCGAAAACCCTCCGCGGCTCGTGGGTGAGCGCCATGGCCTCGAGCAAGGGCGTTTTGACGAGGCCGAGGTTCGCCGCCGCGTACCTCAGCATGTCCCGGGCCGTGGAGCGTATGGCCCCGGCCCCGGCAAGGCCGGTGAAGTCCCAGGGGCCCGTCGGCTTCAATTTTTCATCGTGCGGAGTGGCGAAACGCTCCTTCAGGCTTCCGCTCAAGGTGATGGTCGTATCATTCATGCCGAGGGGCGCCAGGACCCGCTCCCGGACAAGCGTCTCGTAATCCTTGCCGGCCCTCAGGGCCAGGACCTGGCCCAGGACCCCCGCGCCGATGTTCGAATAGAGATAATCGGCGCCGACGTCGAAATTGAGCTTATGGCCGTTGAGGTACTCGTACATCTTGTCGGGCGTGTAATCCTTGTACGGATTCAGCGGGTCCGCCGGCTTGATGTTGGAGGGCATCCTCGGAAGCCCGGATGTATGCGTGGCCAGGTCGAGGAAGGTGATCTCGCGGCCCTTCCGGGACGGCGCTTTGACCCCGGCCGGCAGATACTTGGAGATAGGATCGTCGAGCTTAACCTCACCCTTGAGGACCATGTCGGCAAGGATGATGCTGGTAAACGTCTTGGTGATGGAGCCGATCTCGAAGAGCGTGTCCGGGCCGACGGCCCTGTCGCCGCGGATGTCCATCCGGCCGCGACTGTAGAACCGGGCGCCCTTGGCGTCCACAATGCCGACAACGACTCCGGCGGTCTTCTTCTGAACGTCGACCACGTCTTTCAACAAGGCCTCGATCTTGGTGCTCTCGTCCGGAGCCTGGGCGCGGGCGGTCCCTTGAACAGTCAGGACAAGGATGAGTGCAACGAGCGGGATCCTTCGGAATTTCATGATGCCTCCGCGGAACGATATCCCGCGCATTCTACACCAATCACCGGCATGGATGATAGGCATGGCTCGAGTTTCGTGCCCATAACCTGCGCAAGCCGGTCGACGACGGTTCGGATAAGGCCCGGCGCTCAGGGTTTTTCGGGCAGGATCTCCTTGATACGGCCCACGACGCCGTTCGTCAGCCGGACCTTGATCCCGCGCGGGTGAAAAGCGGAATTCGTGAGGATGTCGCGGATGACACCGTCCGTCAGCGCCCCCGACCCCTGGTCCTCCTTGCGGACGACGCGGACGCGCGAACCCGGCCTGGCGTCGCTCCGGTTCGTGCCGTCCATGCCGTGCCCGGGCCTACTTGTCCTTGAGGAAGTGGGCGCCCTTGCTGACGGGATTGGCCAGCGCCGCGTGGGTGATCATCAGGGCGACCTGGATGCCGTGCTTCAACCCGACGACCTTGGCATCCATGCGGGCCTGCTTGTAGAACTGTTCGATGCGGTGCCTCAGGTAATCGAGGTCGGCCTTGGCCCGCTCGAGGCGCTTGCGCGTCCGTATGATCCCGGCGTAGTTCCACATCGTCGAACGGATGGTCAGCCAATCCTGGTTGATGAGGGCCGGATCGACGTCCTCGCCCTTGTCGGGATAGTACCACCGGTAGATGTCCGTGGGCTTGACGGGGAGCGCCGGGTCGAACGCCGCGGCGATATGCTTCGCCGCACGCGTCCCCCAGACGAGCCCCTCGAGGAGCGAGGTCGAGGCCAGGCGGTTCGCGCCGTGGAGCCCCGTGCAGGAGACCTCGCCGACGGCGAAGAGGCCCCGGAGCGAGGTCCGGCCCCAGCCGTCCGCGAGGACGCCGCCGCACGAATAGTGGGCCGCCGGGACGACGGGGATGGGCTCCTTCGCGATGTCGATGCCGACGGCTTTGCAGGTCTTGTAGATGTAAGGGAATCTCTTCTTGATATCGACCTTGGCGTACGACGCCAGGTCGAGCAGGACGTAGTTGGAGTTCGTGTTGACCATCTCCTCGTAGATGGCCCGGGTCACCTCGTCGCGCGGAGCCAGATCCCTCTTGGGGCTGAACTTCTCCATGAACGTCCGCCCGTCCTTCGTCTTCAGCCTGGCCCCCTCTCCCCGGATCGTCTCCGAGATGAGGAAGCCGCCGGCGTCCCGGTTGTAGAGAGACGTCGGGTGGAACTGGATGTACTCCATGTTGACGATGCGGGCGCCGGCCCGAAGGGCCATGGCGTAGCCCGCGCCGATCGCGTCCGGGGGATTGGAGGTGTAGAGAAACACGGCCCCGCATCCGCCCGTCGCCAGCACCGTGTACGGCGCAATGAACATCTCCACCCTGCCGGTCTGGTTGTCGAGGACATACGCCCCGACGCACCGCGGCTCATGGTAGTAGGCAATGGGGTCCTTCGCGTGGTGTGGGATGGTCAGGAGGTCGACGGCCGTGTGGTCGGCGAAGATCGCGATGTTCGCGCGTTTCCTCAGGGCCCGGATGAACCGCTCTTCGATCGTCCGCCCGGTCGAGTCCTTGACGTGCAGGATGCGCCGCGTGGAGTGCCCGGCCTCCTGGGCGTAATCCAGCGTGTCCGGGGCGCTCCGCGAAAACGGGATCCGCAGCTCTTCGATGAGGATCGCATCGACGAGTCCCTTGGCCTCCTCGGCCAGGGTGCGCACGGCTTCGGGGTTGTTGATCCCGTCGCCGGCCTCGAAGATGTCCTCCTCGAGGAGCTCGGGGAAATCGTCCTTCCCGAGGGAGACGATGCCGCCCTGGGCGTAATAGGTGTTGGATTCCTCGGGACGCGGCGCCTTGGTGACGACCCCGACGCGAAGCCCGGCCTTGGAGGCCTCCAAGGCCGCGCTCGCGCCCGCGATGCCGCAGCCGATGACGAGGACGTCGAACTCCCGGATGCCTGTCCGCCATCACGACCTCCGGCCGAACTCCAGGCTGATGTCCACGGACCTGATGGAATGGGTCAGGGCCCCCACCGAGATATAATCCACGCCGATGGCCGCGATCTCCCGCGCCCGCTCCAGCGTGACATTGCCCGAGACCTCGACCGGGACGCGGCCGCCGATCCAATCGACGACCTCCTTCATCTTGTCCAGGGGCATGTTGTCGAGCATGATCATGTCCGCCCCGGCCTCGAGCGACTCCTTCGCGCCCTGCGAAATCCGTCACTTCGATCTCGATCTTGATGCCCGCCGGGACCTTGGCCTTCGCCCGCCGGACGGCCTCGCCCGACGCCGCCGACGATCTCGATGTGATTGTCCTTGATGAGGACCATGTCGGACAGGCTCATCCGGTGATTGACGCCTCCGCCCTGTTGGACGGCGTATTTCTCCAGGGCCCGCATGACGGGCGTCGTCTTCCGCGTGTCCAGGACCCGCGTCTTCGTCCCTTCCAGGGCCTTGACGAAGCGCCGGGTCGCCGTGGCGATTCCCGAGAGCCTCTGGAGGAAGTTCAGGGCTGTTCGCTCGCCCTTGAGGAGGGCGACGGAGTTGCCCTCGAGGCGCGCCAGGACCGTCCCGTCCTTGAATTCCTGCCCGTCCTGGATCTCGACCTCGAACGTGATCTTGGGGTCGATCTTCGCGAACACGAGCCAGGCGAGGCCGATCCCGGCCAGGACGCCGTCCTCCTTGGCCATGAGCACGGCCTTCGAGACGGAATCCGGGGGGACGATGCTTTCGGAGGTGACGTCCCCGGCGGGGATGTCTTCCTTCAGGGCCGCCTCGATGATGCCGTCGACGTTCTTGAGGTCCATGGCACAGGCATTATATGCCCCGCCCCCGCGCAATGTCCACCCCCGACCCGGGAACTGTATGTGAGCGGCGGGGATATCCGACGGCCTGCGACGGGATTGGGTTGTTATGGGCGTCTCAGGGGTGATATCATGCCGCTGTGACCAATCGCAGGATCGTTTATATCGCCGTTTCGTTGGCGCTGTCCGTCCTTCTCATCGGTCTGCTCATTTCGCGGATCGACGCGGCGGAGCTCGGGCGCACGCTGACGCGGATCTTTGTCCCCGGCCTCTTAGCCTATATGGCCGTCGCCCTGCTGGGCGCCGTCCTCAGGGCCTGGCGTTACAGGCTGTTCCTCAGCCCCCAGCCGGTCCGTTGGCCGGACATCCTGATGGCGACGTTCGTCCGGAACAGCTTCGTTGACCTCCTCCCCGCGCGGCTCGGATCTCTATCCCTGATCTATGTCCTCAACAAGAGGCTCGGATTCCCGTTCGAGGCCGCGACGTCGGCCTTCGTCGCCTCCTTCGTCTACGATTTCCTGACCCTCGCCCCGTTCGTCTTCGGCGCGGCGCTCGTGGTCGGTCTCGGAACAACGGCGATCTCGAGCCCGGCGCTTCTGGCGATCGCCGGCGCCTTCTTCGTCATCTGGGTCCTCATCCTGGCCAAACTCACCTGGTTCTTCAGGCTTGCCGTCCGGATCTACGAAAAAGGATTGAAGATCTTCCGGCTTGAGGCGAAGAAATGGGCGCGCGGTCTCGAAGGAAAAACTCGCGGCCACGGCCGAGAGCCTCGCCCTCATCCAGGAAAAGCGCCTGGCCCTCCCCTTCTTCGTCCTCTCCCTCGGGATCAGGGCCTGCAAGTACGTCTCGATCTATTTCCTGCTGTTCGCCCTCATGAGGAGCCTGGGCTTCGGGTTTCCCGAGCTCAGCTTCTGGAAGCTCATCCTGGGGATCACCGGCGCCGAACTGACCTCGGCCTTGCCTATCAAGGGGCTGGCCGGGTTCGGGACGTGGGAATCGGCCTGGGCGCTGACGTTCGGCCTGATGAACATCGACCAGCGGTTCGCCATCCTGTCCGGGCTGGGCGTCCACCTCGTCACGAACATCTTCGAGTATTCCCTCGGCATCGGAAGCCTTATCGTCCTCGCTATGCCGTTCCTGCGACGACAGCGGTCGTCGCGTTCTGCCGAGAACCGTGGCCTTCACGGAAAACGCTCATAATCTTCGAAGGATCGCCTTCGAAGAACTCAGGGTACGGCGATGAAAACCCGACCGGGAGCGAGGCCGGCCCAGCTGAGCCTGTGAACCAGCCCGCACGACTTGTCGGACCCAGGGATGTCCCCGAGTCCTTAAAAGGCAGTCCCCATTGCTAGGACGCGTGCCCGATAATCGGGTATAATGCCTGACATGCTTCCCTTCATCGACCATTTCGGGCTCTCAGACGAGGACCTCCGGACGACGCTCGTCTTCGCCCTGTCGAAGGGCGGGGATTTCGCGGAGGTCTTCCTGGAATACCGCGCGTACGATTACGTCCTCATGGAGGACGACATCATCAAGGAGACGGCCGAGAGCATCGGGATCGGCATGGGGATAAGGGTCCTCGCGGGGGACCAAACGGGTTTCGGGTATACGAACGACCTGTCGCTCGAGAAGATCCAGAGAGCCGCCCTGACGGCCGCGGCCATCGCCAAGGCGAAATACCGGGGTGCCGCTTTCCGCCTCAGGGAGAGGGCGCTTCGGAGGGACGTGGCCCGTGTCATCCGCCCGGCGCATACGGCCGGCATGGCGAAGAAGATCGGCCTGGTCCGGGAGGCCTACGGCGCCGCCCGGCACTTCGACCCGCGCATCGCCAAGGTCAAGGCCTCGCTCCAGGACAGCGTCCAGTACGTCATCATCGCGAACTCCGAGGGACTGCTGGTCCGGGACGTCCGCCCGATGGTCCGGCTGACCTGCGTCGTCATCGCCGAGAAGAACGGCCGGCGGGAGTTCGGGTACTGGGGCGGCGGCGGCCGGGTCGGCCTGGAATATTTCCGGGACGTCCTGACGCCCCGGAAGATCGGCGCGGAAGCGGCCGCCGAGGCCGTCCTCCTGCTCGATGCCGTGGACGCCCCCGCCGGCGAGATGCCCATCGTCCTCTCCCCCGGCCACAGCGGCGTCCTCATCCACGAGGCCGTCGGGCACCTCCTCGAAGCCGACTTCAACCGCAAGAAGACGTCCGTCTTCTGGAACAAGATGGGAAAGAAGGTCGGCACCGAACAAGTCACGATCCACGACGACCCGACCATCCCCGCTTCGCGAGGCTCCTATAACGTCGACGACGAAGGGACGGCGCCCCGCAAGACGCTCCTCATCGAAAAAGGCGTCGTCAGAGGCCTGCTCCAGGACAAGTTATCGGCCGGCTTGATGAAAAGGCCTCTGACCGGCCACGGCCGGCGGCAGGACTACAGCCATTGGCCCGTCCCCCGCATGGCCAATACCTACATCGACCGGGGCGAGTACGACCCGGCCGAGATCCTGGCCTCCGTCAAGAAAGGCTTCTATGTGGACAGCCTCCAGGGCGGCCAGGTCGAGGACTCGGGAAAATTCACGTTCTCCGTCAGCCTGGGGCACCTCATCGAGGACGGGAAGCTCACCGCCCCTGTCCGCCAGGCGACGCTCATCGGGACGAACATCGACATCCTGAAGAGGCTCGTCCGTGTCGGTTCCGACCTCGCCTTCGGCCTCCAGACGGGGACCTGCAGCAAGGAGGGACAGGACGTCCCGGTGAACGACGGGTGCCCGACGATGAAGATCTCCCGGATGACGGTCGGGGGCCGAAGATGAGGGAGCTCGCCGAAAGGCTGGTGGCCTGGGGGAAGGCCGACGGGGCCGATGAGATCGAGGTCTCGGTCGTCGAGGGCCGCGAGTTCAGCGTGGACGTCCGGCGCGGCCGGATCGAGAACCTCGTCGAGGCCGGGTCGCGGGTGCTCGGGCTGAGGGTCATCAAGGACAAGCGGACGGCCATCGCCAGCTCATCGGACCTCGAGCCCGGAACGCTCCGGCGGCTCGTGAAGAACGCCGTCCGGCGCGCGGAGCTCGCCGAGCCCGACGCGTTCGCGGGGCTCGCGCCCCTGACGCCGTCGACCGTTGACGCGGCGGCCCTCACGCTCCACGACCCCGAGGTCCCCGCCCTCGATCCCAAGACGATGATCGGGCTCGCCCTCGAGACCGAGCGGATCGCCCTCGCCGACAGGCGCATCACGAATTCCTACGGCGCGAGCTTTTCGAGCGACGACGCCGCCGTCTTCCTGGCGAACTCGAACGGCTTTTCCGGCGGGTACGCCGGAACGTATTGCGGCATGGGGGTCGGGCTCCAGGCCGGGGGGACGAACGACCGGGTCGAGGATTCATGGTATTCGTCCAAGCGGTTCTTCCGGAAGCTCGCCTCGCCGGAGGAAGTGGCCAGGAAGGCCGTGGAACGGACGGTCCGCCACCTCCGGCCGCGGAAGGTCAGGACGAAGAACGTCCCGGTGGTCTTCGAGCCGACGATGACCTCATGGGTCATGGGCTTTCTGTTCTCCTGCGTCGCGGGGACATCCGTGTATCAAAAGGCCTCGTTCCTGTCAGAAAAGCTCGGGAAGCGGATCGGAAATCCTCTGGTCCACGTCATCGACGACGGCCTCATTCCCGGCGAGCTCGGGTCCCGGCCGTTCGATTCGGACGGCGTCCCTTGCCGCCGGACGGTCGTCGTCGAAAAGGGCGTCCTCCGGAACTTCCTGTGCAACGTCTACGCGGCCCGAAAGCTCGGGCTCAGGACGACCGGAAACGCCGACGGGGGGGAGTCAGCCCCCACAACTTCTCCCTGGCACCTGGGACGAGCACCCCGGAGGAGATCGTCCGCTCGGTCAAGGAAGGCCTCCTCCTCACCCGGACCCTGGGCCACGGGCTCAACTCCGTGACCGGCGACATCTCCCGGGGCGCTTTCGGCCTGTGGATCGAGAACGGCGAGATCGCCTACCCGGTCTCGGAGATCACGATCTCCGGGAACCTCGGCGCCCTCCTCCAGGGCATCGAAATGGTCGGGAACGACCTCGAATTCCTGAGTCCCGTCGCCGGTCCGACCATCAAGGTCGCCGGGATGACGGTCGCGGGAGAATAAGCGGCTTTCCTCCCACGATTTTTCTTGACAGGGGCTCCCGTTTCCTATTATCTTTTGGCCTGCCCAATTCAGGGCGAAATACCAGAGGAGGGAAAGGGAATATGAATAAGAGGCACGCGACATGGATTTTTGTCGCCGTGGGGATCGTCCTATTCCTGGGAATGACCGGTCAGACGGTCAAACGCGTGGAACCGCTCGTCCCGCCCCCTCCGGCGGGCGACGGCGCCATGGTCGACGAAACCCCTTCGACGTGGTTCGTCGAGCTGTCGGCCCCCCCGCTCACCGATGGGGGATCGGCCACGACCATCCGGAACCAGAAAGCGGCCTTCCGAGCCGCGGCCAAGAAGGCCGGCCTCCGCTTCACGGAACGGTTCGCGTTCGAGTCTCTCTGGAACGGCGTTTCGGTCAAACTCGAGCGCGGCGAGTTCTACAAGCTCAGCCGGATCCCCGGGGTCCGGAAGCTCTACCCCGTGATCCAGGTCACCGTCCCCGAAAAGAGCCCGGGTGAAGAGACAGACCTGGCCACCGCCCTGGCCATGACGGGCGCCGACATCGTCCACAGCGAGCTCGGCATCACGGGCAAGGGCGTCCGCGTCGGCATCATCGACACGGGCATCGATTACCACCACCCCGACCTCGGCGGCGGGTTCGGGCCGGGCTATCGCGTCTACACCGGGTACGACTTCGTGGGCAAGTACTTCAACGCCGACCCGACGTCCCCGAGCTTTGATCCCGTCCCCCACCCGGACAACGACCCCGACGACGAGGCCGGGCACGGGACCCATGTCTCCGGCATCGTCGGCGCGAGCGGCGTCGTGACGGGCGTCGCGCCCGGCGTCAAGTTCGGGGCCTACAAGGTCTTCGGCCAGGCCGGCTCGACGACGTCCGACGTCATGTTGGCGGCGATGGAAATGGCCTACGACGACGGCATGCAGGTCATCAACATGAGCATCGGCTCAGCCTATCAGTGGCCGGATTACCCGACGGCCCGAGCTGCCGACCGGCTCGTCGGCCTGGGCGTCGTGGTCGTTTGCTCCATCGGGAACAACGGGGCCAATGGCCTCTATTCCGCCGGGGCCCCCGGCGTCGGGCAGAAGGAGATCGGCGTCGCCTCCTTCGACAACTCGCACGACTATCTCCCCTACTTCACGGTGAGCCCGGACAACGCGGCCATAGGGTACGGCGCCGCGACCGGAGCACCGGTCCCCCCGACCAGCGGGTCGGTCGAGATGGCGCGGACGGGGACGACCACGACGGTCGACGACGCCTGCGCCGCGTTGCTCGCGGGAAGCCTCACCGGAAAGGTCGCCCTGATCCGCCGCGGCACCTGCTCGTTTTACACCAAGGCTATCAACGCCTATAACGCCGGGGCCGTGGGCGTCGTCCTCTATAACAACACGACCGGGCGTGTCAACCCGACAGTGGTGGGAGATCCTGCCGTCACCATCCCGGTGGTCGCCATCACCGCGGCCGACGGAGCCCTCATCGACGGACGTTTGGCTTCGGGCGCCGTGACCATGACCATGACGGCCGAATCCGGCTCGTTCCCGGCCGCGACCGGCGGGCTGATCTCGTCCTTCAGCTCCTACGGGCTAGCGCCCGACCTCAGCTTCAAGCCGGATATCGGCGCCCCCGGCGGCAACATCCGCTCGACGTATCCGGTGGAGATGGGAAGCTACGCGGTGATGTCGGGCACATCGATGGCCTCGCCGCATGTCGCGGGCGCCGCGGCCCTGCTGCTCCAGGCCAAGCCCCGCACTCCCGCCAAGGCCGTCCGGGGGATCCTCCAGAACAGCGCCAAGCCCAAGAATTGGTGGGGAAACCCGGGTTTGGGGTACCTTGACAACGTCCATCGCCAGGGCGCGGGTCTTCTCGACATCGACGGCGCCGTCGAGGCCGAAACAACGGTCGAGCCCGGCAGCATCGCCGTCGGCGAGGGCGGGCCCAAGAAATATTTCATTTCCGTCAAGAACTCCGGCCGCTTCGCCGTCACGTATGACCTGTCCTACGTGAACGCCCTATCGACGGGCGGGACCATCACGCCCGACTTCTATACTTCCGACGCGTCCGTGACATTCTCCAGCCCCAGGGTCATCGCCCCGGTCGGCGGGATCGGCAAGTTCAGTGCGACCATTCATCCCCCGTCCGGCCCAGCCTACGGCCAGTACGGCGGCTATATCATCTTCACGCCGAGGGACGGCGGCCTGACGTATCGTGTCCCGTTTGCGGGTTTCGTCGGCGACTATCAATCGATCGTGTCCATGTCGTCCGGCGGCTACGGATTCCCGTGGCTGGCCACCCTCAGCGGAGGGTATTTCTACGGACAGCCGGACGGCGCGACCTATACGATGGTCGGCGACGACGTGCCCTATTTCCTGCTTCACCTCGAGCACCAGGTCCGTCGCCTGATCATGGACGTCTACAACGCCGACACGCACAAGTCCATGCACCGGGCCTACGATCTCGAGTACCTGGACCGCAATAGCAGCTCGACAGGTTTCTTCGCTTATCCCTGGGATGGCCGCACGTGGTCGCCCTTGCGCGATTTCGTCCTCCCCGACGGAAGGTATGTGGTCACGATCAAGGTCCTGAAAGCGCTCGGCAACCCCCTGAACGCGTCCCATTGGGAGACGTGGACATCTCCGGTCATCACGATCGACCGGCCGTAGCCTTGACGTGAGAACGCTCCGGGGCGGGCCCGGGGCAAAAGAAGTCATCGGCTCCCGCCCGCCCCGCCGCACGGCGGGGCGGGCGGGAGCTTCCTTTCCAAGGGGGATTCCTTAGAATCCGTTGATGTGGAGGATATCGGTCCTCTTCCGCTTGGGGACGTGCAAGGTCCCATCCCCTTCCTTCCAATAGCGGCACGAAGCCCCGTATTCTTCGGCGACGGGCGCCTCCGCGGGATAGCCGAAGGCGAGCGCGGAATCGATCCTGTATGACTCCGGTACCTTGAGGATACCGCGGAGCCTATCCCTGTCTATGGACAGGAGCCAACAGCTCGCGACACCTTCCGCCAGCGCGGTCAGGATCATGTTCTCGTTGGCCGCGCCGACGTCATATTCGAACATCTTCTCCCGGACCGCCGTGTTGACGAGGACGACGACGTAAGCCGCCGGCTCGTGCCCGGGGGCAGGGTTCCCCGCCGGAGCAATATAGGCCGCCCATTTCAGGCACGGGAAGATTTCCGAGCGCACGGCCGGGTCGTCCACGATGATGAACTCGAGCGGCTGGAGGTTGGCGGCAGAGGGCGCCAGTCGCCCGGCGTCCACGGCGCGTTCAAGGAGAGTGCGAGGGACCGGTTCGGGCCTAAACTGCCGCACCGTCCGCCTCGCGACGATCATGTCATATACCTTCTTCATTTTTTCCCTCCGCGGTCTGAAGACCCAAGCATGCGCCTTTTCCGCTGCCGTCGCAAGTTTGCGAAAATGCCCGCAAGAAGAACAGAGAGGATATCCCTCCGCACCGCAATGCGGCGATCCATCCTGTCATGGCTTGAGTCCGTGGGCTGGGGGCCCGGACGGGACGGACCGAGCGGACGTGGAGGGTTTAGCCCGCCCGAAGCCGATTTCGAGGAGATTCGGTCTCGTATGTCTGAGCGTAGGAGGATCTTGGTCTGACGCCACTTATGGCAAGATCATAATGAACTGCCCTGAGCATGTTCGCGAGTTACGAGACCGCCGATGAAATCGGCGAGGGCGCGGCGTTAAAAACCCGACCGGGAGCGAGGCCGTCCCCTCCGGGCCTATTATCCAGCCCACTCAAGGCAAGGCCATATTGAAATGTCGCGCGGAATCAGGGCGGGGGCGGGCCTTCAGACCGCAGGTCCGTTTCCGTCCTCGGCGCCTTGGCCATGAACACGACCGTGGCCGCCAGGAGGAGCAGGCCGGCGCTGACGTACATGCCCCGATAGCCCACCCGGTCGGAGACCCAGCCGAAGAATGGCGCGCCGAGGCCCATGCCCACGTCGAAGAGCGATAGATACAGGCTGATGGCCAGTCCCTTGTTCTTGCGTCCCAGGTAATCGATGATATAGGTGCTCAAGGCGGGAAAGATGAGCCCCTGGCCCAGGCCGCCGACAAAGCCTGTCAGGAGGAGAAGCCCGAAGGAACGCACCCGCGAAAGGACGAACAGGTTCAGGCCAATGATGACCGCGGCCAGGAAGACGACGCGCTTCCGGCCGTAGCGGTCCGAAAGGTCGGCGATGCTGAAACGGGTCAGGATGGCGGCCAGGGAGAAAGCCAGGAAGAACGGTCCCACGCGAGCGATGCCGATCGATTTCCCGAACAGGGCGACGAAATAGATCATCGTCCCGCGCACGGCCCCGTGGAATACGGGCATCGCCGAGATGACGAACAGGGTCGCCGCCGGGACGTTCCGGAGCGGCCCCGGCCCCTCCGGGGAAGGCTTCCCGCGCGGACCCTGAGGCGCTTCCCGGGTCAGGGACATGCAGACGAGCGCGGCCGCGAGGAAGACCAAAGCCGCGTCGAACATCCCGCCGAACCCGAACCTGCGGATGATCTCCTCGGCCAGGAGCGGCCCGAGGGCGTTGGCGACGAGGCCCGCGACGCCGATGATGCCCATCGACCTGGCCAGGCTCGCGGCGGGCGCTAAGTCAGAGCAGACCGCGATCGTCGCGGTCATGCCGACGCCCCAGCCGACGCCCGAAACCGCCCTGAGGAGGAACGGGAGCGCGCCGGCGTCGCGAACGAGATGGAACAAGGGCACGGTTGCCGCGAGGACGATGATGCCATAGATCGAGAACCGCCGCCCTCCCCGGAGGTCGATCATCCGGCCGAAGACCGGTCGCGCGAGGATGGCCAGGACGCTGTGAACTCCCATGATGAGCCCGAGCCGGCCCTTGGTGGGACCGAATCCGCCCAGGAAGAGGGGCAGGAGAAAGAACATGGACACCGACATGTAGAGGAAGAGGTATCCGAAAAGGGCGACGACGAAATTCCTGTTCCAGAATGTCCCGCGGTCCCCGTCCCGTCCGTTCATCGGGGCCGATTTTAAGACATTGCCGGGACTTTCACAAGCGGCGGACCGGGAGGCGGACACAGACGCCCGAGATCCGGGGGGGGGGTAGTGCTGGCTGTGGGGTTTGGGGGAAAATGTTAGCAAAAGGGGATATTGAAGGAGGGTATCTTCAAGGCTCTATACAGCCAGCCAAATAGAGCATTGAAAATATTATAGCACGCCGCCGCGAAAAATCAACGCGCCATTCGACCCCCCCGGCCCCGGGAATTGACGTTCTCGACGGGGTGTGATACAAACGGGAGACATGAAGGAACGCCAGCCGGACAGGACCAGGGCGCCGATCCCGAGGAGCATCAGGAAGCAGGCGACGCCCGCCATCCTCATCGTGCTCGGATGCGCGATCATGGGGCTGGCCTACGCGCTGTTCCTCATCCCCCACCACTTCGTCCCCGGGGGGGTCTCCGGCGTGGCCATCATCCTGAACTATTTCTTCAAGCTCCCGGTCGGGGTGATGATCATCGTCCTCAACGTCCCCATCTTCCTCTTCGGCCTCCGGACGATGGGCAAGAAATACGTCCTGAAGAGCCTCGTCGGCATGATCGTCTCGTCGGTCATGATCGACGTCTTCAGCGAGGTCCTCAAGGTCCGGTCGGCCACCGACAACAAGGTCCTGGCCGCGATCTACGGCGGCGTCCTCCTCGGCATCGGCCTGGGGATCGTCTTCCGGGGCCGGGCCTCGACGGGGGGCTCCGACATCGTCGGCATGGTCGTCAGCAAGTACACCGGCATCTCCATCGGCTTCGGGATCATGGTCGCGGACTTCGTCATCATTTCCGCCTCCGGGTTCGCCTTCCGGGAGCTCGAGGCGCCCCTCTACGGCTACATCGTCCTCTTCCTCTCGACCAAGGTCATCGACATGATCCTCGAGGGGTGGAACTACTCCAAGCTCGTCATCATCACGTCCACCCGGACGGCCGAGATCGAGGATTTCATCCTGAACACGCTCGAGCGCAGCGGCACGGCCCTCCGGTCGCGGTCCCTCTACCTCAACCGCGAGGGCGAGGTCATCCTCACGGTCATCCACCGCAAGCAGTTGGCCGAGCTGAGGGACTTCGTCCGGGAGATCG
Organism: Candidatus Aminicenantota bacterium; assembly: GCA_963813235.1. Classification (GTDB taxonomy): domain Bacteria; phylum Acidobacteriota; class Aminicenantia; order Aminicenantales; family Saccharicenantaceae; genus JALHVH01. Next base: position 24,493 of record CAWEYF010000006.1, on the reverse strand, counting down.
ACCCGCAGGCCTTCGTCATCATCAATGACACGTACGACGTGCTCGGCAAGGGCTTCAAGTCCACGCTGTTCACGTAAGAGAGGTCGGCATGCTTCGATTCGAAGATACGTTCATGGATTTCCTCCTGGAGCACCAGGAGCGCCACAACCGGACCTATCATTTTCTCATCCTCATGAACTCCATCCTCAACGCCGCCAAGCGCATCCAGCATTACTATCTGACCGGGGCGCTCCGGGGGAACCTCGGGCTGGCCGGCTCGACGAACATCCAGGGCGAGGAGGTCCTCCAGATGGACCAGATCGCCAACGAGGTCGTCAAGCACTATCTGGCGAGCTCCGGCCGCGTCATCCACGTCGTGAGCGAAGAGGATCGGGAGATCGTTCCGATGAATGTCGAGGGGGGGCGATACTTCGTCTATTTCGATCCGATGGACGGGTCGGCCAACGTCCCGCACAACCTTCCGGTCGGGTTCCTCTTCGGCATCGCCAAGCGGAACCTCGACGGCCCCGAAGACGGCCACCTCCGGGCCGGCCGGGATTACATCGCATCGGGCATGTTCGTCATCCCCACGGGGACCTTCACGATCGCCCTGCGGAACGCCGGCTGCTGGCGGTTCCACATCGACGAGGTCATGAACTACGTCAAGCCGACGCGGATGCTCCTTCCGGAGAGCCCCAAGAGCTGGGAGCTGTCCTTCAACTCGGCGAACCGGAGGACGTTCGCCGCCGGCGTCCGGGAATGGCTCGCGGAGAATGAGAAGGCCTACGCGTTCCGGTACCTCGGGGCCCTGGCCGGGGACTTCCACCGCATCCTGACCAACGGGGGGCTGTTCCTGTACCCGGCCATCGTCAACCACCCCGATCCGTCCAAGAACCGGCCGAAGGGCAAGCTGAGGCTGATGTACGAGGCGGCGGTCGCCGCGTTCATGTGCTGCGAGGCCGGGGGGAGCGCGATCGACGAGGACGGCACGCCCATCCTTTCCATCGTTCCCGAGAATCCCCACCAGAGGACGGCGCTTTATCTCGGGTCCAAGCCCCTGGTCGAGCAGGTTCGCGCGATCCTCGCCCGAACGGGCTAGGCGATGCCGGCCGGGAAGGCCCGCGTGCCGGTCGCGCCTTTTCGGTTCTCGGGGATTTGGATATAATATCCCGGTCGACGTTCGATATTCCCGAAGAAAGGATATCATGGACACCAAGAACATCCTCCCGGACCTCCTGGATGAAAAACCGCGGACCGTTCCCGCCTTCGACCCCGGTTTCCGGCCGATGGGCCTCGCCTTCATGAAATACCGGAAGGCTGTCAAGGATTCGGGCAAGGGCGTTCCCCTCCGCTTCGGCGTGGAGCGGGAGAATGGCCTCGTCTCGGTCTTCGCGACGGCGGTCTTCCTCCCCGGCGGCGCGACCGACGCGGCCACCGCCTATTACGCCGAACGAATCGTCAAGTTTTTGCTCTGGTCGCGGGGCGGTTGGAAGGTCCACGTCCAGGGCCCGAAGGAGTTCGGAGATCTCATCCGGAAGGCCTACGCCCCTGATGGCGCCCGCGCCTTCGACGTTTCCCTCATGGGCCGGGTCTATGAAAAGCCGTTCGAGGTCGTATCCGTCGGGCCGGCCGATTTCCCGGCTTCGCGGGAGAGCGAATCCGCCCTCGGCGGGCACCTGGACGGGTGCCGGGTCGGGTTCGACCTCGGCGCGAGCGACTTCAAGGTGGCTGCCGTTAAGGACGGCGAGCCGGTCTACAGCGAGGAGATCCCCTGGACCCCGGGCGAGAAAGCCGACCCGGACTACCATTATACGAACATCCGGGACGGCCTGAGGAAGGCCGCCTCCCATCTGCCCCGGGTGGACGCCGTCGGCGGCAGTTCGGCCGGGATCTACATCGACAACCAGGTCCGGATCGCCTCCCTGTTCCGCTCGGTCCCGGTGGACGTGTTCGACCGGAAGGTCAAGAACATGTTCAACGTCATGAGGGCCGAATGGGGGGTCCCTTTCGAGGTCATCAACGACGGCGAGGTCACGGCCCTGGCCGGGACGATGTCGCTCGGCGCGAACGCGATGCTCGGTCTGGCCATGGGCTCGAGCCAGGCCGGCGGGTTCCTCAACGCGGACGGCCACATCCCCGGCTGGCTGGACGAGCTCGCCTTCGCCCCCCTGGACGCCGGCCCCGACGCGGTCGCCGATGAGTGGTCCGGGGACAGGGGCGTCGGCGCCAATTATTTCTCCCAGCAGGCGGTGAACAAGCTCGCCCTGCGGGCCGGCATCGCTTTCCCGGACGACATGCGCCTGCCCGAGCGTCTCAAGCAGGTCCAGGCCCTGGCCGAGAAGGGGGACGCGAAAGCCCGGAGGATCTTCGCGGACATCGGGATCTACCTCGGTTATACGGTCCCCTTCTACGAGATGTTCTATGATTACAGGAACATGCTCGTCCTCGGCCGGGTCATGTCCGGAGTCGGCGGGGACATCATCATGGAAACGGCCGGCAAGGTCCTCCGGGAGGAGTTCCCCGAGACCTCCGGGAGGGTCCGCCTCCACCTTCTCGACGAGAAGAGCCGCCGCGTCGGTCAGGCCGTCGCTGCGGCCAGCCTGCCCCGCATCAAATAAGGAAGGAAACCCATGGAGATCATCATTCAGCCCGACAGCCAGACGGCCAGCCGCATCGCGGCCCGCATCATCGCCCGCGCCGTCCGGGAAAAGGCGCACCCCGTGCTCGGCCTGGCCACGGGGAACACGCCGCTCCAGGTGTACAAGGAACTCCTCCGGATGCACCGCGAAGAGGGCCTGAGCTTCGCCCGGACGACGACCTTCAACCTCGACGAGTACGTCGGCCTGGCCCCCGACCACCCCTCCTCCTTCCACGTGTTCATGGACCGGAACTTGTTCGATCACATCAACGTCCCCCGGGAACGCATTCACATCCCGGACGGCCTGGCCGCGGACATCCCGGCGTTCTGCCGGAGCTACGAAGAGGACATCCGGTCCTCCGGGGGGATTGACGTCCAGCTCCTCGGCATCGGGACCGAGGGCCACATCGGCTTCAACGAGCCGTCTTCCTCCCTCGCCTCGAGGACCCGCATCAAGACGCTCACGGAACAGACGCGCAAGGACAATTCCGCCTTCTTCGGCGGCGAGGAGAATGTTCCCTACCATTGCCTCACGATGGGCGTCGGGACGATCATGGACAGCCGGATGTGCCTGCTCCTGGCCTTCGGCAAGAAGAAGGCCCGGGCCGTCGCCGCGACCTGCGAGGGACCGATCACGGCCATGGTCCCCGCCTCGGCCCTGCAGATGCACCCCCGCGCCGTCGTCATCCTCGACCGCGACGCCGCATCGGAGCTCAAGAAAGCCGATTATTACGAATGGGTCTACGCCCATAAGCCGGACTGGCAGAAACACTGAGGCCGGGGGACCCGACCCCGGTTGGGAGGGATGGAGATGCCTATGAAAGACAGACGCAAGCTGACGCTTCGCGAGCTGGCCGGCCCCGCGGCGCGCTCGCGCCGGGATTTCCTGAGGGACGCCGTCCTGGGGGGCGGAGGGCTCCTCATCGGCGGCCGCTTCCTGGTCAGGCAGGTCTGGGCCCGCACGGAGGGAGAGAAGACCGTCTATTCCATGGTCGTCGTCGATTTCAATAAATGCGCCGGCTGTCGGACCTGCGAGACGGCCTGCTCCTCGTTCAATCACAAGGCGGTCATCGACGGGAAGGAGATCGCGGGACTCGGGAATCCTTACCTCTCCAATATCAGGGTCCTACCCTTCAATCCCGACGTCGACGTCCCGGTCACGTGCGTCATGTGCGAGGACGCGCCCTGCATCGCGGCCTGTCCCGTCGAGCCGGACGCGAAGACCGGGAGGAAAGCCCTGTACCGGGACGGGAAGCTCCCCGTCCTCCATAACGACCTGGGACGGTGCATCGGCTGCGGCTCGTGCGCCGAGGCCTGTCGGACGAAACGGGTCGGGGCGATCATCCCCAACCCGGAGAGCCACAAGCCCGAGCGGATGTGCACGCTTTGCGGGGGCGACCCGCAGTGCGTGAAGAGCTGCCCCTACGGCGCCCTGAGCCACGTGGTCGAGGGCGCGAACGGGAGGCACTACGGTTTCGCGCCTGCGGAGGCCGCCGAAGCCCTGGCAAAGCTCTGGTATGGGAAGGAATGAGGAGGACGCCATGACGATCGCCGCCTTTCCCGGATATCACGGGACACTCCTCGAGGTCGATCTGACGAGCGGCAAATCTTCCGAGGTCCCGGTTTCCCCGGAGGACGCGCGCCGCTACATCGGCGGCCGGGGCCTGGGAATGAAGATCCTCGCCGACCGCCTGAAAAGACCGGGGGTCGACGCTCTTTCGCCGGAGAATCCCCTGCTCTTCATGCCGGGACCGTTCTCGGGATTCCCCATCCCGGCGGCATCACGGACCTGCGTCGTGACCAAGTCGCCGCGCACATCGCCTTTAAGATCGCCGTACCCGAAGGCCTCCACCGTGAGCTACGCCAACATGGGCGGGTTCTTCGGCCCGGAGATCCGGTTCGCCGGGTACGACGGGATCGTCGTGGCGGGGCGGGCCTCCGGACCCGTCTATATCCATATTGACGACCACAAGGTCGAGGTCCGCGACGCATCGAAGTTCCGGGGCCTCGGCACGGACGAGTTCGACCGCAGGTTCACCGAGGAGCTCGGCGACCGGCGATTCCGGACCTGCTATATCGGGCCGGCCGGGGAGAACATGGTCCCCTACGCGGCCATCCTGAACACGGCGGCCCGGGCGGCCGGCCGGGGCGGCGTCGGCTGCGTCATGGGCTCCAAGAACCTCAAGGCCATCGCCGTGCGCGGGAGCGGGATGCCCGGGGTCGCCGACCACGAGAGATTCCTGTCCGTCCTGGCGGCCGTCCGGAAGGATTTCCGCAGCCATTTCCCCGAGGGATTCGGGGTCGACGAGTGGCGCCGCTACGGGACGGCGTCGGCCCTCCTCTCCGCCAGCGCGAACGGGGTCATGGCCGTCAAGAACTACTCCCTGGGAACGTTCGAGGACGTGGACGCGATCTCCGGCGTCGCCGCGGAGAGGAAGATCTGGGCCCGGGATTTCGCGTGCTATTGCTGTCCCCTGAGCTGTAAGAAGGCGGGTGTCGTTCGGGGCGGCCGCTACGCCGGCCTCGTCCACGACGGGCCGGAGTACGAGACCGGCGGCATGATGGGCTCGAACCTGATGATCAACGACCTCGGCGCCCTGATGAAGGCCATCTCCGAGGTCGACGACATGGGCCTCGACCAGATCTCTACCGGCAACGTCATCGGATTCCTGATGGAAGCCTATGAGAAGAAGCTCGTCGACAGGGCCTTTCTGGACGGGATCGACCTCGCCTGGGGGAACGCCGACGCGGTCCTGGCGATGGTCCGGAAGATCGCCCTTCGCGAGGGCGTCGGCGACCTCGCCGCCCGGGGCGTCAAGGCCATGGCCGCCCGGATCGGCGGCGGCTCCGAGCGCTTCTCCATCCACTGCAAGGGGCACGAGCTGGCCGCCTGGGACCCTCACCGGACGATGGACCTGGCCCTCTCCTATGTCACGGCCGGCCGCGGCGCGTGCCACCTCAACCAGGGCACGGCCCGCGGTCAGAACGACTACGTCGCCATGGACTCGCTCGGCGTTTGCATGTTCGCCCAGGACGGGTTCGGCAAGGACGGATTGCGCGATCTCCTTTCGGCGATCACGGGAACCGACTGGACCGAAGCGGAATACCAGAAGGCCGGAGAGCGCATCTACAACCTGGAACGGGCGTTCAACTGTCGCGAGGGGTTTGCGCGGGGGGACGACGCGCTCCCCGCCCGGTTCTTCGACGACCCGCTCGGCGCGGGCCCCGGAAAGGGCGACGCCCTCAAGCGCGACGAGTTCGAGAAAAAGCTGACGGAATATTATCGGGACCGGGGCTGGGACGAGAGGACCGGACGCCCGACGCCCGCCAAGCTCAAGAGCTTGGGGATCGAAATGGCGAAATAAGGGGGGCCGCCGCGGAGCTCGACGGCCGTATTCGCCCCGATCGGCTCCCTGGATCGACCTGCGTCACGAAGATCGGTCCGGGTACTCGGCGGCTGCTCTTTTGCTTTCGTGTCTCTCAGATAACAATATTCGGAGTCCAGACCAAGAAGTAGAGAAATCCGATTAGATTCCGGAAGACCAGTTTGATACCCGCGGCTGACATCCACCAACGCCAGGGGACGTAGGCCTTCTGCGTCCCCGCGATGATCCCGACCCTCACCCCCGGACCGAGCGCTTTCTGAAAGGAGACCTGGCTTCTTCGGGCGTGGACGTCAACAGTGAAGACGTTGACGGACTTGGTCTCCGGGCTGTTCTTGAGCATCCAATTCCGAAAGACCACGGCCGAAGTGTAGGTCCGATATCTTTTCACCGCAGGGGTTGTCAACTCGATCAGATGAGTTTCATCAATGGCATTTCTCAAATTTATTGCAGCCAGATCCGCATCATTTGCGGTTCGTTCTCTTTCTCGTCTCTCAGAGGGGGGATTCCCCACCAAAACAAAATATTTATAACCCCCACGGCGGAACTCGCCGACGGCCTCTCCCAACGCCGGCTCGTTCCAGAGCCAAGCTTCAACCACAAGGATATCGGCGTCGACAGGGGCCGTTCTTGCCAAGAAACCATGGATCGTCGCCACGAACACTACAAATAGGGCAATGGAGATGATCCAGGGCAGCCTATGAATGATGCGCGTGATGATCTTCAAAGAGAACGACCTTCACGGGTTTCCATTTTGCAGATCTCGTCATAGAACTTCTCCAGTTTTTCTGCCAGGATAACCCAGTCAAACTCTGTCTCGGCCACCCGTCGAGCGTTTCTGCCAAGATCGGAAGCCCGCTGAGGATCATCAAGGATCGAAATGATCTTTTCTGCAAAATCTTCCGGTTCCCAACCGGCGAGGACTCCGACGGGATGCCGCTCGAACAGCAGCTTAATGTCGCCAACCGGATTAGCCACCGTAGGGCGTCCCAGACTCAAGTACTCACCCATCTTATTAGGCCACCTGCCGCGGTTGTAGGGACGATCCAACATGGGAAGCAAGAACAGATCTGCACAGCCCAGGTACCAGGGCAGTTCATCTAACGGGACATAGCCCACGAAACAGACATGATCCTGGACTTTCCATTCATCGACAAGCTTGTATACGCTTTTGCGCGCCTTGCCCGTGACAATGAGCTTGATAGAAGGATATTTCCTGGCCACAATGGCCAGAGCTCCCATGATGATCTGCATGTCAAAATGCGAATCTGAGCTGCTGAAGCCCAAAATCGGGATCCGGAGCGGAAAGCCCATCTTGTTACGGCATTCCTCCTGAGACCTGAGCTTGAACCAATCCAGGAATGTCCCTCCCGGGATATGGCAGATACGTTCAGGCTTCACGCCGAGACCGATGGCCCGCTCCGCTAAAACAGTGGATATCACCGTCAGACCTGCCGCCTTCGCCCGAAAAGCTTCTTCATAATACGTTTCAATGCCCTTAAGACTTAATAGGCGATACAGATACGGACGGTTGACCTCGACCAAACCGCTCCTGCCGAACCAGTCGTTCCAATCCGTAATGACCGGCAAATGATGTTTTTTTGCATACCACAAAGCAGGATATATCGTTGCGGGGCGTGTTTCAAAACAATGTACCAGGTCATAATTTTGTGTTTCTTTGCTTAAAAAGATCAGCTTTCTGATCGCGTCCCATGCGTCCCACCCGTAGCGCAGCCTATTAAAGGAAAGGTTCGGAGTCTCAACGGCCCTGACCCCGTCCCAATCAAACACATGGATTCGCCACCGCAGTTTTTTAGAAACCAGCATCATTGTGACCTGGTGGCCTTTCCGCACGAGTTGACGTCCCATGGCATGCGATCTGGCATATGCCCCCGCCGGGCTCTTATGACAAATCATCAATATGTTCATAGTTGGTACCGTATGACCGGCCCCGATCAAGGTCACGAATTGATCGTCGTCGTCGCTTGCGTCAACGAAGGCAAACCGGTATCCGCCGAATCATCGCGAGTCGAGGAATCCTTTTTAACTCTTGATCGTGAACGTCCCGCGGCTTTTACCGGAAACCTTTCCGTCCGAGGTCGTCACCCGGACCGAGTAGCCGACTCCGGTGGGGACCGGCGTGCCGGTCATCAAGGCTCCGACCGTCCACGAGAAGCCCAGGTCGGTGACCGGAATGTCATCCGCCACCTGCCCTTTAAGGACTCCATACCGGTACAGAAAGATATCTACCGTACCGGTGACCGCAGTAAAGGTCCAAGTGATCTGCTGGACGCTCTTGTTCTTCCAGACCGTACCGTTGCCCGGCGTTTTGACGGATATCTTGGGCTTGACCAAGCTGAAATACGATTTGCTGATGGCCGTGATCTTCTTGTTGAGCGCGGAGACAATGGAGACACGGTAGGTGCTGCCCAAGGCGACTTTTGTCCCATTCTTCAGATATCCCGCCTTCCAGTTGTAGGACGCCGTTGCCGACGGGAATGCTCGTAGCGATCGCCCCGAGGTTGGACGTCCCCTTGTACAAATTGATGTTCAGGTTGCCGCTGACCCCGTTTGAAACCCAAGAGATCGCTTGGGTCGTCCCGAAGAGCCAAGCCTCGCCGCCCGCAGGGGAGGTCAGCGTGAGCGGCGCCGGGGCCACGATCGAAAACACGGCGTTGCTCACGTCATACAGCGCTGCGTTGGCCGCATCGCTCGCCTTGACCAAGCAGGTCGTCGAAGGCGTGTCGGGAACCGTCCACGCATAAGTTCCTGTATTCGAGGTCGAAGCGACGATCGGAGCGTATGTCGCTCCTCCATCCGTCGAAAATTCCAACTTCACGTTCCCGATCGTCCCCGTCGTCGTCCACACGATGTCTTGCGATGAACCCGTGGTCCAATTTTCCCCGCCATTGGGTGAAATCATCGTGATCGTTTCAGAGAAGACCTTGGCCACGAAGGCGTCGTTATCGCCGCCGTTGTACGTCAGGTCAGGGCCGCCGACGACCGGGAACGTGCCTTCGGAGGAGGAGGTGCTCCCCGTGATATAGGCAGTTTCCCGAGTCGTCAACCGCTATGCCGAAGCCGGCGTCCCAAGCCAAGCCGCCGATATAGCCGCAGTAGACGAGGGCCGTGCCGGAGGCGTTCACCTTGGCCACAAAGGCGTCAGACTCGCCGCCGTTGTATGTCAGGTCCGGCCCACCGATGACCGGAAACGTGGCTTCGGTGGATCGAAGCTTCGACCCGTGACATAGGCGTTGCCCGAGCCGTCAACGGCGATGCCGTAGCCGCCCTCGTCGCCCGAGCCGCCGATGTAGCCGCAGTAAACGAGGGCCGTGCCGGAGGCGTTCACCTTGGCCACAAAGGCGTCTTCGCCGCCGTTGTAGGTCAGGTCCGGCCCGACGATGACCGGGAAGGTGGCTTCGGTGGAGGATGTCGTTCCCGTGACATAGGCGTTGCCCGAGCCGTCCACCGCGATGCCGCCGCTATACATATCGTTCCATAATTCGTCGCCCGAGCCGCCGATATAGCCGCAGTAGACGAGGGCCGTGCCGGAGGCGTTCACCTTGGCCACAAAGGCGTCAGAGCCGCCGTTGTGCGTCAGGTCCGGCCCCCCTTTGACCGGAAAGGTGGCCTGCGGTGGAGGAGGTCGTTCCCGTGACATAGGCGTTTCCCGAGTCGTCCACCGCGATGCCGTAGCCCATAATCCTGACCCGAGCCGCCGATATAGCCGCAGTAGACGAGGGCCGTGCCGGAGGCGTTCACCTTGGCCACAAAGGCGTCAAAGCCGCCGTTGTACGTCAGGTCAGGCCCGCCGATGACCGGAAACGACGGTTTGGGTGGAATAGGTGCCTCCCGTGACATAGGCGTTTTCCGAGCCGTCCACCGCGATCCCGTAGGCATATTCATGGCCCAAGGCGCTGCCGCCGATGTAGCCGCAGTAGATCGAGGGCGGTGCCGGAGGCGTTCACCTTGGCCACAAAGGCGTCAAAGCCGCCGTTGTGCGTCAGGTCAGGCCCGCCGATGACCGGGAACGTGGCTTCGAGTGGAAGAGGTCATATCCCGTGACATAGGCGTTTCCCGAGCCGTCCACCGCTATGCCGTAGCCATAATCCGTGCCCGAGCCGCCGATATAGCCGCAGTAAACGAGGGCCGTGCCCGATGCGTTCACCTTGGCCACAAAAGCGTCTCTATCGCCGTTATACGTCAGGTCAGGGCCGTCGATCGTCCGGAAACGTGGCTTCGGTGGAATAGGTGCTTCCCGTGACATAGGCGTTTCCCGAGCCGTCAACCGCTATGTCGAAGCCATATTCATCGCCCAAGCCGTCGCCGCCGATGTAGCCGCAGTAAACGAGGACCGCGGGATCAAGGACAAGCGGCTTTGTCCGGTCATACGCTCCCACTTCAAATCCGTAGACATACGACTTGGCGTCTTTTACGGATCGCTCCTCGAGGAGATACTTCAGCGCAACGTCCATCCTCTTCCCATCAATCTCCTGATACCCCACCGGACGATCATCCTTAAAGTCCCCCGCCGGCGTCCTCACCTCCAACCGGCCCTCGCCATTCACCTCCACGGCGCTCACTCCGCGATAGGCCAGCCGGATCAACGAAGGGTCCGAGCCGGGGTGAACGACGAACTCATATTTCATCTTGTCCACCGTGCCGGAATACGCAACATCGATCCCCGGCCAGAGATTCTTATAGGCGATCCGCGAGTAGGTCGGGAGCCCGGCTTTCCAATCCTCCGGCTTCCCCTTGAAGTAGGAGATCACGGCTTCGGTCTTCTCCTCGCCCGATGGCCGAACGTCCGCATTCGCCCCCACAAAATCCAACTTCACGGCAAAGCGGCTTTGATCTCTCCGGCTTCGAAGTCCCTGTTCCGCCGGATCTATCGGCAAGCGCTCCTTCTCTGAAGCCGACTTCTCGGCGATCCCGGCTCCCGCGCTTCTTTCACTCAGGACATATGTCAACCCTGCGGAAGTGAAGTAGACGGTCTTGTCTTTTCCCTGAAGGTAATAGGCCACCTGAGCGTCCATCTGGCCCTGATTCGGGATGAAATAGAGCGGCATCTTGCCGAAATCCGGATCGATCTTGATAGAGCCGGACGCGAGGTTAGAAGAAGTTTGAGCCGATGAAGCTTGAGCTCTAGGCCCGTGCGCCCCGGTGCTCGCCAAAAAGGCCAGAATCAACACTCCCGCTACAATGTTCCACCTTTTTTTCATTTTACCTCCTTACCGTAATATCGACGCTTCCTTTTTTTTTTATATTTATACCACTTTTCTTGTGGAAATGTCAATCCCCCCCGGGGGGAAACTGATATGGGCAGGAGCCTGAGCTATTCGTTGAATATAGGCGTTGCCTTTAGGTGGAGAGGAGGCAGAATCATCCCCCGAATCACCCTCCGGGACGATTGACCGGGGTCATCCCCGATGAGAAGTATTATGGTACAATCCTAACTTTAGGGAAGGAGTCTTCCATAGGGAACGGAACGACCGAGGCTGTATCTAGAGACACGGACACATGAATAAAAGCCATAAGGAAGAGGTCAGCAAGTACTTTTCCAAGACGGCCGGCTATTGGAAGAATGTTTATGATGAGCGCCGGGACAAGAACAAGTTCACGAGCTATTGGATGAAGCAGCGCGCTGCGCTCGTCATGGAGTGCGTCGGGGCTTACGCCGGAGCTCGATCTTTGACCGTGCTGGATGTCGGGTGCGGCCCCGGCGTCCTCTTGGAAGAGCTGGCCAGGCATGGCCATGATACCGTCGGTATCGATATCAATCCGTCCATGATCCAGGCGGTCCGGGAGATCTCGCGGAGACAAACGCAGGGCAGAATTTCCTGTCTCCTATCGGATTGCGAGGGCCTCCCCTTCCGGGATGATCATTTCGATCTTATCGCATGCGTCGGAGTTCTCCAGTATCTCGAAAAGGATGCGGGCTGTCTGAAGGAGCTCAGCCGTGTGTCCAAGCCGGACGGGAGGATCATCGTCACCCTGCCGAACCTCCACTCGTTGCACACCTTGCTGGATCCCTACTATATTTTCAAACGGGGCCCCCAGTACTTGAGATCCAAACTGAGAGCCAAGGGAGAGGCCGCCTCCGGCCATGACCCGTTCATGAAATTCGGTCTTAACGTATCTTTCCTCAACAGGCATTATCACTGGGGACAGCTCCGACCGATCTTCAAACAATGCGGGCTCAAAGAGATCTCGGCGGTCGCCGTCGCCTTTTCGCCACCGACGTTTTGGAGGAAGGCCCTTTTGCCCGACCGCCTGAGCCGTCGGGTCAGCGCCCGGCTCGGAGAATTGTCCAGGGTCCCGGGCTTCCGGTGGCTAACGGCGCTCGCCGATCGGTGGGTGATCTGCTTAGAAAAACGCGACGCGGGGAAAAAACCCTAAGGAAAGTGCCTATAGAAGAGCTCTCCGGCGGTCCGGCAAACCCAGCGAGGAGACCTCCGGATCACCCCCTCCATGAGCGAAGTCCCTCTTTTCAGGAGCGAGTGGTCCGGGGCCGGGGAGTTCGTCGTATAGGTCAGCGCCGTTTCTTCAGAGCCCCAACCGCTCTTGAACCGCCGCAGGCCGGCATTGCCCAGGCCCGTCCGGCCGAGATCAAACCACGAAAACCCGTTTTCGCAAGCCCAGCGCATGGCCGTCCAGAAGATCAGGTTGTTGGGACGAAGAGATAACCTGTCCGGCCGGGAAGCTCCGAACTTGTAGGTCAACGTCTTCTGCCAGTGCAGGAAAACGGCCCCGGCGAGGCATTCCCGGCCTCCGTAGGCCAGGAGGATGAACCCCGATCCCCGCTCGAGGAGGTCGCGGCCGAGCCGGTCGAAAAACCGCAAGGGCTGCACCGGCACCCCCTGATCGCGCCGTGTGATGACATGAAGCCGATAAAACTCGCGGACATGCTCCCGGGTCTCGCCTCGGACAATCCGGACTCCCCGCTTCTCCGCCACGGCAATGTTCCGCCGATGCGTCGAGTGGATGCGGCCCAGGAGGGCGTCAGGGTTCGGCGGGAGGGACGCGACGTGCAAAACATGATCCGCGTATGATCGGAAAGAGGGATGGGGGGGCAACTCTTCCCGGACCTCAAGCCGGCGGGTTCCCGTCCGCGAAGGAAGTGCGGCAAGGCCCTCCACGAGCCGCTCCAGGGCCCCGGGACTTTGGAAGATCGGCCGGCAGTGATCCGAGTACGGAAGGGCCAGCCATCGGCGCCCGGTCAATCGGCTGGTCGTCTCCATGAGGGGAATCCCGGCCTCGATCTCACCGCTCGGCCCCCGGACGGCGAGGACGGAGGGGTGGAAACCATAAGTATCCGCCATCAGCTGAGCCCACGCCGGGTGATGAAAAATATTGGATCGGGGAGCTTCCTGGGCACGGGTCAGCCAATCTTTGTCCCTGATGTCCATAAGAGAGATGTCGGGATGATCCCGGAGGGGCCCGAATTTCGCCGTGCTTCTCATCTCAAGAGTTCCGCCCGTCACAATACGACTTTTCGAATTCTCCGGCGGGCCGGTTCTGCGGATTTTTGAAAACAAATCACCGGCTCCGAGGCCCAGCGGGGCGATGAGAGCCGATACATCAGCCGCATCAGCTGTCGATAAGTGAAGGCCTTCGCCCTCGAGGACGCCCGCAACGCCCGGTAATAGGAGCTTTCGGCGGGAAGAGGGAGGTAAACGGTGTCCGGGGCGAACCCGAAGCTCCCCACGAATTCCACGATCGTCCGATAAGTGAAATACCGGACGTGGGCGAAGAATTCGTAACGCCCGGGCGGACGGAAAGGATCATGAAAGGTCTGCCCCCTGAACAGGAAGCGCGGCATGTGAACGAACGAGGCATAGTTGGGGGTCGACAGGTAGAGATAGCCGTTCTCGCGCAGGATGCGCCGGGATTCATTCATGAAATGGTCGAGGTGAATGATGTGCTCGATCGTGGCCAGAGAGATCACCGCGTCAAAATGCCCGTCGGGAAACGGGAAGGGGGCGCTTTCATCATCGAGGTCGAACGAAACCGTTTTCACCCCGATGCCGTTGAGGATCTTCAGACACGTCGGAGAGATCTCGTTGCAGAGGAGCTCGGCCGGATAGAGATCGTGGATCCGGGCCGCAACGCAGCCCACTCCGGCGGACAGGTCGAGGATCCTGGCATGTCCACGGTTTTCGAAGACTGCCGGAAAGACCCTGTGCCGTTCGTGGAAGCTCGAGTAATCCTCAAGCTTCCTGACGTTTTCGAGCCGCTTTTCCTCCAGGAGAATCGCGTCCTTCCTCATGTAGGCTTTCCTTTCGTTTGGACATCGGGCTTGACGGCCGCCGTCCCTCCCATCCCCCCCCGCCGGGACTTTTTTCTCAGCCAATCGCCCGCTTCCCCGGCCCATCTCCGGAGAAAGGGGGCTGGGTCCCGCCGGTCGAAAACCGCGAAGACGTGCCGACGAACATAGGGCTGGAGGAACCGGCGCAGCGGATAGGAATCCCGGCGGTACCGGCTGATTTGGGCGAGATCCCTCTCGAAGTCGATCCAATAAACGCCCTCCCGGAATCCGATCCCCGACGGCTCCACCCCCTCCATGAGGTGCCGGTAATGGATCCAAGGGAAATTGATCCCGCACCGGACGGCCAACATCCCGGAAAGGTTGTGGCGGGCGTTGATATCCATGAGCTTGAAAACGCCGTCCCGCGGGTCTCTTTTGAATTCGGCGCAGGAGTACCCCCGGAAGCCCGCGGCACGCAGGATCGTTCGCCCCGGGCCGATGACCTCCGGAAGGCTCCGGCTCACGACGACACACGGAGAGCCCAGGACCCGAGGGGCTTTGCGGATCTGCCGGGCCGTGAATTCCACCAAGGGCTCACCGTCCCAAAAGTACGAATTGTAATTGACGACCTCAGAATCGTCCCCGGGGATGAATTCCTGGAGCATCACCTCGAGGCCCTGATCCCGGGCCTCCCGGTAAGCCGCGAGCAGCTGGCCGATATTGTCGGCCCGGACCATCTTCCTCCGGAAACGTTCGAAATACCTGTGGCTCTGCTGGGGCTTCACCAGACAGGGATAGTCAACGGCGCGGCCGAATCCTTCGGCTTCCTCAAGGGATCCGGGAACGACCGTCCGCGGCACCGGAACTCCGCAGGCCTGTGCGAGGTCGTAGGTCCCTTTTTTATCGATCAGTCTCTCGACGAGCGCCCATTCGGGGGCTGCGACCACATAATGCCGTTCGAGCAGGGTCTTGTTCCGGGAAACCACGCCCAGGGTTTCATCCGAAACGGGGACCAAGAAAGCCCCGCCGATGCGGGAGGCGAGCCCGGTCAGCAGGTCCAGAAAAGCCCCTTCTTGCTTTTCGGGGTGGGGGGCCCAAACCCGCTCCCTGACGTAGCGCGAGAAGCTTCCCACGTGTTTCCGATCGTATGAAACCGCGATGACCGGCACGCCCTTCTCGCCCAGGGCCCGGATGACCGCCAATCCCATGGTGTGGGCGGCGAGCACGACCGCCGGCTTCTTTTGCGCTTCCATCGTCCTTCTCAGCCTGTTCCCCGTTCCCTTTTTTTTAGAGCCGGGCACTTGGTCGAATCGGAATAAAAAAAGCAGGGGCCGCAGGCCAGGCAGGGGACGATCGTCTCGGGCCGGCCCTCGATCGTCTTTCGCGCCCAGGCCGGATCGGCCAACATGCCTTTACCCACGTAGATCAGGTCCGCCATTCCCTCTCGAAGGGCTTTTTCGGCAAGATCCGGATGACGGACACCGCCTCCTCCGATAACGGGTATCGACAAGGCCTGTTTGGCTTCCCGGGCCAGATGCAGGCGGTCCGAGAAAGGGCTCCCTTCCGGCTTGACAGAGGGGCACGTTCCGCTGCCGCTGGATATATCGAGAAGTTCCGCCCCGCATTTCTCCAAGACGGATGCGGTGGACAACCCGTCAGCCAGTTTGAGCCCGCCTCGATATCCGTCGGCCACGCCGAGCCTGACCGTTGCCAAGGCCCTCCCCACAACCTTGGAATGGACCTCCTGGTAAACCTCGAGGAGAAGCCTCCTCCGGTTATCAAGCTCACCGCCGTACCGGTCGATCCGCCAGTTCTTCAAAGGGGACAGGAATTGGCTGAAAAGATATCCATGCGCCCCATGGATCTCGATGATGTCGAATCCCGCCTCGATCGCCCTCCGGGTGGCGGCCCCGAAGGCTTCCCGAATGCGCCGCAGGCCTGAAGTCTTGAATTGCTGCCTGCCCAGACGAAAAAGAGCCGAGGCCGTCCGCTTGATCCCTCTCTTCCCCGTTTCCAGGAAGGCGAGCGCTCCGGCGTGGTGGATCTGGATCCCCGCCACAGCCCCGCCGGCATGGATGATCTTCGCCAGTTGGGCAAGCCCATCGATATGATGATCATTGAAGATTCCCAATTGCCGCCTATCGATCCTCCCCTCGGGCAGAACGGCTGTGCCCTCCACAATCATCAAACCTGGCCCGGTCGAGCTCCGGTAATGCTCGATATGGGCCGGGGTGACCAGCCCATCATCGGCCGCCCTAAAGATGACCATGGGCGGCAGGACGATCCGGTTCGTCAGCACCAAGTTGCCGATGCTGAGGGGCGCCGACAGAAGTGGATACTTGGACATCATCTCCCCAGGACCGGACGTCCGGCGCCTCAGTGCCGGTGCAGGTCCTTATGCATGATCTTCCGGACCTCGTGCAGCTTGTCGTCGGCGGGCAGGTCGGCCAGCTTCTGGTTCATGAACTCGTCGTCCTCCTTCTGGAGGAGGCGGGCGACGTAATCGATGACACTCGGCGGGAAAACACCGTCGCGTTCGTAAAGCTCTCGTTTCTCGAGGAGGATCCGGCTCGATTCGACGCAGCTCGCCGGGAGCATCGTGAGCTTTTCGACGAGGCTCTTGTCCTTGAAGATGTTCCCCTTGACGTAGAGCCTTTCGGCGAGCTCCCGGGGACCGTATTCCCGGAAGAGCGAGGCGTTCTCCTTGAATGCCCAATCCGCCGCCATGACGAGCCCGGCGAGGAGGAGGTGGATCATGGCGCTGCCGTCGGGGCTCCGGAGCTCGACGGTCAGCCGGCTCCGGTCGCTGCGGAACGCCTCCTGTTCCCGGGGGTTGACCCGTCCGGCCAGGTCGGCGACGCCCGACCAGCCCAGGGGAACGCGGATCATGACGCTCCGGTTGAGGTCGCTCCAGCAGATGCACGTGGGAGCCTCCTGGTTCGGGACGAGCCTGAGATAGGCGGAGGACACGGTATTCCCGAAGGCCGTGAGCGAGTCCGCGTATTCACAAAGTCCGCCGATGAGCCGGCGGGCCTCGTCCGCGAGCTTCCCGTCGGGCCCGGCCATGACGCTCCGGCCGTCCTTGTGGAGCTCCATGTGGAAATGGAGGCCGTTGCCCGCGATCCCCTCCTCGAGTTTCGGGGTGAAGGTCGCCACCAAGCCGTGCCGGAAGGCGATGTTCCGGATGAGCCACCGGCCGATGATGAGGTCGTCCCCCATTTCTTCGACGGGCCGAGGCAGAAATTCGATCTCGAGCTGTTCGGCCCGCTTGCCCCGGATCTCCTCCAGGTCGCTGTGGACGCTCTCGATGAACCCGACCTCGCTGTGGGCGTACTTCACGGCGCCCGTGATCCGGGAGATCTCGCGGACGATCTCGTTGAGGACGGGGCCGCTCCGGAGGTAGGGCGCCGAGGCGTGATAGCCCCTCTGCTTCTGGTTAGGATAGGTTTGCGGGCCGGGGTCGCTCAGGAGATAGAACTCCAATTCGCCCAGCGCGTGCATCTCGAGTCCCGACGTCTTCCGGAGCAGATCGCAGGCCCGGCCGAGGATGTTGTCGGGGGCGAAGGGGGCCGGGGCCCCGTCGCGGCCGAGGTAACGGCACACGAAATCCAGGCTCCCCGGCTCGAAGGGGTTGAGGAACGCCGTCCGGTAGACGGGGACGACGTACAGGTCGGACGATCCCATGTCCACCATGCCCTTGAACAGCGAAGAACCGTCCACCCGCTCCCCTTCCGCCAGGATGAGCTCGGCCGAGCGGGGGGACGTGACGGGGAGGATGAGCTCCTTGAGCTTGCCGTCGACGGCGGTGTAGTGGAAGGTGATCCGTTCGATGCCCTTTTCCGCGATGACCCTGAGCATGTCCGCCCTCTGGAAGTCTGCGGCGGGCTTGTCGAGGAAGGCGGATACCGGGTTCGCCAGGGCGTAGCCGAAAGATGAGTTCCCATACTGCGTCTCTCCTTGATCACGTCGACCCGTCGGGAAGGGGCCTATTGTAACGAAAAGAGGCCCCTCGTACAATCCCGAGGACGCCGGGCCGAAGGCAAGTCCTTTGGAGCTACTCTTCGTGGATGGCGGCGCGCACTTTGACGACGACTTCCGCCGGAATCTCCTCCATTTTGTGTACGGCTTTGGCATGCTCCGCCGCCTTTATCAGAACCTCTTCTTCTGAGGCGGCGCGAATCACGGCATCGCAATCCAATCCGAGGTCCCTGCACCGGAATACTTTACCCATTGTTCTCTCCTCCTTTTGTTTTGATTAATTGTCGCGGACTTTGAGCCTTGCAGCGTAACTTCTACTCCAATATCAAAACTTAATAGCATCTTATCATCAACTAAAATGGAAGTATATGGACCGCTGGACCGGCTCAGTCGTAGAGCAAATACGGCTTGCGGAGCGAACGGAACTCCCCGAGCCCGGGTTCCATCGCGGCCAGAATGTCCGCGACGCTCGTCCCCTTCTCCAGAGCCTCCCGAACCCGGGGACCGCCCATGACCTTGTCGAAATAATCGGTGTGGAACTTGAACTCCGCCGGATAAGCGTCGCGGAGGGCCTTGACGATATGGATCAGGGTCGCGACGGACCTGAACGCGGCCCTATCCGTCACGTGGACCTGGGCGCCGCCGCAGAGCGTCCCCTGGAACTTGGAGAACGTCGGCGTGAACCAGGCTTCGCGGAACACGACCCCGGGCAGGGCGAGGGCGTTGAGCGTCTTCGCCAGGGCGGCCCCGTCGATCCAGGGCGCGCCGAACAGCTCGAACGGCCGTGTCGTCCCCCTGCCCTCCGAAACATTGGTCCCCTCAAGGTAGACGAGCCCGGGATAGACGGTGGCGGTATCCAGGGTCGGCATGTTCGGCGACGGGAAGACCCACGGCAGGCCCGTTTCGTCGTACCAGAGGCTCCTCTTCCAGCCCTCCATGGGGATGACGGTCAGCTTCGCCTTCACCGGCAGGAACTTATCATTGAAAAGCCGGGCCAGCTCGCCGAGCGTCATGCCGTGGCGCGCGGGGATGGGGTAGAGACCGACGGGCGAGCTCGCCGCAGGATAATCGAGAATGGTGCCCTCGATGTCGACTCCGTTGATGGGGTTCGGCCGGTCGAGAAGGATGAACTCGATCCCGTTCTCGGCGCATGCCTGGAGGGCGTAAGCCATCGTCGAGATATACGTATAGACCCTCGACCCAACGTCCTGTATGTCGTAAACCATGACATCGAGGTCCTTGACCATCGAGCCGTCCGGGGCCTTCCCCTCGGCCCTGGTATCGAACGAGCGCATATATTCGTCGATTTTCCGGAGCATCCCCGGATCCGGCTTCATGGACTGGCCGTAGAGGCTGAAGACGGGGATGCCGTATTTTTTGTCGAAATAATAAGGGACGTATTCTCCGGCCTGGGCATCCCCCCGGACTCCGTGCTCCGGCCCGTAGAGGGCGACGAGCTTGAACTCTGCCGACCGCGCGAACAGGTCCGCGGTCGACTCCAACCGGCCGTTGACGCCGGACGGATTCGTGATGAGCCCGACCCTTTTCCCCCGGACGAGGTCGAGGTGCTTCTCGAAGAAGACGTCGACGCCGAGCTTTCGTCGCCGGACCCCGGCGGAAGCGGCGGGCGCGGGCGCCGCCGGAGGCGCGGACGCCTCCTTTTTCGGAGCGCAAGCCCAGGGCCCCGAGACGAGGAGCAGGGCGATGATGAGCGCGACGGGGAGAACGGAACCGGATTTATGCATGACGGCCGCCTTTCATCCCTCATTCTAATCAAACGAGGGAATTATTCAATACGAGAGAGCCGGCGGCCCCCCCGGATCGCAGAAATCCCCCTTCTTCGGAGGCGGTCCCCCGGAGGGCCGGGTGCGGACGGAGCTATCAGCCGCGGATGATCATGTCGGGGTCGAAAGTGTACACCAATTCTTGTCCCCCGTGGTAGAGCGCGATGAAATATTCGTACCTGCCCTTGGGCGCGTCGTCCGGGACTATAACCTGCTCCCGCTGCTCCTTCGCCGAAACGTCGATGCAGAATCTCGGAAAAAGGCGAATCCCAGCCGAAATCCAGCGTAAAGGGAAAGGCCTGTCTCTCCGCGCATCGCCATATGATGACGTCCTTCTTCCTCACGATCAGCTTGTGAGGCGTGCAAGTGATCTGCCCGTGCTCGGGATCGAACTTGATCTCACCGACATGTTCTTCAATTTCTTGCATCTTCCCCTCCTCTTGACGTTTATTTTTGCCCCTGCGCGGGGCCGATTCTCACTTCTTTCGCGAGCCTTCCGGGGCCTCGCGTACGAGCTTCCGGAACTCAGGATCCCCGATCATGCGGGCCAGGTCGGGGTCGGCCTCGAGGTCGGCGGATGTCCCCCCGGATCCCATAAACCTCGTCGCAGCCGAAAGGGCCTTCGCCCTCATTCCCAGATGCTCGTAGACGAGGACGGATTTTTTGAGGACGAACTGAGAGGCCGGCGCCACCGGAGGGCCTCGTCGAGCTCGGCCAGGGCGTCCCCGCCCCGCCCCGCGTAAGCCAGGTAGATGGCGAGGCGCGCCCTGAGGGAGGCATCCCGGGGATTGATCTCTTTCTCCCGGCCGGCGAGGAGGACGGCCTGCTCGTAAGCTTGCCGGGCCTTGTCCGCGTTCCCGGGAACATACCGATAGGAATCCCCCAGGTTGCCCCAGATCGTCGACGAGCCGGCGTCGATCCGGACGGACAGCTCGAACATCTTTGCCGCCTCCCCGTAATGCCCCGCGAAGAACTCGAGCGTTCCCATGTTGGAATAGGCATCCGCGTTCGGCCGCACCGCGATGGAGCGTTCGAACATCCTGCGGACGAGATCGTCGCGTTTCATGTACCAGTAAACGGCCATCAGGTTGTTCAAGGCCCGGATGTTGTCAGGCGTGAGGTCCAGGACCTTCCGGAACATGGCCTCGGCCTCGGCGAAGCGGCCTGTCCTCAAGTAAAAAACCCCGAAGTGGCTGTAGCCCGCCCACCGGCTGGGCTTCAGGGCGATAGCCTTCTGATAGATCTCCTCGGCCTTCTCCCGGTTCCCGGACGCTTCCCAGGCTTCGGCCAGGCCCAGGGTCGCCTCCTGATTGGCAGGGTCGGACCTTAGGGCCTTCTCAAACTCCCGGATGGCCTCCGCGACGAGCCCCTTGCCTGTGTATATAAGGCCGAAGGTTGCGTGGACGGAGGCCAAGTCGGGGGCGAGCTTGAGTGCCCGAGCGCAGTCGTCGAGGGCCTGCTCCACGAGGGCCGGGTCCGAGATCAATTCCGACCTCCTCCACCGCGCCTCTCCGAGACCCGCGAAGGCCAGGGCGAAGCCCGGGTCCAATGCGACCGCCTTCTGGAACAGGTCGACCGCCGCGGCGAGGTTCTCCGGGTTTTCGTAGCGCTCCAGCCGCCCGCATCCCATGACGTAGGATTCGTAAGCAACGGCGTTCGAGGTCCCGCCCGCAGTGAGAGTTCGCCGGACCTCGGGAGGTATCTCCATGTCGAGCATGTGGACGAGGCGGTCGATCATGCCCTCCTGGAAAGAGGCGAAGTTTCCCGTCCTGTCCGACATGACCTCCGACCTGACCTGCCGCAGGGTTACGGTGTCGATGAGGTTCATGGTCAGCGTCACGGTCCCACTCAGCTGCTGGAAACTCCCCGTGATGACCAGGCTGGCCCCGAACGCCCTGCGCGCCTCCCGGGCGTTCGCGACGCCGCTCGTCCGGACCTCGTTGGCCGGGGCGACCCAGAAGGCTTTCTGGAACCGCTCGAGCCGGGTCAGCTCGCTCGTCAGGACCTCCAGGAAGCCGTCACAGAGGTCCTGGCCGGCCTTCTCGCCGCCCACGTTCAGGAACGGAAGGACAAGGAGGTGCTTTTCGGCCGGGACCTGCCTGTAACCGACCAGGGCCGCGAGCCCGCGACGCAGGCTGGGAACGGCGAAGTCCGCGGCGATGGCGAGGGCCACGGCGCCCAGCACCGCGAGGACCCGCTGGCGCCGGCGGCGGCGGGGGTCGCGATGCCGCGTCTGCGTGGCCAGGTCCCGCCTCGCCTTCCCGCCCTCCGTCCCCGTCGCCGAGAACTCGAGGCTCCTGTCCAATCGGCGCTGGACCGCTCGAAGGTCCGCCAGGCACGCCTTCGCCGACGGGTATCTGGCGTCGGCTTTCTTCTTCAGGCAGCGGTCGATGACATCGGCAAGGTCCGGCGGACAATCCGGCCGGGATTCCAGGACCGGCCGGGGAGTCTCGTAAATGAGGGAATGGAAGACCCCGGCCTCGGTATCGCCCCGGAAAGGGAGTGCCCCGGTGATCATTTCATAGAGGACGACGCCCAGGGACCAGATGTCCGTGCGGCCGTTGACCGGCCCGCCCATCGCCTGTTCCGGCGACATATAGGCGGCGGTTCCGGTAACGCCCCCGCTCCAGGTGCTCCCGGTCCCGCCGGCGATCTTGGCGATGCCGAAATCCATGATCTTGACCTGCCCCTTGGGCGAGACCATGATGTTGGCGCCCTTGATATCCCTGTGGATGACTCCCTTGCTGTGGGCTTCTTCAAGGCCCTCGGCCGCCTGGACCGCGATAGCCAGGGCCTCCGGGATCGTCAGTCTTCCCTCCCGGACGATGTCCTTGAGGCTCCGGCCGGAGCAGAAGGCCATGGCGATGAAGGCGTGCCCGTCCTTTTCGTCGACCTCGTAGACGGTGCAGATATTGGGATGGTCGAGGACCGCGGCGGCCTGCGCCTCGCGAAGGAACCGGGCCCGGTCCTCTCCAGACCCGACCGCCGTGTCCTTCAGGAACTTGAGGGCGACCGTCCGCTTGAGCTTCTGGTCCTGGGCCTTGTAGACGACACCCATCCCCCCCTCGCCCAGCCTTTCGAGGATGGCATAATGGGAAATCGACTCACCGAGCAAGTGCATTGGGCGTCCCTCTACCCCCCGGTTTTCCGCCGTCTGCCCCTAAAGATAACAACTCTTTCCCCGGGTGTCAAACGTCCCCCTCTCCTTCAATAAGGGCCAGAGGTTGCGCCGTCGCCCATTTTTGGGATATGATGGGCAGGTCAGTTCGGTTCAGGGAGAGTTGATGTGAAAGAATTGATCCTCGCGACGCTCCTCGCCGGGCCCTTCCTCGCCCAGGCAGCGGCCCAGGAAAGCCCAGCCGCCAAAGCCGACGCGGTGGACCCCTTCTACCGGAACCTCTACGAAGATGGGAAGGACGCCTTCGAGAGAGGGATTCTCCGGGAGGCGGTCGAAGACTTCGAGATCGCCTCTTTCGGGTACCTCGACGACCCGCCGCGCATGCTCGAGTGCTACATGTACCTGGCGGTCGGGTACTTCGACCTGAAGGACTTGGCCAAATGCAGGGCCGCTCTCGAGGAAATACGCCGCTTGGACCTGGAAATGCACATGGCTACCGCGGGGCCTTCGGAAACGCTCCTCAAGCGCTTCCGGGAGGTCCAGGAAAGGTTCCAGAAGGCGCCCAAGCCGCCGGGGACGTGAGCCCGCCCCGGGGCGGACCGCCGCCTCAGCGGGCGAAGGCTTCGAGGCGCGGACCGAGGTCCGGGTTCTCCGCGTAGACCGCCAGGGGCCTTTGTGCCTTAGGTCCTATATAATCTTGATAGATAATCGAGGAGAGAGAGTGCATCCAGATCTCCGGTGATGCTCATGGCGCTTTTGGCCCCATCTGGCCACCGCCAATACCGGACCAGGGGACCGGCCGACTCTTCGATGTGATCAATGAGCTGAACTTCATTGGTCAACGATGCCAGTTTGTTTCCGTCGAGATAAATGCCGCAATCCGGCGCCTGTTCTGAAATATCCACGATATAGCCTTGTTCCCTCAGAAAAGAGATCGTTTTCTGAGGAGTCTTGTCCGATACGCCGATAAATGGCCGCGGGCTGGCCGGCACTTCCAGAGTCCTGGACAACAGGCGTCGATAGGATCCGTCCCATGCTTCGCTGGAACCGTTCGCATCGATCCCTTTCAGAAGGATGGTGGCCCGCGGGGAACAGATAAAATCAAGATGGAGCCCTTTTATTGATGGAGGTGCTTCCATCTTGAAGCCGGCCTTCTCGGCCCACCATTCGCTGATGTCGCGTAGTCTTGCGAGCCAGACTCGAGGCCGTTTTAATTTTGCCCGGTTCAATACCTCGGCGAAAGGCCGTTCACAAAGAGATGCAAGCTCGGAGTGGAAGATCAATGTGAACAGCTCGCCCCGCTGATGCGTCCGATCCAATATCTGGCCCCAGAATCGGCAACACCATCCGCGGATAAGTTCAAGC
>CAWEYF010000005.1:0-5801 GCA_963813235.1 Candidatus Aminicenantota bacterium | reverse complement strand
ATGTCCTTATACCAGGACTGCATGCACTGGGTCTTCATGGCCACGAGCCCGATGCCCTTGGCCGCCGCGGCCTCGAGGACCTCATCAGCCGGTCGTTGTCCTGCATGGCGTAGTTGTAGGCGACAAGAAGGACGTCGTACGCGCCGGAGCTCACGGCTTCGTCGAGGCAAACGGTCATGTTCCGGTGGCAGGAGAAGCCGACGAAACGCGCCTTTTTCTGATCCTTGAGCGTCGCCAGAGCCTCCAGGAAGCCGGGACGCTTGACGTCTTCGACGTTGCTGACGTCATGGATATAGATGATGTCGACGTAGTCGGTCTTGAGCCGCTTCAGACTCCCCTCAAAGACCTTAACGAACGCGTCCTTGAGGGCCGACGGCGAAAGGCTCTCCCGCTGGGCGGGAGGGATGGCCACCTTCGTGGCGATGACGGCCTCCGAACGGGCGCCGAGGTCGCCGAGGACCTTGCCGACCATCTCCTCGTTCTTGCCGCGCCAATAGCCGGCCGCCGTGTCGAAATGGCGCATGCCCAGCTCATAGGCCCGCCGGACGAGATCGGGATTGTCGGCGTTCATGACGCCCATGTTGACGACCGGAAGGACGAGCCCGGTCTTGCCGAGGGTCCTTGTGATCAGAGGCTTGATCGCCGCGGCCGAGGACGGGGCGACCGCGACGGCGGCCGTGGCCGGCCCGGGCTTGCCGGCGCGGCCCACTAAGGCCGCCGCTCCGGCGCCGGCCAGAGTTTTCGTGAGAAAGTCCCTGCGGTTGAAGGTTTTGCGCGACGGCGTCATGAACGGCTCCTTCCCGAAAATTGGGGGGCACGTCCCCCCGGGGACACGTTCCGCTGGGGACGAGTCCCGTCAGGGGCACGCCCCGTTCCAGCCTATTTTATCCAACTGGGGTTCGGATGCCAACCTCTTTAGGTGAACCTTCCGCCGCGGCCGTCCGTATACACTGGCGAGGAGATCAAGACATGACCAAGTTCTTTTTGTGGCTCATCCTGCTCGTGATCTGCTGGCCGCTGGCCTTGCTCGCCTTGCTGCTGTTTCCGATCGTCTGGCTCCTGCTCATCCCCTTCCGGCTCCTGGGCATCACCGTGAGCGCCGTTTTCGAGCTGTTCAAAGCCGTGATCACCCTTCCGGCCCGCCTGCTCCGCGGACCGGGCCGGACCTGAGCGGCGTCGTTTCGAGGGCGGTTGCTTTCCGCCCCGCCAACTCCCTATAATCGTGCCGATGGAAGTCCAGGAACACTTTTACACGGACGACCCCGCCCGCGGTCCGGCGGACGGGAAGACGACCCTCCGCGACGTCGAATATTTCTTCCTCGGCAACGGTCTCATCCAGGGGGCCGTCCAGATCGCTCCGGCCGGGGGCGCGACGCCTGTCGGCCTGCTCCTCATGGATCCCGATCGCCTCGGGCCCAAGCGGGCCGCCCTGAGCTTTGACCGGGACACCGGGATCGCGGCGACGGCCATGTCGATCGTGGACCGGGGCGCGGTCCGGGCCGCCCGGGCCGGGTCGGCACGGGCCGGCTGGCTCCGTGGGTCGCACTCCCCTTGCGTCGAGGTCATCTGGCGGAGCGGCCGCTTTCGTGTCACGGAGCTCTTCTTCTGCCCGGACATGAAAAAAGCGAGGCTCCTGCGCCTGGTCACGGTAACGAAGTCGGGGGCGGGGGCCTCGAAGGTCCGCCTGAAGACCGGCCTGAAGGAACGGACGATCGAAACCGAATTGACCTTCGGGGGGCCGACCCCGGCTCCCGTCGTCTTCGAATACCGCCTGGCCGAACGGGACGGGCGCCGCGAAGCCCTGATACGGCTCGGGTCCGATCCGGGCCCCGCGTTCCCGGCCGCCGCCTACTGGGAGAATACGGCGGCCTGCCGCTTTCATGATCCCCTCCTCGACCGTTTCTTCGACGCGTCCAAGTTCCAGCTCCGGGCCGCCGTATCGGCGTCGGGCCGTCTCGACGGCGGCATCTGGCAGTACAACCTCGAATGGGTCCGCGACCAGGCGCTCATCGCCGTGGCTTTGGCCATGTCGGGCCAGCCGGGGCCGGCCCGGACGATCCTGGCCCGCCTGCTCGCCGATTTCGTCAGCGAGGAAGGCGCCACCCTTGACTCGAGCCGCCTCCGGCCCCTCGAGGAGAGCGAGGTCGATCAGAACGGCGTCCTCCTCTTCGCCCTGGAGTCCTACCTCCATTGGACCGGGGACGAGGATCTCATCCGGACGAGTTGGGACAGGATCGAGAAAGTGGCCGCCTTCCCGCTGCGGCGGGAATTCCGGCACGCCCCGTCCGGGCTTCTGGTCAATCGCCGCGAGTTCTGGGAACGCCACGGCGCCTATGGCATCCGGACCGGGATGGAGCTGGCCCACCAGCTTTTCGTCGCGATGGGCCTGCGCGCGGCGGGACGCCTGGCCGGGCGTCTCGGCCGGGCCCGCCAGGCCCTCGAGTGGAGCGAGGCGGGCCTGGACCTGCGCCGGGCCATGCTCAAGGACCCGAGATTCGCGCTCGTTGACGCGGGGGCGTTCATCAAGCGCCGCGGCGTCGACGGGAAGGTCCAGCGGGACATCCGGCCGGATCCCGGCTCGACCCTGCCGCACGACGCCCCTCTCTTCGGGCCCGGCCGTCATCTCCTCAATCCGGACACCTCGGCCGTGCTTCCGATCGCCTGGGAGTTCGTCGACCCGGAAAGCCCGCTGGCGACGAGGACTCTCGCCTCGATGGAGCAGCTTTGGAGCCAGAGATGGACCGGGGGCGGCTACGGCCGCTACCACGTGAGCTCCGAGCCCGACTCGCCCGGTCCATGGCCGTTCGCTTCCGTATTCGTCGCCCGGGCCGCGCTCGAAGCCGGCCACCCGCGGACGACGCGCCGCGTCCTCGACTGGCTCGGCCGGCTCCCCGGCTCGCGGCCCGCGTCCTGGTTCGAATTCTACGGGCCGCGGCCCGTGCCGCCCTATCCCCAGGTCGGGATCATCCCCTGGACCTGGGCCGAGCTCATCTTCCTCTTCGTCCACCACCTGCTCGGCGTGAGGCCCGGGCAGGATTTCCTCAGCCTCCGGCCCAGGCTCATCCCCGGGGTCGAGCGGATGGAAGGCGACCTGCCGCTGCGGGGCGGGCGGTTCGAGATCGACGTCCGCCGGGCCCGCCGCGGCGAGGAGCCCGGATTCCGGCTCGGCGGCCGCCGGCTCCCCTACCATCGCTACGGTCTCGGGATCGCGCTTCCCCGCAAGCTCGACCGCATTTCCGTCCGCGCCGTCATTCCCTGAGAAAGGACGCTCATGCCCGCAAGAAGGATCCACCTCATTTCGAACGCCCACCTCGATCCGGTCTGGCTCTGGGAATGGCAGGAGGGCGCCGGCGAGGCCTTGTCGACATTCCGCCAAGCGGCCGAGTTCTGCGAGAAGCGCAAAGGTTACGTCTTCTGCCACAACGAGGCCGTGCTTTACGAGTGGGTCGAGGAGTATGAGCCGGCGCTCTTCCGCCGCATCCGCAGGCTCGTCCGGGAGAAAAAGTGGCACATCATGGGCGGCTGGTACGTCCAGCCCGATTGCAACATGCCGAGCGGCGAATCCTTCGTCCGCCAAGCCCTCCTCGGGCGGCGCTACTTCGCCGAGAAGTTCGGCGTCGAGCCCCGCACGGCGGTCAACCTCGACCCCTTCGGCCATACCCGGGGCCTCGTCCAGATCCTGGCCAAGAGCGGCTACAGCGCCTATCTCTGCTGCCGTCCGGGCAACCGCGAATGCCCCCTGCCGAGCGATGAATTCGTCTGGGTCGGCTATGACGGCTCGGAGGTCCTGGCCAACCGGGCCTCCGCGCACTACTGTTCGGTCGGCGGCAAGGAGCGGGAGCGGCTCGAGAAGTGGCTGGCCGATAATCCCGCGGGCGACCTGGTCATCCATCTCTGGGGCATCGGCAACCACGGCGGGGGTCCGTCGCGGAAGGACCTCGACGATCTGGCCGTCATGGCCGAGGAGCGTGCCGACCTCGAGCTCGTCCATTCGA
Organism: Candidatus Aminicenantota bacterium; assembly: GCA_963813235.1. Classification (GTDB taxonomy): domain Bacteria; phylum Acidobacteriota; class Aminicenantia; order Aminicenantales; family Saccharicenantaceae; genus JALHVH01. The sequence continues at coordinate 1,806 of CAWEYF010000005.1, read as the reverse complement.
CGCCCGATGCCTATTTCGAGGAGCTCGAAGGACGGCGGGCCGAACTGCCGCGCCGGGAAAAGGACCTCAATCCCTGGGCCGTCGGCTGCTACACGTCCATGTCCCGGGTCAAGCAGGGCCACCGGCGTCTCGAGAACGAGCTCTACACGGCCGAGAAGATGGTGACGACGGCCTGGCTCCAGGGCCTCATGCCCTATCCGCAAGCGGCGCTCGAAGAGGTCCAGCGCGACCTGGCCTTCGTCGAATTCCACGACATTCTGCCCGGCTCGGCCATCCCGGCCGGAGAGGATGGGGCCTTGCGGCTGATCGGCCACGGCCTCGAAACGCTTTCGCGGCTCAAGGCCCGGGCTTTTTTCGCCCTGGCCGCGGGCGAGCCCAAAGCGGCAGCGGACGAGATCCCCATCTTCGTCTTCAACCCGCACGCCCATCCCGTCAAGGCGCTCGTCGAATGCGAGTTCGAGCCCTGGGAGCCCAACTTCGAGAAGACCCCGTGGGCTCCGAGGATCTATGCCCGGGGCCAAGCGCTCCCGTCGCAGGCCGAGAAGGAAGAGAGCAATCTCAGCATCGAGTGGCGCAAGCGCGTCGTCTTCGAGGCCGAGCTCGCCCCGGGCCGGCTGAACAGGTTCTCCTGCCGGCTCGAGAGGGCGGCGGTGAAGCGCGAGGCCCGGGTCGCCGAGAAAGACGGCCTCATCACAGTGACGACGCCCGATCTCACCGCCGCGGTCAACGTCCGGACCGGACTTCTTGACGTCTATAAGGCCGGCGGGATCGATTTCCTGGAACCGGGCGCGTTCTCGCCTCTCGTCATCCGCGACAACGCCGACCCGTGGGGCATGAAGGTCCGCGGCTTCCGGGCCGTGGCCGGAGGCTTCACCGCGGCGACCCCCGAACAGGCGGCCCGCTTCTCCGGCATCCGGGAAGGCAGGCTCGAGCCTGTACGTGTCATCGAGGATGGCCAGGTCCGGACCGTGGTCGAAGCTATTCTCGCCCACGACGACTCGCGTATGGTCCTGTGCTACAAGATCCCGAAGCGCGGCTCCGAGATCGAGATCGACGTCCGCGTGCTCTGGACCGAGCGCGACACGATGCTCAAGCTGGGGATAACGCCCCAGCTCCGGACCGCCCGGTTCATGGGCCAGGTCGCCTACGGCGCCGACGAGCTGCCGTCGAACGGAGACGAGGCCGTGGCCCAGAAATGGCTGGCTCTCGTATCGGAGACGGACGGGGCGGCGCTGACCCTGGTGAACGAAGGCGTCTACGGCTCGGACTGGGACGGCGTGGAGCTGCGCCAGTCCCTGCTGAGGTCGCCGGCCTACGCCGCCGACACCTGGGAAGACAAGCTCTCCGTGGCCCGGGACAGGTTCATCCCCCGGCAGGACATGGGAGAGCGATCGTTCGCTTCTGGCTCCAGGGCGGACCGCTCGATGAGCGTCTGGAGGCCATCGACCAGGCCCTCGCCACAACGAAACGCCCTGCGTCCTGGCCTACTTCCCGCCTGAGGCAGGAAAGCGACGAGGCCGGGATCGTCATCGACAGGCCGGCCGTCGAGGTCACGGCCCTCAAGAAGATCGACGGCCGGGACATGATGATCAGGCTGTTCGAGCCCCGACGGGCCGAGCACGTCGGCCGTGATCGACTCCGGCCCTCGGCGCGCCGAACGATCCGCTGGGAGAGCTCCCGATCGACCCTGCGCTGCAACAGGCGGACGGGTCAATTCGCCGAGACCGACCTTCTTGAAAGGAAGCTGGGAAAGGCATGACCGCGAAGGAGCGGGTCTACGCCGCCCTCGATGGCCGGATCCCGGAC
>CAWEYF010000004.1:0-70832 GCA_963813235.1 Candidatus Aminicenantota bacterium | reverse complement strand
ATCCGGAGATAAATGTGACCGGAGAGCCTGAGGCTCCAAGCCGCGACAAGGCCGCCGGTGAGGAGTTGAAGGGGTGTTCTGCCGGATCCGCTGAGAAACGTCACGGCCCAGACGACGAGGAAGCCGATCCCCCAGCCGATGTCGGCGACGGAATTGTCCTTGCGGACGAGGGAGACGGCGAAGAGGGCCGTCTGATACAGGAGAACCGCCAGAAAGGAGGCGACGAGGGAGCTTCCGGTCGTCATTCGCGGGTCAGCGCGACCGCGACAAGCCCGGGCCCGACATGGACGCCGATGACAGGAGAGGCGCTCATGACGAACGCCGGAGGGCACCCGAGCGTTTCGGTCAGCCGGGCGGCGTAGGCCTCGGCCCGCTCCGGGTCCTTGGCATGGACGATCGCATACGCGTGAATCTTCCGCTCCGAGGCGATCTTCCGGAGCTTCCGGACGATCTTCTTCATGTTGCCGTCGCGGGTGAAGGACTTGCCCGCGGTCGTCCCCTTTCCCTCCCGGTCGACGGTGACGATGGGCTTGAGCCGGAGCGCCTTGGCTAGAAGGCCTTTCATCCGGCCGAGGCGCCCGCTGCGGACCATGTGCCGGATGTTGGTGACATCGACGAAGATCGAGGACTTCGCGACCCATTCCTCGCAGAGCGCCGAGACCTCCTCATGGCTCATCCCGGATTCGATGGCCTCGGCGGTCCTCAAAGCGATGAGGCCGATCTGGGCGGAAAGCCCCCGGGAATTGATGATCGCGACCCTGAGCCCGGGCTCTTTTTCCGTTGCAACACGGCAGGCGCCATACAGGCCGGACATCTTTTCGGACAGGGTCAGGACGATGAGGGATTCGTAGTGGCTTCCGAGGAATGCGAAGAGCGCTTCGACGCCCGCGGCTGAAGGCTGGGCGCTCCGGGGGAGTTCGGTTTCCGTTTCGAACAGGCGGTAGAACTGGTCCGGAGTGATCGTCAGCTTGTCGAGGAATAGGTCGGCCCCGAACGAGACCTGGAAGGGGAGGAGATGGATCTGATGGCGGTCGAAGACCTCGGCCGGAAGGTCGCAGGCGGAGTCGACCACCAGGGCGATCCTTGCCTTCGGGGTTTGGAGGGCCTCCTGCTGCCTCCGCATATCGTCGACCTTGATCTGGGCCACGGAGCCGAGGTCCCGGACCTTGTGGAACAGCCCGGCGGGGTCGTCGGAATGGACATGAATGCGGACCAGCTCGTCGGAGCCGGCGACGATCGCGGAATCCCCGTATTCCTGGACGAGGCCGCGGATCCGGTCGAGGTCGAGCTCTTTTCCCGTGAGAAGGGCCTCCGAGCAGTAGCGGTGCCTGGGCGGGCCGGTGTGGCGATGCACGGCGAAGGCCGGTGCAGGGGGCGGGCCCTCGACGATGGGCACCAACTTGAGGTCGCCCTTCCTGATGAAATGGACGACGCCCTCGAGGAAATCGACGAACCCTTTCGCCCCGGCGTCGACGACCCCGGCTTTGGCGAGCAGCGCGAGCTTCTTCGGGGTTTCCTGGAGCGACTTGCGGGCCACGTCCAGGGACCCGGCAAGGAGCTCGGCATAGTCGTGCGTCCTGTGGCGCTCCGCGTATACGGCGTCGGCCCAGTCCCTGATCAGGGTGATCATGGTCCCCTCGACCGGGATCAGGATGGACTTGGTGGCGTAGGCGACGGCCCTCTTCACGGATTCGGCGAAATGTGCGGCCGCGACCTTGCGCTCGTTGCCGAGCTCGCGGCTGATGCCGTATATATATTGGGCGAAGATGAGCCCCGAATTGCCCCGGGCGCCATGAAGGGCGGCCTGGGCGATGGAGGCGAGGGTCGCCTTGATGGAACGCGATGCCACGGCTCCGCGGGCGATGGATCTCATGGTCGAGGCCAGATTGGTGCCCGTGTCGGCATCGGGAACGGGGAAGACGTTGATCTTGTTGAGGTAGTCCTGGTCCTGGATGACGGCGTTCCCCCCCGCCAGGAAGGCGTGGTAGATCCTGGGTCCGTCGAGGTATCGGATCTTCATGTTCGCTCGCGGCAGGGCTCGGAACGCTTATTCTGCGGACGAAAGCCCCTGGATCATTATAACACGCTCGTTCAACGGAACGGCGTTCCCGGCCGCCGGCTCACAGCTCCTTGATATAGATGTCCTTGAAATAGATCGGGGCGACGCTGTCGTGGTTCTGGAAGCCGATGTAGCCCTCGGGCGCAAGGTCCCGGACCTTCCCGCCGGGGACGGCGTCCCAGTCCAGGACGACCTTGCCGTTGAGCTCGATCGTGAGCCGGGCGCCGCGGAAGGTGATCTTGATGTGGTTCCATTGCCCCGCGGGCAGAGCGGCCCCGGGGGACGACGCCTTGATGTCGTAGGCGGCCCCGGTCCCGTGGATGCCTTCCTCGGCGTCGTTGATCTGGACCTCGATGGAATGATAGATGTAGTCGTCGCTCGACGGGACGCCGGGGACCCGGATGAAGATGCCCGAGTTCGTGTCTTTCGGGGCGCACCTGTAGTCGCATTCCAGGACGAAGTCGCGGAACATCTTCCCGGAATACCAAAGGAGCCCCATGCCGCCGTGGCCCTCGAGGACCCCGGTCCGGGGGTCGATCGTGAAGCCGCCCGGGCCGTAGTGGTTCCAGCCGTACTTGTCGTAAACGCCCTCTTCCGCATGAAAGATCCGCGTGTAGCCCCCGTAATACGTCAGGGCCTTGATGTTCTCCAGGCTTCTCCGGATGTCCGGCTCGGGGGTGGCGACCTTTTCCTCGTTCTCGTATTCGAAGGTCAGATAGCCGTCGTAGTCCTGCAGGGTCAGCTCCGCCAGGATATCGCGGAGCCCGGCCTTGCCGTCCCCGACGACGGTGTCCACGACCGCCTTCGCGTTCCCGAAATCGCTCCGGTCCTTGATGTGGACGTCCAGGACGCGGCCCTCAAGATAGCGGAGGCACTCGACGGGCTTCAACCCGCAGCGCATCCAATGGCCCGGATCGGCGCAGGCGCCGATGAGCCGGCTCCGGCCCTTGATATCTTTCGCCAGGAGGGCCGGATAAGCGTACTTCGCCGGTTCGGGGTGGTTATGGACGGCCAGACGGATCTCGTACTCCTCGACGAGCCTATCGAGGAGCGTATAGTCGTCGTCCTCGGGCTCGCAGACCACCATCGGGATGCCCATCCTGCGGGCGAAATCGAAGATGAGGCGCATGCTCGCTTCCGTCCTGCCGATGTCGCAGACGCCGTAGCCGACGATCTCGAGCCCGGCGGCGGCAACGCGATCCCGGACCGTCTTCATCTGCCCTTCGGTCATGCCGGGGCCGAAGGCGACCTTGGGAAACTCCTTGCCCAGGAGCTGTTCGGGATAGGCCTGGATGTACTTGATCCCCAGGGCCTTGACCTTGTCCAGGGTCTCGAAAAACGTGAATCTTCTGTAAGTCCAGCATTGGACGGCCACCGGGAATTCCTTGATCCGAACCCCGGCATAGCCCGCGGCGGCGACCGCCTCTTTGACGGCGTCCGGGATGGTTTGATCGGGGGCGGGAGGGTTCTGGGTTTCCGGAGACGCGAGCGAAGCCGTCAAGGCGACGGCCGCTAGGACGGCGCAAAAGATCCTTCTCATCGATCCTCCTTATCTCTTCCTCGGGTTCCAGGCGCCGCGGGCGACGGCCGGGACGAAATCCTCCAACCCTGGCACCGGGAAGCGGATGGTCCTCTCCTCCTCGGCGCTCATGTAGGCGGCCATCAGGAGCTCGGTGACGTTCAGGCCGTCATCGAAGTTCTCCGCGGGGCGCTTCCCGTCCAGGAAGGACTCGACCATGTGACGGTTCTCGTCTGTATAGCCGTATTCGACCTCCTCGGAGCTGACCACGGGCATCAGGCCGACCTCGGCGTTCTGTTTCTCGACGAGATCCTCGCCGCTCGCCCCGCGGACGTTCCGGCTGAAGAAGACCTTGAGCCCGGCGTCGAGGGTGTTGATGGCGAGGGAATATTCGGGGCCGAGGAGCTCCATGCTGAGCCTCAGCCCGGCGCCCACGTAGCACCAGGACGTGGTCGTTTCAACGATGAGGCTCTGCCCCTTCGCGTCCCGATATTCGATGAGGGACCGGGCGAAATCCTCGGAGGGGCGGTTGATGTAATCGGTCTTTCCGCCCGAGTTGTCGGCCAGGATCTTCGCGTACTTGGGGTCCTGCCATTTCAGGCAGGAGGCATGGGCCGTGATCTTGACAGGCGTCAGGACGTTGCGCTTCGCCCCGGGGGGCGTGAGCATGAACCTGGCCTCCTCGACGGAGTGGCACATCATATCGTTGAGGACGCCGCCGCCTTGGAGAGTGCCCTCCCAGAACCACGGCATGTGAGGTCCGCTGTGCTCCTCCGCCGCGCGGGCGAGGTAGGGCCGGCCGCAGAGGGCGGCTCCGCGGGTCCAGACGATCTGCTTGCCCCGGACGACGGCGGGGGAGAAGAGCTGGTTCTCGAGATAGCCGTCCAGGAGCTTCGCCTTACGGGCGAGGTCCCGCATGGCCCTCGCCTCGCGGACGTTGCGGCCCAGGGGCTTCTCGCAGGCGACCCCGATCAAGCCGCCTTTGCCCTTCCCGGCGGCCGCGGCGATCTCCTCCATGACCTCGAGCCTCGTGTAGTTGGGCGAACAGATCCAGACGGCGTCGATGTCGGGGTGCTCGATCATCCGGGCGAGGGATTTGTACGGCCGGGCGTCCCCGACCCGGAGGCTCTTCGCCAGGGCGCAGGCCTCGCGGGCCCGCGTTTCGTCCGGGTCGACGATGCCGAGGACGTCGGCGTCCCGGACCCCGACCCAGGACCTGAGGTGGAAACGGGTGATGAAGCCGCCCCCGATGAATCCGATGCCGAGCCTTGTTCTTTTCTTGGACATGATAAGATTCTCCTCTCTTTCTGATAAGGGCACGCGAGTCACGGCTTCGCGTCCCGGGTCGATTCTCAGGCCGTCCTATCCGGGGCGGCCGTCTTCTTTTCCCGGAAGAAGGCCAGGAAAACGATCAGGCAGAAGAGCGTCAGGGCCGTGGGAACGAGGAACGTCTTTTGCCACCCGGCCTTGATGACCTCGATCCCTGCTCCGCCCGTGCCCTGGAGGAAGAGCCCCTGGATCCAGCCGCAGAAGAGGCTGCCGACGAAGTTACCGAAGCCGAGGATGATCGTCGCGATCAGCCCCTGGGCCGAATGCCGGATGTCCTTGGGCGCGATGTTGTCGACATAGATGTAGGCGGCCGTGAAGAAGAAAACGTAGCAGAAGCCGTGGAGGGCGAGGGAGGCGATGACGAGCCAGGAAGGCTGGCCGATGACGAAGATGATGTAGCGGAGGGGCCAGGCCAGGATGCCCAGGGTCAGGGTGCGCCTCATGCCGAACTTCTTCAGCGCCCAGGACAGCATGAAGGCCATGACGAAGATCTCGGCGATCTGGGCGATGGTCATGACCGCGGAAACGTATTTCTGGCTGACCCCGACGACGGGGGAGGTCAGGAAGGGCGAGGTCAGGACATAATAGAACTGGAGCTCCGTCGCGACGACGAAGGAGATGATGGCGAAGATGACGAAGTTCCTGTCCTTGAACATCTTCAAGGCTTCGAGGAAGGCCCAGGGCTTGGCCCCTTCCTTTTGCGGCGGGGTATGGGGCAGGCCGAAGGACAGGACGCCCATCAGGAGCGAGAAGAGGCCCGCCAGCAAGAGCGTGTCGCCCTTCATGGCGACGCCCTCGGGGGACTTGGCCAGAGCCCGCCACCCGGCAAGGGCCCAGCCCGCGGCGATCCAGCCGATGGTCCCCCAAACGCGGATGGCTCCGAATTCCTTCTCGGAGCTCTTGAGGTTGACGAAGGCGATGGAGTTCGTCAGGGCCAGCGTCGGGGCGTAGACGATGCAATACACGAGCATGAGCCACATCATCGGCGAAAAGGCCGTGACGTTGGCGATGAGGATGAGGATGACCCCGCCGATGAGCTGGAGCACGGCGATGACCTTCTGGGTCGGGAACCAGCGGTCGGCGAACTGGCCGCCGACGAAGGGCGAGATGATCGTGGCCAGGGGCAGGAGGCTGAATATGATCCCCAGCTGCCAGCCCGTGAAGCCGAGATTGTTCTGAAGATAGGCGGAGAGGACGGGGGCCCAGGAGCCCCAGATGGCATATTGGAGAAACATCATGGCGCCGAGACGGAACTTGATGTTCATGAGGACCTCCTCTAACTCGGATTCCCGTCCGCAAAGTTAATAAATCCCTGATGGTTTGTCAACACGGCGCCGCCCCGCGGAGGGGAGGTCACTCGAACCGGCCGACGATGTTCCGGTTCTGGGGGTTGCGGATATCCCGGGCCTCGGGCGTGAAGAGGTCGTCGATCCGGCTCTTGTAGAAGTCGGTGATCCGCCCCCGGACCATCTTCAGCGTCGAATTGAGGAACTGGTTCTGCTCGGTGAATCCTTCGCCGAGGACGGCCACGGCCGAGGGCAGCCAGCGGGCCGGGAACACCCCGTCCCGGCTCCCGCCCTCGCGGAACTCGTCGAGGGCGGCCTGGAGGAGGCCGAGGGCGGCGTCCTGGCCCTCCCGGGTCTTGCAGGACAGGCCGCTCTTCCTTGAGCCGGCGCAGGAGGGCCTCCTTGTTCGGGACGAGGAGGGCGACCGTGAACGGCGACTGGTTGTTATAGAGCATGAGCTGGTCGATGAACGGCGAGCTTTCGACGACGGCCTCCTCGATCACCTCGGGGCTGTATTTCTCGCCGTCGTTCCGCGATCAGCAGGCTTTTCATCCGGCCCAGGACGAAAAGGAAGCCGTCGGCGTCGACGTAGCCGAGATCGCCCGTATACAGCCAGCCGTCCCGGAGAGCCTCGCGCGTCGCCCGCTCGTTCTTCCAGTAGCCGGCCATGACGTTCTCGCCGCGGATGACGATCTCGCCCGTCCGGCCGGCGGGAAGGTCCCGGCCGGAATCGTCGCAGGATCCTGAGCTCGATCCCGGTCGGCCACCCGGCCCGAGGACCCGAGCTTGTGGACGGCGAGCGAATTGGCGGAGATGACGGGCGCCGCCTCGGTCAGCCCGTACCCCTGGAGCATCGGCATGCCGATGGCGTAGAAGAACCTCTGGAGCTCGATGTCGAGCAGGGCTCCGCCGCCGACGAAGAACTCGAGCCGGCCGCCGAAGGCCTCCCGGACCTTCCGGAAGACGAGTTTGTCGGCGAGGACCATGAAGGGCTTCTTGAGGGCCTTCAGGCCCTTGCCCCTGTCCCACCCGTCGCCGTTGTAGTCGTAGGCCAGCTTCAGGGCCTTACGGAAGAGGGCCTCGACCTTCGGGCCCTTCTCCCGGATGCCTTTCTCGATGTTCTTCCGGAAGCTTTTGGCCAGGGACGGGACGCTGAGCAGGAAATGGGGCCGGATCTCGCGGATGTTGACCGGGATGTTCTTGAGCGTCTCGATCGGGGTCTTCCCGAGCTGGATGGAGGCGAGCGCGGCGCCTCCCTTCATGAGCGTGTAGATGCCGCAGGTATGGGCGAAGGCGTGGTCCCAGGGCAGGATGATCAGGGAAACATAATCCTCCGGGAAGGGGACCAGGGATTGCGCCTGTTCGATGTTGGCCGTGTAATTGCGGTGGGTGAGGACGATGCCCTTGGGATCGGCCGTCGTTCCCGAGGTGTAGCAGATGTTGGCGGGGTCGCCTTCCCGCGACCGACGTCCACCGGGCGTCGAACTCGGGCCGCGTGGGCCGCAAGCCATTCCTTCCCCCGGTCGAGGACGTCGCCGGCGTAGACCTCGTCCGGTTCGGGGCAGGCCAGCCGGTCGAGGACGACGGTCGTCTCGAGCTCGGCCAGGTCGTGCTTGATCCGGCGGACCTTCTCGACCTGGCTCGCGGAGACGACGACCATCCGGCAGCCCGAATGGGCGAGCCGGAACTTGAGGTCGGCGAGCTCTTCGATCTTGACCGAAACGGGAACGTCGACCGCGCCGGCATAGAGGATCCCCAGCTCGCTCATGACCCAATCGTTCCGGCCCTCGGAGATGAGGGCGACGCGGTCGCCCTTTCCGAGCCCGAGGCCCATCAGCCCGGCGGCGAAAGCGCGGACCCGCTCCCGCATATCGCGGTAGGTCGTTGCCTCGTAGGCGTCGGCGGGTTTCTCCCACATCAGGATATTGTCGGGGTATTTCGCGACGCTTTCCTCGAACAGCCGCGGCAAGGTCCTTTCGGTCATCGTATCCTCCAAGCCGGTCGTCTGTTCCCATCGTAAGGTCGGCCGCCCGAAACGTCAAGGCCTTCATGCAGCCGTTTGACCTTTGCGCCCGTTTTGTTATGCTCCGAAAAAGCCGGTCGACATGAGGGAACGACGCAGAGAAGAAAGGGTTCCGGAGGAGGACAAGGTCGTTCTGAGGGTCCTACCGGACGACGCCGGAACCGGCGGCGGCGAGGCCCCCTCGTTTCCCTGACCCGGGATATTTCGCCGGGAGGCGCGTGCCTTGTGACGAACACGTTTGTCCCGGAGGGTGCGCGCGTCCGGATCGAGATCGCCCTCACCGGGTCGCGCCGGCTCGTCCGCGGGACGGGGACGGTCCGCTGGGTGAACCGGCTCTTCGAAGATGACATCTTCGAAATGGGCGTGGAGTTCGCCGAGATCGATCCCGAGAGCATCGGGGCCATCCTGGAGCATATCTACGGCCGGGCCGCCGTCTGAGCTTTCGCCGCCGACGGGATCCGGGACCGGGAAAGGAGAACACATGAAGCGACGAGGCCATATATCGCACCGGGTGATCACGGGGATCGTTCTCGCCGTCGTGCTTCTGGCCGGGGCGGTTTTGGGTCCCGTCCGGGCCGAAACGGACGCCGAGCGGGAGGTCCGGATGAAGTGGTGGACCGAGGCCCGGTTCGGGATGTTCATTCACTGGGGCCTTTATGCCCTGCCGGCCCGCCACGAATGGGTCAAGAACCACGAACGCATCCGGGACGTCGATTATCAAAAGTACTTCGACCACTTCGACCCGGACCTCTACGACCCGGCGGCATGGGCCAGGGCCGCGAAGAACGCCGGGATGAAGTATTTCGTCGTCACGACGAAACACCACGAAGGGTTCTGCCTCTTCGATTCGAAGTTCACCGACTACAAGGCGACAAAGACCCCTTACGGGAAGGACCTGATCCGGCCGCTGCTCGAGGCCATGCGAGCCGAGGGGCTGAAGGTCGGGTTCTACTACTCGCTCCTCGACTGGCATCATCCCGAGTACACCCTTGACGAGAACCACCCGATGTGGGGCGACACGGCGTTCGCGGCCGGGGCCGCCGGCCGCGACCAGAAGAAGTACGTCAAGTATCTTCACGACCAGGTCCGCGAGCTCCTGACGGAGTACGGCCGGATCGACTGCCTGTTCATGGACTTCTCCTTTCCCGGCCCGAACGGGAAGGGAAGGAAGGACTGGGAATCGGAAAGGCTCCTTCGCATGATCCGGGAGCTCCAGCCCGGCATCATCGTCGACGACCGGCTCGACCTTCTGGACGTCGCCGGCGGCTGGGATTACCGGACCCCCGAACAGTTCATGCCGGCCGAATGGGTCACGGTCGACGGGAAGCGGGTGCCCTGGGAGACCTGCCAGACGTTCTCCGGCTCGTGGGGGTATCACCGCGACGAAGCGACGTGGAAGAGCGTCCGTCAGCTCGTGGTCATGCTCATCGAGACCGTCAGCAAGGGAGGCAACCTCCTCCTCAATGTCGGCCCGACGGCCAGGGGCACGCTCGACGGGAGGGCCAGTCCGCCTGGAGGGGATCGGGGCCTGGATGAAGCTCCACGGCCGGTCCATCTACGGCTGCACGCAGGCTCCCGACGGGTTCAAGCGCCGGCGAACACCCTCCTGACCTACGCCCCCGCGACGAACAGGCTCTACGTCCACGTCCTGGAGTGGCCGATGGGCGTCCTGAGCCTCACGGGCTTCGCGGGCCACGTCGCCTACGCCCAGCTCCTCAACGACGCCTCGGAGGTCCGGTTCACCGAGGACCGCGAAGCGGGATTCCTGCCGGGGACTAGGGAAGGGAAGGCGGGGAAGGCCTTGGTCCTCGACCTCCCCGTCGTCAAGCCGGACGTCGAGGTCCCGGTCATAGAGCTGTTTCTCAAGTAGCCGGGGAGGACGCCCGGAGCACGAAGGGATCGTCCGCAAAGAAGGCGGAACGATGGAGCTTAGGAAACTGCAGGCTCGCGGTCCTGGGCGGGATCCTCGGGATCCTGGCCCTGGCCGCCGCGACGCGGCTCGGAGCCGAGACCAAGAACTTCTATTTTCCCGAGGTCCGGATCGATATCGCCGTCGGCGAAGGACGGATCGTTCGCCGTGGACGAATTCCGGACCTACGAATTCGAGGGCCGATTTTCCTGGGCTTCGCTCTGGATCCCTCTGCGCGCCGACCGGAAGGACCTCCGCCTCGACGTGTCCATCGAGGATTTCTCGATCACCGACGAAGGCGGGCGCCCCCTTGAGGACGGAGACATCGACGGAGGGCGACCGGTTCACGGCCAAGTGGTACTACTCCGCCCGGAACGAGCGGCGGACGTTCCATATCCATTACCGTGGTCCGAGGGCGGCATCGTCAGCTATCCGGACGTCTCCGAGCTTTACTGGCAGGTCATCGGAAGCGGCTGGGACAAGCCCACGGCGAAGGCCGAGGTCACCGTCCGGCTTCCCGAAGCGCTGCCGAGCCGGGAGGACATCCGTGTCTACGGCCACGGGCCTCTCTCCGGGTGGGCCGAGATCGTCGACGAGCGGACGGCCCGCTTCACGGCCTCGAACCTGCCGTCCGGGCAGTTCCTCGAAGTCCGGGTCCTATGGCCCGCGGGAATGGTCAGCGGGATCGCCTCGACCCGGTATTCCCTCGAGTCCATCAGAGAGGAAGAGGCGGGCTTCGTCCGGGAGACCATCGAAGGCGCCCGCCGGGCGCAGGAGGACGCGCGGAACGCTCGAACCAGGTTCCTGAAGGCTGGCCGTCCTATGGGCCGCGGGGCTTCTGCTCCTGCCGATCGTCTGGCTCTTCATATATATCCGGGTCTGGAAACGGATCGGCAAGGATTACCGGTTCGATGATATCCCGCCCTATTTCCGGGAGCTTCCGTCGGAGCTCAAGCCGGCCCTGGTCCAGGTGCTCCTCCGGGAAGGCCGGGACATCACCCCGGCCGCCTTCACGGCCACGCTGTTCGACCTGGCCCGTCGCGGGTTCATCGAGATCGAGGACCGGGCGGTCGAGAAGCGGACGCTCTTCGGGACGAAGAGCGATATCGAATCCGTCGCGACGCTCCGGCGGGGGTTCCGGGAGGACCCCCGGCTGAAGACGTTCGAGAAAGATCTCCTCGAGCTTCTCTTCGTGACCGTGGGCGGAGCCGGCGGAGAAGCCGGGGACCGGCTCGACCTCGACGACCTGAAGGATTACCTGAAGAAGAAGCCCCAGAAGTTCCAAACCTGGTACCAGGCCTGGGTCAAGACCGTGAGACAAGAGGCGAAAGGCCTCAAGTTCATCGAGCCCGAGAGCCTCAAGGCCAGGAACATCTTCCTGGCGGCGTCCCTGCCGGCCGCTATCCTGACGCTGAATCCGATCTGGATCGTCCTGGTGTCCGTACTCGTCCCGAAGATGAAGAGACGGGGCCGGGATTGGGCGCGGGAAAACGAAATGTGGAGGGCCTTCCGGCGGTTCCTGGACGATTTCCCGGACTTCAAGGAGGTCCCGCCCGAAGCCTACAAGCTCTGGGAACATTATCTGGTCTTCGGGATCCTTTTCGGGTTCGCGAAGAAGATCATCAAGTCGCTCCCGATGATCCTCGCAGACGAACGCGCCGCGGCGCCCGTCTGGTACTCCGGCTATGGCCGGGGAGCCTTCATCGGGGCCGGGCATCTCGAAAGCATGGTCGCTTCCATCGAGCACCTGTCGACCTCGATCGCCCAAGCCAGCACTTCGGCCGCTCACTATTCCTCGGGCGGAGGCGGCGGCTTCAGCGGGGGCGGGGGCGGGGGCGGGGGTGGCGGCGGGGGGTCGGCTGGATGAAACGGCCGGCTTTTCCGATCGCCGCGGCGTTCTTGACGCTCCTGGCCTGCTGTTCTTCCGGGTCCGAGGAGGCGCAGATCATGAAGCTCATGGACCGGGTCGGTTCACGGGCCGAAAAAAAAGATATGGCGGGTCTCCTCGCCCTGCTCACCGATGACTATGCGGACTTCGAGGGCCGCGACCGGGCGGCGACGGAAGCCCTCGTCGCGGAACATTTTCGCCGGAGATTCGGGATCGTCGTCCATCTCCTTCACACGAAGATCGGAGACATTCGGCCCGAAGGGACGGCGACGGTCGAGACCGACGTCGTCCTGTCCTCGGGAGGGGCGGAGGTCCTGAGAAAGATCATCCGCTTCGCCGGCGAATTCTACAAATTCAAGCTCGAGCTCCGGAAAACGCCCGACGGCTGGAGGGTCGGCCGGGCCGAATGGGCGCCGTCGGCCCTGAACGACCTGTTCCCGGAATCCCTGCCCGTCCTGAGAGAGTTCTTTCCCGGAGCGCCGAGCTTCTTCCCCCGGCCATGAACCCGGGGAACGCGGTATTACGTATGAACTATAGGAACCATCGGTAAGGAGGACGCCATGACCGAAGAGAAAAAGACCCGGACCGAGGAATTCAAGATCAACGGGGACGAGATCGTCAACAAGCTCAAGGGGATCCTCCACCAGGGCAACATCCGGAGGATCATCCTCAAGGGCGAGGACGGGAAGACGTTCATGGAGATCCCCCTGACCGTCGGCGTCGTCGGGGCCCTCGTCATGCCCGTCTGGGCCGCCATCGGGGCCGCGGCTGCCCTCGTCTCGAAGATGACCATCGTCGTCGAAAAGACCGAAGACTGAATCGGCGTCCGTCAGGAAAGGCAACCGGCCCCGGCCGTCCCATTGGTTCATCTTTGGTATTTCTCCTATAATCCGGGAACATCGCCTGAAAGCGAGGCGATGAAAGTCGTCCTGAAACCCCCGTAGCGGAAGGGGGACCCGCCGTTCTCGGCGGGGGGAACCGCCGGGACTGGTTCCGGGGGGTCGGGGGGAGAGGGACGACCTCCATCGCCCCAGGCCGTCTTCCCTCCGGTTCATCGAAGAATCCTTTTTTCTTTGCCCCCTCCTGTGCTATAAAGAAGGTCTCTTTTGACGCACGAAAACTTCGAGGAGGAAGACCATGGAGAATCGGAAGAGAACGTCACGGCCGTGGGCAGCCTGGGCCGTGGCGGGAGCGCTCGTCTTGGGATCGTCTGCCGGGGTCCCGGCCGCGGACAGGACCCGCGATCTCATGCCTGCCCCGGCGAAGATCGCCGCCGGCGACGGCAAGTTCCGGGTCACGGATGCGTTTTATGTGGCCGGCGAAGGCCAGACCGGCGCCAGGGCCAGGAGCGCGGCCGCCCGGTTCATGTTCCGGCTCTCGGGCCGCACGGGGCTCTTCTTCAAACAGGATTTCCTCCTGAGTCAAGCCCCCGGCGATGCGGTCTCCCTGGCCTACGCCTGTGAAAGGACGGGCAAGCTTGAGCCGAACGAGGATGAATCCTACCGGCTCGCGGTCGGCCCGGGACGCATCTCGCTCGCGGCGAAGACCGACCTCGGCGTCCTGAGGGGGCTCGAAACGCTCCTCCAGCTCCTTTCTTCCGACGGCGAGGGTTATTACTTTCCGTGCGTCGAGGTCCAGGACGCTCCCCGGTTCACATGGCGAGGGCTCATGATCGACGCCGGCCGGCATTTCATGCCCGTGGACATGGTCAAAAGGACGCTCGACGGGATGGCGGCCGTCAAGCTCAACGTCCTCCATTGGCACCTGACCGAGGACCAGGGCTTCAGGGTCGAATGCAAGACCTATCCGAAGCTCCACCGGCTCGGTTCGGACGGCTTTTATTACACCCAGGACCAGATCAGGGACATCATCGCCTACGCCGCCGAGCGGGGCATCCGGGTGATGCCCGAGTTCGACATCCCGGGGCATTCGACGAGCTGGTTCGCGGCATATCCCGAATACGCAAGCGGACCCGGCCCCTACGCCATCGAGAGGAAGTTCGGGATCTTCACGCCGGCCTTCGACCCGACGGAAGAGAAGACTTACAGGTTCCTCGACGGGTTCCTGAAGGAGATGGCGGCCCTGTTCCCGGACCCGTACCTGCACATCGGCGGGGATGAGGTCGAGGGCGGGGAGTGGAAGGCCAATCCGAAGATCCAGGCCTTCATGAAAAAGAACGGCCTCCCCGACAACCAGGCCCTGCAGGCCCACTTTAACAAGAGGATCCTGAAGATCCTGACCCGGTACGGAAAGAAGATGGTCGGCTGGGACGAGGTCTTCCAGCCGGGCATGCCCACGAACATCGTCATCCAGTCCTGGCGCGGCAGGGAAGCCCTGATCGAATCCGCGAAGAGGGGATACCAGGGCCTGCTTTCGAACGGTTATTACATCGACCTCTGCCAGCCCGCATTCGAACACTATCTCAACGATCCCATCGCGGAGGACGCGCCCCTCACCGAGGACCAGAAAAAGTTCGTCCTGGGCGGGGAAGCGACGATGTGGGCGGAGCTCGTCACTCCGGAGACGGTGGATTCGCGCATCTGGCCGCGGACCGCGGCCATCGCCGAGAGGTTCTGGTCGCCGCAGTCGGTCAAGGATGTCGAGGATATGTACCGCCGCATGGACATCGTCAGCCTCCAGCTCGAGGAACACGGCCTGAGGCACATCAGCTATCAGGCCATGATGCTCCGCCGGCTGTCCGGGAAGGGATGCACGGCGGCTCTCAAGACCCTCGCGGACGTGACGGAGCCCCTCAAGCGCTACGCCCGGCACGACCAGGCGACCTATACGTTTCTCTCTCCCTACACCCGATTCGTGGACGCCTGTCCTCCCGAATCCATTGCGGCCAGGAAGTTCCGCGGCTCCGTAGACCAATTCCTCCGGACAAAAGACAAAGCCCTGGCGGATGAGATCAAGGCCTCGCTCGTCCGATGGCGGGACAACGCCAAAGCGCTCGCGCCCGTGATCGCCGGGGCTCCGGCCCTGGCCGAGGTCGCGCCGCTCTCCGACGCGCTGGCGGTTGCCGCCGGAACCGGGCTCCGAGCCCTGGAACTCGTCGTCGCCGGCGGGACCACCGACCGGCCCTGGGCGGACAAGGTTCTCCAGGAGTTGGCCGAAGCGAAAAAGCCCGAAGCCCACGCCGAGCTGGCCATTCTTCCGGCCGTCGAGGCGCTTGTCAAGGCCGCCGTCAGGATGTGAGAGGATTTCATGACGCCCGAGTACGAGGTGTTCCGCGTCGCGGCGGATTTTGACCCGTCCGACGACTCCTTCCGCTGGGACGCCCTACCGGCCCTGACGGTCGGGCATTACCTCTGGCTGGGCAACGGCTACGAGCCGAGGGTCGAGGCCCGCCTCGGCTATTCCGACCATTATCTCTACGTCCGTTTCGAAGCGTTCGAGAAGAGGATCCGCGTCCGCAACCTGGATTTCCAATCCCCTGTCTACAAGGACAGCTGTGTCGAAATGTTCATCGACCCATTCCCCGAGAAGGGGCTGGGCTACCTCAACTTCGAGACCAACGCCGCCGGGGCCATGCTGCTCGGGTTCGGGCCGGGGAGGCACGACCGTAAGCGGGTCCCGCCCGACGACCTGGCCGGGTTCCGCATCCAGGCATCGGTGCCCGGAGCTTGGGACGGTCCCATCGGGGCCGATTCCTGGACCGTCCGCTACCGGGTCCCGCAGATGCTATTCCGGAAGTATTACGGCGAGAGCCTTCTCCCCGGGACCGTCGGGAAGGCCAATTTCTACAAGTGCGGGGACGAGACGGAGGTCCCGCATTACGGGGCATGGTCGCCTCCACAGACGCCGGCGCCGGACTTTCATCGGCCCGAGTTCTTCGGCTCGCTCGTCTTCTCCGGAAGGATCGCCGAACGGGCCATCCCCTAAGGAGGGCCGCATGGCGTTCACGTTCAAGAGCGCCGCTGCGGGAGCCGTACTGGCCCTCGTATCGGTTGCCGGCCCGGTATCGGCGCTCCCGACCGGAGGGCAGGAGACCCTGGCCGTCCGCGACACCTTGGGCAGGAACGTGATCCTGCCGGGCCGGGCGGAGAAGGTCCTTTCCCTGCAGCCCGAGATCACGCGGATCGTGGCCGCCCTGGGGGCGGGGGACAGGCTCGTCGGCGCGGACTATTTCATCCTCAAGCACGATCATCTCTTTCCCATCGTCTTTCCCGGGGCCCGGGACCTGCCGGCCGTGTCCAACACTCCCGAGGACATGAACTTCGAGATGGTCCTGCGGCTGGACCCGGACATCATTTTCGTCTCGCCCACGGAGCTCCAGATGGTCGACGCGCTCCAAGGCAAGCTGAAAAGGCCCGTCGTGGCCCTGGCCTCGATGGGGAGCTTCGATAAGCTCGTCGAGGAGATCGTCCTCGTCGGAGGGATCCTGGGCCGCGAGGCGCGGGCGGCCGAACTCGTGGCCGATTTCCGGGCCCGGGTGGCGTCCGTTCGCCGGGCCGTCGCCGCGGTTCCCTCGGAAGAGCGGCCCAGAGTGTATATCTCTTTCTGGGGGATGCTGACGCGGACGCCGGTCGCTTATGAGCCTGTCGATGCCGCGGGGGGCATCAATTGTGCCCGGGGAATGCTCCCGGCCAATCTCGGGACCATCGCGACGGTGGCCCAGGCTGAACAGATCATGAAGTGGCGGCCGGACGTCATCCTGGTCCAGGGGAACTATCCCCCGAGGGAAAGGACCGTCACCGTCGAGGGGATCCTCCGGGACAAACGGTTCGGCACCCTGCCCGCGGTGCGAAACGGCCGGGTCTTCTACACCTTCGGTTTTTGGTACTGGTGGGATCCCGCCCTGGTCCTGGTGGAAACCATATATCTGGCGCGCCTGTTCCATCCCGAAGCGATGGGACCCATCGGCCTGGAACAGGAGGCGAACGCGATTTTCAAGAAGTATTACGGCGTCGAAGGGGCCTACTCGTCCCTGTGCCGGGTGCTCGAATGCGGAGGATGGGATGAGAGGTAGGAAGGGCAGGCTCCTCGTCATCCTTTTCTTTCTGTCGCCGTTCCTTTTGACGCTCGCCTCCTTGTCCATAGGGCGCTATCACATCCCGCCCGCGGACCTGGGCAAGACCCTCGTCCGGACCGTCCTGCCCGCCTCCTTTCCGGAGGTCCCGCCGGAGTATAGGGACATTCTCCTGCGGATCCGCCTTCCCCGCCTCATGCTCGCCCTTCTTGCCGGCGCAGCCCTCTCGGTCTCCGGGGCTTCCCTGCAGGCGCTCTTCAAGAACCCCCTGGTCAACGAGTACATCCTGGGGATTTCGTTCGGCGCCGCATTCGGCGCGGCCCTCTCCCTGGTCATCCTGGGCAAAGCGTTTCCCGCCCAGATCGCGGCATTCCTCTTCGCCCTGGCGGCCGTTCTCGTGGTCCTGCTTGTAGCCGGCCGGTCCGGCTCCCACACGGTTTCCCTCCTCCTGACGGGGGTCATCGTCTCGGCGTTTTTCCAGGCTCTGTTGTCCCTCGTCGAGTTCTTCGCCAACCCCTACGCGCTCCAATCCTTGTTCTTCTGGCTCATGGGCAGCCTGTCCCTGGCGACCTGGGGCGACCTGGCCATCTCTCTCCCCGTCATGGCCGCGGGTACGGCCACCCTTGTCCTGATGAGGTGGCGTCTCAACGTCCTATCGTTGAGCGAAGAAGAGGCCGCGGCCCTCGGCGTCAATGTCCGGCGGGAGAAGCTCCTGGTCATCGTCCTGACCTCCTTGAGCACGGCCGCCGTCACGGCGGTGGCCGGGGTCATCGGCTGGATCGGCCTCATCGTGCCCCACCTCGTCCGGATGATGGTCGGCGCGGACAACAGGAAGGTCGTGCCCTTGTCGGCCGTCTTGGGGGCTTCGGTCCTGATCGTCGCCGACGACATCACCCGCGTCGTTGCGTCCTTCGAGATCCCCATCGGCATCCTGACAAGCCTCATCGGCATCCCGTTCTTCATATTCCTGCTGGGAAGGTCGCGGAAGGTATGGCTGTGAGCGTCGATGTCAGGTCCCTTTCCTTCGGCTACGGGGAATTCCGGCTTTCCATCGCTGACCTCCGTTTCGAGAGCCGCAAGGTCACCTCCGTCGTCGGAAGGAACGGGGCCGGGAAGTCAACCCTCCTCAAGTGCCTGGGCGGCGTCATCCGCGTGCCTGAAGGGTCCGTGTCCGTCAACGGCCGGGACCTGGCCGAATTGAAGAGCCCGGAACGCGCCCGGCTCATCAGCTATGTCCCCCAGGAACTTGCCCCGGCCTTGAACTACGGCGTCCTGGACTTCGTCCTCATGGGCAGGGCCGCGTTCATCCCGACCTTCTCGGTCCCGTCGCGCGAGGACCGGAGGCTGGCCGGGGAGGCCATCCGCTTCGTCGGGCTGGCCGGTTTCGAGGACCGCGAATTCTCTCAGTTGAGCAGCGGCGAGCGGAGGCTCGCCCTCGTGGCCCGGACGCTGGCCCAGAGCCCCGAGGTGTTCCTTCTCGATGAGCCGACGACGTTCCTCGACCCCAGGCACGAGGTCGAGGTCATGGAACTCTGTCGCAAGCTTGCCTCCGAGAAAGGCAAGACGGTCATCATCACCTTGCACAACCTGGAGATGGCGGTGAAGTATTCGGACCAGATGGTCTTCATGAAGAACGGGCGGGTGGCGGCGTCGGGGCCGCCCGACCGGGTCCTGAGCGAGGCGCTGCTCGAGGAAGTCTACGACATCCCGATGGCCATCGTCCCGTTCGACGGCCGGAAACTGATCCTGCGATGAACCGGGCCGGGCGCGGCGCTCACTGGAGCCTTTCCATCCCTTTGAATTCTCGGTAGGGCGAGACGTACCTGAGGACCTCCTCGTCCTGCCGGGTGACGGTCCTCCGGACCATCTGGGCGAGGAGTTCCCCGACGCCGGGGCCGAGCATGAACCCCTGGCCGCACATGCCCACGGCCAGAAGATACCCCTCGACCTCGCGAGCCCAGCCGATGATGGGGAGGGCGTCGGGGGTCATGGGATAGAGGCCTCGCCACGTCCTGCGAACTCTCAGGTTCGCGAGCCGAGGGATGAGATCCACCATGCGCCGGGCGACCATCGGGAGGAATGCGCTCGTCTCGCGGGTGTCCAACCCCCAGATATTCGGGCTCGGCGTGACACAGAAGACCACCTGCCC
This sequence comes from Candidatus Aminicenantota bacterium, assembly GCA_963813235.1. GTDB lineage: Bacteria > Acidobacteriota > Aminicenantia > Aminicenantales > Saccharicenantaceae > JALHVH01. The sequence continues at coordinate 51,698 of CAWEYF010000004.1, read as the reverse complement.
GGTCGCGTGCTGGTAGAAATAGTGGTTCGCCGACCCGTCGGCCGGCCTGATGTCGACGACCATGGGCTCCAGGAAGCGGGCGACCGCCTCCGTGACGGCGCCTTCGTGCTGGTCCGGCCGAACGGGAACGTCGATGCCGGCGAGCTTGGCGACATCGGACGCCCAGGCGCCGGCGGCGTTGATGACGACCTCGGCCCCGTACTCCCCGTTGTCGGTCCGCACGCCGCGGACCCGGCCGCCCTCGACGATGAGGCCCGTGACCGCCTCGTCGAACTTGAACTCGGCCCCCAGGCGCCGGGCATGGGAATGGAAGGCCTGAACGGCCAGCAGGGGAGAGGCGTTCCCGTCGTCCGGCGACAGGGTCCCTCCGATAAGCCCGATGGGGCTGATGCCGGGAATGGCCTCCAGGATACCCTTCCGATCGAGCCAGGAGATGTTCAGGCCGTAAGACTTCTGGATGACGAGGAGGTCCTTGAGCGTTTTCTCTTCTTCGGGCCGGTAGGCCACGTAGCTGTATCCGCCCTTGTGCCATTCGAGGTCGTCGCCGAGGCGTTCCTTCCAGTGCGAAAAAATGTCCAGGCTCCGCAGGCCGAGACGGATCTTGGCCGGATCGGAATGGGACGCCCTGAGGCCGCCGATGGCGGCCTTGTTGGACCCCTGGCCAGGACTGGAAAACCGGTCGATGACCAGCGTCCGGATCCCCGCTTCCGCCAGATAGTATGCCGCCGGCGTCCCCACGCTCCCTGAGCCGATGACGATCGCGTCGAAGGACCTACCGGCCGCCACGAGCATCCTCCTCTTCGGCCGGAAGGCCCGCGAATACGCCGAGCGGGACCTCCATGAACAGCGGCCGTTTCGGCTGGTCGACGATCTCGCTTTCGGGCACGCCCTCTTCCCGGAACAGGCGGTGAAGGAGCGGCGTGCAGGTCTTGGCCCCGCATGAGCCCATCGAGGTTCGGGTGAGGGCTTTGATCTGGCTTATGTCGCGGGCCCCGGTGCGGATGATCCTCCGGATCTCTCCGGCGGTGACCCTCTCGCACCTGCAGACGATCGTGTCGTCGGCCGTCCTTGGGATCCATGATCCCATGGGCTCGCTTTCCGTTTCGGCCTGGACGCGGAGGCCGGCGATCTTCGCGGCATACTCCCGGGGCGCCCTGACCTTGACGAGGAGGGTCCGGTCGTTGGCCTTGAGGGCCTTGACCCCGACGACCTCGACCTCGCCCAGCCGGTCGCCTCCGGTATCCTGGACGACGACTCTGTCGCCTTCCCTGACCTGTTCCTTGAGGAACTCATAGGGAATCACGACCGTCGGGAATTCGGGGTCTTTGCGGGCGTCGACGAGCGTGATCGCCAGCCCGGGACATACGGCCACGCATTTCTCGCAACCGGTGCAGCCCCGCCCCGGCTTGCCCTCTAAAAAGTAAGGCAATTTCCGGATATCGGAAGGGTCGATGGATATCAGGTCCCGCGGGCAGACCGCCGTGCAGGGGTCGCACGGGATCTCCTGGACGCAATGGAGGACCGGCCGGACCCCGTCACCCGTTTCCGGGACGTCCTCTTTTTCCGTTCGGCCTGGCTTGGACTTGAGGACCTCGGCCGTATCGTACCATTCGCGGGAGATCTCCCCGACGTCGAGGCCGATGGCCTTCGCCACCTCCAGGCCGCGGATCTTGCCGGAAAATATGGCGGCGGATGCCTCCGCGATCTCTTCGGCGTCCCCTGCGGAGAAGACGGTGAGACCGAATTCCCGCGCCTTTTCGGCGAACTCGCCGACGGGATCGAGGCCGACAGCGATGAGGACCGTATCGCAGGCAAACGACCGCTCGGTCCCCGGGACGGGACGGAAACGCTCGTCGACGCGGGAGATGGTCACAGACTCCACGGATTCGACGCCGTTGGCACTGACGATCGTATGGGACGTGTGGATCGGGACGCCGAAGCGGGCGAGCTTGTCCCGATGGACCTTGTAGCCTCCGCATTCGGGCATGACCTCGACGAGCCCGACGACGGGGATGCCCGCCTGGAGGGCGTGGTAGCCGGCGATGAGGCCGACATTCCCGCCGCCGACGATGAACAACCTTTTCGCGGGGCGGACGAGGTCCCGGTTGACGAGCGTTTGAAAAGCCCCGGCTCCGTAAACGCCGGGGAGGGTGTTGCCCGGGAAGGCCAGGTTCTTTTCCCGCGCTCCAGAGGCGGCGAGGAGGACGTCGGGAGTCACCAGGACGTACTCGTGCCCCTCTTTGAGGATACCGGCCTTGCCATCGCTGAAGACCGCAAGGGCCGTCGATCTGAGCCATATTTCGACGCACCGGCAGGCGCGGACCTGGTCCTCGAGGCGGGTCGCGATGTCGATGCCGCGCGTCCCGGCATATACGGCTTCCGTGGAGCCGAAGAACCGATGGGTCTGAAGGATAAGCTTGCCGCCCAGACGGTGCTTGTCGTCGACGAGCAGGGTCCGCACGCCGCGCCGGCCCAGCTCGATCGCCGCCGAGAGCCCGGCGGGGCCTCCTCCGACGATGAGGACCGGGATTCGGACGTTCCGGATAGCGCGAACGGCGGGAGAGACGCCGCTGGCCGGGGCCGAAGGCAATTGCGGCAACCCCTCGACGGGTTCGACACGGATGCCCGGCCGGGCCAATTCCATGCAGGATTTCACAGGAAGGCCATCGACCAGGACCAGGCATTGGGCGCACTGACCGTTGGCGCAGAAGATCCCTTGCGGGGCGCCGTCTTTTGCGTGGTGGCCGAAGATCCTGACGCCGTTGGCGAACAGGGCGGAGGCGATGGTCTCATCCTGTCTGGCCGAGACCTGGGCGCCTTTCCAGGCGAACGCGAACGTCGGGCGTTCAGGGACGGGGAGAACGGGATGACGTTCGATCCTGGGCTCGGTCAACGGTATCTCCTCTGCGGGCGCCGGCGCCGTCGGCCCGGAATTATAGCACAAGCAAAATGGCCCGCCAAAATCGCGATTCTCAAAATCCTTCCGGTTTGATAGAATCCCTGTGAGAAACGAGGGAAACAGCATGAGATCGATCAGACGCAACGTTCTAGCCTCTATGCTCGCCATGGCCCTTCCCCTGACCGCGGCGCCGCGCGAGCGAACCGAGAAGCCGGTCCTCCACGGGAAGCACTGGGTGGCCATCACCGGCAAACCGCTCGGCGCCACCGCCGGAGCGAAGATCTTCCTGAAGGGCGGGAACGCGGTGGACGCCGCCTGCGCGATGCTGGCCGCCGTGTGCACGATGTACGACGTCCTCAGCTGGGGGGGGGAAACTCAGGCCCTCATCTTCAATCCCCGGACGGGCAAAGTCGTCGGGGTCAACGCCTTGGGAGTCGCCCCGACCGGCGCGACCCCCGAATTCTACAAAGGGAAGGGCTTCGCCTACCCTCCCGAGTACGGTCCCCTGGCCGCTGTCACGCCCGGGACACCCGGCGGCCTCATGACCATGCTGGCCGAATACGGAAAGCTCAGCCTCAGAGAGGTCCTCGAGCCTGCGATCGAAATGGCGGAGACCGGGTATCCCATGGAAGGGGAGCTCTCGAGGAGCATCGAAAGGAACAAGAACAAGATCAAGGAGTGGCCGTATTCCAAGGCCGTTCTGCTGCCTCACCCGGGCGAGGCCCGGGAAGCCCCGGCGCCCGGGGAAGTCTTCCGTCAGCCGGAGCTGGCCGCGACGTTGAAGAAGCTCGTCGAGGCGGAGCAGAAGGCGCTCGCCCGGGGCAGGAACCGGAAAGAAGCTATTTACGCGGCTTATGACCGTTTTTACCGGGGGGACATCGCTGAAGAATTCTCCCGTGGCTGCCGGGAGCAGGGCGGGCTGATCACCGAAGGGGATCTTGCCGGGTGGAAGGTCCATCTCGAGGAACCCGTTACGACCAACTACAAGGGGATCGACGTCTACAAGCTGACCACGTGGGTCCAGGGCCCCGTCATGCTCCAGGCGCTCAACATGCTCGAGCGTCTCGACCTCCGGGCCATGGGCTATAACAGCTCGCGCTACGTCCATACCCTGTACCAGGTCATGAACCTGGCCTTCGCCGATCGCGATTTCTACTTTGGGGATCCTTATTTTCCCCCGGAGGAACCCATCCGGGGCCTTCTTTCCAAGGAATACGCGAAGAGCCGCCTCGCGACGATCGACTTGGAGAAGAACGATCCGGCGGTCAAGCCGGGCGATCCGTATCCCTTCCAGGGCGGTACGAACCCCTATCTCGACCTGCTCGAAAAGTGGTCGAACAGCGCCCCCGGCCTTCGCGGGCGGGGTGGGGAGACGACCGCGGCCCCGTCGTTCTTCACCGGGACGACGTCCATTCAGGCCGCCGACGCAGAGGGGTGGGTCGTTTCCGTTACGCCCAGCGGAGGATGGATCCCCGCTTGCCTGGCGGGGAACACGGGCATCGGGATGAGCCAGAGGGCCCAGAGCTTTGTTCTCGACGAGAGCGAGAACCCGTTCAACGTCATTGCTCCGGGAAAGCGCCCGAGGGCCACGCTGACGCCCGGCCTCGCCCTCAAAGACGGCAAGCCCTTTCTATCCTTCGCCGTCCAGGGCGGGGATACCCAGGACCAGAACCTCCTTCAGTTCTTCCTCGACGTCGTCGAGTTCGGGATGAACGTTCAGGAGGCGTGCGAGGCCGCCAACATCACGAGCTATCAGATGAGGAACTCGTTCGAGGACCACAAGTCCCTGCCGGGAAAGCTCGACATCAACGAGCAGATGCCGGGCTGGGTTCGGGACGAGCTCGAGGCGATGGGATACAAGACGACGGCTTTCAAGCGCACCTCCGGACCGATCAACGCGATCTACTTTGACAGGGCGCATGGAACGTTCTGGGGCGGCAGCAGCAACTACGGGGAAGACTACGGCATAGCCTGGTGAAGGAGAAGGCCGCCATGGACATGAAGAAGGGATCCCGGGGCGTGTCGGCCCTATCCCTTTCCTTCTACATCTGCCTCGCCGCGGGATGTTGGATGTTCGGAGGCCTCAAGGCCGCGCTGACCCTTATCATCCTTCTCGTGGCGTGCAACCGCGTCCTCGGGCTGGCCGCAGAGAGCCGTCGCCTGTCGACGTCCCCGGCCTTGTCGCTAACCGTCCGGTCCCTGTTGAGCCTGGGGCTCTTTCCGTTCCTTTGGCTGGTTTGCAGCCTCCTTCCCGACGGCTGGCTCCTTCCCGCCCTGGGCGTTGTCCTGGCTGCGGGAACGGCATTATCCCTGCTCCGGCCGCCGGGGCCCCGGGCCCCTGCGAAAAAGGACCTGGCCGGGATGGTCTTCGTCCTCCTTCTCGTCATCGCCTCGACCTGGCTTCCGTTCTCTCGGATCGGGGCCCGCGTCGACGGCAACTATGCCTACAGGGCCTATTTCAGCTCGGATTATCTCAAGCACATGTCGGTGGTCGAATCCCTCAACGACGGCCGACTTCCGCCGGCAAATCTGTATTTCGCCGGCGATCCCCTTCATTATTATTGGCTGCCCTACGCCACTCCTGCCGTTGTGGCCAGGCTATCCGGGTCGACCCCGAAGGCCCTGTTCGCGTACTCGTTCGCAGTCAACTTCCTGTTCCTCCTCCTGCTCCTCCAGGCCTGCCAAAGGATCTCGACGAAGCGTCGATGGCTGCCCTTTCTCGCTGTCCCGCTCGTCCTGGCCCCCAGCCTGGAAGGCTTCTATCTATGGGCCGGGCGGGCGCGCTTCTCGTTTTCCGCGTTCTTCTCCGAGGGTCGCGCCTACAACATCGACGGGCTAACCCGCTGGCTATGGGGCCTCCCCCAGATCGACACCCTTCTGCGCTCCCTTCTCTATACGCCCCAGCATCTCCTCAGCCTGGCCTTCGTCCTGCTGTTCCTTGTCTTCGTCGACGAAGACAAGGAGCGTCCGTGGCTTCTCTCTCTGTTGCTGGCTCTCAGCCTTGCCGCGAGTTTCTTCGTCGGCGGCATCCTGCTTCTCTCACGGGCCCTCCATGTCCTGGGCAGGGAAGGACGGCGCCTCGTCCGGCGGGACTTGACCCTCCTTGCGTTCCTCCGGGACCTGGGACGCCACTTTCTCCTGCCGCTGTTCATCCTCGCGCTTTCCGCGGTCCTGCGGATGGTCTCGTCCGCGGGGAGCGGGATCGTCGTCAAGCCCCTCGGCCCGCGTCAGGTCTTCATCCTTCTGGGCCTGAACCTGGGGCTTCTCGCCGTGAGCGGGACCTGGGGCCTTCTTGCGACGCGCTTCGGTTCGAGGACCTTCGTGGCGATCCTCCTCTGTGTCTCGATCTTTCTGCTTCTCACCGTCCGGATCGCGGGCTTCGAATCGGACGTTTCACTCAAAGCCGGCCTGATCGTCATCCTCGCGCTCGCCCTCCTGACGTGCCGCCTCGGCGAGATTCCCCGCGCGGGGCGGTTTGCCGTGCCATTGGCCCTCCTGGTCCTTATACCCGGGTCGCTCACGGCGATCCTGGATATCCGGAACTCGGCCGATGTCCGGAACGCCCGTTTCACGAGCTACGTCGGCGCGGAGGAGATGGGGATGCTGGAGTGGGTCAGGGAGAACGTGCCGAAGGGGAGGATCGTCCAGAACTTTCCGGCGGCCCGGGCCTGGAACTTTTCCACGATCCCCGCCTTCGCCGGGCGTCCCATGGCCATCGGGGACCGCCATCACGGACAGCTCTTCCAGGTTCCCCCAGGCCCGTACGAGGAACGGCTCGAGGCCCTGCGCCTCGCCCTGGCCGGGCTGCCGGCGACGAAGGGCGACCTGCGGCGCCTCGGCGTCGACTTTCTTTTCTGGGGGAAGGACGAGCGGCGCTTTTTCCGTACCGAGCCGACGGGGCTTGCCGTGGCCCACAGGATCGGCGGGACCGCTCTTTATGCCATGGGGAACGATTGAGGCATGAGCACGACACGGACCTCCGGAACACGCGGCGCCTGGAAGGAATGGCTGGGGCTGGCGCTCATCCTGGCCGTCGCAGCGGCCTTGAGGCTCCAACATGTCAAGGCCGACCCGCCCGCCCTGATCCCGGCGGTCTCCGGAAGCGCGGGCGTCTACTTCGACGAGGGGATCTATTGCCACAACGCCCGCAACAAGATCCTGTTCGGGAAATGGATCACGGATGAGTGGAACCCGATCGTTTACAACGCTCCCCTGACGCTCCTCTATTTCCTCGCGTTCAAGACGTTCGGCGTTTCCATCGTGACGGTCAAGGTCCTCAGCGTCCTTTTCGGGCTCTGCGGCATCCTGTTATTCTTCGTCGGGATAAGGACCTATCTGGGGCCGCCTCAGGCCCTCGGGCTGACGGCCTTGTTCGCCCTGGACTTCACCGGGTTGATGTACAACCGGATCGGGCTCCTTGAGAATTTTTCGAGCCTGTGTTTCCTAGCGAGCTTCGCTCTCTTCGCCGTGTCCCGGGGACGGCCGCGCATGTCCTTCTTTCTCGGGATGACGACGGCCGTCGCGGCCCTGTCCAAGTATCTCTTTGTCTATTTCCTGGTTTCGACGACCCTGGTCGTCGCCTATCAGGCGTGGAGGCGTTCGAACCTTAGGTTCCTGTTGTCCTATCTGGCCGGTGGTCTTGCGGTCGGACTACCCTGGTTCTTCGGGATCTACCTGCCGTTCCGGCCGACGTTCGACAAGATCGGGGGGGGGTGGGGAATGCTCTCTTTGCCCCGATCGATCGGCCAGGCATGGTCCAACCTCGCGCATAATCCTCTGCCGCGATATCTCCAGCTGGCGCCGGCGGCGGCGCTTCTCTTGGCTCTTTTCGGAGGGCTCATCCTTCTGAAGCTCATCCGGGCGAAAAGGATCCCCCCGGAGCCGGTCGACCTATTCGTCCTCCTCTGGATCGCCGGCGGGGTCGTCTCCATGGGGCTCTTGAACTATCGCCCGATGCGGTACTATATTCCCGTGTTCCCGGCCTTTTACCTGGCCGGCTCGATCCTTCTCAGAGACCGGGACCGCCTCCGACAGGAGGCGCGGCTCTTCTGGCCCCTGACGCTCGTTTCAGCGGCTTTCTTTCTCCCTGTCTTCCGAATGATGGGGTCCCGGCCTTCGGCCTTCTTCGTCTTCCCGCCCGTCGTGCGGGGACTCGTCTTCCTCTCCTTCGCGGGCGGTATCCTGTTCTTGATCGCCCGCAGAACGGCCTGGAGGCCGGTCCTCGGAGGGGTCCTGTTGGTCCTGATGCTCGCCCCCCCCGTCTACCTCTATGTGAGCCAGTTCTATCTGGCGCCCACCTACGATCTCGAAAGGGCGTCGCGGTTCTTCGAAACCCTTCCGCCGGGCTCGATCGTCATGGGCCAGGAAGCGCCGCGGCTAACCCTCGGAACGCCTTTCAAGGCCCTTTTGGCCTACGAGAACTGGTTCAACGACCGGGACCCGTTCACCCGGTTCAAGCCGACGCACCTCGTCGTGCTGGACAGGTTCGGGGGGGCGGAGGAGGGGTGGATCCGGAAACGTTTCCCGGAAACGGCCGCCCGTCTCGAGCTTGTCAGGAAATTCAAGGTCTGGGACACGACCATGACCCTTTACCGCGTCCCGGAGTAGGGGCCGGAAGATCCGTTTTGGACTTGGAGCCGTGTTCCGATATAATGCACGCATGACCGCGCCGCGCGTGATCCCGGGTGTGCTCTTTCTCGCCCTGGCGACCGCCGCCTTTCCCCAATCAGAGCCGTGGGCCCCCGTGTCTTTCGCCGCGGGCGGCAAGACCTATCGGCTGGTCGTCCGCTGCGTCCCTACCGGCAGCTTCGTCGTCCTCTCCGACGGGAAGAGGGAGACCGTTCTGGGGGGTGCGGGCGGGGACAATCTCTTCCCGTCGGCCCAGGTCGCCGACGGACGGTTCCACGTCCTATGGGTGAATTACCGGGATGGGCGTGCCGGGCTCGGCCTTTACGACTCCGGGACAAGAACATCCCGGGTCATCCCTCTCGACGGGCTGAAGTTCGCGGCATCCCCGGTGCTGATCGAACGGGCCGGGCGCCTTTTCGGGGCGGTCCTGCTGGGTAACGCTTCGAACAACGACGACATCTTCTTTCTCGACCTCCGGGACAATCGCCTCACGAACGTCAGCCGGACCTCCTGGTCCGAAAAGAGTTTCACGGTCGAGGTCGCCCCGGGAGGGGTCCTCGTCCGGGCCGAAAGCCTCGCGGACCGCGCGCGATACTTTCTGGATCCCGGCGGGAAGGGGTTCCGCCTCCTGGGCCGCGAACCCAGGCGGGTCGCCCCGCCGCGGGAGAGGAGCGCCGCGCCCGACGAGGAGGACTGCCGTCCGGCGAACACGTTCGCCGCGTTCGGCGACAGCATCACCTACGGGGTTATGCGCATGGAGAACCTGGACGGGGAGGTCCACCCGGAGCTGGCTTACCCGGAGCGCGTGAGGGAGATCCTGGCGACGTTCTACGGCCCGTCCTATCCCGTGAATCTCGGCGTCCCCGGCGAAACCACCTACGACGGGGCCCTTCGCGTCCGGAGCGACCTCGCGGCCGTCAACGGCTTATACTTTCTCCTGATGATGGGCACCAACGACTGCATCCACGGGTATTTTTCGGTCGACTCCAGCATGGAAAACCTGGCCTATATCATCGATGCCGCCGTGGAAAAGGGGATGCGGATCATCGTCTCGACCATCCCGCCGCGAAAAGACGACTTCGGGAACGTCCCGTTCGTCCGGAACAACATCTCCGCCTTCAACCTGGCGACGGCCGAGCTCGCCGCTTCCAGGGGCATCGGATTCATCGATACGTACACGGCCTTCATGGCGACCGATCCCCCGGACGGCTGGAAAGCTCTCCTCGAGGACATCGGGGGGAATCATCCCAGCCCCGCGGGGCATACGGTCATCGCGGGCCTGTTCGCGAACGTATTGGCCGCTTTCCCCCCAGCTGAACCGAGCCAGGTCAAGAACGTTTCCACAGAGGGGCCGACGGTCCGCCGGTTCCGCTGGGACCCGGGGTGCGAGTCCGACCTTGCGTGCTTCCGAGTCGAATACGGCCCCCTGCCGAGCGAGCTTGTCCACGTCGCCGTTACGAGCGATAACTCCATCGTGTTTCCCGGGTTCCCTTCGGACGTTGTCTATTTTCGGGTGCAGGCAGTGGATACGGGCGGGTACCGCAGCCGATACACACGGATATACACGACCGTGGAGAGGCCCCGAACGCGACGGGGCCGACACCCCGGCGAAATCGGCCGCGTCGCCTCTCTCGCCGAGGCTTCGGCCGCGGAGCGGCCGGAAACGGGGGCTGGCGGGCGGAGTTGAAGGATGTGCGAGTTCCCGATGGGCTCGGCGCTCTCCCGGCGGACCCGGCAACGGGTCGGCACGACTGTGTTGTTGGGGTCGGCGCTGGCCCTGACCGCATGCGTGTCCGCATGCCGTGAGACGGCTCCCGCAGGGCAGGTCCTGGAAACGCCCTATGCCGTGACGGATAATTCCGGCAACGCCCGGGAGTACCGCCTGATCCTCCCGGGGGGGAAAGGCCGCTTCCCGCTGATGGTCTATTTCCACGGGGTCATTTCGCCGGAATTCAAGAGGATCCCGTCCCTCAAGAATTACACCGGAAGTCCGGTGGAGGAGACGGGCCTCATCCCGTTCTGTCGGGAACAGGGCATAGCTCTCCTCGTGCCCAAGGCCAGGTACCAGTACACTTTCCTGAAATGCCTGTCCACGGGTTGGCTGACCGAGAAGGAGATCGACGGCGTCGAGATGATCATCGACACGGTGGTCGAACACTACCCGGTCGACCGGGGCCGGATCTGCCTCGCCGGGATATCGGCCGGGGCCGTCTTCAGCCACAACCTTGCCAACCGGCGCCCGAGGTTCTATAGCGCCGTCCTGTCTCATTCCCAGGCCTACGTCAGCCCGGAAGGCGTCGTCCTGCGGCCGGCCGAAAAGGGCCCCCGCTTCGGAGTGGTCTTTTGCTATAACGAGGGCGACTACAAGAACCTCATCGCGTTCTGCGTCGAATCGGAGCGGATCTACAGGGAGGACGGCTACCGGACGGCCCTTCTCCGGGACCTCCCGCCCCGAGGTCACGCCTGGTCGTCGTCGAACAACGCCCTTTTCTGGAAGCTCCTGCGGGCCCTGGGCCAAAGACCTTGACCCTTACGCTCAACTCCCCCCCTCTCGGGGAGAGGGGCCTCCGACGCCCCAATCCGGCCGTTTGACAGGCTTCGGACCCAACTGCTATCATTAAGGGCATGAATTTTCAGCGTCGAGCCAGGGTCGTGGTCACCCTCCTCGTCGCGGCGGCGGCCGCCGTTGCAGGCATCGCGATCTTCAGGATAACGGGTCGCGCCCCGAGCTACGCTCGCGGCGAGGCCGACAGGGTCTCGCCGGTCCTCAAGCCCCCGGACCTCGCCGACCGGGATTTTTTCCTTCTCGACGGCCGCTATCTGGTCCGGCTGGAGCCTGGGAACCGGGCCCTTCGCTGGAAGCTCGACAGGGGAGGGAAGGGCGAGCTCGAGGTGACGTTCCATGCGGCCCCCAAGGGCAAGCCCGTGCCCCCCTTCGGCTTTTCAGCCTCGGTGACGGACGCGAACGGACGCCGCAGGGAGCTGTTCTCGGAAAGCTGGGTAACTTCTCCGTCTTCATCCGTCTCCCGGAAGTTCAAGACGGGGATCGCGCTTTCCGCCGGAGCCGAGATCGAATTCCTGCTGACCCCGGAAACCCCTCCCGGCCGAGAGGTCCTGGATGCGGGTATCACCGTCCCGCGCCTGACGGGCGCGGAGTCGTCCAAGCCGCCGAGCAACCTATTGATCGTTTCCATCGATGCCCTGCGATGCGACGCCTTGGGGGTCTATCAGGCCCTCGCGGGGCGGCCGCCGGCCTTGAGCCTTTCGCCGGAGCTCGATCGGTTCTCTGAGAATGCCGTTGTCTTCCTCAACGCCCGGACAACCCAGTCGGCTACATGGCCCGCCCTGTCCTCCCTGCACCTTTCCGCCTATCCCCGCGTCCACGGGGTCACCGGGAACCGGACGTTCCTCGAGGCCCCCGGCGAATCCGTCGCGACGCTGCTGCGCGGCCGCGGCTACGCCACCCTGGCCCTCGGCTCCAACGCCATCGCCCTGAACATCCCGGGCTTCGAGGAGAAGCGCCATTACTTCAGGGACGACGTACGGCTGCTCGCGATCGGCCGCGGGAAGGTCGCGGAGCAAGCCGGGCGGCCGTTCTTTCACTGGTACCATCTCTTCGGCTGTCACGACAACTATTATCCCCCGGAATGGGTCATGAAGATCGTCGCCCGGGACGTTCCCGGGTACGTTCACCGAAGGATCTCGACGAACAACATCATGCGGGGAAAGGCGCCTTCGGGGCCGGAGGAGGTGGCGGCGGTCCGTCGTCTCTACGGCGGCGCCCTCTATTATGTCGATTCCCTCCTGAAGGAGACCTTTGACGACCTCAAGAGGCGCGGCCTCTGGGACGAGACTCTTGTCATCATCACGGCCGATCACGGCGAAGAGCTCTTCGATCACCACGAGTACTTCCACCACAGTCCCTCGCTCTACGACGGGGCGATTCGCGTCCCGCTGATCATCAAGTTCCCCGGGCAGCAGGGCCGGCGCGTGGTCCGGGAGAACGTATCGCATATCGACATCCTGCCGACCGTCCATCATTATTTCGCCGGCCGCCCGGAGGCAGGGCGCTACGCCGGACTTTCGTTGATCGATCTCCTGGCCGGGAAGACGCGCGCGTTCCGCGACCGCGTCCTGTTCGCTGAAGCGGAGGATTCCCGGGTCGTCGCCGCGGTCGTCGGAAGCCACAAGCTCATCCACAACCCGTCCGGGGTCGTGCCCCTGACTCCGCTCGGGCGCCCGTTCCCCATGGGGCCGGTCGAATTCTATGACCTCGAGGCGGACCCCGGCGAGACGCGCAACCTCGCCGGAACGGACAACCCGGTCCTGCGCCGCCTGCTGACCGCATCGGGCCGCTATATCAGGGATGCCCTCGAGCCGAAGGCGAAGAAAAAGGACCGGGGAAATGTCGAACTCTCGGAACAGGAGCGCCTGGAGGCCGACGAAGCGCTGCGCACTCTCGGCTACATCAAATGACCCTGAAGAGGGGAAGGGCGAAATGAGAACGGGAATATTGCGGGCAATAGCTATCCCGGCGGCGATGGCGGCCCTGGTGTTTGCGGCCGCGACGTCCTCCGCCTGTCGCCGGGAACCCCGCGGGGCCCGGGTCTACGTCATCGGCCTGGACGGCGCCACGTGGGACGTCATCGACCCGCTGATCGAACGGGGGAAGCTCCCCGTCTTCAAGGCGCTCAAGGAGAGCGGCGCGTGGGCCAGGCTCCGGACGTTCGATCCGACCCTCTCGGCCGTGGTCTGGACGAGCATCGCGACGGGGAAGTCGATGATCAAGCACGGGATCGTCGACTGGACCTACGTCAACCGCAATAAGATCCAGGTCCCTTATTCCAGCTCCGAAAAAAGGGTCCCTTCCATCTGGGAAATGATGGACGAGCACGGCCTGCGGAGCGTCGTGCTCAACTGGTTCGTCACCTATCCGCCCGACGCCGTCCGCGGCGTCATGGTCTCAGACTCGTTTCCCGCGGCCGTATGGAGGTCGTTATCGGGAAAGGGCGATCCCAAGGGTTTCGCCGACACGGTTTACCCGCCGAAGGAATTCGCCAGATTGTACGAGATCCTCTCCGGGATGTCCGCCGCGGGCGCCTTCCAGTACCCCCGCCTGGTCGAAGAGATGAAGCTACCCGATTATCTCGCCGAGTTCAAGACGCGCTATTCCGAGAAGCCCGCGCGCGTCCCCATCCTGAGCGTCTGGCCGTCGTTCCTGGCCTACGATCGCATCCAGGACCTGATCATCGACCACTATCTCGAAGAGGGGGGCTATGACCTCTTCCTAGCCTACTATCGCTTCCCGGATGTGTTCTTTCATTTCGCGACGCTCTTCCTGGAAAAAGCGTATCACGACCGCATCGACGCTTATGTCGGAGGCTCTTCCGAACCGACCCCCGAGGTCCTTTCGGAATTCAACCGGATGATGGCGGACGTCGCGGAACCGCTCCTACGGAAAAAGGAGATCTTGCTCTCGAAGGTCCTCGAACGCGTCCGGAAGGAGAACGCCTATCTCTGCGTCGTCTCGGACCACGGCTTCCAGATGTCCTCCAAGGGCTATACCCATTACGGACTTCCGGCGGGCACGCCCCCGCCCGACGGGATCCTCACGCTCCTCGGGCCGGGCGTCCGGCCGGGGGTCCGGATCGAGGCCTCCGTCTACGACGTCGCCCCGACGATCCTTTATCTCAAGGGCCTGCCGGTGGGCGCGGACATGGACGGCAAGCCCCTGCTCGATGCCATGATCTCCCCGGAGCCGTTCCGGACGGCCGTCTACACCCGCATGAAGCACCAGGCGGGGAAGGGCCACGCGGAGATCGACAAAAAGAAGCTGGAGGAATTGAAGTCCCTGGGATATATCAAGTAGACGTCAGGCCGCCTTCGGCCTCTCCGCGATCAGGCTGCACGAGCCCGCCGCGAGATAGGCGATCCCGGCCATGGCCAGAACGACGGTGAAGTTCCAGTTGATGGAGACGATCACGGCCAGGATCGAGCCCAGCACGGTGGCGAACGAATTGGCCCCCCACGCCCAGCCGATCATGGCCTTGTCCTGCCGCTCCCAGCCGCCGGATGCCGTCCGGGAAAAAGAAGCCCATGAAGAAGCCGGCCAGCGAGATCAGCAGGAAGGAAACCACGATGCGCCAGGGCGAAGGCGAGGAACATCAGCCCGTTGAGGAGCGGGAACAGGCCGAAGCCGTAGAGCCGTGAGCAGCGACGGCCAGAAGGGCCGCGAAGACAGGGATCATGCGCGGGCCCAACGGGCGGCCGAGGCGCGTCCGAGAACAGGCTGCCGATGCCGGACGAGACCAGGAGGGAGAAGATGATGATCGAGATCGAGATGGCCGGGCTGCCGAGGAACAGCTGGAAGATCTTGATGAAGATGATCTCGACCAGGATGAAGGCCAGGCCGATGAAGAAGAAATAGAGGATCAGCGGCTTCGGTCCCGGCTCCCGTCGGCCTCCGCCGGAGGGGCAGGTAGATGAAGACGAACGAGAACAGAGCAGCGACAGGACGAGGATGGAGAGATAGATGGAGTTGGAATAGACGAGCGCGGACCGGACGATCTTTTCCGCCATGCCCTTGATCTTCATGTTTCGGAAGCGGAACTGGCCGATGCGGTTCGGCTGGTTGAAATAGGGGGAGTTGTCGTAGACCGGCGCGATGTTGACCGAGGATCCCCGCACCGTCCCGTCCAGGTCGGCCATCATCGCGTAGTAGAGGTTGTCCTTGCTGCAGGTCCGGGGAATAGACGATCTCCCCGGATTCCCGGACGGAGCCCTTGAGGATCTCGTAATCCGCGGGGGTCAGGTCGCCCTTCTTGAGGAAGAAGTTGTTGAACCCGCCGGGGTACTGGACGACGAAGAACTTGTCCTCCGGCCGCTCGACGCCCATCTCCTGGAGGGCCTTGAGGGCCGTGGCGAAGAGCCGCTCGCCGTTCCAGTGCACGATGTAGACGAAGCCGTCGGGCTGGAGGTGGTCCCAGTAGTCCTTGAAGCTCTCGACCGTGTAGATATAGGTCTCGGAGATGCTCAGGGCCCCGGACAGAAGGAGAGTCGGCGTTGTGGGAGTTGACCATCTGGATGACGTCGAACTTCCGGTTCATCCGCTTGAGGGCGCTCCGCCCCTCGTCGGCGAGGAGGTTCACCTGGGGCAGATGGAAGATGTTGCCCGGTATAGTCGGCGTATTCGTTCTTGAGCAGCTCGCAGATGACCGGGTCCATCTCGATGGCCACGATGCGCTTGAACCCGTGGGACAGGGCGCAGAGGACCTCGTAGCCGCCGGCCGAGCCGATGATGACCGCCGAACCGTTCCGGGCGACCTGGAAGGGCAGGGAGGCCGGGTCCCATTCGATCTTCTTCAGGCGGGCCAGGTTGCCGTCGAACTTCCGGATGAAGGACTGCATCGTGCCGCCGTTGATCCAGATGACCTTGCGGGTCGCGCTCCAGGGGGCGACGTCGATCTTGTCGATCGTGCTCCATTTCGTGTATTCGATGCGCTCATTTTCGAGTTGGGCGTTGTAATGGCGCTTGACGTCGACGAGCTTGGGGACGATCGGGAAGACCGTGCCCTCGAACCGGAACATCAGGCCGAAGGCAACGAGCAGAACGCCGCCAGACGCGGCGGCGCGGACCGCCCGGCGCGCCGGGGGCGAGGAAGAACCAGGCCAGCGCGAGGAGCAGGAACAAAAGGATGAGGATCCGGTTCGGGCCGAGCCGCGGGATGAGCGGGATGATGGCCAGGGAGCCGAGGCTGGCCCCGGCCAGGTCGATGAAATAGAGGCGGCCGATCCGGTCGGAATAAGTCGCGAAAAATGAGGGCCAGGACGACGCCGCCGAAGAAGAAGGGGACGACGAGGATCAGGCAGTTGAGGACCAGGAACAGGAGGTTGGACGCCGGGTTGAAAAGGTGGAGGAAATCGATGCTCAGAAGAAGGGTCGCTTTATAGGCCAGGGGCAGGGAAACGGCGAACAGGAGGAGGAAGCGGGCCAGGAGACGGGTCGTCGGCGCGCCGCTCCGGGCCATCCCCCCGAGGGCCAGAAAGACGCCGCTCAAACCGTATCCGAACAGGGCCAGCGAGATGATCAGGAACGCGAACTGGCCGAAATAGAGGACCGAAAAGACGCGGGTCAGAAGGACCTCGACGAGCATCGTCGAGAACGTCACGGCGAAGATCGTGAACAGCAATTTCCAGCGGCTCATGCATTCCTCCAGAAGGGTCAAGCTATTATACGGTCGCGGGCACCGACCGTCAATCGACCCATTTTAACACCCAGGTCCGGAGCCCGGGGTATGTTCAGGGTTGATACGGAGCGGCGCTCATTGCCCCGGCCTGAGAATCGGGGTTTTACGCCTGCGAACATATCTCGGTCATTTGTGTTCCTCCCGGATTTCCCCTAGAATGGACATCAGGAGGCGCGGAGAACGACAATGATCCTACCCGTGATCCTGTCCGGGCTCGTGATCGTGCTCTCGGGCGCCATCGTGCCCCCCTATACGGCGAACTTTCCGGGCGCCTCGAGGATCGTCTTCAGCTCCGATATGGCGGGGAACGATGACATCTACCTCCTCTCCCGGAACGTCCTGACCCGCCTGACCGACGACCCGGCTACGGACCAATGGCCGGTCCCCGACAAGCAGGGGAAGAACATCGTATTCACCTCCGATCGCGCCGGGAGCTACGACATCTACCTTCTCGACCTTGAGACGCGCGCCCTGCGGCGACTCACGAGCGACCCGCGCGACGAGGTCTCGCCGTCGTGGAGCGCGGACGACCGCTTCATCTATTTTGACATGAACGTCAAGGGGAGCTCCTGGAGGACGATGAAAATGGACGTCCGGACCGGGACGACGGAGCCCCTTTTCCCGGACCCGCCCTACAGCTCCACCATCGTTGTTTTTGAGAGCCCGAACGGGAACGATGTCTTCTTCACGGGAAAAGTGTTCCTCGGCTGGCTGGTCGCCAGGTTCGACAAGGCGCGCGCCGTTTACACGGAGCTGACCCGTAAGGGAAGCTGCCGGCCAAAGATCTCCCCGGACGGCTCGCTCGTCGCCTATGTCGACCACGCCGACGACGGGTTGGGAGACGTCTTCGTCATGGCCCCGGACGGCTCGGGGAAACGGAACCTGACGCGAACCCGGTCGAAAACCCACGACTACTATCCGTGTTTTTCCCCCGACGGGACGATGATCGTCTTCTCCTCGAGCCCGAAGGAAAAGGGGAAGAACGCCTACCAGCTCCACACGCTGGACCTCCGGAGCGGCGAGGTCAAAAGGATCCTGACGAGCGGAGGCAACGACCGCTTCCCCTACTGGTTCAACTAGGCTCGTCCGCCCCGTTCATGATGGGAAGGGGAAACGGGTCGTTCGCGGCTTAGGAACGTTCGCCCAGTTGACAGACGCCGGAATTTTCGATAAAAATATAGCCTTGGATTCCGTTCGAGAAAGGCGGGCAGGGATGAGCGCAAAGTATTACGTCGAAGGACACAGGCCAAAGACGGCCCTTGAAGACGACGAAACCCTGAAGATCGGCGGCCTGGGCTACGAAACGATCGAAGAAGCGACCCTCAAGGCCAAGGAACTATTGGAAAAAGAACAAGATATGGGGCTCGTCGTCATTTATAAAGAGGGCTCCGACGGGACCCGGGAAGGGATCAAGTTCCTTTATAAGGAAGAGGACGGGGCGTTCGAGGATCTTCCGCTGTATTGGGGCTCTTGCGACAGGTGCTTCGAGGGCTGAACCGCGCGGGGTCCCCTTCAGCGTACCGGCCGTTCCGTCCGGCCTCCCCGCTCAAAGGTCAACCGGGATCTAGAACTTTCCGTCCATCTGGAATTCGGCGCTGTCCAGCCAGAATCCCGTGCCCGTCACGGAATCATACTGCGCTTGGAGCAGGTCGTAGTGGAACCGTTCCTCGTCGGCAATATTTATAAAAATATCCCTGGCCACCGGGTCGTCGCCTGTTTCGGCGCACTTCTTAAAGAAGTCGATCGCTTTGAGCTCAAGCTCCATTCCGATCCGCAAGGCTTCGATCTCGCTCTTGCCTTCGGCCCTCTTCATCCGCGCCACGAGATCTTCGATGACCTCCGAGGTCCCCGCGATCTTCCCGGCGTCAACGTATTGTTTCCATTCGTCGGAGTGAATGACGGCGCTGAAGAGCTTGCTGAAGGCATGGAGGTGCTTGACCTCTTCCTCGGCCAGCCTCTGGAACATCCTTTTCCCGAGGGAGTTGCGGGTCATGTCGGCGGCCTGGTTGAAGAATTCGCGGCCTCTGATCTCGAGCTTGATGGCCTCCCGGACGAACGCCTTCACCTGTTCGCTGATCTTTGTCATTGAGAGCTCCTCATCGGGGAATCTCCTTCTTCGCGCTCCGCGCCCGAAGACCGGTACGGGCGGCGGACGACGATAAAGCCTTAGCGCAGCGTGCCTTCGTAGTGGGCCGTGACCTGGCGCTTCCGGACGTCATCGGGCGTGTAGGACGGCAGGATGACGGGCGCAATCCGGTCGGTCTTGATCCTGGCCGTCTTCAGCTCGTTCTCGTAGGCCTGGACATGCCCGAGCGTCAGTTTCCCGAGCGTCGTCGATTTCGCGTAGTCGGCCGCGAATTTTCCGGCCCGACGGCCGAAGACGTTGTAGTCCAGGACGGAATTGCCCATGAGCCTGTTTCTTCCGTGGACCCCGCCGGTGGCTTCGCCGGCCGCGTACAAGCCTTTGATGTTGGTCTCGCAGCGGTCGTTGATCTCGATGCCGCCGTTCTGATAGTGGAGCGAAGGGTAGACAAGCATCGGCTCCTTGGTGATGTCGATGTTGTAACGGATGAACTGGCGATACATGGCCGGGAAGTTCTTGTTGACATACCCGTCTCCCTGGATGACGTCGATCAGGGGAGAATCCAGCCAAACGCCCCACCGTCCGCTCGGCGTCTGGATGCCGTTCTTCCGCTCGAGGCATTCGCGGATGAACGCCGCGCTCTCCACGTCGCGCGGCTCCCTCGGCCAGACGAAGAGATCGCCGAACTTGTTCAGAGGCTGTCCGCCCGCGCCGCGGATCTTTTCCGTGATCAGGAAACCGCCGATCTGCTCGGGAAACACGGCGCCCGTCGGATGATATTGGACCGAATCCATGAAGAGGAGCTTGGCCCCGGCCCGGTAGGCCATGACCAGGCCGTCGGCGGTCGCGCCGTAATGATTCGTCGTGTCGAAACCGCGGATGTGGAGCCGGCCGTAGCCGCCCGTGGCGATGATCACCGCCTTGGCCTTGACCGTGAAATACTCCTCCGTTTCTATGTTGAAGAGCAGAGCGCCGGCGCATCGTCCTTTCGCGTCGAGGATGAGCTCGATGGTCGGCATGAACTCCAGGGTCTGGATGTCCTCGGGATGGTTGCGGACCTCATCCATCAGCGTCCGCATGATGATGGCGCCCGTGTAATCGCGGCAGGAATGCATCCGCTTTCGGGAGGTCCCTCCGCCGTGGAGGACATACATCGACCCGTCCGGGTTCTTGTCCCAGACAACCCCGAGGTCTTCGAGCCATTGGACGACCTCGGGCCCGTCCTCGGTCAAGGCGCGGACAAGATCGGGCTTGTTGTCAAAGTGGCCGCCGCCGAGGGCGTCCAGATAGTGGATCGTCGGCGAGTCCTTTTCCGTGACCGCCGCCTGCATCCCGCCCTGGGACATCATGGAATTGGCATCGCCCAGGCGGAGCTTGGTGGAGATGATCGACCGGGCTCCGTTCTGGCGCGCGATGACGGCGGCCGCACAGCCCGCGCCGCCGCCGCCGACGATCAGGAGATCGGTTTCGTAGTCCGGGGCCGTTAGATCGAAAAGGGCGGGGTCGATGCGGCTGTGCGATTCCAGAATATCGGCGACCTCCGTGGTGAACATCTCGCCCTTGTTGGGCCCGACGTGGATCCGGCGCCTTGAATCGGCCTTGTAGTCCGGATGGAACTTGTTCAAGACGTCTTCGCGCTCCTCGGCGGACATGGGCGGAAAGACGTTTTTCCCGGACTTTTCAAGCTCGAGCCTCTTCGGCCGCGATTCCTCGACCTTTCTCAGGGATTCATGCATATATTCTGGATACATCGGACTCTCCTTTTATTCGCTGACCCGGGCATAATATTTCTTCTTGAGCTCGTCCTTCTTCATCTTCATCAGGTCTTTGTATTCGGCGTCGAACTTCCGGGACCTGACCTCCTGGATCCGTTTTTCCAGGTGCTCGCTCTTTTTGGCGAGGTATTTCCCGTAGAGCCTCCGGCCCAGGATCCCGACATTGAAGTGGACGATTTCCGCCGGGCAGCGGATCGCGCACAGGCCGCAGCTCAGGCAGTCGAAAGACAGGTCCATGATCTTTTCGATGTCTCCCCGCTTGGCCGCCTGGATATAATCCATGACCTCGAGGTCCTGGGGGCACGATTTGGTGCAGGTGTTGCAGGCCACGCAGCGGAAGATTTCGGGATAGAGCTTCTGGAACGTCTGGACGTTGGCCTTGAGCTCCTGGAGGTCATAGACCGGTTTATGGGAGGGAATGGCCGGGAGCTGGGAAAGCCACATGCCCTCCTGGACCAAGGTCATGCAGGCCATGCCGGTATAGATCTTGTAGTCCCCCGGGAGACGGTAGACCGTGGCGCAGGCTCCGCAGAATCCTTCCCGGCAGCCGGCTCCGCGCTTGATCTGGTAGCCGGCGTATTCAATGGCGCCCATGATCGTGGCGTCGGCCGGAACGCGGTAGGCCTTGCCCATGATGTAGACCGTGAGCATCGCTTTGGCCGGATCCCGTTTCTCTACGGGTGTTCTGGCGAGTCTGCGGGGTTTTTTCTTGACGACTTTCTTGGTTGCGTTCATCGTTGCTCTCCTTCCTGGAAATGCCCCATTTCCTTAGTATTCCTGAGGCAACTTCTTGAGCTCGGCCCAGGAATAGACGGGTCCGTCCTTGCAGACGTAATGCCGGCCGATGTTGCACCGTCCGCACTTGCCGATGCCGCATTTCATCTTGTTTTCTACGGTCGTGTAGATCTGCCCGTCCTCGAAATTGAGGTCCTTGAGGGCCTTGATGACGGTCTTGATCATGATCGGAGGACCGCAGGTGACGGCGATCGTGTTTTCGGGGGAGGGTTTCTTGTCCAGGACATTTTGGGCGACAAACCCGACGAACTCATTCCATCCGGATTCGGGGACGTCGATGGACAGATGGACGTTCATCCCTTTTTTGAGCTCGTCCAGCTCCGCCCGGAAAACGATATCCTTGGATGTCCGGGCCCCGTAGATCAGGGTCAAGGGGCCGTAAGCCTCTTTTTCCCCGAGAGTCATGTGGACGAGTCCCCACAGGGGAGCCAGGCCGATGCCGCCGCCGGCGAAGACGAACTGTTTTCCTTTCCATTGCTCCAGGGGAAAACCGTTTCCGTACGGCCCGCGAATGCCGATGATATCCCCGGCCTCCATCTCATGAAGGGCGGTCGTCACCCGGCCCGTTTTCAGGATGCTGAACTGGAGATAATCCTTGTCCCGGGGAGAAGACGAGATGGAGATCATCACTTCGCCCTTGCCGAAGACGGACAACATGGCGCACTGACCGCAGCGATAAGAAAATCCGGCGCCGTCGACAAAAGCCGTGCGGAACGTCTTGATCGGCCGGACGCCCCCGACTTCTTCCGTGATCTCAAGGATCCTGGCCGGTCTTGGCAGATACACGTTATGCCCCATGGTCTCTTACCTTTTCGACGACTTTAATGATATCGATCCCCACCGGGCAGAGCGAAATGCATCGTCCGCACCCCGTGCATTGATATTTCTGCCAGATCTCGACGAAATATTGGAACTTGTGATTGATCCTCTGGCGAAGACGCGAGGCTTTGTCGGGCCGCGGGTTGTGCCCGGACGAGTGCATGGTGAAATCGGGGAACTGGCAGGTGTCCCAGGTCCTGACCCTTTTTCCCGAGAGCGGCGACGACGTTGCGACTTCGTCGGCCATGTCAAAACAGTGGCAGGTGGGGCAGAGATAGGTGCAGATGCCGCAACGGATGCAGCTCATGGATTCTTCGTCCCAGAAGGAGGAATCGAACATCCCCCCGAGCTTGGCCGGGACGTTGTCGATCCGGCTGAGCTCGCGGCGGATCTTCTTCCGGGAACCGGCCTGGATCTTATCGACCGCCTTCCTGTGCTCGGGCTTCGGGTCCGTAAATAGCTTCTGCCCTTCGAGGACGAGTTGCTCGCCCTTTTTCGTCAGGGCCTCGGCATAATAGGTCTCGCCCAGGTCCGTCAGGAGAAGGTCCAGACCCTCTTTCGAATGGGGGGAACCGCCCACGGAGAGGCAAAAGCAGTTCGGAGAGGGGGGATCGGCGCACGCCAGGCCCACGAGGGTCGTGGCGTTCCGGCGTCTCCAATAGTAAGGGTCTTCGAACTCGCCGCCGAAGACCTGGTCCGTGAGCGTCACCGCTCGCCCTTCACATGGCCTGACGCCGAAGACGACGACGGGATCGCCTTTCGGCAGAAGCTCCGTGATCCGGGTGCCGTCGCCCGTTTCGGCGAATTCGAAAAAGGACTCCCTCTGCGGAAAAACGATCCCCTTGGCCGGGACGGCGGTCATCACATCTTCGAGACGGTCGCCGTCCGACGGGGTGATGATCTCATAGTTCCAGACATCGTCCTTTTTCCGGGGAGCATAGACCCGATAGGATTTGAGCCTCTTCAGCCACTGGGGATAATCTTTTTTGGCCAATATCTTGTCCATCATCTCACCTGATGAAATCCTCGGGATCTCCGTCCCTGAAGCAGGATATGAGGGCCGGCTGGTCCGCGTCGAAGCCGGCATCATAGCCGAACAGCTCCTTGGCCTCCTTTTCCAACTTCTTGTTCAGCATCCGCAGCGGGATGTTCACCGGGCAGGCCCGTTCGCACTCTCCGCAGTCGATGCAGCGGCCGGCGAGATGGATGGCCCGGACGAGGTGGTAGAAGACATTCTCCGAGTCAACGGGCGATTTTTCGAGCCACTTGATCCGTTGGGCTTTCTCTTCCGCCGACGTGTCGGCGGTCACCGCGAAATTGATCGTGTCCACGACGCACTCCTCGCAGTAGCACATCGGGCAGGCCGAGCGGCAGGCATAGCAGCGGATGCATTTCTTGAACTGATCCCTCCAGAACGACCACTTGTCGTCTCCGGACAGGGACTCCATTTTTTCAACCGAGCGGAAGGGGTGGGCCACGGTTCTCTTGGTCTTGTCCCCGAGGAGATGGTCGGAGATCACGGGGACGCTGGCGATGCAGTCGAGACAGCGGTCGGCCAGGATCTCGGGGGCGGCGATCTCCATCGTTCCGTCATCGGTCTCCACGACGAAATTCTGCTGGTCCCCGAACGCGACCTTGCGCACGTTCTTCCCCGCGGTCTTCAGGGCCAGCTTGCGCTCGTCGATCACGCCGGTCGATTCGCAGGAAACTCCGAGGATAAAGACGTCCATCCGCTCGAAGAACTTCTCCTGGAGAAGAACGACGATCGCCCGGCTGTCGCAGCCCTTGGCGACGATCCCGACGGGCCGGGGGTCCGGCGGCCTCTCTTTGGCTTTCCTCCGTTTTTCGTCCACCAGGAAACGGACCAGATTATGGAAGCAGGTCGGATCCCAGACGAGTTTGTCCACGTCTTCGGGCGATCTGATGAAAACGGGGTTGGCCTTCCAGGTATCGGGGGCGCGCTCATAGCCGATGATGTACTTGACGTTCCCCCCCTTGAGAACCCTTCGTGCTTCCGCCTTGAGGTCGTCGATGTTGACCATTAGGGACGTCTCCTCAACTTCGTCTGAGGGCCGAGGGGTTTGAGTTCGTTGACGAAATCCTTGATGACCCGGGTGTATTTCTGGCCTTCGGCGGCCGAGACCCACGACATCTGGAACCGTTCCGGCTCCAGGCCCACATACTCCAGGAGCTTTTTCACCAGGCCGAGCTTCCTCCGGGCATAATAGTTGCCCTTGATGTAGTGGCAGTCGCCGGGGTGGCAACCGGAGACAAGCACGCCGTCCGCGCCCCGGTTGAAGGCCGAAAGAACGTAAAGGGGAGACACGCTCCCGGAGCACATGACCTGGATGGGCGTGACGTTGGGCGGATACTCCATCCGCGAAACGCCGGCCAGATCGCTTCCCGCGGAAGAACACCACTTGCACAAGAAAGCGATGATCGTGGGTTCGAAGTCTTCCGTCATTTCTATCCTCCGAGGCACGCCGTGATCATTTCATGGACCTGATGCTGGGTGAGGTTCTTCACTTGGATGGCGGACCGGAGACAGGTGGCCGAGCAGGTGCCGCACCCCTCGCAGAGGACCTCATTGACCTCGACCTTGTCATCCTTGAAGGCGATGGCATCATAGGGACAGACCGCAACGCACATCCCGCAGCCGGTGCAGAGATTCTTGACGACCTTGGCCACGGTCGGCGAATGGAAGAGCCGGTCCTGGGAGAGGATGATGATCGCCTTGGCGGCCGCGCCGCTCGCCTGTCCGGCGGCCTCCGGGATGTCCTTGGGGGCCTGCGCCGCCCCGGCGAGGAACAGCCCCGCCGTGACGCTTTCCACCGGCCGGAGCTTGGGATGCGCCTCGGCCAGGAACCCGTCCTTGTCCAGCCCGAGCTTCAGCGTTTTCGCGAGCTGGCCGGACCCCAGGGAAGGCCGCATGGCCTGGGCGAGGACGACCATGTCGGCATCGATCTCGATGGCCTTGCCGGTCAACGTATCGACCCCCCAGACCTTGATCTTGCCGTTTTCTTCGAAGATCCTCGAGACCTTCCCGCGGAGATAGATCACGCCGTCCTCTTCGACGGCGCGTTGGACGAATTCTTCGTAGCCTTTTCCGCCGGAGCGGATGTCGATATAGAAGATGTAGGCTTGGCCGTCATGGACGTGATGCTTGTAGAGCATGGCATGCTTGGCCGTGTACATGCAGCAGATCTTCGAGCAATAGGCGCAGTGCTGCTCCGGGTCCCTGGAGCCCGAGCATTGGATGAAAACGACCTCCTTGGGCTCCTGATGGTCGGACGGACGGAGGACCTTGCCCTTCGTCGGGCCGGAGGCCGACAACAGCCGTTCGAATTGAAGGCCGTCGACGACGTCGGGGTACTTGCCGTAGCCGTACTCGGCCATCAGTTCCTTATCATAAAGGTCGAAGCCGGTGGCGACGACGATCACGCCGAATTCTTCCTCGATGATCCGAGGCTTCTGGTCATAGTCGATGGCCTTCACCTTGCAGACATCGGCGCATTTTCCGCAGGCGATGATCTGGGACAGCTCGGGACAGCTCACGTCGTCGAGCGTGTAGGAGGCGGGGATGGCCTGGGGAAAAGGGATGTAGATGGCCCGGCGGCCCGTCAGGCCGAGGTCGAACTCATTCGGAACGACGATCGGACAGACCTTGGTGCATTCATCGCAGAGATTGCATTTGGCTGGGTCCACGTAGGTGGGTTTCCTGAGGATCTTGACCTTGAAATTTCCCACGTAGCCCGACACTTCCTTGACCTCGCTATAGGTCATGAGCTTGATCCTGGGATGCTTGGAAGCTTCGACCATCTTCGGGGTCAGGATGCATTGGGAGCAGTCGAGGGTCGGGAAGGTCTCGGAGAGCTGGCTCATGTGCCCGCCGATCGAGGGGGACCGTTCGATCAGGACGACCTCGAAGCCGGCGTTGGCCATATCCAGGGCGGCCTGGATCCCGGCGATCCCCGCCCCGATGACGAGCGCCCGTCGCGTCACGGGAACGCTCAGCGGTTCGAGGCTTTCGTTCTTCTGGACCCTCTTGACCGCGCTTCGGGTGAGCTTGGCCGCCTTCGGCGTGGCCTTGTCCCTGTCCTTGTGGACCCAGCTGCACTGCTCGCGGATGTTGGCGATCTCGCATTTAAAGGAGTTCAGTCCCGCCCGATTGGCCGCGTTTCTGAAGGTCGTTTCGTGGAGGTTCGGAGAACAGCAGGCCACCACGACGCTGTCCAGCTTCTTATCCTTTATGGCCTGCTCGATCAGGTTCTGCCCGGGGTCGGAGCACATATAGACGTAATCGACGGAGTGCTCGACGCCCGGCTCCTTGGCCATGTCTTCGGCGACTTTTCTGACGTCCACGGTGCCGGCGATGTTGACGCCGCAGTGGCAGATGAATACACCCGTGCGCTTCATGATGATCCTTTCTGACCGCCGGCATTCAAAAGATTCAGGCCGAAATCATACCCCCCCCCGAAGGCCCGGATGTTGATGTCGAGAAAGCGTTTCGGGACGAGGCCAGGAAGGGCGCTTTTCATGGCCTCCGGCGTGACGATCTTGGTGATGGCGGTGAAGAACCCGAGCATGACGAGGTTGGTGAAGATGCGGTTGCCGAGCTCTTCCGCCAATCGCGTGGACGGGATCCCGTACTGCCTGATCTCCTTCCGGGCGGGCCGGGGCTTGACCAGGTCCGTATCGATCAAAAGGACGCCGCCCTCCCGGAGCTCCGGTTCGTATTTATCGTAGGCGTCCTGCGAGATGGACACGAGCACGTCGGGAATGGTGATGTAGGGATACAGGACCCGGTCCTCGGAGACGACGACCTGGGAACTGCAGGCGCTTCCGCGGGCCTCGGGGCCGAAGCTCTGGGTCATGGTCGCATATTTATTGTCGAAAAGGGCGGCCGCCTTTCCCGTGATCAGCCCGCAGCGGATGATGCCCTGGCCGCCAAAACCGGAAAATCGGATCTCGGTCATGGTTGCTCTCCATAGGGGACATACTTGTCGCCCAAGACCTTTTTCATGTGCGCGTTCATGCCGTCGAGAAAGGTCGGCCTCTCGCGATCGATGAATTTTCCGCAGATCATCTTCCCCTGATAGCTGATATCCAGCGTGCGCGTGTCCGCGCCGTGTTGAATGACGGAATTATCGTAGTAGTATTTCAGCAGGTTCAGCCCGTCTCCCAGGCGGTTTCGCCGTGCATACAGGGTGACGCAGGGCGCGATGACCTCGATCAGGGAGAAGCCCTTCTTGTCGAGGGCCTCCTGCATGGATTTCGTCACCCGGCGGATGTGGAGGCAGGTCCAGCGGGCGACGTAGCTGGCGCCGCAGGCGTCGGCCAGATACGGCAGGCTGAACGGGCGCTCAAAATTGCCGAACGGAGCCGTCGAGAGGTTGGCGTCGATGGGGCTCGTGGCCGCGACCTGTCCGCCGGTCATGGCGTAATTGAAGTTGTTGACACAGATCACGACCATATCCATGTTGCGCCGGGCGGCGTGGATGAAATGATTGCCCCCGATGCCGAAGAGGTCCCCGTCGCCGCTGAAGACGACGACCTTGAGCTCGGGATTGGCCAGCTTCAGGCCCGTGGCGAACGGGAGGGGGCGTCCGTGCGTGGAGTGAAAGGAATCCAGCTTGACGTAGCCGGCTACCCGGCCGGTGCAGCCGATGCCGCTGACGATCGCCACCTTGTTCAGGTCGAGGGTGCTCTTGCGCAGGGCGTCGGCAAAGGACGAGACGACGACGCCGATCCCGCACCCGGAACACCATATGTGCGGGATGCGGTCCATCCGCAGGAAGCCTTCCATCGGGTTCTTCTCTTCGGGGTGTCGGGTTTCTTCGGTCATAACGCCGCCTCCTTGATGGCTTTGAGGATGTCTTCGGGGTCGTGGACCCAGCCGCCGCAATGGGTGACCGGGATGGTCGGGACGCGACCGGCCGCGAAGCGCTCGACCTCCTTCGCGATCTGGCCGAGATTGAGTTCGGGGACGACGAAGGCCTTGACCTTCTTGGCCAGGGCCCGGATGCGATTCTCCGGGAACGGCCAGACCGTGATCAGCCGCATCGTGCCGACCTTGATGCCGGCTTTGCGGGCCAGCTGGACGGCCCGGTAGGCGACCCGGGACGTGATCCCGTAAGAGACGACCACGACCTTGGCGTCATCCATGCTGTCTTCTTCGACCTGGATGATCTTGTCGGCGTGCGCGAGGATCTTATCCGTCAGGTGCCGGACGTTCCAGTCCTGGCATTCGGCGTTGATGACGGGGTAGCCGCGCTCGTCGTGGGTGAGGCCCGTCGTATGAAAGCGGTATCCGTCGCCCGCCTTGACCATGAAGGGGATCATGTCCTTGTCGAGCTTGTAGGGCAGGTACTTG
Source organism: Candidatus Aminicenantota bacterium (assembly GCA_963813235.1). GTDB lineage: Bacteria > Acidobacteriota > Aminicenantia > Aminicenantales > Saccharicenantaceae > JALHVH01. The sequence goes on along the minus strand of CAWEYF010000004.1, from coordinate 23,080 downwards.
TCCTTGGGGCCCGCATACCATTTCCGCTCGACGACCTCGATCCGGTCCGCCGGCGGGATGACGACCTTTTCGTGCATGTGGCCCACGCACTCATCGGTCATGATGAAGACCGGGACACGATAGATCTCCGAAAGGTTGAAGGCGCGGATGGTCAGGTCGAAGCACTCCTGCGGGGAATCGGGAGACAGGGCGATGATCTGATAATCGCCGTGCGAACCCCATTTGGCCTGCATCATATCTCCCTGGCCGACCAGCGTGGGAAGACCGGTCGAAGGCCCGCCCCGCTGAACGTTGGCGATGACGAGGGGCGTTTCCATCATGCAGGCAAGACCGATGTTCTCCATCATCAAGGAGAACCCGGGGCCCGACGTCACGGTCATCGCCTTCCCCCCGCCCCACACGGCTCCGATCAGGGCCGTGATCGACGCGATCTCATCTTCCATCTGGATGAAGATACCCCCGACATAGGGGATGCGCTCGGCGAACCTCTCGGCCGTCTCGGTGGACGGCGTGATCGGATAGCCCGCGAAAAAGCGACAGCCGGCGGCCAGGGCGCCTTCGGCGATGGCGAAGTCGCCGTCCAGGTAATGAGCTCCGGTCAAGACCCCCTTAGGGTCGGCTTTCACTTTTTTCAACTTCTTCCTCCTCTTCTTTAAGAGTGACAAAGATGGAAAATTCCGGGCAGATGGCCTCGCAGAGCTGGCAGTAGATGCAGGCGTCCTCGGCCTTGATCGACGGAGGATGATAGCCCTTGGCGTTGAAATCCTCGGAGAGCTCGAGGACGTCGCGGGGGCAGTATTCGACGCAGAACCCGCAGCCCTTGCACTGGTCCTTGTTGATATGGATCTTCCCTTTTTTCGGTTTGAGCCCGCCAAAAAAGATCTTGGCCATGTCAGATCAATCCTTTTCGCTTCAGGACAGGCTTTGGGTCGACGTCGTGGAGGTCAAAGCGCAGAGTCTCCACGGGGCAACCGAGGGCGATGCCCAGCAGCTGGCTGAAATAGAGGATGGGCATTTTCTTGAAGTCGGAATAGAGCTCGACGGTCTCCTTTTGGCGGTTGTCCAGGTTGAACGCGCAGAGCGGGCAGCTGACGGCGACGACGTCCGCGCCGCGGGCACGGGCCGACGTCAGGATCTGATAGGTCCGTTCGGCCACGATCCGGGGATCATCGACCGTTTGATAGGCCCCGCAACACTCCGTTTTATGGGGGAAATCGACAGGCTGGGCGCCCAGGGCCGACATGAGATTCTCCAGGACCTGGGGATTTTCCACGTTGTCCAGGCCGATCTCCTTGGGCCTCACCAGAAGGCAGCCGTAATAGCTCGCCACCTTGAGGTCCTTCAGGGGACGGACGACCTTCTGGGCGAGATTCTCGAATTTGACGACGTCGCGCAAGACCTCCAGCAAATGGAGGACCTTGACATCGCCCTCGTAGGCCAGCCCCTCGGCGTCCATGAAACGGTTGATATTGTCCCGGTCTTCGGCGCTCTTCTTGATGCGGTCGTTGGCCCTCTTGAGGGTGTTGTAGCACATGGCGCAGAGCGTCAGCAGGGCGTCGGCCTTGGCCTCTTTGGAGAAGATCAGATTCCGGACAGGGGCGACATGATGAATGAGATCGTCCGCGGCGAGGGAATAAACGGTTCCGCAGCAGTTCCAGCGGGGAAGCTCTTCGACTTCCAGGCCGAGCTTCTTGAGCGCGCAGAGCGCCGGTTCTTCAAAGTTCCTGGCATTGGTTTTGAGCGTGCATCCCGGATAATAGCTTAATTTCATAATGTTGATTCCCTGTCGCTTGGAGTCAAATGAAATTTATCTGCATCGTCCAAGTACATTATGACGTATATTTGCGGAAGCTGCTGATGAGGGCGATGGGCGGGACCTCCTCTTTCTGTTTGTCCGTGAGCTTGGGGACCTTGACGTAGTCTTTGCGCTTCCGGAGAGAAAATTGCCGGACGGCTTCCATCACTTCGGCGATCTTGATCCCCTTCGGGCACCGGGCGTTGCAGGTCAAACAAGAAGCACACACCCAATAGGACTTTGACTTCAGGAGTTCGTCCTTGAATCCCAACTGGACAAAGCGGATGACCTGGTTCGGCAGGATGTCCATTTCGGAGAGGGCCGGGCAACCCGCCGAGCATTTTCCGCATTGATAGCACGCCAGGATCTTTTGCCCGCTGAGTTCCTCGATCTTGACGACGAAGGGATCACGGACCTTTTTCTGGGATATGTTGACTCTCATCAAGCCTTCCCCTGTTTCAAGGCGTTATCAGCTGTCATCATTTCTGCCCCGCCTGACCCCGGCAAACGCGCAGGACAAAGACCATTAATTAATCATATTTTGAATATTGTGTCAAGGTTATGAGCTCGTCCGCGACAACAGAGACATGTTGGGCCGGGTTTGCGTTGTCAGCCGGCCCTGAAAGTCTGAGGCCGGGGCCCGTTCATCAAACGTTCGATCAGGGGCTGCCGATCTTCCCGGCCGGGAAGCGCCGGGGCTTTTCCAAGCCGTTTTTTGGAGACCCGGAGCCGGTCGCAGAAGATTTCGGACGGCCGTCTTGCGAAAGGGGAATAAATCCTATATTATCCAAGGAGTGCAGGCGGGGAAAACCCGGCCGGACGCTTGGAGCCGCGATGAAATCAATCCGGAAATTCTTCGAATCGGTCAAGCTGACCATCGCCCTGTTCATTCTTCTGGCCCTCGCCTCCGTGCTGGGAACGCTCATCCCCCAGGGCCGGAGCGGGGCCGAGTACGCCGCCCGGTACGGAGATCTTTCGGGCCCGCTCATGAAGCTTCAGCTGACGGACCTTTACCACTCTCCCTGGTACCTCGCGCTTCTCTTCCTGTTCGCGCTCAATACGATCTTCTGCACCCTTGCCCGTCTCGGGCCCAAGTGGAGGCGGGCCTTCCGGCCCTCCCCGGATGTCGACGACAAGAGCCTTCAGGCCATGAGAATCAAGGACCGCGTTCGGATCCACGGCCCTCTCCCGGCCGGCGCCGAAAGGGTCCGGAGAGCCCTGGCCTCCCGCCGCTACCGGGTGAAAACAGCGGGCGAAGGACCGCGGCTCTCCATCCTCGCCCAGAAGCGCAGGCTCGGCTGGTTCGGGTCGGATATCGTCCACGTCGGCCTGCTGATCATTCTGGCCGGGGGCGTCATCAGCGGATGGACCAGCAGGCGGGCGGTCCTGGAGATCCGCGTGGATCAAACGGTGGACGTCCCTCACGCGATGTTCCGCGTGCGGCTGGACCGGTTCGAGACGGAGTATTATCCTCAGGGCGCGGTCAAGGCCTGGAAAAGCACCGTCACCGTTGTCGAGAACGACGCGCCCGTCTTGACGCGCGTCATCGAAGTCAACCACCCGTTGACGTATAAACGTTTCTCCTTCTACCAGACCAGCTACGGATGGGATTGGGACAATCCTCGCCTCGAGATCGACGTCAAGAAACCCGCCGACCCCGCTTATCTCAAGTCCTTGTCCGCGAAGGTCGGCGAGCGCGTAGCCGTGGACGACCCGGATTTCACCCACGTTGCCGTCAGCCGGTTCGTCCCCGATTTTGTCATCGGCGAGGGAAACCAGGTCCAAACCCGGTCCCCCGAGCCCAACAATCCGGCCGCCATGGTCGAAGTCTGGAAAGGGGAGGAGCGGGTATACTCGGGCTGGACCTTTGCCAAGTATCCCGATTTCGGGGAGGGACACAAGGTGGGCCAAGCCTCTCTTTCCTTTGTCCTGAAGAGCTATGAGGCTCCCCAGTATTCCGTCCTCGAAGCGGCCAAGGACCCGGGCGCGACCTTCATCTGGCTCGGCTGCATCTTCGTCACGGCGGGCTTTTTCCTCGCTTTTTACTGGCCTCCCCGCGAGATCCGAGTCGCCCTCGAGGAGGTCCAGGGGAAGTCCGAAGCGGTCCTCGGCGGCTTCGCCTCGAAGAACCGCGAAGCGTTCCAGGCCGAATTCGATCTTCTCGTCGAATCCCTCAGGAGGGCCAAATGACCGAAGCCACGCTCTTCACGATCGCGTTTTTCCTTTACATCGGGTCGGCGCTTGTCTACCTCGCTTCTCTTTTCTCCAGGAAGGAGAAATGGGCGGGGGCGGGCCTGGTCCTGGCCGCGGCCGGCCTCCTGCTCCACACCGGGGCCCTCATCCTCAGGACCGTCGTCAGCCGGCACGCGCCCTTCACAAACATGTATGAATCGCTTTCTTTTCTAGCCTGGGCCACCGTCCTCGCTCTGATCGTCCTCGACAGGAAATTCCGTATCCCGAGGGTCGCTCCTTACGTGATGCTGATCGCCGTCGGCCTGGTCGCCCTGGCCTCGTCTCCGCTCATGCCCAAGGAGGCGACGCCCCTCGTCCCCGCCCTCCAGAGCTACTGGCTCTGGCTCCACGTGTCCGTCACCCTCCTCGGCGAAGCGTTTTTCGCCGTAGCGTTCATCGCCAGTCTTCTCTACCTCAGGTCCGATACGGAGGAGAAGAAGCTGAAAATGGACTCCGTGAGCTACCGGGCGGTCGCCGTGGGCTTCCCTCTTTTCACCTTGGGGGGGCTCGTCTTCGGCATGGTCTGGGCTTACAAGGCTTGGGGAACATATTGGAGCTGGGATCCCAAGGAGGTCTGGAGCCTGATCACCTGGTTCGTCTTCGCCCTCTATCTCCATACGCGGATCGTCATGGGGTGGAAGGGGAAACGCTCGGCGCTCATTGCCATCATCGGCTTCCTGGCCGCACTATTCACCTATTTCGGGGTCAATTACCTCCTTTCGGGCCTGCACTCCTATGCGTGAGGAAACCCCTCGGGATCCGGCCGCCGTTACGGGCCCGGAAGCCTCGCGGCGGCCGAAACCGAAACGCCGGAAACGCCTCCTCCTCCTGTTCGGCCTGTTGGCGGCCCTCATCCTCCTGTTCATCGTTTCCGTCGAGGTGACATCGACTTCGAGCTTCTGTTCGTCCTGCCATTACATGAAGCCATTTTTCGATAGCTGGAAGACCTCCTCCCACAAGGACGTTCAGTGCAAGGTCTGCCATTACCCGCCCGGCATGAGGTCGTTCTTCCGGACGAAGATCGAGGGCTTGGTCATGGTCGGCCGCTACTGGACGCGCCTCTATGTGAAGTCCAAACCCTGGGCGGAGATCCAGGACGAAAGCTGCCTCCGACGCGGCTGCCACGACCGGAGGCTGCTCGAGGGCAAGGTCAAGTTCGGCAAGGTCGTTTTCGACCACAAGGCCCATTTCTCCGATCTCAAGCGGGGCAAAACCCTGCGCTGCACGAGCTGTCATTCCCAGATCGTCCAGGGCGAGCACATCACGGTGACGTCGACGTCCTGTTTCCTTTGCCACTTCAAGGATAAGACGCCCGAGGTCCGGACGGGGGAATGCGGGGTCTGTCACCGCAAGGACGAGCTTCTGGCCCTCAAGGACCGCTTCGACCATGCGCCCGTCTTCGACAACGGCTATCGCTGCGACAAGTGCCATAGCCGGATCGTTTCCGGTGACGGCGAAGTGCCGAAGGAGAACTGTTACAAGTGCCATTTCGAGCGGGACCGGCTGGAGAAGTACGACGATACGAACCTCATGCACCGGACCCACATCACGGCCAACAAGATCGAATGCGATCAGTGCCACCGTGAAATCCAGCACAGGATCGTCAAGGACATCGAGACCATCGCCGACTGCCAGGCCTGCCACCAAGGGACCCACAGCGCCCAGAAAATCCTTTATACGGGCCAAGGCGGGAACGGGGTCCCGCACGCCATGCCCAATGTCATGCTGGAGAAAGGGCTGAGCTGTCAGGGCTGCCACATGTTCCATGCGGGCAGCGGCCGGCTGGACAGGGGCGATACGCTCACGGCGAGCGGCGCGGCCTGCGAGTCCTGCCACGGCCGCGGCTTCGACCGGATCCTCAAGAACTGGGAGAATGCGACCGAGAAGCGGCTGGCGGAGATTATGAACATTTCGGCGCGGGCGGCCGCGGCCGTCCGGTCGGCGGCCGGGCCGAAACAGAAAGGAGCGGAGGCGCTCCTCGCTGAAGCCCGGTTCAACATCGATATCGTGGAAAAAGGCAAGAGCGTTCATAATATGGCCTATTCCCAGGAACTCCTGACGGCATCGGTGGAAAAGATCCGCGAAGCCCTGGCCGCCGTCGGCTCCCGCTACCGGCCGGAAGCGACGACTCTCTTGAACCGCGAAACGCCGAACGCCTGCCTGGCCTGTCACGCCGGGATCGAGGAGATCACGCCGTCCGTGTTCGGGCTCCAATTCTCCCACCGCAAACATGCGGTCGAGCAGAAGCTGGCGTGTGGGACGTGCCATTCGAACGTCCGCCGCCATGGAGAGCTGACGGCTACCAAGGCGTCCTGCGCCTCCTGCCATCATCAACAGTCCAAGAAAAGATGCGGAGAATGCCATGCCCTCCAGAAAACGTTGTACGAGGGAGGATCGCTCGGGGACCTCAAGGTCCCGAAAGACATGATGGCCGAGGGCGGCGCGTCGTGCGCGGATTGCCACCTGGATCAGGCCAAGAAGATCGTCAGGCCCGACGGCGGCCCCTGCGTTGCCTGCCACGACGAAAAGTACCGGGCGACGTTCGCCGAGTGGCGGGACGGTGTCCGGGGCCGGGCCGAAGAGGTCCGGGCCGGCCTCCACGCCCTCTATAAGGGGCCTTTGACGGAGCCCGAGAAAGCTGAGGTCCGGAAGATCGAGGAAGCGTTGCGGACGATCGAACTCGACGGGAGCTCGGGAATCCACAACTATATGTTCATCGACGAATACTTGACAAAAACCACGAGTTCGATTAAATCGTTAAGCGCCGGTCAAGAAGGGAAGAAGTGAAGCGCCGGAATTTCATTGATGTCTTCTTTGGCGGAAGCCTGCTGGCGACGGTCGCCGCCTTTCTTTATCCGGTCGTCCGCTACGTGCTCCCGTCCAAGAGCGCCGGGGCCGTCCAGAACAGCGTGACGGCAGCCAAGGCCGGCGAGCTTCCTCCCAACGCCGCCAAGGTCTTCAAGTTCGGGTCGGCGCCGGCCGTCCTCGTCAATACGGCGGAGGGGGCTCTGGTTGCCCTATCGGCCGTCTGCACGCACCTGACCTGTACGGTTCGCTATGACAGCGAAACCGGGACCCTTTTCTGCCCCTGTCATAACGGCCGTTTCGATCTCGGCGGAAATGTCCTGTCCGGGCCGCCGCCGAGGCCGCTCGAGACCTATGCGGTCGAGGTCTCCGGGTCCGACATCATCGTCTCCAGGAAAAGCTGACATGGCTCCAAAGATCGGGCAGAGCGTCTGGAACTTCCTTGACGAACGCCTCCAACTCTCTCAGCTCATAACCTTCGGGAAGAAAAAGACCGTCCCCGAGCATCGCCGGTCGTTCTGGTATTTTTTCGGCGGTATCTGCCTGTTCCTGACCGCCATCCAGATCGCGACGGGGGCCATGCTCCTTCTCTACTATACGCCCCACATCGACGCCGCCCACGAAAGCATCCACTTCATCATGAGCGGCGTCAAGTTCGGCTGGCTCATCCGCTCGGTCCACAGCTGGACGGCCAATATCCTCATCGGTCTCCTTTTCGTTCACATGTTCTCGACGTTCTTCCTCAAGGCCTACCGGAAGCCCCGGGAGCTGACATGGGTGACCGGGTTCCTCCTGCTCGTCGTCTTCATGGCGTTCGGGTTCAGCGGCTACCTTCTTCCCTGGAATGAACTGTCCTATTTCGCGACCCGCGTCGGGACGGACATCGCCGGGAGCCTCCCGCTCGTCGGGAAGGGACTCAAAACGCTTATCCTGGGGGGATCCGAGGTCTCCCAGGCCACCCTTTCCCGGTTCTTCTGGTTCCACGTCGCCCTGCTTCCCCTGGCCGCGCTGATCCTCGTCGGGATCCATATCCTTCTCGTTCAGATCCTGGGCATGAGCAAGCCCATCGGCGAGCGGGGGACAAAAGAGATCCCCTTTTTTCCCGACTTCCTGTACAAGGACGCCCTCGGCTGGACGCTCATCCTCGTCCTCATCGGCGTCCTGTGCGTCTTTCTGCCGTGGGAGATCGGGACAAAGGCCGACCCGCTGGCTCCGACACCCCTCGGCATCAAGCCGGAGTGGTATTTCACGTTCATGTTCTCGACGCTCAAGATCGTCCCCGCCCACATCCTTTCCCTCGAGGGGGAGAAGCTGGCCATCCTGGGTTTCATGGCCGGGGGATTGCTCTGGATGCTCGTCCCCTTCCTGGACCGGCGCGCCGGGCGCGAGAAGCGAAGCCCGGTTTTCACCTGGATCGGCCTGGCCTTGGCCGCCTATATCCTGATCATGACGGTCCTGACCTATGCGTTGCCTAAGTTCTGACGGAAAGAAGCCATGAAGATACGCGCGATCCACCTTTTCACCGCGGCGGTCCTCTTCGCGCCGCTCCTGGCCTTTGGCCAGAAGAACAGCTGTATCGAGTGTCATCGCCAGCTCGAGGACGAGCTCAAGGCTCCGGTCGTCTCTTTCGCCACCGATATCCACGCCTCGTACGGCCTCAGCTGCAAGGACTGTCATGGAGGGGATCCGGACAAGGACGACGTCGACCTGGCCAAGGACAAGTCCTTCAAGGGCGCGCCCAAACGGGGCCAAATCCCCCAGTTCTGCGGCGGGTGCCACGCCGACGCCGCGGCCATGCGGGCCTTCAATCCCGCCCTGCGCACCGACCAGCTTAGCCAATACGGGACCAGCCGCCACGGGCAGCTCCTGAGATCGGGAGACACAAAGGCCGCCGTCTGCACGGACTGCCACGGGGTCCACGGCATCCAGTCCGCAAGGTTTCCCAAGTCCCTGACCTTTCCGTGGAATATCCCCCAAACCTGCGGCCGCTGCCATTCCGACAAGGTCCTTATGGAGGGCTACAGACTTCCATCGGACCAGCTGGACGACTACAAGGCGAGCGTTCACGCCAAGGCGCTGTTCGAGAAGAAGGACCTGTCGGCCCCGGTCTGCAACAGCTGCCACGGCAACCACGGTGCCTTCCCCCCCTCCGTGACGTCGGTGGCCTCGGTCTGCCGCCAGTGCCATCCCTCGACGGGCGAGCTCTTCATCAAGAGCCCCCACAAAAAGGCCTTCGACGAGCTCGGCGTCGGCGAGTGTGAACTCTGCCATGGAAACCACAAGATCGTCCCTCCGTCCACGGCCATGATCGGGACGGACGACCGTGCGGTGTGCGGGCAATGCCACGAGAAGGGGTCTCGGGGATCCGAGGCGGCGGCCGAGCTCCGCGGGGAACTCGACGGGTTCGAATCCGGGTTTCGAGCCGCCGCGGACCTCCTGGCGCGCGCCAAGCTGAAGGGCGTCGAGGTGAGTGACGCGGAATTCAAGCTCCAGGACGTGAACACCATCCTCCTCACCGCCAAGGACCTGACCCACGGTCTCGATACGGCCGGGATCCGAAAGACCGTCGCTGAAGGGGAGACGGCGCTCGCCGGGGTCCGCACCGCGGGGGAGAAGGCTCTGGAAGAGGCCCGGTTCCGGCGGCGGGGCTTGGGCGTGACCACCGTTCTCCTGGCTCTGCTGGCGGCTGCCTTGGCCCTGAAGATCAGGCGGATGGCACGGGCACGGCGGGAGGGAGAAGGCTCCGGCGGGGACCAGGTTTAAAAGTCTCAGAAGAATCCCTGTCAAAACGCGTTGACAAGTCGCCGCGCGTTTAATAAAATGTCTTTTCCGTTAAATCAAATAAGAGTTATAGGGAGTGATCATGAAAAACAAGATCGCGCTCTTTGCGCTGGCGATGCTCCTTCCGGCCATCCCGGCCATCAGCCAGGACTTTTCCTACGTCGGTGCCCAAAAATGTCAGATATGCCATAAGACGGAGAACCAAGGAAAGCAATATCCCATCTGGGAAGCCTCGAAGCATTCCAAGTCCCTGGAAGCCTTGACATCGCCCAAGGCGGCCGACGTCGCGAAGGCCATGGGCGTGGATAACCCGGCGGGCGACCCGCGCTGTTTCAAGTGCCACTCTCCGCTCGCCGCCCAAGCCCCCGACCTCAAGACCGGAGGTGTCTCCTGTGAGGTCTGTCATGGCCCCGGAAGCGCGTACAAGAAGCTCAGCGTGATGAAGGACAAGGCCGAGGCTGTGAAGAACGGATTGATCGTTTACGGAACCCCCGAAGCCATAAAGGCCCAGTGCCTGAAGTGCCACGAGACTTCCCACGGCATCGCCTTCGACTTCGCGGCTTCCTGGGAAAAGATCAAGCACTCCGTCCCGGCCAAGTAAGTTTCTTTCCATTTCCGCCGGGATGGTTTCCACCTTGAGCCCAAGACCCTTGGATTGCGAAAGAGGCCATCGGATAGGGCGGATCGCGCTTATTCTTGCGACCGTAGCGTTATCGGGTGGCCTGTCTTCCGCCGCCCAGGATCGAAACAGAGGCCAAGCCGCCTCACCGACGCCGGCGTGCCGGGAATGTCATGGCCAGGTCTCCCTTCAAGGCTCGTCCCATGAAGGGCTCGGCTGCGCGGAGTGCCATCAGGGGATCGAAACACGCCAAGGCACGTCGCCCCACCAGGCCAAGAAGGATATTCCGCCCCCTTCCTGCACGGGATCCTGCCATCAAGAGGCCCCGGACGCGAGGCCCGGCGGCACCCCGGCCTCCTATCCCGACAGCGTCCACGGCCGGGCCTACCTCGAACGTCACGTCCCGGAAGTGGCCCGGTGCTGGGACTGTCATGGGCGGCACAACATCAAGCCCGTCGCCGATCCCGGCTCCATGGTCAACCGCCGCAATATCCCTCTCACGTGCTCCCGTTGTCACGAGGACATGAATGTCGTCGTGAAGTACAACATCCACGCTGAATCCCCCTACCACGAATACCGGCAGAGCGTCCACGGCCGGGCGCTCTACGACAAGGGCCTGCTCGATTTCGCCGCGGTTTGCACGGACTGCCATGGAGTCCACAACATCCAGCGCGCGGGCGTTCCGCATCTTCCAGCAAAGGACCCGGCGACATGCGGCAAGTGCCACCGCCTCATCCTCGAGGAATACTCCCGCAGCATCCATGGCCGGGAAGCGCTGAAAGGGAACGCCGACGTCCCCCTCTGCGTGGATTGCCACGGCGAGCATAAAGTCGCCGCGACGGCTTCCCCTCTAGTCCCCGACATCGAAAATGCATGTCCCCGACACCTGCTCGACCTGCCACGCCCGGCCCGAGATCATGAGAAAATACGGCGTTCCCGAGGACAGGATCCAGACCTTTATCGAGAGCTTTCATGGCATCGCCATCGGCCTTGGAGGTACGGCCGAGGCGAGCTGCGTCGACTGTCACGGGGTTCATGACATTCGCCCGGCCGCCGACCCCGAGTCGAAGGTCTTCCCGGCGAACCTGGCGAAAACCTGCGGCCAGGCCTCCTGTCACCCGGCGATGACGGAAAAGATCGCCGGGACGAAGATCCACCGCGATTACAGCAAGGCCAAGTCCGGAGCCCCCTTCTACGTCAAGAAGATCCTGGTCTGGACCGTCTTCATCCTGACCGCCCTGACCCTCGTCTTTTTCATTCCGGCCATCATCCGCCGCCGGCGAGGATTCAAGACCTGATGAGGCTTCGCGACGCGTTCCTGCGGCTGGCCCTCCCGGCGGCGCTGGCCTTCCTCTGGGCGGCTCCGCCGGCCTTCGGCGGCCCATCGGACGACGACTGCCTGACCTGCCATGGGGACTCCGGGCTGAAGACGGACCGGGGCCTTTCCCTTTTCGTGGACGGCGCGAGTTTCACCGCTTCGACCCACGGCGCGGCGGGAATCGCTTGCGTCGACTGCCACGCCGACCTTAAAAAGCTGACGGACTTCCCCCACGCTGCGAAGCTCAAGCCGGTCGATTGCGCGTCCTGCCACGACAAGGCCGATCGAGAGGTCCGCGACAGCGTTCATGGCAATCCCCAAGACGGGGCGACGCCCATCGCCGTTCTCTGCAAGGATTGCCACGGCACGCATGATATCCGTCCCGCCGACGACACCCGTTCGCACACCTTCGCGATGAACATCCCCGACACCTGCCTGTCCTGTCATCTCGACCGGGTCCGGGCCGCGCGGGGGCCGGAATTCGTCGGCGGCTATAAGGACAGTGATCCATTACCGGGCCCTGTCCAAGGCGGGGCTGAGCCTTTCCGCGACCTGCCTCAGCTGCCACGGCGGCCACTCCATCCGTCCGGTCGAACGACCCGCAGTCCAAGGTTTCACGGCGGAACATCATCCGGACGTGCGGGGCGTGTCATGCCGGGATCGAACGGGATTACCTCGAAGGCGTCCACGGCAAGGACTATGTCAAAGGCATCCAGGAGGTGCCGGTCTGCACGGACTGTCACAACGAGCACGACATTCGGTCTCCCGCGGACCTCAACTCGGTCGTTTACGCCACGAAGGTGGCGGCCGTCTGCTCGCGCTGCCACGACGACGAGGCCCTGGCCAGACAGTACGGCTTTCTGACGTCCCGGCTCAAGACGTTCTCCGCGTCCTACCACGGCACGGCCTCGAAGTTCGGCGAAGTCAGGGTCGCCAACTGCTCGAGCTGTCACGGGCACCACGCCATCCGGCCGTCCTCCGATCCCCTCTCGTCGATCAACCCGGCCAACATGGCTTCCACGTGCGGGACCTGCCACCCCGGCGCCGGAGTGAACTTCTCCAAGGGCCGGATCCATGTCGTATCGGTGAAGACCGAGAACCGCTGGGCCTACACGGTCAAGATCGTCTATATCGTCATCATCGCCGGGTTGATCTCCGTCTTCCTGGCCTTCATCTTCGCCGACCTCTATCGGCGCCTGAGGATCCGATGGAAGAGATGACCGGCGCCGAACTCATCCGCGACGACGAGATCTTTCTCCGGATGAACCTGGCCGAGAGGGTCCAGCACATCCTCCTCGTCGTCTCGTTCTCGCTCCTCGTCGCGACCGGCCTTCCCCTGATGTTCTACGAGCTGCGCGTTTTCAAATCCATCTTCGGATTCGAAAAGGCGTTTTACTATCGCGGGATCCTGCACCGTGTCGCGGCCGTCATTCTCATCGTCGACATCGCCGGGCACTTCGGCTACACCATCCTGACGCGGAGGGGCCGTGACAACTTCAAGGAGATGATCCCCGGTGTGAAGGACGCCCTCGACGCCCTGGCCCTTTTCGGATACAACGTGGGCCTGTCCGGCTGGCTGTACCGGAAGGGCTTCCTCAAGGCGTTCTTCGACCGCCACCCGTTCTGGAGGTTCGAGAAACCGCCGGAGTACGGCCGATACAATTTTATCGAGAAGCTGGAATACCTGGCCGTCGCCTGGGGATCCTTCGTCATGATCATCTCGGGCTTTTTCATGTGGAACGTGGGGCTATCGCTCAAGCTCTTCCCCCTGTGGGTCCATGACATCTTCGTCATCGTCCACGGCTACGAGGCCATGCTGGCCTTCCTGGCCATCATCATCTGGCACATGTACAACGTCCACCTCAATCCCGAAGTCTTCCCGATGAGCAAGATCTGGCTCAACGGCAAGATCACGGGGCATGAGCTGAGAACGCTGCACGCCCTGGAATACCGGAAGATCCTGGCCAGGCGAAAAAGCGCTCTTGGGGCGCGGGGCACGGAAGCGGATCCGAAAACGCCGCCGGCTCCCTGAGCCCTCCCTCCAAGCATACCCGGCTCAAGAACCTCGTTCGTCGTATCCTTTGGGCGCGGTTCATTCCCGTCGCCCGAGGCAGAGCGGGAATTCGCGTTGAGCCGGTCGGATCAGGCCCCCGTTGGCCCCAATAGCAGGTGGGGTATATCACCCACCGCATGGTGAAATCACCCACTTTTTGTCATCCGCGATGTATTCGATTAGCTATAAACTACTTAAATACTATATAATCAATAAGATACGATTATATGATCGAATGGCACGAAAAATGCTAGTAAAACGATAAGGACGATAAGCAATGTTCCGAATCATGATCCTTGACGACGAGAAGCTGATCCGTTGGTCGCTCGACAAGATCCTCTCGCAGGACGGGTACGCGGTCGATACCGCGGCGACGACGAACGAGGCTCTGACGCTGGCCGACCAGACGGAATATGCCCTGATCATCACCGACCTCGAGATCTGCGGAGATCAGGCCAGGTCGTTCTTTGGGGAAATGATCTCGAAACAGCCGAAGGCCCGCGTGGTCACGCTCACGGCATTGACCAAGGATCAGGCGGTTAAGACGCTGGGCGACGTCGCGCCCTACGCGATCATCGAAAAGCCGTTCACGTCCGAAGCGATCAGGTCCGTCGTCAGCGGGGCGGTGGGGAGCCCGGCCTCGGACAAGTCGTTGACATCGTCAATTCTTATAAAAAAGGAGAATAACGGATGAAAGAGCATCATCGATTGACGCCGATCATCCCGGCCGCCGTCGCGTTCGCCTTCGTTCTCGCCGGTGCCGTTCTTTTGGCGGCGACGCTCCCGGCCCCGGCGGGGCCAGGAAGGCCCGTATGTCGGCATAGATCAGTGCGCCGCCTGCCACGAGGAGGTCGTCACCGCCTTCCGGGGCACCGCTCACGGCGGCAAGGGCTTCGAGATGCGATCGAAGAACGCCTGTGAGACGTGCCACGGCCCCGGCAAGGCCCACGTCGACGCGGGCGGCGGGAAGGGGACGATGAGGAATTTGAAGACCCTCCCCGCGTCCGACAGCACCGCGGTCTGCCAGACCTGCCACACGAGCGCCGGGCAGAAGCGCTGGGACGGCTCGGCCCATGCCAACCGGGGCCTAGCCTGCGCGGAATGCCACAATCTGCATCCCAAGGGGGCGGCGCCCAAGGCCCTGCTGGCCAAGCCCCAGATGGAGCTCTGCACCACCTGCCATCTGCAGAAGAAGGCCGCGCTGATGCGCTCTGGCCACATGCCCATGCGGGAAGGCAAGATGGAATGCTCTTCGTGCCACAACCCTCACGGCACGGCCGGGCCCCGCGATGCTTCAGCAGGCCACCGTCAACCAGAACTGCTATAGTTGTCATGCCGAAAAGCGCGGCCCCTTCCTCTGGGAGCATGCTCCCGTGCGCGAGGACTGTCTGAACTGCCACGACGCTCACGGCACGATCAACGATAACCTCCTCAAGGTCAAGCAGCCCATTCTTTGCATCCAGTGCCATAACGCCTTCGCCGGAGGCGGCATGGGCAATGCCCACCAAGCTCGGGATCGTTACACCTTCAACAAGAGTTGCGTGAACTGTCACTCCGCGATCCACGGCTCCACGCATCCCGCCGGCAACGTGTTCTTTCGCTAAGGAGGAATGGACATGACCGCGAAAAAAAACAACCGTCTTCTCAACCTGGTGATCGTTTTCGCCCTGGCGGCGGCCCCCCTGTTAGCCCAGGAGAAGGATCCCAAGATCGCCTTTGACCTGACCATCGGCGGCCAGGGAGGCACCGGCCTCAACGATTCATCCAAGCTTCAACAGTATGAAGTGGTCAAGAAGGGCCTCATCCTCCTGAAGGCCGCTTTCAGATGGCAGGGCTCCAAGGGCCGCTATTTGAAGATCCAGGGAACCAACATCGGCTTGGACGACCAATCCGCCTCCCTTGTTTGGGGCAAGGAAAGCTCCTGGAAGCTGACCCTATCCCTGGATCAGAACCCCCGCTGGTTCTCCAACACGGGCGTCTCTCCCTATCGCGAGACTTCTCCGGGAGAGTTCAAACTGGCCGATGCGATGCGGGCCGACCTTCAGAGGATCTGGTCGCCTTGGCGGGGAACGGGGAGCACGGAACCGGCGGCTCCCACGAATTCGAACGACAACCGCTTCTGGTCCTACCGGGACTACGTAAGCGGCGCCCCCTCCGTCGATCTGCGCTATGTCCGCACGACGGACAAGGCCAGTTTCGATCTCACTGCGATCAAGAATTGGAACTTCAAGCTCGCTTATCAGCGGGAGATCCGGAACGGCACCCAGCCCTATGCCTTCTACGGAAGAGGGGGGCCCACCTACATTGAGATCGCCCAGTCCATCAAGTACACGACCGACGAACTCCGCGCCGACGTCGACTTCACCCGGGGACGCTTTTTCGCCGATGGCTCCTTCTCTTTAAGCAGGTTCACCAACGACGTCCCCTTCAGCACGGTGGACAATCCGGAGATGTTGCAGAACGTCCTGTATTTTTGGAATCCTGCCGCCCAAACCAACCTCGTTGCCGGTTCGAGCACCGCGCGTCTCTGGAATGCCCCGGACAACAAGGCCATGAACGTCGACCTTTCCGCGGGTTTGATCCTGCCCCTGCGCCACACGTTCACGCTCACATTCCAGAAGGGCCGCATGTCCATGGACCGGGACCTTATCCCCCAATCCACCAACCCGCTTCTGGCCACCAGCGCCACCGCTCCCGACCCCAATTTCAGCCTCTCTCCGGAATACCCCAGCATCAACGCCAGGTTCGATACGCAGCTGGTGATGCTCAACCTCTCTGGAGCGCCTTCACGCTACTTCGGCTACAGCGCGTATTACCGCTCGTACGAGCTGAAGGACAAAACCCCCGAGTACATCTTCCACAGCACGGTCAGCCGCGACGGCAGCGGCAGCTACAGCAGTGCGGGTTCGATCGCCGGTGGAATGAGCGGCTACAAGCAGGACGCCCTCAAAGGGGAGGCCCACTTCACGCCCCTCCGCGGCGTGAGGCTCGGTCTAAATCTCTCCCATAAGAAGACGAGCTACGATGAACGGGAGTACCTGAGCATCGCGGACAACACCCTCGGCGTCACGATCGATGCGAATGTCAAGGGAGCCGGCTTTCGCGGCAGTTACAGCGCCGTGAAACGCACTCCGGGAGCCGCGAATCCCGAGGCCTTCGCGACCGCCGTTCAGCCTTACACGCTGGCGACGGACGGGGTAACCAAGGTTTACAACCTCGGCAACCAGCCGGGCTTCTTCATGACCGACCTGACAAAGCGGGAAGGTAAAGTTTACAATGCCGCGCTGACCCTGACCCCGTTGGCCAACCTTGCCGTGACCCTTTCCGTTCAGGGGCTCGATAACAAGTATCCCAGCACGGATGTCGGCCTGAAAAAGATGAAGATGTCGAACATCGGCGTGGACTTCATGTGGAGCCTGAACGAGCGGTTCAGCCTGAACGCGGCTCTGGTCACCGAAAAGTACAACATGAATTCGAACTTCTTTTACAGCCCCGCCATCGCCGCGCCGAACAGCACCGTTCTTTCCAATCCCGAGGACCGCTACTGGAACGCCATCGAGAACAAAGCGAACACGTACACGCTGGGCTTTCGGTGGGACGTTATTCCGGACCGCCTCGAGATCACGTCCGACTACGACTATTCCAAGGGCAGGAGCAATTCCAGCTTCGTCCTCGCGGCGGGCGGTGTGCTCGGCGGAGATATCTACTATCCCACCAACACCACGACTTTGAACTTTCCTCCCGTGGGTCCCTACACTGGATATCCCGAGGTCTTTAACGCCACCACGATCTGGAAAACAAGGCTGAGCTATCAGGTAACCACGCACATCACGGTCGGGCTCCTCTGGTGGATGCAGAAGTACGATCACGCGGACTATGCCCTGGACAATCTGGACCTCTATACGATGCCCGGCACGTCCTACTTCGCCAGGCAGGCTGACGGGTCGCTCAATTCAGACGTCGTCAACAACATCTATCCGCTGCTCGATCCCAGCGCCAACAAGGCGCTCTTTCTCGGCGCCCGGGTGCCGAACTACAACGCCAACATCTTCCGGGGATCGATCAGCTATCGCTGGTAGAATCGCAAGCCAAGATCCATAGACTTGAAAAGGCCCTCGCAAGGGGGCCTTTTCAAGTCTCCTCCTGAGTCCGAAGAACAGGCCCCTGAGCCCCGCGGGGCCGCCCCGACGGCTTGCATTGGGGTTTCCTCTCGGCTATAATCCCTCCTAGAGATCTTATCGTAACAGTAGAATATAGATGATTCTCGACATCAGGCATTGGACGCTCCGGGCCAAGGTCATCTTTCATGTCCTCGTCCTGGGGGCGGCTTCGGCGGGCATCCTGACCCTTCTATCGATGACGACCCATCGCGGCGTCATCTACGCCCTGATCCAGCGGGAAGCAGATCTCGTGGGCTCCCTAACCAAGAGCAGTGTCTTCTTCCTCAAAAAGTGCGGCCGGGTCGAGGACGCGCAGGCTGAGATCCATGAGCTGGCGCTGACCACGAGAGGCATCAAGAGCATCCGCATCCTGACTCCCGCCGGGAGGATCTTCGCTTCGACCCGGGCCGAAGAGAAGTCCACCGAGCTCTCCCCGGAGGACCGGGGGACGATCAGGGCGATGGTCGCTGAAAGAGCGGCGCGCCAGACCCGATTTTCAAGATCCGAGCGCACGATCCGCAGCCTTTTGCTCGTGGAGAACGAGCCGGAATGCTATTCCTGTCACGGGTCCGAACGCCGGGTCAACGGGGTCCTCGAAGTCGTGTTCGATTACCGTGAGGCCTCCGACCTGATCTGGAAAAGCCAATGGAAAGGGATCGTCCCGGCCGTCCTCAGCCTGGGCATTTTAACCTTCATCATCCTCCGCCTCTTCGAGAGGCTCATCAACCGGCCCATCTCGCTCCTCAAGGACAAGATGAAGAAGGTCCAGGACGGGGACCTGTCGGTCCGTCTGGAACCTCGGAAGAACGACGAGATCGGCAGCCTGACCGTGAGCTTCAACCTCATGGTGGAGAAGCTGAAAGCGGCCAACCGGGAGATCGAGGCCCTTTACAACCAGCGGATCGAGCGGGCCGAGCACCTGGCCGCGTTCGGCGAACTGGCCGCGGGGCTGGCCCATGAGGTGAAGAATCCTTTATCGGGAATGAAGGGGGCTCTCGAGATCATCAGCCAGAACACGACCATCGCCGATCCCCAAAAAGAGATCTTCCAGGAGATCCTCGTTCAGATCGATAAGATCATCTGCGTCATGCAGGATTTCTTGAGCTATGCCCGGCCCAAACCGCCCCATTTCAGCCCGGTCGTTCCCGGCCTCTTTGTCGAGAACGCCGTCCGGTTGGCCAAGACCCAGCTGAATGGCAAGGACATCCGCTTCCATTTCCATCCCTCCGGGCAGGATCCTCCGCATCTGTCTGGACGCGGACCGCCTGCAGGAAGTGATCCTGAACCTCCTCCTCAACAGCATCTCGGCCATCGACAAACAAGGGAACATCTTTATTTTCTTAAGGTTCGTGCCGAACCGGGCCCTGTTCATCTTCATCGTCGACGAAGGCCGCGGGATCAAGGAATCGCAGCTGCCTCATATCTTCAATCCGTTCTTCTCGACCAAGAAGGAAGGGACCGGGCTGGGGCTTTCGATCTGCAAGAAGATCATCGACGCCCACAGGGGGACGATCTCCGTCCACAGCCGGGAGGGGAAGGGGACGACCTTCATCCTCCGTCTGCCGCTCGACCTGCCGTGTGAGTGACGATGCCGAAGAAGAAGGTCCTGATCATCGACGACGAGCGGCTGGTCCGCTGGTCCCTGGCCCGGAAGATGATGGGCTGGGGATACGAGGTCGTCGAGGCGGAGAGCGGGGCGGCCGGACTGCGGTCGCTGACCGATGAGAGCCCGGACCTCCTTCTCCTGGACATGAAGCTTCCGGACGCGAAGGGAACCGATGTTCTGGAGGATCTCCGGAAGAACTGGCCCGAGCTGCCCGTCATCATGATCACCGCGTTCGGGGTCATTGAGGACGTCGTGACCGCCATGCGCCTCGGGGCCTACGATTTCATCACGAAGCCCGTCGACGACGCCAAGCTCAGGAGCACCGTGGTCCACGCCCTGGAGGCGGCCGCCTTGAAGAAGAAGATCGCCACCTACCGGGAGATCGCGAGGGCGAAGTCGACGAACGTTCCGATCGTCGGTGAAACGCCCGTCATGCGAGAGCTCCTGGACGTGGTCCGGAAGCTCGCCGAGAGCGAGGCCTCGATCATCCTCCTCCAGGGTGAGAGCGGGACGGGGAAGGACCTCTTTGCGCAGGCGCTTCATCTCTGGAGTCGGCGGAGCGAAGCGCCCTTTCTCGCCATCAACTGTTCGGCCATCCCGGCCACCCTGCTCGAGAGCGAGCTGTTCGGCTACGAAAAAGGGGCGTTCACGGACGCCAAGCAGCAAAAGAGGGGATTGGTCGAGCTGGCCGACGAAGGGACGCTCTTCCTGGACGAGATCAGCAGCCTGGACCTGCCCCTGCAGGCCAAGCTTCTCCGGTTCCTCGAAACCAGCACGTTCAAGCGCGTCGGGGGCTTGAGGGACATCACGGTCGACCTGCGCGTGGTCGCCGCGACCAACCAGGACCTAGAGGTGCTCAGCGGTCAGGGCATGGGCGAAACCGCGGAAATCGAATTTTACGGCGCGGCCCTTGGCGACGACGTCGGCCTCGTCTGCCCCGGCTGCGGGGCCCGGCGATCTCGGCATCGCCCCGATTGATCCCGGCGGCCCCGCCTTCGCGCGGCTTTTTCGCGTCGAAGGCGACGGGCTCGCGCCGCGCCGCGCGACGGATGACGACGGCCTTCTCGACGAGCTCATGCGCCGCGCCGCCGACGCCGCGCGCGCCGCGACCGGCGCGGCCGCCCGCGCCGTGGCCGAACGCGCCGCCGGTCTGAAGGGCCGGCGCGACAAGTTTGTCGCTTCGCTGAACAGCGCTCTGGCGCGCGCGGAAATCGCTGCGCGTTTCGAGCCGCCGGGCCTGTGGGATGCGCTCGAGCCCTTGGCGCAAGCGAGCTTCGCGGCGCTCGTCATCGGCGAGACGGGGCCGGCCCGCGCGCGTCTGCAGCAGCTCGGCGGCTATGGCGCCTTCTGCGCCGATCCCGCGCTTGCGGCGGGGATCGCGGAGGGTGGCGAACTTGCGCAGTCCGCGCGCCTTTCCGCCGAAGCCGCCCCAGCGCGCAGCGCGCCCTCTCTGCTTGCCCGCTATCTCGACGCCTGCGGCGCCCAAGGCATGGCGCCGGCGGGCGTTGACGCCGCGCAAGAAGCGCGGCTCATGCGCGCGCTCTTGAAGGAGCCGGACGTCGCCGCGTTGCGCGAGGCGCGCGTCGCTCTGGCGATCGACGACGGCGTCCGGCGCGAAGCGGCGAAGGCGGCGCGATCTCATCGTCGACGCCGCCGCGGTCGAGCGGGCGCGCGCGCATTTCACGGAAGCTGGCGCGACGGACGCCGCCGACATGCTCGACGCCTATCTTGACTTACGGCGCGCCGGCGGCTGGACGCCGCCGCACGAAGCGCCGACTCTCGCCGCGCTCGTCGCGCGCGCCGGCGTCGAACGCGACGCCGCGCGGCTCGAAGCCGAAAGCCTCGCGCAGGCGCCGCCGGCTCAGGAGCGGTCGAAGGGATTATTTGCTGCGATGCGCGGGATATTTGGACGCTGATTGGTCAAGGCCGCGCGGCTTGCGACCGTTCGCCCGAACAAGCGCTGGAGACCGCTGTCTCCGTTCTCTCGTCAGAGCCGCCGAATCAATTTGCCTCCCCGCTCGTTGCAAAGCCGCGAAAGCGACAACAGGTCACTTCTCAAGAATGTGACACTGAACTGGAATATTCTGTCTCGGAACACGTGGCGCTAGCAACGCTGAAAACTCGGTGGCCCATGCCCTTGTCGAAATTGAGCCGCGAGCAAAAGCGGACGACTCTGAATGAGCTCCGGCAGGTCGCTGTTTCAGCACGAACTCTGGTACGAGAATTTCAACAGAACGATCATTTGCGATCAGGTTCCCGACGAGCGGGACCTCCAGGAAGATGCGAACCACAGGTGGCCGCTCGGACAATGGCTGCATGGCGCTGGCGCCAGTCGTCTGGGTTCGCACCAAAGTTTTTCCCAGATTTTGCTCGCGCATGAGCTTATGCACCGGCACGCGGCAATCATGCTGCGAACCGCGTCGGAGCACCGGTCCATTCCTCTCGACGACTATGAATTATTCCTGTCGGCCCTCAAGCAGGTTCGCGCACAATTAGTGACCATCAAGCACGAACTCGAGGATGCGCTTCGTAATCGCGATCCGTTAACGGGCGCGGGGAACCATATCGCGATGCTGACGGCGTTGAGCGAGCGGCAGGCCCTCGCGCCGATCCCCACATGTCTCGCGATGATGGATCTGGATCACTTCAGGGAGGTTAACGACACATACGGCCACACGCTCGGCGATGAATTTCTCGTGCAATACGCAGAATTCGTGATGTCCCACTTGCGGCCCCATGATGAGTTTTTTCGCTTTGGAGGCGAAAAGTTCCTCTACTGCGCCGCGGATGCGGACCTGGAACAGGGTCGCGCAGTCGCAGAGCAGTTGCGAAAGGGCTTATCGAACAGAGAATTCTTCGTCGAAGGCTATTTGCCGCTCACGGTAACGGCTTCCTTCGGGCTTACGCTCCTCGACCCATCCGTTCCGGTCGAGCAATCGATCGAGCGCGCCGACCAGGCGTTGCACGCCGCCAAAGCCGCAGGTCGCGATCGGATCGCGAATTGGCAGGCGCCAAACTAAGGCCAATCCAAAAAGGGACGAGTTCGCCCGCGCCGCTGGGCGGCACCCGACTCGCACGGCGGCAATCGACCCCGCAGCGCACCAGTTGGCGAACGGTAGAGATCGCCCGTCACGAGAGCGTAACCTACAGGCCATAGGGATGCGGCTTTCAAAACCCGGACATTTTCGCCCCGCCGGCGCCGAGTCGGCGGGGTTTTCTGCTGCGCTGGGAGAGCCTGACGCATAGGCGCGATCACGGAGCTGAAAAGGTCCTCTCGGCCTTGGAGGGCGGCTCCTGCTCAATCTATTCAAAAACTGGTCGTCAGGCGACGCTTGCCGGAACGTTCGCGTGTTTCTAGATGAAGCCTACATGCAATCCAGGAACTTTGTTCAATCCCATGTTATCATTAATGTTTGGTAACACGGGAACCGGAGTTCGACGAACCTGGTCCTGCGAGAATGTTTAGCGCTGAACGCCGTTCAATCGCGGCGCGGTTTATTCGCCGCGCCTCCGAAGGATTTTGTGGCGAGAAGCTGCTCGCCCACGTCCATGGCGATTGCCCCGAGGCGACAAGACGAGATTTGACGGTAGGCGCTTTTATAGCGGTCACCCGAAAACAAGTGGACCAAGCTGCGGTTCTCGCCATTTATGACGTTGCCATTCTGCTTCGTCAGGCGAATAACTTGGGTCTGTAATCGATCGTCAGGTTCA
>CAWEYF010000003.1:0-39862 GCA_963813235.1 Candidatus Aminicenantota bacterium | reverse complement strand
CCATGAAGAAGAACTACCTCGTCAAGGAATTCGCGGAGCTGACCAAGGTCACACCGCGGACGCTCCGGTATTACGACCGGATCGGCCTCCTGCGGCCGGGCTTCCGGAAGCCGAACGGGTACAGGGTCTACACCGACGAGGACCTGCTCAGGCTCCAGCAGATCGTGACCCTGAAGTTCATGGGGTTCTCCCTCGCCCGAATCGGGGAGCTCCTGGGCCGGAAGGGATTCGTCGTGGCCAGGTCCCTCAGGATCCAGGCCGAGGCGGTCCGGGACGAGATCGCCCGGCTCCAGAGGGCCTCCCGGGCCCTCGACCTGGTCCTCAGGGAGCTCGAAACCAAGGGCCGCATCGACGCGAAGAAACTCATCAAGATCGTGGAGGTCATCCAAATGGGCGAAGACGTCAAGAAAGCGTGGCACGAGAAGTTTTTCACGAAGGCCGAGCTCGAGGAGTTCACCAAAATCGGGACGAAGTACACGCCCGAGGCGATGGCGGCCACCCAGCGGCGCTGGGCCGAGCTCATCGACGAGGTCAAACGGAACCTCGCCGCCGACCCGGCGGGCGAGGTCGCCCGGTCGCTGGCGGAGCGCTGGACGAAGCTCCTCAACGAAGCGTACGGGGACAACCAGGAGCTCAAGACCCGGATCGGTGAAGCCTACACCGCCGGGGCCATGCCGGCCGAGCACATGCCCTTCGGGCCCGAGGTCTGGGAGTTCATCAAGAAGGCCCACGCCGCGGCCCGGAAGGGATAGGCCCGCGGTGGTCAGGCGATCTTCTTCATCCGGGCATAGAACAGGAACCCCAGCAGGACGAGGAAATTCACGGTGATGACGGAATGGGCCCTGGCCAGGTCGAACAGCGTCTTCCCCAGAAGCTCTCTCAGGTTGGCCCCGATGAAGGCCAGGTCCGCCAGGAGGACGATCCTCCCGGCCTTGGGGAGCCGTCGGAACATGTCGACGCAGATGAAAACGGCCAGAAACCCATACAGGTAATTGTAATACCAGCCGAGCGGCGAAAAGAGCGGGATCAGCACCATCAGGAAAGCGACCTCCGCCGTTTCGGCCTTCGGCAGAGCGTACCGCTTCCCCCGGAGCATCATCGATAGGAAAAGCGCCGCGAGGACGGCCAGAAAGATCCCCAGGATCAGGTGGACGCCGGACGCGCTCAATCCGGGCCAATGTTTGCGGATGAGCCCATGAAGCGAGGCGTTGTCTCCGGCCGCGAGGAGCGACGGCGTCGAGAGCCCGAGCGTCCGTCGCCATTCGTCGAGGGCTTCCCAATTTCCGTGCCACCCGAAGACCAGGGCGGGGACCAGCCCGCCGAGGAGGAGCGGGCCCGCCCAACCCGCAAGCGTCCTGAACCTTCTTTTGAACAGGAAATACGGCAGGAAGATGACGGCGTAGGGTTTGAACAACAGGGATCCCGCTCCGAGGAGCCCGGCCAGGACATCCTTTTTCTCCTGGACGGCCAGCGCCATCATGGTCAGGAGGAAGATGATCAGAAGATTGACCTGGCCGAGCTGGAACTCGCGTCCCAGACATTTCGCCAGGACGAGGAAGCTCCACAGGACCTGAAGGACCGGGCGGGTCTCCGGCGCTGGGAGGAGACGGAGCGAGGCGGCGAATATGCCATAGAGAAAAAGGATCTCCAGGGCGTACCAAACGCCCTTGGCCGCCTCCCAAGGCAAAACCGAAATGGGGATGTACAAAAGGGCGGCCGCCGGCGAATATTTGAACTGGAGGTGGCCGTCCGACGGCCGATAGAGGCTCTCCCCGCCCAGGGCGCGGCTTCCGGCCCGATAACAGACGCCGAAGTCCGTCATGTCCTTGCGCACGCCCAGGACGAAAACCAGGACAAGGGCGACGACGACGAGGAGGATGGCCGAGGCTTTCTTTACGGCCGGACCTCGCGCATCCACCGGGACACCGGCGGAACCATAGGGGCGGGCCCCTTCTTTTTCCCGGCTCACGATCATTTTCGGTACTTGGAGATGAACTCCTCGACCTCGGGGATGCCGCCCTGCAGGATGAGATAGCCGTTGGACGGCTCCCGCTCGGTCGTCTCGCCGGCCACCGGGGTCAGCATGATCCTCTTCACCTCGTCGTAATCCGAGCTCCGGCCGAGGGCCCAGGCGAGCTTGACGTAGGCGACTTCGGGCAGCATGTTGGCCGCCGGGATGACGCCCAGTTCCATCATGTCCCGGCCGGTGTCATAGACGTACATCTGGACGTAGCCCCACAGGGTTTGGACGGTCATGAAGACGGAAATGCCCTTGTCCCGGGCCCGCTTGAGGGCCGGGTAGAGGGGCTTGTTGACGTGGCCGAGGCCCGTCCCGGCGATGACGATCCCCCGGTAGCCGTTGTCGATGAGGGAGTCGATGATGTCCGGTTTCATGTTGGGGTAGTAATAGACGATGGAAACCTTCTCCTCGAAGGAGGTGTCGATGGCGACGTTCCGATCGTTCCGGCGACGCTTGTAGTCCTGCCGGAGAGGGGTGATATTCTCCCGGCTGACCATGGCCAGGGGGATGTCGCCGATCGTCCGGAACGTCGACCGATAGCTCGAATGCATCTTGCGGACGCGGGTTCCCCGGTGGAGCAGGCCGTAGAGGTCCGAGGTCGGCCCGAACATGCAGACCATGACCTCGGCGATGTCCCCCTCTGCGGCCGCCTTGACGCTGTGCATGAGGTTGAGGGCGGCGTCGGAGGACGGGCGGTCCGAGGACCGCTGGGAACCGACCATGACGATGGGCACGGGCGGGTCCTGGACCATGAAGGACAGGATGGCCGCCGTATGGTGCATCGTATCCGTCCCGTGGCCGATGACGATGCCCGCAACTCCTTTCTCGATCTCGCGCCCGATGGCCCGGGCCGTGGCGATATATTGTTCGGGCCCCATGTTCTCGCTGAAGACGCCGAACAGCTTCTCGGTCTCGAGGTTGCAGATGTCGGCCAGCTCCGGCACCGAGCCGTACAGCTCGCCCGGTGAGAAGGCAGGGATGACGGCCCCGGTCCTGTAGTCGAGCCTGCTGGCGATCGTCCCGCCCGTCCCGAGCAGCTTGACCCGGGGCTTCCCGGGGTCGTAGGGAAACTCCTTCTCGGGGATCTTGTAGTGGGCCTCTTTGCGTCCCAGGATCTCGACGCCCGTGATGCCTTCGGCCGCGATGCCGACGTTGTAGCCCGAGCGGAGCTTGATGACGACGTGGAGAGGATCGGCCGTCTCCGACCGCGGCAGGATGATGCCCGTGAACTCCCCCTGGACGGTCGTGATGCGGGCGTCGCTCCAAACCTGCGTCCTGAAGCTCTTCAGGACCTCCAGGGCCCTTCCTTTGTAGCCTTTGTAGAGGTCCCCGTCCGTCATTCCGCCGCTCCTTCGAGGGCGCGGCCGAGCCGGGCGGCCAGCTCCGCCCCGTCCGCCTTTCCCCTCAGGGAAACCATGAGAATGCCCATGGCCTTTAGGGCGCGGGCCGGTTTCCTCCGGAACTTCAGCCCTTTCACGGCTATCGTCGCCCCGCGGATCCCGGCTGCGACGCCCTCCGCGTCCGCCGCGGGCGGAAGGTCCTCGGCGACGCGCCAGCCGGCGGAAAGGACCCGTTCGAGGAGCGGCAGGACGCCCTCTTTATAAAGGCGGCGTTCGCCGATGGCCCGGAGGACGGCTTCAAGGATCGCTGCGTCGAGCCTGTCGACCGGGAGGCCTCGCTTCTTCAGCCTCCGGGGATACTGGACGAGGATGACGGCCGCAAGGGTTGGTCGCACGCCCCACTCGCTCACGGCTCGCTCGAACAGGGGGGCGGACGGAGACGCGGCCAAGCGCGCGACGAGGTCCTCCGGGACGCCGAGGTCCCGATAACGGCCTTCCCTCGTCAGGATGCGCGGAGGGAGCGACGCGCGGACGCGTTCCAGACGCTCGGGCGTGATCCGCTTAGGGGGAAGGTCCGTATCGGGGTACATCCGGTCCGGTCCCGGGAGGATGCGCTCGAACCCGTTGGTCTCGTCGCCGAGGGCCTGGCGCGTCTCCGATGGGATGCCGATCGTCGCTTCCCGGGCGCGGGCGATGACCTCCTGCGCGCCGAGCTTCGCGTCGGCTTCCGGGCCCCACACGATGACCATCGTGTCGTTCGGTCCGGCGCCCAGGGCCTTCCTCACGGCCGTCCATTCGGAGCTGGCCAGAGTTTCGCCCAAGCTGTCCGAGTGGGCGATGTTCGGGAGGACCGTCAGGCAGGCGATCACCCGCACGCGGTCGGAGATCTCGCGGGAGAAAACCGTGTCGGTCTGGGTCTGCCAGCGGAAGAGGCCCTTGAACCCGCCGAGCCGGACGCCGTGGACCGTCATCCCGGCGGCGACGGCGGACTGCAGGGGTTGATAGGGCGTCCGTCGCAGGGCCTTGGTGACCTCTTCGGACGAGGCCGCGAACGACTCCGTGACGACGCCCCGCCGGGCCAGCTCGTCCTTGAGCCGAAGGAGGTTCCACTGGCGCATCGCCTCGTTGTAGGTAAGGCGCGGGATCCTCGGGATCCTGGGCACGCCCTTGATCTCGACGCGCGTCCCCCCGGTCACGCTGACGTTGACGTCCTCCCGGGCGGCCCCGATGCCGGTCCGCATTCTTCCCGTGCTCCGGACGAGCCGGCGGAGGATCTGGGCCACGTCGGCGGCCTCCTGGGGGGTCCTCATGTCCGGGGCGGTGACCGTTTCGATGAGGGGCATGCCCAGCCTGTCCGTGAGGTAGACGCGGCGGTGCCCGACGTCGCTGACCTCGCGGCAGGCGTCTTCCTCGAGCCCGAGCTGGACGATCCGGATGTCCCGCCCCATATAGGGGACCTTCCCGTCGACGCCGACGATCGTCGTCCGTTGGAACCCCGTCGGGATGCTCCCGTCCAGGTATTGCTTGCGGGCGATGTGGAGCTCGTCAATCATCTTGCAGTCGCAAAGCAGGCCGACCTCCAGGGCGATGTCCAGCGCCTCCTCGTCGATCATGAAGGGCGGGGTATCGTCCATTTCGTAGGTGCAGATGGTCTCCCGGTTGATCCGGTAGATGATCTCCTTTTTAGTCTTGAACTCCATGAGGGCCGTCCCATCGTATTCGCCGAGCTCGGAAAGGGTCGGCCTCATATGGCGGAGGATCTCGGCGTCGAACTTCGGACTGTACCGGCCGGCCGGGCAGCGGCAGAACAGCTTCTTCGCCGTCAGGAGCTGCTGGTGGATCTCGAGGCCGGACCTGAACCCGACCGACGCGTAGTCCGCGGGAGTCATGTCCTCGAAGGGTTTGAAGATGAAGTCGTGGGCGATGGCGATCTCTCCGTGGGCGTCGGAAGCCTCTTATGACACAAAGCGCCGCGGCCTGTCAAATCCGGGCACGGACAGGGAGGATCGACAAAGGGCTGGGCGCAACTTGCTTTTTACAAAATGATTCCCTCGGGGGTTGGAATCCCGGAGTCTTCATATGCGATCGATCTTTCCACGGTACGGATCCATTCATAATACAGACTCTTCGCGCTGACAATGATCCCCCCGGCCCCGCGGATCCGATCCAAGCCGATCTGGTGAGCGCCGCCTGGTGAACTTGTCGCGTCTGACACAACGACGCACTTGTAGCCCAGTTCCATGAGACCCAACGCCGAATGTGCGACGCATACGTCCGTCTCATAGCCGATGATAACGGCAGTTTTACGCTGAATCTGTTGGACGGCTTCAAGAATATCAGCCTGCGCGGCAAGACCAAAGCTCATCTTGTTGTAGATTCTTGTGCCGGGCGGCAGGATTTCCGCCACTTCATCGGAAACGTTGCCAGTGTGGGGAATATCCTCCGCAGTGACGACCAGGGGAACATTCAGCCAGTTCGCCACTTTGATGACCCAGCACATTCTCTGCAGGAGCGGATTGTTGCCTTCCTTGTTTTCCTTTTTTACAAAGGAAGGTTGAATGTCAATGACGATGAGGAGCGAATCATTGACTTCTAGGAGGGATGAACTGGTCATGGCTGGATCTCCTTACAGCGAGGGCAGTGCGATTGTATCATTTCTGTATGATCAGCGGATATGATGGAGGTGCGGGTGGGAATTGATCCGTTCCCGGGTTGTGAGAAGATCCGGTTGCCCGGGACGTCCATTCAGAGTAAGGTATCCCGCTGGCGCCCGAGCGCCCCGAAAGGAGACGCCTTGGATCCCGATGTCCTGTCCGGCCTAACCGAAAGGCAGAAGGCCGCCGCCTCGCACATGACGGGCCCGATGCTTGTCCTGGCCGGGCCCGGGTCGGGGAAGACGCGCGTCATCACCCACCGGATCGCCCACCTCGTCTCCCGCGGCGCCTCCCCGGGGAGCATCCTGGCCCTGACCTTCACCAACAAGGCGGCCGGGGAAATGCGGGCGCGCCTCGAGGCCATGGACACCCCGCGCGGGGCGACCCTCTGCACGTTCCACAGCCTCTGCGCCCGCCTCCTCCGGGAGTTCGCCGGCCGGGCCGGCCTTCCGGAGGGGTTCAGCATCTACGACCAGGCCGACCAGAAGACGGTCATCAACGAGGTCCTCAAGGGCCGGGACATCGGACCCGAAGGAATACCCCCCCGCCCGGATTCTCCGGCAGATCGGGCTCCTGAAGAACCTCATGATCGGGCCCGACAAGGTCTCGGCGGACTTCGCACCCGACCTTCGCCCCGGCCTCTTCGCCGAGGTCTATGCGGCTTACGAGAAGCGACTCGCCGCCGCGGGGGCGCTGGACTTCGACGACCTCCTGACACGGACCGTCCGGCTTCTCCGGGACGACACGGAGCTCCGGGAGCGCCTGGGCCGCCGCTACAGATACATCCTCGTCGACGAATACCAGGACACCAACCACTGCCAATACCGGATCGCCCGCGCCCTCGCCCGGGGCCACGATAACCTGTTCGTCACCGGCGACCCCGACCAGTCCATCTACGGCTGGCGCGGGGCCGACATCGGGAACATCCTGGCCTTCGAGAAGGACTTCCCGGGCGCGCCCGTCGTCCGGCTGGAGGAGAACTTCCGCTCGACGCCCCAGGTCCTCAGGCTGGCCGACGACCTCATCCGGTCGAACGTCCGGCGCAAGGAGAAGCTCCTCATTCCCCGGAGGCCGGGCGGGAGCCTGCCCCGCCTCTACCGGTTCGCCGACGAATACGAGGAGGCCAGGGGCGTGGCCGCCTGGGTCCGTTGGATGCGCGAAGGGCGGGGGCTTGATTACGGCCGGATCGCCGTCTTCTACCGCGTCAACGCCATGAGCCGGCTCGTCGAGGAGGAGCTCATCAAGGCCTGCATCCCCTACCAGATCGTCAAGGGGGTGGAGTTCTTCGAGCGGCGGGAGGTCAAGGACATGATGGCTTACCTGCGCCTCCTTATCAACCCGGCCGACGACGTATCTCTCTCCCGCGTCGTCAACCGGCCGGCCCGCGGGATCGGCGACACCACCGTCCGCCGTCTCGTCGCCCGCGGCCGGGCCGGCGGACGGGACCTCTGGTCGGTCCTCAGGACCCCCGCCGAGGCCCCGAACGTCCCGCCGGCGGCGCTCCCCCGGATTGGGGAGTTCGTCCGGATGATCGAGGGCTTGAGGTCGCGGCTCGACCGGCCCGTGGCGGAGATCATGCGGGAGGTCTACGAACGGACCGGCCTCCGGAAGGCCCACGAGGACGAGGACGATACCGACGCGCTGGAGAACGTCCAGGAGCTCGTTCATTCCGCCCTCGAGTTCGACAGAGGCGAAGCCGCGGCAGGCGGGCTGACCGGCTACCTCCAGCAGGCGGCCCTCATCAGCGACGCGGACGCCTACCGCGAGGGGTCGGGGGCCGTGTCCCTGATGACCCTGCACACGGCCAAGGGACTGGAGTTCGCGGCTGTCATGATCATCGGCGTCGAGAACGGCATCCTCCCCCATTTCAGGTCCGCCGAGGCCGGCCGGGATGTCGAAGAGGAGAGGCGCCTCCTCTTCGTCGGCATCACCCGGGCCGAGAGCTTCCTGGCCTTCAGTCACGCCCAGACCCGTACGGCGTGGGGCGGGCCGAGGCAAGCTTCCCTCTCTCCTTTCCTGAGAGGATTGACCGGCATCGAAACCGTCATCGCCCCGTTCCTCACGAACGGATTTTCGGACGGTGGGGGTCCGGAGCCCGCGCCGCCGGCGGCGCGATACGCGGATGAACGTGCCGGCGCGTCCGGACCGGGCCCCGGTATAGTTCATGCAGGAACGGACGGTCGCCCCGCCGCTCCCTGCGGCGGCCCGGGCGACGGAACCGCGCCCTTCCGGGCGGGCCAACGCGTCCGCCATCCCGCCATCGGTTCCGGAAGGATCGAGAAGGTCATGACGGACGGCCCGGGCGGCCGGGTCATCGTCTGCTTCGAGAACGGCGCCCGCCTGACGATGGACCTGGGCATTGCCAGGCTCGAACCGTTGGATTGATCCTGCCGGAGCGCACTCCCCGTCGGGAGAGCGCGCCAAAGTTGCCGGGCGAACCCGGACGTGGAAATCGAGGTATCGTCAGGGTACAATATCCATATCGTGAGCGCTATGAAAAGATCCAGAGATCCCGTCCCGCAATGCGACCGCGCGAGTCGTCCTTCGGGAGCGGCCGCGATCCTCGCGGCCTTGCTCCTCATGACGGGGGCTCTCTCGGGAAACACCGCGGAGGCGGCACATCCCGGATATGCCCTGCTGCTATCGCCCGAGTCCCCGGTCGCGGGCGGGATCCTGCGCATTCTGGCAGCCGGCGAAGAGAGCCTCGGGAAGGCGAGGGTTTGTATCGCCGGCCCGTCCGGGAACGTCGAGACCGGGGCTCTCCGCGCCGGAGGCGGGCCGCCCTTCTGGTGGAGAGCCGAGGTCAGGCTCGGAGCCGAGGGGACATACACGGTCAGTCTGGTTGACGGCCGGGAGGAGCTCATGCGACGGGAGATCGAGGTCTCCGGCGGGCCCCGCCCCCGCGGCTCCCGCGCAGGATCCGTCTGGGAGACCCTAAGGGATTGGGATCGGGATGCCGAGAACCTTTACGCGGCATGGATCGACGCCTTGTTCCGGGATGCCGACGAGCGGTCCTCGTGGCCGGCCCTCCACGAGGTCACGCGGGACCCCGGGCGGAATGTCCTCCACGACCATTTCGGCCTCGGCGAGGACGACCCGGGCGGGCAGAACACGGTCGTCATGGAACCTGACTGCGCGGACAACCCCTTCTACCTCAGGGCCTATTTCGCGTGGAAACTGGGCCTGCCCTTCGGTTTCCACGAATGCGACCGGGGCACGCCCGAGCGGGCCCCGAGGACCGGGCGGTGGGTGACCAACGTTTCGGCGTCCGGCCCGGCCGACCCGGTTCGTGCCTTCAACGGGTTCCTCCGGAGCGTCATGAACACGGTCCATTCGGGGACGGCCCGGACGCGGCTCGAGGACGACGGGTCGGATTACTTTCCCGTCGGCCTGACCCGGAAGGACCTCCGGCCCGGGGTCGTGTTCGCCGACCCGTATGGGCATACGCTCATCCTCGTGCGCTGGGTCCCCCAGGAAGGCGACGAACCCGGCGCCCTGCTCGCCGTCGACGCCCAACCCGACGGGACCGTAGGCCTCAAGCGGTTCTGGAAGGGGAACTTCCTGTTCGTGACCACGGAGGTCATCGGGGAACCGGGGTTCAAGGCCTTCCGGCCGATCGTCCGGGACCAGGGCCGGCCGCGGCTCCTCCGGAACGCGGAGATCGCCGCGAGCCCGGACTACGGGAACATGTCGCTTCGGCAGAAAGGGATGGCAAGCGCCGAGTTCTACGACACGATGGAGCGGCTCATCAACCCGAAGCCCCTGGACCCGGAGATCGCCCTCCGCGACCTTTTCCGGGCCCTCCACGAACAGCTCCTCGTCCGGGTCGAATCCGTCGCCAACGGCGAAACCTACATGAAGGGCCATCCCGGCGCGGCCGTCCCGATGCCGGGGAACGCCGCGGCGGTGTTCCAGGCGGGCGGGCTCTGGGAGGACTATTCGACGCCCAATCGGGACATGCGGCTTCTCATCGCCATGGACACGGTCCTCGAGTTCCCCGAAAAGGTGGTCCGCTCCCCGGA
Organism: Candidatus Aminicenantota bacterium; assembly: GCA_963813235.1. Taxonomy (GTDB): domain Bacteria; phylum Acidobacteriota; class Aminicenantia; order Aminicenantales; family Saccharicenantaceae; genus JALHVH01. Next base: position 29,826 of record CAWEYF010000003.1, on the reverse strand, counting down.
CCTATATAGGCTGCCGAAACGCCGGGCTCCCGAAGACGTCCGGAATGACCTCGAAGGCCTGTCGGGGAAGCTTGCCCGGGAGCTATCCATCGCCTACGTCCGTTCGGACGGGGGGGAACAGCGGCTCTCCCTTTCTGACCTCCTTGAGAGAAGGGGCGCCTTCGAAATGAGCTACAACCCCAACGATTGCGTCGAGGTCCGCTGGGGAGCGCCCCCTGGAAGCGCCGAACTCGCGGCCTGCCGCCGGCGCGCCCCCGCCTCCCAGTCGGAAAGGATGCGGGCCTTGCGCCCCTGGTTCCGCAAACGTCTCCATCCGCCGACCTGAGCGGGCCATTTCAGTAAGGACAGGTCCCGTCGGGACCATGCGGTCATCAATGATCCCTTCTCAGGGCTTCGCGCCCAGCCGTTCGAGTGCATCCGGCCCGACGACACCGTCCTCCGTCCAACCCTGGGCCCTATAATACGCGTCGAGGGTGGCCGCGTAGAGGACGGGGTCCACGGCCTTCCCCGCGAGTGCGCCTCGGCTCATCGGGACGGTCATCTTTGGCGGCACGTAAGCGTCATAAGCGCGTCGACGCCCCTGGATGTTATTCGCCCGGCGCTCGACGGCGTAGATCCTCGGGCCGCAAGCCTTGAGGGAATCGGGCGTATGATCGAGCCCGGTCAGGGCATTGAACAGAGAAAGGAAAGGGTCGGCAACGACGTCCGCCGTGAAAAAATCGCAAAGGCCGAGAGAATCGACGAGGGCCTTCCCTTCCTGCCCGGCAGCGACGTAGGCGGCAAGGTCCTCGGCGCCCTCGAGCCCGCCTTCCTCGGCCTGGATGGTCCAGGCGTACGTGTGGTCGCCCCGGCCGCGATTCGAAGTGCCGTAGGCCGCGAACATCCCGGGGAAGGCCTTCGGTTCGATTCCCGCGTACCCGAGTCCCCCGAAGGCGGTCGTCACACACCTAGCGATCGCAGGGAGCTCTCCGGCCGGAAAACCCGCCCCCACGCCGGCAATGGCACGATCGGAATACTCTCCGAGCAGGGCCCCGAGGTCGTCGGACCGATAGGCGATGGACCGGAGAGTTCGGGCCATGTCCGCAGCGCTTCCGAAGGCGGGGGCGTTCGCGAAGGACTTTAGATAACCCTTTTCGGCGAGCTCCATGGCCCCGGCCATGACGCTCCCCAGGGTCATGGTGTCGATGCCGAGCTCGTTGCAGAGGTGATTCAGATGGAAGATGGCGTCCCGGTCCAGGATGCCGCAGTTGATCCAGAGGGCGATGGTCTCGAACTCGGGGCGGACCCCTTCGCCCTTATAGGGCCCGTCCGCGTCGACGGCGGCTGCCCGCGTGCACATGACATGGCGGCACCGGTTACAGACCTTGTGCTTCCCGGAGATCTCCAGGAAGGCGGCCGTCGAGACTCGGGCGTAGTCCGACGGGTCGAAAAAGCCCTCATCGAAGTTGTGCCAGGGCAGATAGCCGCCCCGCTTCCCCATGTAGCCGCCGTTGAAGGCCCGGTCCAGCCACCAGGTCGTGCCGGTCTCCGGCCGGAAGGAAGCCGTCCGGCCCGGGTCCGAGACATGCCCCTTGACCAGGGCGTCAAGTTCCTTACCCAAAGCCTGGAACCTCGCGGGATCGTGATAGGCGACGGCCTCGCGCCCGAAAGCCGTGACGGCGACGAGATTCTTCGAACCGAAGACGGCGCCCGCGCCGCCGCGGCCGAAGTTCCGGTGATGATCGGCGGTCAGGCAGGCGAAGGCCGCTTGGTTCCAGCCCCCGGGACCCAGGCACACGGTCGAGGAGCCGGGATACAGGGAGGTCAGGAAGTCGGTGATCGCCGACGCGGGACGGACGACACGCCTTCCGTCGACCGTCTCGAAAAGGCCGTCCTCGGCCGGCAGGATCTCGACTCGGCCTTCGATGACCAGGACACGGACGGGAGCGTCCGCGGCGCCGTCGAGGACCAGATGGTCGATGCCCGCCCGCTTGAGCATATTGGGGAAGAGGCCCCCGCAGCTCGAATGGGTGAGGAGGCCGTGGACCGGTTCGTGGCCGGGGACCCAGGGCACGGGTTCCGGGGAACGGGTCATGGTCCCTACGAAGGAGCAGGAACCGCGACCTGCCGTCGGGACAAGGGTGTCGTTCGGGGCGGCGGACCCGAGGATGATCCTGTTCGCGGGACCGAGAGGATCCGTGATCGGGCCGACCCGCGTCAGATGGTCATAGAGCAGGCGGGCCTGGACGCCGCGGCCGCCGACGTAGTCACGATAGAAAGAGGCGTCGGCGTCCTCGACGCGGGCCTTCCGCTCCGAGAGATCGACGCGGGCGATCCTCCCTTTGTATCCGGTCATGCTCACAGCGCCTCCTTTGCGTCAACGAGCAAAAGCGTCTTTTGTGGGGTGGACAGCCACGCCGCCCCCTCTTTCGTCACGACGACCATCTCCTCGATCGTGACGACGCCCCGGCCCGGGACCGTCAGCCTGGGCTCGATCGTGAAGACCATGCCTTCCTCGAGCGGCTGGAACGGCCTCCCGGCGTATTTCTCCCACTTCGGCCCGAGGAGAGCCGTCCCGTCGTGGGCGAACCGGCCCACCTGGTGGCCGAGCGCGTGCGGGAATTCCTCGTAGCCGGCGGCGGCGAGGACCTTACGGGCGATGGCGTCGATCTCGACTCCCTGGATGCCCGGCTTCATGGCCCGCCGCGAGGATTCCACGGCGTCCAAGATGGTCGCGAACCCCCGGGCAACGTCGGCCGGGGCCTCGCGCTCGCCGGGCCCGAGGACGTAGAACGTCCTTTGCATATCCGCGCAATATGCGTTCGCCTTGACCCCGAAATCCATATTCAGCACATGGCCCGGTTCGACCTTGCGGTCGGTCGGCGCATAGTGGGCGGCGGCCGTGTCGGGCCCGGTAAAGACCGCCGGGCACGAGGCGGGGTCCCACGCGGCGACAAGGCCGCGCCGGGCCACCTCCGCCGTCATGAACGCGGCGATCTCCTTCTCCGTCCGGCCCGGCCGGATATATCCGGCGACCAGCCCGAAGATATCCTCCGTCGTCCGGATGGCCTCCCGGATATGTCCGATCTCCGTCGCCGATTTACGCTCCCGGAGGGCGGAGACGATCCGTTCGGCGGACTCGAGCCGGTCGGCCATCCCGATCTCCGCGAGGAAGCGGTGCAGGGTCAGGTACATGCCGTGGGTCAGCCCGTCGCAGGCCTCGCTCGACTCCGAGTAATTGACGGCGATCCGGGCGGGAGCGATCTCTTTCAGGTATTCCTGGAACGGCTCCCGGATGCCGGTGACGAAGCTCACGACCTTGTCCCAGGCCCCCGTCTCCTCGATCGGTCTTCTGATCGTAGAGGCCGACGATGGCCCGCGACCGCCCGTCGCGCCCGACGATGAACGCCGAATGCCAGGTGACGTCGGCCGTGACGAGGAACGGCAGGACGGGGTCGCCGTTGATCGCGCTCTCGCGGGTGAACGTGATCCAGCAGTCGACACCGAATTCCCGGAGCAGGCCCGCGGCCTGCCCGACCTTCTCGCGGATCAAGGACATTTCCCGACTCCTTTCCGATCAGGCGGCAAAACGTTTGGATCTTCCGCCGCCCTAGATCGCCCCTTCAATCCCGTATCCTAATGGAAAGCCGCCGGGATTTCAAACGGTTCCCGGACGGTTTGACATCCGCTTTCCGGCTGGGATATAAGGGCGATGATAAGGAGCCTCCATGAAGAACACCGCTGGAAAAAGCGCCTTCTCGCTCGCCGCTGCGGCCATCCTCCTGCTCGCCGTGGCGCCGGCGGCCGGACAGGCCGTCAACCAGGGCCAGGTCATTGAAGGCCTGAGCATGAAGAGCGCCGCGCTCGGCCGGGACGTCCATTACGCCGTCTATCTTCCTCCCGATTACCAGGTTTCGAAGCGTCGTTACCCGGTCGTCTACCTGCTCCACGGCTACACCGATGACGAATCCGGCTGGATCCAGTTCGGCGAGATCGGGCCCATCGCGGACCGCGCCCTGGCGGAACGGAAGATCCCGCCGATGATCATCGTCATGCCCGACGGAGGCATCACCTGGTATATCAACGACGTCAAGGGCAAGGTCCGTTTCGAAGACATGTTCGTCCAGGAGCTCATCCCGTTCGTCGACGCGAACTACCGCACGCGGGCCGACAAGCAATACCGCGGGGTCTCCGGCCTTTCCATGGGCGGATGGGGGGCCCTGATCTATGCCATGCGCCACCCGGAGCTCTTTTCGTCCTGCGCCGCCTTCAGCGCCGCCGTCTGGACGGACGAAGAGATCGTCGATAGAAAACAGGAGGAATACGACCGGATGTTCGGTTCCCTCTTCGGACCCGGCCTGGCCGGCAGGGCCCGGCTAACGCCTCATTTCCGCGGATACAACCCGCTCGATCTGGCGAAAACCCTTCCGGAAGGATCCCTGAAGAAAGTCGATTATTATATCGACTGCGGGGACAAGGACTCCCTCATAAAGGGCAACTGCGCCCTCCACATCGTCCTCAAGGACCGCAAGATCCCGCACGAGTTCCGGGTCCGGGGCGGGGCCCACACCTGGGAATACTGGCGCACCGGGATCGTGGACGGACTGGCCTTTATCGGCGAGAGCTTCCGCCGGTAGATCGCCGGAGGTCAGGCCTCCACGGCGGCCTGGCGCAGCCTCCTCCGGGAATAGAAGAACATGTACGCGGTCTCGACGGGGCTCAGAACTGCGATGATGAGCATGAAGACCGGCGCCCCGCCCAGGGCGATGAAGATGAAGGCCCAGGTAGCGAAGAAATCCCGGCGGTAGACGGGAGCGATCTTCGCCGCGATCCGATCCACCATCCCTGCGAATCCCGGCTGACCGCCGCTCTTCTCGATGTCCTTGACGATGGCGACGATATTGTTGCCGATCCCCGTCCTCCTGGTGTACTTCCCCACCTGCAGGTAGAACAGGAACATGGACAGGAAGGAAACGGCGCCCAGGACGAGCCAGAGGTCGTTCCGCGTGGACTTGTACAGGCCTATGGGGAGATTCAGGAAAAAGAAAACGAAAGTGGCCGCGTCGCCGGTGATATCGAACGTCCCGCCGAACTTCGACCCGCGGAACGTCAGCCGGGCGTTTTCCCCGTCACAGCCGTCGATGATGGAGGCCAGCTCAAAGAGGAGGGCGCCCAGGAGGGCATTGCGGTAGCCGCCCCGCCCTTCGAGCCAGCCGCTCAGGAGCCCCACGGCGAGCACGACGACGCTGATCTGCATCGGCGTCACGTCGAGCTTGAGCAGCTGCCGCGTCAGGAACGTGGAGACATAGCGGTTGAAGTGCCTCGAAAAGAAGCCGTCGGTGGGTTTCCGGGCGGTCCCGATGAGATAGCGACCGGCCCGCCGGGCCGCCGCCTTCGAGGACACGGTCTCGCAGAAATCCGGCCCGGCGTCGAACGCGACCTTCCGGGGCGCGGGGCTGACGACGTCCGCGAATGCCCCGCTCGGCGCGGCGGATCCTCGCGCCCTGAGGGCATCCGCGAGGCGCCCGAGCGCGTCCGGGGAGAGAAGTGCCAGGCCTGCGTATTCCCCCTCCCCGGCAGAAGCCCGGTGATTGACCACGACCACGTCCGTTTTTCCTCCGGAACAGGCCCGGAGGATCCTGTCCATGATCTCCGGAGAGAACACGAGGGTTTCCTCCATCAGCCAGAAACGGTCGCGCATCGTCCCCCGGCGACCGAGGTCGGCGAGCCCGGACAGGGGAATGTACTCGGGCCGGATGTCCCTGTCCTGGAAGCGCTTGTCCCTCCGGAGGGAGGAAAGGATCGCCTCCCCGTCGACGCCGTCCGCGCCGACCAGGATGAAATCGGTCACCCCTGCCTGGGAGGCCGTGAGGAGAACCCTCTCGAGGGGATCGAGGCCCAGGATCCTTTTCCCGGGACGGCCTTCGGGGGCTATGAGAACGACGGCTTGATGGATTCGCACTAAAACTCCTTACCTGCGGGGCACGCCCCTGCCCTTATTATCGACGAAATAGAGACCAAAAGCCAGCGCCACGAAGACGAGCTTTCGGATCCTCCGGATGACCCCGAGACTGAGGCCGACGGCGGCGGGCGCGCCCAGGGCCTTGAGGAGGAGCATGCTCGCGCTCTCGGTGACCCCCCACTGCCCGGGCAGGATGAAGAAGATCGTATTGATGACGACAATGACCGAATAGATGAAAACGGCTTGGACGGGGCCGACGGGAACGCCGAGGACCCTCAGGATGATGAGGACCTCGGCGGCTCCGGCCAGGCGGCCCAGGAAATGGAATCCGACCGCGGCGGCGGTCTTGAGGTGCCCCTTCCGATAGAGCAGGCGGAGGTTCTCATCGAGGGCCTCGAGGTGCTCCTCCCGGCCTTCGACCCACTTCCGGACCCGGGGAAAACGCACCGTGATCCGGGCCAGGGTGCTGCAGACGCCCCGGACGGAAAAGACGACGAGGAGGACGATTCCGGCCGTCGTGACGGCAAGGCAGATGAAGGTCGGCGCCAGAAGACCCTCGGGCAGGCGGACGAACAGGGAGCCCAGAAGAAGCCCCGAAGCCAGGAATACCGTCGAAGCGACGAATTCGACGGTCTTGTCGAAGACGATGCTGGGAATTCCCTCCTTGAGCGGGACGGCCTTCTTCAGAAGGTAGGCCCGGGCGGCCTCGCCGCCGAGGCTGGCCGAGGGGAGCAGGACGTTGAGGGCGTCGCCGATGATCTTGATCCGGAACAGGGAAAGGAACGGCACCTTCTTGAAGAACGCGTTCTGGATGACGCTCCAGGCGCAGGTCTGGAAGAAGAGCCACGACGCCCCGACGCCGATGATCGCGAAGAACCACGGGCCGAACCGGGAAACATTCGCGATGAGGACCTCGAAACCGATCCGCCAGATGAGGTAGAAGAAGAGGGCGACGCCGGCGGCGAAGAGGAGGGATCGGATCCCCTTTCCGGGCATCTTGAGGTTCATGACCGTTCGCGGGCCGCGAGCAGGGCCTCCGCCTTGGCCAGGGCCTTCTCGTCGTCGACGTCGATCCAATACCGGCCGCCGATATCCATGACCCTGGCCTTACCGGCCGCGGCCAGGACCTTCAGTCCCCCCGAGAGCGTGTCATCCCCATGGCCCTGGCTTTCCCCCAGGGCGCGGAACAGCGCGGGCGTCCCGAGGAAGAGGCCCGTGTCGTAGGCGTTGTGGTCCACGAGCCCTTTCCCGATGGCGGCGATGCGCCCGGCCTCGACGCGGACCCTGGTCACATCATCAAGGTCGACGTACGGGTTGCCGCCCACACCGAAGTCGACCGCCAAGATGGTTTCGTCATCCCCGATAGGCTGGCGGGACAGGTCGAAGAGGATCCCCGGGTCGAAGATGTGGTCGCACATCGACAGGATGAACCGGTCGCCGGCCAGTTCTCTGGCCCTGAACACAGAAAGCCCGTTCTCCCGTTCCCATTCGTCGTTGCGGACGGCGGCGATTGACACGCCCTCGGCCCTGGCCAGGCCGTCCAGATGGCGCTCGACCCCGTCACCGGCATAGCCGGTGACGACCACAAAGTCCCGGATGCCCGCCCCGACGCCTGCCCTCACGACGTGGTCTATGAGGGCACGCCCCGCGATCTCGAGAAGGGGCTTGCTCTCCGCACGGCCGGCCAGACGCCAACCCCTGCCGGCCGCGATGATCAGGCATTTCACTCTGGATTCTCCAAGCCGAGGCTATAACCTATTAATTTTATTGAACCGCGCTCCGTTTGTCCAGTTGCGTCCGGGGGATTGGGCGCCTGGTTTGACAGGGGCGCCCCCCTCCCCTATAGTTTCCCCATGCCTTCCCTCCCCCTGCCCGAGGACCTCATCCTGGCCTCAGCCTCGCCGAGGAGGCGGGAACTCCTGATGAGGATCGTCCCCGGATTCCGGGTCGTCCCGAGCCGGATCGACGAGGCTTCCATAAGCGAGGCCGATCCCGTCAGGTTCGCGGTCGCCGCGGCCTTCCTCAAAGCCCGGGACGTCGGCGAACGGAACCCCGCATCCCTCGTCCTCGCGGCGGATACGGTCGTCAGCCTGTGGGGCGAGATCTTCGGCAAGCCCGCGGACCGGGAGGGGGCGCGGGCGACCCTGAGGAAGCTTTCAGGACGCCGGCACCGGGTCATCACCGGTGTGGCCCTCTATAAGAGGGACGAGGAACGGCGCCTCACGGGATACGAAGAGAGCCTCGTCCGGTTCAAGCTCCTCGACGATCGGGCCGTCGAAAGCTACCTGGACACGGAAGACCATGTCGACAAGGCCGGAGGCTACGCCATCCAGGAAGTGAGCGACGCCTTCGTGGAGCAGCTCGTCGGCGACTACGACAACGTTGTCGGCCTGCCTCTCCGGCTCGTCGGAGCGATGCTCCGAAGGTTCAGGGCCGGAGAGGGGGACGGGGCTTGACCTTCCGCCGACGGAAGGCGGAACCGGGCTTCGTGACCCGGCCTGTTCCGTAAGCGATCATCTTCATCGCGACAGGCTTTTTTAAAAGAGCCCAGCCCATCTTCCTGTAACGGCCGGACCGCGCGAGGAGGCGTGCCCACTCTCTCAACCGATCCTGTCCCGTCCCTCCCCGCACGAGACAAAGGACGATCCGGTCTCGGCCCCCGGAGACGAGCATGGCCCGAAAGTCGTCGGTCTTCATCCCCCCCGGGCCGGGTTCCCCCAGGAAGAGCCGAAAGTCTTTGTCCCGGTAGTGCTCGCATTCAACCCTCCAGCCGATGAGCGGGCCGAATCCCGTATCGCGGGTCCCCGCCATGAGAACCTGCCGGGCCCCGCGGGTCATTTCCACGAGACTTTCGACCGGCCGCCGGACCGCTTCCTCGTGATGGGCCCAGCCCGCCCAGGGCTGTTCGACCGCCCGCCTGACCGGATAAGGGGAAAAGAGAACCCAGCCGGCTGCAAGCGCCGCCAGGACTCCCGCCGAAGTCGTCCTGACGCCCGCGGGGAACCGGCCGGCGAAGGACGCGAGGGCCCACGCCGCGACGATCCACAGGGCGGGAACGAAGGTGGCGATGTAACGGCCTTCCATGAGGTTGAACCCGAATGCCAGGGAGGCCCCTCCGAACAGGCAATGGACCGCCAGGACGCGAACGCCGAGGGGAGTCTCCCGGGGCCTCAGCGCCGCCGACAGCGCGAGGGCGAGGACGACGATGCCGAGCGGGATATAGAGCGAATGGTCCCGGAGGAAAGAGCCGAGATAGAACAGGCTACGAGCCGGGAATCCCGGAGAGGGCGCCCGGCTGCCCGCCTCCAGGTTCATGATGACCGCTTTCACCTTGTCGGGAAGGGCCATGAAGAGGGCGGCGGGCAGGACGCCCCACGAAATGAGCGCCGCCTGACCGGGCATCAGGCGCCCGGCAAGCCGCCGCCGGTTCTTCAGGGCATACAGGAGGCCAGCGCCCGTCGTATAAAGATAAAGATAGGTCGCGGGATTGTAGATCCCGGTCATTGAAAAGGAGAGCCCGAACAACGACACCCGTCCCCCTCCGGTGAGGCCGATCCAGGCGATGACGGCCAAGAGACCATAAGCGGGAAAAAGGACGGGCCGGACGAGCGTGCGGTAGATCTTCGCCCCGGAAGGGAGGCCGCGGAATCGGTGGCGGAACCTCGACGTCTCGAAGACGAGGAGGGTCAGGCCGAATCCCAAGCCGTAATAGTATTTCGTCAGCCATAGGGCGAACAAGACGAGGCCGCAGAGCCGGTAGTCGCGCGGCTCTCCGGTCCGCCGGGCCCGAAAATAGGCCCCGTATCCGAAGAAGGTCAGGCCCGTACCGAATACCTCGAGCATGACCCAGGTCGCGCTGCTCAAGAAGAGCGGGCTCGTCGCCGCGAGACCCAACAGGAAAGCGAACCCGACGGCTTCTCCCCGGGCGGCTGCCGCGAACAGGCCGGAGTAACAATATATAAGGGCAAGGATGGCCAGGACGAACGCCACGAGGCTCGGCAGGACCACCGCCGCCGCCGTCGGCCCCAGGGTGAGGATGAAAGGAAAGGCAACGAGGGTGTGGAGAGGCGGCCACCAGTTCAGGGACAGGACGTGGCGGATGAACCGGCCCGCCTCCAGAAATTCCGCTTCTTTGGCAAGGCGGACGGCCTCCTCGGCCCGGGCGGCCTGATCCCAGGAAAGGAGTTCGGAGCCCGGATGGCCGCTCCATGCGCCGGCCAGGCGGACGGCGAGGACGACGGCGAGCGCGGCTGCCGCCACGAAGGCGGCCCGCTTCAAGTTCTTTGCCATTCGTCTCCAGCTCCGGGCTGATCGACGGCCAAAAGATGTCACGGAATCGAGGATGTTGTCAATGTCCGGAGCACGGATCGTCGCCCGGGACACCGTCATCGGCGGCCGCAGAGGACGGTGTAGGGACAATCCTTGCAGGCGCCCCGCGGGCCCAGACGGTCCTTTCCGAGCAGGTGGAAGCGGCCGTTGATCCGGGCGGTCCGACGGGGAAGCCCCGTGAGCCGCCTTTTCGGGAAAACCATAAAGGCCCGCACAGGGAGCTGAGGGATTCGGTCAACGGTTGCAGAGATTCTTGAAATCGCAGTAGGAACAGACACGGTCGCCTTCGGCTGCAGGGGTGAACGGAACTGCCGGGTCCACGATTTCGCCGAGCAAATTGTCGATCAGCCTCTCCATCGTCTCGATCCGCTCCCGCCGCATTTCGGGAGTGACGGGATCATGGCCGCTTTTCGCGTCGTAGGGGGACGACTCTATCCCGGGATGGATCCGCGTCCGGCCGAGCATGACAAACCGGCCTTGGATCTCCTCGGACGGCTTTTCGTGAGTCTTGGCCAGGATCATGGTGTAGAGGGGCATTTGCAGGCTGCCGACCGCGGTCCTCCAACTCGGCCGGTTTTCCAGCTCGAGCTTGTTCCAGCGGATGCCGTACTTGAGGGCGTCGGCCGACGTTTTATAATCGAGGATGAACAGCTGATCGCCGCGCGTTTCCACGCGGTCGAACCGCCCGGCTAGGGTAAAACCCGCGCGCTCGATCGTCCGGGATTGTTCCAACGCCAATAACCGGACGGCTTGGCCCTCCGCCTCGAGGGCGCGAAGGATCTCGAACTGGCATTTTTCCAGATACTCGGCCAGATGGCTCTTGGTCTGGAGCATCATCAGATAAGGCCTGCCGGCCAGATCGTCGCCGAAGGCTTCCTTGAACCGCCGCTCGACGATGACCTCGAGGTCGGTGGTCTTCAGATCCGCCCCCCGCAGGCGCTTTCCCACGAACGGGGCGAATCCATCTTCGAGAATATGATGAACGATATTCCCGATATCCTTGGCCTCGACGTCCTCGTCGAGGACCTCCCGCTCCTTCAAGCCCAGGACATGCCGGTAATAAAAGCGAAGCGAACATCCGAGATAGGTATCGAGACCGGTAGCCGAATGCCTGAACCGGCGGAGGGCTTCGACGACCTCGGCCGTCTTGGCGACCGTTGGCGGCGCCTGTGGCTGGAGGGCGACCTCGTAACGCACGGTCGCGACCGGAGTTTCGGCCCGCCGCCCCGGATCGCGCTTTCGCGATTCCCACAACAACCGCTCGACATACCGGCTGCGCTCGCGATCCTTGCTCTCGACGAAAAAGATATGAACCTTGTTCGCCCCGCGGATCAGGACGTCGAGATAATGCTCGATCCGCCGCTCCATTTCCCGATGCGTCGGAAGGCCTAAGGCCTTGCGGACGCCGACCGGCAGCAGAGAGTCTCCCCTCTTCGAAGCCGGCAGGACGTCCTCGTTCAAGTCGAGGAGGGTGACCTCCTCGAAGGGGATGCCGCGCGTCTCCCAGAAGCCCAGGATCTGGAGGCCGCGGAGAGGCGTCCCGAAAAAAGGGACGGCTCCGGACGCGGCGACCTTCCGGAACAGGTTGAAATAACCCTCCGGGTCCTCGAACGTCGTATCCCGGAGGAGGGAATGTGCCAGACCGTCGAGGCGCGCGCCGAACGCCTCTGCGTAGGGATGGAAGAAGTAATGGAGACGAGCGGTGCTGTGGACATAGATATGATCGAGGATCCGAATGAGCTTTCCGGCAAAATCGCCGATGTCGGCGATCGTCCGCAGGGGGACGATCAAGGTCTCGTGGACGGCCCGGAGCTGTTCGAGAAATGCGGCCGGTACAGGCGCGCCTTCGACGCCGCGGGTGAGTCTCTCAACGGCCTCCCGAACGGCCGGATCGGTTTCGATCTCGGCCAGCGACCAGAACGCCCTCCCCTTGCGCTCGGTCAGGGCTTCCTCCACGGCATGGAACAGGATGCGGGTCAGGTCGGAGCGGCGCTCGAGCCCGGGAAAATACAGATTTTTCGTGTACGGATGGAGGACGAACCTGAGATAATCGGGCACGTAGACCCGGCCGTCCTCGTCGGCCGTCCGGAAGACGTCGAGGAGCCGCTCGAAAAAAGTGAAGATCGGCGTCCGGGTCAGCGGGTATCCGAGAGAGATATTGAATTCGTCGGGATGGAGGTCGGCGAGCGTCTGCTGGTAGAGAGGAAACAGGGTTTCCGAGGCCGGCAAAACAACGACCTGCCGTTCATGGAAGAGGCTCGGGTCGGCCAGTTTGTCCCGAAGGACGGCGTTGAGGGCGAAGACCTGGCCGTGCGTGTCGGGGCATTTCGTGAACGTGATCTCGGGCTCGCGCTCGGAAGCCCCATTTGCAGCCGCAAAGCCATCAGCGATCTCAACCTCCGTAAGCCCGAGCTTCCCGAGGACCCCTTCGATCCCCTTGGCCTGATGAAGAAGAAGGGTGAAATCCTCCCAGCCGAGCAGCTTACAGAAGAGTTTCTCTTCCATCTTATTCAGGGAAAAGAACCCGGCGAAAATGAATCTGTCGACGTCGGGAAAGAGCGCCCGATCGATCCCCTCGGCCACGGCCCACAGGCGCCCGGCCGGCGTCGACAGGCCCCTTTCCGCAAGCTCTTCCAAGAACCGCTCATGGAAATACGACAGATTTTGAAGCCTGGCCCGGGAGCGGTCGATAAGGAGATCGGCTCCCATTCCGGACACGGCGTCTTGGACCCATAGGTCGATGTTCCGGAGCTTCTCCCCTTCAATCCCGGACGACGTCAATTCCTCGAGGTCGTGGTAGAGCTTGACCCCGAGAGGGAAGAAATGGTCGGCCGTCAGGAAGCGGTCGCGGCCGAGCTGTTCGGGTGCGCTCCGCTGAATCTCGAGAAGGAGGGCGACGGCGTCGAGGACGTCGATCGGCCGGTCCCTGCGGCCAAGCCCGTTCGTATGCACATGGTTCACGAACGTATCGAGGGAATCGATCCGGGGCGGGATGAAGCCTGCGCCGAGCCGCCCGGCCAGCGTTTTGCGAAGATAGTAGGCGGGACGACGTTCGGGGAAAACCACCCAGGACCGGGAGAAATCCCTCGTCGCCTCGGGCAATCGTTCGGCGACGGCCGCGATCAAGCCTGCACGCGGAGAGACGAGACGAACCCGGTCGGCGTTCATTCGACGACCTCGAATCGAGCTGATCGAGATACGCCAGGACGCCCCGGCCGGGTCGGTCGGGATAGATCTCTTTCATCAAGGCGACGTACCGCGCCACCTGGGCCCGGTCCTCATCCTCGAACTTGGATCGTCTCGCCGGATCCTTCTCCGCGCCCGTCTTATAATCGACGACCAGAACCCCCTCGGGATCGACGACGACCCGGTCCATCCGGTTCACGTTGCCGGATCCGTCGCAGACGTCGAATTCGCGGAACACCCGGCGGCCTGCCCGGGGCTCGAACCAAACGGCTCCGGGCGAGTTCTCGAAAGCTCGGACCAGCAGCTCCGCCGCTTCCCTGGCGATGGGCATTTCAGCCCCCGACGGGCGAAGCCTTTCGAGCGCCGCCGCGACATCCACCGCCCACCCTTCCCGCACAAATTCGATCTCGGCCAGCAACCGATGGATCCATTCACCGCGTTCGATCCGGGCCAGGTTGAGCGTCTCGCGCGTATTCATCGGCGGTTCGAACGGCCCGCCGCGATGTTCTACCGGCTGGCCAAGCGCCTCGATTCCGCCCTTCGCCCCTTCCGGCATCGCCGCCGTGCCCCGAATAAACTCATAGCGGGCCGCCCCTGGAACATGGACGGGAGTCTGCCCGTCCCGGTCGAACACCCGCCCCAGAAGGTCAAAAGGAAACTTGTCCGATCTCTTCTTGAGGCCGATGATATGGAGCTCGTGCTTGGCCCGGGTCAGGGCGACGTAAAGGGCGTTGAGCTTATCCACCCATTCCCGATCCCGGCGCTCATCATAGATCCGGGCCAGATCCGGGTCGGCCGCGGCCAGCGTCTTGTTGATCTTATAGACATGGACGCCCTCCTCGTCGGTGAAGAGGTGGAAGTCCTCGGCGTGCGGCTTTTCGCCGTAAAGGAGACAGATCACGACGGGGAAATCGGCCCCCTTGGCCTTGTGGATGCTCATGATCCGGACGGCGTCGATCTCGCGGGGGACGTCGATCGCCCAATTCGCGTCGGCGTCCTCTTCCGTGCCGGTGAAGCGGAGGAATTCGCGGAGGTCGTTCCGTCCCTCCCCTTCGAAGCCCTTGATGGCTTCGAGGAGCTTGGTCAGGGCGGCCTCCTCCCGCGGGAAGAGCCGGAAGACGTTGAAGACGCGGTAGATGCGGGTGACGAGGTCGTAAAGCGGCAGATAGCCGACGCTTTTGAAAAACGGCTCGAAATACCGGTCCCAGAGCGCGGGCCGGCGGCGGCGGAGGGCTGTGTAGAGCGGGAGGTCCTTGTCCCTGCGGCATTCGTGGAGGAACCGGCGGCGGACCTCGATGTCAAGGAAGTCGGCGTCCGGGCCGAGGGCGCCGGCCTCTTCGGCCGGGAGGGCGGCGAACATGCCCCCGAGGAGGACTTCGGCAAAGGCCAGGTCGTCGGGCGGGGCGTCGAGGAAGCGGAGGAAGGACAGGATCTCGCCGACGATCTTCCGGCCGCGGATGTCCAGGCTGCTGAAGGGGATGAAGGGAATTCCCAGCTCGTTGAGCCAGGAGGCGACCCGAACGACATCGGCGTTCTTGTACGTCAGGACGGCGATGTCGGAAGCCCGCCATCCGCGCCGCCTCAATCCGGTCACGAGATCCTGGAGTTCGGCCTTTTCGGGAGAGTCCTCGACGGGCGCGGGCGCCGCGTCCTCATCGTCATCGGTTCCAGCCTCCGCCCCTTCTTCTTTGGCCGCAGCGGCCGGGTCCTGTTCAAACAAGACGTAGCTCACGAACCCGCGTTCTTGGCGCTCGGGAAGGACGGATTGGTCGAAATCATCGAGGCCGGAGAGAGCGGCCAGCCGCCTGTATTCCCACTCCCCTCCCTTTACCCCATCGTCGTCTCCGCCGGCGTCCGTCTTGAGGCCGAGGAACAGATCCTTCACAAGATCGAGGATCGCCTGGTCGCTTCGGAAATTTATCTTCAGTTCCTGGACGTCGGTTTCCACGGAGCCGAAATAGTTTGGCTCTGCTTCCAGATGCCGCATGATCCGGTAATCGGCGTCACGGAAGCCGTAGATCGCCTGCTTGGTGTCGCCGACGAGAAAGAGGCTCCCGCCTTTTCCCAAGGATTCGTCGATGAGCGGCTCGAGGTTCCTCCATTGGATGGGCGAGGTGTCCTGGAATTCGTCGATCAGATAATGATAGATGCGGTCGCCGAGCCGGAAATAGACGTCGGGCACGATGCCTTTGTCGATGTAGTGGGACAGCTCCTGGTTGATGTCTTCGATGAAGAGGATGCTCTTCCGGCGCTTGACCTCGTCCAGGGTCGATTGCAGGGACCGGTAGGCGCGGAGATACGGGAGGAAGAAATCCCGGGCATAAAGCCGGGCATAGTCCCGAACGTGATCCTCAAGAGACGTCCACTGCACTTGGATTCGCTCAACCGTTTCAGCCGCCGCTCCTTTGACCGCTTTGCCCGCCTTCACGGGAAACGTCTTAAAGCTGCAGTCGAGCAGGTCGGCAAACCTCCGGCCCTCGATCGCCGGGATGATCTTTTTCCCGTAATGTCCGCGGGCGTTGAGTTCGAGCCCCGACGCTTCGACGAAACCCTTCAACACGGCAGCTGTTGCCGTGATCTTCCGGATGACGTCCGTCCGCGCCTGCCCGAAATCGTCGAGGACGAGGACCTGGGGTTGGGCTGCCAGCCGGGCCTGGAGCTTGTTCAACCGTTCGAGAATTCCGGGCGTCGGGTCCCAGGCAAAGCGGGATCTTTCGCCTCGTTGGAGGATCAGATAATCGAGGATTTCGCGGAATGTCGACCCCTCGGCCGTCGTCTCCTTGACCCGCCGCAGGAACCGGGCGAAGGCGTATTCGATGAGGTCGCCATGTTCGAGGGTGATCTCGAAGTCCGGAGCGAAGCCCAGGTCGATGGCCGAGGAGCGGAAGATCATGGCCGTGAAGCTATCGATCGTCTCCACCTGGAAATCGGTGTAGCCGGCGAGGATCTTCTCCACGGCCGCCTCGGCGCGGCGGGCGAGTTCCGCTTTCGATATGCCGTAATCCGGAGGAGTTCGTCCGCCATCCTCCCCTCGCCCGAGAATCCCTCCTTGAGCCAGGCCAGGATCCGCTCTTTCATCTCCCGGGCCGCGTTGCGCGTATAGGTGATGGCTAAGATGTTCGGGAGATCGTTGCGGGTGAGTGAGCCCACGCGTTCGGAAGGAAGGAACTGGACGAACCTCAACGATAGGGCGTGCGT
This sequence comes from Candidatus Aminicenantota bacterium, assembly GCA_963813235.1. Lineage (GTDB taxonomy): Bacteria > Acidobacteriota > Aminicenantia > Aminicenantales > Saccharicenantaceae > JALHVH01. Next base: position 13,172 of record CAWEYF010000003.1, on the reverse strand, counting down.
TTTCCCGGACCCCGCGGAGGCCTTGAGGAGGACGAACTCCGGGAACTTGAGGAGCGCGTCGGGGGTGAGGCCGGACCCGGCTCCCGCGGGACGGCCGGAAGCCCCTGGGGTCGTTGGGGACGGCATCGGCTCCTTCTCTCGAGCCCCGCTTCAGACCCGAAGAAAGATCTTCTTCTTATACAGAAAAAAGAGGAAGACCCATTCGACGGCGATGGTCCCGACGATGATGACGACAGGCTGGAAGCGACCCGTGAGCCCCGCCAGGCCGCCGAAAAGGAAGACGCTGGAGAACGCAAAGTCGATCAGGCGTTTCCCCAGGTAGATCGTGATCGAGTTCAGGCCGATGACCCGGAAGAAGAACGTCCATTTCCGGACCTTCCAGACGTCGACGACAAGATAGAACAGCGCGAGGAGAAGAAAGGACAGGCCGGCGGCATACATGTCGAAGGTTGCGGTCCAAGCTTTCTTTATCATGGGATACCATGGGCTGAGCCCGAATCCCGCGCCGGCGAGCCCGATCCCCGCCAGGGCCAGGATCCCGGTTTTGCGATAGCCGCTCCCCCTTTCGGACCGGAGGATCGAGCCCGCGATCCCGCCCATGAGGGTGACGCTCACCGCCGAGAGGACGCATAGGACCCCTTCCGGATCGAAGATGCGGTCGTAAAGCCTCCCCGGCAGGAGGAGCCGGTCCACGAACCCGTTGATCGTCCCTTCCGGGGTCAGGACCCCGGCGCCGACGCCGGGAACCGGGACGAGGAACTGGACGGCGGCGTACCCCCCGAGAATCGCCAGAACGGCGCCGATCCTCCCTTTGAGGGACTTGACGTTCAGCATGATCAAGGCCGCGAAAAGGTAGGCCAATCCGATCTGTCCGAGCACGCTGGGATAACGGGCGGCGGCGGGACCCGTCTTCAGGAAGCCGTTATACAGGATCCCAAGAAGGACGAGGATGAGAGCCCCGCTTGACGAGCTTCCCGTAGGTCCCCGTTTTGAGAGCCCCGCTCTCCGATCTGGCGAGCAGGGAAAAGGGGATGGCCACTCCGGAGATGAACATGAAGAGCGGGAAGATGAGATCATAGAAATGGAACCCCGCCCACTCGGCGTGGTCCAGCTGGAAGGCGCCGAACCGAGCCCAGCCCCAACCTGTGACGTCCGCCAAGGTCCGGAACAAGGCGTCCCCCCCGATGATCCAGAACATGTCGAAGCCCCGGAGGGTGTCCAGGGACCACAGCCTCTCGCCTGGTTTCGCCTCGGATTTCATGTCCCCTATTCTATGTCCTTGCCCGGCGTTTGCAAAGAGATATTCTTTCTCGTGGGTTCGGTGCGAAACCGTTCGGAGACGCCCAATGATGTCGAAACGGGCGCCCGCCCACGAAGATCCCGCCACGAGCCCGCCGTCTCCACGTCATCCTACCGGGCCCTGGGGCTTGACAACGGAGTTTTGCGGCTATAATATGGTCGATATCTGAACAATTGCTCATATGTGATATAAGATGAACCACCGAAAACCCGTCCCCTCCGAAGCGCTCGACGAGCACACGGCCGCCCATGTCGCCGAATTGTTCGCCGCGTTCAGCGACACCAGCCGCGTCCGGATGCTCTCCGTCCTGGCCTCGGGCGAAACGAACGTCGGCGCGCTGGCCGACGCCGCCGGGCTGAGCGAATCCGCCGCGTCCCACCATCTCCGCGCCCTGCGCCATCTGCGGCTCGTCGAGCCGCGCAAGGACGGCCGGCAGGTCTATTACCGGCTGGACGCTCATGCCATCACGTTGTTCCGGTATGGATTGAAGCATGTCCGCCATGGGTGAGCCATTCTCCGGCCGTCGATCGCTTTCTTTCGGACACGATTCTCCATGGGACCCGAGACACCGATGAACGACAATTCCATCCCTCTCCACGAGAAAGACTTCCCGGGCCTGACCGAGGCCGAGGTCCGAGGAGCGGCTGGCCGAGGACGGATACAACGAACTGCCGTCGTCCAAGAAACGGAGCCTGCTTCGGATCGTGCTCGAGGTCGTGCGCGAGCCGATGTTTCTGCTGCTCATCGCCTGCGGCCTCCTTTACCTCATCCTGGGCGACATGGAAGAAGCGTTGATGCTCCTGGGCTTCGTCTTCGTCGTCATGGCCATCACGCTCTACCAGGAACAGAAAGACCGAGCGGGCGCTGGAAGCCCTGCGCGACCTGTCGAGTCCCCGGGCCCTGGTCATCCGCGACGGCCGGCGGCAGCGCATCGCGGGGCGGGAGGTCGTCCGCGGGGATATCGTCCTTGTCGCCGAGGGCGACAGGATCCCGGCGGACGCCGTGCTGCTCTCCGGCAGGAACGTCCAGGCGGATGAGTCCCTGCTGACGGGCGAATCCGTGCCCGTGAGAAAAACGGCCTGGGACGGTGTCCAGCCGATGGGCCGTCCCGGCGGGGACGACCTTCCCTTCGTCTATTCGGGAACTCTCGTGGTGAAGGGCCGGGGCATCGCCCGGGTGGAAACCACCGGGTCGCGCACCGAGATCGGCAAGATCGGCAAGGCCCTCGAGATCCTCGAACCCGAAGAAACGACGCTGCAGCGCCAGACGGGCCGCATCGTCCGGAATTTCGCTCTGCTGGGTCTCGCCCTGTGCCTCCTCATCGTGACGGTCTTCGGGCTGACGCGCGGGGACTGGCTCGGCGGCATCCTGGCCGGGCTGACGCTGGCCATGGCCACTCTGCCCGAGGAATTCCCCGTCGTCCTGACCATCTTTCTGGCCCTGGGCGCCTGGCGGATTTCCAAGCACAAGGTTCTCACCCGCCGGGTCCCGGCCGTGGAAATGCTCGGAGCGGCGACGGCCCTTTGCGTGGATAAAACGGGAACATTGACCTTGAACCACATGACGGTCACCCACGTCGCCGCGACCGACCTCGTTCATCCCCTTTCCCCCGGGCACTCGGAGCTCCCCGCCGGCCTGCACGAGACCATAGAATATGGCCTTCTGGCCAGTCCCTTGGATCCCTATGACCCGATGGAAAAGGCCATCCGGGAGCTCCGGGGCGGCGCCCTGCTTCCTCCCGGACATGAACATGACGACTGGAAGCTGGTCAGGGAATATCCGCTTTCAGAAAAACTTCTGGCGATGTCCCGGGCCTGGCTCCCGCCCGGCGGCGGGGAAGCGGTCATCGCCGCCAAGGGCGCTCCCGAAGCCATCGCCGACCTGTGCCACCTCGGCCCCGACGAGCGGAATAAGCTCCTCGCCCGGGTCAACGATATGGCCGGGCAAGGCCTGCGGGTGTTGGGCGTGGCCGGGGCGCGCCACCGGATGCCCGGACTCCCGGAAGGCCAGCACGACTTCGACTTCGGATTCCTCGGGCTTCTAGGACTCGAGGACCCGGTCCGTCCGGGTGTGCCCGAAGCCGTAGCCGAATGCCATCGGGCCGGCATCCGCGTCCTCATGATCACCGGCGATTATCCGGTCACGGCCCAGCACATCGCCGCGGAGATCGGCCTGAGGCCCCTTGGCCGGGTCATCACCGGATCCGAGCTGGACCTGATGAGCGATGACGAGCTCCGCGAGCGGATCCGGACGACGAGCGTCTTCGCCCGGGCCGTCCCCGAACAGAAGCTCCGTATTGTACAGGCGCTGAAGGCGAACGGCGAGGTCGTGGCCATGACGGGCGACGGAGTGAACGACGCGCCGGCTTTGAAGGCCGCCCATATCGGCATCGCCATGGGAGGACGCGGCACGGACGTGGCCCGCGAAGCCGCCTCCATCGTACTGCTCGACGACAATTTCGCCTCCATCGTCAAGGCCGTGCGCATGGGGCGCCGGATCTTCGACAACCTAAAGAAGGCGATGACATTCATCTTCTCGGTCCACATTCCGATCGCGGGAATGTCGCTCGTTCCGGTCCTCCTCAAGTGGCCGCTGGCCATGCTCCCCATCCACATCGTCTTCCTGGAGCTCATCATCGACCCGGCCTGCACGGTCGTCTTCGAGATGGAGGCCGACGAGGACGATGTCATGAGCCGGCCGCCGCGCCGCCTGGACGAGCCGCTCTTCGGAAAACCGATGGTCCGCACCGGCCTGTTCCAGGGCCTGGGCGTACTGGCCGTCGTTCTGGCCGTTTATGGGCTCGACATTTTTTCCGGAGCCGGTGAGTCAAGGGCCCGGATGATGAGCTTCTTTGTCCTGGTCGTCGCGAATCTCGGCCTCATCCTGGCCAACCGCTCACGGACGCGATCGCTCCTGGCCACCCTGAAAACCCGCAATCCTGCCATGTGGTGGGTGACCGGCGGAGCGATGGTGTTTCTCGGGCTGGCGATTTCCGTGCCCTTTCTCCGGGGGCTATTCCGGTTCGGGACCGCTCCTGCATGGCAATGGGCGGCCGTGGCTCTCGCCAGCTTGATCAGCATCCAGGTCTCGGCAAGCGTGAAAACCCGTTTTGTGCGTCGGCTGCTCGGAACGGCAGGCGGGCAGTGCGACCGATGACCCGTCCCGCTCATCGATAGAAGGAGGATCACGATGCAGGACATAGGGATCAGCGTCGTCGAATCGTTGGACGGGAAGGACCCGGGGCTCCTCGCGTACATTCCGTACCTCCTCCAGGACTTGTGGGAGCTCGGCTCGTCGCCCGAGGTCATCGCCGGGCTCATCAAGAAACACGCTCGGGGTGATGTCGGGCCCCTGCGGGTCCTCGACCTCGGCTGCGGCAAGGGAGCCGTCGCCGTCCGAGTGGCGACAGAGTTCGAGTGTGCCGTGGACGGCATCGACGCCATGGCGGATTTCGTCGCCAACGCCCGGGTCCGGGCAGAAAGGCATGGCGTCGGAGGCCGCTGCCGCTTCGATACGGATGACCTCAGAGTCGTCGTCGATCACATGTCGGACTACGACGCCGTGATTCTCGGGAGCGTCGGGCCGGTCCTCGGCGACCTCGAGGAAACGGTCACCCGTCTGCAAGTCTGCCTGAAACCGGGCGGTTTGATCGTGCTCGACGATGTCTACCGGCGGGAGGGCACCCCGTCCGCCGCCATCCAGGCCCCGGAGCACTCGGAGGCGCTTTCAATGATCGCCCGCGCCGGAGCGCTCCTCCTCGAGGAGGTCCCCGGCGACCCGGGGAGCATCGAAAAGATCAACCGGCGAAACACATGGCGGATCCGGAGGAGAGCCGATGAGTTAGCCAGATTGCTCCCCGAAAAGGAAGCCCTTTTCGCGGAGTACATCCGGGCCCAGGAGGAGGCCTGCGCCGATTTGGAGAACCATGTCGTCTGCGTCACATGGGTCCTGAAAAAGCCGGAGCTTCGAACGATAGAAAACATTTGATGTCGAGCTCCGCCGTCTCCATCAGCGGGGCCGACGTCCGCCCGTTCTTCTACGGCTTGGGCACGGGCGCAGGCCGGGATCAGGGCTTAACGGCGGACAGGCAGGACCGGTATTCCCGCAGAAAGTCCTTGACGATGTCGTCCTTGGAGAGGTCCCCGAACTCAGCGGGTCGGGCACCCAACTTGAACGTGCCTTCGGACCTGAGCCCGCCGCCCGATGGGACCTGGTAATAAGACTCGGGATGGGGGCGCGATCCGCGGACCACGATCCGATAGTTCAACTCGAGCCGCCCCCCGAAACGGACGTCGATGGAGGCGTGGTGGTCCCCAATGTCGATCGCGACCTCGCGGCCGTACCGCCCGAGCTCCTTCCTGAGCTCCTTGAAAGCCGGCTTGACCCGGGAGGCGTAGAATTTCCGGGCCTCGGCCCGGACCCCGGCGTCGGCGTCTCCGCCCGTCTCGACGGACTCCCGTTCCGCAAAGAATGCCTTGAGATCGTCCTTCCAGTCCGTCACCGCGCCACCTCTCGACCCTCAGCTTACTCCAGGGAGCCGTCCGATATCAACCCTCAGGAAGCGGCGCCGAACAGGATTGAACTTTTGTCGCGGGAATGATATAAGCGGCTCGCGGGGCTTAGAATGAGAACCCTCCTCATCGTCAATCCCGCCGCGGGCCACGGCCGGGGCGAAAAATGCTTCCGCCGCCTCAAGCCGCGGCTTATACGGGAGATCCCTGGGCTCGAGGTTCTCTTTTCCGAGCGTCCGGGCCACGCCGTCGAGCTCGGCCGGCAGGCCGCCGAAGAAGGCGTCCCCCGCGTCCTCTGCCTCGGGGGAGACGGGACCGTTTATGAGGTCATCAACGGCCTTTACGCGGGAGGCCCCCCCGCCTCCCCGGTCGAGGTCGGGCCGATCCCGGCCGGGACGGGCAACTCGTTCCTTCGCGATTTCGGCGTCCTCGCGCCCGAAGAGGCCCTGGAGAACATCCTCGCCGGGCGGCGCCGCCGTGTCGACCTCGTCGAGTTCGAGTACCGCGAGGGAGGCCGGACGGAACGGCGACTGTCCCTGAACATCATAGGCGTCGGGCTCATCGCCGACATCCTCAAGCTGACGAACGAACGGCTCAAGGGCTTCGGCGCGCTCGGCTACAGCATCGCCGTCCTCATCCGGCTGGCCAAGGGGATGGACAACCGGATCGACATCGAGGCCGACGGCCGGGCCTGGACCGTCCGGGACAGCGCCCTGGTCATCTCCAATTCCAAGTACACGGGAGGCGGAATGATGATCGCCCCGCCGGCTGACCCCGCCGACGGCAGGGCGGACCTCGTCGTCTTCCGGAGCGTGAACCGGAGGGAGATCGTCTCCATCTTCAGCCGCGTTTTTTCCGGCGCCCACCTAGGCCATCCAAAGGTCGAAACGGCCGCCGCTTCGGTGATCTCCATCTCCGGCGACCCCGGCCCTGCGGGTCATGGCCGACGGCGAGCTTCTCGGAGAGACGCCGTTACGGGCCACGGTCCTCCCCGACGCTCTGACGATCCTGGCATGAAGCGCGTTCTCGAGTCCGCGCGGTCGACGCTCATCTGGATGGTTGCCCTCCCCGTGCTCGGAATTTCCTGCCTCCTGATCATCGGCCTCTCCCTCGTTCATCGGGGCAAGGCGCTGGACGGCCTGATGAAGGCCTCCTGCAGGCTCATTCTAGCCTGCTGCGGCGTCCGGGTCCGAATCGGGGGCTTGAGGAACATCGCGCCGAGAAGCCGGTACATCGTGATGATGAATCACGTCAACCTCTTCGACCCCGTCGTCTTTTATTCCCGCTTCCCCGGCCTGGCCCGGGGGATCGAGGAGGAGAGTCACTTCCGGTGGCCCTTCTACGGTTGGATGCTCCGCCGCGTCGGCATGATCCCCATCAGCCGAAAAGACCCGGAGAAAGCCCGTGAAAGCCTGCTTCAAGCGGCCGCTATGCTCCGGCAACGACCCGAATATTCCATCATCATTCTTCCGGAGGGGACACGAACCCGGGACGGGAAACTGGGTCCGTTCAAGCGCGGCGGGTTTCACCTGGCCCTGGAAACCGGTTTGGACATCCTTCCTATCGTCCAACGGGGCGGCTATCGCATCAACCGCAAAGGAAGCCTCCTCATCCGGCCCGGAAAGGTCGACCTTGCCGTCCTCCCTCCCGTTCCCGTCGCCGGATGCGCCCGGGAAGCGGTCGGAGAGCTGGCGGACCGCACGAGGTCCGTTTTCCTGGAGGCCCTGGGGGAGCCGGGCTCCCTCTAGCGTTCTTCCCCCGGCTCTTTCAGTTTCGTCTTCGAATTCTCCAGGACCCGCCTGGCGTAGTCATCGACCGGGACGGCCCGAAGGAAACCCTGATCCAGGAATGGACTCGGGCGCGTCGTTTGGATATCATAAACCCACGGCGTCGCAATCGCCGAAAGTCCCATGGAGAGGTTAATGCGCATGAACATCAAAGCTTCGCTCCTTCTTATCCTGTGCTTCGGGGTGGCCGCCCTGGCCAGCGGCTGCAGGAAACCCGAACCTGAGCCGGCCGCCGAGGCGCCGGAGTTTCCCTGGCAGATCGACCAGTTCGCCGACCTGAAGATCCTGCGCTATCAGGTCCCGGGGTTCGAGTCGCTCCCGGCGTCGCAGAAAGAGCAGGTCTATTACCTGAGCGAGGCCGCCCTTGCGGGCCGCGACATCATATTCGACCAGAACTACAAGCACAACCTAAAGATCAGGAAAACCCTTGACGCGATCGTCCGGGGCTACAAGGGTGACCGTAAGGATCCGCGCTGGAGCGAGTTCATGATCTACGTCAAGAGGGTCTGGTTCTCCAACGGCATCCACCATCATTATTCTACGGACAAGATCATGCCCGGCTTCGACGCGGACTATTTCGCGGCCCTGGTCCGGGACTCCGAGGGCCAGAGCTTCCCGCTGGCCGAGGGACAGTCGATCGACGACCTCCTGATCTTTCTGCGGCCGATCCTCTTCGACCCGTCCGTCGACGCCAAGAAGATCTCCCAGGATTCGACGAAGGACCTGGTCCTCAATTCGGCCGTGAACTTTTACGAGGGCGTCACGCAGGCGGAGGTGGAAAAATACTACAAAGGCATCGTCGACGGGAAAGACAAGACGCCGATCTCCTACGGCCTGAACTCCCGGGTCGTAAAAAGGGACGGGAAGGTGGTCGAAGAGGTCGCCTCGATCGACGGCCTTTACGGGCCGGCCATCGCGAAGATCGTCTATTGGCTGGAAAAGGCGGCCGGCGTGGCCGAGAATGAACAGCAACGCAAGGTCATCGAGGCCCTCGTCGCCTACTATCGGACCGGCGACCTCGAAAAGTTCGACGAGTACAACATTCTCTGGGTCGGAGACCTCGCCTCGATGGTCGATTTCGTCAACGGCTTCATCGAGGTCTACAACGACCCGCTGGGGACGAAGGCCAGCTGGGAGTCGCTCGTCGACTTCAAGGACCTGGCCGCCACGAAGCGGGCGACCACGCTCTCGGCCAACGCCCAGTGGTTCGAGGACAATTCTCCGGTCGACTCCCGCTTCAAGAAGAAAGAGGTCAAGGGGGTCTCGGCCAAGGTCATCACCGCGGCCATGCTGGGCGGGGACTGCTATCCGTCGACGCCGATCGGAATCAATCTCCCCAACGCCAACTGGATCCGCAAGGATTACGGGTCGAAGTCCGTAACCCTCGAGAACATTACCTACGCCTACGACCAATCCTCCCTGAAGTCGGGATTCGGGAAGGAATTCTCCTGGTCCGAGGAGGTCCTCGAACGGGCCAAGAAATACGGCCCTCTGGCCGGGAATATCCACACCGACATGCACGAGGTCCTCGGGCACGGGTCGGGCCAGCTCATGCCCGGCGTCGGGCCGGATTCGCTCAAGAACTACCACTCCCCGATCGAGGAGTCGCGGGCGGACCTCTTCGCGCTTTATTACATCTCCGACCCGAAGATGATCGAGCTCGGCCTCCTGCCCGATACGGACGCCGCCAGGGCGGAATACGACGCGAATATCCGCAACGGCCTGATGACCCAGCTCACCCGGATCCAGCCCGGGAAAACGATCGAACAGGCCCACATGCGCGGCCGGGCCATGGTCTCCCATTGGGTCTACGAGAAGGGCCGGGCCGAGAACGTGATCTCCCGGGAGATCAAGGACGGAAAGACCTACTTCGTGATCAATGACTATCAGAAACTGCGCCGGGCTTTACGGCGAGCTCCTCGCCGAGGTCCAGCGGATCACGAGCGAAGGAGATTACGAAGCGGCCCGGAACCTCGTCGAGACCTATGGCGTCCAGGTGGACCAGGCTCTGCACAAGGAGGTTCTCGACCGGTACGCCAAGCTGAATCTGGCCCCCTACACCGGCTTCGTCAATCCGGTTTATGTCCCGGTCGTCGTGAACGGGAAGATCGTCGACGTCAAGATCTCGACCGATGAGGGCTACGTCGAGCAGATGCTGAGGTACGGCAAGGACTATTCGTTCCTTTAAACCGGGAGGTGCCGGACGGCGGATCGAACCGAAAGGCTTGCCTATCGTCGCGCTTTCTGATATTCCTTTTCTCATATCAGGAGGGATGATGGAAGAAGAGATCGGGCGCGTCACACACTACTTCCCCAAGATCGGGGTCGCCGTGGTCGAAATCACGGCCGAAGGCCTGAAGGTCGGGGAGACCATCCGCATCAAGGGGCACACGAGCGATTTCACGCAGACGGTGGAGTCGCTGCAGCAGGAGCATCTTCCGGTCCCGGAGATCAAGAAGGGCCTCTCGGCCGGCATGAAAGTGAAGGAGCACGTCCGGGAAGGCGACCGGGTTTATAAGGTCAAGGAAGGCGCCTGAGTTCATCCCCTCTTCTCCGGAGGGCTTGCGGGGTCCGCTTTGACGTTCGCATCGGGCCGAAAGGAACCTCTCTGGAGCAGGGACTGAAGCACGGCAAAGAATGATCGTTCCTTTGGAGCCCGCCCGGCCCGATAGGAATTAAGCGTCCGGAACCCGACGGAGGACAAGATGACGGCGCGATCGATCAAGGCCCTTTATAAGGGACGGGAACAGCGCGACGGCGCGGGGGTGCGCCTGAAACGGGTCTTCGCCCATTCCGAGGTCCCGCGGTTCGACCCGTTCCTCCTGTTCGACGATTTCGGGGCCCGTGACCCCAAGGATTATCTTCCCGGTTTCCCCTGGCATCCGCATCGGGGGATCGAGACGGTGACCTACATGCTTCACGGCGTCGTCAGGCACGGCGACAGCATGGGCAACGCGGGCGAGATCCGCGACGGCCAGGTCCAATGGATGACGGCCGGAAGCGGCATCATCCACCAGGAGATGCCCCAGAGGCAGGAGGACTATTTGCGCGGATTCCAGCTCTGGGTGAACCTTCCGGCGGCGGACAAGATGATGGGCCCGCGTTACCGGGACATCAGGGCCGCGGACATTCCCGAATGCGCCTCGGGGGACGGCACCCTCGTCAAGGTCGTAGCCGGTCGCTATCAGGGGAGGACCGGGCCGGTCAAGGATATCATTGGCGACCCCGAGTACCTGGATGTCCGTGTCCCCGGGGGGCTCGATTTCGAGCATCCGGTCAAGAAAGGCCATACGGCCTTCGCCTACGTCTTCGAGGGCGACGGGATCAACTCCGGCGACCGGAAGCCCATCCCGGGGGACACCCTGGCCCTGTTCGGGGACGGCGAAAAGGTCTCGTTGACAGCGGGCGCCGCGGGCGTCCGGTTCCTGCTCGTATCGGGGAAGCCCATCGGCGAGCCCGTGGCCTGGGGCGGACCCATCGTGATGAATACGCAGGCCGAGCTCGACCTCGCGTTCGAAGAATACCGGAACGGGACTTTTATCGGTCCCGGTAAAGGGAATCGATAAGGTCCGCGTATCTCTGCTCGACGATGTTCCTCCGGATCTTGAGCGTGGGCGTAACCTCGCCCGTGCCGATCTCGAAGTCGCGGTCGAGGACGACGATCTTCTTGATCCGCTCATAGGGGGCCAGCCCGGGCGTCACCCGGTTGACCTCATTCAGGAGAAAGTCGATCACTTCCGCGCGGCGGCAGAGATCGGCCCGGTCCCTGAAGACGATGCCCTCCGCCCGGGCATAGCTTTCGAGCTTGTCGAAGTCGGGAACGATGAGGGCCGAGACGAACTTGCGGGTGCTTCCCACGACCACGACGTTGGCGACGAACGGGCTCATCTGGATGAGATTCTCGATGGGCTGGGGGGCGACGTTCTTCCCGCCCGAGGTCACGATGATGTCCTTCTTCCGGTCGGTGATGACCAGAAAGCCGTCCCCGTCGAGTCGGCCGACGTCGCCCGTGTGGAACCAGCCTCCCGCCATGACGTCCCGGGTATCGGTTTCGTTCTTGTGGTACCCCAGCATGACGTTGGGGCCGCGGGCCAGGATCTCGCCGTCCTCCGCGATGCGGAGTTCGACGCCGGGGATGGCCTTGCCGACCGTGCCGAACCGGTAGTCGTCGAGAGTATTGCCGGTCAGGACGGGCGACGTCTCCGTCAGCCCGTATCCGGGCAGGATGACGAGCCCCAGGGCGTAGAAGAACTCGGCGATGTCCGTGGAAAGCGGCGCTCCGCCGCAGACAAAGAACCTCATCCGGCCGCCCGTCCGGGAGGTGATCTTCGAAAAAACGAGCTTTTCGGGCCAGGCCCCGCTTGAAGGCCAGCGCCTTCGGCACCGGCTCGTGGGCGATGACCTTGGCCGCGAACCGCTTCCCCGTTCCCAGGGCCCAGACGAAGACCGCCCTCCTGAGCCGGGGCCCGGCCAGGACCTGGTCCATGACCCGGGCGTAGATCTTTTCGAAAAGCCGGGGCACGCTGATGACGATGGTCGGCCGGACCTCGAGGAGATTCGCGCCCACGGCCTCGACGCTTTCGGCGTAGGCGATCGTCGAGCCCCTGTGGATGAAGATGAACGTGGCCGTTCGCTCGAGGACGTGGGATAAGGGGAGGAAAGAGAGGACCATGTCGTCGGCCCGGAAGTCGATGACGGCCGTCAGGGACCTGATATTGGCGATGAAGTTGCCGTGGCTCAGCATCACGCCCTTCGGCAGGCCCGTCGTCCCCGAGGTGTAGATGATGGAGGCCAGATCGGCCGGACGGACGGCTTCGGCCGAACGCTCGAAAAGCCCGGGCGACCTCTCCTCGAGCCGCCTCCCCCTGTCCAAGACATCGGCAAGGGCCAGCGCCCCTTTCGGCGCCTCGCCCTCGAGGAGCACGACGTGCTCGACCGAAGGGAGCCCGCTCCGCACGGCCTCGAGCTTTTTCCAGAGCTCCCGGTCCGAGCAGACGACGATCTTCGCGCCCGAGCTGTCGAGGATGTAACGGACCAGGTCCGGGGGGAGAGACGTGTAGATCGGAACGGTCACGCCGCCGGCGGAGAGGACCGCGAAGTCGGCCACGACCCACTCCGGCCTGTTCTCGGAAAGAAGAGCGACCCGGTCGCCCGCCTTCAGGCCGAGGTCCTGAAGGCCCAAGGAGAGCCGCCGGACCGAGGTCTCGATCTCCTCCGAGGAGATCGGCCGCCAGGCGCCGTTCTTCTTGACCAGCATTCTGTCGGGCTTCCGGTGGGTCCGGCAGGCATGAAGGAAGAGGCGGCCCAGAGTCGTCACATCTTGGGCTGGTGCGGTCTCGTTCGCGGCTTTCATGTGATGACCATTATACAACATTTTCCGCGACGGCCGGGACGGGCGGCGGGAGAGGAGAATTGATATCCTCGCGGAACCCGTGCTATAAGGACGGAGAAAGGGATCCAGGGGAGAACCATGGAAATAGAGGAGGGCCGATGCTCGAATATCAGCGGAATTTGATCCGGGACCGTCTGAAGCCGTTCCATGAGAGGAGCATCGGAGATGACGGCCCGTCGCCC
>CAWEYF010000002.1:0-139322 GCA_963813235.1 Candidatus Aminicenantota bacterium | reverse complement strand
GATCGTCTCTGCGATGGCAATGGTCAACCGGTCGTATGGGAGGCGAATCGAAGGCGCCGCTGCCGTTCCGATCGCCGGCCTGCTCAGCGAGCCCGGGCTCTATGGGGGCACACGGTCGTCTGTATCGCGAGCGGGGGCAACATCGATCCCGGGAGATTCGACACGCTCGTCCGCGGCGTTCGATCGTCCCCCCTTTCCTAAAGGCGTCTCGCGGGATTCTTCATCCCCCTCGGGATTCTTCATCCCCCTTTTACAAAAGGGGGGAAGGGGGGATTTCGCGCAACCGGAAAACGCGGCGCCCTTTTCCGGGCTTGATGGACCCGAGGATGGCCGCATGAACCATGTCGGCGGCGAGGCCGCAGGCCTTTTCAGCGAGCGTCCCTCGGCGAGGTGGGCGAGGATCGCGGCGGAAAGGAAGCACCCTGTCCCGTGAACGTCCCGGGTAAGCTTTTCGTGCCCGAACACGGCCGTCCGACTGCCGTCGTATAAGATGTTAAGTGCGCTCTTCTCCAAGTGGCCTCCCTTGACCAGGCAGGGGACCGCAGTCATCCCGAATATGACCCGGGCCGCTTCCCTCATGTCTTCGGGAGTCCGGACGGGCATCCCGGCGAGAACAGACGCCTCGTCCATGTTCGGAGTGAGGACGGAAGCGTTGCCGCGAACAGCCCGGAGCAGGGGGGACAGCCCGCTCCTCTCGAAGAGGCGGGCTCCCGAGCTCGCTTTCAGGACGGGATCGACCACTCTCGGAATCCCCGGGTGCCCGGCAAGGATCCGCCCGAGCGCCGGGACGACCGCGCGCGAACCGAGCATGCCGACCTTTATGCCGGCGAAGCCTATGTCCATTCGAGGGCCGTAAATTGATCGGTAACCGTCCGGGCGGGGAAGGGAATGACCCTCCGGACCTCGCCGGTGTTCTGAACGGTCAGGGCCGTGAGGACGGCCGCTCCGTGAAAACCCAGAGACGCAAAGACCCGGACGTCAGAGAGGGCCCCCGCGCCTCCGGAGGGATCGTATCCCGCGATGGAGACCAACGTTCGTCTCATGGAATCGGCCTGTGGTGATTGTAGGGGGCGGTAGGTCCCGTGTCAACACGCCCCGAACCCGAGGCGGGAGCACGGTACCGGTTCCGGATTGAAGTCGGGGCCGGGGTTGGGCTAGAATCGTCCCGGCGGCTGGTCATGCGTTCGCGATTCCACGGCTTCGTTTCCGGTCAGGTCCACGGCGTCGCCTATCGCTTTCCCCAAAAGTGGGCCGCCGCGCTTTCCATATCGGGCTGGGTCCGGAACCTCGCGGACGGCCGCGTCGAGGTCCTGGCCGAAGGGGAAAAAGAGGCCCTGGAAAGCTTCGCGGAGCGGCTTCGGGAAGGCCCTCGGAGGGCCTTAGTGGAAGGGTTCGATCTCCGTTGGGAGGAGCCGGCGGGGGAGACCGGAAGCTTCCGGATCGAATTCTAGGCTCCGGGCTCGGGCCGCCCGGATGTCCCCTCCGCCTTCGTCCTTTTCGCGAATCCGTCCCGGCATTCCCGGGAGCAAAAGAAATATTGTTTTCCGCCGCGCACTTCGCAGATGGCCTCCTCCCGGGGAAGGTACATGTCGCAGTATTCGTCCTTGACCATGGTCCCCCCAAGGGTCGGCGGCCGCCTCCGCTCGCCGGGGGATCTCCCGATGGCCTGGATGAACCTTACGGCGGCGAAGATGACGTAAAGGACGAACGCGATGAATAGGAGACGAAACAGCCCTGTTAAGAGGAACACACAGGGATATTTAAATCCGGCGCGCCTGTCAAATCGCCCCTTGATTCGGACCGGCCCGCGAATTAACATGAGCCCGATGAGATACGTGTTGAACGCATCCGAAAGGGCCTTCAAAGCTGCCGTGAAGGAGTTCGTCGGCCGGGCCGTCGCCGGGCCGGACGCTTCCGGGCTTCTTTGTTATGAACTCGGGAAATGGCTGCCGATGTTCAGGCCGGCGGGGCTCTCCCGTGTAGAGGAGGCCGTGGCCCTGGAAGAGATCACCCGGCGGTTCCCGGAGTCGGGACCGAAGCTCGTCGCGAGCGGGCTGTTCGGGGCCCTGAGCCCCGGCCTCTGCAGGGCAGCCGCGGACCTCGGGCGGCCCAGGGCGTCCTGGCCCGGAGACTAGCGGGCATGGCGCCGCCCGAGGGTCGTGGCGGGGCCCTGCTTCAGGGCCTAGCGGACGCCTCCGCCCGGATCGAAGCGGTCCGGCTCAAGCTCTATCGGGCCTCCCTGCTCGAGGATGCGGCGCGGGGGGACGCGGAGGAATCCGACGGGACCGGACGTCTCGCCGGGCCCTGGTCCGGGAGGCCCTGGACCTGAACGGACGGATCAAGAAAGGAGAAGAAGATGAAACTGGAAGCGCTTTACAGGAAGAGCCGTCGAGACGGGAATCGCCAATGACCTGAGGGGCGGGGAGGAGATACGGAGGCTTCTCGAGGAAGAAAAAGAGAGGTTCGACAAGCTCGCCGCCGACGAGAAGGAGAGTTCGACGGGGACCGCCTCTTCAATCCGTTCGCCGACACGCGCATCCTCAACGGGACCCCGGAGTCGAAGTCAAAACGGCGATCGTCGGCATCGACATGGAGGTCGGAGAGGTCCTGCTGGCCCATATCCTGAACAGGGACCGCGACGCGAAGATAGACCTCATCATCGCCCACCATCCCGAGGGCTACGCCCTGGCCCGGCTGCACGACGTGATGAGGCTCCAGGCCGACCTTCTGGCCGCGTGCGGGATCCCGGTCACCGTCGCCGAGCAGCTGATGGAAAAGCGGATCGGCGAGATCGAGCGGCGGATCTCCCCGTCAACCACGAGGGGCCGTCGACGCCGCCCGGGCGCTCGGCCTTCCGATGATGTGCGTCCACACGCCCGCGGACAACTGCGTCACGAGCTTTCTGACGAGGCTCTTTTAAGAAAAGTCGCCGCGGACCCTGGGAGACCTGCTCGATCTCCTGAAGGAGATCCCGGAATACCGGAACTCCGCCCGGAGGAACGCCGCGCTCCGAATCGTCAGCGGCTCGGACAGCGAGAAGTGCGGCAGCATATTCGTCGACATGACCGGCGGGACCGAAGGCTCCAAAGACATCTTCGAACGATACGCCGCCGCCGGAGTCAGCACCCTCGTCGGCATGCACCTCAGCGAGGACGCCCTCGAAAAAGCCAAGAAGGCCAGCCTGAACGTCGTCATCGCCGGACACGTTTCGAGCGACACGCTCGGCCTGAACCTGCTCTTCGACGAGATCGAGAAAGACGGGGCGCTCGAATTTGTAGCGATGTCGGGCTTCGAAAGGATCAGAAGGACCGCCGGCTGACGCGCGGCCTCAGTAGTGCCCGTGGGCGCTGCATCGCGACCCACTTCGCGAACGCCCGGGCGTCGGCGATGTCGTGCTCGTCGGGGTGCGTGCTCGCCGACGCCGCCATATCCGTCCAGGCTTCATGCTCCGGAGACCGGCCCAGAACCTCGAGCGCCTGCATCGAAACCTTGCCCCGGCAGGAGAACGTTCCGAGAAGCCTGGCCTTGGCCACGAGAACGGAGGCGTATTCGATCGCCTCGCCCGAAAGTTGCATCCCCGGGAGCGAACCGTGGGTGGAGAACAGGGCGATCTTCTTGCCGGCCGGGACGTTCTTGAGCAATCCTCGACGTCGTAGGGAACGCTGTGGGAATGGACCGGAAAGCCGATGAAGACCAGCCCGTAATGGGCGAGATCCTCGACCTTGTCCAGCGGAAGAAGAGGTCCGGATCTCCTGGCGAGCGCGCCGTGGATGGCTTCCGCAATCTTCCTCGTATTCCCTGTCCAGCTGAAATAGGTCACGAGCACTTTGGCCATGTCGCGTGTCCTTTCCGCAGAGGGCCATTCTTCCACAAAACCGGCCGGAATTCTAGGGAGCGGCAGGGAATCGACGGTGACCGTCGTTCCCTTCCGGCCGCGCTGTCGACCCGGACCGTCCCGCCGTGGTCCTCGACGATCTTCCTGGCGATGGGAAGGCCGAGGCCGGTCCCGGCGTTCTTGGTCGAGAAATAGGGCTCGAAGATCTTGTCGAGAACGGCCCTTGTCATCCCGGCCCCGGTATCGCGGACCGTGACCCTCCAGCACGGTCCCGACCCCGGACGATCACCGTGATCTCGCCCTTTTCCCGGACCGCCTCGAGGGCGTTGATGACGATATTCCGGAACGCCGTCCGGAGCTTGGCCGCGTCGGCGAGACAGGCTGACGTCGGCCCCTCGTAGGATTCCCGAAAACGGATCCTCGCGGAAAGGAGATTCCTGTAGGGATCGAGGGTCTCCTCCAGGACCTCCGAGGTCACAGGACTCCCTGCGGACCGTCGTGTCGCGGGCGATCTCCATGAATTCCTGGGCTACGCGCCGGAGGTGCTCCACCTCGCCGATGATATACGAAATGGATTCCCGAAGCGCTTTGTCGAAGTCGCCGTCGCGGTCCTCGTAGACCCGGAGGACATGCTCGGCCGACAGCTGAATGGGGGTGAGCGGGTTCTTAATCTCGTGGGCGACCTTGCGGGCCATCTCGGCCCAGGCGACCTTCTTGCCCATCTCCGCGAGCTCCTGCCGATGGGCCTTGAGGCTGCCGACCATGGCGTTGAAGCCGTCGACCAGGGTCCTCATTTCGTCCTGAGACGGATGCTCGATCGCGACCTCAAGGTTGCCGAGACTGACCTCTCGGTCCCGGCCAGGAGCTTTCGGACCGGAACGACGATCATGGCACCGGATGCCGCCCTGCAAACACGAAAACGAGGCCGGCGAAGAAGAGCGACAGGAAGAACAGGAACTCCACCAGCTCGCCCGTGGCCCGGGCCGCCTCCTCCTTCTCGAAGGGGAAGGGCATGGAAACCAGAAACGTGGTGCCGCGGAAATCGTAAGGGACGGTCAGCGTCTGGAAGGAATACTCCCCGATCCGCTTCCTCTGCGTCGAGAACGGGGCCTTTTCGATCACCAGCCGGTAATAGATCGCGCCGTCGACAAGGTCCGGCAGAAGTCCCGCGTCGAAGAACTCGCGTCGGCTCGACGAAAGGAGTCTGGCGTCCCGATAGAGATTGACGTCGTTGGACAGAGTCGCCGCGACCCAGAGGACCAGGTCCTCCGGCGGCGACGGACGGCCCGGCCGCTCCCGCCTGGAGATAGATGAAGTCCTCCAGGATGCTGCGGGCGAAACCCGCGTGGAGGGCCGCCTCCTCGACGAAGCGGTCGGCGAAAATGCGGTCAAAGAGCTCCCGGGTGAAAAACGTAAACAGGAGCAGGGGCACCAGGGCGAACCAGAAAAAGGCTGCATAGACCCGGTTCGAGAACGACCAGAAGACGTTCTGGAACGACAGACGCCGGCCGGAGAGCCGCCGCGGGAGAGGGCCAGGACGAGCAGGACGTCGAAGGCGAAGAGCTTGAGGAACTCGACGGCGTGGGCCCGGAACCCTTTTGCGGGAGTAAACAATGAAAAGAGCTTGCCATGGCGGAAATAAAAGGAACGTACGCCCTGGACCCTCCTTGAACCTGTCCCAAAGAGCGATTCCGGGGGCGGCGAGCCTGCTCAGGACGGCCGTCGGGATCCCGGACGAAAGCCGCCCCGGGTTAATCAGCGGACGGCCGTCGGGGCCGAAAATGGCCAGTCCGAAGTCCACGGCGTTCAGAGAAGGGACCGACCCGGCGCGGAGCAGCTCAAAGTAGGGATTGGCCGAATAGAGGAAGGGCAGCATATCCGGATCCAGAGATAGGAATAGAAGCGTCCGCCCGAGCAGACGCGTCCCCTCGAACCAGTCCTTGTAAGCGACAAAGAAGTCCCTTTGCCGGCCGAGAGACTATCGCGCTTCGGCGCATCACCGACCAGGACCGGCTCGGCGGAAGGGAGAGCTCCCGGCCGTAGAGCGGGGGATGTTCAGGGAGAACCGCGAAAGGGCGTTGCCGTCGGAGTCGAGGATCTCCAGGCCCGAATACCAGTTGAAACGGGCCGTCAGCGTCTTGTCCCAAAGCGTGCGGGCGAAATCGGGAGAGCCGGGCTCCTTCAGGAAGGACGAGATGGCGGCGCCCCGTTTTATCGATCTCCGGGATGGATTCCCTGACGAGAAAGTTTCCCCATTCTTCCTGGGAGGTTACGATGTTCCTGAGGAAATCCTGGATGAGGGAACGGGTCCTCAGGGCCGAGGCGCGGTCGGCCGCCTGGCCGAGGAACAGCGTCCCGAGGAGCAGACCCGCGGCGACGAATTCCCTCCGGCGGCGTCTTTTCCGGGGCATGGGCCAGGACCAGGCCGAAGGCCAGGAGGGCGGCCTGGACGGCCCCAGGGAACAGGGCAAGCCGGCCGCCCGTCAGGTATAGATTCACGACGACGGCCGGGCCTGCGAGGGCGAGGGAGATCGCCGGCCCGGGCGAACGGAGGGCGGCCGTCCTCAAGGCGAGATAGGCGGCGACCAGGACGGCGGCCAGGAAAAAGAGAACGCTCAAGTGGAGGAGGAGGAACGCCGGGCGCGCCGAGAACCGGAGGAGCGGGACGTTGGCGTTGAAGACGAGCTTCCTCACGGCCCCCTGGAACAGGTCGAGAAGGAAAAGAGAGACGCCAAGAGCGCCGACCTCCGAGAGGAGACGGAAGAGGAGAGGGACGGGGCGCCGTTTTGCCATGAGCAAGGGCTTGGCAAGTATCATGAGGCATCCGAAGGCGAGAACCATCGCCGCGGACGTCAGGAAGATGTCCGCGGGGGAGCGGGTCAATCCTCCGATCGAGAAGAAACCGGCCCCGGCCGGAGAGAACACGGACAGCGACTGCACCCGTTCGAGCCGGCTCAGGGGGAAGAACAAGGCGCGGAGGCCGGCCGCGAGGAGGACCACGGACAGGATCGCGCCGGGGCTTCTCTTGTGGAAAAGCCGGGGCGAGGACAAAAGGCCGAAAAGCAGGATGAGCAGGGCGCCGATGAGCAGGACGAAGAACCCCAGGAGCATATCCTCGCGGAAGGTCGTCAGCCTCTCGGTGAGGGACGGCGAGCTCAGGGTGACTGTGGCAAGGATCCTCTTATCGGGTCCCCGGAGGGGGAAATAGAGCGTCTGGATCTCGTTCGCCCGGCGAGGCTCGCCTGCGAACTCGTCACCGTGCTTGGAGAATATGCGTTCGAACCCCGAGACGTCCTCACGGAAGCTCCAGTAGTCGATCGCACACCGCCGCAAGAGGGCGGGTTTCAGGAAATGGGATTGTTTGATGTAGGCGGACTGGAACTGGGGGGTGAAGGCCAGAAGCCTGAAAAGGGCGAAGCGCCCGCCTCCCGGCGCGGCTTCGACCGAGGTAAGATAGACGGAAGCCTTGTCGCGGACAAGGAACGGCGCCCCCGCCGCGGCAAACGCCGCCAGGTCTTCCGGAGGGGCGTGGTCTCCCAGGTCGATGGCGTTCCCGAGCCAGACGGCCAGGCGGCCGTCCGGGCCGTAGTAAGCCGCTCCCTCGATGTCGTCCTTGAGTCCGAGCGCGGACAGGCGTTTGAAAAGGCTGGACGCGTCCCCGGGAGCGGCCCCCCGGAGCCGTTCGAAGAGGCGGCCGTGGGCGGCGAGGACTGCGGCAAACTCGGCCCGGACGTCCAGGGCGCGGCGTTTCAGGCGATCAAGGCTCTTTCTATCGTAATCCCGTCCGATGATTGCGGGAAGGACGAGCGATGACAAGAAGCAAAGCAGGGCCAGGCCGAGGCCCGCGAAAAAGGCCCTCCGGGCCCCCCTCCTCATAGGCGTTCCGCCTTGATCTCGACGATCTCCCATCGGGATCGGGACGAAGGCTCGCCGGCCGCCGGGGCCCGCGGGCGCGGCATGATATAGAAAAAAACCCTGAAGAGATACGGATTGTCGTTCCGGATGTCCCTGAAGGACCAACGGGCCTTGAAGATGAACCCGGGCTTCCCGGGGACGAGCGTGAGCTCCCGCTCGGGGACGAACTCGAAGGTCCTGTGGACGGCGAAGATCCGCTCGAACAGGAAGTACGCCTGCTCGGGCGACAGGCGGTCGGAAAAGGAAATGGGATCGGGGAATGAGACGTGGAGCCCGGCCGTGGGGGAAAGGAGCCTGGTGAGGGCTCCAGCGCTGTTCGCGGTACAGGCCCGGCCGATGTCACGGGTCACGGACGGAACGAAGGCCACCAGGGACGAGATCAGGAGCGCAATGAAGAAATACACCAAGAAAATAGTATCACAGGCTTTTACGAGCAGGCAAGCGGCGCGCTTCCCGGAAGGGAGGAAGGCGCAAAGCCCCCCGGGGAGAGAGGGGACGCTTTCGGGCGCGGCTCCACGGGGGAGCGACTTGAATTCAGTCCTTCTTTTCGGAAGTCTCTTCCTCGAGCTTCCGGGTCCTCCGGGCGTCCTTGATGCTGGAGATCCCGGCGATGAGCGCGATCAGCCCGCCGAAGAAAAGGATGGGGGGGATGAAGCCGAACACGAGCTGGTAGAATTCACGCCACCAGACGAGGCTGACGAGGACGATGCCGGCGGCCATGGCGACGAGCCCGCCGAGGACGGCGATAAACTTACCCATGGGCAAACCTCCCTGACATTCGCGATGCCAGCGGGATTATAACAAATAGAAAAAGGCGAAGCAAGACAAACCGCCTCCGGGTGGACCGCGGAGGCCGAGTGAGATAAAATGGCCAATATGTTCGTTAGGAGAGGAGGGCGCTCCCATGTCCGCAAGATCGAAGGTTCTTGTCTTAATCATCCTGCTCCTTTTCGCCGGGGCCCGGGGGTTCGCGGCCGCGACGGATGATCCGGGCCCGTTCGTCCTGGGAGGATTGACGGCCCGGCCCGGAGAGGTCGTTGCGGGATATCTGGACGTCCCCGGTATCGAAGGGCAGGGAGCCAGGATTCCCGTGACGCTGATCCGCGGAGCGGCGAAGGGCAGGGTCGTGGCCTTCGTCGCGGGCATCCACGGCTATGAATACCCGCCCATGCTCGCCCTTTACCGGTTGAAGGGAATGGTCGACCCGTCGACCCTCAAAGGAACGATCGTCCTCGTTCACATCGCCAATCCCCCCAGTTTTTGGAAAAGGACGATCTACTACAGCCCTGTCGACGGCAAGAACCTCAACAGGGTCTTCCCCGGGGACCCCAAGGGCACCCTCAGCCAGCGCATCGCCCACGTCCTCACGAAGGAGGTTATCGGGGCGTG
Source organism: Candidatus Aminicenantota bacterium (assembly GCA_963813235.1). GTDB lineage: Bacteria > Acidobacteriota > Aminicenantia > Aminicenantales > Saccharicenantaceae > JALHVH01. Next base: position 130,183 of record CAWEYF010000002.1, on the reverse strand, counting down.
CGACGTCGTCGTCGACATGCATTGCGGGGACGGGAACGAAGCGCTCATCCCGTACACGTATTGGATGATCGGCCCCGACAAAGCGCTCAACGAGTTCTCCCGGGGCCTGGCCCTCGCCTATGGCATTCCCGTCATCGTCATCGACGATTCGCGGACGCAGGACCCGGCGGATTCCAAGTACTTCGGAAACACCGCCATCCTCCGGGGAAAGGCAGCCATCACCACGGAAGCTGGAGCCTTGGGCGGCACCGACGAGGCATCCGTCGTCATGAACGTCGGAGGCGCCCTGAACGTCCTCAGGCACCTCGGGATGGTCCCGGGGACCCCCGAGGCCGCCCCGGTACCCGTCTGGATCGATAAGTACGAGGTCATCACGTCTCCCCTGGACGGCCTGTTCTATCCCTGTGTCGAAACCGGGCGTTATGTGGCCAAGGGGCAGAGGATCGGCCGCGTCGTCGACGATCTGGGAACCGTCCGGGCCGATATGACGGCGCCGTTCAGCGGCATCGTGCTCTACATCGTCGGGACGCCGCCGGCCGCCAAGGGAGAGCCCCTGTTCGAAGTGGGGAGGATCAAGGGAGACCGATAGTTACCTCTGGAAGACGATCCGTCCGCCCAGGATGGTGACCAGGACTTCCGTGGTCAGGATCTCCCGGGGGGCTATCGTGAACAAGTCCTTGGAAAGGACCACCATGTCGGCGAGCTTCCCGGGCTCCAGCGTTCCCTTGACGTCCTCCTCGAACGAGGCGTAGGCCGCTCCCTTCGTGAAGAGCCCGATGGCCTCGGCCATGGTCAGCTTCTGTTCCGGGAACCATCCGCCCTCGGGGAATCCTCCCTCGATGTTCGTCCGGGTGACGGCCGAGTACAGTCCCCGCATCGGATCGAGGGGTTCGACCGGCCAGTCGGAACCGAAGGCCAACCGGGCCCCCTTGTCCAGGAGGGACCGCCAAGCGTAAGCCCCGCGGGAACGCTCCTTCCCGATGCGGGCCTCGCAGAACCGCATGTCGGTCGTGCAATGCGTCGGCTGCATGGAGGCAATGACGCCCAGGGCCGCAAAGCGCCCGAGGTCGCTCGGCGCGACGACCTGGGCATGCTCGATCCTATGCCGCAGGTCCTTTTTCCCGAATTTCGCCCGGGCCCGTTCGACCGCATTGAGCACCCAGTTGACACCCTTGTCCCCGATGGCGTGCGTGCCGGTCTGAAAGCCGTTCGCGTGGGCATTCGGCGATGAGGGCGTCGAATTCGCTTTCGGGCATCTGGGGGAGCCCGGCATTGCCGGGCTTGTCGGTGAACGGGGCGAACATGAGCGCCGTCCCGGACCCCAGCGTCCCATCGATGAAGGCCTTCAAGAAGCCGACCCGGACCATATCGTCGCCCTGCCCCCGGCGGACGCCCATACGGATACAATCCTTCAGGAGCTCCGCGGGCAGCCAGGCATAGACGCGCAGGGTCAGCCGGCCGTCGGCCGCGAGCTTCCTGTAGATCCCCGTTTCCGCGAAATCCGAATCGGTGTGGACCCCCGTTATTCCGAGCCCGGCCGCGTGCTCGAGGGCGCGGACGATGTCCCTTTCGGGCGTGGAATCGACCTCCGGGCCGGGGATCCGGACGAGCCCGGCCGCGGCCTCGGTGAGGATCCCGGTCGGCTCGCCCGTCTTCGAATCCCTGAGGATCTCGCCTCCGAACGGGTCCTTGGTCTCCTTCGTGATACCCGCCCTCTTCAAAGCCACGCTGTTCACCCAGATGCTGTGCCCGTCCACGCGCTCGATGACGACCGGGTTGGACGGCGAGACCCCGTCCAGGTCCTCCTTGGTAGGCCAGGCGCCTCCCGGGAAGAGCGTGTGATCGTAGGCGCTGCCCGAAACGAGCGCTCCGGCCGGGAGCTCGCGGATCTTGGCCGCGACCATCTCCCGAACCTTGGCGATCGAAGCGACACCGCGGAAGGTCAGCCCGATGAGCGACCTCCCTCCTGAAGCGAAGTGGGTGTGGGCGTCGATGAGCCCGGGAAGAACGAGCTTCCCCCGGAGGTCGAGGACCTTCGTGCCGGGGCCGATGAGCTTTTCGACGTCCCTGTTCGCTCCGACGGCGACGATCCTGCCGCCCGTTACGGCGACCGCCTCGGCCCACGGCGCCGCGTCGTTCGCGGTGAATACCTTGCCGTGCCTGAGAACGAGGTCGGCGTTGTCGACGGGAGCGGCCAACGTCCGAAGCCCTCCGAAAAAGAGGAGGGCCGCCAGGGTGAGGGTCGTGGTTTTGTTCATGATGCTTCTAATCTTAACAAAAGTCCCCGGACGAAACAAAGCGGCGATCCCCCGCTCCCGCCCTGATACGCTCGACGGCGCCAAACCCCGGTTTTCAAATCGGGGTAAAAAGCGCCGCTCAGTATCAACCCTGAGCATTCCCCGGAGTTCAGACCGGGGAGTCGAATGGGTTGATTAAATCCCCATAATCGGCAAGAATGGACATGATTTTCGAAAAGGAACGAGGACATGCCGAAAGAGAAGCTCCTTCTGATCCCGGGGCCGAGCCCCGTCCACCGGCGCATTCTCGACGCCCTGGCCGTGCCGACCGTCGCTCATACGAGCCCGGAGATGCAGGCGGACCTCAGGGAGGCCTGCGGGAACCTCAAGCGGATCGTCTGCTGCGAAAAGGGAGAGGCGTTCATCGTCGCCGGCGCGGGCACCCTCTCCATGGAGATGGCGATCCTGAACACGGTGTCTCCGGGCGGACGGGCGATCATCCTCTCTCAGGGGTATTTCGGCGCCCGGATGGCGGAGATCTTCCGGGCGTTCGAACTGCCCCACGACGTCGTCGAAGCCGAGTGGGGGAGAGCGGTCCTTCCCGGCGAGCTCGAAGAGCGGCTCTCGCCGGGCCGCTACGCACCGTCGTCAGCACTCACGTGGATACGGCCACCGGCGCCTGCGCGCCCGTCGAGGAATACGCCCGGGTCGCGAAAGCCGGGGGCGCGCTCTTCATCGTCGACGGGGTTTGCGCCACGGGGGGTATCGCCGAGCGGATGGATGACTGGACGATCGACGTCGTCCTCACGGCCGCCCAGAAGTGCGTCGGCGCGCCTCCGGGCCTGGCCCTCTGCGTCTTTTCGGAGCGGGCCATGGCCAGGCGCCGGGCCATGCCCTCGATCCCCGCCTATTATTCGGACGTTCTGCGCTGGCTCCCCGTCATGAGGGACCCGGCGAAGTATTTTTCGACCCCCTGTGTCAACGAGATCCGCGCCTTTTGCGAGGCGACGCGCATCATCTTCGAAGAAGGCCTCGAAGCGAGGTTCCGACGCCACGAGCTCCAGGCCGGGGCGTTGCGGGCCGGACTCGCCGCCCTCGGGTTCACGTTCTTCACGGCTCCGCCGTTCCTCGCCTCGACCCTTACCGTGGCCGCATATCCGGAGGGAGTCGACGACAAAGGATTCAGGGCCGCCCTCGACGACCGGGGAGTCGTCGTGGCCGGCGGCCTGGCCCAAACCGCCGGAAAGGTATTCCGCATGGGCCATATGGGGAACCTGACCGGGGGCGACGTCCTCTTCGCGATCGAAGCGGCGGAAGGGGCCCTGGAGTCCCTGGGAAGGCCCTTCGACAAAGGAGCGGCCGTGCGAGCCGCCGCGGCCGTCCTCGACGCCGGAACGAAGGAGATACGGGCATGAAGGGAAAAAGCCGGGTATTTATCGTCCCGGCCGACGGGAGAGAAACCGCGGAATCGTTATCGGCTAAGATCCGGAAGGCCTATCTCGCCATCGGATTCAACGACAAGATCGCCGAGGACGATTTCGTGGCCATGAAGATCCACTTCGGAGAGAAGCACAACACGGGATACATCAAGCCCGTTTGGCTCAAGGGGGTCGTCGCCGAGCTCCGGAAGCGGACGTCGCGGGCCTTCCTGACGGACTCGAACACACTGTACGTCGGAAGACGTTCGAATTCCGTCGACCACATCCAGCTGGCCTGGAGCCACGGGTTCACGCCCGACGTGGTTGAGGTCCCCGTCATCATCGCCGACGGGCTCATCGGGCGCGACGACCGGGATATCGCCGCCGGGCGCTCCCGCAGTCCGGACGGCGAAGATCGCCGGGGCCATCCTCGACGCGGACGCCCTTCTCTGCCTGACCCACGTCACGGGTCACGTCCAGACCGGGCTGGGCGGTTCCATCAAGAACATGGGCATGGGTTGCGCATCGCGCGCGGGGAAGCTCGACCAGCACTCCGTCGTCCACCCCCGCGTCTCCGCCAAGCTCTGCCGCAACTGCGGGATATGCTTCGACCATTGCCCGGAGGCCGCCATTGTCCAGGGGGAGGGCCATGTCGTCATCGACGGGGAGAAATGCGTCGGCTGCGGCGAGTGCCTCGTCGTCTGCAAGCCGGGCGCGATCAAATGGCGCTGGGACGAGGATTCCCCGCGCATCCAGGAGAAGCTCGCCGAATACGCCCTGACCGTCCAGAGCCGTTTCAAGGGCAAGGCCGGGTTCGTCAATGTCCTCATTCACGTGACCAAGGATTGCGACTGCATGGCGAAGAGCCAGCCCCCCATCGTCGAGGACATCGGGATCGTCGCGTCCGCGGACGCCGTGGCGGTGGACAAGGCCTCGGCCGACCTTATCCTCGGCCGGGCGGGGGAGGACGTCCTCCGCAAGGGCTACGACCTCGATTGGGCCGTCCAGCTCCGTCATGGCGAGAGGATAGGCCTCGGGTCGGCAGACTACACGCTGACGACCCTCGGTTGACCCGTTCGCCGACGCCAGCCCCCCTTTCAAGGCGGGGACGCTAAGCCCAACGCGAGGCTCAGGGTCAACCCCCTGCAAGCCCCGGCCTTTGTACCAAGGAATCGAGGGTTTGACTTTTCCGGGCTTCGCGCCTATAGTGGCTTCTTTGTCTTGACGGGTCTCCGACCCGCTCGGAACGTTTCCAACGCCGGGTGATCCACATGAAGATAGGCATAGTCGGTTTGCCCCTCTCGGGGAAGACGGAGCTCTTCGAAGCCCTGACCGGGGCCGAAGGAGGTCCCGGCGCGGTCTTTTCGGCCGGGAACGGCCAGGAGCGGCGGGCCGTGGTCAAGGTCCCCGACGAGCGGCTGGAGCGGCTGTCCTCGCTCTTTAGCCCCAAGAAGACGACCCCGGCCGCGATCGAATACCTCGATTTCGATGGCCTCCAGGTCGCCGAGGAAGGCCGTCAGGGCTTCAGCAACAAGTTCCTGGGGACGGCCCGCATGGCCGACGCCCTGCTCGTCGTCATCCGGGCGTTCACGGACGAACGCGTCTCGCACGCTCTCAGGTCCGTCGACCCCCTGCGTGACCTGGAGGCCGTCGAGACGGAATTCATCCTCAGCGACCTCGGCATCATCGAGAGCCGGATGGAGCGGCTTGCCAAGCAGGCAAGATCCCAGAAGAACGAGCGCCACCTCCGTGAGCTCAGGCTCCTCGGCCGCTGCAAGGCCTTCCTCGAAGAGGAAAGGCCCCTGAGGGAATTCAGCTTCGAGCGGGAGGACGAGTTCCTCGTACGGGGCTATCGCTTTCTGACCCAGAAGCCGCTCATCGTCGTTGTCAACATAGACGAGGGCGCGATCTCCCGCGAGGCCGATGTCCTGAGTCGCTTCGCGGACAAGGCGGCAGGCGTGCGGACCGAGGTCCTCTGCCTGTCGGCCCGGCTCGAGCGCGAGATCCAACAGCTCTCCGGCGAGGAGGCGAGCCAGTTCCTGAGGGATTTCGGGCTCTCCCATTCGGCCAGGGCCAGGCTGATCGAAACCTCCTACCGGCTCCTGGGCCTCATCTCGTTCTTTACCGTCGGCGAGGACGAGGTCAAGGCCTGGACCGTCCCGGCCACGACCCGGGCCGTCCAGGCGGCGGGGACCATCCACTCGGATATCGAACGCGGCTTCATCCGGGCCGAGGTGGTGAGCTACGACGATTTCATCGTCCGCCAGTCCCTCGTCAAGTGCAGGTCCGAAGGGGCGGTCCGCCTCGAAGGGAAGGATTATCCCGTGGCGGACGGGGACGTCGTCAATTTCCGGTTCGCCGTCTAAGCCTCGCTAATCGCCCCGGCCGGCGAAGAGGAAATAGTCATAGACCGTCTTGGCGATCAGGGCGATGGTGTCTTCCGTGTGATCGGGGTCGGTATCCTTGCTGAGGACGCTCAGGGCCACGTGGCCCGCCCCGCCGGGGAGTTCGATGATGCCGCAATCGTTGATGGTCCCCCCGATGGTCCCCGTCTTATGCGCGACCACCGTGTCCGGGGGGAGAAGCCCGCGGATGCGCTTTGCCCCCGTCTGGCACCCGGCCATGACCTTGAGGATATGGTCGCAGGACGCCGCGTCCAGGACCTCCTTCCGGAAGATCTTTTCGAGGAGGGCATTGACGGCCTGAGGCGTGGCGTGGTCCGCCGGATTCCGGCCGAAATCGGCCCTCGCTTTGGCAAGCGTGCCGGGGTCCTCGACGGCCATCCGGTCATAGAATCTGGCGAACTCGTCCCGCGGCATCGTCAGGAATTTTCGGGAGTCCCCGACATAGTAGTCGAGGAGAAGCTCGCGGATGGTCCGGCCGACCAGGATGCCGTCGATCCCGAATGACCGGATCCGAGCGTTCACGGCTTCGATACCGACCTTCGTCAGAAGCAGGTCGGTGGCCGTATTGTCGCTCAGCCACATCATCATGTTGATGAGGTTCTCCACGGAGAGCCTGATGCCCGGGGCCTTGAGGTCGGAAAGCAGGCTCCCGTCGTAGAACTGTTCCGAGGGCTTGAGGCTCCACTCGTCGGAAAGGCCGAACCGGCCATCCTTGATCTCGGCCATGACCTCGGTCAGGATGGGGAGCTTGACCACGCTGGCCAAGGGGAAGGAGGCGTCGCCGTTGATGGAGAATCCTTCGCCCGATTCCATATGCTTGACCGCTACGCCGACCGTTCCCTCCGACGCTTTGACGATCGCTGCGATGACGCCCTTGGCGCGCTCGAGACCGGCCGGTCGTTCGATACCGAAAAGAACAAAGGCATGCGTTCCCAGGAGAGCCAGGAATATCGCGGGTGCGATCGGCCATTTCTTCTTCGTCATGAATCCCTCCTGAACCTTGTATCGCCCATCAGTGTAAGGCCTGGCCCGGGGAATGGCAACCAATTTTCGGGACGGGGGACCAGGCTCCGCCGTCTCGCGAGTCTCGCTGTCCGGCTAGTCTCGCTCCTACTTGAGCCGGCGCAGCTTGGGAACGAAGAGCCAGATCAGCAGAGCATAACCGAGGGTGATGCAGGAGCCGATGAGAATGGCGGCCGGCTCGCTAATGTGCTCGGCCACCGCGCCGATCCAGAGGGCGCCGAGAGGCATGAGCCCGAAGAAGACCATGCTGTAGATGCCCATGACGCGACCGCGGAGATCGCCGGGGACCTGAGACTGAACGAGGGAATTGCAGAGGTTGAAAATGAAGATCTGGGCGACGCCGACGCCGACAAGGGTCACAAGGGACAGGGGAAGCCAATGGATGAGCGCAAAGACGATGAGCAGGCCGGGAAAGGCGAAGGTCCCCAGGGTCAGGAGCCGACCCCGGAACTCGAACCGGCCGAGCGATGCGATGAGGAGGGCCCCGAGGAGGGCGCCGGCTCCCCGGGCCGACTGGAGGAGGCCGTTGGTCGTGGCGTCCCCGCCAAGGACCTTGACGGCCCAGGCCGGGACGAGCGTCGCAAAGGCCAAGCCGAAACCGCTGACGACGCCGATCGTTGCGATGAGAGCGCGAATCATCTTATGCGAGAGCACGAAGCGGATCCCTTCGCGGAGGTCCTTGGCAACGGACGCGACGCTTTCCCGGGCGACGAACGGCTTGAGGCGCATCGCAACCAGGGCGGCGATCACGGCGATGAAGGAAAGGCCGTTTATGACGAAGCACCAGGCGGGCCCGAATAGGGCATAGGTCACACCGGCAACGGCCGGGCCCACCGCCGTCGCCGTATTGAACATGGCGCCGTTCAGGGCGATGGCGTTGGTCAGGTCCGCGGGCTCGATCATCTCCAGGACGAAGGCCTGGCGGGCGGGGGCGTCGAACGCGTTGGCGATCCCCATCCCGAAGGACAGAAGGAGGATGTGCCATGGCCTGACGACATGGAAGAAGGTCAATCCGGCGAGGATGAAGGCCAGGACCATCATGCAGGTCTGCGTGGCCATGAGCAGCCGGCGGCGCGGAACGCGGTCGGCGACGACGCCGGCGTAGAGCATGAAGATCCAGGTCGGGACGCCGAAGGCAAAGCCGAGGAGGCCGAGATAGACCGGAGACTTCGTCAGCTGGTAGAGGAGAAACGCCTGGGCGGTGACCTGCATCCAGGAACCGAAGAGCGAGATCATTTGCCCCCAGAACCAGAGCTTGTAGTTCCTGTGGCGGAGGGCGGCGAACGTATGCTTCCAGCTCATCCTGCGGCTGAGGCCGAGGATCCTTTCGGCTATGGAGGGGCGCTGTCTCGGGGAGGGGGCTTCCATGAGCGTACCGGAACAAGCAGGCGCCCGAGCGGACCCGGCTAGAGCACCTCTTCGTCCTCCGGCCGCCAGGCCGGATCGACGATGCACAGGAAGGCGAGTTCGGAACGTCCGGCGTTCTCGATGAACTGGACGGAGCCGGGGGGGACGTAGATGGACTGCCCGGGGCGGACATTTTCGGCTTCGTCGTCGACGTGAATGACGCCCCTGCCGGAAAGTATGTAGTAGACCTCGGAGGTTGCGAGGCGGTGAGGGAGGGTCTTTTTTCGGGGCTTCACGAGGGCGTACGCAAGGCTATAGCGGATGTCGGCCGGCGCCCTATCCGGATGGAGGAGCTCGCGTAGAACGGCTTTGTCCCCGGAAACGAAACGGCGGCTTTTCGCGATGTCCCTGATCAGCATGAGAAATTTGAAATCGGGGAGGTGGGACTTGAACCCACGGCCCCAGCGTCCCGAACGCTGTGCGCTACCAGACTGCGCTACTCCCCGACGGAAAACCCATTATAAACGAGTCCGGCGGGGCTGTCCAGCGCTAACATGTTTGCCGTCCCGACTTCACTTCCCCCGCCGGCTGAGCTATCATAGAGGACCTGATCACAGCGGACATCGGAGGATCCATCGTCCGGGGACTCCGGTTCCAAAGGAGGCAATGTGAAAAAGACGTCATCGGTGCTTCTGACGTTGTTTTTTTGCGCGGCGGCCGCCGGGAGGGCGGGCGAGGCGCGATTTATGCGATATCCGACCATCCACGGCGAAAGGATCGTCTTCACGTACGAAAGCGACCTGTGGAGCGTAAGCGCGAGAGGTGGTCCGGCCGCGCGCCTGACGACCCATCCGGGCGTCGAGGCCTTCGCCAAGTTCTCGCCCGACGGGAAGTGGCTCGCCTTCTCGGCGAGCTACGACGGTCCTCAGGCGGTCTATGTCATGCCGGCCGACGGGGGCGAGCCGAAGCGCCTGACGTATGGCCCGCCCTCGGCCCAGGTCGTCGGCTGGACGCCGGACGGCACTCGGGTCGTCTACCGATCGATGTTCGAGAACGTCGTCGGCCGGGACGCGAACCTTTATTTTGTCGGGCTCGAAGGGACGGCCCCGGAACGGTTCCCGCTCGACCGGGGCGTCCTCTGCAGTTTTTCCCCGGACGGCAAAAAGATGCTCTATTGCCGGCGCGGGAACGAGGAATATTACTGGAAGCGATATAAAGGCGGCCAATATCAGGACATCTGGATGTACGACTGGACCGCGCGCAAGGCGACCCCCGTCACCGACTACGTCGGCAAGAACAGCTATCCGATGTGGATCGGGGACGCGATGGTCTTCGTCTCCGACCGGGGGAACGGGATCTCGAATATCTACGCCCAGGCTCTCGGGTCCAACCAGGCCCGGCCCCTTACGGCCTACGCCGACTTCGACGTCATGATGCCTTCGACCGACGGCCGCTCGATCGTCTATGTCCAGGACGGCCAAATCCACGTCATGGAGGCAGCGACAGGCCGGGACACAAAGATCCCGGTTACCGTACCGTCCGATCGATGGACCCTGCGGCCGCGCACGATCAACCCGAAAGACTACATCCACGCCATGGACGTCGCGAACGACGGCAGATCGGTCATCCTCGAGGCGCGGGGCGACGTTTTCTCGGTCCCGACGCAAAAGGGCCCGGCTCGGAACCTTTCGAACACCGCGGGGACGCGCGAGATGTACCCCGCCGTCTCGCCGGACGGCAAGGTGGTCGCTTTCTTCTCGGACCGGACGGGCGATTACCAACTCTACACGCAGAACGTCGAGGGAGGGGAGTGGACCGCGCTCACGACGGGCCTCGACCGGTTCGTCTACCACCTGGCCTGGTCGCCCGACGGCAGAAAGATCCTGTTCGGCAACAAGGACTTCGCGATCTTCTACGTCGATGTCGCGACGAAAAAGATGGTCCAGGTGGACGCGTCGAACCAGATGAAGAACGACGAGTTCACATGGGAGGTCAGCGATTACGGCTGGTCGCCGGACGGCCATTGGATCTGCTACAGCCTCGTCAGGTCCAACCGCAACAGCCAGGTGTTCCTCTATAGCCTGGCCGAAAGCAAGAGCTACCCGGTCACGGACGATTTCTACGACAACCTCAATCCTTGTTTCGACGCCGACGGCGATTACCTCTATTTTCTTTCGAGCCGCAACTTCGACGTCCAGATGGACTTTTACGAGGACAACCATGTCATCGTCGACCCCCCAGCAGGTCATGGCCGTCCAACTCCGGGCCGGAGAAGCGCCGCCTTTCGGCGACGCCCCGGCGCCCGCGGAGGCCGGAAGGACCGAAGCGAAGGCCGCCCCCCGGCCCTTCCGCATCGACCTCGAAGGTCTCGCGGGGCGGACCACGGCGCTTCCCGTCGCGCCCGGGAACTTCTTCTTCCTCAGGGCGGGCAAGGGCAAGGCCGTCTGGTGCTCGGTCGACAGGTTCACCGAGGACGAGTACGAGGAGATCTTCAAGCCGAAGGGCGAGACGAAATGGGACCTCCATATCTTCGATATGGCCTCAAAGAAGTCGGCCGTCCTCGAGGACAAGATCCGCGAGTTCGGCCTTTCGGTGAACGGCGATCGGGTCGTCATCCGCAAGGACAACGACATTTTCGTCACCACCGTCGACGAGGCTTTCAAGACGAAGGGGCTCGGCGAGAAGCTCGACCTCCAGGGGCTGGCCTATGTCGTAGACCCGCGGGCGGAATGGAGACCAGATCTTCACCGATGCCTGGCGCTGGTATCGCGACTTCTTCTACGACGCGGGCTTCCACGGACGGGACTGGAAGGCGATGGGAGATAAGTACCGCGCGTACATCCCGGCCCTGTCCTCGCGCGACGAGCTGAACTGGGTCCTGTCCCAGATGGTCGGCGAGCTCTGCGTCTCCCACACCTATATCGGGGGAGGGGACCCCGGTCCCGAGGTGCCGCCTCAACAATCCCCTGTGTTCACGGGCCTTCTCGGTGCGGACCTCGTCCCCGACAAGGCGTCGGGGCTCTACCGGCTCGAAAAGATCTACGGCCCGAATGCCATCAACCTGAGCCTTCTGGGCCCGCTCGTGGGCCCGGACAAGGACGTCAAGGAAGGCGATTACCTTATCGCCATCAACGGGACCGCAGTCCGTCCGCCCGAGGATTATTTCAGGCTTCTCCAGACGACCGCCGGGCCGCAAGGTCTCCGTGACGGTCAATTCGAAGCCGACAACCGCCGGGGCGAAGACCTTCGAGGTCGAGCTCCTGCAGAACGACCGGCAGCTCCGTTACTTCCGCTGGCTCTCGGACAACGTCGACAAGGTCCTCAAGGCCACGGGCGGCCGCGTCGGCTACATGCACATCAACGCCATGGGGAGCGGCGGCATCGCGGAGTTCGACAAGTTCTGGAGGGCCTTCCGGTATAAGGAAGGCGTCATCATCGACGTCCGGCGCAATTCCGGCGGCTGGACGGAGTACTTCCTCATCGATAAGCTCGAGCGCGTGCTGGATTCCTTCAACGTCCTCAGGGGCATGGTTCCCTTCCGGTATCCGGGCTCGGCCGGGAACGGCAATTATGTCGTCATCTCGAACGAGAACAACGGCTCGGACGGGGAGGCGTTCGTCGAGCATTTCAAGTCCCGCAAGCTGGGGACCGTCGTCGGCGTCCCGTCCTGGGGAGGCTTGGTCGGCATTCTCAACCGCCAGCTCACGATCGACAACGGGTCCGTCGAGCAGTCGAACAACGCCTTCTACGGCCGCGGCGGGACGTGGCTCGTCGAGAACCACGGGGCCGACCCGGACGTCCTCGTCGACAACGACCCGGATTCCGTCATGGCCGGCAGGGACCTCCAGCTCGAGAAGGCCATCGAGGTCATGATGGAGAAGATCAAAGCCAATCCCCTCAATTTTCCGCCCCGGCCGGAATACCCGAAAAAATAGGCGAGACAAGAGACGGAAGACCTTTTCCCATGATCGTCGTCGATAACCTATCCAAGAGCTTCGCGAAGCAGACCCTCTTCGAGAACATCTCCTTCAAGGTCAACCGGAAGGAGCGGGTCGGGGTCGTCGGCCGGAACGGACATGGCAAGACGACGCTCTTCCGGCTCATAACCGGCGAGGAGGAGGCCGATTCGGGCACGATCACGATGCCCAGGAACTACCGGATCGGCACCGTCGCCCAGAAGCTGGACCTCAAGGCCGAAACCGTCCGCGGCGAAGCGGCGCGCGGGATCGGCACCGAGCCCGCCGCCGAGAGGTGGCGGGTGGAAAAGATCCTCGCCGGCCTGGGATTCGATCCCCGGGACCTCGACCGCCATCCCTCCGAGCTTTCGGGCGGCTATCAGGTCCGGCTCAACCTGGCCCGGGTCCTTCTCTCCGACAACCAGATGCTCCTCCTCGACGAGCCCAACAACTATCTCGACATCACGTCGATCCGCTGGCTCGAGCGCTTCCTCGTCGACTGGCCGGGCGAGCTCATGCTGATCACCCACGACCGGAGTTTCATGGACAAGGTCGTGACGCACGTCCTGGGCATCCACCGGAAGAAGGCCCGGAAGGTCGCCGGGGACACGGCGAAATACTATTCCCAGATCGCCCTGGAGGAGGAGGTCTACGAGAAGACCCGCCAGAACGACGAACGGAAGCAGAAGGAGATGGACCTCTTCATCACCCGGTTCCGGGCCAAGGCCAGGCTCGCCGGGATGGTCCAGTCCCGGATCAAGAGCCTGGAGAAGATGGAAAAGAAGGACAAGCTCGTGGCCATCAAGGACCTGGAGTTCGCCTTCGCCGAAAAACCGTTCCACCATAAGTACGCAATGACGCTGGACGGCGTGACCTTCGGCTACGAGCCGGGGAAGCCCCTTCTCCGGGACTTCACCCTGAGCATCGGCGCCCGCGACCGCGTCTTCGTCATCGGGAGGAACGGGAAGGGGAAGACGACCCTGCTCAAGCTCATGGCGGGGGTCCTCGAGCCCGGGGCGGGGGAGGTCGTGAGCCCGCAATCGGTAGCCTTGGGCTATTACGAGCAGACCAACGTCTCGAGTCTCGTCGACGCGAACACGGTCCTCGACGAGATCGCATCCGCCAATGTCGCCCAGGACCCGAAGCTCCCGCGGCTCATCGCAGGAGCCATGATCTTCGAGGGCGACGACGCCCTGAAGCCCATTCGCGTCCTTTCGGGCGGGGAGAAGAGCCGGGTGATGCTCGGCAAGCTCATCGCGACGCCGCGTCAATCTGCTCCTCCTCGACGAGCCCACCAACCACCTTGACCTTGAATCGAGCGAAGCCCTGCTCGAAGCCTTGGACGGCTTCGACGGGGCCGTGATCATGGTCACCCACAACGAGATGTTCCTCCACGCCCTGGCCGAGCGGTTGGTCGTCTTCCAGGACGGGGGGATCACGGTCTATGAGGGCGGCTACCGGCGGTTCCTGGAAAAGGTCGGTTGGAACGAGGAGACGGAGAGGCCGCGGAAGGGCGTCGCCGAGCCCGAGGCCCCGGCCGACCGGAAGAAACCCGAAGGGAATAAGGAAGCACCGCTCCGGCATCATCGCCGAGCGCTCCCGGGTCCTGAAGCCCCTGGAGAAGAGGATGGCCGAGGTCGAAGCCGAGATCGAGCGCAACGACACGGAGCTCCGGGCGATGAACGAGGCCGTCGTGCGAGGCCTCCAGGGCCAAGCACGGGACCCGGGTCGTCGAGCTCTCCAAGTCCATGCACCGGACCAAGGCTTCCACCGACAGGCTCTTCAAGGAGTTGGAATGGCTGACCCGGGAGCACGAGGAAAAGAACGCCGCGTTCGAGGAGAGGCTCGGGGCCCTCGGGGAGGAAGGGGAGACCGCGGAAGGCTCCGGATGAGCGCGGGGCTCGTTTGACTTGAAGGAATCCGTCTGGTATAAGCACATAAGGATATCGAGACGCCCATGACCCCCAACGGTTGGAGAGCCTTGTTGACCCTTGCCATCGTCTCGGCGACCGGGTGCTCGCCGGCGTGTTCCCGGGGGGCTTCAGGGACCGAGATCATCGTCGCCGGGTCGACGAGCGTCCAGCCCTTCGCCGACCGATGGGCCGAGGTCTTCCTGAAATCGCGCCCGGGGTGTTTCGTCAACGTTCAAGGCGGAGGCTCGAGCGCCGGGATCCAGGCCGCCGTTTCCGGGGCCGCCGACATCGGGACCTCATCGCGGGAGCTCAAAGCCGGACGAGAAGTACGCTGAACGAGATCGTCGTGGCCCGTGACGGCCTGGCCGTGATCGTCCACCCCTCGAACCCGATCCGGGGGGTACGTCTGGGGGAGGTCCGGCTCGTCTTCAGCGGTGAGATCACCAGTTGGAAGTACCTCGGGGGAAAGGACCGGCCGATCACCGTGGTGACCCGGGAAGAGGGGTCCGGCACCCGGGGTGCGTTCCAGGAGCTCGTCATGGGGAAGGTCAGGATCTCGAGAGGCGCCATCGTTGAGGATTCGAACGGGACCGTGCGCGAGATCGTCGCCGCGGACCCCAATGCGATCGGATATCTCTCCCTCGGCCTCGTCAACGAACGCGTGCGCGCCCTCCCGCTCGACGGCGCGGTCCCCGGGGAGGCGGCCATCCGCGACGGG
Source organism: Candidatus Aminicenantota bacterium (assembly GCA_963813235.1). Classification (GTDB taxonomy): domain Bacteria; phylum Acidobacteriota; class Aminicenantia; order Aminicenantales; family Saccharicenantaceae; genus JALHVH01. Next base: position 115,166 of record CAWEYF010000002.1, on the reverse strand, counting down.
ACCTACAAGCTCGTCCGCCCCTTTCTCTTCGTGACGAAGGGCGCCCCGTCCGGGATGAGCCGGGATTTCATCGATTTCGTCCTGTCTCGCAGAAGGCCAGGAGCTCATCCAGAAGGAGGGCCTGTTGCCGGTCCGGTGACGGGGGCGCCAGTGAACAAGCTCGAGCGGAACGAACGCCTGGTCCGGCTGGCGCTTCCTCGCGGTCGCGTTCTCCGCCGTCTCGGTGCTGGCCGTCATCACCGCCTTCATCTTCATGGAAGGCACGCCCATCATGTTCAAGTACGGCTTCAAGAGCTTCCTGGCGGGCATGGACTGGTACCCCTCGGAGAAAAGCTTCGGCATCCTGCCCATGATCGTCGGCTCGCTGATGGTCACGGTCGGGGCGCTGGTCATCGGCGTGCTCTTCGGCCTGGCCTGCGCGATCGTGCTGACGCAGTTCTCCCCGCCGCGGACGCGGCGGCTCGTCAAGCCGGTCATCGAGCTGCTGGCGGGCATTCCGTCGGTGGTCTACGGCTTCATGGGCGTGGTCATCCTCGTGCCGCTCATCCGCGAGCACCTCGGGCGGGCCGGGCCTGTCGGTGCTGGCCGCGTCGATCGTCCTGGGCATCATGGTCCTGCCGACGGTCATCAGCATCTCGGTCGACGCCCTCCAGGCGGTGCCGCGAGCCTACCGGGAAGGCTCGATCGCCCTGGGGGCCACGCGGTGGCAGACGACGCAGCATGGTCATGCTCCAGGCCGCCCGGTCGGGCATCGTCGCCGGCGTCATCCTGGGCATGGGGCGGGCCATCGGCGAGACCATGGCCGTCATCATGGTGGCCGGCAACGCGGTCGAGATCCCCGCACGGTCCTCGGACCCGGTGCGGACGCTGACCAGCAACATCGCCCTGGAGATGGGCTACGCGAGCGGGCGAGCACCGGCAGGCCCTCTTCGCCACCGGGCGTCATCCTGTTCGTCATCATCATGATCCTGAACACGATCGCCCGCTGGCGTCGCTCGCGGAGGAAGGGCGGAGCGCGCCATGAGGCGTCGGCCCCGCGGCTACGAGCAGAACGTCGTCAGGGCCGTCCTCTGGCGCTGTGCACGGCCTCACCGTCTGGGCGTCCTGCTCTTCATCATCGTCTTCATCCTCGGCGAAGGGCCTGCCGCGTCCTCGACCTGGCGTTCCTCACCGGAATCCCGGTGGACATGGGCCGGGCCGGGGGCATCTTCCCGATGATCGTCGGCACGATCGTCCTGACCGCGCGTGGCCGTCCTGATCGCCGCCCCGATCGGCGTGGGCACGGCCATCTACCTGACCGAGTACACCCGCGGAGGCCGGCTGACCGCGGATCATCCGCTTCGGGGCCGACTGCCTGGCCGGCATCCCCTCGATCATCTTCGGCCTGTTCGGCTTCGTGTTCTTCGTCATCACGCTCCGGCTGGGGCTGGTCGCATCCTGAGCGGCGGCGCTGACGCTGGCGTTCATGGTCCTGCCGACGATCATCCGCACGAGCGAGGAGGCGATCCGGGCCGTGCCGCGCGCCTACCGCGAGGTCAGCTTCGGCCTGGGCGGCACCCGCTGGCAGATGGTCACCCGCGTCGTCCTGCCGGTCGGCCCTGCCGGGCATCGGCACGGGCATCGTCCTCGCGTCGGGCGGAGCATCAGCGAGACCGCCGCCGTGATGCTCACCGCCGGCTGCGCCCTGGGCATGCCCACGTCCGTCTTCGACTCGTCGCGGACGCTGGCGCTGCACTTCTACATCCTGGCCCGCGAAGGCATCTCGATGCCCAACGCCTACGCCACGGCGTCCGTGCTCATCATCGCCATCCTGCGTCATCAACCGTCATCGCTTATTACCTCATGCAACGCTTCATCAGGAAGTATTCAGATGATCGCCGCAGCGAATGCCGTCCGGGACTTCAGCCACTGGTTCGGGGCGACCCGGACCCTCGCGGAGGATCACCCTGGACATCAACAGGAACGAGATCCTGGGCATCATCGGGCCGGCGGGAAGCGGCAAAACGACGTTCCTCGGCGCCCTCAACCGGATGAACGACCTCGTCTGGGGTTCCCGCACCGAAGGCGTCATCGAGATCGACGGGAAGGACATCTACGGGCCGGACACCAACGTGCCGAGCTCCGACGGCAGCTCGGCATGGTCTTCGCGACCCCGATCGCCCTGCCGCGGTCGATCTTCGAGAACGTCGCCTTCGGGACGCGGCTCCTCGGACACCAAGGCCGGTCCGGCCTCGACGGCCTCGTCCGGGACTGCTTGGAGAAGGTCGGGCTATGGGATGAGGTCAAGGACAGGCTGGACACCTCGGCCCTGAAGCTGTCGGGCGGGCAACAGCAGCGGCTGTGCATCGCCAGGGTCCTCGCCCTCGAGCCCGAATTCATCCTCCTCGACGAGCCGTGCTCGGGCCTGGACCCCATCTCGACGCGGAAGATCGAGGATTCGCTCCGTCAGCTGAAGTCCGGGTACACGATCGTCCTCGTGACCAACAACACCAAGCAGGCGGCCCGCGTCGCCGACCGGACGGCGTTCTTCCTCATGGGCGAGCTGATAGAAGTCGGCGACACGGACAGGATCTTCACGGCCCCTTCCGACCAGAGGACCAACGACTATCTCAGGGGGAGGTTCGGGTAAGCCCATGAGCATCATCGAGGTCCGGGAACTTTCGCTCTTCTACGGGAAGTTCCAGGCCCTCATGAGCGTCGATCTGAGCATCGAGGAGAAGCGCATTACGGCCCTCATCGGACCATCGGGCTGCGGCAAGTCGACGCTTCCTCAGAACCCTGAACCGGATGAACGACCTCATCGAGGGCGTCCGGATCACCGGACGGGTCGTCGTCGACGGCGAGGACATCTACCGGCCCGGAACCGACCTTCTCGCTCTGCGCACGAAGGTCGGCATGGTCTTCCAGCGGCCGAACCCCTTCCCCCTGAGCATCTTTGACAATGTCACCTATGGCCTGAAGATCCATGGGGTCACGGACCGCTCGACGCTCCAGGCGCGGCTCGAACGGAGCCTCGAATCGGTCCACCTCTGGGAGGAGGTCAAGGACAGGCTCGGGCGGAACGCGCTCGAACTGTCCGGGGAGCAGCAGCAGCGGCTCTGCATCGCGCGGGTCGTCGCCGTGGAGCCCGAGATCCTCCTCATGGACGAGCCCTGTTCGGCCCTCGACCCGATCGCCACCGCCAGGATCGAGGACCTGATGTACGAGCTGGAGAAGCGGTACACCATCCTCATCGTGACCCACAACATGCAGCAGGCGGCCCGCGTTTCCGGCTTCACCGGCTACTTCCTCCTGGGAGAGCTCGTTGAATTCGGGGCGACCGAAAAGATCTTCACCAATCCTTCGGACTCGAGGACGGAGGACTATATCACCGGGAGGTTCGGCTGACCCCGTTCCGCGTCTCAGGCGCGGAACGGAGCGAGCGAAACGGAGGGAGTCATGGACGATACGAAAAAAGTTTTCGGCATCGGCGTAGGCATCATCCTGGCCATTGCCGCGGTCGTCGGGGTGTATCTCCTCGTCGCCAGGAGACCGGCGGCCGGACCGCCCGCCGAAAAGACGCCGGCGGCCCCGGAACCGGCGGTGACGGAACGGCCCGGGGCGGGCGCCCTCGCGCCGCTCGACCTGCCGAACCTCGAACTCGATAAGAGCGACGACCTCTTGAGGAGCCTGGCCCGGGACATCTCGTCCCACCCCGGGCTCGCCGGGTGGACAAGAACCCACGACCTGGTCCGAAAGTTCGTCGCGGCCGTCGACAACATCGCCAACGGTCTCAGCCCCCGGGCCCAGGTCGATTTCTTCTCGACGCGCGCGGCGTTCAAGGTCGGTCGCCAGGATGGGACGTACGTCATCGACCCGTCGAGCTATTACCGGTACGATCCGGTGGCCGACATCTTCATCTCGCTGGACGCCCGGGCCGCGGCCAGGCTGTATGTCTCGCTGAAGCCGCTCTTCCAGGAGGCCTACCGGGAACTCGGGTATCCCGACGAGGACTTCCATGCCACCCTGACCCGGGCCGTCGCGGAGCTGCTGGCGACGCCCGTCGTCGACGGCCGCGTCGTCGTGGAAAAGAAGGTCGCAAGCTATGCCATGGTCGACGCGGACCTGGAAGGGTTGAGCCAGGCCCAAAAGCACCTTTTCCGCATGGGGCCGGAGAATGTTCAGGTCATCCAGACGAAGCTGAGGGCCCTGGCGATCGCCTGCGGGATCCCCGAATATCGCCTCCCCAAGCCCCGGATCTATACGCCGTCAAAGTTACCCTGAACAACAAGCGACATTGGTGGATGGCCCGAATCTCGCGCAAGCGATCCGCGGCGATGAAGGCCGCCCCTGATGCCCCCCGTAGCGGAGGGGGGCCTCGCCGTTCGCGGCGGGGGCAACCGCCGGGACTGGTTCCAGGAGGCCGGGGGAGAGGGGTGGTCTTCATCGGCGCACGAAGGATCGCGCTTGAAGACGATTTCCGCGCTAGATCCAACGTTCATTTCCAGTCGAAGGGATCTTTCCTGTCGAAATCCGGGACCCGGTGCTCCTCCGGGGCGAAGGGTTCCGGCTGGAGGAAAAGATTCTCGAATCCGAGCTCGAGGGCCGCGTCGGCCACCCGGCGGTATTCTCCGGGCGAAACGGGCCTTCCGATCTCCCGGGGCGCCTTAAAGCACGGACGATACTGGCTCATGAGGCTCAAGCCGATGTAGGGGGAGAGATGTCCCCTGGCCCAGCGCAGGACCTCGACGGAGTCTTCCGCGTGACCCGGAAGGACCAGGTGGCGCACGATGAGCCCCTTCCGGGCGATGCCTTTCGCGTCGAGCTCCAAGACCGGTTGCTGGACGGACATCTCGCGGACCGCGGCTGAAGCCTTCTCAAAATAATCCGCCGCGCCGGAATAGCTCTCGGAAAGGCCGGGCGAGGCGTACTTCAGGTCGGGCAGGTAGATGTCGACGATGCCCTCCAGGCAGGCGAGAACGTCGGAGCTGTCGTATCCGTTGGAGTTGTAAACGAGGGGGACCGATATCCCCCCCCGGTCCCAGGCGATCCGAAGCGCCCGGAGGATGGGCAGGACGACGTGGGTGGGAGAGACGAAATTGATGTTCAGCGCGCCGCTCTTCTGCAGGTCGAGGATCTTGGCCGCCAGGTCCGCATCGTTGACGGCGGGCCCTTCGTCGAGCCAGCTTAGCTGGTAGTTCTGGCAATACAGGCACTTCAGGTTGCAGCCGCCGAAAAAGACCGTTCCCGAACCTCCCGACCCGCGGCCGCCCTCGGTCACGGTCCGGGCGCAATCCTCGTGCCCGCTGAGCGCCGGCTCCTCCCCGAAATGGAGCAAGGCGTGGGAGACGCGCGCGGCGGCACCGGTCCTGCAGATCCCCGTGGCGGCCCTCCTGTCGACGCGGCACATCCTCGGGCACAGCGTGCATTCGGTCTCGAGCGGGGAAAGGCGCGCGAGCGCCGCCTCGATCAGCCCGGCTTTGTCAATGCCCATGGATCCAAGCCTCCGGCCCATTCTACCAGATTTTCCGGGACCGAGGGGACAAGCGCTGCCCTCCGGCCGGACGCCTTGAATAACGTCCCGGAGGCGTATATAGTACCGCTTCGAGGAGACCCGATGCCCCTGATCCTGAAGCTCGTCGACATCGTCCTTCATCTGGACAAGCACCTGAGCCTGCTCATCGGCCGGTACGAGATCTGGACCTACGTCATCCTGTTCGCCGTCATCTTCTGCGAGACGGGTCTCGTGGTCATGCCGTTCCTGCCCGGGGATTCCCTCCTCTTCGCCTGCGGGTCGTTCGCCTCGCTGGGAACGTTCCGGTTCTTCAAGGTCGGATGGGTCTTCCTTGCCCTGGCCCTCGCGGCGGTCCTCGGGGACACGGTCAACTACTGGATCGGGAAGAAGCTCGGCCCCAGCGTCTTCCGGAAGGAAGGGGGCCGGTTCTTCAAGAAGGAATATCTTGACCGGACCCACGATTTTTACGAGAGACACGGGGGCCTGACGATCATCATTGCCCGGTTCGTCCCGATCATCCGGACGTTCGCCCCGTTCATCGCCGGCATCGGGAAGATGAGCTACGGCAAGTTCGTCCTGTACAACGTCGTCGGGGGAGTGGGCTGGGTGGCCCTGTTCGTGTTCGGCGGTTACTTCTTCGGCAACATCCCCCTGATCAAGAGGAACTTCTCCTTCGTCATCATCGCGATCATCCTCATCTCGATGGTGCCCGGGGCGGTCGAGTTCCTTCGCCACCGGCGCCGCGGCGGGGGTCGCTAGTCCGACGGCCGGATCGGGCCGCGACGTTCCCCGGAAATCTTTGCCTTTCTGGGAAATCCCGGGGCGCTAGCTCCGGCCCGAAAGCATGACCTAAGAGCGGCGAGTGCGGGATGCCGCATCATCCGGTAGTCGGTCAGGTCGGTGTGCAGGGGCGTGACGGAGATGAATCCCTCGGCGACGGCGCGGATATCGCTCCGGGCGTCGCCGGATCCCACCGGGTCGCTCGTCCCGATCCAGTAATAGAGACGTCCGCGCGGGTCCTTCTTCTCGATGACCTGGGGCTCGTACCTTTTTTGCCCGAGCCCGGAGATGCGGATGCCTCGGATGGGGGGCGACGGGATGTTGATATTGAGCGTGACCCCCGGGGGGAGCCGCTTCGCGAGAAGGTGCCCGGCGACCTGCCGCGACGAACGCGGCGGACGTTTCGAGATCAAAGTTCCCCGCGGCGTCGGGGAGGAGCGAGACGGCGACGCTCGGGATCCCCAGGAACGTCCCCTGGATAGCGGCGGCCACGGTCCCCGAATAGGAGATGTCCTGCTCGCCGAGGTTGGGCCCGAGGTTCATTCCCGAAAGGATGAGATCGGGCCGTCGCGGCAGGAGGCTCTTGAGGGCCAGATAGATGCAGTCCGCGGGCGTTCCGTCCACGGCGAAGACGCCCGGCCGGACCTTTAAGATCCTCAGGGGCCGGCGCAGGGTCAGGGACAGCGAATTGGCGCTCCGCTCCCGGTCGGGGGCGACGATACGCACGTCAAAGGAAGCGCGGAGGCGGGTCGCCAGGGCGGCGAGGGCGGGAGAAAAATAACCATCGTCGTTGGTGAGCAGGACGAGGGGTTTCGGCGGACGGGCGGACCGGGCCGGCTGATCATTTCTTGATCATGACGAGGAGCATCTTGAACCTTCCCCCGGCCTTCACGGCGTGGGGGATGCCGGCCGGCATGATGATCATGTCGCCCGTCGCCACGCGGTTAGGCTCGCCGGCAATGAAGATCTCGGCCTCCCCGTCGAGCCCGATGACCATCGCGTCGAATGGAGCCGTATGCTCGCTGAGCCGCTGGCCCTCGGCGAAGGCGAAGACCGTCACGGTCCCCGTCTGTTGGCGGATGATCTCCCGACTGACGACGGACCCGGCCTGATAATCGACCATGCCCTTGAGCTCGAAGACACTCCCGCGGAGATCCCCGACCCCTGGTTCCTTCACGGTCCCGCTCATGTTCCCTCCGTGCATGCGAACGCTCTCTTCTCGACGCCTTCCCTCCAAAAGATGCTGTCGCCTCTCCGCGGCAAGCTCCCCCTTCGACAAGATGGGGCCTCGATGTCCCCCCTTTCTAAGGGGTTTGGCACCGCCCCCCCCTTGTAAAAGGGGGTTAGGGGGATTTATGGTCGGGACGGGCGGATTTGAACCGCCGACCCCATGCACCCCAAGCATGTGCGCTACCAGGCTGCGCCACGTCCCGAACACAGGTAGAGATTATAGCAGAATCGGCGGGATTATCCAGAGCCTTTTTTTGCCTTCTTCTCGAGCGCTGTGACGATGTCCTGAAGCTCGTCGCGGACGTCGTACAGGGCCCTCTTGAGCTTTTCGGGATGGATCGGGCCCGATGGCCGGAGGGCGAATTCCTCTTCGATCCGGCGCCTGATCCCGGCCATGGTCAGGGATTTTTCCTCGACGAGCTCGCGGATCCTCCGGATGATCTCGATGTCCTTCGGGCGGAAGAACCGTTGGCCGCCGCCGGTCCTGCCCGCCCGGAGGAAAGGGAACTCCTGTTCCCAGGCGTCGATGACGTCTCGCGTCGACCTTCGTCAGGCGACTGACCTCCTGCGACCTTGTAGACGAGCTTGCCCGGCGCAGCGGGGTCCTTGAAGAGTTTGGACTGGACAGCTTCTTTTTTCGGGGACATCGGACGAGCCCTACCTTATCACGGTCCCCCGCGACGCGTCAAGGCCGGAGCCCGTCGCGGGCCGGTCCCGTTTTCTGCTATAATTGCGGCGATGCCCCCCGGAGAAAGGAGCCCTGGTTCCGCTTGCCGAGCGGATGCGGCCGCAAACCCTCGACCGTTTCTACGGCCAGGAGCACCTGCTCGGCAAGGGCAGGATCCTCGTCCGAGCTCATCGAGTCCGGACACATCGTCTCCATCATCTTCTGGGGGCCGCCCGGCTCCGGCAAGACGACCCTCGCCTACATGCTCGCCGCGCATTTCGGCCTTCCCTGGGTCTTCTTCAGCGCCGGTTCTCTCGGGCATCAAGGACGTCAAGGAAGTCATGGCCAAGAGCCGAGAAGCAGCGCCGGATGTTCGGCAAGCCGTTCGTCCTCTTCATCGACGAGATCCACCGCTTCAACAAGGCCCAGCAGGGCGCCTTCCTGCCGTATGTCGAACGGGGAGACGTTATCCTCTTCGGCTCAACGACGGAGAACCCCTCCTTCGAGGTCATCGCGCCCCTCCTGTCGAGGACGAAGGTCCTGGTGCTGAACCCGCTGGGCGCCGAGGCCCTGGGCAGGATCGTCAAGGACGCCCTGGCCGACGAGACCTTGGGGCTCGGGCAAGCTGGGGCTCCGGATCGACGACGATGCCCTCTGGAGCTGATCATCAATTACGCCAACGGCGACGCCCGGCGGGCCCTGAACACTCTGGAAATCGCCTCGAGCCTGGCCCGAAACGGCGTCATCACCGCCGAGGACGTCCAGGAAGCCCTCCAGAAGCGAGTCCTCCTCTACGACAAAAAGGGCGAGGAGCACTTCAATCTGATCTCGGCCCTCCACAAGAGCCTTCGAAACAGCGACGTGGACGCCGTCGCTCTATTGGCTGGCTCGGATGCTGGCCTCCGGCGAGGAACCCCTCTACATCGCCCGGAGGATGGTTCGTTTCGCCTCCGAGGACATCGGCCTGGCCGATCCCCAGGCGCTGGCGATCGCCCTTCATGCCAAGGAGGCCTACGATTTCCTCGGGACACCCGGAGGGCGAGCTCGCCCTGGCCGAGGCGGTCGTCTACCTGGCTTCGGCCCCGAAGAGCAACCGGGTCTACTCCGCCTTCACGGCCGTGACGAAGGAGGTCGAGAGGAGCCCCCACGAACCCGTGCCCCTCCAGATCCGGAACGCCGTGACGCCCCTGATGAAGGAGATCGGCTACGGCAAGGACTATCAGTACGCCCATGACAACGCGTTCTCGACGACCGGACATGGAAACGCTTCCCGAACAGGCTCCGGGCCGGAAGTACTATGAGCCGGGAACCTGGGATTCGAGAAGGAGGTCCGCAAGCGCATCGAATGGTGGGAAGCCCTCAAGGACAAAGATCAGGAATCGAAAGGACCGGCGATCCATGACAGGAGATCGCTGACCGACGCGCTTCGGACCGTTATCCGGCTCTTCGTCGTCTTTGTCCTTGACCAGATAATAGATCTCCCAGCTGAGGTCGTCGGCCAGGCAGCCGAGGCAGGACGTCGGAGTCGTCCGCCAGCTCGTCGTCCTCGATCTTGTCCTTGAGGATCTTCTTGACGACTTTTCGTATCTTATAGAGTAGAATATAGTTGACCATGGCGGCTTGCCGCATCCATATTATCAGCTTGGCAAAGCCAAGTAAAGGAAGTAAAATGGCCCGAAGGTCCCGCCATGGACGCCATAAGGGTCGACGCGCTGACGAAGAGATTCGACGGGACGACGGCCGTCGACGAGCTCTCGTTTGCCGTCGAGACCGGGGAGCTCTTCGGCCTGCTCGGGCCCAACGGGGCCGGCAAAACCACGATCGTCAACATGCTGTCGACGCTCCTCGCGCCGACGTCGGGTTCCGCCTCGGTCGCCGGACACGACGTCGTCCGCGAGAAGGACCTGGTCCGGAGGAGCATCGGGGTCGTGTTCCAGGAGCCGGCCCTCGACGGCAAGCTCACCGGGCGCGAAAATCTCGAGTTCCACGCGATGATGTACGGGATCGGCAAGGCCGAGAGGCGCCGGAGGATCGACGAGGTCCTCGGCCTCGTCGAGCTCGAGGAAAAGGCGGGCGCCCTCGTCGAGAACTACTCCGGAGGGATGAAGCGGCGGCTCGAGATCGCCCGCGGGCTCGATCCACCGACCGGAGGTCCTCTTCCTCGATGAGCCGACCCTGGGCCTCGACGCCCAGACGCGGAGGAACATCTGGGATTACGTCCGGAAGCTCAACCGCGAGGGCGGCGTGACCGTCGTCCTGACCACGCACTACATGGAAGAGGCCGATTTCCTATGCGGCCGGGTGGCCATCATGGACCACGGCCGGTTCGTGGCCATGGGCCCGCCTGCCCGGCTCAAGGACGTCCTGGGCGGGGACGTCGTCTCCCTCGAGGTCGACGGCGATTCCGCCGCCTTTGCGGCCGCGGTCCGGTCCTTCGATTGGGTCCGAACGTTCAAGATCGCCGGAGACGTTTTCTCGCTGACGATGGAGAAAGGGGAGAGACGCATCCCCGAACTGGTCCAAACGGCACAGGGGGCGGGTGTCGCCGTCCGCTGCGTCCACCTACGGAAGCCCAGCCTGGAGGACGTCTTCCTTCACTTTACGGGGCGGACGATCCGCGACGAGGAGGCGGGCCCCAACGAAAGGAACCGGGCGATGATGCGCGGTCATGGGCGGAGGTGAAGGTGGTCATCAGCCTGACGGCCATCTACGTCCTCTGGCTCCGGGAGATGAAGAGGGCCCTCCGGGCGAAATCGAGGGTCGTCGGGTCCCTGGCCATGCCCCTGTTCTTCATGGCCTTCCTCGGGCTCGGGTTCAATCGGATGGCCGTCCCGGGGATGTCGGGCGACGTCCGGTACATCCGGTTCCTGGTGCCGGGGATCGTCGGGATGGCCATGCTGTTCACCTCCGTCATGGGGGGATTGTCGGTCCTCTGGGACAAGGAGTTCGGATTTCTCAAGGAGATCATGGTCGCGCCGGTCTCGCGCGTATCCCTCGTGCTCGGACGGATCGCCGGGGGGGCCACAACGGCCCTCATCCAGGGGATCCTCGATCCTCGGGCTTGCTACGGTCTTCGGGTTCCGGGCGAAGGGCCCGGCGGCATATCTCCTCGCGTTCGTCTTCATGGTCCTCATCGCCACGGCCTTTCTCGGGCTGGGCCTCATCTTCGCCTCACGGATGAAGGACATGCAGGGGTTCGGCCTCGTCATGAATTTCGTCGTCTTTCCGATATTCTTTCTCTCAGGCGCCCTTTACCCGCTCGGGAACCTCCCGCCGTGGGTCCGCGTCCTGTCCTACCTCGATCCGCTGACCTACGGCGTGGACGGGATCCGGGGCGCGCTGATCGGCGTCTCGGCGTTTCCCGTGGCCTTCGACTTGGCCGTCATGTCGGCCGTTTCGGCATCCATGGTCGCTCTCGGCGCGTATTTCTTCGAAAAGAGCGAAGCCGTTTGATACGGCCCGAGGAGAAACTGATGACAAAGGGAATTCCCGCCGCCGCCGTTCTCGCCGCGTTCTGTCTTACAGGAAGCCCTCTTGCCGGAAAGACCTATACGCTCGTTTCCCCCGGCCGGAAGCTCCAGGTGAGCATCGACGTGGGGCCGCGCGTCTCGTACACGGTGAAATACGGGTCGAATACGGTCCTGGCCCCGTCCTTCCTTTCCATGACCATCAACGACAACGTCGTCCTGGGCAGGGCCACGGTCGTCGAAAGAGTCGAACCGAGGTCGGTCGACGAGACGATCCGGCCCCCGGTCCGCGTGAAAAGGGCCCTGGTGCCGGACAGGTACTCGGAACTCACGATCCGCATCAGGGGTAATTATGGGCTGTGTTTCCGGGCCTACGACGACGGGGCCGCCTACCGGTTCTTCACCGGGTACAGGCGGGAGATCAAGATAAACGCCGAGGAGGCGACGTTCGTATTCCCCGAACGGTCCACCGTGTGGTTCCCTTTCACGGAGAGCCTGCACACATCCTTCGAGAGCCGCTACATCCGGTTGCCCCTGGCGGAGGTCGGGTCAAAACGCTTCGGATACGCACCCGTGGTCGTCGAGCTCGAAGCGGGGCCCAGGGTCGCCGTCGCCGAAGCCGATCTCGAGGACTTCCCGGGCATGTTCCTCACGGGGAACGACCGGGGCCGTCCCGAGCTCAAAGGCCTGTTCGCGCCGTTCCCCCTCGAGGAGAAGTTGAGGGAGAAAAGCGACCGCGAGCTCGAGGTCGTCAAGTCCGCGGATCACATCGCCGTGACACGAGGGAACAGGACCTATCCTTGGCGGGTGGTCGCCGTCTCCGATACGGACGCCGGGCTCGTCGGCCACGACCTGCTCTACCGGCTCGCCGGGGCGCCGAGGATCAAGGATGTCTCCTGGATCCGGCCGGGCAAAGTCGCCTGGGACTGGTGGAACGCCAACAACCTCTACGGCGTGGATTTCAAAGCGGGCATCAACACGGCCACGTACAGGGAGTACATCGACTTCGCCGCCCGCAACGGGCTCGAGTACGTCATCCTGGACGAAGGCTGGTCCGATCCCGGAGACCTGTTCAAGCTCAATCCCGAGGTCGATTTGGCCGGGCTCGCGGCCCACGCCGCGGAGAAAAAGGTCGGCCTCGTCCTCTGGTGCGTCTGGCTGACCCTGGACCGGCAGATGGACAGGGCCCTCGACCAGTTCGCGAAATGGGGGGTTCGGGGGATCAAGGTGGATTTCATGGACCGCGACGACCAAAAAACGGTCGGGTTCTACCGGCGGTGCGCCGAAGCCGCCGCCCGGCGCCGCCTCGTCGTCGATTTCCACGGGGCGCACCTTCCCGCCGGCCTCTACCGGGCTTACCCCAACGTCCTGACGAGCGAAGGGCTTATGGGGCTGGAGCACGTCAAGTGGAGCGACTCCGTGACACCCGATCACGACCTCTCCCTCCCGTTCACCCGGATGCTCGCCGGGCCGATGGACTACACTCCCGGTGCCATGCGGAACGCCGGGAAAGGCCGTTTCCTCCCCGTCTTCGATCTCCCCATGAGCCAGGGCACGCGGTGCCACCAGTTGGCCATGTTCGTCGTCTACGAAAGCCCCTTCCAGATGCTGTGCGACTCGCCCTCCGCCTACGAGAGGGAACCGGAGGTTCTCGGCTTCCTCTCCGGAGTCCCGACCGTTTGGGACGAGACGATTCCCCTGGACGGCAAGATCGAGGACTACCTTGTCCTGGCCAGGAAGTCCGGCCCCGACTGGTACGCTGCCGCCATGACCGATTGGACTCCCCGGACACTGGAGCTCCGGCTGGATTTCCTCGAGGAAGGGACGTATGAGGCCGAGATCCTCTCCGACGGCCTCAACGTCGACAGGTATGCTCCGGACTACCGGAGGGAGATGAAGGCCCTAAGGCGGGGAGACCGCTTGAAGATGGAGCTCGCTTCAGGCGGCGGGTGGGTGGCCCGTTTTCGCAAGAAGGCCGGCTGATCTCGTGCGCCGTCAGGACGCGTTGCGTTTCTTCTCGCGGAGGGCAAATAATCCCCCAGCTTCTGATCGATCCGACCCGTGCATGTCGCCCGGCCCTTCAAGCGATCTGGAAAACATATTTCGTGAGGCCATGCGTTCCATTGACCCCCGGGCGGGTATTGTGGGATAATGATGTTTCGCTATTATCCGTCATTATAAGGGGATTAATATGCCGCACCATAAGATCGGTATCCGCCGGGAAGACATCAACAAGTGGGAGAAGACGGGCGCCCCTGATCCCGACCCACGTCCGCGAGCTCGTCCGGGATCACGGGCTCGAGGTCATCATCCAGCCTTCGACCATCCGGGTCTTCCCCGACGCCGATTACGCCCTGGAAGGGGCCCGGGTCCAGGAGGACATCTCCCCGTGCCGGATCGTTTTCGCCATCAAGGAGATCCCCATCGCGAACCTGGCGAAGCATAAGATCTACGTCTTCTTCTCGCATACGGCCAAGGGCCAGTCTCAGAACATGCCCATGCTCAAGCAGATGATGGAGCTTGGCTGTTCGCATCATCGACTATGAGAAGATCGTCAACGAGAAAGGCCAGCGGATCCTGTTCTTCGGGAGCTACGCCGGCCAGGCCGGAATGATCGATTCCCTCTGGGCCCTGGGCCGCCGGCTGAAGCTCGAGGGCGTCGAGACGCCCTTTCTGCGCCTGAAGCAGACGATCCGCTACAAGAGCCTCGTCGAGGCCAAGGAAGAAGTCGCCGAGGTCGGGCGGCTCATCCTCAAAAAAGGCCTGCCGCCCCGGCTCGTCCCCTTCGTCTGCGGCTTCCTGGGCTACGGCCACGTCTCCCAGGGGGCCCAGGAGATCTTCGACCTCCTTCCCTCACGACACGGTATCGCCCAAGGACCTCGCCGGGCCTCTTCGGAAGACGGGGCCGCTCGGCCCGCGGGCTCTACAAGGTCGTTTTCAAGGAAGAGGACATGGTCCGGCCCGTCGGCTCCCGGCGGCGTCTTCGATCTCCAGGACTATTACCGCCATCCCGCGGAAGTATGTCCCGATCGTCGAAGGCTATGTCCCGTACCTGACCCTGCTCATCAACGGCATCTATTGGACGCCGAAGTTCCCCAAGTACATCACCAAGCCATTCCTCGCGAAGCTCTACGGGGGGGACGTCCCGCCCCGGCTCAAGGTCATCGGCGACATCACCTGCGACATCGACGGCTCGGTGGAATGCACGGTCCAGGCCACGGACTCCGAGAATCCGGTCTACGTCTATGACCCCGAGAAGGACGTGGCCCTGACCGGGCATCGAGGGCAAGGGGCCGGTCGTCATGGCCGTCTACAACCTGCCGGCCGAACTGCCGCTCGAGTCGTCGACCTTTTTCAGCGGCAGGCCTCAAGAACTACGTCCCGGCCATCGTCGCGGCGGATTTCGGGGGCGAGTTCGAGCGCTGCGAGCTCCCGCCCGAGATCCGGAAGGCCGTCATCCTCTATCGCGGGAGCTCACTGCCGGATTATCGAGTACCTCGGGCTACCTCGGTCGTAATACGGACGAAAGGAGGGGCGTCATGAAGAAGATCTTCGTCGCGGGCGCCGGGCTCGTCGTCAGGCCGTCTCGTGAGATACCTCCTCGACCAGCCGGATTCCTGGTCGAGGTCGGCGACGTCGAACCGGACCGGGCGGCGCGGATCGTCGGCCGGCCACCCGCGCGGGACGGCCGTCTACCTCGACATCCAGGACGAGGGCGCCCTGACGGGAGACGCGATCGCCGGGGCCGACCTCGTCGTCAGCATGGTCCCGTATACGTTCCATCCGCTCCTCGGCCGGATGGCGATCGACCTCGGCAAGCCGATGGTCACGGCGTCCTACGTCAGCCCGGCCATGAAGGCTCTCGACGAGGACGCCAAGCGGAAGGGCGTCATCCTCCTGAACGAGCTCGGCCTCGATCCCGGCATCGACCACATGGAGGCGATGCGGGTCATCCACGGTATCAAGGACGGGGAGGACAGGTCCTGGCGTTCGTCTCCTGGTGCGGCGGCCTTCCGGCGCCGGAGGCGAACACCAATCCCTTCGGCTATAAGTTCTCCTGGAGCCCCAAGGGCGTGCTGCTGGCGGGCAAGAACTCGGCCCGCTTTCTCGAGGACGGCGAAGGTCGTCATTCATCCCGTCCGAGAACGCTGTTCGAGAGCTGCCGGACCGTCTCCATCCCCGGTCGCGGGGACTTCGAGGGCTACCCCAACCGCGATTCGGTTCCCTACGCCGAAGCCTACGGCATCCCCGGGACGAAAACCATGCTCCGGGGGACCCTGAGATATCCCGGCTGGTGCGTGACCATGAAGAAGATCGGGGAACTTGGCGCTGCTCGACCAGACGGAAAGGGATCTCTCCGGAATGACCTATGCCGGACTCGGTCAGGGAACTCGCCCATGCGGGCCCGGGCGGAGACTCAGAGAAGGCCCTCGGCCACGGCCTTGGGCCTCGCCGCCGGATTCGGCGATCATCGGGCGGATGGAATGGCTGGGGCTCCTCGCGAGGCGGCCGATCCGGGCCCGGACGAGCACGGCCCTCGACGTCCTGGCCGCGCTGATGATCGAGAAGCTCCAGTACGCGGAAGGCGAGAGGGACATGATCATCCTCAGGCATGAATTCCTGGCCGTCCCGGCCGGACGGCACGAAGGAGAAGATCGTCTCGACCCTGATCGATTACGGGAGTCCCCTACGGGGATTCCTCGATGTCCCGGACCGTGGGGCTTGCCTGCGGCCATCGGGGCCCGGCTTCATCCTGGAGGGGAAGATCCGGCAAGACCGGCGTCCAGACGCCGCTCGATCCCTCCGATCTACGAGCCCATCCTCGAAGAACTCTCCCGTCACGGCGTCGTGTTCCGGGAAGAACGGTCGACGACGAAAGCCTGATCGCGGAGCGTGAGCGAGGGAGGGCGGCATGATGCGAAAACCCTTCGTCGCGGGTCAATTCTATCCTGGGCGGGCCCGGGAGCTTCGGGAAATGCTCCTGCGGATGACCGGAACGCCGGGGCCGAGAGGGAAAGAGCGATCGCGGTCGTCTCCCCGCACGCCGGCTATATTTATTCCGGCGCCGTGGCGGGTGCGGTTCTTCTCGTCGGTCCTGATCCCGGACACGGTCGTCATCCTGGGGCCGGCGCATAGCGCCATCCGGCCGGTCTTCGCCGTCCAGGACGAAGGGGCCTGGGAGACGCCGCTGGGTGAGGTCCCGATCGAAACGGACCTGGCCGACGCGATCCTCGAAGCCTGTCCGCTCGTGCCGGAGCGACGCGGACGCGCACGACCAGGAGCACTCCCTCGAAGTCCAGGTCCCTTTTCTCCAGTATCTTCAAGCCCGGCGTCTCGATCGTTCCGGTCTGCGTGTCTCACTGAGCTTCCTAGGAGGACCTCGCCGGCCTGGGAAGGGCCGTGGCCGAGGCCGTGCGCGGCTTCGGCCGCGACGTCCTCATCGTGGCCAGCACGGACATGAGCCATTATGTCAGCCGCGAGCGAGCGCGAAGGAAAAGGACGGCCTGGCCATCGACCGGATCCTGGCCCTCGACGCCTGAAGGCCTCTTCCGGACGGTCGTCCGGGAAGACATCAGCATGTGCGGCTTTCAGCCGGTCACGGCCGCCCTGGTCGCGGCCCAGGAGCTCGGGGCGCCGTCAAGGCCGAGCTCGTCCGCTACGCGACCTCCGGAGACGTGACCGGGGACGACCGGAGGTCGTCGGGTACGCCGGCATAAGGATTCTTTGATGACCGGTCCGCTTCAGCCGGTTCATTTGACATCCCCAGGTCTTCCTGCTATAAATTTTTTCGGAACGACGATGGATAGGTCTATATTGAAGGAAAAGGACAAGCGCGTCCTGAAGCTCATCGTCGAGGAGTACCTCGGCCTCGGGCAAACCCGTCAGTTCGGGGCGCATCTTCCAGAAAAAAACGTTCCCGGCTCTCCCGGCGACCATCCGGAACATCATGGTCCGCCTCGAGGACAGAGGGCTACCTGTCCAAGCCCCACACCTCGGCGGGGCGGGTTCCCACGGACATGGGGCTGCGTTTCTACGTCGAACAGCCTCCTCGCGGAGATCCCTCTTCCCGAAGGAGGAATCGCGCGCTCGTCCCCGAGGACCTGGCGCGCGAAGAGAGGGGACCTCGACTCCCTGCTCATCCAGGTTTCCAGGATCCTCGCGGAGCATTCCGACAACCTGGGCTTCGTCATCTCCCCGCGCGTCTCGCCAGATCCATTTCCGCCACCTCCGGTTCATGAAGATCTCCGAGAACAAGGTCATGGTCATCCTGGTCACGCCGTTCCAGATGGTCCTGACCCAGATCGTCGAGACCGGACGCCGTTCACCCAGGTCGAGCTCGACCGGGCCGCCCAGTACATCAACCATGAACTTCCGGGGCAAGAACCTGCTCGATCATCACGGGATTTCCTGGTCCAGGAGCTGCCCGAAGTACCGGCTGAAATACGAGGACATCATCGCACAAGCTGTCCGTCCTGGTCCGGGCCTACGTCAACCAGGAGGAGGCGGAGAGCCGGATCATCCTCCAGGGGACCTCCAAGCTCCTCAACAAGGCCGAGCTCTTCGACATGGCGAAGCTGAAGGCCCTCTTCCAGAGCTTCGAGGAGAAGGCCAACCTGGCCAGGCTCCTGTCCGATTTCATCAGCCTGGACCGGGTCAAGGTCCTGATCGGCTCCGAGGTCGACTGTCCCGATATCCAGGACTGCTCCCTCGTCCTGTCCCATTACGGGTACAGCAACCAGGTCCTCGGCTCGCTGGGGATCATCGGTCCGAAGAGGATCCCGTACGAGAGGATCATCCCGCTGGTCGACAGCGTCGCCAAGCGGCTGAGCCGCGCCATCACGTCCATCGGATCAAGAGGTCTCGCTATGAACGATCCCGAAGACGACAAGAAGAGCCGAAGAGATCGAATACATCACCGACGAGCCGCCCGGGAAGAGGAGGAGGCGCCGAAGGCCGGGGCCCCGGCGGGCGCAGCCGGCGTCCGTGGAGGCTCCGAGCGAGCCGCCCGCGCCGGAGACCGACGAAGGCCGGCACCTCAAGGCCAAACTCAAGAAGCGGGACGCCGAGATCGCCAGCTCAAGAAGGAGAAGGACGAGCTCAGGGACCAGTATCCTCCGGAGGCTGGCCGAGATGGACAACCTGAGGAAGCGGCTCGAGCGCGAGAAGACCGAGTACACCCAGTTCGCCCTGAGCGAGCTCCTGCTCGAGCTCCTCGGGGTCCTGGACAACTTCGAACGGGCCCTCGGCGCCGCGGAAGCGGGCCCGGACGGGAAGAGCTTTCCGCGAGCGGCATCGAGCTGATCTACCGGATGTACCAGAGCGTCCTCTTCAAGAGGGGCGTCCGGCCCATCGAGATCAAGGACAAGGCGTTCGATCCCGACCGTCCACCACGCCATGATCACCGAGGAATCCGACGAGGTCGAGCGAGCCCGAGGTCGGCGAGGTGCTGCAGAAGGGCTACATGCTCCATTCCCGGCTCCTCCGGCCGGCCCTGGTCAAGGTCGTCGTCCCGAAGAGAGGACTGAACGCATGGGCCGCGTCATCGGAATCGACCTGGGCACGACCTACTCCTGCGTCGCCTATCTCGACGGGGAGAGCCCCGTCGTCATCCCCAACCTCGAGGGCTTTCCCACGACGCCGTCGGTCGTGTCCTTCACGACCTCCGGCGAGCGGCTGATCGGCAACCTGGCCCTGCGGCAGGCCATCACGAATCCGGAGAACACGATCTTCGCGGTCAAGCGGCTGATCGGCCGGAAGTTCGACTCGCCCGAGGTCGTCGAGGCCATGAAGCGGCTGCCCTATCCGCCTGATCGAGGCGGCCAACGGCGACGTCATGATCTCCCTGGATTCCCAGGTCCTGACGCCCCAGGAGATCTCGGCCATGATCCTGGGCTATCTCAAGACGTGCGCCGAATCCTTCTTCGGCGACAAGGTCACCGACGCCGTCATCACCGTGCCCGCCCATTTCAACGACAGCCAGCGGCAGGCCACCAAGGACGCCGGCCGGATCAGCGGCCTCAACGTCCTGCGCGTCATCAACGAGCCGACGGCGGCCGAGCCTCGCCTTCGGCCTGAACACGAAGAAGAACGTCACGGCGGCCGTCTTCGACATGGGGGGCGGGACCTTCGACGTCACCCTGCTCGAGATCAACGACGGCGTCTTCCACGTCCTCGCGACGAACGGCGATTCCTACCTCGGCGGCGAGGATTTCGACAACCGCATCGTCGACTGGCTCGTCGAGGAGTTCCGGAAGGAGGGCGGGGCGGACCTCTTCCAGGACAAGCTGGCCCTCCAGCGGGTCAAGGAAGCCTGCGAGCGGGCCAAGCGGGAGCTGTCCTTCACCATGGAGACCGAGATCAACCTGCCCTTCATCTCCGCCAAGGGCGCGGGGCCCAAGCACATCCGGAGGACGATCTCGCGCGGGCTCCTCGAGGACCTGACCGGCGACCTCGTCGACCGGACGATCCCGCTCATCGAACGGGCCCTCGAGGACGGCCGGCTCGGGCCCGGAGGACATCGGGGAGATCATCCTCGTCGGCGGCCAGACGCGGATGCCGCTGATCAAGGAAAGGGTCTCGAAGTTCTTCAACAAGCGGCCGGCCGAGCACGTCAATCCCGACGAGATCGTGGCCATGGGCGCGGCCATCCAGTCGGGGATCCTGAAGGGCGAGATCAACGACCTCGTCCTGCTCCTGGACGTCACGCCCTTCTCCCTCGGCATCGAAACCGAAAACGACACGTTCCAGAAGATCATCGAGCGCAACACGACCATCCCGGCCAAGAAGACCATGCCGTTCACGACCGTCGAGCACAACCAGAGGCGGGTCCGGATCCACGTCCTCCAGGGCGAGAGCGACCGGTCGCCTCGCAGAACAAGTCCCTGGCCACGTTCGAGCTCGTCGGCATCGAGCCGGCGCCGGCCGGGGTGCCCCAGATCGACGTCAGCGTTCGAGATCGACGCCGACGGGATCGTCAAGGTCTCGGCCAAGGACGTGGCCATCGGGCCGCCAGCAGAGGATCCAGGTCAGGGCTTCGTCGGGGCTGTCGTCCGCGGACATCGAAAGGATCATGGAGAAGGAAGGCCGGGGGGACTGAGGAAGTAAGGACATGGCCGAACAGAGATTATTACGAGATCCTCGGCGTCCCGGCGCAGGCGACCCCGGAAGAGATCAAGAAGGCCTACCGGCAGGCCGCGCTCAAGTACCACCCGGACCGGAACCCCGGGAACCGGGAGGCCGAGGAGCGGTTCAAGGAAGCGGCCGAGGCCTACAGCGTCCTCATCGACCCGGAGAGAAGGTCCGTCTACGACCAGTACGGGCCGGACGGGCTGAGGGGCCAGGGCGCTCCGGGGTTCGACCCGTCGGTGTTCAAGGATTTCGAGGACATCCTCGGGAATTTCTTCGGGTTCAGCTTCGGCGATCTCTTCGGCGGCAGGGACAGGCGCCGGGCGGCCGGCCCCAGCGGGGGAGGGACCTGGCCCTCGAGCTCGAGATCGGCCTCGACGAGGCGGCCCTGGGCGCCGAGAAGGAGGTCAAGCTCACGCGCCACGAGCGCTGTCCCGCCTGCGACGGTTCGAAGCTCCGGCCCGGGACGCAGAAAACGGCCTGCCCGGCCTGCCAGGGCCGGGGCCAGATCCGCTACCAGCAGGGCTTCTTCACCGTCTCCCGGACGTGCTCCCACTGCCGGGGGGCCGGCGAGATCATCGCCTCGCCCTGCGGGACGTGCCAGGGGACCGGGCAAGGTCAAGGACAGGACGACGCTGAAGATCAAGATCCCGGCCGGCATCGACGACGGCACCACGGCTGAGGATCGCCGGCGAGGGCGAGGCCGGGGACCAGGGCATGCCCCGGGGCGACCTCTACGTCATCACCCGCGTCCGGAAGCACGATTTCTTCGAACGCGAAAAGAACGACCTCTTCTGCGAGATCCCGCTGTCCTTCGCCCAGGCGGCCCTTGGGCGCGCGGATCGAGATCCCGACGTTCGAGGGGAGCGAGATCCTCAAGGTCCCGGCCGGAGTCCAGTCCGGCGAGACCTTCCGGCTCAAGGGCAAGGGGATCCGGGACGTCGGGGGACACAGAAAGGGCGACCTTTACGTGAAGATCATCGTGAGGACGCCGTCCGACCTGACGAAGGAGCAGAAGGCCCTCCTCCTCAAGCTGGCCGAGCTTCGGGGGGAGGTCGTCGACGACGTGGACCGGAGCGTCGCGTCGAAGGTCAGGAACCTCATTCCATTGACGGACGACGGATCGGGCCGTTGACGTCGAAGCAGTTCTTCCTGGAGAGGATCGACCCCGCCGCCTCGCGGGTCCTGGCTGGAAGGCGCCGAGCACCATCACCTGGCCCGGGTGGCCCGGATCAAGGCGGGCGAGGAGGTCTGGATCTTCGATCGCGATGGGAACCGGTACCTGGCCGAGGTCGAGGCCGTCGGGAAGGACCGGACGCCGGCTCCGGCTCATCGGGCCGGCCGAGGCGGCGGACCCCGGGGTCGGAGATCACCCTGGGCCAGGCCTTGATCAAGCCGGGGAACATGGACCTCGTCGTCCAGAAGGCCGCCGAGCTCGGCGTGAGCGGCCATCGTTCCCCTCGTTACGGCCCGGTCCCTTCACGGCGGCTCGGGGGACGGGGAGAAGAAGATCGAACGCTGGAGGAAGATCGCCCTCGAGGCCGCCAAGCAGAGCCGGCGGCCGGCCGCGACCGAGATCGAGCCGTTCACGCCGGTCGAGGATTTCGCCGGCCGCGGGACCGGTGCGCGGAAGCTCTATCTTTCCGAAAACGGCGGGACAACCCCTCGGCGAGGTCCTGGTCGAGGCCCGGAGGGCGCCGTCCCCGCGGTCGCGGTTCTCCGTCGGGCCCGAAGGCGGCTGGGCGGCGGGGGAAGAGAAGATGCTCAAGGGCGCACGGCTTCGAGGCCGTCAGCCTGGGAAGGACCATCCTCCGGGCGGAGACCGCGGCGATCGCGGCCGTCGGGATGATCGCCCATTTCTGGGGCGGATAACATGTTCCTGCAAGGACAGAAGGTCGGCAAGTACGAGATCATCGCTCCCTCGGGAGCGGGGGGTTCGGGTCGGTCTTCCTGGCCAAGGACACCTGGCTCGACATCAAGGTCGCCCTCAAGGTCCCCCACAAGCAGTCCGTCGAGCTCTACAAGCTGCTCAAGGAGCCCCGGCTCCAGGCCGCCCTCAACCACCCCAACATCGTCCGGATGATCTCGGCCGAGAAGGAGAAGAACGTCTTCTTCATGGTCATGGAATACGTCAAGGGGCGGACGCTCGAAAGGATCCTCGAGAAGGAAAAGGTCCTCGACTGCGAGCAGGCCATGGACTACGTCCGGCAGGTCGCCTACGGGATCGACCACGCCCACAAGAACAGGATCATCCACCGGGACCTCCGGCCCGTCCAACATCATGGTCTCCGAGGACGGGACGGTCAAGATCACCGACTTCGGGACGTCGGCCTGGCTGAATTCCGTCCCTTACGCCTCGACCCGCATCGGCTCCCCGCCCTATATGGCCCCGGAGCAGTTCATGGGGAAGGCCTCCTACGCCTCGGATGTCTATTCCATCGGCTGCATCTTCTACGAGATGATCATCAGGCCGCCCGCCCATCTTCGACCCGGATCCATTCAAGATCCTGGAAAAGGCCCAGCTGGGGAAGATCACGCCTCCTCGCATCCGGAACCACAAGGTTCCGAAGGAGGTCGACGAGATCATCATGAAGTGCCTGGCGGCCCGGGTCGAGGACCGGTACCAGGGCGCCGGGGAGATCATCCGGGGGCTTTCGCTCTTCAAGGGGCGTGACACCAAGAGCTCCGAGATCGAGGACATCTTCCAGCGGATCAAGGCCAGGGAAGCCCGGAAGGCCGCCCTCTGCTGGAACTGCCGCCGGCCCCTCCCTCTGAAGTCCCGGAGCTGCCCCCATTGCGGCGAATCGACCTAGGCGCCGGCGATCCGTTTGACTTGATGCCGGGGATTGGGATACCATGAGAAGCAACCAAGAACGTGCGAGCATCCGTCCAAGGAGTCGGGCGTGAGTCCTTTTAATGAGAACGGGACCGTGTGGATGAACGGGCGGCTGATCCCCTGGAAGGACGCCACGATCCATGTCGCGTCCCATGTCGTGCACTACGGGAGCTCTCTCTTCGAGGGATTCCGGGCCTACGACACGCCAAAGGGCACGGCCCTCTTCCGCCTCAAAGACCACACGCAGCGGCTGTATAACTCGTGCAAAATCTACAGGATGGACATCCCGTATACGCAAGATGCGTTCAACCGGGCCATCCTCGAGACCGTCCGGGCCAATGGCCTCAAGGCTTGTTATGTCAGGCCCATCGTCTACCGGGGATACAAGACCCTGGGCGTGGACCCCTTCCCGAACCCTGTGGATTGCTCCATCCTCGTCTGGGAATGGGGCAATTACCTGGGGGACGAGGCCCTGGTGAGCGGGGTCGACGTCAAGGTTTCGACATGGTGGCGGATGGCCCCCAACACATTCCCGGCCTTGGCCAAGGCCGGAGCCAACTACATGAACTCCCAGCTCGTCAAGATGGAGGCCATCCTGGACGGCTACGCGGAGGGGATCGCGCTGAACATCCGCGGCCACGTCAGCGAGGGCAGCGGGGAGAACATCTTCCTGGTCCTTGACGGCAAGGTCCACACGCCCTCCCTGTCGGCGTCGGTCCTGCCGGGGATCACCCGGGACTCGGTTATCGCCATCATCAGGGACCTGGGCATGGAGCTCGTCGAGGAGACCATCCCCCGGGAGATGCTCTACACGGCCGACGAAGTGTTCTTCACAGGGTCCGCGGCCGAGATCACGCCGATCAGGTCCATCGACAGGATCACTGTCGGCGCGGGACGCCGGGGGCCCGTCACGGAGAAGCTCCAGGAGGAATTCTTTGCCGTCATCCACGGGTCTCGCGAGGACAAGCGCCGTTGGCTGACATATCTCTGATAATTCCGTGATCAAGGAGACGACCATGGTCATCGACGAATTCCTGAAGATCGCCATCGAGAGGGACGCCTCGGACCTTCACCTGAAGGCGGGCAATCACCCCATGATCCGCGTCCACGGGACCCTGATGCCGCTGACCGGCTTCCCCCGGCTCACGACCCAGGACACCAAGGACCTAGCAGGACAGATGATGTCGGATCTGCAGAAGAAGCGCCTCGAGGACGACCTGGACCTCGACCTGGCCTATAGCCTACAGGGGTTCGGGCGGTTCCGGGGGAGCATCTTCCACCAGCGCGGCTCCCTGGCCGTCGCCCTCCGCATCATCCCGCTCGAGATCAAGACGATCCGCCAGCTCCTCCTTCCTGAGGTCCTGGAGAAGGTCGCCTTCTACCAGCGCGGCCTTGTCCTCGTCACGGGAACGACCGGCAGCGGCAAGACGACCACCCTGGCCGCCATGCTGGACTACATCAACACCTACCGTCGGGAGAACATCATCACCATCGAAGACCCCATCGAGTACCTCCACAAGGACAAAAAGAGCTCGATCAGCCAGAGGGAGGTCGGGATGGACGTCACATCCTTCTCCCGCGGCCTGCGGGGCTGCCTGCGCGAGGACCCCGACGTCATCCTGGTGGGCGAGATGCGCGATCTGGACACCATCGATACGGCCCTCCTCGCCGCCGAGACGGGCCACCTCGTCTTCAGCACCTTGCACACCCTCGACGCCCCCGAGAGCATCAACCGCATCGTCTCGGTCTTCGCCCCGCACCACCAGCGCCAGGTCCGGCTGCAGCTCGCCTCGATCCTGAAAGCGATCATTTCCATGCGGCTGATCCCGCGGATGGACGGACAGGGGCGGGTCCCGGCCGTCGAGGTCATGATCTCCACGCCCTACATCGCGGAATGCGTGGCGGAAAGGGAGAAGACGATGCTCATCCGGGATGCGGTCGCGTCCGGCGTCTCTCAATACGGCATGCAAACGTTCGACCAGTCCATTTACCAGCTCTATCGGGACGGCTACATATCCTTCGAACAGGGGATGAAGTACTCGTCCAACCCGGACAATTTCAAGCTCCGGGTCATGGGCATCCAGTCGACGCTGGACATCGCCCTGGAGGAGATGGAGAAGCAGATGAGCAAGGTCGAACGGGTGGAGGGGGGAACGGAAGAAGAGGTTCGATGACATCGCAGAGGATCCGGGAAACCTTCCTCGAGTATTTCGCCCGCCGGGGACACAAGGTCGTCAAGAGCTCGTCCCTCCTTCCCAAGGACGACGCGACGATCCTCTTCACCAACGCGGGGATGAACCAGTTCAAGAACGTCTTCCTCGGCCTGGAGACGCGGGGCTACACGCGCGCCGTGTCCGTCCAGAAGTGCCTGCGCGTCAGCGGGAAGCACAACGACCTGGAGACCGTCGGCCGGACCTCCAAACACCACACGTTCTTCGAGATGCTCGGCAATTTCTCCTTCGGCGACTATTTCAAGAAGGAGGCCGTCGCCTTCGCCTGGGAACTCATGACCGGTGTCTTCGCCCTCGACCCGGCGCGGCTCTACGCCACCGTCTACGCGGAGGACGACGAGGCCTACCGGATCTGGTCCGAGGACGTCGGGCTCCCTCCCGGCCGAATCTTCCGCTACGGGAAAAAGGACAATTACTGGTCCATGGGCGAAACGGGCCCGTGCGGCCCGTGCTCGGAGCTCCACTGGGACCTCGGCGAGGACATCGAGACGGGCGACCCGCGCGCTCTCATCGAGAAGGGGAGCGACCGGTTCGTCGAGCTCTGGAACCTCGTCTTCATGGAAAAGGACCAGGACGGGAAGGGGGGCCTCGCCCCTCTCCCGTCGCCGTCCATAGACACCGGGATGGGCCTCGAACGGATGGCCGCCGTCCTGCAGGGCAAGCGAAGCAACTACGAGACCGACCTCTTCATGCCGCTCATCGAAGCCGTCTGCGAGTTGGCCCGGCGGGACTATCCCGCCGACGACCCCGGCGATATCTCCGTGCGGGTCATCGCCGACCACGTCCGGGCCGTGACCTTCCTCGTCGGCGACGGCGTGATCCCGGCCAACGACGGCCGCGGCTATGTCCTACGGCGTCTCATCCGCCGAGCGTTCCGGCACGGGAACCTGGTCGGGATCGATCGGCCCTTCCTCTACAAGCTCACGGGCGGGGTGGGCGACATCATGAAGGACGCCTATCCCGAGCTCCTGGCTTCCATGAACTACATCTCCCGGGTATGTCTTGCCGAAGAGGAGCGTTTCGCCTCGACCTTGGCTTCCGGGCTCCGCATCTTCGACCAGTTCGTCGCCGAGACCCGGAAGGAGGGCGGGACGACGATCTCGGGCGACCGGGCCTTCAAGCTCTACGACACCTTCGGGTTCCCGCTGGACCTCAGCGAGGAACTGGCGGCCGAGAGGGGTTTGGCGGTCGATGGGGCGGGATTTTCGCGCGAGCTCGAGATCCAGAAGGACAGGGCCCGACAGTCCTGGAAGGGCGAGACCAAGCAGAAGACCAGGATGGCCTATGAGGAACTGAAGGATATCAGGGTCCGGTCTGAGGCGCATGAAAGCGCCGAGATCCTTGACGCCGAGGTCCTCGCCGTTCTCAGGGGCGGGAAGCCCGTCCGCCAGCTCGGGGCGGGCGAGGAAGGCGAGGTCGTCCTCGACCGCACGCCCGTCTATGCCGAAGCCGGGGGGCAGGTCGGGGACACGGGCGTCCTCAAGAACGGCCGTTTTTCCGGGCTTATCGGGAACGCCTATTACCTGACGCCGGAGATCATCGCCCACCGGGTCAAGGCCCTGGCGGGGATCCTGACCCCGGGCGACCGGGTCGATGTCCGGGCCGATCTCGCCCGCCGCCGGGCCATTTCCAGGAGCCACACCGCGACCCACCTCCTCCACGCGGCCCTGCGCCAGGTCCTCGGGGACCACGTCAAGCAGGCCGGGTCCCTCGTTTCGGACAAGCGGCTGAGGTTCGATTTCTCCCACTTCGCGGCCATGAGGCCCGAGGAGATCCGCAAGGTCGAGGACCTGGTCAATGAGAAGATCCGGGAGGATCTCGGCGTCACGACGCGCGTCACCTCCCTCGAGGAGGGCCTCCGGGAAGGGGCGACGGCCATCTTCGAGGAAAAGTACGGTGAGACCGTCCGGCTGGTCCGGGTCGGCGACTTCAGCAAGGAGCTCTGCGGGGGAATCCACGTCCACTCCTCGGGCGAGATCGGGCTGTTCAAGATCCTCTCGGAGTCGAGCGTCGCGGCGGGAATACGCCGGGTGGAGGCCGTGACCGGCGAGGAGGCGTCCCGGCACGTTCAGGAACTCGAGGAGCTAATAGCAGGCGTGGAGCAGGAGCTCGGAGTCCAGAGGAGGGACGTCCCGGCCCGGATCGAAAAGCTCCGGGCGGCCCTCGAAGAGGCTGAAAAGGAGGTCCGGACCCTGCGCCGGAAGCTGGCCCGGGAACAGTTCGGGGACGCGGGGGACGGCGTCCGCGCCGTCAAGGGCATCCCCGTTCTGGTCCGGAAGGCCGAGGGCCTCGAACTGAATGAGCTCAGGGACCTCTCCGACTCCCTGAGGCAAAAGATCGGCTCAGGCGTCGTCATCCTAGGCTCCGCTCGGGGGGGCAAGGCCTTCCTTGTCGTTTCGGTC
Organism: Candidatus Aminicenantota bacterium; assembly: GCA_963813235.1. GTDB lineage: Bacteria > Acidobacteriota > Aminicenantia > Aminicenantales > Saccharicenantaceae > JALHVH01. The sequence goes on along the minus strand of CAWEYF010000002.1, from coordinate 86,933 downwards.
TCCAAAGACCTGACGCAGAGGGTTCAGGCGGGAGCCGTCATCAAGGAGCTCGCCCCCCTTGTCGGGGGCGGAGGCGGCGGCCGGCCGGATTTCGCCCAGGCCGGGGGGGCGAACCCCGCGGCCCTGGACGGAGCGCTTGCTGCGAGCTCCGCGATCGTCGAAAAGCTCGCCCGCGACTAACCCCTGAAAATCACCCCGAGGGGGGATTGCCAAAAAACCGGTATTTTGGCATGATAAGACGAAGGGACCCATGAAAAGACCTCTCGTCCGGATCGTCATCCTGCTCACGGGGACCGTTCTGTGGCTCCAAGCCCTGCCCCAAGATCCCTCGCGGAAGACCTACGACCCCGTGGTCCGGAAGGTGGCAAAGCGATACGGCATCGAGCCGGACCTCATTCACGCCATCATCCGGGCCGAGTCCAACTATGAGAGCACCGCCGTGTCCCCGAAGGGTGCCATCGGGCTCATGCAGCTCATGCCGGCCACCGGGAAGGCCTACGGCGTCAACGATTTCATCGATCCCGAGGAGAACATCGAGGGGGGCACGAAATATCTCAAGGACCTGATCAAACTTTACGGGGGGAAAACGAGCCTTGTCCTGGCCGCGTACAATGCGGGACAGGAAGCGGTCAAAAGGTATAAGGGCATTCCGCCCTACCCGGAGACCCGGAACTACATCAGACGGATCCAGTCCGGCTACAAGAACGCGAACATCCGGACACGAACCATCATCTACAAATATTACGACGCCGACGGGAAGCTCGTCCTCACCAACGACCCGAATTTGTATGCCCTGAACAAAGCCAATTAGGCCGTCCGGCCTCTCCCAGAGATTCTGCTTGGTGATCCTCCTTAGGGCTCCCCTCCCATCATGGGCCACAGACGATCGTCGTATTCAAGGTGACAGGTCGGCGTCACCGGCAGAGATCGGAGGGTAGAGATCTCGGAAGACACGGCGATGAAGGCCTCCCCGAAGCCCCCCGTAGCGGAGGGGGACCCGCCGTTCGCGGCGGGAGGAACCGCCGGGACTGGTTCCAGGGGGTCGGGGGGAAGGGGGGAGGCCTTCATCGACGCACCCCAACTCCTTCGAATGCGCGTCACGATAGCTAAACGATGGCCGGCAAATAGAGAAAGTCAAGTCGCCGGATAACCCTTTACGAGCATGGCTCCCGGCACGATCTCGAACGATGCCGGGAGAGTTCCCAGCTGTTCGCCGTCGAGCTCGAGAAGGACGTCCCCCTCCTCCCGGGGGACCGCCTCGACGCGGCGGCCCCGGACGAGGCTGATCTTGGGGTGGGAGAGGTGGCTGCCATTGACGAGCTTCCAGCCGTGGCGGCAGAACTCGAGGAACCGCATCCCCTTGACGAGGACCATGTCGAAGAGTCCGTCGTCGAGACGGGCCTGCGGGGCGACCTTCATGCCCTTGCCGAAGATCCGGCCGTTGGCGACCGCGCCGATCAGGTATTCGCCCTCGGGAAGGTCCCGGCCGTCGATGCGAAGCCCGAGCCTCTTGTTCCGGTACTGGACCATGGTCTCGATCAGGCAGCGGACGTAGGACGAGGCCCTCCGTTCGAGGCGGCGCTGATTGACCTTGCGCACGACCTCGCCCCCGATCCCGAAATCGGCGATATTGAGGAAGAAGCGCTCCATCGGCGCGCCGGCCGTCGACCGGAACATCGCCCTGCCGACGTCGATCCGGGCCGAGGGGGCTTCGGTGATGACCTTGAGGGCGTCTTTGAGCCGGGCCGGGATGTTCAGGCTCTTGGTCAGGTCGCAGCCCGTCCCCGAGGGCACGATGCCCAGGCTGGTCTCCGGATTGATGATCCGCGCGTTCTCGTAAAAGCCGTTGGCGATCTCGTGCATGGTCCCGTCGCCGCCGACGCCGATGATGAGCTCCGAGCCGTCCTTGATGGCGGCCCGGGTCAGCTCGATGGCCTCAAAAGGCCTCTCCGTGAAGTCGTAACGGAACTCCTTGATGAAGTGCCGCAGACCTTCCCGGATCTCCGTCCAGCGCCGGCGGGTCCGGCCCCGGTTGGATTCAGGATTGACGATGACCCGGGTCTTAAGGCGCAACGTTCGCTCCTTGCGGGGGGAGGGGCTTGCGGCCGAAAAGGGACGCTCCGATGACCCCGCCGAGCGCCCCGATGGCCGCGAAGATGACCGCGGAAAGGAAGAGCCTGAGGAAGAACATGGCGACGGAAACCCCTCCGGGGCTCCTGTCGAGCCAGGTCTCCCAGCCCGAGGGCATCCCCTCGGGGGCGAACTCGGCCAGGCGTTCGAACATCCGGCGGCCGACGGCCATTTGGATGCCCGCGAGTGGGATACCGATGAGCGAATCGACGACCGCCGCCGAGATCCCGGCCAGGGCCCCGACGACGGCCCCGTCGCCAGCCTTGAGCGAGACCGGCGAATCCTTGGCCAGGAGGTACGCGGCCAGCATGGCGCCTCCGATGATCCAGAAGCAGCACAGGCAGTTGAGGAAGGGAAGCCCTGAAAGGACGCCGGCGACCGCACCCCCGATGAGCGCGGGGGTGAGCATCTGGGGCCGTTGTTCGTTCATCCGTTCATCTCCTTGGCCGATTCGCCCTATTCTATGCCCATTCCGCGCGCGAATTCAAGCGGCACTTCCCGGAGGCGGGGGCCGAAGGCCGGGGATACGGGTCGCGAGCTCATGCATCCCCGCGATGAAATAGGCCGGTAGAAGGGTTCCCCAAAATAGCCCTGTGGCGAAACGGACGCCGATCGGGCTCGACCAGAACCCCAGGACGTTCCCGGCAACATCCAGGAAAACAGGGAGCGAGACCAAGAGGAACGTCCTGGCGGCCGGGGGAAAGGGGGGCCGGGCGAAGCCCCGGGCGAACGGGTAGATAAGGGCTCCTAAGGCGAACCCGATGTAGATCCCGAGACAGCGCCCACAGACCGCCAGGGGGTAACCGGCATAATAAAAACACCTCCCGGGGTTTTGGTGGCATAGCGGGGCGAAAGCGGCATAAAGCAGGGCGGATAGCCGTGGAGACACTGCCCGAAGGGCCGGAGCGGCGAGCGTCATCAATCCAAGGGAAACACTTCCGACAAGCGCGATGAGCCAGACGGCGAAGGCCGGGCGGCCTTCTTTCATCATGAAAGGACGGGCGTCGCCGCGCATCCTTCAGGCCAGCTCCTTTGCCCTGAGCCAGGCCGCGTAGCCGATGAAGACGAGGGCGTTGACGGTCGGGATCGACAGGGCCATGAACTTGGCGTAAAGCCCCCGGCCCATCAAATCGTACAGGGAAAGCCCGAAAACGCAAAAATTGAGGATGAGAAAGACCCGGGCGGGCCCGGGAAGGGCTTCATAGTGCTTCAGTACGAGCATGACGGCCAGGACGGACGAAAGAAGCGTATAGTCCCAGCCGAGCGGCGAGACAAGCGGGATGAGCGCAAGGAGCAGCCCCGATTCGAGGACCATCGGGTCCTTGACCTTTCGGCCTCTGCCCATGAGCCCAAGGAACCCCACGGCGAGAGCGGCGAGGCTCAAAAAATACAGAGTCCCGGACAGGCCCGGCCGACCGGTCCACTTCGTGAACATGGCGATGAGGGAGACGTTGTCCTGAGTATCCAAGAGGCTCACGGTCGATCGGGACAACGAGCTGATCCATTCCCGGTGGACAAGAACGTCGCCGGAGAATCCAAAGTAGAATGCGGGGCCCAGGAATGCCAGGGCCAGTGCGGCCAGACCGGCGCCGAGCGCCCGCCATTTCTTCCGCAGGACCCAGTAGGGGAGGAAGATAATGGCATAGGGCTTGAGGGCCGTCGAGACTCCCCAGAGGCCTCCGGCCACTCCCTCGCGCCACGGCGAAGAACGTCCCCCGCTCCCGACGAGGGCGAGGACCATACCGAGCATAAGAGCCGTGATCAGGGCGTTGATCTGGCCGAGAGAGAGCTCCCTGAGGAAGCACTTGGCTAGGATTAGAGGAGGGACGATCCTGAGTAACAGCCCCTGTTTTACTCCCGGCCGAGCCAGAGTGAACGAGAGATGGAAGACGAGGATCGTGGAGCCTAGGACGACGATGAACCAGGCCGTTTTGGCGGCGTCCGGCGGGAGGAACGATACCGGGACGTAAAGGAGGGCGGAGAACGGTGGGTACTTGAACTGGTAATGGCCGTCCTCGCCGCGGTAGAGGGTCTCACCGGCCCGGATCCGCTTCCCGGCCTCATAGTTCACCTGGAAATCCACCATGCCTCGGCGGCCCCGCAATAGGAACAGGCCGGCGCAGAGAGCGATCGCGGCGGCGAGCAGGGCAAAGAGCAGGCGGTTCTTTCCCATCGCCTTTTCAACCTAGCCGAGAGCGGAGCGTTTGTCAATCGGAGGCCCGGCGGGCCCCTTCCGCCCGGTTGACATTGCCCCCCGGTCGCGTGTAGATTGGGGGCAAGCAAGATTTCTCGGCGTTCCTTTGATTGAAAGAAGGAGGTGGCGATGAAGTCCTGTAAGAGTATGGGGATCCTCCCGTTGTTGATCCTGGCGGCTTTCCCGGCGCCGGCACCCTCCCAGACGGTCGAGGCGATGAAGGTCCTGGACCAGTGCTCTCCTGGGACGGTGTCGATCTCGTTCCTGGGCGAGAACAAACAGGAGATCGCCCGGGGAACGGCCTTCGCCATAACGCCGGACGTCGTCGTCACGAGCTATCACCTTGCCTGCCGGGCTTTCGACGCCGAGGCGGCCAATGCCAAGGGGAAGAAGCTCAAGGTCGAAGGGGTTGTGGCGGTTTCGAAGCCCTATGATATCGTGCTCCTCAAGCTCAAGGGCAAGCTTCAGCCGCTCGCCGCGGCAGGGGGGGAGGCCCCGGCCGTCGGGGCGCGCATCTTCGCGGTCGGGGGCAACGAGACGGGCCAGATCGTCGTATCCGAGGGGACGATTCGGAGGTTCCTAGAGCTCGAGCCCGGCCGGAGATGCATGGATGTCTCCCTGGCCGTCCCGGTGTCGTTCTCGGGAAGCCCCGTTGTCGGCCTCGACGGCCGGTTGATCGGGATCGTACTGGCGCTCGATAGGCTAAAGAGCGTCGTCCCGGCGGACGCGTTCACAGGCCTCGCCGAATCGACGAAGATCACCCCCATCAAGGAGTTGCCCCGGGAGGATTATTTTGCGGGACTCGAGGGGGCTTTCCTCGCCGGTCGGCTCGCCGCCTTGATGGATGAGACGGTGGCCGCCCGGATGTACCTGGAAAGAGTCGTCAGCCTAGACCCGTCGCTCGTCGAGGCCCACGCCCTCCTGGCCTCCGTCTATTCCGAGCAGAGGGACCTTGCCGCCGCGGCGGAAGCGTACGGGAAAGTCATCGCCCTCGACCCGGGACGGGTCACCGCGCTCCACAGCCTTGGGTCCCTGTACATCCGCATGCAGCGCTTCGGCGACGCCATCCCCCTCCTTCAGAAAGCCGTCTCACTGGACCCGGGCCGGACGGATGCCTTTCTGGACCTCGGCACGGCCTTCGAGGAATCCAAGGATTACGCCCGGGCCGCGGAGGCCTATGAAAAATACATCGCCCTGAAGCCCGAGAACCCCTGGACCGGTCATCTTCGGCTGGGGTTGTGTCGTCTGGAGCTCGGCCAGCCCGAGGCCGCGGTGGCCGCCCTGTCCGAGGCCCTGAAGCTCCAGCCCGGCGACGTGAAGACCAACTTCAGCCTTGCCGACGCATACACCCGGGCGAAGGACCTGGACAAGGCCGAGGCGACCTATAAGACGCTCATCGGCCTCAACCCCGAGGGCGCTACGACATACTATAGCAAGATCATTCAGATGTACGACGAAGCGGGCCAATACGACAAGGCCATAGAGGCCGCCCGGAAGATCATCGAGATGAACCCGACGAACGAGCTCGCCCTGTTCAACCTGGGCATCATGTTCCTGAAGCTCCAGCGCACCGATGAAGCCGTCCAGGCCTTCCGGGACGCGCTCGCCATCAAGCCAGATTACGCCTCGGCGCAGTACAACATCGGCTACAGCTATTCGCTGGCCAAGCGTTGGAAGGAGTCCGTCGAGGGCTTCCAGAAGTATACCGAACTCGCTCCCGACGACCCCTTGGGGTACCTCAACGTCGGCGTCGGCCTCATGATGCTCAAGAAGTTCGACGGAGCCCTGGAGCCCCTGAGGAAGTGCATCGAGCTCAAGCCCGACAACGCCGTGGCCTACTACAACCTGGCCATCGTCTACCTCAACCTCAAGGACAATTTCAGCGCCCGGGAGGTCTACAAGACCCTGCTCACCCTCAACCCCGAATACGCCGAAAAGCTGAAAAAACTCATGCGCTGAGCCGGTCCATTGACAGGACGGGCTGTTTATGATAATTCTATGGTCCGATATCCTGTTCATAGCCTCTTCCTCAACTCCAAGTTCCTCGCCGGAAAGGGGACGGCCTCAAAGATCTCCCCTCCCAGGCAATTTATTGACCGGATTGAAGATACGGGCAGGTGGCGGAATTGGCAGACGCGCTAGGCTTAGGACCTAGTTCCTGACGAAGGAGTGCGGGTTCGAACCCCGCTCTGCCCAGGCTCCGCTCTCGGGACGGGTGAAAGAAGGGATATATCCATGAATCACGAATCAGGCGCCGACAGGCTCCGAACGATCAGCCCGAGCCGCAGGGAGATCGATCTCGCGATCCCCCCCGCCGCCGTCGGGGCGGAAATGGAGACGGTCCTCGCGGAATACACGGAGAAAGCTAAGCTGGCCGGTTTCCGGAAGGGCAAGGCCCCCCGGGAACTCGTCCGGGGGATGTTCCTGGACGAGATCCGCAAGGACGCTGCGGATGTCCTCGTCCCCAAGGCCTTCGAAGAGGAGCTCAGGGCCGCCGGTCTGCGGCCGGCGGGCGTCCCGATGATCCGGGATTCCCATTACGAGGACGACGGGACGCTCCATGCCGTCGTGCTCTTTGACGTCATGCCGGAATTCGCCCTCCCTGCCTATACCGGGATCCGCCTGGAGCGCCGGGAACCGGCCGTCGGGGACCCGGAGATCGAAGCCGCGCTCGAGGACCTTCGCCAGAGGGCCGCCGAGTACGTTCCTGCCGAGGGAAGGGGAGCGGTCGACGGGGACTACGTTGTCCTCGAGTTCCAGGGCCGCGACCTGAAGTCGAAAAAGGCCTTTCCGCTCGAAAAGGCCGTCATTCTCGCGGGGCACTCCGGGAACGAGGCCTTCCTGAACGAGCATATTCCGGGATCGAAGCCGGGAGAGGAAAAGGTCTTCACGGTGAGCCACCCGGCCGACCACCCCAACAAGAAGCTCGCCGGGAAGGACATGGAGTACCGGCTCAAGGTCCAGTCCCTCAAGGAAAAGAAGCTCCCTCCCCTCGACGACGACCTGGCTAGAACGTTGGGAGACTTCAAGAGCCTGGACGAGCTGAAGGATAAGCTCCGGGAGCGACTCCTCGCCTCCAAGCGGGCCTCGGAACGGAACCGGATGGCCTCCGACCTCCTGGCCAAGATCTCGTTCGGGGTCGAGGTCGAACTCCCCGAAAGCCTGGTCGAAGAAGAGACTCGAGCCGTCCTCAAGCGTATCCTGAGCGCCTATCCGCAGGCCAGGCTCGGCGAGGAACAGGCCCGGGGCCTTGCGGCCGAGGGCCGGAAGCAGGCCGAGCAGAACCTCCGGAACAACCTGGTCCTGAGCCGGATCGCCGAAAAAGAGGGAATTGCGGTCACGGACGCGGAGGTCGAGGAGGAGCTGAAAAGGCTTGCCGAGGCCAACAAGGTCCCGCTGGCAAGGGTGGTCGAAACGGTGAACAAGGAGGGCCGGAGAGGGGATATCGAAGAGACCCTCCTCTTCGCCAAGACCATTGACTTTTTACTGGGCCAAGCTATAATAGAATAAGACGTTTACATAATGACCCTGATTCCTTTCGTCGTCGAACAGGATGGCCGGAACGAGCGTGCCTACGATATCTATTCCCGGCTTTTGAAGGACAGGATCATCTTCATCGGGTCCGAGATCAACGACGAGGTCGCCAACGCGGTCATTGCCCAGATGCTCTTCCTGGAGGCGGAGAACCCGGAGAAGGAGATCTCCTTGTACATCAACTCCCCGGGGGGCTCCGTCACGGCGGGCCTGGCCATTTACGATACGATGCAGTTCGTGAGCTCAGATATCTCGACGATCGTCGTGGGCCAGGCCGCGAGCATGGCCGCCGTCCTGCTGGCGGCGGGGGCGGGCGGGAAAAGGCACGCCCTGCCCAATTCGAGGGTCGTTCTGCACCAGCCCTTCGGTGGTTTCCAGGGGCAGGCGTCCGACGTCGCCATCCAGGCCCGGGAGATCCTGAGGATCCGGGAAGCGATCAACAGGATCCTGATCCGGCACACCGGCCAGGCGGCCGAGAGGATCGAGCGGGACCTGGAAAGGGACTTCATCATGACCGCCGGGCAGGCCGTCGAATACGGGCTGGTCGACCAGGTCATCGAGTCCCGCCCCCGGGCGCGGACATAAGCGCAAGCCCCGGAACGACAGGGGGCGCGCCGATCTTTCAACGGGAGCTCAGGTTCAGACACATGACAGAGAACAGACAGGGACCGCAGAGCGAGGCCGTCCGCTGTGGCTTCTGCGGGCGCTCCCAGGCCCAGGCAAGGAAGTTGGTCGCCGGGCCGGGCGGCATCCATATCTGCGACCGGTGCATCGACGCGGCCCACGTCCTCATCGGCGCGGACAGGCCCGTGGAGCCGGAATCCCCCGCGGTCGCGGCCCCTTTCCCGACGCCCCGGGAGATCAAGAAGTCCCTGGACGAGCATATCGTCGGCCAGGAACAGGCCAAAAAGAAGATCGCGGTCGCCGTCCACAACCACTATAAGCGGATCTCGATGCCCGCCTCCGACGGGGACGTCGAGATCGCCAAGAGCAACATCCTCCTCCTCGGGCCCACCGGCACCGGCAAGACCCTGATGGCCCAAACTCTGGCCCGGCTGCTATCCGTGCCCTTCGCCATCGCCGACGCGACCACCCTGACCGAGGCCGGCTACGTCGGCGAGGACGTCGAGAACGTGGTCCTCAAGCTTTTCCAGGCCGCAGGGGGGAACCTGGCCCGGGCGCAGAAGGGCATCATCTATATCGATGAGCTCGACAAGATCGGCCGCAAGAGCGAGAAGCCCGTCCATCACCCGGGACGTCTCGGGGGAGGGGGTCCAGCAGGCCCTGCTCAAGATCATCGAGGGGACGGTCGCGAACGTGCCTCCCCGGGGCGGGCGGAAGCATCCCCAGCAGGAGTTCATCCCCGTCGACACGACGAACATCCTGTTCATCTGCGGCGGGGCGTTCATCGGGCTGGACCGGATCGTCGCCCAGAGGCTCGGGGAGGTCCGCCGTGGGGTTCAAGTCCTCCGGGATGCGGTCCCGCGAGGCCGGCACGCCCGACGCGCTCCTCCGGCAGCTCATCCCCCAGGACCTCATCAAGTACGGCCTCATCCCCGAGCTCGTCGGCCGCATCCCCGTCACAGCCGTTTTTTCGGAGCTCGGGCTCAGGGACCTCGTGGATATCCTGACCAAGCCCAGGAACGCCATCATCAGGCAGTTCCAGAAATTGTTCGAGCTGGAAGGCGTCCGCCTGACGTTCACGGATGACGCCCTCGAAGCCATCGCCCGGCGGTCCATGGCCCGGGGCCTGGGCGCCCGGGGCCTGCGGGCGACGATCGAGGACCTGATGCTGGACCTCATGTATAACCTCCCCTCGGCCGGAAAGGCCGGGGCGATCGAGATCACCCGGGAGGCGGTCGAGGCGAACGACCCGTCTGTCGAAAAACTCACCCCGGCGATCGGAGCATGACCCATGCAAGACACTGAACACAACGAAGTCATCCGCAACATCCCCCTGATCCCGCTCCGGGACCTGGTCGTCTTCCCGGCGACCTTAGTGCCTTTCATCGTCGGAAGGCCGTCCTCCATCCAGGCCCTGGAAAAGGCCGCCGAGAAAGACAAGATGATCTTCCTCTCCGCCCAGATGGATGCCTCGATCGACAACCCCACGCCCCGGGACATTTACTCCATGGGGGTGACGGCCAAGATTATCCGCACGGTCAAAACCGACGAGAAGAACATGAAGGTCATCGTAGAGGGCAAGAGCCGGGCCAGGATCGTCGAATACCTCAGCACCTATCCGTATTACCAGATCCTGGCCAAGGTCCTCAAAGAGGCCGAGGACCACACCCAGGACGCCAAAGAGCTTCTCAAAAGGGTTCTGTCCCTCTTCGAGGAATATCTGAAACTCAACCAGAACGCGAACCTCGACTCCATCATCCCGGCCCTCAGGGAGAACACGGCGGACCGCATCGCCGACATCATCTCTTCCCACCTTTACCTGCCCCTCGACGAGAAACAGAACCTCCTCGAGACGATCAACAGCATAGAGCGCTTGAGGCGCCTGAACTACGTCCTGGAGAACGAGATCCTGAAGATCCACTCCGGCCTACCAGAGGGACGGCCAGAAACAGGGCAGGCGCGCGGCCGCCGCTCAAGGATCCCGGACAAAAGAGTTTCCCGGCCGGGATGGGGGGATCCCGCAAGGAAGAGCAGCCGAACGAGATCGAAGAATTGCGTCAGAAGGTCGCCAAGGCCAAGATGCCGCCAGGACGCCGAGGAGAAGGCCTATAAAGAGATCGAGCGGCTGGAGGCCATGCCCCCCATGTCGGCGGAGGCGACGGTCAGCCGGAACTACCTGGACTGGCTGCTTTCCCTGCCCTGGGTCCACAAGACCAGAGAAAAAAGGGATCTCAAGGGGGCCGAGACCATTCTCAACGAGGACCACTACGGCCTCGAAAAGGTCAAGGAACAGGATCCTCGAATACCTGTCCATCCGACAACTGGTCAAGAATCCCGAAGGGCGTCATCCTCGGTTTCCTGGGGCCGCCGGGAGTGGGCAAGAGCTCCCTGGGCAAGTCCATCGCCCGGGCGACGGGACGGAAGTTCGTCCGTCTCTCCCTGGGCGGGGTCCGGGACGAAGCCGAGATTCGGGGCCACAGGCGGACCTACATCGGGGCCTATCCCGGGCGCATCATCCAGATGATCAAGAGGGCCGGGACGAAGAACCCCGTCTTCCTTCTGGACGAAGTCGACAAGATGAGCATGGACTTCCGCGGCGACCCCGCCTCGGCTCTGATGGAAGTCCTTGACCCAGAACAAAATAACACGTTCCTGGACCATTATATCGACACCGACTTCGACCTCTCCCAGGTCATGTTCATCGTGACGGCCAACATGCTGGACCCGATCCCGAAGCCCCTCATCGACCGGATGGAGATCATCCGGATCCCCGGATACACCGAGGAAGAAAAGCTCGAGATCGTCAAGCGGTTCCTCCTGCCCAAGCAGATGAAGTCCCACGGCCTGACGGACAAAAATCTCAGGATCACCGACCCGGCCCTGCTCAAGCTCATCCGCGAATACACCCGGGAGGCCGGCGTCCGGAACCTGGAGCGTGAGATCACCACGGTCTGCCGGAAGGTCGTCAAGAAGGTCGTCCTCCGAGGGGCGCGACCACAAGGAAAAGGTCACTCCGAAGAACCTCGAAGCCTATTTGGGAGTCCCGAAGTTCCGCCGTTCCGAGATCGACAAAAAGGACGAAGTGGGCGTCTCCCTGGGCATGGCCTGGACGGAATTCGGCGGCGAGATGCTGACCTTCGAGGCCACCAAGATCCACGGCAAGGGGAGTTTCACCTTGACCGGCCAGCTCGGCGAGATCATGCAGGAGTCGGCCCAGGCCGCCTTCAGCTTCGTCCGCGGCATGATCTACGAACTGAACATCGCTACGGACCTGCACAGGAACTTCGACATCCACGTTCACGTCCCGGAGGCGGCGATCCCGAAGGAAGGGCCCTCGGCCGGCATCACGATCGCGACGGCCATCATCTCCCTGCTCACCGACATACCGGTCAACAAGAAGGTGGCCATGACGCGGGGAGATCACCCTGAAAGGCAAGGTTCTGGCCGTCGGCGGCATCAAGGAAAAGCTCCTGGCCGCATACCGGGAGGGCATCCGGACGGCGATCCTGCCGCTGGACAACCAGCCCGACCTCAAGGACCTGCCGAAGATCATCCGGCAGAACATGACGCTCATCCTCGTCGAGTCGATGAGCGAGGTCCTGAAGACCGCCCTGACGAAGCCCCTGCCCCAGAAGCAGGCGCCGGAGAAGGAACGGCCGGAGGCGGTCATCGCGCCGGACGGGCTTCCCGGAGGGACCGGGGGAGGGGAGACGCCGCCCGAAGGAACAGCCTCCCCTGACGAACTGAGATCCTGCTCCGATAGCGAAGATTCGATAAAACAGTGAGAGGTGAAACCATGAAAGAGTACAATCTTGTCGACCTGGAGGAAAAGGATCTCCCGGCCCTCAAGAAGATCGCCGCCGGCATGGAGCTCGCCGAAGAGGAGATCGAGGGATCCACGAAGCACAACCTCATCTTCAAGATCCTGGAGGCCCAGGCCAAGAAGCAGGGGCTCCTGTTCTCGGAGGGCGTCCTCGAGTGCCTCGAGGACGGCTTCGGATTCCTCCGGGCCCCCGAGTTCAGCTACCTGCCGAGCCAGGATGACATCTATGTCTCGCCCTCGCAGATCCGGAAGTTCCAGCTCCGAACGGGCGATACGATCTCGGGCGTCGTCCGGCCCCCGAAGAACGGCGAGAAGTATTTTGCCCTGATCAAGATCGAGGCCATCAACTTCCTCCACCCCGACGTCATCATCGAGGCCCGGCACAACATCCACTTCGACAGCCTGACCCCGCTCTACCCGTTCGAGATGATCAAGCTCCAGGACGGGAACCAGAAGAACATGAACGCCCGGATCATGGAGCTCCTGACCCCCATCGGCAAGGGCCAGCGCGGGCTCATCGTCTCGCCGCCCCGGGCCGGGAAGACGACCCTGCTCAAGACGATCGCCAAGTCCATCGAGAAGAATCACCCCGAGGTCTTCCTCATCGTCCTTCTCATCGCCGAGCGGCCCGAAGAGGTCACGGATTTCCGGCGAAGCTGTTCCGGAGAGGTCGTCGCGTCCACGTTCGACGAGCCGCCGTCCCGGAACGCCCAGGTCGCCAACATCGTCCTCGAGAAGGCCAAGAGGCTGGTCGAGATCAAGCGGGACGTCGTCATCCTGCTGGATTCCATTACCAGATTGGCCCGGGCCCACAACGCCATCATCCCGCCCTCAGGCAAGGTTCTGTCGGGCGGCATAGACGCGAACGCCCTCAACAAGCCGAAGAAGTTCTTCGGCGCGGCCCGGAAGGTCGAGGAAGGCGGCAGCCTGACCATCATGGCGACCGCCCTCGTCGACACCGGGAGCCGGATGGACGAGGTCATCTTCGAGGAGTTCAAGGGAACCGGCAACATGGAGATCAACCTCGACCGGCGCCTGGTCGACAAGCGCCTCTTCCCGGCGATCGACATCTCCCGGTCCGGGACCCGCAAGGAGGAGCTCCTCATTGAGGACGTCGACCTCAACCGGATCTGGATCCTGCGCAAGGTCCTCAGTCAGCTCGGCGAAGTCGAGGCCATGGAGCTGCTCATCGAAAAGATGGGCAAGATGAAGACCAACCAGGACTTCCTCAACGCCATGAGCAAGGGGCTGTAGGCCTGAGTCCTTCGGCGTCGGCCCGGCACGTTCACGGTTAGCCCTCGTTCCCGAAAAGGGGGCGAGGGCTTTTAATTTGGCCTTCCCGAGATTTCAACAAGTGCCCATGATCTGTGCGGCGGGAGATCCACAGGATGCGAGAAACGATAACCCGTTGATAATAAATGAATTGCCATAATAGTTCAATATGCGTCGCATAAGGATTATTATGTCAACTAATATGCCAAGCAAGACAAAACATGGAAATTCCGGGGCCGAGTTCGCCCCGGGCCCCTAGACCCATGGATATATAAAGCGGATATTACGGGACGTGTTTTCGTCAGATCTTCGTAGACGCCTGTTCTCTGAGCTTCTTAAGGATATCCTCGAGGACGTCGATGATCTCTTGGCGGCTGACCATCTGTTTCTTGAATTCGAGTCTCATCTGGAACTTATCGCTCCCTTCCGGGACAAAATTATAGACATAATACTTGGGTTTCTTAACCTTGCCTTTGAGGAGCTTGGATAGGTCCCGCGTGTCCTCGCGCGTCAGCCTGCGGTCAACGATCTTCTGGGCGAACGTCAGCATATCGTCCTCTGTCTTCTGCCGGGCGATTTCAACGATCGTGCTCCGGCTGAAGACCCCGGACGATTTGATGATCTGGCGAACGCTGTCGGGGATCCTGGAAAGGGACAGGATCTCGGTGATCGTCGACCGGGCTTTCCCGATCTTATGCGACACCTCCTGATGGTTGTAATTGTAGAGGTTGATCAAGGCGTTCAGGCCGTCGGCCTCCTCGAAGATCTCCAGGTCCTTGCGCTGGAGGTTCTCGATCAGGGCGATCTCCATGGCCTCGTTCTCAGGCACATCGAACTCGATACACGGGAGCTCCTTCAGGCCCACGTTCTTCGAGGCGATGAACCGCCGCTCGCCGGCGATGATCTCGAAGCGGTTGCCCACGGAGCGGACGAGAATGGGCTCGAGGACGCCCTTGGTCCGGATCGAGTCCATCAGCTCCTGGATGTTCCCCAACTCGCTCCGCGCCTGATGCGGATTGGGGTCGATCTTTTCGAGCGGGATCATCCGGATTCGGGGCCCGGACGGGCGCGAGGATATCAGGTCCACGAAATGGTCGTCATGCCTCATCCCCAGGGTTTCCGGGAGTCCGGAGCGCTTAGTTTTTTGCACGGTCGATGATCTCCTCGGCGACTTTTTTATACTGGGCCGCCCCCACGGAATCCGGCGCGTACGTGAAGATCGATTCCTTATAGGCTGGGCTCTCCTCGAGCTTAACGCTCTTGGAAATATATGTCTTGAACAACTTGTTCCCGAAGACCTTATGGATCCTCTCGACGACATCCCGGGCCAGGTTGGTCCGCTTGTCGTGGAGCGTGATGAGAACCCCGATGATCTGGAGGCGCGGGGTTGGCGATCTTGCGGACCTTGTCGATCGTCTCCAGGAGGTCGTCAGTCCCTTCGAGGCAGAGATACGAGGATTGGATGGGGATCAGGATGTGGCGAGGCGGCGACGAGCGCGTTCAGGGTCGTCAGCCCGAGCGTCGGGGGCGTATCGATAAAGATAAAATCATACTTGGGCTTTACCGGCGCCAGGACATCCCTCAGGCGATAGTGGCCGTCAAATTCACCCAGAAGTGAAGGCTCCAGCTTGGCCATGGAGATCTTAGCGATGGCGACGTCGAGCCCGGGGATATTGGACCGGACGATGATCTCATCGATCTTCTCATGGCGGTTCATCATGACATCGTAGAGGGACTTGTCACACTTGGAGGAACCGGAGGTCACGGAGATCGTGCTGTGGGCCTGAGGATCGGTATCGACGAGCAGGACCTTCTCCCCCATCAAGGCCAAAGCAGCGGTCACATTGATGGACGTGGTCGTCTTCCCGACCCCTCCCTTCTGATTGGTGACGGCAATGATCAACGGACTCCTCCCGGCGCGTGTTGTGGGCATGGACCGATGGTTCTTTTATAAAACAAGATTCGCAGAAAATCAATACATATGTTAAATATTTTCAGAAATGTCGGCGGGCCGACATTGGCGTCATTTTATAAAACATGAACACGATAACAAGGACAGCTGGAGCCGCGGCGGGAATGGAGAGTTCCGAGGCCGATATGAGGCCAGCGTGCCGAGGGGCCGTCCGGGAACCCTAAAACGGCTCCCTTTCTAAGGAGCGAGAGAGCTATCCGATTGATAACAAACAAAATAAGATACTATATAACATGCTGACAATAAATAATATAGATGTTGACTCGCGCCCAACCGCTCCCGTTCTCGGCCGTTGATCGGATCAGGCGCGCTGTTCTTTTGGCGTGTCACAAAAGAAGGACGGGGGCGATGGACGGGAAGGGTTTGATGCCCAGCGCGACAAAGAGCTCGTTAAGCTTCGGGACGTCCGCGACGATGAGCGCGTTGAGTTCGACGACCGAATCGTCGAGGAAGCGGCTCAGGTCGGCGATCTCCGTGAGCTCGGTCGCGGAGGGCGCGGAAGGAAAACCGGCGATGCCGATCCCGAGGGCCGTCAACCGTAAGGATAACGGGCCGCCGCGAAGGGCGGAATCGAGAGAACCCTGGGAGGCAAGGAAATCGCCTGGAACGATGTTGGTCTCGATGCGGGCAAGGATCTCTACGAAGGGCGCGAGAGCTGTCCTGGCCGGGACAGCCTTCTCCCCCATCTTGGAGATTTCGGGCATGACGGCATCGAGGTGCCTGCGAACGTTCTTGGCCGCCGTGATGGCCAGACCCAGCTTCCGGGACGCTTTGAGGACGTCCCCGACGGCCCTGTAATGGACTCCCCAGGCGCCCGTGGGAAGGGCCCCGGCCCGCGGGTCGTGGACGACCTCGAAATCGCTTTTATAGACCGTTCCCCCCATGGAAACCTCGGCCGTGTAATTGCCGGGCAGGACGACCGGCAACGCCCCGAAGAGGGCCGATGCGGGGGAATATTTCTTCCCGTCGGACGCTTCGGGCACGAACTGGAGATTCCAAGCCGCCCTCTGGAGGCCGGCCTTGGGGTCCAGTTCCAGTTCGGTGACGGTCTTCCCCGCGGCGTCCTTGATGGCGACCCGGACCTTTTCCTTGAGGTCCGCCTTGATCCAGGCCGTGATAAGCGCCCCGGGGGCGGGGTTCTTCCCCAGGAACCCGGGCTTTCCGAACGGCTCGCCCCTGAGGGACGTCCAGAAGAAGGCCGACGGCCGCACGCTGAAGAGGCGGAAGTCCGAGGCCAGGACGGTTTCCGTCATCTCGCGGAGGAAGGAGATGTCGTCCAGGACCCAGATCCCCCGCCCGTGGGTCCCGATGATGAGGTCGCGCTCCCTGGGGTGGATCGCGATGTCGTGGACTGCAACCGTGGGCAGATTGTTCCCGAGGGAGAACCAGCTCCGGCCCCCGTCGAGCGAAGCGTGGACGCCGAACTCGGTCCCCGCGAAGAGCAGGTTCCGGTTCCCGGGGTCCTCGCGGACGACGTGAACCCAGCCGAAGGGCAGGCCGTTCGCGAGCGACCTCCACGTCTTCCCGAAGTCGGCCGTCGCGTAGATGTACGTTCGGAAGTCGTCGGTCCGATGGCCGTCGAAGGATGCGTAAGCCGTTCCGGCTTCGAAATGCGAGGCTTCCACCCGCGAGCACCATGTGTGCTTCGGCAATCCCGGGATCGCCGGGGCGACGTTCTTCCAGGTCTTTCCGCTGTCACGGGTCACCTGGAGGTTCCCGTCGTCGGTCCCGCACCAGAGGACATCCCGGTCGATCGAGGACTCGGAGATGGTGACGATCGTGCAGTGGACCTCGGCGCCGCTGTTCTCCGGGGAGATCGGCCCGCCGGAGTCTTTCTGTTTAGCCGGGTCGTCGGTCGTCAGGTCCGGGCCGACGGTCTCCCAGGAATTCCCCCGGTCTGCCGTTCGGAAAAGGAAATTCCCGCCGCAATATACGGTCTTCGGGTCGTGAAACGAGACGAGGACCGGGGAATTCCAGTTGAACCTGTACGGCCGGTCTTTCAGGGCCGCGGACGGCCGGATGGGCTTCGCCCGCCCGATCCTTCCGTCGTATCTCTGCAGGCCGTTCATCTGGGAATTCGAGTAGACCGTGCCGGGATCGGTGGGGTCGGGCCGGGCGAAGAATCCGTCCCCGCCGCCGATCATGACCCAGTCCTCGTTGGTGATCCCTCTCGGGTCGAGGGAGGTGCTCGGGCCGCCCCAGGTCCCGTTGTCCTGGAGACCGCAATAAACGCGGTAAGGGGTGTCCATGTCGAAGCCCACTTGGTAGACCTCCGCGGCATCGATGCTTTGGACGGCCTGCCACGTCTTCCCGCCGTCCCGGGAGATGTCGATCCCGCCGTCGTTGCCGTCGATGAGATGGGCGGGATCCGACGGGTCGATCCAGAATCCGTGATGGTCCGGGTGGGTGCCCGTCCCGATGGGCCGGAATTTCTGGCCGCCGTCGTTCGAAACGAAGAGTCCCGTCGAGAGGACATAGACGGTCTTGTCGTCCGTGGGATCCACGTTGATATGGCTGTAATAGAACGGCCGCGAGTTGACCCTGCGGAACGTGGCGGCGTCGCACGCCCTCTTCCAGGAATCCCCGAAGTCATCAGACCGCCAAATCCCGCCGTCCGCGTGTTCAATGAGGGCATAGACCACGCCCGGCTTGCTCCGGGCCACGGCCAGCCCGATACGGCCCATGATCCCCCCGGGCAGGTCCTTCGTGAGGCGCTCCCAGGTCACCCCGCCGTCCCGGGAACGGTAGATCCCGCTTCCCGGCCCGCCCCCCGTATAGAGGTAGGGCAGTCGACGGTGCTCGTAGGCTGCTGCGTAAACAACAAGCGAATTCGAAGGATCCTGGGCTACGTCCGCAATTCCTGTATTATCATTGACATACAGTGTCTTCGCCCAGCTCTTGCCGCCGTCGACGGTCCGGTAGACGCCCCGTTCCGGATTGGGCCCCCAGAGGTGGCCCATGGCGGCGACAAGGACGATGTTGGGGTCTCCCCTATTGACGAGGATGCGGGCAACGTGCCGCGTTTCCCGGAGCCCCATGTTCGTCCAAGTCTTTCCCGCGTCGACCGACTTGTAGACCCCGTCGCCGATCGTGACGCTATTGCGGCACGTGGCCTCGCCCGTCCCGACCCAGACAATGGATGGGTCGGACTGGGCGACGGTGACGTCCCCGACCGAGACCGTCGATTCCTTGAAGAAGATGGGGTACCAGCTCGTGCCATGATTCTCGGATTTCCAGACCCCGCTCGGCCCGACGGCCGCGTAGACGGTGCCCGGGCGGCCTTCGGGGACATCGATGTCCACCGTCCGCCCCCCCATGATCGCGGGCCCGAGCGGGCGCCAGAGGAACTTGTCGAAGAGTCTCGAGGCCTTATCCGCGTTCTGTCCCGATATCGGGGCGACCGCGGCGAGGGTCAGCCCGGCCGCGAACAGGATTGCGAGCGCCGAACGCAAGAACGACGCTTTGGATCTCGAAGAGAACATGGGGAAACCTCCCGCCTCATTTTTTGGTATGAACCAACATTGCCATTATAAGTCACGTCTGCCGGAAAAGACTAGTTCGAGAGGGGACGAAAGGGCGGACGGGGCGTGATGACGATCCGACCGGACCGATAGGTCCCGGTCACTCCCCGCCGATCTGCATCTCCTTGACGCGGAAGGTCGGAGCCGTCAGGGCCCGGTCGAGGTCGAGATCGTCGGCGACCATGTCGATCCCGGCGAGCATCTCGTCGGCGGTCGCCGCGATCGTCAGGCCCTTGACAGGAAAGGCGATCTTCCCGTCCTCGATCCAGAATCCCTCGGCGCCGCCGCTGAAGTTCCCGTTGACGGGGTTGATGCCGTACCCGGTGACCTCGGTGAGCAGGAGGCCGCGCGGCGTGGCCTTGATGAGGTCCTCGCGCTTCGCCGTCCCGGCCGTCATGTAGAAATTGTGGGGTCCGATCCCGGGGAGGCCCGTAAAGCCGCTGCGGGATGCGTTCCCCGTACTGCGCGCGCCCGCCCGCTTCGCGACGATGGTGTTGTACATGAATCCCGCGAGGACGCCCTTGTCCACGATGAGCCTCTTTTCCGTGGGGACGCCTTCCCCGTCGAACGGCTCGCTGGCCGGGCCCTTCGGACGCGTGCCGTCGTCGATGAGGGTCACGAGGTCCGCCGCGATCTTCTGACCGAGGCGCTTGCCCAGGAAGCTCGCCCCCTGAAGCACGACCTCCCCGTTGACGGCTCCCAGGACGCCGCCGAGGACGGCGTAGGCCACCTCCGCGTCAAAGATCACGGCCGACTTCTGGGTCTTCACGGGCCGCGGGTCGAGCATTTCGACGGCCTTCCGGGCGGCCACCGCGGCGATCTCTTCGGCGGGTTTGAGGTCGGCGTAGAAGCGGCGGCCGCAATACTCGCCGCCCGAGGACCGCTGCTCCCCCTTCTCCGCGACGACGGAAACGCCCAAGGAACAGGACGATGACCTGGCGCTCTTGATGAGGCCGTGCGAGTTGGCCAGGACGATCTCCCCCTCCCCTTCCCCGTAGCCGGATCCGGCGCTCGTCGTGACCCGCGGGTCCTTGAGGGCGAGCTTCTCGACCTTCTTGGCAAGCTCGATCTTGGCGTCCATCGGGGTCCCGGCGATCGCAGGGTCGTAGAGCCCTTCCACGGCGGTCATCGTCTTGTCCTCGGGGAGGACGTTCGCCGGATCGGCCGTCGAGATCCGGGCGAAATCGACGGCCCGGGCGACGGCGTCGTCCAGGGCCTTCCCGCCGAGATCATTCGAGCTCGAAAAGGCCATCCGGCCCTTGACGAAGACCCGGAAGCCGGCGCCGAAGCCGGAGGCTTCCTGGATGGTCTCGATCTCGCCGTTGCGCACCTCGATGCTCAGGTTGCGGCCGGTCTCCAGGTAGACCTCGGCCGCATCGGCGCCCTTCTTCAGACATGTTCTCACGAGCTGTTCCGCCAGTGCTTTGTAGTCCGTCATGATCGTCTCCTCGGTCCTCTTCCGCCTCAACCCCTCGCCCGCGTCCCGCCGACGTTAATGCCGCGGATGCGGACGGTCGGTTGGCCCGCGTCGACCTCGGCCGCCTGGCCCTTGCCGCAGATGCCCGGGCCGAAGGCCAGGTTGTCCCCCACCGCGTCGATCCCCCGGATGATGTCCAGACAGTTGCCGATCAGGGTCGCGCCCTTGACCGGCTCGGTCTTCTTCCCGTCTTCGATGAGATAGGCTTCGCGGCAGGTGAAATTGAAGACGCCGGTCGTCGGGTTGACGCTCCCCCCGCTCAGGCTCTGGACGTAGATCCCGCTCTTCGTCGAGGCCAGGATGTCGGCCGGGTTGTCGCGCCCCTTCTCGATGAACGTGTTGGTCATCCGCGGGATGGGGATGTAACGGAAACTCTCCCGGCGTCCGTTCCCCGTCCGCTCCATCCCGATCTGCTTCGCGGACAGGATGTCGGTCATATATTTGAGGAGGACGCCGTCCTGAATGAGGACGTTCCTCTTCATGGGCGTGCCCTCGTCGTCGAAATCCGTAGTGCCCCGGTGGTTCGGGAGCGAGCCGTCGTCGACCATCGTGAAGACGTCGCTCGCGACCTTCTGACCCAGCTTGCCGACGAAGACGCCCGTCTTGCGGGAGATGTTGTCGGCCTCGAGCGGGTGGCCGACGGCCTCGTGGACGAGGACGCCGCCCCAGCCGTTCTCCATGACGACGTCCATCCTCCCGGCAGGAGCGTCCTTGGCCTCGAGCATGGCGACGGTTTCGCGCGCCGCCTTCCGGGCGACGTCCTCGGGCCTGACCTCGTCGAAGAGCTCCAGCCCGGCGTGCCGGCTGAGCCGCTCGCGGCCCATGTGGGACGTCCCGTTCCCGGCGCCGAGGGTCTGGACGATGAAGAAGATCAGGGGCAGCTCGTCCTCGAGGAGGAGCCCTTCGCTGTTGGCGATGGTCCGCCCGCGGACCTCGTCGGAATAATCGATCGACGCCATTTTGATCTTCGGATCATAGGCAAGGGCGGCGTCATGCGCCCGTCGGATGATGGCGACGCGCTTCTCGTCGGCCACGGACTGGAGGGGAACCTTGACGGTGATATACGAGGGCCTCTTTCCGGCCCGGACGTCGACGGGCACCGCCGCTTTCGTCCCGCGCGCGACATAGGAGGCGACGTCGGCCGCGCGCATGAGCGTGGCCTCCGAGATCTCGTCCGTGTATGCGTATCCCGTTTTGTCGCCGGAAATGACCCGGACGCCCGCGCCGCGGCTGACGCCGAAGACGGCGTTCTTGATCCTGGATTCCTCCATCAGGATATTCCTCGAGGTCCTGTGTTCGATATAGACCTCGGCGAATTCTCCTCCTCGGGCCAGGGCCTTGCGGAGGACCCTATCCAGGAGGGCAGGATCATAAGATGCCGCGGGCGGCCGCGGCAAAGGAGCCCCGGACAGGAGGCTTTCGAGGAGCGAAGGCGTCGCCACGACGGCGACCCCGCCCTTCAAGCCGATTTCCAGGAACTTGCGCCTGGGGATGTCGGTGACGAAAGAACGCGGCATGGTCATGTTTCACTCCGATCCATGATAAGTTCGATTGGAAAAGAGCCGGGGTCAGTATATCATAGACACGGTGAGATCGATGCGCTTTTTCAACCGATTCCCGGCGATCGTCCTGGCTTCGGCTTTGTCCGCGGCGCCGTCCGGAGCGGCGGTCCGCCGGGACATCAACGTTCTTTTGATAACCATCGACACTCTGCGGGCGGACCGGCTCGGCTGTTACGGGTACGTCGGGGCCGGGACCCCCAACCTGGATCGGCTGGCCGCCGAAGGGGTCCGGTTCGCCGACGCCTATGCCCAGGTCCCGCTGACCCTGCCTTCGCATTGTTCGATCATGACGGGAATGTACCCTTCGGACCACCTCGTCCACAACAACGGGACCTATTCCCTGGGCCGGGACCTGCCGACGCTGGCCGGACTGCTCAAGGCCCGGGGTTACGGGACCGCGGCGTTCGTGGCGTCCTTCACGCTGGATTCCCGGTTCGGGCTCGCCCGGGGCTTCGACCTCTATGACGACAACGTCCAGGGAGGAGAGGCGCTGAAGAGCTTCCGGTCGGAGCGCGACGCCGGGGCCGTTCTCGCGGCCCTCGCACCCTGGCTCGAGGGGAACCGGGGCGAACGGTTCTTCGGTTGGGCCCATTTCTATGATCCTCATCTGCCCTACGCCCCTCCCCCGCCCTTCGACGTCGAATACCGGGGCCGAAAATACGACGGCGAGATTGCCTATGTCGATCATATCATCGGGAAGCTCCTGGAGCTCTTGAAGGGCAAAGGTCTCCTGGACCGGACGCTCATCGTCGTCGCCGGGGACCACGGGGAGGCCCTGGGGGAGAAGAAGGAGATCGATCACGGGCTTTTCCTTTACGACGGCACGCTGAAGGTGCCCCTGATCGTCCGTCTCGGCAAGGACCTGCCCGCCGGGCTCGTCGTGCCCTCGCGCGTCCGCCTCATAGACATCATGCCGACCGTCCTGGACATCCTGGGAATGCCCGTCCCCCACGGGGTCCGGGGGACGTCACTCCTTCCCTACGTCCGCGAGCGGAAAAAGGCCGACCTTCCCTCCTACATCGAAACATACTATCCCCGGGAGAATTACGGATGGTCGGAATTAAAAGGTTTCATCGACGGCCCCTGGAAGTACATCCTGGCGCCGACGCCCGAGCTGTATGACCTGTCGCAAGACCCCCGCGAAGAGAAGAACCTCGCTCCGGAGGAGCGGGCCGTCCTGGGGGAGATGGCCCGGAAGTTGGACGATTTCCTCGGCAAGTCCGGCGTCAGGAAGGGCGCGGCGCGAAGGCCCTTGACCTCCGCCGAGGCGGAACGTCTGAGGTCGTTGGGGTATCTCGGCGGCGGGCACGCGGATGAGGCGATGAAGAAAGGGCTTCCCGACCCCAAGGACAAGATCGGCGACTATCTCCTCATTTTTCGGGGCAACCTCCTGGAGAACGAGGGGAAGCTCGCCCAGGCCGCCGAATGCTACCGTCAGGTCCTCGACGCGAATCCCGACGTGCCGTCGAACCACGTGAACCTGGCCCTGCTG
Organism: Candidatus Aminicenantota bacterium; assembly: GCA_963813235.1. GTDB lineage: Bacteria > Acidobacteriota > Aminicenantia > Aminicenantales > Saccharicenantaceae > JALHVH01. The sequence goes on along the minus strand of CAWEYF010000002.1, from coordinate 63,332 downwards.
GACATGAAGATGGGCCGGGAGGAGGAGGCCACGCGGCTCCTGGAACAGGCGATGTCGAAATTCCCCGATTCGGAGATCGTCCTGTCCCGTCTGATGGGCCTCTATCTCAAGGCCGGGCGCTGGGAGGACGCGCTGTCGGTCGGTCGGGCCCTCCTTCGGGACAACCCCTCCCATTTCGACGCCCTCTACCTTTCGGGAAGCGCCTATGCCCGTCTCGGAGAATGGGAGGACGCCCTGGCCTGCTATCGGAAGGCCCTGGCGATCGAGCCGGAAAATCCCTTCCTTCGGCGAAGGTTTGCCGATTCCCTCCATGCCTATGCCCTGCTCCTCGGGAAGAACGGAAGGCTCAAGGACGCGATCCTTTGGATGAAGCGGTATTTGGAGGCGGCACCCGCGGACGATATGCGCCGGCGGGACGAGGCGCAACGGTTCCTCGAAGAGTGGGCGCGCGCCTCGAAGTCTCTATGATGGTCGTGACAGGGCGTCGTGGACGACACGCCCGCCGACGACGGTCATCGCGACCCGGACATCCTTGATCCGCTCGGGCTCCAACGAGAAAATATCCCTGTCCAGAACGACGAGATCAGCCAGTTTCCCCGACTCGATCGATCCCTTGGCATGTTCCATGAACTCCGCACGAGCGCCGTTCCGCGTGAACGCCGTGAGAGCCTCCTCCAGCGGGATCCTTTGGTCCGGTTGCCAGCCTTGAGGGTTCTCCCCGTCGGAAGTCTGCCGGGTGACGGCCGCGTGGATCCCGGCCAAGGGGTCGAGCGGGGCTACCGGCCAATCCGACCCGAAGGCCAGTCTCCCGCCGCCGTCGAGGAGGGAACGAAAGGCGTAAGTCGTCCGGGCGCGCTCCTTCCCCACCCTTTTCTCGACCCAGTGGGCCTCGGCGACGGCATGAGAGGGCTGGACCGACGGGATCACGCCGAGCCGGGAGATGCGCACGATCTCCATGGGCCGCAGGTGCTGGGCGTGCTCGATCCGCCACCGGCGGTCCCGGGCCCCGTTCCGGGCGAGGACCCGGCCGTAGATGTCGAGGACGATGGCGTTGGCCTCGTCGCCGATCGCGTGGATGGCCACCTGGAGCTCGGCGGCATCGGCCTTCAGGATCCGTTCTTCCATGATGCCTTCCGGGAACATCTCGGACGACAGGTATCCCCTCGTGTCCGGGTCGTCGGCATAGGGTTCGAAGAAATAGGCGCTGTGCGAGCCCAAACCGCCGTCGGCGAATCCCTTCAACCCGGCGATCCGGACCATATCGCCGTCGACGGGAGCCCGGACCGTCGTGAGATCGAAAGCGTCCATCCCGGCGATCGGGAGATAGACGGAGATGCGGGCCGTGAGTTTGCCGGCCGTGAAGAGTTCCCGGTATGCGGCGATGCTTGCGGCGTCCGACATGTCGTGGACGGATGTGACCCCGAGCCTGGCGGCATGGCGCAGAGCCGCCGCGGCTGCGGCCATATCGGCCTTCAAGGAGGGCCTCGGGATATGGCGAGTCACCAGCTCCACGGCGGCGTCCCGTAGGATCCCGGTCGGCTCGCCCGTCCTCGGGTCCTTCTGGATCTCTCCCCCTTCCGGGCAGGCGGTCTCGCTCGTGATCCCGCCGATCCGGAGCGCCAGGCTGTTGACCAGGACGGTATGAAGGTCGTAGCGATGTACGCAAACGGGGTTTTCGGGAGAGGCCCGATCGATCCACGTCTTGTCGGGGAGCCCCGGGGGGGAGAACTGTTCGTGGTCCCAGTACCCGTCGAGGATCCACTCCCCTCTTTCGAGCTCCGCGGCCTTGCCCGCGACCCGTTCGGCGAACGCGTCCCGGCCCGTGACGTCCCGGAGCCGTATGCGGGACAGGGCGCAGCCGCCCTTCAGGAAATGGGTGTGGCAATCGATGAACCCCGGGAGGACGAGGGCGCCGCCGAGATCGACGACCCGGGTCTCCGCCGTCGCGAGCCGTTGGAGATCGGCCTCCCGGCCGACCCGTAGGATGCGATCCCCTTCCGTCAGGACGGCCTCTGCTCGGGGGTGCGACGGGTCGGCCGTCCATACGGACCCGTGCCGGAACAGCAATCTACTCATGCCCGTTCCCTTTCATGGGGCTCTCCGGCCGATTCGCCTAACGGTCGCCTCCGGCCGGCCGGCGGTACACGATCTTGCCTCCGGCGATCGTCATCGTCACCTTGACGTCCTTGATCCTTTCCGGCGCGATGGCGAACAGGTCATGGTCGAGGACGACGAGGTCGGCCATCTTGCCCTCTTCTATGGAACCCTTTTCGTTCTCCGAGAACTCGGCATACGCGGCGTCGAGGGTATAGCCCCGCAGGGCTTCCTCCAAGGAGATCCGCTGTTCCGGGAACCAGCCTCCGGGGTTCTTCCCGTCGAGGGTCGCCCTGGTGACGGCCGCATAGATCCCCTGGAGCGGATCGAGCGGGGCGACCATCCAATCCGAGCCCAGAGCCAGCTTCGCGCCGCCGGCGAGGAGGGACTTGAAGGCGTAGGTCGTCCGGCACCGTTCCTTGCCGATCCTCTTTTCGGCCCAGCGGCCGTCGTCGATCGCGTGATAAGGCTGGACAGAGGCAATGACTCCGAGCTTGCCGAAGCGCGGGATATCTTCCGGACGCAGGTGCTGGGCGTGCTCGATCCGCCAGCGCCGCTCCCCGGGGCCGTTCACGGCGATGGCCTTCTCGAAGATGTCGAGGATGATGTCGTTGGCCCTGTCCCCGATGGCGTGGACGGCCACCTGGATCCCCGCGCGATCGGCCTCAAGGATCCGTTCTTCCATGATGCCTTCCGGCGACATCTCGGGGTGGAATAGGCCCGTGTTCTTGGGGTCGTCCGCATAGGGCTCGAAAAACTTCGCCGTCCGGGCGCCGAGACCGCCGTCGCAGAATGCCTTCAATCCCGCGATCCTCAGGAAGTCGTTCCCGAACGGCGACCTCATCTTCAGGCCCGTGAGGAGGTCGATGCGGGTGATGGGGAGGTACAAGTAGATGCGGGTCGTCAGCTTCCCGGTCCGATACAGCTCCTGGTAAGCTTCAAACGGCGGGGTGAAGCTGTCGGGAAAGGCCATCTCGTGGACGGAGGTCACGCCGCATTCGGCGGCGTGGGCGAGGGCGGCCCGGGCCGCCCGGAGATCGTCCTTGGCGGACGGGGGGGGGATACGGTCGGTCACAAGGCCCATGGCCGCTTCTTTCAGGATCCCCGTCGGCTCTCCGGTCACCGGGTCCTTGAGGATGGTTCCGCCCGCCGGGGAGGGCGTGTCCTTCGTGATGCCGGCGATCTTCAAGGCCAGGCTATTGGCCAGCCCCATGTGGAGATCATAGCGCCTGACGAACACGGGATTGTCGAACGTCAGCGGGTCGATCCACTCTTTAGCCGGCAGTGCCGGCGGGTCGAAGCGCTCCTCGTCCCAGGTCCCGTTGAGGATCCAAGCCCCCTTCTCGATCTCTGCGACCTTGGCCTTGAATCGGGCCACGAACTCCTCCCGGGACTGCGCGTCCTTTAATTGGATGCTCGACAGCGCGTATCCACCCTGCAGGAAGTGGGTGTGGCAGTCGATGAATCCAGGCAGGACGAGCGCGCCTTTGAGGTCGATCACGGCGGCTCCCTTCGGTGCCCCCGCGGAGACCTCGGCGGTCGAGCCCACGCGGGCGATCCTTCCCTGGCTGATGAGCACGGCTTCCGCCCAGGGCCGGGCCGGGTCCATGGTCCGGATCCGGCCGCCGACGAGAAGGAGATCCGCCGGTGACGAGGCGGGGGCGTTCACCGCGAGGCCGGACAGGCATAGGAATACGGCAAGAAGTCTTTGGATCATTTTCGAGCTCCTTTCGAAAGACACGGCGTCGACGTCCCGTCGATCACTTCGCATCGCGATCGAAGTGCGGCATGTCCGCCGGGATCTCGATGGTGAGCTCCAGGTACCCCGCATATTCGCCGTCGACGGTCCAGGGCGCCTGGAAAACGAGCTTCTTCCGGCCATCCTTCGTGAACGTGTAAACGTTCGCCCTGCGGCCGTCCATCACGGCTTTCAGCTTGACCTTGGCCGCGTCGGGATGGCAGTCGTAGACTTGGGCCCCGACAAGGTCGGGATTTCCGCCGTCGGCGAACGCCCGAGCGGCCCGGTCGGTCATGTCGACGATGATGCCGTTCTTGTCGCAGACCGTGAGCGTGCCGGGAAATCCTTTCACCCAGGGGTGCGGGTCGGCCCCAGCCTCGGCGGCCGGGCGGCCGGAATTCGATGGGTTCATGGGGTTCTATCCTTTCTTTTCGATCTCGAGGACCACGCCTCCGATGATGACCGTATCCGGTCCGGCCGCGGAGGCGAAGGGGTCCGCCGGGAAGATGACGATATCCGCCGACCGTCCCGCCTCCAGGGACCCGGCGACGTCGCCCGCTCCCAGGATCGCCGCCGCGTCCGCGGTCAGGGCTCGCAAGGCATCTTCCGGGGCCAGCCCGTGACGCACGGCGGCCCGGACATCGTCGAGCAGGTCCTCCCCGTCGAGGGAGGGGCCGGACTTGAAGGCGATCCGGACGCCCGCCTTGCGGAGCCGGGCGGCGTTCTCATAAACGGCGCCCGCCGTTTCCACGGTCCGGCGCAAGGCCGTGCTCGTCCTGAGGATCACCGGGACTTTCCGCGCGGCCAGCACCTCCCCGGCCCGGAAGGCTTCCGCCCCTTCATCGATGATGAGGCGGATCTTGAACTCGTCGGCGATCCTGAGGGCGGTCAGGATATCGTCGTAACGGTTGGCCGTGATGACCAGGGGCAGGTCGCCCTTGATCACCGGGATCAGGGCCTGGACGATCGGCGACGCCTGCGCGACCGGGGCGGCTGTCGCGGCGCTCTTGGCGGCGGCCCGCTTGCGTTCGGCATCGCTGATCCGGCGCACGTGGTCTTGAGCATCGGACAGGGTTTGCCTGAGGAGCGCGGCCGTTCCCATGCGTGTGTATGGATACGCGCTGTTCTGCTTGGACCTGGGTTTGAGCACCTCCCCGAGGGTCCCGTGGACGGCGGCCGGGGACCTGATGAGCATCTCCGTGATATCCCCCCCTTCCAGTCGGATGAAAGCGCTCCGGCCGGAAAGGACGTTCCCCCTCCCGGGGGCGACGAGGGCCGACGTGATGCCCCGGCGTGCCGCCGCGGCGACGAACCGGTTCCCCGGATCGAAGGCGTCGGTGACGAGGAGCTGGGGCGTCAGCGGCTGGGAGGCTTCATCATCGTCCCTTTCGACGCTTCCGTACTCGACGGTCCCGAGGTCCGTCCCCGCGTCGATGAACCCGGGAAAAACGTATTTTCCGGAGGCGTCGATGACCCTTGCGTCGGGCGGAACGCCCAGGTCCTTCCCGACCGCCTGGATCCTTCCGGACCGGATGATGATGACGCCGTTTTCGATGGCCCCGCGCGTCATGGTGAAGATCTTCCCGCCCCGGATGGCGATGGGCGGCGTGTTCCGCTCCGCGGCGACGCTTTGGAATTGGCAGAACCCGATCCCGGCCGCGATGATGAATCCCTGGACCATTCTGCTCACGTCATGCCTCCTACGCTCGAAGCCGGGCCCTCAGAACCTGAGGCTCGCGTTCAGGTTGAGATAAGTAGCGGGGCCGGGCTCGGGCGCGCTCCCGAGTTTATCATAAAAAACGTGCTTGATATTGGGAATGACCGCGATATTCTCGGAGACCCTGCAGCCCGGCAGGGTGATGCCGAGATACGAAATTATGATATTCATAATCATATTACGATATTAATAATATTGCCGCCATGCTTCGGTTGTCAAGACAATTCTAGGACCTGAACGGATTATGGCTCCGGGCGAAGACTCCGGTGACTCCGAACCTCAGCTTTATGTCCGGTAACGGATTGTTCCTAATCCATCGTCCTTATCTGGGTCGGCGTTCGGGGCGCGAACGGCTCGCGGCTCAGCGGGCGGCCGCCGGGTTCGCTCTCTTCTTCATGAGCCGGTCCTTAACGACCTTGGTGTAGCGGTCTCTCAGCCTCGTCTGATAACTTTCAAGCGCGATGATCCGGCCGTTGATGATCAGCTTTTCGACCCGGGCGCTCATCTGCACCGGGCTTCCGGTCCACAGGACGATGTTGGCCGTCTTTCCGACCTCAAGCGATCCGACCTGCGCGTCCACCCCGAGAATCCTCGCGGGGACGATGGTTAGCGCTTTGATGGCCTCTTCCTCCGGCAGGCCGTAGGCGATCGAAAGCGCCGCTGGAACGGGAAGGTTCCGGACGTTCCGGTTCATCGAGATCCAACCGCCGGTCTGGTCGAAGGCGAAGGCAAGACCCGCGGCGGCGATCCTTCCCGCAACGCGATACTGGATATCGAACGATTCCCAAGGTTCCGGAACCTTGGTCGTGCCCGCCCATATCACGGGGATCCCCTCCGCGCGGAAGCGATCGGCGTACTTCATGACGTCGGTTGTAGCATAAATGATCCCCTTGAGACGGAACTCTTTGATAAGCTCCAGCGCGTTGTGAACCGTCGCTTCGTTCAAGGTCAGGAACATGGCCGGGACCCGGCCGAGGATGATCGGGGCCAGGGCTTCGCATTCCGGATCGTAAGCGGGTGAAGTCTCCTCCGGCCCCCCTCCGTGTTCCCGCGTTCCGCGATCGCCCCGTTCGGGGCCCTGCTGTTTTTGGGCCTCCAGGAAACGCCGGGCCTTCTCCAACTTGTCCCGGACGAGGGCCATAATCCCGGGCAGGGTCGTAGGGTATTTCCCCTGCTGCCGGGCCCCCAGGTTGAAGACCTGGGCCGCGTCCCTCTTGATGACCAGGTCCTCGGCGAGTTCCCCGTCGAGATTCATGACAAGGGCCTTGCCGTTGATGACGTTCCGTGTGCCGGCCGCCGACAGGACCGTCGTGACGCCTCCCATCCGGGTCACCTCGATGCAGGGGTCCTCCGGGTTGAGGGCGTCGAAAGGGTCCATCTGCGGCGTGGAGACACCGACCTCGTCCACGTCGTCCCCGGCGCCGGGGTACCCCGTGAGCCCGATGGTCGTCAGCGGCGCGACGAGCCCGGGATAGGCGATGAGCCCTGCCGCTTCGATGATCACGGCGTCCTCCGGGGCGGCCAACTCCTCCCCGATCGACTCGATCCGGCCGTTCCGGACCAGGATGCAGCCGCTGGCGATCGGTTTGCCCGTGACTGTAACGATGCGGGCATTGCGGATGAGGAGGACATTCTGGGCAGGGGCCGCGGGGGCGAGAAGCGCAAGGGTCGCCAGGAGCGGAACCGCCGATTTCATGAACCTACGCATGGCCTTTCTCCTTTTCTGCGGATCCGTCCCTGCGGCTATCGAAATATCGGACGCCCTCGATCACGGTCATGACGCATTTTCCAGTGCTGTCGAGCGGATGCTTGTCGAAGACGGCGCAATCGCCGTCCTTCCCGGGCTCCAGGCTTCCGACCCGTCCCTCCATCTCCAGGGCCCGGGCGGGGTTCAGGGTGATCATCTTCAGGACCTCGTCGGCCGGGATATCGGTATATTTCAGGACCTTGGCCGCGTTGAGGTTGAGGTAGCGGTCCTCGTCCCAGCTGTCCGAGGCGATGACGAAGTCGACGCCCGCGTCGCGCAGGATCTGGATCCCGTAGGGGCACCCGTCGTAAGCCTCTTCCTTGTAGCCCCACCAGTCCACTGAGCCGCCGACGACGATCCCGGCCGCGGCGATGACGTCGGCCACCTTGTAGGCGTTGACGCCGTGGCTGAGCTGCTTGAGGTCGATCCCGAACTCCCTGCAGAAGCCGATGATCCAGACGATCTCATCGGCCCGGTACACGTGGCAGTCCGCGGCGATCTTCTTTTCGAGGACCATCCTCAGCGTCTCCATGGCCAGGTCCTTGCGGGGTTCCTGGACGTTCCGGCGGCCCGCCGCCCGGTTCCTGCTCCCATCGGTCCCAGGCCCGGATGTACTCTCGGGCCTCGAGGAAAGCTTTGCGCATGACGTGGGCATTGCCCATCCGCGTCGAGGGCATGACGCCCTTGGGTCCGTAAAAGCGCATCGGGTTCTCGCCGAGGGCGAGCTTGATCTGCTGCCGGACGCCCGGAACGATCATCTCCTCGATCGGGCTCCCGTACTTGAGTTTCAGGGTGACGTTCACCCCGCCTATCACGTTCAGGCTGCCGTGCATGGTCTTGGCGGTCGTGACTCCCCCGGAGAGGGCCCGGAGGATTTGGTCGGAATTGGGATCGAGGGCCTCCTTCATCCAGACCTGCGGCGTCACGGGGGTCGACTGCTCGTTGATATCATCCATGACGAAGCCGATATGGGAATGGCTGTCCACGATCCCCGGCATCACGTACAACCCCTTGGCATCGACGACCTCGACACCGTCCGGGACGGCGATGTTCCGACCGACGGCGACGATCTTCCCTTTCAAGATGAGGACCGTGCCATCTTCGATGATCCCCCGGGTGACCGTTAGGACCGTGCCTCCCCTGAGGGCGAGGTCCTGGGCCGCGGCCGGGCCGGCCGCGGTCACGAACACGGTGAGGACGGCCCCGCCCGCGAACACCCGCCTGAGCCCATTCTTTCCGAGATGTTTTCGCATGGGACGCGTCCCCTCCTTCCGGCGTCGCTCTGAGCGACCCTCCGCAGCCCGCCGGACGGGCGGGCGCGAGGGAATCCTTCGGGGAGGGAACTTAGCACGGCCTTCCGCGGCTGTCAACGCGCCCCCGGGAACGGAACGGACTTTACATTTCGGCGCCGCCTCTGTAAGATTCCCGCAGAATGCGATCATGGAAGATGCCGCCAGAATCCCGGCCCAACCGCGATGGAACAAGGAGAGCACGGCGGCCGCCAAAAAAACGTTTCTCAGGCCCGGCCCCAATGAATTAGAATAGCGCTTTCGGGAAACACGATGCCCAGAAGATTCAAGGTCGAGGTCCTTGCCCCGCGGACGACCGGGACGGCCTCGGACGGAGACCTCCTTGCCGACGCCCTCCGGGCAGCGGGGATTCCGATGAGCCAGTATTGCGGGGGTCGGGGTCTCTGCGGCAAGTGCCTCGTCGAGATCGTCCGCGGCGAAGTTTCTCCTCCGTCGGAAACGGAGGCCGGATTCCTTCGCGGGAAAAGGGCCGTTCCCGCGTTCCGCCTGGCCTGTCTCACGCGGGTCCGTGGAGACCTCGCCGTCAAGGTCCCCGGAGCGTCCCTCCTCAAGGCCGTGGCGGTCCTGGACTCCGGCCCCGAGGTCCCCCTCCGCCCCGATCCCGCCGTCCGCAAGCTTTCCTTCGACGTTCCCGCGCCCGGCTTGTCCGACCCGGTATCGGCCGTCGAGGCTATCGAAAAGAGGCTCGGGAAGCGCCTGCGTTACTCGGCCGGCCCCGCCGCCCGGGCCGCGGTCGTGGTCGGCCGCGACGGCGGACGCGTCACGGCGACGCTGCTCGACGGCGACGAACTCCTGGACGTCGAGTCCGGGAACACGTCGGGCCGTTGCTTTGGCGTCGCCGTCGACGTCGGCACGAGCACGATCGCGGTCGAACTCGTCGACCTGGTTTCGGGAAGGAGGCTCGGGCGCGCGGCCGCCGTGAACGCTCAAACCCCGTACGGTGCGGACGTCGTTTCACGGATCACATACGCAGAGGCGGCCCCCGGGAACCTCGAACGCCTCGCCGACCTTGTCCGCCGCCAGATCGACGGCATGATCGCCGGCCTCGCCCGCGAACGGGCCGTCGCTCCAGGTCACATCTACGAGATCGTGGCGGCCGGGAACACGGCCATGAACCATATCTTCATCGGCGTGCCCGTGACGACACTCGCCGCGGCCCCCTATCATGCCGCTTTCGCGAAGGCGCCGTCCGTTCGGGCGGCGGACCTCGGGTTTTCGACGAATCCCCGGTGCCGTGTCCATGTGGCCCCGAACCTCAAGAGCTTCGTCGGGGGGGACATCGCGGCCGGGACCTCCGCCTTGGACTTGGCGGCCCGGCCGGGCAACATCCTGTTCATCGACCTTGGGACCAACGGCGAGATCGTCCTGAAGAAAGGGACGCGGCTGACGACGACATCGACCGCCGCGGGCCCGGCGTTCGAGGGCATGACCATCAGCTGCGGGATGCTGGCCTTTGCCGGCGCGATCGACGCCGCCCGTTGGGAGAGCGGGCTGGCGGTCCGGACGATCGGCGGCGCCCCCGCCCTCGGCGTGTGCGGCACCGGACTCGTCGATATCCTTGCCGTCGGACTCAGGCACGGGCTTGTTTCCGCCGACGGAAGGATCCGGGCCGCGTCGCGGTCGATCCCGGTTGCCGACGGGATCTCGTTGACCCAACAGGACGTCCGGCATCTTCAACTCGCCGTCGCGGCGATCAGGACGGGAGTCCTGCTGATGCTCGCGGAAGCCCGGATCTCGGCCGCCGACCTCGACGGGGTCTTCGTCGCCGGGGCGTTCGGCGCCTCGCTCAACGTCAGGAACGCCATGTCCATCGGCCTCCTGCCCACAGTCCCCGTTCGGCGGGTCGCCTTTGTCGGCAACGCTTCGCTGGCCGGCGCCCGGAAGCTTCTCCTTTCCCGCCCGGATCGCGAGAGGACCGAAGCGTTCGCCCGGAGAGTGCGCCACGTGTCTCTGGCCTCCTGCCCGGGCTTTCAAAAGGAATTCGTCAAGGCGCTGAAAGTTCGAACCTTATAAAGGAGGTCCCCTATGAAGCGAGCCATCCTCGACCTTATCAACCAGCGGGCCGTGCTGCTCGACGGGGGCATGGGCACGGAGCTCATCCGGCTGCGGCCTGCCGCAGGGAGCGTGCCCCGAAACCTGGAACGTGGAGCGGCCGGAATCCGTCAAATCCGTCCACGCGAGCTATTTCGAGGCCGGGTCGGACGCCGTCTCGACCAACAGCTTCGGCGGGAGCCGCATCAAGCTCGCCGCTCACGGGCTCGAGGCCCGGGCGGCGGAGCTCAACGCGGCTGCGGCCCGGATCGCCCGGGAGGCGGCCCCGGCCGGCCGTTTCGTAGCCGGAAGCATGGGCCCGACCGGCAAATTCCTCCAGCCCCAAGGCGAATTCACCGAAGCGCAGTTCGAGGAGGTCTTCGCCGAGCAGGCCGGGGCGCTCGCCGGAGGGGGGCCGATTTCCTGCTCATCGAGACACAATATGACCTCAGGGAAGCCCTGGCGGCCTTGAAGGCGGCCAGAGCGGCGGCCCCGTCCCTACCGGTGTTCGTCACCCTGACCTTCAACGCATACCCCCGCGGCTATTTCACGCTCATGGGGAACACGGTGGCCGCCGCCGCCGAGGCCCTGGAGAAAGCGGGGGCCTCGGCCGTGGGCGCTAACTGCACGCTCGACTGCGGCGAGATGGTCGGGCTGGTGCGCGCCTTCCGTCAGGTGACGCGCCTTCCGGTCGTCGCCCAGGCCAACGCGGGGAAGCCCGCCCTCGCGACCGACGGCGGGGTCTCCTATTCCCAGAGCCTGGACGAATACGTCGGGTTCGTCCCCGCCATCCTCGAAGCCGGGGCGAACGTCGTCGGCGGCTGTTGCGGGACTGGCCCCGCTCACATAAGAAAGATGTCGGAACTCTTTCATAAGAACATCGGCGAAAGGAGAGACACGTGATCAAGGAAGAGCTGTACCGGAACATCAGGAAGGCCATCGTCGACGGGGACAAGCCCTCGGCGCGGCAGTTGGCGCTCGAGGCCCTGCGTATGGGCCTCGACCTCAATGACGTCATCGACAAAGGGTACGTGCCCGGGATCCAGGAGGTCGGCGAGTCTGTGGGAAAAGGGGGAATATTTCCTGCCCGAGCTCATCAGCAGCGCCGAATGCATGAAGGCCGCCATGGACGTCCTCCAGCCGGAAATGGCCAAGGCCCACGTCAAGTCCCGCTCCCTGGGCAAGGTCGTTATCGGGACCGTCGAGGGGGACATCCACGACATCGGGAAAAACCTGGTGGCTTCGATGCTCCAGGCCAACGGGTTCGAGGTCTTCGACCTCGGGGCCGACGTCAAGCTCGAGCGCTTCATCGAGAAGGCCCAGGCCGAAAAGGCGGACCTCATCTGCCTGTCGGCCCTCCTGACGACGACCATGCTCAACCAGAAGAAGTTCATCGAGCTCCTGGGTGCGCAGGGCCTCTCCCGGAACATACAAGGTTCTCGTCGGCGGCGCCCCCGCCACGCGGAAGTGGGCCGAGGACATCGGGGCCCAGGGATACGCCGAGAACGCGGCCATGGCCGTCAAGGAGGCCAAGGCCCTGATGGGGAGATGACCGATGATCCCGACAAGACGACCCAAGCTCCAGCTCCTGAGCCCCGAATTCATCGCGAAGATCGTCGAAGAGGCCTACCTCCTCCTCGAACGGCAGGGCATCTTCGTCGAGAACGCGGAGGCCATGGACCTCCTCGCGGCGGCCGGCATGAAGGTCGATGCCGCCGCCGCGCGGGTCCATCTCACCCGCAAGCTCGTCGAGAACTGCCTGGCCACGACGCCCGAGGTCATCAAGTTGTATGACCGGACCGGCTCCAACGGAATATGTCGTCGGCGGGGACGAGATCCACTTCGATCCCGGCTCCGCCGCCGTGTCCATTCTGGACCGCGCCGCCGGGGCGGATCGGAAGGCCGTGACACGGGACCTCGTCCGGCTCTACGACCTCGTCGAGACCCTCGGGAACCTGGACTTTCAGAGCACGGCCCTCATCAGCTCGGACGTCCCACTCCCGGTCGCGGACGCCTACAGGCTCTATCTGGGGCTCCTCCGCTCGTCCAAGCCTTTCGTCACCGGGCTGTTCCGCGTCGAATCGTTCAAGCCCATGCGCGACATGCTCGTCGCGGTTCGGGGAGGCGCGGCCGCGCTCGCGGCCAAGCCGCTGGCCATCTTCGACGCCTGCCCTTCCCCTCCCCTCAAGTGGAGCAACCTCACGACCCAAAGCCTCGTCGATGCGGCCCGGGCCGGGATCCCGAGCGAACTCATCTCCATGGGATTGACCGGGGCCACCTCGCTCGTGACGATCGCCGGGACCCTCGTCCAGCATGTCGCCGAGAATCTCTGCGGGGTCGTCATCTGCCAATTGGCCAAGGCGGGCGCGCCGGTCATCTTCGGCGGATCCCCGGCGAGCTTCGATATGCGCAAAGGGACGACGCCCATGGGCGCCATCGAGACGATGATGATCGACTCCTCCTACGCTCAGATCGCCAAAACGCTCCACCTCCCCACACATGCCTATATGGGGCTCTCCGACGCCAAGATCAACGACGCCCAGGCCGGGCTCGAGGCCGGGATCGGCGCGGTCCTCGCCGCGCTGTCCGGGATCAACGTCATCTCCGGGCCGGGCATGCTCAACTTCGAGAGCACCCAGAGCCTCGAAAAGCTCGTCATCGACGACGAGATCTGCGGCATGGCCAAACGCCTTGTCCGCGGCGTCGAACAGAGGGACGAGGTCCTCGCCCTTGATAAGTTCGAGGCCGTCGCGGCGGGCGCGCCGTTCCTGTCGCTTCCCCACACCCGTCAGTGGTACCGGAAGGAGCATACCTTGACCGGGATCATCGACAGGGATACGTACGAAGCCTGGGTCTCCCTGGGCCGGAAGGGCATGGATGAGCGGGCTTCCGAGGAGGTCGCGCGGAGGCTCGGGGCGGGGCCGGCAGCCCTGCTGGGGCCGGAAAAGGCCGGAGATCTGAAGCGCATCATGGAGACCTACGCTTCCGCGAGCGGCACCCCGTCCCTGCCGGAGATCGGGGCTTGACGGACTCCCCGGCCCGTTCGGGCGCGTCCGGGAGGGCGAGGTGCCCCGGCTGATCGAAAACCCTCCCCTTCTCCCCGTCTCTTTCGAGGAGAGGAGGGTCCTCCTGCGCCTCGGCTACAGAAAGCGCGCCTCGGAGATCAACGCCGCGGTCCGGGACCTCGTTCGCGAGGAAACCTCCCGGGCTCGGGAACTCCTCCGGCCGCGCGTCGCCGCAACCCTCCTTGAGAGGGCCGAGCTTCCCGACCTGCCCGTTTTCCGGGACGCCGAAAAGGCGGCCCTATGCGTTTGCACCATCGGCCCCGAGCTCGAAGAAGAGGCGTCGCGGCTGATGGCCGCGGGGGACCTGCTCCGGGGGCTCGTCCTGGATTGGCTGGGGTCAGAGGCGGTCTCCGGTGTCTCCCGGCAAGCTGACGCATGGCTGGCCCGGGAAGGGCTGGCTCTGGGGCTGTGGCCCGGCAAGATGTTCGCCCCGGGCTCCAAAGGATGGGATGTCTCCGGCCAGCGGTTCGTCTTCGCTTCCGTTCCGGCGGCGACGATCGGGGTCCGCCTTTCCGATTCGTGCATGATGATGCCCCGCAAGTCGTTCTCGTTCCGGGTCAATTACTATGGGCATAAGAAGCTGACGACCCGCAAAGGCCTCTGAAGGGCGCGAAGGCACTGCCGGGATTCGAGGCTACGGAAGCTCGAACGCTTCCATGTATTCCGGCACAGAGACCTCCCAGCCGCGGTCCCGGCGCAGCTCGTCGCCGAGCGCCAGGGGGATCTCTTTTTCGCCGTGGGTCAGGAACAGCCGGCGCGGAGGCTCCGTAAAGGCGTCCAGCCACCGGAAGAGCGCCTTGCGGTCGGCATGGGCGGAGAAGCCGAGGATCTTTTCGACGCGGGCGCGGACCGGGAACGTTTGGCCAAGAATGCGAACCTCCGGGCTCCCTTCGAGGATCTGGCGCCCGAGGGTCTCTTTGGCCTGGAAGCCGACGAACAGGATCGTGGAATCGGGCCGGGAGATGTTCCGGACAAGGTGCTGTTTGATGCGGCCTCCCGTGCACATCCCCGAGCCGGCCATGATGATGCACGACCCCCGGATGGAGTTGATGGCCTTGGATTCTTCGCTCGTCCGGATGAGCTTCAAGCCGGGGAAATCGAAGGGCCTCTTCCCTTCCCTGAAGAGCCGCCGGGTCTCTTCGTCCAGGACCTCCAGGTGGCGTTCGAAGACCCCGGTCACATCCACGGCCATCGGGCTGTCGAGGAATACGAGGACGGGGGGGATGCATTTTTCGCGGCTGAGCCGGCTGAAGTGGAACATCAGCTCCTGGGCCCGCTCGATGGCGAACGTGGGGATGACGACGTTGCCCCCGGCGGCGAGGGTTTTCCCGACGATGTCGCAGAGCAGGCTCTCCACGTCCTTCGGGTCTTCATGATTCCGGTCGCCGTAGGTCGTCTCCATGACGACGTAATCTGCTTTTTTAAAGACCGAGGGGTCCTGGACGAGCGGCTTGTCCCACTGGCCGATGTCCCCGGAAAAGACAAGTGTCCGCGCCCGGTCCCCGCTACCGGCCCGCACCTCGATCATGGACGATCCCAGGATGTGGCCCGCGTCGTGGAACGTGACGGAGAGGCCGTCGCCGATCTCCCGGGTCCGGCCGTAGGGTACCGTTTCGACCAGGGGAAGGGTCCTTTCGACGTCGTCCTTTGTGTAAAGGGGGACCTCGTCGTGGGGCCCGCGCCTCCCCTCCCGCTGGTGGCGTTTCTTCTTGAACGCCGCGTCCTCTTCCTGGATCCGGGCGGAGTCCCCGAGAACGATCGGAAGGAGGTCGACGGTGGCCGGCGTCGTCACGATCGGCCCGGCGAACCCCTTCTGGACGAGCCTGGGGATGAGACCGCAGTGGTCGAGGTGGGCGTGCGTCAGGAGGATGAGGTCGATGCGCTCCGGCGGGATCGGGAACGGGTCCCAGTTCCGGCCGAGGAACGGGCGCTCCTGATAGAGCCCGCAATCGACGAGGACCGTGGTCCCGTCGGCCTCAAGGGCATAGCAGGAACCCGTGACTTGACGGGCCGCGCCCAGGAACCTCAGCCGCATGGCGTTCAAGCCTTCCTCTCGACCCAGTCCTCCCAGCTCCCGAGGCGCGGGAAATACATGAAGATGAGGACCAGGGAGACCCCCAGCAAGGCGTAGAAGTCCTTGTTCAAGCCGCCGAGGAGGAAGAGGACGAGGCCGAGAAGGGCCGGGACCTCGCTCAAGCTCAAGGTCACGACGGCGGTCCGGACCAGCTTCAGGGCCGTGCCCTTGACGTCGTCCCCGGGAGAACGCCGGAGGAGGATTCCCTGGAGGAGCCTCGTCGCAACGACCTCGATCACGGCGAGGCCGTAAAAGATGTAACGGAGCGTCGCGATCGCGGGAAGCGAAACGAATCCTCGGAACGGGCCCGCCTTCGCCCTGAGGACCTCGACGACGACAAGAAGAACGAAGAGGCTGGCGATGATCGCGATGCCGATGACCGACACCGTCCTGTGCGATCGCCTCAATTCCTCCCGGACGTTCTCCATGGCGCCTCTCCTTTCCCCTGGGATACGCCGATTATAGGGGAATCGGCGCGGGGCTGCAACCGGGCGGGGAGGATTGACCCGTTCGCCGACGCTATTAAGCCCCGCCTTTCAGGGCGGGGCCGCGAAGCCCGAAGCGAGGCTCAGGATTAACCCCGAACAAGCCCCGGTCCTGGCCTTGCCAGAACCGGGACTGGGAAGCCCGGCCCCGGCATTCATGCCGGGGAGCCGAGGGGTTGACAACCGGGGCCGTCGGGAGTAAACAGTTGGTCTTGTCGAGGGGAGAAGAGATCGTGAAGAATGCGTTCCTTACCACGCTGGCGGTCGTGTCGGCCTTGAGCCTATGGTCGGCTTCCGAACAGGCAGCTGGGACGGCGTCCACGCCCGACGAGCTCGTCAGGAAAGCTCGGAACTTCATCGAACGCCTCGACAAGGGCGATTTTGTCGGGGCGGCGGCGGATTTCGACGCGACCATGCTGAAGGTCTCCGGACCGGACAAGCTCTCCGGCTTCTGGAAGGAGGTTCCGGCCCGACTGGGCGCTTTCCGGCGACAGACGGACGCCCGTCGGGAGAGGCTCGACCCTTACGACATCGTCCTCGTGACCTGTGAATTCGCCAACGTCACCCTGGACGCCAGGGTCGTCTTCGACAAGGAGGGCCGGATCGCCGGCTTCCAGTTCGTCCCTTCGCTTCCCCCGGCCGAATACAAGCCCCCGGCTTACGCCGACCCGGCCCGTTTCGAAGAGATCGAGGTCACGGTCGGCAGCCAGGGCTGGCCCCTGCCTGCGATCCTGACTCTCCCGAAGGGCGGAGGCCCCTTTCCCGCTCTCGTCCTTGTCCACGGCTCGGGGCCGAACGATAAGGATGAGACCATTGGGCCCAATAAGCCGTTCAAGGATATCGCCTGGGGGCTTGCCGCGAAGGGGGTAGCGGTCCTGCGCTACGAAAAAAGGACCCGGGTCTTCGGCCCGAAGTTCGTCATGGACCCGGAGCTGGCCTCCTCCTTCACGGTCAAGGAAGAAACAATCGACGATGCCCTGGCCGCGGTCTCGTTCCTGAAAAAAGCGGACCGCGTCGATCCGGAGAGGATCTTCGTCCTGGGGCACAGCCTCGGCGGCATGCTCATCCCGAGGATCGCCGTGGCCGGGAAGGGCCTGGGGATAGCCGGATATGTCGTCATGGCCGGACTGACCCGGCCGCTCGAGGATACCATCGTGCGGCAGATGACCTATCTGTACGGGCTCGACGGCGGCCTCTCCGCCGACGACCGCTCGAAGCTCGATGAGCTCAAGGCTCAGGTCGCAAGAGTCAAGGCCTTCACCGACAAGGACGCCGCGTCGGGAGAACGTGTCCTCAATGCCCCGGTCAGCTATTGGCTTGATATGAGGGGCTATGACCCTCCCGCCATGGCCGCGACGCTCGACGCCCGCATGCTCGTCCTTCAGGGAGCCCGCGACTACCAGGTGACGTCGGACGACTTCGATAACTGGAAGAAGTCCCTGATAGCCTTGCCCAAGGTTTCCTTCAAGCTCTATCCGAAGCTCAACCACTTGTTCTTTGAAGGGCAGGGATTCGCGACGCCCGACGAATACACCCGGACCCACGGCAGCGTCGCGCCCTACGTCATCGACGATATCGCCGCTTTCATCGGATCGACCGGCGCGGGCGCCGGGCGCTAGTCGATATACAAAAGGAACCCCTTCAGGTATTCAGTCTCGGGGTGAAAGACGTTGACCGGGTGGTCGGGGGCCTGGATGTGGCGCCCGAGGATGCGGACGCCGCGCGACGCCTCGGCGGCGGCTTGGAAGACGACCTGCCGGAAGAGGCTCTCATCCACGAAATGGGAGCACGAGAACGTCAGTAGAAGCGTCCCCGGCGGCGCCTTCTGGATGGCGATGCGGTTGATGTCCTTGTAGCCGCGGCATGCCTGCCGGACGTCGCACTTCCTCCTCGCGAAGGCCGGGGGGTCGAGGATGACGAGGTCGTGCCCTCCCCCCGGACCGCGCAGGAAATCGAAGACGTCGGCTTCGATGAAGCCGTTCCCTTCGACCGGAAGGCCGTTCTGGAAGAAGTTGCGTTTCGCGGCCTCCAGGGCGCCCGCCGAAGCATCCACCGAGTCCACCCGGACGGCTCCCCCGCGGAGGGCGTGGATCGAGAAACCTCCGGTGTATGCGAAACAATTCAGAACGATCCGGCCCCGGGCGAGGGTCCCGACGAGCTTGCGCATCTCCCTCTGGTCAAGATAGAGACCGGTCTTCTGAGACCGGACGACGTCGACGAGGAACTCAAGGCCGTCCTCGCGGACAAGGACCATGTCCCGTTCCTCTCCGTGGAGGTATCCCTCGCGGTCCCCGAGGCCCTCCTCGCGCCGCGAAGGAAGATTGGACTTTTCGTATACGGTTTCGGGGGCGATCTCCCGGACGAGCGTCCCAAGGACGAGGTCCTTGAGCTTCTCCATGCCGAGCGTTGCGACCTGGAGGACGAGGACCGAATCGTACCGGTCGACGACGAGGCCGGGGATCCCATCCCCCTCGGCGTTGACCAACCGATAGGCATTCGTTCTTTCCCCTTCCCCGAACAGGTCCCTCCTCAGGGCGATGGCCCTCAGGATGTTCTTTTCGAGCGCCGCGAAGGGGTCGCCCGGCCCGAAGCTCACCATCCGGCCCAAGATGGAACAACCCCTGTTGACGTAGGCATGCCCCAGGAGTTCCCCGCCGTCGCTGAGGACCGGCGCGATGCCGCCGTCGGCGAGGTCTTCGGGAAGGCTCGCGACCGCGCCCGAAAAGATCCAATGATGGCGGTTTCGGACGGCTTTGTCCTTCCCCGGTTTGAGGACCATCCCATCGGCGCTCCTCATCATCGCTCCTTATCCCGCGGAAAAACAATATCGACGACGCGGCGGTCCGGGTCCGTGAGGTCGCACCTTCCCAACTCCCCGGGCTCGATCCAGCGGACCTCCTCATGGTCATGGCAGACAATTTTGCCGCTCACGATCCTCGTCCTGTAGACGAGGAGCTCCATGCGGGCTTCCCCGGCCTGGAACGGACAGACGCAAAGCCGCTCTCCGACGGCAACGTCGATGCCCATCTCCTCGTGCAATTCGCGTTTCAGGGATTCTTCCGGGGTCTCGCCGGGTTCGACCTTGCCGCCGGGGAATTCCCAGCGGCCTTCGCACCGGTCCCCTTTTCTCCTCCTGGCGACGAGGACCCTGCCGCCTTCCTCGATGACGGCGGCGGTCACACTCCGGCGGAATCGCCCGGCGGGCGAAGGTGCATTCATATCCATGGCCTCATGGTAACGGGTTTCCCGCGCGCAGACAAGGCCGCTCTTTTCCCTGCAGCCGGTGGCCGGGACGGGCCGGACGCGGTCGGCTGATGACCGGGGACGTTCGCTATGCTACAATCGCGGCATGATGAAGATCGCATTCCTCGTCTCCGAAGCCGTTCCTTATGCCAAGACGGGCGGGCTGGCCGACGTGGCCGGCGCCCTTCCCAAGTACCTGGCTTGTTCCGGCGCCGACGTCCGGCTCTTCATGCCCCTGTACAGAGAGGTCCGGAAAAAGGGCTTGCCCCTGACCAAGGTCGTGGACGCCGTCCGGATGCCCCTCGGCGGCCGCGATCTCCGTTTCTCGCTTTGGGAGCACGTAGCGGAAGGGTTCAGGGCCTATTTCGTGGAGAACGACGAAGCCTTCGACCGGGACGCCCTCTACGGCGTGCCGAGCGGCGATTATCCCGACAACGGGGAGCGCTTCGGTTCTTTCGCCAAGGCCTCCCTCGAGTCCATGAAACGGCTCGGTTTCGCGCCCGACATTCTCCACGGCCACGACTGGCAAAGCGCCGCCGCCCTGGTCCTCCTGAAGCACCCTTACGCGGCCGACCCGTTTTTCGGCGGCACAAGGTCGGTGTTCAGCATCCACAACCTCGCCTATCAGGGAGTCTTCGGCCCCGAGTTCATGCAGAAGGCGGGATTCAAGGCTTCCCTCTTTTCGCCGATGAGCCCGTTCGAATTCTGGGGCCGGGTCAATCTGATGAAGGTCGGGATTTCGTACGCGGACGTCGTCAGCACGGTGAGCAAGACGTACGCCGAGGAGATCACGAGCACCGAGGAGTACGGCTGCGGTCTCGAAGGGGTTTTGCGGTCGCGAAAGGGCGATCTCGTCGGGATACTGAACGGCATCGACATGGACGTCTGGGATCCGGCGAAGGACGCTCTCATTCCGTACCGGTTCACGCCGGCGGCGCTTGCCGGAAAAGGGCAGAATCGCGCGGAACTGCTCAAGGCTTTCTCCCTTCCGGAGACGGGCGCCGGTCCCGTGATCGGCATGATCTCGCGGCTCGTCGATCAGAAGGGGTTCGATATTCTCGCCGAGACTTTCGAGCCGCTCATGGCGCTCGGGGTCAACCTCGTCGTCCTCGGAACGGGACAGGAGAAGTATCACGAGCTCTACTGGGGCTTCGCGAAGAAGTATCCGAAGCAGTTCGGGCTCAAGTTGGAGTTCAACGACCGGCTCGCCCATCTCATCGAGGCCGGGAGCGACTTCTTTCTCATGCCGTCCCGCTACGAGCCGTGCGGCCTCAACCAGATGTACAGCCTCCGGTACGGCACGATCCCGATCGTGCGGGCGACGGGCGGACTGGACGACAGCATCGAGGAGTTCGATCCCATGGCGAGGACGGGCAATGGATTCAAGTTCGGGGACGCGACGCCTGCGGCCATGTTGGGCTCGATCCGGAAGGCGATGGACGCCTTCCGGGACCGGTCCGGTTGGGAATCCCTCGTCCGGAACGCCATGGCGGGCGATTTCTCCTGGGACAAGGCCGCCGGCGAATACCTGAAACTTTACGCCGCGATCCTGGGACGCTGACCCGAGCGGGCGGAACGGCCTACGACGGTTCCCTCAGATACCCCGCCGCCGTTTCCGGCGGCACGGGGTTGATATAGAAGCCCGTTCCCCACTCGAACCCTGCGACTTTCGTCAGGACGGGGAGGATCTCCAGGTGCCAGTGGAAGTATGCCGCGATCCCCGGCCAGGCCTTGGTCGAGACCGTCGGGTTCGGCGCCTGATGCAGGATGAGGTTGAACGGCGGGTCGGAGAGCATCGCCTTCAGCCGGCTCAGGACCGTCTTGACCACGACCGCCAGGGAGGCGAGCTCATCCCGGGTCGTTCCCGTGAAGAACGGGGAATGGCGGAGCGGGTAGATCGCCATCTCGAACGGCGACCTCGAGGCGAAGGGGGCCAGGACCGCGAAATGCCCGTTCCGGAGGACCAACCGCTCGCCGAGACGGGTTTCCTCCCCGACGGTCCGGCAGAAGACGCATTCCCGGTTCGCGCGGAAGAGCCGCTCGGCGCCATAGACCTCCTCCTTGACCCTCTTGGGGACGATCGGCGTGGCCACGATCTGGGAGTGCGGGTGGCTGAGCGAGGCCCCGGCCTCCCTGCCCTTGTTCTTGAAGACCTGGACGTACTGGTAGTGGAAGTTCTCTTCGATCGCCTTGATCCGGCTTCGGAAGACCCCGAGGACGTTGCGGATGCGGTCCGTGTCCAGGTCGACGAGCTCCTTCGCGTGGTCCGGGTTTTCGATGACGACCTCGTGGACGCCGACGCCCGGCATCGACTGGAACAGTCCCCCCTCCGGCTTGGGCGGCGGGGCGCCGGGGCTGAGGGCGGGGAACTTGTTGGTCACGACCCGGACCGTCCAGCCGGGACCGTCGGGGGCCGTGCCCTCCCCGCGGAGGGCGAAGACCTCGGGCGGGGTCTTGGATTCGTTCCCTTCGCAGAACGGGCAGAACGCCGCGGCCTCCTCTTTCGGGACGGCCCCGGCGGGCCGGAAGTCGTCGGGCCGCTTGCTCCGCTCCGAGGCGATGATCACCCACCGGCCGGTCACCAGGTCTTTCCTCAGTTCCGACATGTCAATCCTTGACCAGGTCCCGGATCCTCGCCTTGAGCTCGTCGAGGGAAGAGGACTTGACGACGTAGGCGTCGGCCGCCCACGTCATGAAGTCCTCCTTGTAGCTCTGGTAGGCCGTGTTGATGATGAGCGGGATGTCCTTCCGCATCCCCATGATCCGGGAAATGAGCTCGACGCCGTCCTTCCCCGGCATTCGGATGTCCGTGATGATCAGGTCGAAGGCCCGGCTCTCCAGGGCCTCGAGGGCGGAATCCGCGTCGTGGACGGACGTCACCGCGTATCCCTCGGCCCCGAGCTCTTCCTCATACAGGAGGCAGAGCGGCTTTTCGTCCTCGACCAGAAGGATCTTCTTCTTCATCGTGGTCCCTCCCTTTCCTTGGTTCGGAACAGAATGCGGAACGTGGTTCCCCGCCCTTTCCGGCTCTCGACCTCGATCTCGCCCCCGCAGGAATCCATCACGCGTTTGACGAACGGGAGCCCGAGGCCCATCCCTTTTTCCTTCGTCGTGAAGAACGGGGTGAAGAGGCGCGCGCGGTCGGCCGGGGCGACGCCCGTTCCCGTGTCCCGGACGCTGAGGACGTACCAGCGGTCGTTCTTCGGATACGCCGATACGGCGAGGACCCCGCCCTCCGGGGTGGCGTCCACCGCGTTCTCCAGAAGGTTCCGGAAGACCTCCCCGACGGAGGCCGGATCACAGACGACGTCGGCCGGGCACGGGGCGATCTTGACGCGCAGGCGGAACCTCGCCAGCTTGGTCTTGAGCTCCGGGCTTTCCAGGACGGCCCCGAGGACGGGGCCGATATCGAACGCGACAGGCTCCTTGAGGCTGACCTTGAGGAAATGGGCGATCTTATAGACGACTTGCTCCAGCCGGCGGGTCTCGTCCCGGATGATCCGGAGGTTCCGCTGGCGCCGCTCCTCGTCGAGGCCGGGCTGGAGGAGCTGCTCCGTGAAACCGCCGATGGTCGCGATCGGGTTCCGGACCTGATGGGTGACGAAGACCGCCATTTCCCCCAGGGCGGCCATCTTTTCCATGTCGACGACTTTCTGGTGGAGGGAGGCGGAATAAACATGGTTCGCCGCGAGGAGCCCGCACAAGCCGGCCAGCCTGATGTCGTGGGGGGCGATGGGCGCCTTCGTAATGACGTTGTCCAGGACGATCTCCCCCAGGACCTCGTCGCGGGCCAGCAGGGGGATGCAGACGAATTCGTCCACGCCGATCAGCTCGAGGAACTTTGGGTCGACCCGGGATTCGTTCCGGGCGTCCCGGGCGAGGATGATCTCCCTGTCCCTGGCCGCCAGGCCGGGGAGCACCGGGACGTCTCCATCGAGGGCAAAACGCAGGCCCCGGATCCTCTGGGTCAGGGTGTCCCTGTTCTTCGAGACCAGGGACCTGTTGTATTCGATGACCTCGATGTATCCTATCCCGGGAGTGGTGAGCACCTCCCAAATGGACCTGGCCTCCTCCGCGGAACTCGGACCGAGCCACATCTCCCCGCGCAGGCTGTCGCCGTCCTTGAGGAACAACATCGCCCTGTTGAAGCCCATCCCGGCCCCCGAGGTCAGGGCGGTCAGGATGACGAGGAGGTTGTCCGCAAGCGAGAACGGCTGGAACAGGCTCTGGGAGATGATCGACAGGAGCGCGAGCTCCTTGGTCCTTTCCGTCTGGGGGTCGGTGAAATAGAAGGAGTGGCGCTCGATCACGCGGGGTTCCATTTCTTCGGGACGACGCGCACGCCTTCCCGGCTGATCTTGAAGCTCCTGGCGTCCCGGACGTTGTCGTAGCCGATCTCGAAGCCCCCCGGGATCATCGAATGTTTGTCGATGATGACCTTTCGGAGGCGCGCCCCCGGGCCGACCTCGATGTCCTCGAAGAGGATGGAATCGGCGATATCAGCCCCGGCACGGACCCGGACATTCGGCGACAGGACGGAGTTCCGCACGCGGCAACCCGTGAGATGACAACCGGAGCCGAGGATCGAGTTCCGGATGTCCCCCCCGTCGACGAACGCCGGCGGGAATTGGGGCTTGTGGCTTCGGACGGGCCAGGCGGGGTCCATGAGGGGGATCGGGGGGGCCGGACGAAAGGAAGGTCATGTTCGCGTGCCAGTAGGCGTCGATCGTCCCGATGTCCTCCCAGTAGTCGTCATAAACATAGGCGCAGAGCTCGTGCTCGAGGACGAGCTTGGGGATGATGTCCTTGCCGAAATCGTGGGAGCTTCCGGGGGTCCGGGCGTCCTTGAGCAGGGCCTTGATAAGGACCGGGGTCCTGAACACATAGACGCCCATCGAGGCCAGGGCTTTTTCCGGGTTCCCAAGAAAGGCCGGCGGCCTCTTCGGCTTCTCGAGGAAGTCGATGATCCGGTTCTCGCCGTCGACATGCATGATCCCGAAGCGGGAGGCGTCGGCGACCGGGACGACCTTGGCCAGGACGACGGCGTCGGCGTTGCGCGCCGCGCGGAACGCGAGGATCTTCCGATAGTCCGCCTTATAGATGTGATCGCCCGAGAGGACGACGACCGTCTCCGGGTTCTCCTGCTGGATGGTGTAGATGTTCTGGAACACGGCGTCGGCCGTGCCTTCGTACCAGTGGTCGCTCACCCGGCCCTGGGCGGGCAACGAGATGACGAAATCACGGCTCTCGGAATGGAAGATGTTCCAGCCGTTCAAAATGTGGCGCTCGAGCGAGAGGGATTTGTACTGGGTGAGGAGGGCGATCTTGCGGAGCCCGGAATTGAGGGCGTTGGAGAGGCTGAAGTCGACGATCCGGTAGACGCCGAGGAACGGCACCGACGGCTTGGCCCGGTCCTTCGTCAGCGGGTAGAGGCGTTCCCCTTTCCCCCCACAGAGGACCATGACCAGGGTTCCTTCAGAGGATCCGTCCATCCGGCGTCACCACCTCATCGAACAGGCGGTCTTCCTTTTCCCAGGTGTCGAGGAGGGCAGATTCGCCCCCCGTGAGCGGGCGCCCGGCCTTGAGCCACCCGGCGAGGGCCCGGGCCCTCTCGTAGTGCTCGGCGGCCCGGTTCTGGGCGTAGTCCCGGGCCGACCAGGTCGAAATGAGGAACGGCCAATCGGAGCTCTCCAGGAGGAATTTTTCCCTGATAAACTGCTTCAGAAGGCGCGAATCAGCTTCTTTCCCGTCGCCGATCCGAGCCGCCTCCTCTTCGATCCTGTAGATCCTCTCCCAGATCCATGCGGTGTCCTCGTTGAGCCAGATCCCGTGGAACCCGCCCTCGCCCCAGGACCCCTCGGGCAAAGAGACCCTGGATCGGGGCGGCCGGGATTCCAGGGCGGCCGCGCCCGTCGCCGGGCGAACGGAGCTTCGGTCGAGGCCTTTGAGCACGAGATAGAGCCATTCCGGGCCTTCGAACCACCAGTGTCCGAAGAGCTCGGTGTCGTAAAGTGCGACGATCGTCCCACCCTCCCGGGTGCTCAGAATCTCCTCGACAGTGGATACGAAATGACGGGCATGGTCCTTCAGGCGCTCCCGGACCTTCCCGGGGTGGTAGGAGGCTTTATCACCCAGGCCGGCCTCGCTCGAGGTGATGCGCCAATAACGCATCCCGCCCGGGAAGTGCTTTTTATGGAATTCGAGGTACCAGCCGTCTCCCGGATAACCCGACTGGCGGCTCCAGACCTGGGTGCCTGAGACTTCGTCGCGGACGAAGAACGGCGTGTCCGAGGGGTAGGCCAGGTACGCCGAATAGGGGTCCCGGGTCGGGTCTTCGGGCCGCTCGGGCGTGCTCCGGGAGCCCTCCCAAAGGCGTTTCAAGGCGGGGAACCTGTCCGTGTAAACGCCCTTGGCGACCCCACCTTTGAGGAGGTGTCCATCGACGAAGAAATATCCGATGCCTTCCGAACCCAGGATCTCGTCCACCCCCTGCCGGGCGTAAGGGGGCCGGTCGCCGAATGGGGGCTTCCATGAATAAGCGGGGCGATAAGCGCATTCCGGGATCCAGAACCCTTTCGGGTCCCGGCCGAAATCCTTGCGGTACGCGTGCTTCCCCTGCCGGACCTGGAGCCGGACGCTCTCGTCCCGGGCAAGCAGGGGGAAATAGCCGTGCGTCGCGGCCGAAGTCAGGACCTCGAGCTGTCCCGCATCCTGCAACGCCCGGAACGCGTCGACGATATCCTCATGGTACGTTCCGTGAAAGCCCGCGACGAGCCTTTCGTACCATTCCTGCCAAAATATGGTCAGGGCAACGAGCTCCGCATCTCCCGTCCGTTCGAAATACGCCCGGTCCCTGGCGGCGATCTCGATCTTCATGGCGAGGTATTCGCCGAAACCCGATTTGAACCGCGCGTCCTTAAGCTGGGCGGCCAGGACCGGCGTGATCCCGATGTTGACCTGCGGCCGGATCCCCTCGTCCCCGAGACGTCGGAAGACGTCGAGGAGCGGGATGTAGCTTTCCGCGGCCGCTTCATAAAGCCAGTCCACTCCGTGGGGCCAGCTGCCGTGGGAGAGGACATAGGGGATGTGGCTATGCAGGACCAGGACGAAGCTCTTATCGGGCATTGTTCTCCGCCAGTACGATTTCGAAGGCCGTCCCCTCCCCCCCGGCGAGACGGATCCTCCGGATCGGAAGGAGACAGAATCCCTGATGGATTATATCATAGTCCCTCTCGGACTGCGAAAGGGTCCGGAGGGGGAAGCTCCAGAACGCGTCCGCTCCTGCGGCCCGGAACGACAGGCGCCCGGCCATGAGCTCGGCGCCGTCGGGCCGGAGCGTGAACTCGTCCGGGAGCATATAGAAATTCCATTCCGAGGTGAAGATCAGGGAGACCGGCCGCTCTCCGGCGTTCGCGATCTCGTAGCGGACCCGGATCGCCGCGGCCTCGGCTCCGATCCGCTTGCGGACGACCACGGGCACGTCTTCCCCGTCGACCCGGACGCGGCCTTTCCTTTCCAGGGCAAGGATAGGGCCTTCGACCGTAGCGGCATATTCCCCTTCGACGAAATTCCCAAGTTCGCCATACTCCGCGCGCCGGAGGTCCTCCGGCCGGGTCTCCGGATGGAGGATGCGGTCGAGACACGAAAACCGGGGCTGGCGGTCGTATCGGAGCATGTCATCGGATCCCGCGGGAAGCCGCTTTGCGAGTTCGTGGATGCTCTTCCCTTCCGCCGTCCCCTCGTCGCCCCGACGGACGTGGTAGGACTCGGGCCTGCGCGACAGGACATCCGTGATGTTCCTCAAGGACGGCCGATGGTCGATCTCGACGATGGCGCCCCCGAACGAAGGCTTGACGACCAGGCCGAAGGCCTCGGAGCCGGTCGCAAATTCGGAGCGGCCGTCCAGGTCGAAGTCCTCCTCCATCCAACCGGCCACGCCGGGCACGGCCTTTTCGGCTTCGAGGAGATGGCGCCAGGCGGCCTCCCTCAGATGCGGCAGATAGAGTCCGCCGAAGACGCCGTGCCAATAAGGGTCATTGCACTGGGCCTTGTAGAGCTCGCACGCGGCTTCCCCGTTCCCCGAAGCGGCGACCCTCTTGGAAACCGAGAGCATCCGCTTATGGAGCAGGTTCGATTCCGGGTACTTCAGGAAGAAATCGCGGAAGAAGCCGCCGCGGAGGAACCTCCGCGCCTCCGCCGGACATGCTTCCCGGGCCTTCCGGTAGGCATCGAGCTCGCGCGGCTCGAGGACCCATTCCGTCATCTCCTCGTACGAGGCCGGCGGGAGATAAACCCTGCCTCCGGGCGGCTCGGAGTCCGCGTACTCCGAGAGCGTCATCGTCCGGACTCCCGTCTCGTCCAAGTGGTCCAGGAAATTCCCGAGCCACCTTTTTCCGTAGACCCATTCCCCGGTCCCCGGCCAGAGCCCGAACTTCTCGCCGTCGTCCCCGAGCACCGCGATCCCCCCGCGCTCGCGGATCCCGGCGAAGGCCGCGTCGATCTCCTCCAGCGTGCGGAAAGGGATCAGGTACCGAAGCTGTTTATCGATGGGAAAGACTCTCAGCGGGAGCCCTTCGTCCTCGGTGATGTACGATGTGTGGATGTCCTTCGCGCCGGCATAATGGAAGTGTTCTTCGTCAAGAAGCGTGTATTCGATCCCGGCCCGGGCCAGGGTCCCGGCGAGGTGAGGCTCCCAGACCCTCTCCGTCAGCCAGACGCCCCTCGGCCTGCGGCCGAAATGCTCCTCGAGCCAGCGGCTCATCATCCGGAGCTGTCCGAGCCGGTCCTCCTCGGGGATGACGGCGAGGATCGGCTCGTAGAACCCGCCGCCGAGGAGTTCGACCTGTCCGCGCCCCGCGAGGAGCTGGACAAGGCCCCAACAGTTCCGACGGCGGAGCTCCATGTGCTCCAACAGGGGGCCGGAAAAATGAAGGGAGAACTTGAAGCTCGGGTGCTTGGCGAACTCGGCGAGGAGCGGCTCGTAACATTCGTCGAACGCCCTTTCGAAGACGTCGTCGAAGTTGCCCACCGGCTGATGGCAGTGGACGGCGAAGAGGAACCGGAGGGGTCTCACGGGCGGCCTCCCAGCCCGGCCTTTCGAAGGGCGGCGCGAACATAACTCTTGAAGAGGAAATCGAACTCTTCTTTGTCGGCCTCACCGTACCACCAGAACCAGTCGGACCCTTCGGCGACGTAGATCTCGGGGACGGGGCCGCAGCGGGCCCTCGCGTCGGCGAGCTCATCCCAAGCCTTGTTCTTGGCCGGGTGCCCGATCCATTTGGAGAAGTTGCCCAGCCAGGTCCCCGGGACCATCGCGATGTCCCGGCCGGGGCCGTGGGTCCGGAGGTAAGCACCAGGCAGGACGGGCGCGATCCCGTCGGCCTCGAGCAGGCGCCCGTAGAATTCCCTAAGGAACGGGACGCCGTTCCCCCGATAGCCTTCCCAAGGGTTCTCGCCGTCCAGGACGACGACGCAGACGGCGTCGTCGGGGGAGACACGGCGCCGGGCTTCCAGCCTCCGGAGGAAATCCGCCACGGCGTCCTTTTCGGGCCATCCCTGATACGAGAAGCTCAGGAGGTTGGAGAGCTCCGTGTCCCGGAAAAACATCGGCAGCCCCTCCGTCTTATAGGGCTTGTAGAGCGCCGAACGGTCGACGCATTCCCCGAGGCTTTTCCAAAGGACGTTCTCGTCCGTGAGGGCGTAGGCGAAGCCGGCTCGCTCGGCCGCGGCGGCCACCTCCCGGCTGACGGCCCCTTCCGAAGGCCAAAGGCCGTCGGGCGCGAATCCGAAGACCTTGTGGAAATACTCCTTTCCCATCCGGAGTTGGGATTCTCCGTCCTCGGGATGCCGGAACCGCGTCGCAGGGGCCTTTTCGTCCGGAGAACAGGAGCTGTCGAAGACGAGGGGCAGGAGTGGATGATAATAGGCCGATGTGGTGACCTCGACCAGGCCTTTCTTCTTCAGGCGCCGGAATAGCGGGACGAGGTCGTTGTGGAGCTCTTTCCTGAGGGCCAGGAGCGATTCCCGATCTTCGGGGGCGCCGTCGAGCTGAGAGAACAAAGACTCGAGGGCGCGCTTCTGGACCACGGCAGCGTCTCCCCCGCCGGGCGAGATCCGGCTCAGAAGGCGGACATCGGTAAACGTCAGGTTTCCCGGATCCTTCTCGAGGGCCCTTAGATAAGGGTCGTTGGCCGAACCCGAGGCGTATTCCCCGAGCTGTTCGAGAAGGCAGGGGACGAAATTGAAGGTACAGGGAAATCCCGACTCGCGGACCAACGCGCCCATGGGATGATAATTCTTCGTGGCATGGAGGTTCACCCAGGGCAGGAGGTATTCCCCGTTGGCCGGGTCCTTATACACGGGTTGATGGAAATGCCAGACGATGGAGAGAAACATGCTTCAGATCCCTTCCTGTTTCATCTTGAAGAACAGCCAGTTGACGTCCTTTTCGCCGATCCTCGGTTTGATCCGGATGAGGGCGTAACGGCCGTTGAGCTTCCGTCCCCGGATGTCGACGACCCGTTTTGATTCCGTCGTTTCGACAGCCGTATAGGTCCCCCTGTCCCAAATTGCGACGGTCCCCGCCCCGTACTCGGGCTCCGGGATGATGCCTTCGAATTCGGCATAATCGAGGGGATGGTCCTCGTCCGGACGGCCAGCCGCCTCTCCCCTTCCGCGAGCGGGGGCGTTTTCGGGATGGCCCAGCTGGCCAGGACCCCGTTCTCCTCGAGCCGCAGGTCGTAATGGAGGTGTGAGGCGGCGTGCTTCTGGATGACGTAAAGAAGGCCTTTCGCGCGGTTTTCCGGGCCCGCTTCCCGGGGGCTCCGGGGTCTTCGCGAAGTCCCGTTTCTTGGCGTATTCCTTTAGGTTCATGGGACCGCCTCCCTGCGGCCGCCGGGTGAAGGCCTAGCGGTGTAAGAAACAGCGCTCGCAGTCCACGTCGCCGGGCTCGCGCGTCACCATCATCGCCAGCCCGTAGCGCGTCGGCCGTGGCGATGACCTCGGCGTCCCTGATCGAGCCCAGGGGGAAGACGACGGCCGTGATCCCGTGCTTCGCGGCGAGTTCGACGACGTCGGGGAACGGCATGAACGCGTCGGAGGCCAGGACGCAGCCTTCGGGCCCGTAGCCGCGTTGCGAAAGACGGATGGCGTCCTCGGTCGAGTCGATCCGGCTCCTCTGCCCCGAGCCGATTCCGTGGGTCTTGTCGGACGTGCCGATGATGACCGCGTTCGACCGCGTGAAACAGGCGACGGTCCAATTGAAGAGAGCGGCCCGGACCTCTTCCTCGGATGGGCTTCCGGGCGGAAACGACGTCGAGCGACGCTGGAGAGACGATCCTCGAATCGAACCGCTTCTGGACGAGCAGCCCTCCGGCCACGCGCTTGAAATCGAGCCCGTTGTCGACCGGAGGGAACGTCGAAGCGTGGCGCCCATCCTGACGACCCGGAGGACCTTGCGGGTCGCGAGGACGGCCAGGGCTTCCGGAGTGAAATCCGGGGCGTAAACGACCTCGACGTTGCGCGGGCTTTCGACGAGCAGCCGGGCCAGGGGCTCGCTGACCGGGAAGTTGAAGACGTCGACCCCGCCGAAGTTCGACAAGAGGGTCGCACTTCCAGGCTTTTTCGAAGGCGTCCAGGGCGTCGTCGCCCAAGGCGACGCCGCTGGGCATCTCGTGCTTGATGATGACGCAG
This sequence comes from Candidatus Aminicenantota bacterium, assembly GCA_963813235.1. Lineage (GTDB taxonomy): Bacteria > Acidobacteriota > Aminicenantia > Aminicenantales > Saccharicenantaceae > JALHVH01. The sequence goes on along the minus strand of CAWEYF010000002.1, from coordinate 32,137 downwards.
GCGGGCCGGCCGCCGAAGACCGCGTGGAGCTTCCGCGACGAGCCGCTGGCCGAGGTCCATGTCGCCGACGTTGATGTAGCTCAGGCCCTTCGTCCCTTCCTGGAGAACCTCGAGGGTGGCCATATTGGGCCCGGAGGCCCCTTCTTCCTGGTAAAAGGCGGCCGGGTATCCCGGATTCTCTCCGTAGCGCATGGAGGATCTTCTTGATGAACACGGGTTTCCCCGAACATCAGGGATCCCGGAAAGTCCTCGTCGACCTTGGTCTGGTACTGGGTCCTGGAAGTCCTTTCCTTGTTGTCCATGGTCTCAGGTCCTTTCGTGCCGGTTGATGATCGCGTCTCGTATCGTTTCGGGCGATGTCCGCCGGCGAGACGCAGGCGACGGCGACGCGGAAGTCCTGGGCCCCGGCGGGCTTCATGGCCTCGTAGACCGCTTCGGCCAGCCGGGCGGCGTCCGCGGCCTCCAAAGCGACATCGAGGGGGTCGCCCGGGAACGGCCTGAGCGGGTCCCTGTTCACGCCGTCGTAAGTCGAGACGAGCTTCCCCTTGCCGGCCTCGAGCGGGACTTCATAATAGCATCTAGGGCCGCTCCGCCCGCTCCCCGCTTGATGAGGGTCAGCGCGGCCTTCGGCCCGGGCAGGACGCAGCCGCTGATCCGCGGCGTGAAGATCGGCGTGTCCGGCTCGTAGTCCCAGCCGGACAAGGCTGCCGCCAGGACGGCGACGGGCCCCGGGCAGCGGTTCCTCGAGCCAGCGCCGGACGTCCGTGGTCTGCTTGCCGTTCGATACGGCGACGCCTCGCGGCGAAAAGAGCATGGCCGGGTAAACCAGAAGGTCGATATTGCCTGTCTTCAAGACCTCTTCGTCGGTCGGCCGGACCCAAACGCCGTCCTCCCTCCATTCCAGCATCCGGGCCTGGCTCGACGGCGAGCGTCCGGTGATGGCGTAGATCAACGGCTGTCCGCGAGCCAGGTCCAGGCTCCCGGCCGATGATGATGACGCGGCCGGGGTAGTCCATGGCGGACAGGTTGGCGAACGGTCGCGTCCATCGATCCTCCTTTTCGCGCCCTTACTGATAGCATACGGCGAGGGGTCGAAGTCAAAAAAGCGCGCGGCCGGGATCGGTCTTGAACGCCGCCGGCGTTTCATGTTAGAATCGGGGCGCACGCCGAAAAGAGGTCCCCATGACGAAACTGGAATACCCCGAATCCCCCTACAAGGACATCGAGTTCCTGGATTCGCTCGAAGGGACGCACCCTCCGGATCCTGAGCGAATACCTCGGCCCGATGACCCGTCTGGACAAAGGCCAAGGTCAACAGCACGGTTCTGTTCCTCGGCTCCGCCCGGGCCAACCCGAGCCACGGCGACACCCGGCTTCACGAAATATTACTGGGAGGCCGAGGAGCTGGCCTACCTCCTGGCCAAGTGGGCCATCCCGCTCAAGCCCAAGGGGAAGAACTTCGTGGTCTGCACGGGCGCCGGGCCCGGGATCATGGAAGCGGCCAACCGCGGCGCCCAGCGGGCCGGCGGCAAGAGCATCGGCATGAACATCCAGCTTCCCCAGACCCAGGACCCCAATCCCTACATCTCGCCGGACCTCTCCTTCGCCTTCCATTATTTCTTCATGAGAAAGTTCTGGCTCGTCTACAAGGCCAAGGCCGTCGTGGCCTTCCCCGGAGGATTCGGCACGATGGACGAGTTCTTCGAGATCGTCACCCTCCTCCAGACGAGCAAGATCTCCCGAAAGGAGCTGACCCTCATCCTCTACGGCGAGGAATACTGGAGGAAGATCGTCGATTTCGACATGTTCGTCAAGGTCGGGGCCATCACCCCCGATGACCGCGACCTGTTCACGTTCTGTTCGACGCCCCGGCAGGCGTTCGCCCTTCTGAAGAAGAATCTCGGAGCCTGCCTGGAATAGCGTAATGGGACGATGACCCGGAAGGTCCTCTATCTCCTGACGGTCCTGGCGGCGTCGGTCTCCTGCGCCCGCCTGAATTATTTTCCCGACGGAGGGTCGCAGACGGGGCTGGCTTCCTGGTACGGGCCGGATTTTCACGGGAAGCTCACCTCGAACAAGGAGATCTACGACATGTACGATATGACGGCCGCCCACCGGACCCTTCCGTTCGGGACGCAGGTCATGGTGACGAACCTCGAGAACGGCCGCGCCGCGACCGTGAGGATCAACGACCGGGGGCCTTTCGTCGGCGACAGGATCCTCGACCTGTCCTACGCCGCGGCCCGGGTCCTCGGGATGATCGGCCCGGGCACGGCCAGGGTCCGGCTGGATGTCCTCAGGGACGCCTCCCCTCCCCCGGGAGACGGTAGATGGTCCGTTCAAGCGGGATCCTTCATTTCGAAGGACAACGCCTCCCGTCTGGCGCGGGAGCTCGAAAAGCGCGGCTATTCAGGCGTCAAACTCTCCGCCTACGAGACCCCCGCCCAGGTCTATTACAGGGTCAGGGTCGGGGCGTCCGACGAGGCCTCGGCCCGCGTGCTCGCCGGCCGGCTCAACGCGGACGGCTACGTCGTCCTCGTCCTCGAAGAATAATTGAATCGTCTTCGCCGTGATGCAATGAGGTCTTTGCAAAGGGCTTTGCTCCCGGCTCCGGTCCAGATCGCCTTCGACTCACGACCGGCTCGGCTCCTCGGGCCCAAGACTCGAGGCACATCTAATTAGCTATTGAAACCCATCCTCCGAGCCTTGGACCCTCGGAGGTCCAGAGACTTCCCTCGTCGGTCGCTCGTCTCAGGCTGACCTCCGCATGGTCGCTGCAGCCCTTTGTCAAAGCCCTCCCATCACGGGTCCGTGGGCTGGGGCGCACGGACGGGTACGGACCGAGCGGACGTTGAGGGTTTAGCCCGCACGAAGCCGATTTCGAGGAGATTCGGGCTCGTATGTCTGAGCGTACGAGGATCTTGGAGCAACGTCACTTAGGGCATGATCCGGATGTAGCGATTCGAGCACGTTCGCGAGTTACGAGTCCGCCGATGAAATCGGCGAGGGCGCGGCGTTAAGAACCCGACGGGGAGCGAGGCCATCCCGTCCGGGTCCATTGACCAGCCCACAACGGAAGCGAGGGGGATGTCCCCGAGTCCTTAGAAGGCGATCCCGAGCAAAGTTGCCTAAGAAATGATCGCTTGATGTCAGGCTTTGCGTTTGTAGAGATAGGCGGAATCGCGGAGCTTGTTCTCGGTCCCGTCGTGGACGACGTAATCGCCTCCCGAATACATGGAAGCGGCCCCGAATTCGCCCTTTTTATTCAGGGCATAGAAATTGAGTCCGAACCGCGGACGGCCTTCCGCGTCGGTCATGTTCAAACGGCGCGGCCAGAGCTTCGCCTTCTCCGCGATCGACTCCAGGGTTTTAAGGCACGCCTGTTCAGGGCTCAGCCCGGCCGCCATGAAGCCGACGACCTGGTAGCTGGCGCAGGTCCGGATATTGGCCTCGCCGACCCCGGTCGAACCGGCCGCGCCGACGGCATTGTCCACATAGAGCCCGGCGCCGATGATCGGCGAATCCCCGACGCGCCCGGCGAGCTTGTAGGATAGCCCGCTCGTCGTCGTCACGCCGGCAAGCACGCCCCGGTCGTCGAGGGCGAGGCAATTGATGGTCCCGTGGGTCGTGACGACGGACCTGATGTCGGCGGTCAGGTCCTCCGGACTGCGGCGGCAGCCAATTGTCCCGGTCCGAGAGCGTTCTCCTTCCACTTCAGCCAGGCCTCCCGCGCCTTGTCCGTCAAAAGATTCTCTCTCTTGAATCCGTGGGCCACGGCGAACTTGAGCGCCCCCTCGCCCACGAGCAGGCAGTGTTGTGTCCGCTCCATGACGAGCCTCGCGACCTTGGAGGGATTCTTGATGTCCCGGAGGGCGGCTACGGCGCCGGAGGCGTGGCTTGGCCCGTACATGACCGAGGCGTCGAGCTCTACGATCCCGTCCTCGTTCGGCAGGCCGCCGTAGCCGACGGACATGTCGTCCGGGTCGTCCTCGACGATATTGACCCCGGCGATGACGGCGTCGAGGGGGTCGCCCCCCGCCCTCATGACCTCCATGGCCTTCGCGGTCGCCCGGATGCCGTTGCCGCTCGAGACGGCGCGATAACGCCCCTCCGGAGTGGCCGGATCCTCCGGTCCGGATCCCGCGAGGACCGTCCCCGGTCTCCTCGAGAGAAGAGCCGCGGCTCCGAGGCCTGCCCCTGTCCGGATGAAATCGCGTCGGGAATATCCACGCATGGGTTCCTTCTCCTTTTCTACTCTATTTCTTCGAGGAGCATGACCAGGACGGAATGGTCTCCGGCCGGAATGACGAACTCGACGGAGCTCCCCGTGAAGATCTTGACCTCGCGGTCGTCGATGAGGAGCTGGTACTTGCCGTTCTTCAAGAGCCAGAGTCGAACCTCCCGGTCGTCGAGGGCCTTGAAATCGAACGCAACCTCGCTTTCGGTGTAAAGGAAGCGGCGGACAACGGCCCCGCCGTCGGCCCGGACGAGCGTCCGGCCCTCCTCGCGGAGGACCGTCCGCGAGGGAGCGACCTCGACATCATAATTTCGGCCCTGGATGGAGATCCGTGAAAGTCGCCCCTTGCCTTCGGGCTTGAGCATCCCGAATCGGAAACCCTCCCATGGCGTGAAGTCCAGGTACTCCTCGATGGCGACGAGGGCCAGGAGCGGCCCCCGGCTCTGGTACCTTTGTCCCGCCGCTTCGCCCGTCCGGGAGTCGTAGCTCTCCGGACAAAGCTGGAAGTTCTGCCAGCTTCGGAGGAAGAGCTCGACGCTCTTTCGGGCAAAGTCCTCGGCCACGGCGTCGAACCCGTAAGCCTTCAGGCCCTGGTAGACGAGGTAGTTCGTCATCGGGCGGACGGCCCCGCGCCAGGACTGCTGGTCCTTGAAGGCCGGGTCGGCGCGGGAAACCGTCGGGACAATGAACTCGCCCCAGAACTTCTTCGGGTCCAGGAGGTGCTTGAGGAGACGGAGGGCCCGTTTCTCGTCGGGGATGCGGGCGACGAGGGGATAGAAGTTCGAGGCGGCCGCCCGGGCGGAGAACCGCCCGTCCCAGTGCCGGTCGAAATAGAAACCTTCTTTTTCGTTCCACAGACGTGTGTTGACGAGGGCCCGGATCTTATCGTATTCGTCAAGATATCTTTGGGCGTCCTGATCCATGTTCAGGATGCCCGCGATCTGGGACAGGCACCAGGCGTCGAGGGCGTACAGGCAGTTGAGGTCCAGGCAGTTCATCTTCAGGGTGCCCGTTTCGTCGCTCCAGCCGGCCTCCTCCCAGCCGGGAAGATCGTCCATCCCGGATTCCAGGACCGCCCGCTGTTTCGGGGAAACCTTCTCCTCGTCGGGCGGGCCGGTCCTGGCGGCCAGGTCGACGTCCGCTCCCCATTCGAGAAGCCCGTCTCCGTTGCCGTCCCGGCGGATCCCCCCGTCGCCCTTTCGGGCCGACCAGAAGGAATGCCATTTTCCAAGATATGGATAGGCGTGATTCAGGATCTCCATGTCCCCGACCCTCTGGAAGAGCTTGAGGACGACATACGAGCCGACGGGAGGCCGGGACCTGTCGGGGGATCCTCCGGAATGGCCCCTCCAGCCGGGCACGTTGCCGTTGGGGTATTGGGTCTCGAGGACAGCCCGGACGGAGTCCACCGCATGCTTCGGGCTCTCGACGGCGAGTTCGAGGGCGCTGAAAAAGGCGTCCCCGCCGCCGATCGTCCATTGGTCGGGAGTCCCGTCAGGTCTGGGCAAGATCGCGTTCCGGGAGGCCGGCGCATAGAACCGGTTCGGACCGGGCTGGTAAAGGGTCGACCAAAAGATGTTATCAGAGACCGCCTCCGGAACGCCCGCGAAGAGCCCTTCGATCCTCACGCGCTTCTTCCGGAGCCCCGCCTCTTCTTCAGAGAGGATCGAGTCGATGGTCTTGGCGTTCTGATATCTATAAATATTGTTGCCGACGGATCTGGGGTTATCGCCCACCCCGGCGGCGAAATACAGGCTCCGCCCGTCCTTTGCCGAGAACTCGACGACGAGCGGGCGGGCCGAAGCGGAAGCGGCTCGGCCGGGATGGTCCGTCCATAGAAGGAAATGCTGGCGGCGCGCCTCCCCGCCTTGCCCCTGGACGCGCCCGTCGGCCAGGAAGCTGTACTCGCCCCGGGCGTCCCAGGGGAAATAGAAGACCATCGAGACCTTGACGTCCTCCGGGAATCGGACGCGCCCCAGGACGCTTTTTTCGTCCTGGCGAGACCATTCCAGGGTCATGGTGTCCGCCCGGGCGGCCGGTTTGATCTTGACCGGCGTGTCCCTGTCCATCCCGAAGGGAAGGCCGAGGTCGAACCTCAGCCGGGCATACTGGCCGTCCGGCGAGTTCGGGCCGACCTCGGAGACCAGGAAGAAGAGATCGGACGATTCGGCGACCCGCCCCTCCTTTTCCACGCGGAAACGTAAGGCGAAGGCGCTCTCGCGGCTCGGGGCGAGGACGAGCCCCGGCCACGCGGCGGCGTCCAGACTTCCGATGTGGACGTCCTTCCAGGGGTAGAAGATCTCGGCGGGAGCGGGCCGGAACGCCAGGGCGAGGATGAAGCCCGCGCCGAGGAGCCCGATGACCCAAAGTTTCGATTGCCGCATGGGATCTACCGCCCGTTCATTAATGTATGGGAAAACCGGGCTGAAATCAACCGGGTCCGACGCCCGCGAGCGGGACCGCGGACTTGTGAGCGGGCGGGCCCGGAGCTATAATGGCGTACCCATGAAAACGAGCGTGGCCGTCGTCAGGTGCCCGTCCTACGACGGGCCGCGACTCAGGGATGCCGTCGGCCGGAGCCTCGAGCTCATCGGCGGGTCTCGGGGCGATCGTCGGGACCGGGAGCAAGGTCTTCGTCAAGATCAACCACCTTTCCCCCGGATCTCCGCCGGAACGGGCCATCGTCACGCATCCCCTCTTCACGAGGCAGGTCCTGGCGTTCCTCAAGGACCTGGGCGCGGACATCACTGTCGGCGACGACATCCAGTCCGGCGCCGTGGACGGTTTCGCGGTTTCCGGCTATGCGGGGATGTGCCGGGAGATGGGCGTCCGGCTCCTCAACCTGAAGTCCGCCGGCTTCCGGGAGGTCCCCTGCCCGGGAGGTGAAGCCCTGCGGAGCGTGCACGTCTCGTCGGCTGTCCTGGACGCGGACCATATCATCAACCTTCCGAAGCTCAAGACCCATTCCTTCACGGCCTTCACCGGGGCCGTCAAGAACATGTACGGCGTCATTCCCTACGGGAGTCGTCTGGACCTTCACAGCCGCTTCCCCGGGAACGAAGCCTTCAGCCGGATGCTTGTCGACGTTTTCGCCAGCGTCCCGCCCCGCCTGACGCTCATGGACGGCGATTATGGCGATGGAGGGGGCGGGCCCGGCGGGCGGCGCCCCCAGGTCCGTCGGTCTTGTTCTGGCGGGCCGGGACGCCGTGGCCGTCGACGCCGTCGCCCAGGACCTCGTCGGCTTCAGACGCGAGGACGTCGAGACCACCGCGTGCGCCGGCCGCCGAGGCCTGGGAAGGGCGGACTTGGGCGCCATCGAGATCGCCGGGGAGACGATCGAAGCGGCCCGGGTGAAACGTTTTCGGAAGGCTGCGTTTCCGGTCGGCCTGCTCAAACGGAGACTGCCTGCGTCCCTTTACGCATATATATCGGGCGAACTGATCCTCTCTCCAGAGGTCGTTCCCGCTGCCTGCACGGGTTGCGAAGAGTGTGTCAGGGCCTGCCCCCGCCGGGCCGTCGTGATGGAGCGGGGCCTGGCCCGCATCATGGGGGAGCCCTGCATCCGGTGCCTCTGCTGTCACGAGGTCTGCCGGGCGGGCGCCATCCGACTCCGCCAGCGCCCGGTCGGCCGGGCCGCCCGTCTCCTGGGCTCCCTTTTCCGGCTGTAAAAACGGGTGATAAATTCTCCGGGTTGTGATAACTTTGGGGACCGGACATCGATCGCCACCGACGGAGGGTCGCATGGATTTCAACCGTTACTTTGCCTCGCGGCGGGGAGAGCTCCTCAACACGCTCAAGCAAGTCGTGGCCCTCGAGTCCCCGACCTCCGATAAAAGGGCCGTCGACGCGTGCGCCGGCTTCGTCGTGAACGAATTCAGGAAGACCGGGGCCCGGATCACCCGTTTTCCGCAGAAGGATATCGGAGACCTCCACCTCGTTGAATACGCGCCCGGGGCTCTGAAGTCCGAGCCGGAACGGATCCTGGTCCTCACCCACGTCGACACCATCTGGCCCGTGGGCAAGATCGGGACCATGCCCTATTATGTTTCCGGGGAGAAGGTCTTCGGGCCTGGCGCCCTGGACATGAAGGCCGGGGTCGTCATGTCCCTATTCGCCCTATGCACTTTGCGCCAGCTCGGGATCACACCGGCCAAGAGGATCGCGGTGTTCATCAATTCGGCCGAGGAGATCGGGCACGACGCGGCCCACGCCGTCATCAGGGACCTCGCCCGGAGGTCCTCCCTCGTCCTTTGCCTGGAGCCCGCACTGCCGGGCGGCGCCCTCAAACTGGAGAGGAAGGGGCGCCTCGTCGTCAGGCTCGAGGCCCGGGGAAGATCCGCCCACGCCGGCTCGCCCGAAAAGGGAGTCAACGCCGTCGAGGAGCTGGTAGTCCAGATCTCCCGCCTAAAGAAGATCCGAACCGGCGAGGTCACGGTGAACGTCGGCGTCTGCGCCGGCGGGGAAAAGGCCAACGTCGTCCCGGACTCGGCCCACGCCATCCTCGACGTCCGTTTCTGGAGGAGCGCGGACCGGGAACGGATCCGGACCTACTTTCGGGAGCTCCAGCCCGCGATCAAGGGTGCGAAGATCAAGGCCGTCCTCGAGAACCCGACCCCGCCCATGGAAAAGACCAAAGCTTCGGTGGAGCTCTTCACCCGTGCCTGCACGATCGCGGAAGGGCTGGGCCAGTCCCTCAAGGGAGGAAAGACCGGGGGCGGCTCGGACGCATCCATCGCCTCGGGCCTCGGGCTTCCCACCCTGGACGGCCTGGGGCCGGACGGGGACGGCCTCCACGCCGAACACGAACACGTTATCATCCCGTCGTTCGTCGATCGGACGGCCCTCCTGACCGAGCTCCTGGCGAAGCTCTGAAAAAATAAGGCCGGCCCGTACGCTCCGGACCTCTGGGACGACGGCCTTCCGCCGAGGTTGCCCGCCATTCAGGACCTGGCTTTGAACAGCTTTCCGGTCGCCCGGGCGACCTCCCGGCCCTCGCCGTCGAGGAGCCCGCTTTCGGCCAGGACGACGCGCCCCTTGTCCTCGATGAACCGCCCCTTCAACTTGTAAGCGACGCCGGTAGAGGCCGGCCTGACATAGCGCACGGTCATCTCGCCGGTGACGCACTTGAGCCCTTTCGCCCCGGCGGCGTAGATCATGGCCTCGTCGAGGACGGTGGCCAGGAGTCCGCCGTGGGCGATGTTCGCCCATCCCTGGAAGTGCTCCGGAAAGGTTACGTCCGCGGCCGCCTCCCCCTGCCCGTTATCGATGACGAAGCGCAGCTTCAGGCCGATCGGATTTTTCTCGCCGCAGACGAAACACGCGCGGTCGTCACGGAATTCTTTTTCCATGGGCGCCATCTCCTTCGAAAAGTCGATCTTCCGTTTTCCGTTTAACATAGGTACCGGTCGGGGCGCAAGGAAGAGAGCGCGGGCCGTGAAGATGATGGAGGCGCGAGCTACTCATCGATCAGGCCCTTTGCCGGGCGGAAATCCCTCTTTCCCTCCGATTTGACGGGGCCCGTCGATTTTTGTTACGCTCGTCTTGAAATCATATCCGAGGAGGAACCTCATGATAAAGAAATACTATCTTCTCTCCCCCGGGCCGACGCCCATCCCGGACAAGGTCCTTTCCGTGGCCGCGGAACCGATCATCCACCACCGCACTCCCGAATTCTCCGCCATCTTCATGGAGGTGACGGAAGGGCTCAAGTCCGTCTTCCAGACAAAGGAGGATGTCTTCATCCTGACGTCCTCGGGCACGGGGGCGATGGAAGCCGCCATCGTCAACACCCTTTCCCCCGGGGACAAGGTCATCGCGATCAACGGCGGGAAGTTCGGCGAGCGCTGGGGCAACATCTGCAAGGCCTACGGCGTCGTCTGCCGCGACATCGTCGTCGAGTGGGGCGCCGACTTCACCAAGGAACAGCTGGCCGCCGAGCTCAAGGCCGACCCGGCCGTCAAGGCCGTCCTGACGACGCTCTCGGAGACGTCGACGGGCGCCGTTTATGACGTCAAGGGCTACGGCGAGGTCGTCGCAGGGACCGATGCCATCCTGATCGTCGACGGGATCTCGGGCCTGGGCGCCACGCCCTGCCCCATGGACGAGTGGAAGGTCGACGTCATGGTCACGGGCTCCCAGAAATCCTTCATGATCCCGCCCGGGCTGGCCTACATCGGCTTCAGCCCCAAGGCCTGGAAGTTCGTCGAGACCTCGAAGCTCCCCAAGTTCTATTTCGACATCAAGAAGGCCAAGAAGAACCTGGCGAACAAGACCACGCCCTGGACGCCCGGGATATCGCTCATCGTCCAGCAGAAGAAGGCCTTGGACATCATCAGCGGGCTCGGCCTGGAAAAGCTCTTCGCGCACCACCGCATCCTCGGCGAGGCGACCCGGGCCGGCGTCCAGGCCATCGGGCTGGAGCTCCTGGCCGCGAAACCCGGCAACATCCTGACCGCGGTCAAGGTCCCCGCCAGGAGTCGACGGGGTCAAACTCGTCAAGACGATGCAGTCCAAGTACATGGCCTACATCGCCGGCGCCCAGGACCCGAACAAGGGCAAGTTCTTCCGAATCGCCCACCTCGGCTACATGGGCGGGTTCGATGTCATCACGGCCCTGTCGGCCCTGGAGATGACGCTCCTCGACCTCGGCTACGCGTTCGAGCCGGGCAGTTCCGTCAAGGCCGCCCAAGCCGTCCTGAAGGAGAACTGGCAATGACAAGGATCCTCATCGCGGATTCCCTGGACAAAGAGGCCCTGGACGCCCTCAAGGCCATCCCCGGCTTCGAGGTCGTCGTCAAGACCGGCATGAAGGAGGAAGAGCTCGTCGCCACGGTCCCCGGCTTCCACGCGGTGGTGGTCCGCGGCGCGACGAAGATCACGCGCCCCGTCATCGAGGCGGGCAAGGACCTCAAGCTCCTCGTCCGGGCCGGGATCGGCCTCGACAACATCGACGCGGCCGCCGCCAAGGAGCATAAGATCGCCGTCACCAACACGCCGGCGGCGACGTCCATCTCGGTGGCCGAACACACGTTCGGGCTGATGCTGGGAGCCGTTCGGAACCACGGCAAGGCCGTCCTCTCCCTGAAACAGCACAAATGGGAGAAGAAGACGCTGGAGGGCACCGAGCTCTACGGAAAGACCCTGGGCATCATCGGCTGCGGCCGCATCGGCCTCGAAGTGGCCCGCCGGGCCATTGCGTTCGGGATGACGGTCCTCGCCTACGACGTCATCCCCATCAAGACCGACCTCGCCCTGACGCAGGTCCCTATGGACGAGCTCCTGGCCAAGGCCGATCTCATCACCCTCCATATCCCCAAGCAGCCGCAACCCGTGATCGGAGCGGCCGAGCTCGCGAAGGCGAAGGACGGGGTCATCATCGTCAACGTCGCCCGCGGCGGGGTCGTCGACGAGAAGGCGCTCCTCGACGCCCTGAACTCGGGCAAGGTCCGGGCCGCGGCCCTGGATGTCTTCGCCAAGGAGCCGCCGGAGGATTTCGAGCTCATCGACCACCCGAACGTGATCCCCATCCCCCACCTCGGCGCGGCCGCCAAGGAAGGCCAGCAGAGGGCGGGGCTCGAGGTCGTCCGGATCCTCAAGGAGAGGCTCGGGTAAGAGCCAAGCGCCAACCGCCGCGATCGCCCGACGTCGTTCCTGGAGAAGTTCCTTGCAAATATCTTCCGGGGTTCGCGATAGCCGGCTTGGGACCCGGGGAGGACGGACGGGAATTGGCATTTCCCCGGGCATTCCTCTAAAATGGAGACATTCGCCTGGAGGCTGGTCCACCCGTGAGCGAGCACATAGTATATCTGGATAACAACGCAACAACACCCGTCGATCCCGCCGTCGTCGAGAGGATGGCGGCGTTCCTCCGGGAGCAGTTCGGGAACCCGTCCTCCCTATACCCCATCGGCCGGAAGGCCAAAGAGGCCCTGACCGAGAGCCGGGAGGCCTTGGCCGGGATCCTCGGCGCCCACCGCTCGGAGATCACCTTCACGGGCTCCGGGACAGAGGCCGATAATTTCGCCCTCCAGGGGGTCCTGGAGGCCTGCCCGGACAAGTCCGAGATCGTCACCACCGCGATCGAACACCCGGCCGTGCTCGAAACGGCCCGGGCCCTCGAGAAGAGGGGCGTCACGGTACGCTACGCGCCCGTGGACGGGACCGGACTCGTCGACCTCGACTTCATCCGGGGCGCGCTGACCCCGCGGACGGCCCTCGTGTCCGTCATGCACGCCAACAACGAGCTCGGGACCATTCAGCCCATCGAGGAGATCGCCCGCATCGCCCACGACAAGAGCGCGCTCGTCCACACCGACGCCGTCCAATCGTTCGGCAAGATTCCCGTCGACGTGGACCGGCTCGGCGTCGATCTCCTGACCGTCTCCGCTCACAAGATCTACGGCCCCAAGGGTATCGGCGCCCTGTACGTGCGCAGGGGGACGAACATCAGGCCCTTTATGCACGGCGGGCATCAGGAGCGCGGCCTGCGGGCGGGCACCGAGAACACGGCCGGGATCGTCGGTTTCGGCGAAGCCATCCGGATCCTCGGAGAGCGGATGAAAAAGGACAGGGACAGGATCGAGAAGCTCGCCGAGCGGCTCAAGATCGGCATCGAAAGCCGGGTTCCGAAGGTCCGGTTCAACGGACATCCCGAACGGCGCGTCAAGAGCACTCTGAACTTCGCCTTCCCCGGACTCGAGGCCGAGGCCATCCTTCTGGCCCTGGCCACGAAGGGCATCTATGTTTCGACGGGCTCGGCCTGCAGCGCGGACTCCGAAGAGGTCTCGCACGTCCTCTTGGCCATCGGCCTCAGGCCCGAGATCGCGAGGTCCTGCATCCGGATGTCCCTGGGACGTTTCAACACGGAAGAAGACGTCGCGACCGTCCTCGCGGAACTGCCGGAGATCGTCGACAAGCTGAGGAAGATCTCTTCTTTCGACCCGGCCGAATAATCCCGATCTAAGGCTCCGGTCTGGGCCTCTGTTCCAGGTATCTTGCCCTCACGTCCCGGAAGAATTCCCGATATCCCTCCCCCCGGAGGTCGGGATAGGTCCAGTCGAGGAGCCGGGTCCCCGTTTTCGAGAAGAGGAATTCGAGGTGTGCATAGATCCCTTCCCGGAGCGGGATGCGGTGGGCGAAATCCTTGGCCGTGGCCATGATAAGCGCCGCGGCCGTAACGTAGCCCGGGTCGAGATTCACGACCCTGAGGGCGCTTCCCGAATCACGGCGGATCTCCTGCTCGAGGGCGTTGGTCCGGAGCTTGATGCCCGCGAGGTCTTCCGGCCGGATGAGCTCCGCGAAGCTCAGGAACCGTCGTTCGAGCCCCGGGCCCATCTCGGCCTCGTAGTAATGCGTCAGGTCGAACGCAAAAGCCGGACTCCGCAGGTCGATCGCTCCGTAGAGGGCCGCGAGCCGCCTCTCCGCTTCAACGGCCGCGCCGGGCCCGGGGCTTATGATCCCACAGACCAACTTGACCGGCGGGAAGGTCTTCGGGTCCGCCATGGCTCCAAAAATATGTCAATCCCCATGAAAAAACAAGTCGCTGCACGATCTCCCCCGGGGCCGCCGCCCGGATGTCGGTCTCCCTGCGTTGCTTTTGGCCGTCCAAAACCTTATAATTCGCCCATCATGGAATGGATCTATATCGAGGACATCGCGAATTACCGCGACCGGGAGATCGAGGTTCGCGGCTGGGTCTACAACAAACGTTCGAGCGGCAAGGTCCGGTTCCTGATCGTCCGCGACGGGACCGGCCTCCTCCAGGCGACGGCTTTCTCCGCCGACCCGGACGCCCCCCTGTTCCGGACCTTCGATTCCTTGACCCAGGAATCGTCGGTCATCGTCCGCGGCCGCGTCCGTGAGGACAAGCGCGCTCCCGGCGGGTACGAACTCACACTCCGGGAGATCGAGATCGTCCAGATCGCGGAGGAATACCCGATCACGCCAAAAGAGCACGGCACGCCGTTCCTGATGGAGCACCGCCACCTCTGGCTCCGCTCCCAGAAACAGCACGCCGTCCTCCAGGTCCGGGCCGAGGTCGTCAAGGCCATCCGGAACTTCTTCGACGGCCGCGGGTTCCGGCTGATGGATACGCCCATCCTGACCCCGAGCGCGTGCGAAGGAACGACGACCCTTTTCGAGACCGAATATTTCGACCAGAAGGCCTATCTCAGCCAGAGCGGACAGCTCTACAACGAGGCGACCGCCGCCGCGTTCGGCAAGGTCTATTGCTTCGGCCCCGCCTTCCGTGCCGAAAAATCGAAGACCCGGCGGCATCTCATCGAGTTCTGGATGGTCGAGCCCGAGGTCGCCTTCGCGACGCTCGAGGACACGATCGTACTCGGCGAGGACCTCATCGTGTTCATCATCGAGCGCGTCCTTTCCGCGAGAAGGAACGACCTCGATATCCTCGAGCGGGACGTCTCGGGGCTCGAGGCCATCCGAAAGCCGTTCCCCCGCCTGACCTACGAGGAGGCCCTTCCCAAGCTCAACCAAAAGGGCTCCGCCATCTCCTGGGGGGAAGACTTCGGGGCCCCCGAGGAAACGATCATTTCCGAGATCTACCCGAGCCCCGTCTGCGTCACGCATTTCCCGTCAAAGATCAAGGCCTTCTACATGCAGCCCGACGGCGCCCGTCCCGACCTGGCCTTGGGGGTCGACTTCCTGGCCTCGGAAGGGTATGGGGAGATCATCGGCGGAGGCCAGCGCATTCACGACCCGGTCCTCCTCGAACAGAGGATCCGGGAGAACGGTCTGCCGCGCGAAGCCTACGCCTGGTACGTCGACCTGAGGAAGTACGGGACCTTTCCGCATTCCGGGTTCGGCCTCGGCGTCGAGCGGACGGTAGCCTGGATCTGCGGGATCAAACACATCCGTGAGACCATCCCCTTCCCGCGGCTGCTGTATCGCATCTACCCCTGAGGCGCCCTTTCTCATGCCCCACCCCCTCCCCTCAAAAAAAGCCGCCCTCATCAACCTGGGTTGCGCCAAGAACCTCGTCGACAGCGAAGTCATGCTGGGGTGCCTGCGCGGGGCCGGCTACGGTTTTGTCCGGGCGCCCGAGGACGCGGACGTCGTCGTCGTCAACACGTGCGGGTTCATCCGGCCGGCGAGGGACGAGGCCGACGACGTCATCCGAAGGCTTTCCCAGCTCAAGAAGAGACACCCAGAGAAAACGGTCGCGGTCGCGGGGTGCTACGTCAAGAAGGACCGCGAAGCCCTCCGCCGGGCTTTCCCGGCCATCGACGTCTGGCTCGGGGTCGGGAGCTATGACCGCATCGTCGAGGCCGTCGAGGGCCTTTCCGTGCGTGAGCCGGTCGGGACGTTCCTATACGACCACCGGTCCCCCCGGCTTTTGTCAACGCCGCCCGGCTGGGCCTACCTCAAGGTATCCGAAGGATGTTCGCACCGTTGCGCGTTCTGTTCCATCCCGTCCATCAAGGGCCCCTACCGGTCGCGGAGCGTCTCGTCGGTCGTCGCCGAGGCGGAGGCGATGGCCGGGCGCGGGATCAAGGAGATCGTCCTCATCTCCCAGGACACGACCTATTATGGAAAGGACCGGGGAATGAAAGACGGGGCCGCCAGGCTCCTCCGGAAGCTTGCCGGCATCGGGGGCCTGGAGTGGGTCCGGATGCTTTACGGGTATCCCGACGAGGTTTCCGACGCCCTCCTCGAGGCGCTCACGGGGGACAAGGTCTGCCCCTACCTGGACATCCCTTTTCAGCATTCCGACCCCGGGATCACGAGACGCATGAAAAGGGGGATGACCGGAGCCCGGGCCCTCAGGCTCATCGAGAAGATCCGGAAAAAGATCCCGGACGTCGCCCTCCGGACCTCGCTCATCGTCGGCTTTCCCGGAGAGGGCGCCAAGGAATTCCATGGCCTCATGCAATTCGTACGGGAAGCCCGGTTCAACCACCTCGGCGTCTTCACATACTCCCCCGAAGCCGGGACGGCGGCCGCGGCTCTGGACGACCGATTGACGTCCGAGGAAAAGGAGCGCCGGAGGGACGAGATCATGGGGCTCCAGGCCGGGATTTCCCGGACCCATAACCAGGCCTTCGTCGGTCGACGGATGAACGTCATCCTCGACGGGCCGCTGGCGCAGGGGGGCGGATTCGCGGCGCGGACGAAACACCAGGCCCCCGAAGTGGACGGCGTCGTCATCATCGAAGGGGGCGCGGCCGCGCTCAAGACCGGCGGCCCCGTCGTCGAGGTCGAGATCACGGGCGCCGACACCTATGATCTGAAGGGCCGATTGAGCCGATGAACGCCCTTGCCCGGATCGTCGCGACGTTCTTCGGCGCCGGTTTCTGCCCGATCGCCCCGGGCACGGCGGCCAGCTTTGTTTCGGCGCTGCTCTATTTGTTCCTCCTCAACGGGCTGTCCTGGCCCGCTCAGGCCCTGGTCATCGTCGCCCTCTTCCTGGTCGGAGTCCCGGCCGCTTCCCGATATGCCGCGGAGCTCGGCCAAAAAGACCCCGGACGCATCGTCATCGATGAGGCGTGCGGCCAGCTGATCGCTCTCTTCATGCTCCCTCCCGACCCGGTCTCCGTGGCCGCGGCCTTCTTTCTTTTCAGGATCTTTGATATCATCAAACCGTACCCCATCAAGAAGCTGGAGGGATTCCCCCGCGGCTGGGGCATCATGGCCGACGACGTGGGGGCCGGGCTGGCATCGGCCCTCGTCCTCCGGCTCGTGCTCGTGATCCTATGATGAGAGCGGCCGGTTCGGAAGCGGAGATCATCGCCGTCGGGACGGAGCTCCTGACGCCCCATTTCCGGGACACGAATTCCCTGTTCCTGATCGAGAGGCTCGAGGACTTGGGGATCCGGGTCGCTTTCCGGACGATCGTCGGCGACGATCGGAAGGACCTGATCGGCTGCCTCAGGTCCGCCCTGAGGCGCTCCCGGCTCATCGTCGTCACGGGCGGGCTGGGCCCGACCGAGGACGACAGGACGCGCGAGGTCACGGCCGAAGCCCTGGGTCGGCGCCTCGTCTTCGACGCCGCCATCCGGGAGTCCATCCGGAAGCGGTTCCGCGCCCGGTTCCGCGGCCGGATGCCCGCATCCAACAGAAAGCAGTGCTTCGTGATCGAAGGCGCCGAGGTCCTTGCGAATGCCAACGGTACCGCCCCGGGCTTTTGGATAGAGAAAGGATCGCGCATCCTCGTTCTTCTCCCAGGCCCTCCCCACGAACTCGAGCCCATGTTCAACGCCGACGTCGCCCCGAGGCTCGCCGAGTTCGGGCCCGGATTCACGGTGCGTCGCGTCCTGAAGGTCACCGGCCTTCCCGAGTCCCGGATGGAAGACAGGCTCAAAAGCGCTTATCCGAAGATCCCGGCCGACGTCGGCATCACGATCCTCGCCTATCCCGGTGATCTCCAGGTCCGGTTGACGGTTTCGGGGACGGCGGACCGCGCCCGGGCGGAACGAATGGCCGACCGTTGCGCGACTCTGGTCCGCCGCAAGCTCGGAGGTTTCGTTTATTCGTCGGCGGGTGAGAACCTCGAGGAGGTCGTGGGCGAGCTCCTGAGATCGCGGGGCCGGACGGTCGCCTGCGCGGAATCCTGCACCGGGGGACTTCTCAGCCAGCGCCTGACCAGTGTTCCCGGAAGCTCGGCCTATTTCCTCGAGGGCGTCGTGGCCTACGGCAACCGGAGCAAGGTCCGACGGCTCGGCGTTCCGCAGGCATCGATTGACGCGAACGGCGCCGTCAGCGCCCCGGTCGCCGAAGCCATGGCCCAGGGCGTCCGGTCCCGCGCCGGCGCCGACTTCGGCCTGGCTGTCACGGGCATCGCCGGGCCGAGCGGAGGCGCCGAAGATAAGCCTGTCGGTCTGGTCTATACGGCCGTTGCCTGGAAGGGCGGTAGTTCCGTCGAGCGGACCCTGTTCGGCGGAACACGGGTGATCGTGAGATCCCAGACCGCCCAGAAGGCCCTGGACATGTTGAGGCGCAGGCTTCTTCTCGAGCGCAAGGAGGGCCCGTGAGGACGTTCGTCGCGGCCGAGCTTTCCCCCGAGATCAAGCTCACCCTGGAAGCCTTGATCCGGGACGTCCGGAAGAACGTCGGCGGCGTCAAATGGGTCGGGCCGGGCGCCATGCACCTGACACTCAAGTTCCTGGGCGAGATCTCTGAGGACAAGGTAGGGACCGTGGGGGCCCTTCTCGAAAGATTCGCCGGAACCCATCGTCCTTTTCCCATGAAGCTCAAGGGAACGGGGACGTTTCCCCCCGGCGGTGGGATGAACGCGAGGGTCCTTTGGGCCGGGGTCGTGGAGGATCCGGGGCTCATGGAGCTCCAGGCGGGGCTGGAGGACGAGCTCGAAAAAGCCGGGTTCCCCCGCGAGGACAGGCCGTTTCACCCGCACATGACCTTGGGCCGGGTCAAGTCCCCGGAAGGGCTCGAACGGGTCCTCCGGGAGATCGAGCGTTACAGGACCGTCGATCTCGGGCAGATGACCGTCGCGCGGCTCGCGTTCTTTCAGAGCATCCTCAAGCCCTCCGGTCCGGAGTATCGGGTTCTGACGGAGGCGGCACTCGGATGAAAGCGCTCTTCGCGGTCCTTTCCTATCTCCTGGGCGCCGTCCCGACGGGCTATCTCGTATTCAAGCTGACCGAGCGGAAGGATATTCGGAAGTTCGGGAGCCGGAACACCGGAGCCACGAACGTCATGCGGCTCAAGGGATGGAAGCTCGCCGTCCCCGTGGTCGCCGCCGACGTCCTCAAGGGATTCCTTCCCGCGTTCCTAGCCTTCCGTCTCTTCGGCGATCCCCGCCTCGCCCTCATCGCGTCCTTCCTGGCCGTCGTCGGCCATTGTTATCCTGTTTATATCCGGTTCCGCGGGGGAAAAGGGGTCGCGACGACCGTGGGCGCGGCCGCGGCTCTCGCCTTCGGCCCGCTTCTCATCTCCCTGGCCGTATTTCTCGTCGTCATAAGCCTGACGCGTTATGTATCCCTCGGCTCCGTCCTGGCGGTCATTTCCTTCCCCGTCTTCGTCCGCGTCTTCGGCGGCGGAATGGAGACGGTCTCCTGGGGAGGGGCGATCATGGCCCTGGTCGTTCTCAAGCATCGCGACAATATCGGCCGGCTCCTCGCCGGCCGCGAAAGGAAACTCGGGGAGAAGGCCTCATGAAGACAAGCGTCATCGGCGGCGGCAGCTGGGGCTCGGCGTTCGCGCTTCACCTCGGGAAGCTCGGGCTCCGGACCAAGCTCTGGGTGCGGGAGGAGGACGTCTTCGAAACCCTCCGGAAGACGAGGGAGAACAAGTCCTTCCTCGCCGGCCACATCTTTCCCGACCAGGTATCTTTCTATCGCGATCTCCCGGAAGCGGTGGTCTCATCGGAGGTCTTGTTCATCGCCGTCCCGTCGCAGTTCTGTCGCCCCATCCTTACGGAGATGGCTCCCTACCTCGCTCACGGACCCGTCGTCGTCAGCTTGACCAAGGGCCTGGAGCCGAAGTCGCTGAAACGCATGAGCCAGGTTATGGAAGAGGTTTTCCTGCCTTTCCGGAAACCCTCCCTGGCCGTCCTGTCCGGGCCCAGCTTCGCCAAGGAATTGGTCCTCGGACACCCGACGGCGGTCGTGGTCGCTTCGCGGGACCTGGAGTGCGCGCGGAAGGTCCAGCATCTCGTTTCCAATCTGACCCTCAGGGCCTACGCCTCGACCGATGTCACAGGCGTCGAGCTCTGCGGAGCCATGAAGAACGTCATCGCCATCGCGGCGGGCATCTCCGACGCCCTGGAGTTCGGGCTGAACAGCCGGGCGGCCCTGATCACGCGCGGCCTTGCCGAGATGACGCGGCTCGGGACCCATCTCGGGGCCCGGAAAGAAACGTTCTCGGGGCTTGCCGGCATGGGCGACCTGATCCTGACGTGCACCGGGGAGCTCAGCCGGAACCATTTCGTGGGATACGAACTGGGCAAGGGCAAGTCCCTGAGGGCGATCCTCGGCCGCATGAAGATGGTGGCCGAGGGCGTCCGGACCACCCTATCGGTCCATAACCTCGCCCGGCGCGAGTCCGTGGACATGCCCATCTCGGAGCAGGTCTATCAGGTCCTGTACAGGAACAGGTCCCCGAAAAAGGCCATCGACGACCTCATGTCCAGAACCCTGAAGAGCGAGTGAGCCCCGGCCCGGATATCGGCCCGCCGGGAAAGGAGGATGAGATGGAAACGAAGACGTGGAAAGCCGCGGTGGCCCTCGTCGCCTGCCTGGGTTTGACGTTCTGCGCGTCCGCTCAGAAGAAGCAGGCGAGGTCCCGGGACAAGGACCCCCAGTACCAGTACAACCTCGGGCTCTTCTATCTCAACGGGAACAGCCTCGACGAGGCGTTGAAATACCTCGACAGGAGCCTCTCCCTGAATCCCCGGTCCTTCCTGGCTTGGAACGCGGTCGGCCTCGCCCGGTCCATGAAAGGCGACCTCCAGGGATCCATCGCCGCCTTCCAGAAAGCCCTGGAGATCAACCCCGGGTTCACCGAAGCGCGCAACAACCTCGGGACGATCTATCAGGAGCTTGGCTTCGCGGATAAGGCGGAAGCGGAATTCCGGAAGGCCCTCGAGGACCCCGCTTATCTGACGCTGGAACTCCCCCACTACAACCTGGCTCGGCTTTACTTCACCATGGACCGGCTCGACGATGCCCGGGACGAGGTCGAGCGATCCATTCAGATCAAGCCCCGTTTCGCCATGGCCCATAACCTTAAGGGGCTGATCCTCGAACGGAAGGGAGATCTCCCCGGCGCGGTCGACGCCTACGGGCAGGCCGCGAAGTTCGTTCCCGATGACCCGACCTTCGGCTTCAACCTGGGCGCGGCCCTGTTCAAGAACGGGGAATTCGAACGTGCAAAGGAGGTCCTGGAACGCATATCCCCCCGTGTCACGGACCCGGAGACCAAGGCCAAGCTCCGGGAATACCTCGACGTCATCAAGAGTAAGAAATAGCGGCCGGGAGAGATGATCCGACTGAAGAAAGGAGGGGTTCTGTGAAACTGATGAGGGTTCTTCTGGTTCTAAGCGTTTGTGTTTTTTTGGCTTCCGTCCCTTCGACAGATGAGGTTGCCAATATGACAACTTACGATCTCGTGCTTGCCAATGGGCGGATCTTGGACGGGTGTGGCAATCCCTGGTTCTGGGGTGACCTGGCCGTCCAGGATGGGCGGATCGCGGAAATCGCCCCGCCTGGAACCCTGCAGGGAAAACAGAGAATAGACATCGCTGGACGCTTTATCTCCCCAGGTTTCATCGACATCCATACCCATTCGGATCTCTCCATCCTGGTCAACCGGCGGGCGGAGAGTGCCGTCCGTCAGGGTGCCACAACCCATGTCATTGGAAACTGCGGGATGTCACCGGCACCTGTGGATGAGGCCCACCTGACTGAGATGCGAGGTCAGTGGGGCCCCATATCTGACCAGCCGGAAGTCGGCTGGAAATGGCGGACATTCAACGACTATCTAGAAGCCATGCAGAGCGGCGGGTTGGGGATCAACATCGCAGCCCTGGCAGGGCACGGAGCCTTGCGCATCGCCGCCAAAGGATTGGATGAGGGCGCGCTTACCGGCACGGAGCTCGACCGGATGAAGGTTCTCCTGGATGAAGCCATGCAGGCAGGGAGCCTTTGGATTGTCGACCGGTTTGGTCTACCCACCCGGGTGCTATGCCAGCACCGACGAGATCATCGCCTTGGGGCGCGTGCTCGCCCGATATCATGGATTGTATGCCTCACACGTCCGCGGCGAGCGGGAGACCATCCTGCAGGGGGTGGACGAAGCCATCCGCATCGGGCGTGAAGCGGGTATCCCCGTGCAGATCTCCCACAACGCACCCAAGTTCGGTGCCCCGTGTGATGCGAATGGGAATTTGGGCCTGGTGGAACAGGCGCGTAACCGTGGACAGGACGTGACGGTGGATAATGACGTGCACACCGACCTGGCTCCCGCGCTCACCGGCGGGCTGCCCCAGCACATCCAAACCCGATCTGCCGCTGAAATAGCAGCCCTGCTCCGAGACCCTGTAAAGCGCTCCGAGATCCGCAAGGAGATCATCGATGACCGCAAGCCCGCTTTTGGTCCTGTGGGGCTGCTCAAGCACGGACAGTGGCAGCGCATCACCATGCTGCATGCACCCAATAAGTCCGGAAGTGATCGGCAAAACCATCCAAAGCATTGCCCAAGAGCGCGGTCAGGATCCTTTCGATACCTACTTTGACCTGATCATCAAGAACGGTCATGAAGCCGAGGCGCTCTTTGATTATATTGATGAGGTCAATATTCGGATTCTGCTTCAGCACCCGGCGGTCATGATCTCATCCGACGGGCAGGTGCTGGCTCTCCATGGCTTCCTGAACGACCCCCCACCCTATTCAGCCTTGCAGCTACGGTGAATTCCCGGGCGTGCTCGAACGCTACGTGCGCGACAAGCCGGTGCTGACCCTGCAGGAAGCCATCCGCAAGATGACCTCCTTCCCTGCCCAGCGGCTGGGACTTCGCGATCGTGGAGTGTTACGACCCGGTGCGTGGGCGGATATCGTTGTTTTTGACCTTGATCGCATACGCGACCGGGCGACCAACCTGTACCCTCATCCTTATCCCTTCGTGAATTACCCGCACCGCTATCCGGAAGGGATCGACTACGTCTTTGTGAACGGCGTCATGGTGGTCGATGGGCCAGAGCATACCGGTGCATTGCCGGGAATGGTGCTGAGGCATGGGCGGAGAGGTAAGCTATTAACAGAGACTCAGCAATGAATCAATAATTATCTATCTTCTGGAATAACCTCGGGCCCTGGATCCAAGAGGCCATCAAGGGCAAGAACTAACGTCGGGGAAAGGGATCAGGTCCCCTCTTTCCAGGCGTCGAGGTATTTCCTCTGGGCGGGCGTCAGCTTATCGATGGCGACGCCCATCGAGGCGAGCTTGAGACGGGCGATCTCTTCGTCGATCTCCTTCGGGACCGGATAAACCTTCTTCTCCAGGGTCTTTCCGAACCTCGCGAGGTGGAGGACGCTGAAGCACTGGTTGGCGAAGCTCATGTCCATCACCATGGCGGGGTGTCCCTCGGCCGCGGCCAGATTGATGAGGCGGCCTTCGCCGAGGAGGTTGATCCGGCGCGCCGCCCGGGAGCGTGTATTCGTCGACGAACGGCCGGACCTCGCGCTTGGCTTCCGCCAGCCGCTCCAGGGCCGGGATGTCGATCTCGACGTTGAAGTGGCCGGAATTGGCGACGATGGCGCCGCTCTTCATGGCCAGAAAATGTTCTTTGCGGATGACGCTCTTGTTCCCGGTAACGGTCACGAAGATGTCCCCGATCCGGGCGGCCTCGGCCATGGTGACGACGGCGAAGCCGTCCATCCCGGCCTCCAGGGCGCGGACGGGGTTTACCTCGCAAACGAAGACGTGGGCCCCCGCGCCTTTGGCCCTCATGGCCAGGCCCTTGCCGCACCAGCCGTAGCCGGCGATGACGAAATTCGACCCGGCCAGAAGGACATTGGTGGCCCGGAGAATGCCGTCCAGGGTGCTCTGGCCGGTCCCGTAGCGGTTATCGAAGAGGTGCTTTGTGTCGGCGTCGTTGACGGCGATGATCGGGTAGTTCAGGACCCTTCTCCCGGGCCATGCTGCGGAGGCGGATGACCCCGGTCGTCGTCTCTTCGGTCCCGCCGATGATCCCGGCAAGCAGGTTCCTCCGGCTCGAATGGAGGATGGAGACGAGGTCGGCGCCGTCGTCCATCGTGATCTGCGGCCCGTGGTCGAGCGATTGGCCGATGTGGCGATAATAGGTTGCGTTGTCCTCCCCCTTGACGGCGAAGACCGGGATGCGGTCAATCTTCACCAGGGCGGCGGCCACCTCGTCCTGGGTGCTCAACGGGTTGGAGGCCGCGAGCCGTACGTCCGCCCCGCCGAGCTTCAAGGCCTGCATGAGGTTCCCCGTCTCGCTCGTCACGTGCAGGCAGGCGGCGATCTTCAGCCCGCGGAACGGCTTCTCCTTGGCGAACCGGGACTTGATCCTGGCGAGGACGGGCATCGACCGCTCCGCCCACTCCATCTTGAGCCTTCCGCGTTCGGCCAGTCCGATGTCTTTGACGTCATATTCCATGGTTCATCCCCTTTATCGGGTCCGTGCCGGGGCGTCGCGCCTCCGGTGTGCGGACGCCTTTACAGGCCGGCGTCCTTTTTGAGAACGGCGGCCATGTCGGTCCGCTCCCAATTGAATTCGGGCTCGGTGCGGCCGAAATGCCCGTAGGCGGCGGTCTTCCGGTAGATCGGGCGGAGCAGGTCCAGGTAGGCGATCATGCCCTTGGGGGTCAGCTTGAAATGGGACCGGATGAGCTCCTTGATCTTGTCCTCGGAGACCCTGGCCGTTCCGAAGGCATCCACCATGACGGAGACGGGCTCGGAGACGCCTATGGCGTAGGCCAGCTGGACCTCGAGCCGGTCGGCCAGGCCGGCGGCCACCAGGTTCTTGGCGATGTAGCGGGCCATGTAGGAGCCGGAGCGGTCGACCTTGGAGGGGTCCTTTCCGGAGAAGGCGCCGCCGCCGTGGCTTCCGACCCCGCCATACGTGTCGACGATGATCTTCCGGCCGGTGATGCCCGTGTCGCCCAGCGGGCCGCCGATCTCGAACCGCCCGGTGCCGTTGATGAAGACCTTCTTCCAGGTATCGTTGTCGATGAGCCCGGCCGGGATGACCTGGCGGATGACCTCGCGCTTGATGTCCTCGCGCAGGTCCTCCATGTGGACCTTGTCATTGTGTTGGGCGGCGATGACCACGGCCTCCACCCGCCTGGGCCGGTTCCCTTCGTACTCGACGGTGACCTGGGACTTGCCGTCCGGGCGGAGGTACGGCAGGGTCTTGTCCTTGCGAACCTGGCTGAGGCGGCGGACCAGCTTATGGGCCAGCATGACCGGAAGGGGCATGAGCTCCTCGGTCTCCCGGCAGGCATACCCGAACATCAGGCCCTGGTCCCCGGCGCCCTGCTCGTGCTCCTTGGTCTCCGTCACCCCCAGGGAGATGTCCGGCGACTGTTCGTGGATGGAGGAAATGACGCAGCACGTCTTATAATCGAAGCCGTATTCGGCCTTGGTGTATCCGATTTCCCTGATCGTGTTCCGGACGAGCTTCTGGAACTCGCAGTAGCCGAGGGTCGTGATCTCGCCGGCGATGAGGACGAGCCCCGTCGTCGTCAGCGTCTCGCAGGCGACCCGGCTCTTCGGGTCCTGCCGGATCAGGTCGTCCAGGATGGAGTCCGAGATCTGATCGCAGATCTTATCCGGATGGCCTTCGGTCACCGATTCCGACGTGAAAAAATACTTGCCGTTCTTGCTCATGCGCGACCTCCTCAGCCGATGGCTCTCGAATAGCTCAACAAAATATCACAAACGGGGGCGGGTTTCAAGGGAGGGAGGCCGGCGGGATTTGTAATTCAGAAAATGTTTATGCTATTGTTAAGGCCAAAATGACCCTCCGCGGTGCCCAGATGTTCGCGACCAAAGCCGTCCTCGGATTGATCTGGACGGCCCTGCTCTTCGTCCCGGATGCCTTCGGCCAGGTCGCCCCCCCCAAGGGCCTCGACTTCCCCCTGACCCAGTACCGCCTGAAGAACGGGCTCCACGTGGTCCTCTCGGAGGACGATTCCCTGCCGGTCGTCTCGGTGGTCGTCGCGTACGGCGCCGGCCCGGTCCGGGAACGGCCCGGCAAGTCGGGCCTCGCCTACCTCATGGAGAACCTCATGTTCCAGGGGTCGGAGAACGTCTCCCCCATGCAGCACATCAACTACGTCCAAAGGATCGGGGGCGAGTTCAACGCCAACACGTCGTTCGATAAGACCTATTTCTACGAGACCGTCCCGTCCAACCAGCTGGCCCTCGCCCTCTGGCTGGAATCCGACAGGATGGCCACGCCGGCCATCACGGGCCCGAACGTGGAGCGGGCGAAGGAAGCCCTGATCGCCGAGCGCCGCCAGCGCCGGACGAGCGAACCGTACATGGAGAGCTTCTTCCTCTTCGACAGCCTCCTTTTCCCGGATTTCGCCTATGGCCACCCCGTGATCGGAACCGAGGAGGACCTCAAGCGGATCGACGAGGCGGACGTGCGCGCATTCGCCTCGGCCTATTACGTCCCCAACAACGCTGTCCTCTGCGTCACGGGAAGCTTCGCCGTCGCAAAGACCCGGGAACTCATCGCGAAATATTTTGAGACCATCCCCCGGGGCGCGGATGTCTTTCCCCCGCCTCCGCCGGGTGTCGAGACGCCTGGCGCCCGGGAACGGGTCGTCCAAGACCCCCTCGCCCCGTCCCCCGCCTTCCACCTCGGCTTCCGCCTCAGCCGGCTCCAGGGCGGCGACGCCTACAGCCTGAGGATCTTGGACATTCTCCTGACCCGGGGCAAGAGCTCCCGCCTCTACAAGAGGCTCGTGAAGAAAGAGAGGATCGCCCTTTATCTCAGCGGCGGGATCGAGGAACGAGGGGAAATCCCGACCCTCAGGATCTTTGCCATCAGTCCCAACGCCGTGATGGCCGACCTGTGCCGGAAAGCCGTCGCCGCCGAGATCACGAAGATCCGGACGACCCCCGTCCCCGAGGCCGAGGTCGCCAAGGCCAAGGTCATCTTCAAGGGTGATTACCTCGACCGGATGACGAGATCGCTGCCCAGGGCTCTCTTCCTCTGCGAATCGGTCCTTTCCGGGGACCGTCTCGAGGACATCCCCCAGGAATTCGAGCGATACCTTCGCGTGACCCAGGTGACGATCATCAGCCTGGCCAACAGACTCTTCAAGCCCGAGAACGCGTACAGCCTCGACCTGAGGGCGAAATGAGGACCCTGCGGCGCGGGCAAGGCGTGTTCTTTTGCGTCCTGCTTCTGTACGGCGCATCGGCCGCCCAGGACAGGTTCCGCAAGTCCCCTCCCCTCCCCGACCCCCTCCCGGAGCTCCGTCTTCCTCCCATCGAATCCGCCGTTCTGTCGAACGGCCTGACCGTGGCCGTGGTCCGAAAGCCCTCGTCCCCGACGATCAGCCTCCAGGTCGTCGTCCTCGCCGGGGAAGCCGATTCGCCGCCAAAGCTCCCCGGCGTCGCCTCGGTCGCCGCCCGCATGATCGGCCGCGGGGCGGAACCGCTCTCCTCGGCCGAGATCGAGAACCGGATCGAATCCATGGGCGGGGAGCTCGCCGCCGAGATCTCCCTGGAACGGACCGTATTTACGTTCGACGTCCTCGAAGAGGACCTGGACCGGGCCCTCGAGATCCTGGGCGCCGTCTTTCTCCGGGCTTCGTTCCCGGAGAAGGCCCTCGATTCCGTCGAGCGGGCCCTGTACTACGACCTCGTCGAACGGCAGAAGGACCCCGAGTTCGTGGCCAAGCGTCAATTGATGCGCCATCTCTTCAAAGGCCATCCATTCGGGACGGCCACTTACAACGAAGACGTCATCAAGAACATCGCCAGGGGGGACGTCGTCGCCTTCTATGACCGCTATTACAGGCCCAATAACACGATCCTCGTCCTGGCCGGGAACATGAACCTCCAGACCGCTTCGCGCAAGGTCAGCCACTATTTCAACACGTGGGCCCCGCGAACGCTGGAGCGGTTCTTCCTCCCCCCTCCCGCCCCGAACCTCCGGGAGCAGGTCACGTTCGTCGACATCCCCCAGGCCCGGGAGGCGACGATCTTCCTGGGGAACATCATCCCCCCCGCCACGAGTTCCGACCACTTTCCGTTTACGGTCCTGAACCAGATCCTCGGGGGGACGCCGGGGAGCCGCCTCTTCATGAACCTCCGCGAATCCAAAGGGTACGCCTATTACGCCTTCAGCGGCGCGGACCTCTACAAGACCTGCGGCGTCTTTTGGGTCCGGGCCCGGGTGACCCCGGAGGCCGTCGTCCCCTCGGTCCGGGAGATCCTCCGGGAGATCGGTCCCGCGGCCGTCGAGAAGGTCACTTCGTTCGAGATCGAACAGGCCAAATCGTTCCTGATCGGGAACTTCCCCTTGAAGAACGAGTCGCTGTCGGACCTCGCGTCGCGGGCCGCCCAGGTCCGGAGCTTCGACCTGGGGGACGATCAATGGAACCGTTATACCCAGAACATCATCCTCGTGAACCTGGAGCGGGTGCTCGAGACCGGCCGGAGGGTCCTGGAGCCTCCGCCGGTCGTGGTCATCGCCGGGAGCATCCAGGAGCTCGCCGGCAACATCCGGGAATTCGACAGGGTCGACGTCTATGACATCCAGGGCAACCTGAAATGGACGATCAACAAAGGAGTCGATAAATGAGGATCGTGGAATGCGTCCCTAACTTCAGCGAAGGGCGAGACCGGGAGAAGATCGCGGCCATCGTCCGGGAGATCGAATCGACCCCGGGTGTCAAGCTCCTGGACGTGGATCCGGGGGAATCGACCAACCGGACGGTCGTGACGTTCGTCGGCGCGCCGGAGACCGTCGCCGAGGCCGCCTTCAAGGCGATCCGCAAGGCGGCCGAGGTCATCGACATGCGCGCCCACAAGGGCGCCCACGCCCGCATCGGGGCGACGGACGTCTGCCCTTTCGTCCCGGTCTCGGGCGTGACCATGGAAGACTGCGTCCGCCTTGCCCACGAGCTCGGGGAGCGCGTTGCCGGCGAACTGGGCATCCCGGTCTATTTTTACGAAGGAGCGGCCGAGCGGCCGGAACGCCGGAACCTGGCCGAGATACGGGCCGGGGAATATGAAGGGCTCCCGGAAAAGCTGAAGGACCCGGCCTGGCTCCCCGACCGCGGCGCGCCCGTCTTCAACCCGAGGTCCGGGGCCACGGTGATCGGGGCGCGGGAGTTCCTGATCGCCTATAACATCAACCTGAACACCCGCGACCGCAAGCTCGCCCACGAGATCGCCCTCACCTTGCGGGAGAGCGGCCGCGCCAGGCGGGATAAGGAGGGGAACATCGTGCGCGACGCGTCGGGCAACGCCATCAAGGTTCCCGGAAAGTTCAGGGACGTCAAGTCCGTCGGCTGGTATATCGAGGACTACGGGGTCGCCCAGATCTCGATCAACTTCACGAACTTCAAGGTCTCACCGGTCCACGCCGTGTTCGACGAGACCGTCCGCGAAGCCGAGACCCTCGGCCTGCGGGTGACGGGGAGCGAGCTGGTCGGGCTCATCCCGAAGGAGGCCCTGCTGATGGCCGGACGCCATTACCTCGAAAGACAGGGCAAGAATCCGGGCGTCCCCGAAGCGGAGCTCATCCGGACGGCCGTTCTGTCCCTAGGGCTGAACGACAAGTCCCCGTTCGACCCGGACCGGAAGATCATCGAGAACCAGTTCAAGGAGGCCGGAAAGCTGCTCGCCGGCCTCGACCTGAGAGCGTTCGCCGACGAGGTCTCCATGGATTCCCCGGCGCCCGGGGGAGGGAGCGTCGCCGCCCTGTGCGGGGCGCTTTCAGCCGCCCTTTCCGCGATGGTGGGCAACCTGACCTTTGGAAAGAAGGGATACGAAGGCGCGAAGGCGGAGATGAAACGAGTCGCCATCCGGGCCCAGGACCTGAAGGACGACCTCCTGAGGGCGGTGGACCAGGATGCGCGGGCCTTCAACGGGGTCATGGAATCCCTCCGCCTCCCCAAAGGGACGGAGGCGCAGGTCCGGGAGAGGGACAGAGCCATCGAAGAGGCGTCCAAAGAAGCGACCCTCGTCCCATTCGGGGTGCTCGAGACGGCCGTTGAGCTCATCGGACTGGCGGAAGTCGTCGCCCGCGATGGGAACAGGAACTCCGTGAGCGACGCCGGGGTCGCGGGGCTCACCGCCCTGGCGGCCGGCAAGGGGGCCTATTTCAACGTCCGGATCAATCTTCCCGGCATCAAGGACGGGGATTTCAAATCCCGTATCGGGGAACGGTCCGATGCCTTACGCGAAGCTCTCGTCCGTTCCTCCGGTTCCCTGGACGCCCTGATGGAGACGGCCCTCAAGAGGGCCTGACGCCGGCTTTATAGCAGACCCCTCTTCCTCCCTTTGAGGAGGGTGAGCCCGCCGAAGGCCAGGAAGGCGACCATGACGATGGCCGCCGAGGCGGGGACGTCGAGGGAGAGCGCCAGGACGAGCCCCATGACCACCGAGGTCACGCTGACGGCCGAGGAGATGACGACGGCTTTCCGGAAGCTTCCGGCGGCCTGAAGGCCCGCCGCCGCAGGGATGACCACGAGGGCGGCGACGAGCAGGATCCCGACGACTTTCATTCCCAGGACGACCGTCACGGCCGTGAGGACCGTGAGCAGGCCGTCCAGCCTCCCGACCGCGATCCCGGAGGCGCGGGCCGATTCCCTGTCGAACGTCATGAACATGAGCTCGGAATAGTGGACGGCGACGGCGGCGATGATCAGGACGGCCAGGGCCAGCGACAGCCAGACCTCGAAGGGTTCGATCGCCAGGATCTCGCCGAAGAGATAGGACAAAAGATCGACGTTGAAGTCCCCGGCCAAGGTCGCCAGAAGGATGCCGACGGCCATTCCCAAGCTGCTGTAGATGCCGATCGCCGTATCGCCGTGGAGTCCTGCCCGCGCCTTGAGCCTCATGATGCCGAAGGCGCCGCCCACGGAGACGACGAGAGCCGCCGCCAGAGGAAGGACGTTGAGAACGAGGCCGAGAGCCACTCCCGCGAAGGCCACGTGCGAGAGCCCGTCGCCGATCATGGCGTCCTTCCGGAGGACCAGGAATATCCCCAGGACGGCGCAGGCGACCCCGATGAAGACCCCGGCGAGGAGCGCCCGCTGGAGGAACCCGAAGTGCAGCAGCGCGTCCAAGTCCGTCCCCTCAATGCTCGTGGGAGACAAGATGGTGGCCGCCGGACAGCATATCCTCGAGGATGCCCCGCCGGCAAAACTCGTCGTGTGTCCCGTGGTATACGAGCCTCTGGTTGAGGCAGGCCACCTGGCTAATGTGCCTGTCGACGATGCCGATATCGTGGGTCACAAGGACGATGGTCATGCCC
This sequence comes from Candidatus Aminicenantota bacterium, assembly GCA_963813235.1. Lineage (GTDB taxonomy): Bacteria > Acidobacteriota > Aminicenantia > Aminicenantales > Saccharicenantaceae > JALHVH01. The sequence continues at coordinate 959 of CAWEYF010000002.1, read as the reverse complement.
TCCTTCTTGTTCAGGTCGTCGAGTATCCCGTAGAAACGGTCCTGGGTCGGCGCATCGACCCCGGTGGTCGGCTCATCGAGGAACAGGATCTCCGGCCGGGTCACCAGGGCCCGGGCGATGAAGACGCGCTGCTGCTGCCCGCCGGACAAGCTGGCGACCGGCGCCCGCCCGAAATCCTCCATTCCGACCTGGCGGAGCGCGTTAACTATGGCCGTTTCGCCCTGTTTCTTCGTCATCCCCAAGGTCTTCCTGTGGGAGAGGACGGCCATGGCCACGACCTCCCGGACGGAGGCGGGGAAGATCGGGTCGATGTTCGTGGCTTTTTGGGGGACGTAGCCGATCTTTTGTCTGACCTTGAACCGGGCCGCCGGTTCCGCCCATGATCGTCACCTCACCCCGGTCGGGCCGGAGGAGGCCCAGGATGACCTTGACCAGGGTGGTCTTCCCTGAACCGTTAGGCCCGATGAGGGCCAGGAAATCGCCTCGCCGGATCGAGAAGCTCACGTCGAGGAGGACGGGCGGGCCGCCGAATCCGAAGGTCACGCCGCGGACGTCGACGAGGACCCCTTCCTCAGCGGCAGCCGAGACCATCCTCAAGACTCCTCAGGTTCGCTTCCATGATGTCGAAGAAGGTGACCCCGGCGCGGATCTCCGCCCGCGTCAGGTTGTGGCCCGGGTTGAGGACCAGGGTCCGGGCCCCGAGCTCCCGGGCGAGAGACCTGGCCAGGGCTGGAGAAGCGGTGCTCTCGGTGAACACGGCCTTGATCCCTCGGGCCCGGGCCCTTTTGACGACGTCGATGAGCTCGGCGGGCGTCGGCTGGGAATCGGGGCTCGCCCCGTAGAGCGCGACCTGCTCGAGCCCGTAGCGGCGGGCCAGATAGCCGAACGCCGCGTGCCCGGCGAGGACGATGACCTTGCCGGAACAGCCGCGGAGCCCCTCCCGGTAGCTGGCGTCGAGG
>CAWEYF010000001.1:0-24517 GCA_963813235.1 Candidatus Aminicenantota bacterium | reverse complement strand
CCTGGAGGTGCTCAGCCGCCAGGAAAAGTTCCGCAAGGACCTTTTCTACAGGCTGAACGTCTGCCCTGTCCACCTCCCGACGCTCGCCGAGCGGAAGGCCGACATCCTGCCCCTGGCCCGGCACTTCATCGTTCAATACAATCGAAAATTCAGCAAGGCCATCCAAGGCCTGGAACCGGCCGCCGAAAAGATTTTCCTGGAATACGGATGGCCGGGGAACGTCCGTGAACTGAAGAACGCCATCGAGCGGGCGATGATCTTCGAGGACGATCCGCTCATCTCCCCGGCATGTCCCCATCCGCCACAACGGCCGTCCGCCCGCCGGGGGCGCCCGGTCGCGCCCGGGCCGTCCTCCCCGAAGGGCTGTCCCTTCCCGAGGCGGAAAAAAAGATGGTGATCCAGGCGCTTGAAAAAGCGAGGGGGAACAAATCGTTGGCGGCCAGGATGCTTGGCATCAGTCGTGATACGCTGCGCTACAAGCTCGGCAAGCTGAACGAGGGAGGCCGTCCGAAATCCTGAGTCGGTGCGAACGGCCCGCTTGATCCCGACATCTTACGAGTCAGCCCCGGCTTGATTAATCCGGTTTTTTGGCATATATAACTGGAGACACGCTTCGCGTCGGGGAAATGAGCGCTATAATGGCTTTCGACGACCTGCCCGTCGATCCGAAATAACACGTCAAAGGAGGGGGAAATGTTCAAGGAATTCAGGGAGTTCGCCATGAAGGGGAACGTCCTCGACATGGCGGTCGGCATCATCATCGGCGCCGCGTTCGGGACCATGGTCGCGTCGTTCGTCTCCGACGTCCTCATGCCCCCGATCGGCCTGCTCCTCGGCAACGTGGATTTTTCGAACCTCTACGTCGTCCTCCACGCGGGCAATGTCCCGGGTCCGTACGCTTCGCTCGCCCAGGCCCAGGCGGCCGGGGCCGCGACCCTCAATTACGGGATCTTCGTCAACAGGATCATCGCGTTCCTCATCGTGGCGTTAGCCCTCTTCCTCGTCGTCCGGAGCATGAACCGGCTCAAAAGGAAGGCCGAAGCCCCGGCGCCGGCGGCCCCGCCCGTGACGAAGGAATGTCCTTATTGCTGCACGGCGGTCGCGATCAAGGCCATCCGCTGCCCGAACTGCACGTCGGAGATCAAGTAGACCCGGGAGCCCATGAAGCGTAAGCTGCCGATCGTCCTCTTCGCGGTCTCTCTCCTGCTCGTCGCCCTCGGGCTTGCGTCGGGCGAATTCCAGGCCGTGCTGGAGAAGGCGCGGACGATCTGCCTGGAGTGCATCGGGATCGGCTGAGGCCGGCGGGACCGTGATGGAGACACAAAAAAGGAGACGCTGGTTCCAAGCGATCGCGGCCGTAGCCTTCAACGCCCACATCCCCTCGTTCTTCAAAGGCGGTGTCTATCAGGGTCCTTCCAAGGGCCTCTGCGTCCCCGTCCTCAACTGTTATTCGTGCCCCTCGGCGTTCGGCGCCTGTCCGATCGGATCCCTCCAGAACTCCCTCGGCTCGCTCCGGCTCAACTTGTCGCTCGCCAGATATCAGTTCGGCCTGTACGTTCTGGGATTCCTCGGGGCCGTCGGCAGCCTCACCGGACGGCTTTCATGCGGTTGGCTCTGTCCCTTCGGGTTCTTCCAGGAGCTCGTCCACAAGATCCCCTCGCCGAAGTTCGGCGTCCCGAAGTTCTTAAGATATTTCAAGTACGTGTTCCTCATCGTCCTGACCGTCCTTCTGCCCCTCCTCGTCCTCGACGCCTTCGGCGGCGGGGACCCTTGGTTCTGCAAATGGATCTGCCCGGCCGGGACGCTGGAGGCGGGGATCCCGCTGGCCCTCCTGAACCCGTCGATCCGGGGCCAGCTCGGAATCTTATTCGCCTGGAAAACGGCCGTGCTGGGAGGCTTCCTTGTCTGGATGGTCTTCGTCATGAGGCCCTTCTGCCGGACGACCTGCCCGCTGGGCGCCATCCTCGGGCTTTTCAACAAGGTCAGCCTGTTCCGGATGACCGTGGACGAGGAGACGTGCACCCTGTGCGGAACGTGCCTGAAGGAGTGCCCGGTCGGCGTCAGTGTTAACGAGACGCCCAACAGCCCGGACTGCATCCGTTGCCTAAAGTGCGAGAAGGTTTGCCCCTTCGGGAGCGTCGGCCACGAGTTCCTGCCGGGGAGGCAAAAGGAAGCCGCCGGATCGATCTCCAACGAGGTGCCATGATGAACTCCCGAAAGCTCTGCGAAACGCTCGGACTCGTTCTAATCCTTTCCGCCCTGGGGACGGCCAGGGCGGACGGCGTATTCCTGGAGGCCCGGGGCGCCTATTTCAGCCCCTCGGACGCGGCTTTCCGGGAGATCTACGGCTATGGCGTCAGCTGGGGAGGAGAGATTAGCTTCGTCATATCGAAACGAGCGTCCGTCTGGGCCGGCGGCGATTATTTCTCCAAGGTGGGGAAGTTGGGGTTCACCGAGGAGGAAACGAAGATCCGGATCGCGCCCCTTGCCGTGGGCCTCAAGTATCACTTCGCCCTAGGCCGCCTCCGGCCTTACGCCGGAGCGGGCGTCGCGTTCTTTCAATACAAGGAAGCCAACAGCATAGGGACGATCCAGAAGGGGGCCCTTGGGCTTGTCGGCCGGGCGGGGCTCCTCGTGATGCTTGGGCCTGCGTTCTTCATCGACCTCCAGGGGACCTGGAGCACGTGCTCCGTCCAGCCTTTGGAGGCCCGGGCCAACCTCGGCGGACTCTCGCTGGGCCTGGGCTTGGGATTCGAATTCTGATCCGGCCGGAGCGATCGACGGCCTATCGAAGGGTCGGGGAAGGAACAAACTTCATTCCCTCGAAGATCCCGGCGTTGATGTCGTGCGTCTCCCGCTCCGAAGGGACGACGGTGACCCCTATTTCGAATTCGCGGCTCTCCGGAGGGAGGCAGGAGACGTCGTTGCACGCCTGCCAGGTGACCATCCCCTTGAGCCTGTAGGTCCCGGGCCTCAAGGAAGCATCGGCCCGGACGAGTGCTCCCATGAGGACGTTCTCCGAATAGACGGCGACGTCGGTCTCGGAGAAGCCAAGGCGCGCCATCCGGGGTTCGGGATAGACGATATCGAGGGCACGGAAAGGCCCGGCATCGTCCGCGATCTCCAGGCTTGTGGGGATGAGGAGTCCGTCGTTCGCGGGGTGGGCGTTGATGTGCCAGCCGCGGCCGATGGTCAGCCGCAGCGCCGCCTTGAACGTCTCGCCGGGATGGACGCCATCCCTGGAGATATATGTTTTCAACTCCGTGATGACATCGTCCGTATCGGAGGCTAGCGCCGCATTGGTCGGAGCCATGGCTCCCATAATGAACGCAAGGAGCGCCGATCCTAGAATTTGTATCTTCACTGTTTCGTTCGAGAACATGGATTCATTGTACAACACCCCCGGTGATCTCGGAAACCCTTCGGAACCGGGATAAAGGGCCCGGTCCCAAGCCGGCTTTGATCCTGAGTCCGGACCCGCCATCCAGGCAACTATTTACGTCCGAAGAGATTATTAAAAGTCCGTGACGGTCGTCAGAAGGCTTCCTTGGCCGTGAAATAGAGTCCGGACGTGCCCTTCCCGAAGGCGAGGTCCACCCTGAGGTTGGTGGCCTCCCGGGAACTGACCCGGAACCGGAGGCCCGCGCCGTAGGAATACTTGGGACGGCCGAGCTCAAGCGCCCCGAGCTTCGGGGCGACATTGCCGAGTCCGGCGAATCCGACGATCCCGATCCTCCAGAAGAGGGGCATCCTGTATTCGGCCTGGACGGCGGCCATGACCTTGTCGCGGTAGCGTCCGGCGTAATAACCGCGCATCATCGTGTCGCTGCCGAGCTCGGCATAGCCGTAGAACGGCGGTGTCCCCGATATCATTTGGACCTGTCCCTGGAAGGCCAGGACATGGGTCGACCGGATCGGGAGATATTTCCTCGCGTCGAGCTTCATGTGCGTATAAGCGAAATCCCCTCCCAAGGCCTTAGCGTTGAACAGGGCGGACAACTGCCAATAGTCGCCGCGGCGCGGGAAGAAGAGGTCGTCCCGGCTGTCCCGGTTCAGGATGAACCCGATCCCGGTCGCCGTCCCCCCGCCGCTGCCCGCGACGGCGCCGCGGCCGATGGCCCCCGCGGGGTCGACTTTTACCATCGTGTACTTCTCGTATCGAACCTGGAGGCCGGCGTACAGGTCCGCCGAGGGAACAACCTTCCTCTGGAACGAAGCTTCGATCATGACGGAACGCGGCGTGTAGCCCTCTTCCGCGGCATCGGGCGCGGCGGGCCCGCTCCCCCAGAACTTATCGGGGTATCTCTCGACCAGGAATCGGCCCTTGACGAGCCAGGCCTCCTTCCGAAAATAGAGCTCGGGTTCCCAGGACATGGAGAATTGCTTCAACTGGGTGTAGATGGCGTAAAAATAGATCGACGACGGTCTTTCCGCCCCCCCGACCTTCGACAGGCGGAACGTCAGGAGCCCTCCCACCCCGCCGGCAAGCTTGGTCTCGGGGGAATAGAAGACGATGGGCAGGATGATGACACCGCCCTTGCCGGGCGCCTCGGCCGCAGGGGCGTCGCCGGGCCGCGGCGCGGCCATCGCGGGTGCCGCGATCTGCCAAGCCAGGCCTGCAAGGATCACGGGGATGAGGCTCTTCAGGTTCATCGATTTCTCGCGCTTTACGGCACGTATCATAGCATACCCCCCTTGCGGCAGCGTACGTGATAATTTTTGCGGCCGGATGCCGTCAATAAAGCGTCCCGTCCCGGGATTGTGTTTCCTGAGTGGAGCCAATGGGGATTGCCCGAGTTTCGATCCATCGGCCGGTGACGACCGCCATGGCTTTTCTCGCCGTGGTTCTTCTGGGACTTGTCTCGCTCCGCCGGCTCAGCGTGGACCTCTTGCCTGACATCGGGTACCCCCGGCTTTCCGTGTCCACCCGGTTCCCGGGCGTCGCTCCCGAGGAGATCGAAACGCTGGTCACAGCCCCTCTCGAGGCCGCGAGCAGCCGCATCCCCGGCCTGCGCGGGGTCGATTCCGTTTCCAGGGAAGGAATCTCCTTCCTCACGCTGGAATTCGCCTGGGGCACAGATATGGATTTCGCCCTGCTCCATACCCGGGAAGAGCTCGATAGCGCCAGAGAGGGGCTTCCCCAGGACGCGGAGAAGCCGGCCATTATCCCCCTCGACCCCGGGGCCAAACCCATCATGGTCCTGGCCGTAACAGGGGAGAGGAGCCTTCTCGAGCTCAGGGAGTTCTGTGAGGAGGTCATCAAGCCGCGTCTGGAGCAGGTCGACGGCATTGGATCCGCCGATATCGAAGGCGGTGCCGAGCGTGAGATACAGGTCGAGCTTGACCCGGCTCTCGTTTCCCTCTATGGCTTGGGCCTGGACGACATCTCCCGGCGGATCGATGCCCTCAACCGCGACCTTCAGGGCGGGACAATTCGCAAGGGCCGGTTCCAGTACGCCCTCCGGGTCGCCGGCGAATTCGCGGGCGTCGCAGAGATCGGGGAGACGAGCCTCAAGACCACCGGAAAAGGGGGCATCGTCAGGCTTAAGGACGTAGCCAGGATCCTCGACTCGATCAAGGAGCGGCAGGGGGTGGCTCGGCTGGACGGCAGGGATAGCGTCGGTATCCTGGTTCGGAAGGCGTCGGGGACTAATACGGTCAGGGCCACTCGGGCCGCCAAGGAAGTCCTCGAGGCCATCCGGAAGGAGAATCTCGGAATTGGGATTCACCTGGTGTCGGAGCAGGGCCGGTTCATCGAGGAGGCCGTCGCGGCGACGATGGACGAGATCGTCGAAGGCGGCATCCTCGCCTTCCTGGTCCTGCTTCTTTTCCTGCAGGAGCTCCGGACCCCCATCATCATCGGCGTCGTCTTCCCCGTTGCCATCGTCGCCACGTTCAATTTGCTTTACTTCGGCGGCATCACCCTGAACATCATGTCGCTCGGCGGGCTGGCTTTGGGGGTGGGCATGCTCGACGATTGCGCCGTCGTCGTTTCGGAGAACATCTTTCGCCACAGGAGCTTGGGGAAGGGCCCTGCAGAGGCGGCCGAGGTCGGCGCTCGCGAGGTCGGGATGGCCGTCACGGCCACCGCCCTGACCACGATCGTCGTCTTCCTTCCCGTCATCTACGTCCACGGCGTCGCCGGGCGGCTCTTCAGGGACGCCGCCCTGACCGTGACGTTCTCCCTCATGTCATCTCTGCTCGTCTCGCTGACTCTCCTTCCCATGCTCGCCGGGCGGGAATGGTTGAACGCCGGTGCAGGAAGAGGGCTCGGGACGGCTCCCGGCGAGGGAACGGCGATTGGAGCCGCCCCGCGCGTGGCGTGTGTTCGACGGTTGTCCAGGATGATGTTCAAAGGCCTCGGCGCCGCCATCGGCTTCGTTGCGGGCTTCGTTCTCCAACTCGCGGTATTCGCCCTGAGAATCGTCGGCCTTCCATTCCGGCCGGTCCTTCGGGCGATCGCCCGATCGTTCAACCACGTTTATGAGCGATTCGTCGCCTATTACCATCGCGCCCTGGTCCGATGCCTGGAGCACAAGGTGCCGGTATTAGCCCTGTTCCTGGTGTTCTTCGGCCTGATGACGTTCGCAGGGACGCGGATCAGGCGGGAACTCATGCCGAGGCTCGAAACGAGCTCGTTCGAGGTCAGCCTCCGGACTCCCGTCGCTTATTCCCTCGATGAAACGGCCGGGGTCGTCGCCTCCCTGGAAAAGTGGCTGGGCTCGCGCCCCGAAACGCGGCAAACCTATTCCCAGACCGGCCTCGTCGGCGGCATGGAGGCCCTCGATCTCGATCTCTCCCTCAACTCCGCGCGCCTCATGGTTGAGGCTTCGAGCCCCACGGCCTGCGGCCGGCTCATCGAAGAATTCGGGCGGACGTTCCCGACCTATGCCGGTGTCGCATTCTCGGTCAGGCGGGAGCGGGAGGACATGGCCCGATCGCTGGCCCTTTCGGGGGCCGACGTCGGTCTCAGGGTCCGCGGCAATGATCTCGACAGGCTCGGGGAGATCGCGACGGCTGCGGCATCGCGACTGAAACGGGTCCCCGGTATCGCCGACGTCAACGTCGACGTCGGGGAAGGCAAACCGGAGTTCGTACTCAAGATCAGGGACGAGGCCGCGGCGAAATACCCGGGCCTCGACCCGGGCGCCCTCGGCGATCGCATCGTCGACTCCGTTCGCGGCAGGGTCGCGACGAGGTTCCGCGAGTTCGACAGGTCCTATGACGTCCGGATCCGGCTGGACGAGGGAACGGAGACGGGCGTCGAGAGCCTGCTCGACGGGCTCGTGCCCTGCGGGAACGCCATGGTCCCCCTGCGGGAGCTTGTGACATGGGAGATCACCCGCGGGCCGAGGGAGATCCGCCGGGGTGACCGGCAGAGGGAAGTCCTCGTGACGGCCGGCCTCCGGGGCGCCAAAGCGAGCCAGGTCGTTCCCCTCATCCAGGAAGCGATCGCGGCGACGCCCCTGCCGCCGGGCTACCGGATCGTTTTCGGCGGCGAGCGGGACGAGATGGCAAGATCGTTCCGGAGCCTCATAGCAGCCTTCATCCTCGCCATGCTCCTCAACTACATGATCATGGCCGCCCAGTTCGAATCCCTGCTCCACCCTTTCATCATCCTCACCACCGTCCCGATGGGCCTATGCGGCTCCGTCCTGGCCATGCTCCTCACGGGGACGACCGTGAACGTCATCTCGATCATCGGCATGGTCGTCCTCCTGGGCATTGTCGTGGACAACGCCATCGTCAAGATCGACTATACCAACCAGCTCCGGAAACAGAGGACGGGCTTGGGCCTCCGGGAGGCTATCATCGAGGGAAGCCTCGTTCGCCTGCGGCCCATCCTTATGTCCACGGCGACGACGCTCGTCGCCCTCATCCCGCTGTCCTTGGGGATCGGGAACGGGGCGGAGCTCCTCCGGCCCCTGGGCATTGTCGTCTTCGGGGGGCTGGCCTTTTCAACGCTCCTGACTCTTGTCCTCATCCCCGTGATCTATGAGATCGTCGAGGCCCGAAAGGAGAAGCGGAGGGGGCCGGCTTGAGGTTCCTCATCAAGCGTCCGGTCGCGGTGGCCATGGTGTATCTCGCCCTCCTCGCCCTCGGCGTCTTTTCCTTCATGAACACGCCCATCGAGCTTGCCCCCGGCGGGGATTATCCGCGCATCGATGTCGAAGCCTCCTGGCCCGGTGTCTCGCCCGAAGTCGTCCAGTCCCGCGTCACGGCTCTCCTCGAGGAGGCGGTCGCCCCGGTCAAGGGAGTGCGCCGTGTATTCTCGGAGTCACGGGCCGGCTCCGCCTCGATCACTCTCGAGATCGATCCCCGGGCCAGGATGGAATTCGTCGACCTGGCCCTCCGGGAGGCGGTCGCCCGTGCGCGGGACAGGCTCCCGTACGGAGTGCGGCCGGTCGTCAGCCCTTATGTTCCCGAGGACTTCCGGGTCAGGCCGTTCCTGAGCGTGACCGTTTCGGGCCCTTATTCCCTCCAGGAGCTGAGGGCGCTCCTCAAGGAAAGACTGGAATTCGGCCTGGGATCGGTCCCGGGAGTTTCTTCCGTCGAGGTGGCCGGGGGGTCGGACCCGGAGGTCCGTGTCGTCCTCGACGAAAGGCGGATGGAAGCCCTCGGCCTCCGGCCTTTCGAAGTGGACGCGGTCCTGGCGAGGACCCTTGCCGCGCGTCCGGCCGGGCGGATTCGGCGGGCCGGCCGGGAATACATTTTCAAGGTCGCGAGGGCGGTCGAGTCCCTGCCCGAACTCGGCCGGGTCCTGGTCGGCCGCGCCGGCGGCGTGCCCGTCCGGCTGTCGGACGTCGCCGACGTCCTCCAATCCGCCGGGGAGGTCCGTTCCGTCATCCGGATCGACGGTCAGCCCACGGTCATGCTGACGGTGATCAAGGAGAACGGAGCGAACACCCTTAAGGTCGCCCGCGAGGTTCGCCGGAGGCTCTCGGCCATCCGGGGACGCCTGCCGCCGGACCTCGTCTTCAGGACCGTGGACGACGAGAGCGCCGAGATCGAAAGGAACCTCCGTCATCTCGGGCTCCTGGCCGCCGCCATCATCGCCTTCATCTTCCTGATGATATTCCTGGCCCTGCGGAGGCTCCTCCCGTCGCTCCTGATCCTTTCGTCCGTCGCCTTTTCGGTCGTCATAACGTTCAACCTTCTCTACGTGCTCCGTATCCCCCTTAACATGCTGACCTTGGGGGCCTTGGCCCTCGGCTTCGGAATGTTCGTCGATAATTCCATCGTGGTCTTCGAGAACGTCCTGCGGCTCCGTGAGAGCGGCCTGACGCCCCAGCGGGCAGCCGTCCAGGGCGCGCAAGAGGTGTTCATTCCTGTTCTCGCGTCCACATTGACGACGGTCGGGGTCTTTTTGTGTTTCCCGTTCTTCCAGGGCCGCCTGCGCGTTTACTATCTCCCTCTCGCCCTCGTCATGTCCTCGGCCCTGGCGGCATCGCTCGCCGTGTCGTTCTCCCTCATCCCGGCGCTCAGCCCGCGACTCCTCAAGCCGGCGAAAAGGAAAGGGCCGGCGGACGGTCGAAGGGAGCTCTTTCCGGCAGCCCTGAGGTTCGTCGTCAAGCACCCGGCAGGGACCATGCTCGTCGCGGCCGCGCTCCTTTTCGGAAGTTTCAGATGGTTCCGCTCCGAAGTCGCCGTGGGCGAGTTCTTCCGCTGGTATTCGAAGGAGAGGCTCGTGGTGAGCCTCGCCCTTCCGCCGGGGACGGATATGGAGACGACGGATGCCGTCATCCGGAAGTTCGAGGATAAGGTCATCGAGTCCGGAGTTGAGAAGGAGATGACCGCCCGGATCTCGCCCGGAAACGCCTTCCTCACCATCGGCTTCCCGCCGGAGGTCGAAAGATCCTTCCGGCCCTATGCCCTGAAGGAGGATCTCATCCGCTTGGCCACCCGCTTCGCCGGGGTGACGGTCGGCGTTTACGGGTTCGACCCCCGGGGCTACGACTCGAGCATGGAAGCGGGGACCTTCTACGACTCGCGTATCAAATTCCTTGGCTATGACTTGAAGAAGCTCCATACGATCACGGACGATGTGGAACGGACGCTCCTCCGGAACCCGCGTGTCCGGGACATCCGGACCGTTTCGAGCCGGGACGGCGGGGTGGGCGTGGATTCCTTCGAGATCGTCCTTCGCCCGGACGGGGAGGCGCTTCGGAGATACGACGTCGATCCGACCCAACTCCGGTTCCATATCCGGTCCCTGGTCGCCGGACGATTTGAAGTCCCGCTCAAGGCCGTGCTCGGGGGTCGGGAGACCGGCATCGTCCTGAACGTTCCGGGGGCCGAGAGGATGGACCTTCGGTGCCTCCAGGGATCGTTCTTCCGAACGGCCGACGGGCAATCCCTGCGCCTGGGGGACGTCCTGACGGCCGAAGAGAGGCCCGTGGCGGGCTCGATCGATCGGGAGAACCGACGATTCCAGAGGACCGTCATGTGGGAATTCCGCGGCCCGTTCAAAGCGGCGGAAAACTACCGGAAGGCGCTCATCGTCGGATTGAGCCTTCCGCCCGGATTCTCCGCGGCACTCGGGGAGGATTGGCGGATGACGGGGGAGGAACAGGGGCAGATCGTCCTCGCGGCCGTGGTCGCGGTCGTCGTCATCTTCATGATCCTGGCGGCCCTCTACGAATCTGTCGTCCAGCCGTTCATCGTTCTGATGTCGGTGCCGCTGGCATTGGTCGGAGTTTTCGCGGCCTTCGTCATCGCGGGCGCCCGATTCGATTCCTCGGCCTACATCGGCGTCCTCCTCATGGCCGGGATCGTGGTCAACAACTCCATCCTCATCGTGGATCATGTCAATTTGAAGAGGCGGGAGGGGAGGGGGCTCGCGGAGGCCGTGATCGAGGGAACGAGGGAGCGGGTTCGTCCCATCCTCATGACGACGGGGACCACCGTCCTCGGCATGATGCCCATGCTCCTCCTCCACGCGGACGCCGGGAAAAGCGACATCTGGTCGTCGCTAGCCCTCTGCACGGCGGGGGGGCTTACCGCTTCGACGCCGCTCATCCTCGCCGTCATTCCCGTCCTTTATCTCGCCGCCGAACGGGCGAGGCCCCGATTCGCCCGGACGGCCCGCGAGATCGGTTCGTTATGGAGGAAAAGATGAAGGTCATCTCCAAGAGCATATTGGCTGTTTCCCTGGTCGTCATCATGGCCGCGGCCGGGATATACTTCCTTGTCCGCCGCAGGCCGATGGCCTCGAAGGCGGCGGCTGAAGGGACGGGTCCCGCGGGTTCGTCCGGAGCGGAAGCGCCGCTCCCGGTAAAGGCCCTCCCGATCGTCTGCGGCGACCTCGTGCTCCGTCTGACGTTGCCCGGGGAGGTCATCGCCAACAGAAGGGCAGTGATAAAGGCCGAAGTGCCCGGTCCCCTGAAGGAAGTCGCGGCCGAAGAGGGGAGAATCGTCCGGGTCGGTGACGTCCTTGCCCGCATCGACGATCGGGCCTATAGGCTGAGGCTGGAGGCCGCCGAGGCCGACAGGCTGAAGCGACTCTCGGAGATGCTGGTAGAAAACCAGTTCGGCGCTCCCGAGAAGGCTGTCGACCCGGGGTTCGAAGACAGGATTGAGAATTCCGCCGCCGCGCTCGAAGCGTCAGCCTCGCGGTATGCCGCGGGAGGGATCAAGCGGGAGGAATACGACAAGATCCGCAAAGCTCACGAGACCCTTCTCATCGAGGCCGGCCGGAAAAGAGACGAGGTCCAGGCCGCTTCCAAGGGCCTGACGCAGACCGAGGTCGAGGTATCCCTCGCGCGCCTGGACCTGGAAAGGACGAAGGTCCGGGCCCCGTTCTCCGGAGTCCTGACGGGCATCAAGGTCTCAGTGGGCGAGACGGTCTCCCCCGGGCAGGACCTCATGATCCTCGTCGACGTCCGGGACATCCGTGTCGAGGCCAGGGTCCTGGAGAGCGAGATCGGGAGGATGAAGGTCGGCCGTGAGGCGGATGTCCGTTTCAGCGCGTATCCCGGCATTGTCTTCAAGGGCCGTGTTCAGGCGGTGAGCCCGGTGGTGGACCCGAGCGACAGGACCTGCGCCGTTCACGTCGACGTGGACAGCGCCGGAGGGGAGGTCAAGCCGGGCATGCACGCCGAGGTCGAGGTCGCCTCCGAGATCTATGAGGGCAGGCTCCTCGTACCGCATGAGGCGGTTCTCGTCCGTGGCGGGCGGAAACTCGTCTTCGCGGTCGAGAGCGGGCTCGCCAAGTGGAGATATGTCACGACCGGGCTCGAAAACGAGCGCTATGTCGAGATCCTGGAAGGGGCCAAGGCAGGGGAATTGGTCATTGTCGAAGGACATTTGACCTTGGCGCATGATGCTAAGGTGACGATCGAGTAAATCCCCCCTCCCCCCCTTTAGAAAGGGGGGAGGGGGGGATTTCTTTATCCCCCTTTTGAAAAGGGGGGTTAGGGGGGATTTCTCCCGGTGATGGACAGAACACCCGTCTCTTTGATAACGTTAGCCTGCGTTGACGACGGCCTTTGATATCGAGACGTGACGACGGATGTCCCGAGGTGAAGAAATGGCGATCTATTCAACCGACGAAATAAGGTCCAGGATCGCGAAGTTCCCGAGAGTCGAGCTCATCCACCGGCCGACGCCCCTGCGCAAGCTGGAGAGGCTAACGGAGGCGCTCGGCGGGCCGGAGATCTATATCAAGCGCGACGACCTCACCGGCCTGGCTTTCGGCGGGAACAAGTCCAGGAAGCTCGAGTTCATCATCAGGGACGCGCTCGACAAACGATGCGACACGGTGATCACATGGGGAAGCCTGCAGTCCAACTGGTGCCTGCAGACGGCGGCCGCCTCAACAAAGCACGGGCTCAAGACCATCCTTGTGCTCTTCAGGTCCTACGACCTGCCGCCCGGCATCGACGGGAACATGCTCCTCGAGCGCATCCTGGGCGCCGAGATGCGGATCATGGATCCGCCGGTCCGAGGCAAGGTCGTCAAGCTGGAGGACACCGTCGCCCTCATGATCGAGATCGCCGACGACGAACGACGCAAGGAACGAAGGCCCTACGTGGTCGCCGTCGGCGGCTCCATGGTCGCGGGCGATATGGACAGGCCCCTGGGGGCCATCAGCTATGTCGATGCGTTCGCCGAGATGTTGGATCAAACCTCCGCCCTCGGCTTCGTTCCCGATTCCGTCATCCACGCCACGGGCTCGGGGGGGACGCAGGCCGGTCTTCTGGTCGGCGCCCAAGCCATGACCGACGCATGCCGGGTCGTCGGCATCAGCGTATCGGACGATCGGGAAACGTTCGCCGGATATGTCGCGAACATAGCGGGGGCGGTTCACCGGGTCTTGGGCCTCGCATCGGCCCCGGGGCGCGAGGCTATCATCGTCCTCGACGACTACATGAAGGACGGGTACGGTATCGTGAATCGGGAGGTTGCCGATATCCTTCGCTTCTTCTTCGCGACCGAAGGCGTGGTCCTGGACCCGGTGTACACGTCCAAGGCCATGATCGGCCTCGTCGACCTCGTCCGGAAGGGATATTTCAGGGCGGGGGAGAAGGTCGTCTTCTTCCATACGGGCGGGACCCCGGCCCTCTTTCCGAACCGGGACAAGCTGCTCGAATTCCTGAACCCCTAGGCGTACGCTTCGAAGCGCCCTTTATTTCGGACGGCCGAATCGTCTGAGAGAAGGGGCTGCCTGCGGATGCCGGCCGGCTTATTTCCCCGGGCTTTTCAGATATTTCAAGAATTCGCTGTCGGTCGAAAGCAGGAGCCACGTCTCTTTTTCGAGCGCTTTCCGGAAGGTTTCCAGGGTCTTCGTGAACTGGTAGAACTCCGGGTCCAGATTGTATGCCTGGGCATAGACCTTCGTCGCCTCGGCATCGCCCTTGCCCTTGATCTCCTGGGCCTGCCTGTACGCTTCGGATTGGATCCTTTTGAGCTCCTTCTCCTTCTGGCCCCGGATCTCCGCGCTCTTCCCGTCCCCCTCGGACCGGTACTTGGCCGCGATCCGCTGCCGCTCGGCGACCATCCGGTCGAACACCTTCTTCTGGACCTCGTCCACGTAGTTCACCCTCATGATCTGGACGTCCTTGAGCTCGACGCCGAACTCGGACGTGATGCGGGACGAGTTCTCGAGGATCATCCGGGAGAGCTTGTCCCGGCCGAAGGTGATCTCGCCGATGACGCCCGAAAGATCGAGGAGGGCCGCCTCCTCGCTGATCTCGAACTTCCGGTTGGAGGCCCGGACGATCTCGATCAGGTCGTGGTTGGCGATGACGTTCCGGGTCTCTCCGTCGACGACGTCGTCCAGGCGCGACTGCCCGCCCCGCTCATCGCGAACCCTCTGGAAGAAGACCAGGGGATCGCTGATCCGCCAGCGGCAGTAGGTGTCCACCCAGATGTACTTCTTATCCTTGGTCGGGATCTGGTTCGGGTCCCCGTTCCATTCGAGCCAGCGCTTTTCGAAATAGTTCGTCTTCTGGACGAACGGGACCTTGAGATGCATCCCGGCCGTCGTCACGGCTCCGCCGATGGGCTCCCCGAACTGGGTGATGATGACCTGGTTGGTCTCGGAAACGATATAGACGGCGTCCAGCAGGACGAGGAGCAGGACGATCCCCAGGCCGACAAAGATGATGTTCCGGGCCTGGGCTTTCACTTCTTCACCTCCTCGCCGAGGTTGAGAAGGGGAAGGATCCCCTTCAGGCTTTGGTCGACGATGATCTTCTTTTTGATCCCTGGGCAACACATCGTTCAAGGTCTCGAGGTAGAGCCGTTTCCGCGTCACGGAGGGCGCCTTGACGTATTCCCGGTAGATCGCCGAGAACCGGTCCGCGTCGCCCAGCGCGTTGTTGATCCGCTCCATGGCGTAGCCCTCGGCGGCGCGGAGCATCTGATCCGCCTCGCCGGTGGCCTTGGGGATCTCCTGGTTGTACTCGGACCAGGCTTCGTTGATCTTCCGCTCCTTCTCCTGGAGGGCCTCGTTGACGTCGTTGAAGGACGGCTTGACGGGGTCGGGCGGATTGACGTCCTGGAAGATGAGCTGGTTGACGTCGATGCCGATCTCGTAGCTGTCGCAGAGCCCCTGGAGGGCATCCTTGGCCTCGTTGGCGATCCGGGCCCGGCCGACCGTGATGACCTCGTCGACCGAGTTGTCTCCGATGATGCGCCTGACAATGGCCTCGGTCATGCCCCGGAAGGTCGTCGTGGCTTCCCGCATCTTGAAGAGGAACTTATAGGGGTCCTTGATCTTGTACTGGACGATCCACTCGGTGACGACGACGTTCAGGTCCCCGGTCAGCATGACGGATTCGGCCTTGGTCCCGGCGTTGCTCGTGTATTCCGTTTGGATGCCCGGTTTTGTCGTCCGGAAGCCGAACTCGAGCTTGAGCTGGCGCTGGACGGGGACGCGGGTCAGGGCCTCGATCCCGAGCGGCAGTTTGAAGTGGAGCCCGGGCTCGGAGGTCCGGACGAACTTGCCGAATCTCAGGATGACGCCCATCTCCTCGGGGCTGACCTGGTAGATCGATCCGTAAAGAAAGACGATGGCGACGACGACCGCGATCGCAGCTTGGAACGCTTTTTTGGGTATCTTCGGCAACTTGATGCCGATGTCTATCGGAGAGCGATAATCTCCCTGCATCGAGGACCTCCTTGGAAACACCGGAATGCTGCTATCCTATCACATCGAGAGAATGCAAGTAAGCCGGCGCCATCACCATCGCCTCCGGAAGTAGGCTATCGGACTCCATAATGCCTTCCGGGCGGGCCCGGGGATTACAACCCATTCGACTCCCCGGTCTGAAGCCCGTGGTATGCTTCGGGTTAATACTGAGCGGCGCTCTATGCCCAGATTCGAAAATCGGGTTTTGCGCCGGCGAACGTATCAAGCGTGTCCGGCGCCCTCCTGAAGCGTTTTTTCGAGGCCCGCAAGCTCGACGTCTTCGGCCCGGACCGGCTGGATCTCGAGGATATGGGCCGCCTTGAGCCCGCTGCCCGTGAGGACGAGGACCGCGGAATCGGTCCTGGCCATCCCGGGCTCCCGGCCAAGGCGCGCGAGCCCTGCCCACGTCACTGCGGATTCGGGCTGGCAGAACAGGCCTTCGCGATCGGCCAGGGCACGCTGGGCTTCGAGGATCTCCGTGTCGGAGACGGAAATGAGGAGCCCGCCGTGTTCACGGATCATATGAAGGACGGCGTTCCCGGCCGGGGGGGCCGGATTCGAGATGGCGTGGGCGATCGTAGGAGCGCCCTCGAGGCGTTCGAACCTGCGGCTCCCCGCAGCGAAGGCCCGGGCCAGAGGCGCGCATCCTTCCGCCTGGACGCCGACGAACGTCGGATATCGGTCGATGAGCCCCTGCGCCAGAAGGTCTTCGAAGGCCCTCATCAGGCCTATGAGATGCCCCCCCGAGCTCACCGGGACGAAGATGGAGCCGGGGGCTCTGTTCCCGGACTGCCGGAAGATCTCGAACCCGGTGACCTTATAACCCTCGACGCGGACCGGGTCGACCGAGTTCATGAAATAGATGCCGAGCTTCCGCCCGATCTCGAGGCTCCGGTAAAAGAGGCTCCCGTAGTCGCCCTTGACCCTGACGAGCCTGGGGCCGAAGATGCCCGCGGCGAGCAGGCTCTGACGGGACGTCTCCTCCTTGAGGAGGACGGTCGTCTCGAGACCCGCCCTGGCGCCATAAGCGGCCGTCGAGGCGGCCATATTGCCCGTCGACACGGTCCCGATGCGCTTGAACCCCAGGGCAACGGCCTTCTGGACGGCGGCGGCCGTTCCCCGGTCCTTGAAGCTCATCGTAGGGTTCTGGGCCTCGAACTTGGCGTAAAGTTCCGGCAATCCGGCCTCGGCCCCGAGCCTCGCAAGCTTCAGGAAGGGAGTGTTTCCCTCACCCAGGCTCAAGCCGTGATCGATGCGCTCCAGGGGCAGGAAATCGAGCCATCGCTCCAATGGATGCGCCCGGTCTTCATGGATCCGGAGTTGGCCGGTCTCACGCGCGAAGAAAAGGGGCTCTCGGCATTCCGGACAGAAGGGCGAGAACACGTCCCAGGGCCGGCGTTGCCCGCAGAAAAGGCATTCGAGAATGTCCATGTTCGCTCCTTCGTCGGATCTCCCCCTAGTCTAGGGGAAAGCCCGAGCGGATGTAAAGGAGAACGCGGGCCGGGCGAGATGGTCGAGCTAGGCACAACGTGAGGGTGGTTAGGGCATTTGGCCCCGGTCGGCCGTCGAATGCGGCCGGCAAGGATTGTTAAGGGCATTGAACATGGGGTCCAACAAAGCTAGAATCATGGCATTGCCATGAGCGATACCCGGGATGACCGATTTTTCATGTCTCATGCGATTGCCGAAGCCCGGAAGGCCGCAGACAGGCATGAGGTGCCGGTCGGGGCGATCGTTGTCAAGGACGGGCATATTGTCGGCCGGGGCCGGAACAGACCTATCTCAAAGCGTGATCCGACGGCCCATGCCGAGGTCGTGGCCCTGAGGGCGGCCGCCCGGAAGCTCGGCAACTACCGGCTGACCGGCTGTGATCTCTATGTGACCCTCGAACCCTGCGCGATGTGTTTGGGAGCCGTCGTCCAGGCCCGGATCCGTCGCCTTGTCTACGGCGCCCCCGATCCCAAGTCCGGCGCCGTCCGCTCCATCATGCGCTTCCCGTTCCGCAAGCTGAACCATCGCCCCGCGATCTCGGCCGGCTTCATGGCCGATGAATGCGCGGCCATTCTCAAAGTCTTCTTCCGCTCAAAGAGGGGTCGTCCAAACGCGGGAATACGGTCGTGATCACGACATGTTCGCAAGCTCCGGGACCGCCGAAGAAATCGGCGCGGGAACGGCAAGGGAACGCGCCCAAGACTCCAAACAAGGAACCTTGCCCTCCCTGACTGGCCCTGATATTCACGGGGAGAGCCCCCGGAGCGGCGTCTTTGGACGAAGCGCGAGGCAAGGCCGTTCCGTCCGTGCCATGAACCAACCCCCCGGCCGCGGACAACAAGGCTACAGGGCTTTCTCCAACCCCGGGCTTGCCAAAAAGCCGAAACCGGATAAAATGGAGGCCTGTGCGGAGAGGTGGCCGAGTGGTTGAAGGCGTCGGTCTCGAAAACCGATATACTGAGCAATCGGTATCGCGGGTTCGAATCCCGCCCTCTCCGTACCGCTATCCGGGTCGCTTACCTAATATCCCCCCCTTATATTCTAAGGGGGGGAGGGGGGATAAAGAGATCCAAAATAAAGTCTTGAGAGAGACCCGGTCGGCTTCTTTTCTAAGACAAGCGCGGCATCAACGGCTTGCCGTTTCTTTTCCACGGTGGCCTGGGGGGCTTTCCTGAAAACCGTCAACGTCGTTATCGCCGGATTCGGCCGGGTCGGCCGGGCCTTCGGGCGCGTCATCGCCGAAAAGAGGGACTCCTGCCGCGACCGCTACGGACTCGATCTCGTCCCCAGGGCCGCGCTGAAGAGTGACGGCGGCATCGTCGGAGGCGACCGCCTTCCCCTGGAGTCCTTCACGGCCGATTCGCCGGGCGGCATCCGTGAAAGCGCGCTCTGGAAGGAGGGCCTCCGGTTCGCCGATATCGTCGGAAAGATGGAACCCGGCGTCCTCGTGGAGTGCACTCCCTCCGACCTGAGGACGGGAGAGCCGGGACTCGCCCACATCACCTTGGCCCTGGAGAACGGTTGGCATGTCGCTACTGCGGGCAAAGGGGCGCTGGCCATCAGGTTCCGAGAGCTCAATGACCTGGCCGCCAGGCGGGGCGTCCGCCTGATGGCAAGCGGCGCCGCCGCGGCGGCCCTTCCGACGCTGGACGTCGGCATCCGCTCTCTCGCCGGTGCCGAGGTCCTGGGCATCGAGGGCATCCTCAACGGCACGACGAACTATATCCTGACGAAGATGGAAGAGGGCGGGACATATGCCCAGGCCCTCGCAGAGGCGCAAACCCGGGGGATCGCCGAACCGGATCCGACGATGGACGTCGACGGGTGGGATACGGCGGCCAAGCTTCTCATCATCAGCAACTCCGTCATGGGGACGGGCTTCCGGCTGGACGAGGTGGCGGTTTCGGGGATCCGGGACCTCGCGCCCCATCTCGTCCCCAAAGCGGCCGAATCGGGCAAGGCGCTCCGGCTCATGGGGAAGTGCTCGAAGGAAAACCGCGAGCATCCCTGGAACCTCGAGGTCGGCCTCGCCCTGCTCGACGGCGATCATCCGTTGTTCGGGGTCCGGGGGACGACCAAAGGGGTCACGTTCTACACGGACACGATGGGTCCGGTCACGATCATCGGGGGCCGGTCGGATCCCGGCGGGACCGGCGCCGCGATGCTTAAAGATATCATCAATATCTATCGGTAGCCCGGGCTCTTGAATCGTTGGCCTTTCGGACCGCCTTCATCGAAATTGACCACGCCCCGGATTTTTGATAAGTTAAGGTTTGCGCGCGGCCTGCGCGCGGGTCGATCATGACCGGAGAGGTGTCCGAGTGGCTTAAGGAGCACGCTTGGAAAGCGTGTGTGCGCCGCAAGGTGTACCGCGGGTTCGAATCCCGCCCTCTCCGCCAGAGATAAATGGGGCATCATAACGTATCGATCATAGGAGCGTAACAATGGACAGCAAGGATCTCATCCTCATCGAGGACCTTTACGGGGCCCACAATTACCATCCGCTCGACGTTGTCGTCAGCAAGGCCAAGGGCATCTGGATGTGGGACGTCGAAGGGAAGAAGTACCTCGATTTCCTGGCCGCCTATTCGGCCGCGAATCAGGGGCATTGCCACCCCCGGATCGTCAAGGCCCTCCAGGCCCAGGCAAAGAACCTGACCCTGACCTCCCGGGCCTTCCGGAACGACCAATGGCCCATGTTGGCCAAAGAGCTCTGCGACTGGACCGGATATGAGATGGTCCTTCCGATGAACTCCGGGGCCGAGGCCGTCGAGACGGCCGTCAAGGCCGCCCGGAAGTGGGGCTATCAGATCAAGGGCATCCCCGAGGACCGGGCCGAGATCATCGCCTGCACGAACAATTTCCACGGCCGGACGGTCACCATCGTCAGCTTCTCCACCGAGCCGTTGTACCGCAAGGACTACGGCCCGTTCACGCCCGGCTTCCCGATCATCCCGTTCGGGGACGCCGACGCCCTGGAGAAGTCCATCACCCCGAACACGGCGGCCTTCATTGTCGAGCCGATCCAGGCCGAGGCCGGGATCCTGATCCCGCCCGACGGCTACCTGAAGAGGGCCAAAGAGATCTGCGAGAAGAACAGGGTCCTCTTCATCGCCGACGAGATCCAAACGGGTCTCGGTCGCGTCGGCAAGCTCTTCGCGTCCGACTACGAAGGCGTCATGCCCGACATGGTCGTCGTGGGCAAGTCCCTCGGCGGCGGCTGCTATCCCATTTCGGCCGTCCTTGCGAACCGGGATATCCTGGGGGTGTTCAAGGCCGGCGAACACGGTTCCACGTTCGGCGGCAATCCACTGGCGTGCGCCGTGGCCCGCGAGGCCATCCGCGTCACCCGCGAGGAGAAGCTCGTCGAGGCCGCGGCCGAGCGCGGGATCCATTTCATGGCCAAGCTCAGGACCATCAGGAGCAAGCACATCAAGGAGATCCGCGGCCGGGGCCTGCTCATCGGCGTCGAGCTCCATCCCGAGGCCGGCGGAGCCAGGCGCTTCTGCGAGGAGCTGATGAAAGAGGGTCTCCTCTGCAAGGAGACGCACGAGAACGTCATCCGCTTCGCCCCGCCGCTCGTCATAAGGGACAAGGACCTCAACTGGGCTTTCAAGCGGATCAAATCGGTTTTCAAGCGTCTCGCCTGAGCGGGACGACTGGGCCGGCGCATGTCTTGACCAAGATCCCGCCGGAGAAAAGGAGATTGTCGATGAAAAAAGCCGCATGGGTTCCCATCGTCATCCTGTTGGCCTTCGTCGCCGGATGTATCGTCTACGTTCCTACCGACGAAGGCGGACGGATGCCGCCCCCCGGGAGCGAGGGTACTTACAGCCGGGGCGGGGAGCGGGATATCTCCGTTTTCTATGATGACCTGGCGCCTACGGGACCTGGGTGGACTCCCCGCGCTACGGCTTCGTCTGGATCCCCCGCCATATGCCTTACGGCTGGCGGCCGTATACCAACGGCCGATGGATCTGGAGCGATTACGGCTGGACCTGGATCTCGAGCTTCGAATGGGGCTGGATCCCCTTCCATTACGGCCGCTGGGGCTTTGACCGCGGCCTGGGCTGGTACTGGGTCCCGGATACCGTCTGGGGACCGGCCTGGGTGGCGTGGAGGACGGGCGACCTTCAACTCGGCTGGGCGCCTCTCCCCCCCGACGCCGAGTTCATTCCCGGGATCGGCATAAGATCCTCAGGTTTCGACATCCCTCTATTCACCTGGATCTTCGTCGACGGCCGGAACTTCTGGAACGACCGGTTGGACCGTTACGTTCTTCCCTACGAACGGAACCTGACGATCATCAACTACACGGTCGTCAACGTCAATATCCTGGCCCGGGGTGACAGGGTCTACAACGAGGGCTTCGACCCCGACCAAGCCAGGCGACTGACCGGCAGGCAGGTCACGAGGTACCGCCTCAAAGACGCCGATAGGCCGGGCCTGGCCCGGATCGAACGTGACGAAGTCCTCATCCATAAACCGGCGCTGTCGAAGAACCGGCTCGCGCGGCCGAAGGCGGTCCTGCGGCCGGACGAGGCGGGCAATGCGCTCTCCGGGGACGTCGTCGACGACAGCGCGCTCGGCGAGGAACAGGTCCGGGAGAGAAGGCTCCTCGAGGAGAGCCAGGGCGAAGAGATCAGCGTGATCCGGCGGAAGGTCGCCGAGGACCGGAAGCTCGCCCGGACCTCCGAGGAGAAGATCCGGATCGAACGCGAGCTCGAGTCCAAGGTCTCCGACCTCAAGAAGAAGCATGAGACGGAAAAGGCCGACCTCGAAAAGCGTCAAAAGCAGGACGAAGAAAAGATCAAAAAAGGGAAATTGAGGAAAAAGGACTGAGGGCGCCAAAATGAAGAGACACGCCTATCGTTCGATGGAGTCGCGGCTCTCGCTCGACAGGCGAGATTTTTTTCGGGTCGGAGGGGCGGCCGGGGCCGTCGCCGGGATCGGGCTCCTGGCCGGGAGGTCGCTCGCCGCCGTCCAGGAACAGGCCCCGGCGTCGCCGGCCAAGCCGGCCACGAATATCGCCGACGCCATGAAGGTCCCGAGGACGAAGTTCTCGCTCCCGGGGCCGTTCCCGGGACGCGTCGTGGAGGTCCGCGACGCGGCTTCCGTATCGGGGGCCAAGGTGGATGCGGCCGCCGTCCGGGCGATGTTCGAAAAAGGGATCACGGCGCTCACCGGGAAGGACCTCGCCTCAACGCCCTTCGGCCTGTTCTTCACCAAGGATGATGTCGTCGGCGTCAAGATCAACCCGGTCGGGCCGGGCCTGATCAGCACGCGCCTCGAGGTCGTGGACGCCATCGTCGGCTGGCTGGCGGCGAACGGACTGCCGCGCCAAAATATCGTCGTCTGGGACCGTTTTTTTTGGCTTTTTACTAGCCTTGATTTTAGTACTCATTACACAGCGTACATTGCCTACCGTCCCACTAAAAGGCTGGATTACATTACTGTTCGCTGGGGTTTTTACAGCGACAACAGGGGTTGTTTATGGCCATGCACTTAATTATTTACCTGCATCACTAGCAGTCGTTATGTTATTCCAATTTACATGGATTGGATTATTTTTAGATTGTGCGCTAACAAAACGACTACCAACGAGACTTGAAGTTATCTCGCTACTATTTTTATTTGCGGACTCATTTTAGCGGCAGGTATTTTTGATGTTGACTTAACAGCAATTCCTTGGCAGGGATGGGCATTCGGTTTAGCATCTGCACTAAGTTTCTCTATTTTTATCCAGATTAATGCGCGCCAAGTCACGGGGATTACAATGATTACTCGTACATTTATCGTGTCAGTTGTTGCACTCATTGTTATTAGCATCTTTTTATCACCTGAAATTATTTGGAATGGTCAACTAAGCGCAGGGCTTTGGAAATATGGTCTAGTGCTTGGCTTATTCGGTATTATTTTACCGATTTTATTATTTTCACTTGCTGCTCCGAAAGTTGGCGGTGGATTAACTTCTATTTTAAGTGCAATGGAACTACCCGTTGCAATCTTAGTGTCCGTTATCGTACTTCATGAGGTAGTCAGTACACTCCAGCTTTTCGGCATTGTGCTCGTATTAATTGGCATGACCCTTCCCCCATACTTATCGATGCGTAAAACGAAACAAAAAACATAATCTATACTATTCAGAATGAACATAGGGGCATTTTAGATGGGGATAAAGTGAAACTTCAATCAGTGTTATCATTAATGCCTGACAAAGACGCTGAGTGGATGGAATACTGGGATACAAATGTAAAAGGTAAAGGCGATAACTTTTAGTTCACGTGTAATGGATGAAGGTGTCACCAAGCAAATTGGTACACCTCAGGAAATTTATCACAAACCAAATAACCACTTTGTGGCAACGTTTATCTGGGAAAACTAATATGCTAGAGATGAAGGTGAAATCAATTGATGCTAAAATAATTACAGTAGAAAGTGAGCACGTTCTTGTGCTACACGGACTTACAAGCAAATTTACAAAAGCATACAGTAGCGACTGTTGGTGAAACAATTTACGATATCGCTACGACCTGAAAGCTTCCAAGCAGGACCTGACGATAGTGCAATTAAAGGTCTTGATCCATCTCTTGAAGAAGCGGCAACGAGCCTCGGGCGTAGCCGGATTTATGTATGGAGAAAGGTTATCCCCCTCCATCATTGCATCTTCTCTACTCGTATTTATGGTATCGATGGCTTCTTATACTGCACCGCTTATGTTTGGGGTTGAACGAACGATGACGAGGCAAATTTATTTAGCACGGACAAATGGAAACCTAGATATGGCAGCAACACAATCAACTATTCTATCCATTGTTTCAATACTTTCCTTGTTTATTATGCGTTGTTATCAAAATCTTCGTAACTACCAAAATTTAAGTAAGGGCATTAGTGTACGTCGTTCAGAAGTTACATCTTAAACCTTAAAAATTTATTTCCATTTTATTACCTTTTTAGGAACATTAATCCTAATTCTGCCGATATTAGTACTAGTACTCATCTCGTTCTCAAAAGACGAGGCATGGACAGTACAGATTTTACCGACAGAATATACACTAGATTACTATAAGGCGCTCTTTACAGATGAGCGTACATGGCGCCCGATTTGGAACTCTCTCCAAATGGCCGGCAGTTGCAACAGTCGGCAACCTATTATTCGGTATTGTTGCTGCTTATGCAATGGTTCGACTAAGTTTTAAAGGAAAAGCGTACTTGCATTTAATCAAGTTTTGATTCGGACGTTCTAGATCTTGCCACTTGCTTATTTCGTACGCCATTTACTACTCGTGTTCCGCTCAACATCCGCTTCTTTAATGCAATTGGAGCAATCTACTGAGGAGGTAGCTCGTAGTTTAGGTGCATCTTGGTGGTATACGTTTAAGAAAATTGTTT